>NZ_JACARC010000001.1 GCF_013386825.1 Pseudomonas sp. IPO3778
GAACCATAGGCGGCCGTTACCGCAGCAACGGATATGTACACCAAAAGCCCCCCCGATAGACCCCACCAATCACCCAGTCAGCCCAAGCAATTGGACGCAACACCGTCAGGCTTCTAACCTGACAACCTGCGCCACCCAAGAAGCCCGCCCATGATCGTCCGCCCCAAACCCAACCTGCTCGGCATCCTGTTCTCCCTCAAAGGCTCAATCGCCAAGCGCATCGCCCTGCGCAGCCTGGCGGTCACCCTGCTGGCCTCGGTCATCGTACTGGTAGAAACCCTGCACCCGGCCTATTTCTCCAAGGTCAACGCCACGCCCTTCACCTTGCTGGGCCTGTCACTGTCGATCTTCATGAGCTTTCGCAACAACGCCTGCTACGACCGCTGGTGGGAAGGCCGCAAGCAACTGGGCCAAATGGTCATCGAAGTCCGCTCACTCATCCGCGAAACCCAACTCTTCACCCCCGACGAACGCGAAGGCCTACTCCGCGGCCTGTGCGGTTTCGCCCACGGCCTGGTCGCGCGCTTACGCCTGGAAGACGAAGCCCAGGCAATCAAGCCATGGGTCAGCGTCCAAGCCAGCCACCCCAACCTGCCCGACCGCATCCTGCAACAGCTGGGCGCGCGCTGTTCGACCCTGGCCGAACAAGGCCACATCAGCGACTGGCGCTACACCCAACTGGAAACCCGCCTGTACGGCCTCAGCCAGGTCCAGGCCTCGTGCGAGCGGATCAAAAGCACGCCACTGCCCTTCCCCTACACCCTGCTGCTGCACCGCACCATCTACCTGTTCTGTATTCTGCTGCCCTTCGCCATGGCCGAGCCCCTGGGTTGGCTGACACCCATCTTCACCGCAATCGTCAGCTACACCTTCTTCGGCCTGGATGAAATCGGCGACGACCTCGAAGACCCCTTCGGCTTCGACGAAAACGACCTGCCCTGCAACGCCATCGTCCGCACCCTGCAACGCGAGATCCTGGCCGCCCTCGGTGAAACCGAGCTGCCCCCGCCCCTTGAGCCGATTGAATTCGTGCTGACGTGATGGGGGTTTGACACTCGGGGTGACCTGACCGAAGCTGATGGCTTTGCACTAGCTGCCCAGCTTTCGGACGCCTGCATGTCAAAGTCACGCCGTTACTCCATCTTCGGCCTGTGCACCCTGTTGTTGATTGTGCTGATAACCTGGTATTTCACCCGTACGCCGCCGGTGGTTGTGCCGCCGGCCATTGCCCACGGTTATGCCAAGGCGTTGAAACAGGCGCGTAACGGCGAACCCGGCGCCGCCCGTGTGCTGTATCAACAGCTGGGCCGCCCGGACCTGTCCGATGTGCGCCGTGCCGCGCTGTATGCCGAACTGCCCAATTACCCCAGCCCACAGGCCCTGAAGCTGGCAGACAAGGACCTGGCCAACGAAGCGCCGAAGGTGCGTGAGGCGGCGATTCACAGCATTGTCGGCCTGGTGCCCAGCGGCCAGCGCACGCTGTTGCTCGGGCCGCTGCTGGATGACCCGGAGCAAAGCGTACGCTTTGCCGCAGCCAATGCGCTGCTGGGATTGTCCCCCGACACCCTGGGCCTGTACTTCGGGCCTCTGCAGCAGGTGCTCGATGAATACGTGAAGTTGCTCAAGGGCCAACCCGAAAGCCCCGAAGGCTGGATCCAGCTGGCGCGCCTGTACATTCACAGTGCCTTACTGGCCGACGCACAAAATGCCCTGGAACAGGCGATGCGCCTGCAACCGGACAACCTGCAAGCCGTGGTCGCGCAGATCGAACTGTTGGATAAACAGGGCAAGGTCGACGAGTCCCGCCAGCTCCTGGCCAAGCAGTTGCTGGCCCATCCTGAATCGGCCTATCTGCAACATGCCCTGGGCATGTGGCTGCTGCACCGGGGCGAGCGGGCCTTTGCCCTGCTCAGCCTGTCCAGGGCCGTGGAGCTGGAACCCGACAATCAGGATTACCGTTACGACCTGGCCACCACCCTGCACACCCAGCAGGAACTGGAAGCGGCACAGCGCCAATTGGAAGAAATCGTCCAGCGCAACCCGGCCAATCGCAAGGCGCGGGTGTTGCTGGTCAATTACTGGAAAGAAACCGGCCAGTTGCAGAACGTGCAGGTGCTGCTGGCGCAGCTCGAACAGCAAAACCCGGACGATCCGGCGTTACAGCAAGGCCTGTAAGCAGGGCAAAAAGGCGTAATTGAAACAAAACGTTGAACCGCCACACAGCGCCACGGTCAAGTAAATATGGCGCGCCCCAGCGGGCGCTCCCCTCTACTGATACGTGACCCGAGGGCACTTCTTGTCTACATCCAAAGAGCTGTTCACAGCAAAAGCGGCCACCGGTATTGAAGGTCTGGACGACATTCTTTCCGGGGGGCTTTCGCGCAGCCATCTGTTCCTGCTTGAAGGTGAGCCGGGCACGGGTAAAACCACGGTGGCCCTGCATTTTCTCCAGGCGGGCGCCAGGAATGGCGAACGTTCGCTGTACATCACCCTGTCGGAGACCGAGCGCGAGTTGCGCCAGGGTGCCAAGTCCCACGGCTGGGACCTGGACGAACACATTCATATCTTTGAGCTGACCCCGCCCGAGAGCCTGCTCAATGCCGAGCACCAGCAGAGCCTGCTGTACTCCTCGGACCTGGAACTGGGCGAAGCCACCCGGCAGATTTTCGAAGTGGTGGAGCGGGTCAAACCCACTCGCGTGGTCATCGACAGCCTTTCGGAAATCCGCCTGCTGGCCCAAAGTTCCCTGCGCTATCGCCGGCAAATCCTGGCGATCAAGCATTACTTCGTGCGCTACGAAGCCACCGTGCTGCTGCTGGACGACCTGACCACCGAGTCCCTCGACAAAACCGTGCACAGCGTGGCCCACGGCGTGATCCGCCTTGAGGAATTGACCCCCAACTACGGCGCCGAACGCCGCCGCGTGCGGGTGGTGAAGTACCGTGGCCAGAAATACCGCGGCGGCTTTCACGACTTCACCATCATGGAAGACGGCGTGCACGTGTTCCCGCGCCTGGTGGCCGCCGAGCACCGGGGCGGTTACAACCGCCAGACCTTGACCAGCGGCATCCGCGAGATGGACGCACTGCTGGGCGGCGGGATCGAGACCGGTTCCAGCACCTTGATCCTCGGCCCGGCCGGTACGGGCAAATCGCTGATCTCGATGATCTTCGCTGCCGCCGCCGTGGGCCGGGGCGAAAAAGCCGCGCTGTTCATTTTTGATGAAGAGTTGGGGCTGCTGTTCGAACGCATGAAGAACATGGGCATCGACCTGACCGCCCTGCAAGCCACCGGCAACCTGCTGATCGAGCAAGTGGACGCCGCCGAACTGTCCCCCGGCGAGTTCTCTCACCGGGTGCGGCGCTGCGTGGATGAACGCGGGATCAAGACCGTGGTGATCGACAGTATCAACGGCTACCAGGCCGCGATGCCTGAAGAGAACGCGCTGATCCTGCACATGCACGAGCTGCTGCTGTACCTCAACCGACGTGGCGCCGCCACCTTCATGACCGTGGCCCAACACGGGCTGGTGGGCGACATGCAAGCACCGGTAGACATCACTTACCTCGCCGACACCGTAATCCTGCTGCGTTACTTCGAGGCGCTGGGCAAAGTCCGCCGCGCAATTTCGATCATCAAGAAACGCACCGGCAGCCACGAGTCGACGATTCGCGAATACCGTATCGGCGGTCGCGGCATGACCATCGGCGAACCCCTTGATGCGTTCCAGGGTGTGTTGCGTGGTGTGCCGACCTACATGGGCACCGACAACCCGCTGCTCAAGGACGAAAGTTCATGAGCGACGTGCCCGCCATTTCCGAACGGGCGATCATCCTGGCGCCCTTGGGCCGCGACAGCTCCCTGGCGCTGATGATGCTCAACGAGGCAGGTTTCAACGGCATCATCGCCAGCCATTTGCAGGTGCTCTGCGATGAACTGGAACACGGGGCCGGGCTGTTGATCATCGCGGCCGAAGCCATGCATGGCATCGACCTGGAGCCCCTGCTGACCCATCTTCAGCAGCAGCCGGCGTGGTCGGACTTGCCTATCGTGCTGATGACCCATCATGGCGGCAGCGAACAGAACGGCGCATCGCGTTTGAGTACGCTGCTGGGCAACGTGACCTTCCTCGAGCGGCCGTTCCATCCCGTGACCCTGATCAGCCTGGTGACCACCGCGCTACGGGGCCGTCGCCGGCAATACGAAGCCCGGGACCGCCTGATTGACTTGAGCCAGAGCGAACAGCGCCTGCAAAGCACCCTGGAAACCCTCGAGCAGCAGGTGGAAGAACGCACCGCACAGCTGCGCAACAATGAAGAGGCGTTGCGCCAGTCGCAGAAAATGGAAGCCGTGGGCCAATTGACCGGCGGCATTGCCCATGACTTCAACAACATGCTCACCGGCATCATCGGCAGCCTTGAGTTGCTGCGACGACGGGTGGCCCGGGGGCGGATCGACGACCTCGACAGCCTGATTGACCTGGGCGTGACCTCCGCCAACCGCGCCGCCGCCCTCACCCACCGCCTGCTGGCCTTCTCCCGGCGCCAGTCACTGGATTCGAAACCGGTGCAGATCAACCAACTGGTGGCCTCCATGGGCGAGTTGCTGCAACGCAGCCTCAATGAGAGCATTTCCCTGGACATCCGGCTGACCGAGCAGCTATGGACCGCCGAGGTCGACCCCAACCAACTGGAAAGCGCCCTGCTCAACCTGGCCATCAACGCCCGGGATGCCATGCCCAGTGGTGGCCAACTGGTGGTGGAAACCACCAACCGCCATCTCGACAGTGTGTTCACGGCCGCTTACGGCACCCTCACCCCCGGCGACTACGTGGAATTGAGTGTCAGCGACACCGGCTGTGGCATGCCCGACAGCGTGATCAGCCGGGCATTCGACCCGTTCTTCACCACCAAACCCATTGGCCAGGGCACCGGCCTGGGGTTGTCGATGATCTACGGGTTTGCCCGGCAATCCCATGGGCATGTGACGATTCACAGCGTGGTGGGCCAGGGCACCACGGTCAGCCTGTTCCTGCCACGCTTCATTGGCGAAGTAGTGGCCGATGAACCGGCCAACCTGGCCCTGCTGCCCTTCGCCAACGCGGGTGAAACCGTACTGATCGTCGAGGACGACCCGGCCGTACGGGTGCTGGTCAGTGCCGTGTTGAGTGAATTGGGCTATGCCTTTGTCGAAGCCGGTGACGCCGACAGCGCCATGCCGATCATCGAGTCCAGCCAGCGGATTGACCTGTTGATCAGCGATGTGGGCCTGCCGGGCATGAACGGCCGGCAACTGGCGGAAATCGGCCGCCAGGTGCGCCCCGACTTGAAAGTGCTGTTTATCACCGGGTACGCAGAGCATGCAGCAGTGCGTGGAGGGTTTCTGGACCCGGGCATGCAGATGATCACCAAGCCGTTCACCTTTGATTTGTTGACGGCCAAGGTGCGGGAGATGATCAGGGCGTGAAGTAGATACCGCAAAACCCGGCAATCATTGATCGCCAGCGGATTGGAATCGCAACCGCCAATTTGGGTACGAAGGTTTACACCTCGGAGAGCGAAATTTTTCCGAGGCGTGTCCTATAAATACCTGATGAGCGAAAGCCATGACCATTGCCGCCTCCCGCTTTAATCCCTCGTTTCAACAGACCTTCAATTCCCCAGCCCAGCAGTCTTCCAGCCGCCGGCCACGGGCGGCGGAGACGGACCCCACCGAAGCCAATGCCCAAGCCAAAGGCGACAGTGAGTTGGCGGAGCTTTTTGCACAGATGCTACGCACGGCAGAAAGTACCGGGGAGTTTAACGACATTCAAAACATTCCCTCCGCCTCTGCCTTCGGTCAATGGTGGTCACACCTGCACAATGTGATGAAGAACCCACTCTTTGCCACCTGGGCAACCGAAAAGGGGATAGATCTTTCAAAATCCATAGAGATCAATCACAAAGAAAATTCCATCACCGCCCTCGTCGGCGGTCAGCGCAGAGTGTTTTCGGGCGGCACTGAAGGCTATGGGTGGGCGTCGATGATGGAGCCGATCATGCAAGCAGCAAAAGCACTGACGTCCGCCTCTCCCTTTATTATTTACTCCCCCACAACCCCCACATCAGCGAGTTACCGGGAAGTCGCCGACTTTTATGGCGAAGGCCGCAGCGGGTTTAACAGAGAAGGCGCCGGCGCTCGAGCAGCAAAGCTTGAACAAACCAAGACCTTTGACCTCGCAGAACCTGCGGTCAGGCGGTCCGAAGACAACCTGCAGCACGAAAAGACCAGGCTGGCCGACATTCACGACCAATGGCAGGCCACGCTCAAAGTGATTCACGTCATGCTCCGGGCGGAAGATGAGTCCGAAAAGCTGATGCCTCGCACAACACTACCGCCCTCTCATCATTTGTATCTAACCCCGAGTTTGGTTAACGCTCAATTGGAGCGGTTCATTCGCAATGAGCTGAGCAACACCACCCTAACCCTGCATGCCGACTCGCCCCACCGGCAGGGGGAGGAAGACGCCACCGTCAGCCTCGAAAAATACATCGGGGATAACGCTTGGGACATGCCCAAGAGCCGCGATGATCTTTACAGCCTCGGCCAGTTTCTGACCACCGCCCCCCTTTCCCAGCTCCCCCTGGGGAACCTCGGTGGAGCGTTGTCCTGGCCGACCCCGTGGAGCGATGACGATCGGCGAAACGTGAAAAACGCCCTGAGACAAAACACTCTGGATATCAGTGATCTGGAAAACTATGACGAACCTAAAGGGGTGCTGGGCTATCTGACCCGCCAGCAAGATTACTCTCCCCACCAGTTGCGTAACCGGGAGCAGTTTATTCAAGCCCTTCTGGCTACGCCCAAGGCTCAGGCGCTCGGCCGGGCGTTGCAGGAAAAGTTTGGAGGCGTATCGACCCCCGATTGCATCAACGACTGGACGCTGGCAGCCCTCAGCGCCACTCTGGATGAAGAATCCGACGATAGATCCACGTCGAGTCCCGCCAGGACGACCGTGGCCGGTTTTGATCTGGCACGGTCTGAGCATTGGGGCAAGCCCCCTTCAGCCACTGTCGCCGAGTTGGCTGAACACCTCGTCGACACGGGGCGGGCCAGCGCGCAGATGGCGCCTATTGCGGCCCACCTGCTGCTGGCACATAGGGCGCCCGCGTATGTGGTCAAGGAGATCCCCGAGAATGTGACCATCGGCTCACATACCTGGGTGAGCTTCAGCACCGCCGTGGCGCGTATCGAAGCCCAGGCGCCTGGCTCAACCGCGCGCATGACCTTTGCACAGGTCATGATGCGAAACGACATCGCGCCCGTCACCGCCCAGGACCGGCACGTCGAGCAAAAGGCTCAATGGGAGGCACTTAAAGACTGGGGTGTTGCCAACGGGGTAATCCCGTTGAACCCCCAGGATCACTACACCGATGATCAGATGCGCCGCGTTTCCAGCGCATTCAATGACCAGGTCGACACGTTGAGTGAGGCCTCAAAAACCCTATCGACCCCCATGCCCGAACGCGAGGAGATGGCGCTCGCGGAGCTCAGGCGTGTGTATGGTAATCGGATTCCGTTCGAGGAAAAGTGCATCACAACGTTCCCGGAGCGTCGTGACTACCCAGGGCCCTATTCAGTGCTGGATCTTTACCTGAAGGGTTACCTCCATTCTCGCCCAGCTGAAATCCACGATTGGGATTCGTCAAGCACAAAGTTCCATATTCGCGATATCCAGGGCAAGGCCGACCGACTTCCCGATATCAATGAGCAATTTAAAACTGCAATGTCAGCCTACTTTCCCGCGATCGAAAAAGCGATTGGCGCTCAAGTCGCCCACCTGATTAACACGATGCCTATTGAGGACAGAATAAATATTGATCAGGCGAAAATCACCCCGCTCTCCGAATACAACGTCACTCAATCGCCCTTTGGCCAAATCGTTGAAACAAAAGTACCCAATACCCTCCTGGTAAAAGCGGAACTCGACGGTGGTGCCGAACATGTTTATGAAATCAACCTGCGTACAAACACTACGCGCAAACGTGATGAGCTGAAGGGCCATCCACTGGGGCCGCAATTTTATGCCGATGGGCATAGCCGCCGCGGCACCCTGCTGAAAGCCGTTGAGCCTGCCGGCAGCTACTCGGCAAACGTCACCGACAAAAAACATGCGACCGCTACGCCCAACAGCTTTACAAGCGAGAAGACCCGATACATCGCCGGCGCGATGATCGAAAATGTCGGAATCCGCGAGCTGGAGCATGCAGCCAAGGGCATGACAACCTTCGACACCGAGGTCCCCTTCTACAAAAAAGTCCAGGAGTTCATGCTGAATCTTATCCCGCTGCGTTCGGCGATCCGGAATTTTCAACAAGGCAACGTTGGCGACGGCATCGTTGACTTGGCATTCGATGCCTTCGGCTTTGTGTTGGGGGTCGGGGCTGCGGCCAAGGCAGCGAAGGCCGTACAAGCAGGTGTATCCCTTGGCAGAAATATAGGCGCTGCAACCCGGTCAGGTGCATCCCTTGTCAGAAAAATTGCCCATGGGGCAAAAATCCTCGGGCGCGGCGCCATTGGCGCCATTAACCCCCTGGATGGAGTTGTCGATCTTGGCGTCGGCGCTTTCAGGTTGGGAAAGGCAGGGCTCAAGGGCGCAAGAAACGCCTTCAGGAAGGTCACACACGCCGCCGATGCCTATGATCTCGTGAGCGCCAGCAAGCGTTTCGACTCATCCTCATTCGGTACCTTCAAGCAGGGCAATAACATTGTGCAAGGCCCGGCGGTTCTTCAGGACGGGAAATGGTTCCACTATAACCCCGCCACCCGCCAGCCCTACGGTACTGCCCTGCAAGACTTTGTTCCCTCCGCAACGTCAGATACGGAGATGCTCGGAAAATGGGCCACGGCGGACCGTTCCGTCAAGAAAGTGGATGAAGCCGTTGTCAATCATTGGAAAAAAACCGTTTACACCCATCGAGACGGGCCTGGAAAAGCAGCGTTTGAGCGCGGTTACTCCACGGGAAACCCTCAGACGATAAAGGGCTTCTCCAATAATATAAAAGCGGCAGACATCATGAAACTGGCCGCCGACAAGAACATCACGGCAGAGCAAGTCGGTATGCTGGTCAGGAAATACGACGATCTCTCCTACGAACTGGGCCGGACCGGATCAGCGAGATTTATCGACAATATCGAGCCGCGTTTCGGAGACGTCATACCTATCCCACAAGTCCTGTACTTCTCCCAAACAATGCAATTGTCTGATGGGCAATGTGCTGCACTTTCGCGCGTCATGGCAAACGCCGCTGCAGAAGGTAAAGAACAGATACTAATCAAAAACATGGTCCTCGCCGCGGCCTTTCCGGCAGACCCGGCTTCCAGGGCATTTATCACGAAGCTCAGTAAGCTCCAAACCCAAGTGGGTTCCCGAAGTGCGTTCCACGCGGGCCAACCCGTACGGCAGCTTTCAGTTAAAAACATGGTCAAGGAACTGGCCGACTCCACTGTTTCAAAGTCAGTCATGATCGACTCTCCGGGCCATGCAATGGCGGCTGGCGTAAAAATCGATGGCACCCGCAAAACCTATTACTTTTATGATCCCAATTTTGGCCTGGCGAACTTCTCAAACGCGGAGGCGATGGAAAAAGGACTGGAAAAACTGACTCGCGATAAAAAACTGGTTCCGCAATATAAAACCCACAGTACGGACCCTAATAAGTTGGAGTTCCAGGTTTTTAACCATGCCGACGATTGGCAGCAGAAAAACAGTGTTTTTGGTTCGGATGTGAAAGCGCTGTATGACGCGCCAATACTTGTCCAACCACCCAGCGTAAGAAGTGCTGAACGGTTCATAGACAATCTACTCAAGCAGCGTCTCGCTCAGCCCGGAACCCCGCCGTCCATTAAAACCCTGGGCGAGCTCAAAAGTGCGGACTTTGATATCCCACCCGAAATATATCGGGCTCATACGGCGGCCAACGACTCTGCGGCAACCGGCCTCAGGCGTGCGGCGGGTGCCACAGCTTCCGGAGATGATTACCTCGCAGCCATCATCCAACACACCGCCCGGACAGGAGGCAGTAGTGGCGAAGTCATGTCTTTCAGCGCAAGAAAGGCAAAGGCCGATAGCTTCGCCAAGATGTACTCAACCGAAAATAACAAGGTGCCTGTCTTTACTGTCGATACCACGCAAGACCCAGGAGCCTTTCGTACCGTTGCCGACATCATTCTGAAGGATGGCGAACGCCTGATAGCCCAGAAGAAAATTACGAAAGCAACACTTTTGCAAGCCATTGAGAAATTGCATCTGCAGGAAGCTGAGGTGTTTTATATCAAAGGGGATGTACCCGCGGCATTTATCGCGGGTTAGTTTTAAACACTCGGTAAACCACTCGACTCAGGTGCCTGAGTCGGTGGTCACCAAGCCACTTACGCAAGCCATGACCATTGCGGCTTCCCGCGTTACTTCCGATTCACAACGCTGGTTCCCGTTTAAGCCAGCAACCGCTGAATGTGCTCCTGCAACGTGTCCAGATCAAACGGCTTGGCCAGGATCGGTGCGTTGCGGGTAATCGGACTGTTGCAGTCGAGAATTTCCTGGGGATAGCCGCTGATGAAGATCACCTTCAATTCCGGTCGCAGCTTGATCGCAGGCTCGGCGATCTGTACCCCGGAAATGCCACCGGGCAGGCGATAGTCGGTCACCATCAGGTCCAGGTGCGGCTTGGTGGCCAGGATTTCAAACGCCTGTTCACCGTCAATCGCCTTCAACACCCGGTACCCCAGGCCCGACAGGTACTCGCCCAACACAAACATAATGGACTCGTCATCTTCGACGATCAGTACAACATCTTGTGCATCTTCACTCATGGGAAGCCTTTGTCCGGTCAATTGCTGCTGATACGACCATAGGGTCACACAGAGGTTGCGTCGGATTCACGATTGATTTCATGTCGCAGCCGCCAAGGGCAGGCATACGCGGAACAAGGCGCCCTCGCCTATCCGGCTTTCGACTTCGATAGTACCCCCGTGGGCCGCGATAATCTGCTCGGAGATAAACAAACCCAGGCCCAGGCCCGCCACCGCATGGCTGGCCGACACGCGCTCGAACTGCTGGAAGATGCGCTTCTGGTTGTCTTCGCTGATGCCGATCCCGTGGTCACGCACCTCAACCCGTGCCTCGCCATGCTCGGCATACACCCGCACCTCCACCGGGCTCTTGGCCCCATAGCGCAAGGCATTGGTCAGCAGGTTGGACACCACCTGCTCAATACGGAATTCGTCCCAGTTGCCCTCCACCGGCCCTTCTTCGACCCACTTCACCGAAGACTCGGCCGCGGCGACTTGCGGGGCGAAGTTTTCCAGCAGGTTATGCACCAGTTGCGTCAGGTCAAAACGCCCCGGGCGAATCGACAGCTTGCCGGTGCGGATGCGCGACACGTCGAGCATGTCTTCGATCAGGCGAATCAGGCTCTGGATCTGCCGTTCGTCGCGGTCAACCATGGCGTGCATCTTGTCTAGGGTAAACGCCGCTGCGTTGTCCCGGGCCAGGTGCATCTTGCGCAGCTGGGTTTCGAGGATCAGGCCGTTGAGGGGCGTGCGCACTTCATGGGCGACGATCGACATGAAGTCATCACGCATGCGCACGGCCTGTTCAAGCTCGGCCTGGGTGGACTGCAAACGCGTGAGCAAGGCTTCCTGCTCGCGGCGGCTTTGCTCCAGGGCTTCAACCTGCTGCTTCATCGCCTTGCTCTGGCGATACAGGTCGACGAACACATTGACCTTGCTCTTCACCGCATGGATGTCCAGCGGCTTGTGCAGGAAGTCCACGGCGCCACTTTCGTAGCCCTTGAACGCATAGTTGAGTTCACGGCCGGCGGCGCTGACAAACACGATGGGGATGTTCTTGGTCTTTTCGGTGCCGCGCATCAACTCGGCCAGTTCGAAGCCGTTCATGCCCGGCATCTGCACGTCGAGAATGGCCATGGCGAACTCGTGCTCAAGGAGCAACGACAAGGCCTCATCGGCGCTCAGTGCCTTGTAGACCTGGCGGTCCTCGCGCTTGATCAGCGCTTCAAGGGCCAGCAGGTTTTCCGGCAGATCATCGACGATCAGCAGTTTGGCCTGGACAGTACTTAACATGGGGAAGATTCCAGGGAAGCCAGCAAAGTGCCAATGCGGCTCAAGGTAAGAATATGGTCAGGTACATGCAGCGCCAGTGCGGCCCGGGGCATCACGTCGACGCGTGCCTCTGCCGGGTCTTGCACCACCGTGGTACCGCCGCACTGTTTGACGTGGGCCAGGCCCCGGGCACCGTCCTGGTTGGCGCCCGTCAGCAGAATCGCCAGCAGGCCCTTGCCGTACACATCGGCGGCCGACTCGAACAGGAAATCAATCGCTGGCCGGGAGTGGTGCACGCGATCCTCCTGGCTCAGTGACAGGCTGCGGTCATGTTCCACCGACAGGTGATAACCGGGGCCGGCAAAATACAGGGTGCCTGGCTGGACCAGCTCCTTGTCGCGTGCCTCCACCACCTTCATCGAGACGCGCCGGTCGAACACCTCGGCCAACTGGCTGCGGCGTTCGTCCGGCAGGTGCAGCACGGTGATGATCGGCAGGCCGAAGTTCGCCGGCAGCTCACCAAAAATGCCCAGCAACGCCTCGACACCGCCTGCGGAAGCGCCGATCACAATGGCCTCTATCCCGGATACCGGGCTGGCAGCAGCTTCGTTCATAGTTTTCGGTAGATCCGTTCTTGCTTGACCAGGGGTTCGAACTGTTTGCTGTAGGCGGAAAAATCCAGGGTTTCCTTGCTACCCAGCACCAGGAAGCCGCGATGACACAGCGACTCGTGGAACAGTCCAAACGCCCTATCCTGCAACTTTTTATTGAAGTAAATCAGCACGTTGCGGCATGAAATCAATTGAGTTTCTGAGAAGACACTGTCCGTCGCCAGGCTGTGGTCAGCGAACGTGACGTTCTCGCGCAGCGTCTTGTCGAAGATCGCGTAATCGTAAGCGGCGGTGTAGTAATCGGCAAATGAACGCTGGCCACCGGCCTGCTGGTAGTTATGGGTGTACGCCCGCACATTCTCCAGGGAGAAGATGCCCTGCTTGGCTTTTTCCAGGGAGTGGGGGTTGATGTCCGTGGCGTAGATGATGGTGCGCTCCAGCAAGCCTTCCTCACGCAGCAGGATGGCCATGGAGTACACCTCTTCCCCGGTGCTGCAGCCGGCGATCCAGATCTTGATCGACGGGTAGGTCTTGAGCAGCGGCACCACTTCATTGCGAATCGCCAGGAAGTGCGACGGGTCGCGAAACATCTCGCTGACCGGAATGGTCAGGAACTGCAGCAACTGCATGAACGCCGTGGGGTCGTGCAATACCCGCTCCTGCAAGGCCGAGATGGTATTGCAGTCGAACTGGCGCAAGGCATGGGCCACGCGGCGCTTGACCGAGGCCCCGGAGTAATCGCGAAAGTCATAGCTGTACTTGAGGTAAATGGCCTCAATCAACAAGCGCAGTTCGATATCAGTACTTCTTTCCAATTAAATCCGTTCCATCTTGGGTAGCCACACACGAATCAACGAAAACAACCGGTCCAGGTCGATGGGTTTGGCCAGGTAATCGTTGGAACCGGCTGCCAGGCAGCGTTCCTGATCGTCCTTCATGGCCTTGGCCGTTACCGCGATGATCGGCAGCTTGCGCCAGCGCGGGTCCTGGCGGATCAGGGCCGTAGCCTCGTAACCGTCCATCTCCGGCATCATCACGTCCATCAGTACCAGGTCGATGTCATCGACTTCATTGAGTTTCTCGATTGCCTCGCGGCCGTTACGGCCAATCACGACAATCGCGCCCTTGTGCTCCAGGGCACTGGTGAGGGCAAAGATATTGCGCACATCGTCGTCCACCAGCAGCACCTTGCGCCCCTCGAACACCTTGTCGCGGCTGCGGGCGGTACGGAGCATCGTCTGGCGTTCATGGGACAACTTGGATTCGACTTTGTGCAGAAAGAGTGTCACTTCGTCCAGCAGGCGCTCGGGCGAACGGGCGCCCTTGATGATGATCGAGCGCGAGTACTTGCGCAGCTCGGCCTCTTCGTCGCGGGTCAGGTTGCGCCCGGTGTAGACGATCACCGGCGGGAACGAGCAGATGTCTTCGGTAGACATGCGCTTGAGCAGCTCGTTGCCGAGCATGTCCGGCAGCTTGAGGTCGATGATCATGCAGTCGTAGATGTTGCTGCGCAGCAGGTCGAGGGCTTCCTGAGCGAAGCCAACAGCAGTGATCTCGATGTCATCGTCGCCGATCAGGCGGGCAATGCTGTCGCGCTGCAAATCATCGTCTTCCACCAGCAACACACGCTTGACCTTCTGCGTCAGCTTGGCTTCCAGGCGCGCGAACACGTCCTTGAGCTCTTCACGGGTGGTCGGCTTCACCGCATACCCCACGGCGCCCATGTGCATGGCGGCTTCAACGCGGTCTTCCACGGAAATCACGTGCACCGGGATGTGACGGGTCTCGGCGTGTTCCTTGAGGCGTTGCAGCACGGTCAGGCCGGAATGGTCGGGCAGGCGCATGTCCAGCAGGATCGCATCGGGAATGTACTGTTCCGCCAGGGCATAACCTTCGTCGGCGCCATGGGCCACCAGGCAGTGGTAACCCAACTCATGGGCCAGGTCGAAGAGGATGCGGGCGAAGTTCGGCTCGTCTTCCACCACCAGGATGCAGCGTGTGGTGAACGGGGCCTTGTCACGGTCGTCGATAAACCGCGGGATCAGCGCTTCATGGGCGATCGGCAGCGGCGACACCTTGATGGGCGCCGGCGCGGGTGCAGGCACCACGGTGCGCGGGGCTTCGATCATCGGGGCGTCTTCGTCACGTTCTACGTAGTGCTCCGGCAGCACCAGGGTAAACGTGCTGCCCTGGCCAGGCTCGCTGGTGACGCTGATATACCCCCCCAGCAGGTTGGCCAGGTCCCGGGAGATCGACAGCCCCAGGCCGGTGCCACCATAACGCCGGTTCGTGGTGCCATCCGCCTGGCGGAACGCTTCGAAAATGCTTTCCTGCTGGTCCGGCGCAATGCCGATCCCGGAGTCGCGCACGGTAAAGGCAATGCCCTCCCCCGGCTGACGGGAAACCGACATGCTCACCTGGCCTTTCTCGGTGAACTTGACCGCGTTGGACAGCAGGTTCTTCAGAATCTGTTCCAGGCGCTGGCGATCGGTGAACAGCATGTGCGGCGCGCCGGCCTGCACCTCCACCTGGAACCCGAGCTTGCGGTCGGCCGCCAGCGGCTCGAACATCCCGCGCAAGCCGTCTACCAGGCGGGCAACGCTGGTGTTCTCGGGGCGCATGTCCAGCTTGCCGGCCTCGACCTTGGAGATGTCCAGGATGTCGTTGATCAGGTTCAGCAAGTCGTTGCCGGCGGAATAGATCGACTCGGCAAACTTGACCTGTTCGGCGCTGAGGTTTTCCTGGGGGTTCTCTGCCAGCAGCTTGGCCAGGATCAGCGAACTGTTGAGCGGTGTGCGCAGTTCGTGGGACATATTGGCGAGGAATTCGGACTTGTACTTGCTGGAGCGCTGCAACTCGTCGGCGCGCTCTTCCAATTCCACCTGCACACGGTTGAGCTGGACGTTTTTCTGGTCCATGGCATCGCGCTGCTCGGCCAGGGTCTGGGTCTGTTCGGCCAGTTGCTCGTTGGTCTGCTCCAGCTCCGCCTGCTGGGTTTCCAGGTGGGCCTGGGATTCCTTGAGGATGCGTGACTGTTCCTCCAGCTCCTCGTTGGCGGTCTTGAGCTCTTCCTGTTGCACTTGCAGCTCTTCATTGAGCTGCTGGGTCTCGGCCAGCACTTCTTGCAGGCGGTGGCGATAACGGGCGGCTTCGATGGAGGTGCCGATGTTGCCGGCAATCAGCTCCAGCAGCTCTACATCGCGCTCATCCAGCGGGCGCAGGAAGCCCAGCTCGATCACGCCGTTGACGCGATCGTCATCGCTGGTGGGCACCACCAGTACGCTGCGGGTCGCGCCTTCACCCAGGCCCGAGCTGACCTTGAAGTAGTCCACCGGCACGTCATCCAGGCGAATCAGGCGATCCTGCTGGGCGGCCTGGCCAACAATGCCTTCATCGCTGTAGATCGACTGTTCCTGCTGTTCCTGCTCACGGGAAAACCCGTAGGTGGCGACGCGCTTCAGGCCGCCGTGTTCTTCGCGCACGTACAGCGCCGCCACGGCGGAGCCCATGTATTGGGCGAAGAACTGCAGGATGTTGCGGCCCAACAGGTTCAACGTCAGTTGGCCGAGGACCTGCTCGGCCAGCTCGGTCTGGCCGTTGCGCAGCCAGGCTTGTTGTTCGAGGCGCTTGGCGATCTTCTGTTGTGACGCGAGGTTTGCGCTGTAACTCTCTGAAAGTTCAAGTAGATTTTTTCTGCCGATATACGCCAGAAAACCACTTAGCCCGAGTACAAACGCCAGGTACAGGGAGACGCTGATGATGGTGGTGCGGGTGACGTCTTCATTACGGGTGATGCGGAACTGTTGCTCCATCGCCACCGCACGGTCGTATTCCTTGCGAATTTCGTCCGTCAGGCTCTTGCCCCGCCCGGCTTTCACCGCGCTGCGGAAATCACCGCTCTGGCGCTGCATATCAATCATCGACTGGGCGTAGGTATTCCAGGCGATCTGCAACGACTCCAGGCGTTTGAGCCGGTCGACCTGCTCGGGGTTATCCGCCACCAGCTCCTGCAGGTTGCGCAGGTCGGAGATGATTCGCGGCTTGGCCACTTCGTACGGGTCGAGGAAATGCTCGTCGCCGGTGATCAAAAAGCCGCGCATCCCGGTTTCCAGGTCCACGGTCAGCTTTGAGGTTTCGTTGAGATTGTTGATCACCCGGTCGGTGTGTTCGACCCACTGGATCACCGACAACAGGTAGGTGATCAGACAGACAAAAAACACCGCACTGAGCACGCCGACGCCCAGGGGCAGCGCCACGTTGCGGCCCAGCAGTTTACGGAAGCTTTTCTCATCGACTGACGACGCGGGAGTCATGGGCATGCCTTGGCCAAATGCGGAAAAACGAGGAGTTTGCCCCAAAGTCGCGCCTGAGCGCTATTTTTCTGCCATGGTCGGGCATAAACATCACGCAGGCTGTTGATTCCTATAGGAACTCGCGCCTTTGACAGCTCAGCACTGACTTTGCTTCTTACACACTCAACTACCTGGCATAGGAACCCCGGCGGCGGCCTGGCCCACCCACTGGGGCGCCCGGGGAACAGGGAACCTCCTCAAGAAGGGCGCGTATCTCACTTCCAAAAAAGGTACCCACCCATGCTTAATCCAGGCAACGTCTCCACGCCACCCCCCTTCCACCCCGCGCTGACGGCGCGCTTGACCGATCACACCGTTGAACCGACCGACGGGCCACCGTCGACGAATCCGCCCGCCGACGAACAGCCTGCAATCGCCCCTGGCCAGACCCCCCCCCGGCACACCTCGACACCCGGCCTCAACGCCGCGTTGGGCGACAACCAGAACTGGCAAACCCTGGGTAAAAAACTCAACGAAATCGCCCAGCGCCTGGGGGAAAACGCCACCCCCGGCGCGGTGCTGGCTGCGCTGCGCAGTACCCCCATGGATATTCACCCCGACTCCTCCTACCCCATGGAGGCCGGCCATGCCGTCACCCTGGACCGGTTTATTACCGCCAAGGGCTTGCCGTTGCCCAGGAGCCATTTTCACCTGACAGGTCTTGCTCACTCGGTAAGCGACAGGGCCCTGCAACACCCGCTCGGTGACTGGGGGGGTGGTTTGTCCTGGCCCATTCCGTTAAGCCCCCAGGAGCAACGTACGGCGCGGGCCGCCGCCATCCGCTACCTCAGCGACCACCCGAACCCACCGCCAATGGGGCCCCGCCTCGGCGTGCTGGAATACCTGAACAGCTACCGGCCACTGTCCGGCGAGACCCTCCAGGACCCGGCCAAGGCGCTGGCGAGCATGGTGAATTCTGCCCGCGGGCACGCCATGGGGCAGGCCCTGCAGACCCAAATGAACGGCGTTGCCACCGACAGCAGCGTGAATGACTACACCCTGGCGGCCATCCACTTGATGCTGGACCCGGAGTCGATCGCCCACCCGCACCGCAACCGGGTGGCGGGTTTCGACCTGGCCCAGAAGAATCACTGGGGCAAACCGGCTTCGGCGGTGCTTGAAGGCCTGAGCAAACACCTGAGCGACTACGGTAAAACCAGCCCGGAGATGGCCAAGGTCGGCGCGTACCTCTTGCTCGCCAAAACGGCCCCCGAGTTCCTGGTCAAGGACATCCCCGACAGCGTCACCTACGGCAGCCAGACGTGGGTCAGCCTGGCGGTCGCGGCGGCGGCCATCGAGGCCCAGTCGCCGGGCAAAGTGCCGAACATGACCTTCGCCCAGGTCATGCAGGCGTCCGAGAGCGCCACGCTGAACGACCTTGGCATCACCCAACAGGCCCAGAAAGCAGCGTTGGTGGACTGGGGCGTGATCAACGGGATTCTGCCTCGCGCGGCCAACGACCATTACAGTGCCGACGACGTGGATCGGGTCAAAACCCTGTTCAATCAACAGATGGGCGCGCGCAAGAAGGCCTCCGAATTACTCTCGACCGAAATCCCCAGCCGCAAGGATATCGCCCTGGCCAAACTGAAAGAGCGGTTTGGCGACCAGCCGTATTTTGAAGACAAGGCCTTGACGGTCGTGGACACCAGCACCCCCACCATCAGGCCGCTCTACGACCCCGACCGGTTACCCGTGGGCCCGCATTCGATGCTGGATATCGCCATGATGGGGTTGGATAACCTCCAGTGGAAAACCGTGGACCCCAACGATAAACAGTTGCCCCTGACGGAAATAAACGCCGGCCTTAAGCTCGGCGTAGGCACCGCATTCGATGAACAGTTCACCCAGGCGATCCAGTCACTCAAGGACGGGATTGCCCCCATCCTCAGCCACCAGTTGACCCAGCAAACACTGGATGACAGGGCAATACTGGGGGACGGCAAAATCGAACTCTTTCAAACCCTGACCTCGACGTTAGGCACAGATTTCAAGTCCAAAACATCGCCTGTTCCCGATGACAAACTGCTGGTCAAAGCCACCCACCGCGATAAAAAGACGGGCGAAGATAAAGTGACCGCCTACGAAATCAGCCTCAGCGGTGGGGTCAAGCCGATCCTTCCGATTTTTGTGCAAGAGCGCAGTTGGCGCACCAGCAACCAGCAGCACGAGATCAAACCCTTTACGCCGACCAACGACTCGATAAAGAACAACCTGAGCCAGAGGCGCGACAATGCACCGTCCCCACCTGAAGGCTTCTTCTCCGCCAGGACCCAGGCCCTGGCCCAGGCATTTGTCGAGCACCTGAATCTCGATGATAAAACGATCAAGGAGCAGGCCCGCGGCACCACGCCGCTGGACCAGCAGATGAAAAAAGACTGGGAAATAACCAACTTTTTCCTGGACCTGATTCCGCTTCGCTCAGCCATTGTCAATTTCCAGCAGGGCAACTACGCCGACGGCGCGGCGGACCTGGCCATGGACGCCGTGGGTTTCCTCACCGCCGGCATCGGGGCGGCGGGCAAGGTGGCGAAGGTGGGAAGCAAGGCCATCAGCACCGCGGCCAAGGCCTTGAAAGTGGCCAGGATCATCGGCACCACCACCATCAGCGAGCTCAACCCGCTGGGTGGCCTGGATGACCTGATCCTGGGCGGGTCCAGGCTGGTGGGCAAAGGCATTTCCAAAGGCGCCGAGGCGATCAATAAACTGCGGGGCGCAACGGGCGGTTATGACCTGTTGAAGGCAGTCAGCAGAGAGTATGGCGTCGCGGCAACGGGCACCCTCAAAGTCGCGGATCAATCCATAGAAGCAGGTGCCGTACTCAAAGAGGGTAAATGGTATGCCTTTGATACCGACAAGATGCAGCCTTATGGCCAACCCCTCAAGGATTTCACCCCTGGTGTAAGGGCCATGGAGGGCCAAACGCTCAACCTTAACTTAAGTGACTGGATTTATCAGAAGCTTGCAGGCGAAATTGCCCCTCCACCACCGTCCGGGATGCTGGGACGCTATGTCCCCAAAGACTTCCAGACTGCGTTGGAGAGAGCGAAACAGCCCAACAACGTGATGGACTATGAACTGGGTTACACCCTCGGAAAACCGGGCGATATTGTTGGTTACGACCCTGCACTGAGCATTCCCGAACTCCAGGCACTCGCCTCGCAACGGTTCCTGTCGCACCGGGACGTCGGCACCTTGGCCAGGCAGATCGAAAGGGAAAAAGTAAAATTAAGCCAGGACGGGATTGGGTTGTTCCAGCGGGATGTGCAAGCGGCCGGCGGCACAGTGACGCCCATCTCGCAGGAGTATTACCTCAGTCAGGTTAATCTGGCCTCCGAGGGCGAGTGTGCGGGGATGGCCAACGCACTGGGGCTGGCGATTGAATCCGGAACCGAAAACACCTTCCTGGGCAACCTCTTCTCCGCCGCCTCCAAGCCAAAGGCAGCCAAGGAAGCCAGGTTCATTGGCGACCTGAACACCTTTCACAACAAGGTATCCAACAGCGAAACTTTTCACATGGGAAAACCCGTTAGACAAGTGCCTTACCAGACGATCATTTCCGAACTGGCAAGCGCGCCCCCTGGAAAAACCCTCAGGATCGCCACCCAGGATCACGCGATACTGGCCGGGGTTACGCTCAGGGATAACAAGCCCATGTGGTTCTATTTCGATCCAAATTTCGGGCTTGCCAAGTTTGACTCTGCACAATCCATGAGCGAAGGCCTGGAACGTACCTTAAATAAAGGAACCAGCCGTTTTCAGCTTCGGGCACATGGAACAACCCCTGGCGCCCCTGAATACCGGATCAGTGAGTTTGCAGGCAGTGACATGATGACCCACCCCGATCGGCCGAGCCTTTCGCGCATGATATCCGAGGAGCTGTGACGCCTTTGAACTGATGCGAAGCGCGCGTTGCAAGGCTGCTCCCTGAAGGAGCAGCTTGCCGCCCTACAGCATTTAGTGACCCCGGGGGACATTCCCGTCACAATACCCACCCTGTTTCGGGAACTTGCCGAGATTGACGCGACTCATTAGAGGATGGTCTTTCAACCGATCAAGACCTGTACCTCCACTTCTCGGGAACCCTTACTATGTCCGCCGCCTCCACCATCCTAGTAGTCGAAGACGATGCCATCGTGCGCATGCTGATCGTCGATGTCCTCGAAGAGCTGGAGTTCCAGGTGCTTGAAGCGCCAGACGCTGAAAAAGCCCTGGACATCGTCAACGACACCTCGCAGACCATCGACCTGATGATGACTGACCACGGCCTGCCGGGCATGAGTGGCGTGGAGCTGGCTAACAAGGCCCGGGCACTGAGACCCGCCCTGCCGATTCTGTTCGCCAGTGGCTATGCCGAAAACATCGATGTTCCGGCCGGCACTCAGGTGATTGCCAAACCCTTCTCGATTGATCAATTGCGCGACAAAGTAAAATCAATGCTGGCCTGATGCTAGCCACCTCAATACAACGCAACACCTGCGGCCACTCAACCCGTTTGCGTGGCTCAACCCTCCCTGTGACTGCCTGCGCACAAACTAATTAATTCTTTCGTCGCCCTGGCTAGTCTGAATTTTGCTGCTAGCTTCAAACGACATGTCCTACAAGAAATAGTAAAAAAGGACAGCCCGAAGGTTCGCATTCGTCGGCCACCGGGTACGTCACCAGGGAATTGGGGAGTGGTCATGTTCAGGTCATCGTATCTTCCGGCATTCGTGCTGGCTTCTTCTGTGTTGCCCATGCTCCCGGCTTTTGCCGATAACGCCGAGACCGCCAACAAGAGCAACAACCCCCTGAACCTCGCGCCGGGCGCGAACCTGCAGGATTACTACACCCCCAGGCTTTTCGACAGCAACGCCCACACCAATGACACGTTGCTGCGCGGCACATTACCGGTCGCACCCTCGGACTTTATCGGTGTGCCTCAGCTATTGCGCGCCACCCTGCCCATCAGCACCCGCCCCGATCCCCACAGCGGCTACAGCACCGGGATTGGCGACCTGAACCTGTTCGATATCTTCCTGCTCAAGACCGACGGCGTGCAATTGGGCATCGGCCCACAGATCACCGCACCCACTGCCGAACACGATGAGCTGGGTACCGGCAAATGGCAGGCGGGCCTTGCGGCAATCGCCATCGATTCATCGCCCCGTGGCCTACTGGGCGCACTGGTGCAGTACCAAAGCTCGTTTGCCGGGGATCGCGACCGGGCCCATGTGGAAAGCGCCACCTTCCAGCCCTTTATCATTCATAACCTGCCCAAGGGCTGGTACCTGCGCTCCACCGGCACCTGGACCTTCGACCTGAAGAACGACACCCATTACATCCCCATTGGTTTCGGTGCCGGCAAGGCCTGGAAAGCCGGGACCAATATCCTCAACGCCTATATCGAACCGCAGTGGACCGTGGCCCGCAAAGGCGATGGCCTGCCGCAGTTCACCCTGTTTGCCGGGATTAACGTGACGTTCGGAAAATAAAACGGGAAACTCCACACCGTCACCCCACCAACCCGGTACAGAGTTTAGGAAGGACGCAACAACATGATCAAAAAACCGACGCGCTTGCTGTTGGCGAGCCTCTCGATTCTCATGAGCACCGGCGCCTGGGCCGACTTCACGGCCACGCCGAGTGAAGCCCGGGCCATCGCCAAGGAAGCCTACCTCTATGGCTTCCCCGTGGTGGAGATGTACAAGACCCTCTACACCCAGGCCGTCGACAAGACCGGGCCGAACTACAAGGCACCGTTCAACCATATCGGCAACAGCGCCCAGGTGTTCACACCGAAAGACACCGCCTTTGTCACCCCCAACTCCGACACGCCCTACTCCTTCGTGTGGCTGGACCTGCGCGCCGAGCCGGTGGTGCTGACACTGCCGAAGATCGAAGACAACCGCTACTACTCGGTGCAGTTGATCGACCTCTATACCCAGAACTTCGGCTACCTGGGCACCCGCAGCACCGGCAACAACGGCGGGCACTACATGATCGCCGGCCCCAACTGGAAAGGTCAGCAGCCCACCAACATCGACCGTGTGGTGTACAGCGAAAGCAACATCGCCTACGCGCTGTACCGCACGCAGTTGTTCGATGACAAGGACCTGGCCAAGGTCAAGCAGATCCAGAGCGGTTATAAGGTCCAGACCCTCAGCAACTATGTGAACCAGCCAAAACCCGTCAAGCCGCCGAAGATTGCGTGGCCCAAGCCCACGCCCACCATGAGCGACAGCATCCACCTGTTCCGCTACCTGAACTTCATGCTGGGCTACGCCGCTCCCCAGGACAGTGAAAAGGACGTGCTCGCGCGTTTTGCCAAGATCGGTGTCGAGGCCGGCAAGCCCTTTGATCTCAAGGCCCTGACGGCTGAGCAACGCAAGGCGCTGGAAGACGGGATTGCCGACGGCAAGGCCGAATTTGCCGCCTTCAAGAAAGACAAGGTCGACACCCATCAGGTGTCCAGCGGTGACCTGTTCGGCAACCGCGATCACTTGCAGAACAACTACCTGTACCGCTACGCCGGCGCCAACATGGGCATTTTCGGCAACTCCACCGATGAAGCCGCCTACCTGAGCTACTTCGTCGACAGCGAGGGCAAACCGGCCAACGGTGCGCGCCACAGCTACACCCTTCACTTCGACAAGGGCCAACTGCCACCGGCCGACGCCTTCTGGTCGCTGACCATGTACGACGCCAAGACCAAGCTGCTGGTGCCCAACCTGAAGAAGCGCTACCTGCTCAACTCGCGGATGTTGCCCAACTTCAAACTTGACGCTGACGGCGGCCTGACGCTGCTGGTTGCCCATCACGAGCCACCGAAATCCGAGCAAAGCAATTGGCTGCCGGCCCCTCCGGGTCCGTTTTACGCCGTGCTGCGCATTTACCTGCCCAAGCCTGAAGTGGGTAACGGCCAGTGGAAGCTGCCACCGCTCACACCGATCAAATAGCGCCTGATCCAGTAGCACCGCTGCACCCCTGACATCAGGCATTTACAAGGAGTAGAGCCATGGTTTCACGTAGTCAATTGAGTGCGTTTACCGCTGCCACGCTGGCACTGATGCCAGGGATAGGGTTTGCCGACAATGCCAGGGATTGGCAGAACACCCCCAAGGATTTGAACCTGGTGTTCGGCTACTACAACCGGGTCGACACCAACACCCCGATCGACACCACGCTGCCGATCACCGGCCTGTCGTTGAATGCCGACCTCTACCTGTTCCGCTACGCCCGTTCGTTCGACATCGACGGGCGCAATACCGCGATCCAGTTTATCCAGCCTTACGCCGATGTTTCGGCGTCCTTCGACAACGCACAGTTTTTCAGCGGCACCAAGCACAACGGTGGCATGGGTGATACGCAGGTGGTGTTTGCCCATAACATCTTCGGCGGCCCCGCACTCAGCGCCGAGGAGTTTGCCAGCTGGAAGCCCGAGACATTCCTCACCGGCGCGCTGTGGGTGACGATGCCCACGGGCGACTATGACAAGGACCGCATCATCAACATCGGCTCCAACCGTTGGGTGTTCAAGCCGGAACTGGCCTTCGGTACGCCGATCGGCCCGACCTGGCTGGAGATCAATACCTATGTGTCGCTGTTTGGCGCCAACAAGGATTACCACGGCGACAGCAAGCTGGATCAAAAGCCGCTGTATGCCATCGAAGGTCACTACAGCTACACCATCAACCGCGCCCTCTGGGTCTCCCTGGACGCCACTTACAACCGAGGCGGCGAAAGCAAGATCGACGGCGACTGGCAAGACAACAAGCAGGAAAACGGCCTGCTGGGCGCCAGCCTGGGTTTTATGCTGTCACCGCAATTTGGCGGCCTGATCGCCTATAACGACACGGTTTCCGAGCGCACCGGTTCGCCGGATGTAAACACCTGGACCTTCCGCCTGCAGTACGTCTGGTGAACAGCGTGCGCTACGCAGCGCTCTATGCCGGGTTACTCGGCAGTGTCGGGGTGTCTGCCGCCAACCTGCCGGACCTGGGCACTGGCGCCGGCCCGGTTGCCAAGGCCGACGCCGAGACCTGTCACCGCCTGCAACAGGACTTTGATATCGACCTCAAGCAGGTGGTCAAGGCCGGCTGCGAGCCCTCCACCGAGCAGATCGCCAAACTGATGGACAACCCGGTGGGCAACCTGGTGCTGCTGTTCAATCAGTTCGACTACAGCGCGCTCAAGGGCCCCCATAGCAACGGCACCCGTTACCTGGGCAAATACAGCTTCATGCCCACCTTCCCGATTTCCCTCGGTGAAGACTGGAACCTGATCAACCGCCTGCCCATCAGCTACGTCAGCGCACCGGTCAACCAGAAGGCCGGCGACCTCGTGGGCATGAGCCCCTATGGCGTGCTGACCGACCGGGATTTCGCTTCGGTGGTCAACGACCCGTTCGACCGCACCTCGGGCTTCGGCGACCTGGCCTATGTAGGCGTGTTCTCGCCCAAGCAACCGATCCGCTTTGCCAACGGCGGCAAGATGGTCTGGGGGTTTGGCCCGACGGCGATGTTCCCTACCGCTGAAAAGGACGTACTGGGCACCGGCAAGTATTCCCTGGGCCCGGCCTTCGTAGCGGCTTATCTGGGTGAAGACTGGACCTTGGGGGTGTTTCCCCAGCACTGGTGGTCGGTGGGCGGGGATGCCCGGCGCAAGGACGTGAGCCTGACCAATATCCAGTACTTCATCCAGCGCAACATTCCGGGCCCCAGCCAATGGCGGGTGGGCATGACGCCCAATGTCACCGTCAACTGGAAGGCCGAAGGCGGCAACAAGGTCAACTTCCCCATCGGCCTGGGTGCCGGGCGCATCGTGTACTTCGGCAAGCTACCGGTGCGCATTTCCGGCGAGGTGCAGTACTCGGTGATTCACGCCGACGACCTGATCAGCAGCCGCTGGAATTTCCGCCTGTCGTTTATCCCGGTGATCCCGACTTTCATGCTTTGAACGAGGTGCGCCATGCGCAGTTTCCATTGCACACGCGTGTTGTTGATCGGCCTGATATTCAGCGCCCCTGCCGCGGCCTGGGCCGACGAACTCGAACCCAAGGCCCTGACCGCCCTGGAGCAGATGGGCGGCTACCTGCGCAGCCTGCAGCAGTTCCGTATCGACGCCCACAGCCACACCGACCAGGTGCTGGATAACGGCCAGACCATCGAGTTCAGCCACCAGACCCGCCTTGCCGCGATGCAGCCGGACAAGCTGCACGTCTCGGTGGAAAGCGACGGTGAGCGGCGCAGCCTGTTCTACAACGGCAAACGCTTCACCCTGTACGACAGCCGCAGCGGCTACTTCGCCAACCAGGCGGCCCCGGCGAACATCGGCGGGCTGCTGGATCAGCTGAACGAACGCTATGGCATCGAGTTGCCCCTGGCCGACCTGTTCCGCTGGAACCCCGGCACCGCCAAGGAAGTAGGCATCAGCAACGCCGTGCTGATCGGCAGCGAAACCATCGACGGCCAGACCTGCACCCATTACGCCTACCGCCAACCGGACATCGACTGGCAACTGTGGATTCGCCAGGGCCCGCAACCGTTGCCCTGCCGGCTGGTGATCAGCCGCCGCGACACCGCCGAACACCCCCGGCACAGCGTCAACTACCTGTGGCAACTCAACAGCCCGCCCAAGCCGGCGGACTTCGAGTTCAGCCCACCGGCCGGCGCCCGTGCGGTACCCCTGCAACAGTTGGAGCCTCAGGGAGAACAGCCATGAAACGCACGGCGGCGGTGCTGACCGCGAGTTTGCTGCTGACGCTGTTCGACCCGCTGGCTGCCCTGGCCTGGCAACTGCGCGGCGGTGGCGGCGCCCGGACGTTTGTGGTGCCCCATGGCGGCGGTGGCGGTTACCGCCCGCCGATGCCCGCGCCGCATCCGATGCCCGCGCCCCGGCCAATGCCACCCCATCCCGAGCCACATCCGCAGCCCGGGCCGCACCCCGAGCCGGGTCCGCATCCGTATCCAGGGCCGGGACCACAACCTGGCCCACATCCCTATCCGGGGCCCGGGCCGCAACCGGGGCCGCATCCCTACCCGATGCCGCCACCGCCTCCGCCACCTCCGCCACCCCACGGCGATGACTGGTACCACCCGTGGGCCACCGCCGCAGTCATCGGTGCTACCACCGCCACGATCCTGGCCATCGGCACCCGCGTGACCACGGTGCCGGTGGACTGCGTCTCGGTGGTCGCCAATGGCGTGGCCTACCAGCACTGCGGGCCCACGTGGTACCAGCCGCAATACGTCGGCAGCTCCGTGCAGTACATCGTGGTCGCCGCGCCCTGGTGATCCCCCGTTTCAAGGATGATTGTGATGACAGCACTCAACGATTTAACCGCCCTGCAAGCCAGCATCGCCGAAAGCGTACTGGGCCAGGACCAGGTGATCCGGCAGATCCTTATCGGCCTGCTGGCCAACGGTCACTTGCTGCTGGAAAGCCTGCCGGGGCTGGCCAAGACCCGCACGGTCAAGGCCCTGGCCCGGCACCTGGACGCGAAGATGAGCCGTATCCAGTTCACCCCCGACCTGCTGCCCTCGGACATCACCGGCGCCGAGGTGCTGCACCAGGTGGACGGCCAGAACCAGATCCGCTTCCAGCCAGGCCCGCTGTTCGGCAACCTGATCCTCGCCGATGAAATCAACCGCGCCCCGGCCAAGGTCCAGGCGGCGTTGCTGGAAGCCATGGAAGAACGCCAGATCACTGTGGCCGGTGCCAGCCACCCGCTGCCCGAGCTGTTTATCGTGGTCGCCACCCAAAACCCCATCGAGCAGGAAGGCACCTACCCGCTGCCGGAAGCACAGATGGACCGGTTTCTGATGAAGGTCTTGCTGGACTACCCCAGCGCCGACAATGAAAGCCAGGTGCTGCGCCTGTTGCGCGAAGAAGAACAGCACGCCGCCAGCACGACGACCCAAGGCTTCACCCTGGCGCCCGAGGTGATCTTCGCCGCCCGCAAGGAAGTCAGTGCGATCCAGGTGTCCCCTGCTATCGACCACTACCTGATCGACCTGATCAACGCCACCCGCCATCCCGCCGACTACGACGCCGACCTGGCGCGCTGGATCAGCCTCGGCGCCAGCCCCCGTGGCGGCATCGGCCTGGACCGCGCCGCCCGCGCCGATGCCTGATACGACTGATGCAGGTCCGACGCCCAGCCGTCGATGACGCCTTTCACGTCATCGGCCTTCATCACCTGGGAGTCGTTGGCCAACGGCTTGCCGGTGCCTTTGCGCACGACCTGGGCGATCACCTTGCCGCTGTCGCCATCGAGGAACTGGGCCTCGGTGCCCAGGGTGGTTTCCTGGTCACGAATCCCGGCGCCGGTGCTGACGGCGGCGGCCACCAGGGCCACGGGAATGTACTCATACGGCTTCAGGCTTTCGGTCTTGCTGCTGACCGCCGTGATCGCTGCCCGCACCACAATCACGCCCGGGCCGGGGCCGTTGGCCAGAGGCAGGGACTTTTCCAGTTCGCGCTTGAGCGCCTGGTTGTAGTAGGTGTTGATACCTTGCAAAGTGCTGTCAGGAATTTTGGTGGTGGCTTGCGGCTTGGGGTAGAACTGGGTGGGTTCGATATACACCGCGGTATAGCGGCTCAGGTTCAGGTCGGGGTCGACCCAGCGCATCACTTCCGCGCCGGACGGTGACTTGGCTTCCTGCAAGTGGCTGTAGTCGGAGAGAAACCCGGAATATTCGTCCGGCTGTGTCACCTTGCTGGAACACCCCACCACCCCGATTGAGGCGATGCATACCGTGCCGATCATTAGTCCTAGCTTCATCGTGGAACTCCTTGGCGGTCGTCGAGGGAATACTGAGCTGTAGGTATAGCCAACTCTGGAAAAATAACCTGCCAGGCGTTGCAAGTTTTGGCAAAATTTCAGCTCGTGGATTTGACAGGCAGGCGCCCAACGTCAAAGCTGCACGGAGCTTAAGCGCGCCGTTAGAGCGTCAATGCATCGGACATCGGAAGTCGTAATGCCCAAGCCAGAAAATAAAGCCGCACCTCGCCGTGATTCCTCCAGCCGTTACCTGTACCCCATCGTGATCGCCCTGTTGTTGTTGGCCATGGCCGGCGTCTGGTATTTCCTCCAGGCCAGTACGCCCAAGCTGCCGGTGTCGGCGCCTGCGCCCGTGGTCAAACCGGTGGCCGTTGTGCCGCCGGCGACAATGGTCGACGAGCAGCAATGCCAGGGCTGCCATCAGGCCCAGGTCAAAGACTGGCAAGGCTCCCACCACCAGTTGGCGATGCAGGCTGCCACGCCTGAAACGGTGCCGGCCGACTTCAACAATGCGTCCTTCAGCAGCGAAGGCGAAACCACCCGGTTCTCGCGCCGGGGCGATGAGTTCTGGGTCAACACCCCCGGCGCCGACGGCAAGGCTGCGGACTTCAAGGTGGCCTATACCTTTGGCATCGCACCGTTGCAGCAGTACCTGATCGAGGTGGGTGAGGGGCGCCTGCAAGCCTTGGGCGTGGCCTGGGATACGCAGAAAAACCGCTGGTTCCACCTCTACCCCGGCCAGGGCGTGAACTTCAAAAACCCGTTGCACTGGAGCAAGCCCAGCCAGAACGCCAACTTTATGTGCGTGGAATGCCACACCACTGGCTACAAACGCAATTTCGATGCCACGAAAAACACCTTCGACAGCCAGTGGAACAGCCTGGGCGTCGGCTGCCAGGCGTGCCATGGCCCGGCGTCGAACCATGTGGCGTGGGCGGCGAAAAAAGGTGACCTGCTGCATGCAGGCTTTGCGGTGGACCTGAAAGACAAGGACGCCACCGTCGAGATCGAAACCTGCGCCCGCTGCCACGCCCGTCGCGCGCCGTTGGGGGACGGTTATACCGTCGGCAAGCGCCTGATGGACGACTACCTGCCCAGCGTGCTGACCCGCGAACTGTATGCGCTGGACGGCAAAATCAAGGATGAAGTGTTCGAACACGGCTCCTTTGCCCAAAGCAAAATGGCCGACAAGGGCGTGCGCTGCAGCGACTGCCACAACCCCCACAGCGCCGAGCTGAAGGCACCGGGCAATGGCGTGTGCCTGCAATGCCACAACACCGCAGGCAAAACCGCCGTGGCCACGGTGGACGGTCGCGGGTTGCAGGCCAAGAACTACGATTCCCCGGAACACACCCGCCACACGGCCGGCGAACCCGGTTCGTTCTGTGTCGATTGCCATATGCCCGGCAAGTTCTACATGGGCAATGACTTTCGGCATGACCACAGCTTCAGCATCCCCCGGCCCGGGGACAAGGTCAGCGAGCAGTTCAAACTCTGGGACAGCACCGAACCCGAACATGCACCGCGTTACGCCGAAAGCATGGTGTTGATCCGTGGCGGTCAGCCCGGCGCGGCGCAGGCGCTGTATGACCAGTTGGCCCGCAACAACCTGCCGGCGATCCAACGCGCCACATTGCTCGCCGAACTGCCCAACTACCCGAGTGAACAGGCACTGAAACTGGCGACCAGCGACCTCAGCCACCCGGCGCCGCAAGTGCGTGAGAGCGCCGTGCGGGCGATCAGTGCGTTTCTGCCGCCGCCAGAGCGGGTGGCGTTGTATGGGCCGCTGCTCCGGGACCCGGTGCGCGCGGTTCGGATCATCGCCGCCCGCGACCTGTTGAGCGCGTCGGGCCAAGGCCTGGGGCCGGCCTGGGACAAGGCGATCGCGGAATACGAACAGGTGCAGTTGAGCCTGCTGGAACGGGCCGAGGCCAACCTCAACCTGGCCATGCTGTATCAAGCCAGCGGCCGGGGCGACCAGGTTGAAGCGCAGTTGCGTACCGCATTGCTGCGTGACCCGGACTTCTTCCCGGCGCTGGTGACCCTGGCGCAGTGGCTGGAGGCCAATGGTCGGTCCCAGGAGGCCCGCGCGCTGGTAGCGGACAACCTCAAGCAGCACCCGGACGCGGCACTGTTGCAGCACACTCAGGGGCTGATGCTGATTCGGGCCGGGGACACGGCCAACGCCATGCCCCATCTGCGGGAAGCGGCCCGCCTGGAACCGGCGAACCCGCAGTACAACTACGTGCTGGCGGTGGCGCTGCATGACAGCGGCCATGTGGACCAGGCCTGTGAGCAACTGGAAAAGCTGCTCGCTTTGCAACCCTATAACCGCAATGCCCGGCTGTCGTTGATCCAGTATTACCTGGAGAACGGAAAAGAGCCCAAGGCCCAGGTGGTGATGCAGTCGTGGAAGAAACTTAACCCTGGAGACCCGGCGTTGAAGTAAACCGGCGCGGGGCAGGCCCTCTTTAACAGTCTTTGACAGTTTCCCGACAAAGCTCACAAAGACCCATGGACGGCCCGCCCCTAGCATTCGAGCATCCAAACCACCCCTCGGGTGCTCATCATGTTTCGCACGTTGCGCAGTATCCCGCTGCTGGGTTGCCTGTTGGGCAGCATCGGCTGCCATGGCCAGCCACCGGCCCCGCCGCCGATCCCCAAGGGCGACTACAGCGCGATCATCCGCTACCTGCAAAAACGCATCCCGGTTGAAATGGCCAGGCAAGGCACCGCCGGCCTGTCCATCGCTCTGGTCAATGGCCAGGAACTGATCTGGGCCCAAGGGTTTGGGGTGGCGGACAAAACCTTGGGCAAGCCGGTCACCCCCAACACCGCGTTCCGCGCCGGCGCCATCGCCAAACTGCTCACCGCCACCGCCGCCCTGCAACTGGTGGAACAACAGCGGCTGGCCCTCGATACGCCCATCCAGGCCACCCTGCGGGAATTCTACGTACGCTCGCGTTTTCATTCCGACCAAACCGCCGCCGACCGCGACATCACCCTGCGCCGCCTGCTCAGCCACCAGTCGGGCCTGCCCAGCGAACACCTGCGGGATGTGCGCAACACCTTCGCCATGGGCCAGATGCCGCAGCGCATTTCCGGGGTATGGCTGAGCACGCCACCGGGCACCCAAGTGGCCTACTCCAACCTCGGCTACGCCCTGGCCGGGGCCGCTATCGAGCGCGCCAGCGGGCAAGACTTTGAAACCCGCCTGCAAAACAGCCTGCTCAAGCCCCTGGAGATGAACCAGTCGAGCTTCGTCGGCACCGCTGCCCAACCGGGCTTCCGCGCCCGGGGTTATGAGGATGGCATCGCCAGCGCCGACGCCCAGGTGCGCGACCTTGCCGCCGGCGGCCTGTGGACCAGCCCCAAGGACCTCAGCCACTACGTGCGAATGCTCTTTGCCCGGGGCCTCTACAAAGACAAACAGCTACTGGGCGGCCCGTCGATCGACGAAATGTTCACCCGGCAAAACACCGGCAACGCCCTGGACTTCGACTGCCAGATGGGCCTGGGGTGGTTTCTCGCGCCCTGTGGTGACGAGCCGGTCGGCCCCGGCATCCGTACCTTCCAGCACAGCGGTGGCGGGGACGATTTTGCCGCGCAATTGACAATGCTGCCGGACCAGCAACTGGCCGTGATCGTGATGGCCAACGACAGCAACGCCGAAGAGCTGGTGGTGTCCCTGACCACCGACACCCTGCGCCTGATGCTCCAGGCCCAGACCGGCAGCGCGGTGTGTGCCGACGACTGCCGGCAACCGACCCACGGCCTGAAAATCCGCCAGGTGCCCGCCGCCATCGACCGCGCGCGCCTGGCCGGGTTCTACGCCACGGCCTGGGGCGTTTTCCGCATCAAGGACGAAAACGCAAAGCTGTATGGCGAGTTGGCCGACACCCGCTTCGAACTGCTGCGCGACGGCCAGGGCTGGCTGCGGGCGCAACAGAAATTCCTTGGTTTCTGGCTCAAGGACCTCGGCGAACTGGGCCGCGTGCAGCTGGATGTGGTGACCGTGCAAGGGCGCCAGATGCTCACCGCCCGAAGTCACGGCCAGCGTGTGCCGGTGGGCGAGCGCATCGAGCAGACGCCACTGAGCACTGCCTGGGCCAACACCATCGGCACCTATCAGGTGCTCAATACCCACGAGCCCGACGCGCCCTTGAGCGGCATCAGCGTGCGCCTGGAAAACGGCTTCCTGGTGATCCGCGGCCAACTGCATGACCAGCCGCTGACCGACTACATCCTGCTGCCGGTGGACAACGCCCACGCGGTACTGGCCGGCAATGGCTATGGCCTGGGCGACACCGTGAGCCGCCAGGTCAACGGCCTGAGCGCCTCGGGCTACCACTTCAAACGTACCGATCCCCCCCACACCCCCTTGAGTCTCTGACCTGCCATGAAAACCCTCCTGCGTTCCAAACCCCTGTGCCTGTCCCTGACGTCCCTGTGCCTGCTGACCAGCGCCGACGCCCTGCTGGCCGACGACTGGGAATACACCCTCAAGGCCGGCGTGGCCAACCTGCCCCGCTACAGCGGCAGCGACGAGCGGGTGACCGCGCCGGTGCTGGGGGCGGCGGTCGTCAGCCCGTGGGGGATTTTCCTCGACACCGACAAGGGCCTGGGCTGGGGGTATGACGGCGGCGGCGCGAGTTTCAGTGCCTACGTCGGTGCCAGCAGCTCACGCAAGGACGAGAGCAAAAGCGGCCGCCCGGGGTCGAAGAAACTCAAGGGCATGGGCGAGATCAAGACCCGCGCCCAGGTAGGTGTCAGTGGCAGCTATAACCTGGGCGGGGTGATTATCGGCGCGACCCTGGAACATGCGCTGAAGGAGGACGATCACAACGATTCCGGCAAGGCCTTCACCCATCTGGAGCTGAGCCTGGGCACCAACCTGTATGACGGCGACTACGGTTCCCTCGACGCCAGCCTCAGCAGCCATTTTGGCGACAGCAACTACCTGCAGACCTGGTACGGCGTCACCACCGGCCAGGCCGCGCAGAGTCGCTTCAAGGCCTACAAGGCCAGCGGTGGCAATATCAGCAACGGGATGAATGTGGTGTGGAGTTTGCCGATCAGCGAGCACACCCAGTTTTCGACGCTGCTGGATGTGCAGTACCTGGCCGACAAGGCCGGGCAGAGCCCGATTGTGGAGCGACGCTTGCAGACGTCAGTGATGGGGATGGTCGAGTACACCTTCTGATTGGGTAACCCAATCAAACATGTGGGAGCTGGCTTGCCTGCGATGCAGGCACCTCGGTCTTTCAGTGAGACACAGGTGATGCTATCGCAGGCAAGCCCGCTCCCACATCTGATCTCCATCGTTCTTTTGATCGTTCCCACGCTCTGCGTGGGAATGCCGCCTCGGACGCTCTGCGTCCAGCTGACAATGCAAGGCTCAAGCCTTGCGCAGGGGTGACGCAGAGCGTCACGGCATGAACTCCCACGCAGAGCGTGGGAACGATCAGCGTGGGGATAATCAGTCAAAGCCCGATTGTGGAGCGACGCTTGCAGACGTCGGTGATGGGAATGGTCGAGTACACCTTCTGATTTGATAACCCAATCAAACATGTGGGAGCGGGCTTGCCTGCGATGCAGGCACCTCGGTCTTTCAGTGAGACACAGGTGATGCTATCGCAGGCAAGCCAGCTCCCACATCTGATCTCCATCGTTCTTTTGATCGTTCCCATGCTCTGCGTGGGAATGCCGCCTCGGACGCTCTGCGTCCAGCTGACGATGCAAGGCTCAAGCCTTGCGCAGGGGTGACGCAGAGCGTCACGGGATGAATTCCCACGCAGAGCGTGGGAACGATCAGCGTGGGGATAATCAGTCAAAGCCCGATTGTGCAGAGACGCTTGCAGACGTCGGTGATGGGGATGGTCGAGTACACCTTCTGATTTGATAACCCAATCAAACATGTGGGAGCTGGCTTGCCTGCGATGCAGGCACCTCGGTCTTTCAGTGAGACACAGGTGATGCTATCGCAGGCAAGCCAGCTCCCACATCTGATCTCCATCGTTCTTTTGATCGTTCCCACGCTCTGCGTGGGAATGCCGCCTCGGACGCTCTGCGTCCAGCTGACGATGCAAGGCTCAAGCCTTGCGCAGGGGTGACGCAGAGCGTCACGGGATGAATTCCCACGCAGAGCGTGGGAACGATCAGCGTGGGGATAATCAGTCAAAGCCCAATTGTGCAGAGACGCTTGCAGACGTCGGTGATGGGGATGGTCGAGTACACCCTCTGATTTGATAACCCAATCAAACATGTGGGAGCTGGCTTGCCTGCGATGCAGGCACCTCGGTCTTTCAGTGAGACACAGGTGATGCTATCGCAGGCAAGCCAGCTCCCACATCTGATCTCCATCGTTCCTCGCTCGTTATTCGACATACGCCCACGTCATCCGGAACGACGCCCCGCCCCACTCCGAATCCAGCACTTCAACCTGCCCGCCGTGCCACTGGCACACTCGCTGCACCAGCGCCAGGCCCAGGCCGAAGCCACCGGTGCGGCGGTCGCGGCTGGCGTCCAGGCGCAGGAACGGTTCGAAAATCTTCGTCCGCCCTTCCACCGGCACTCCGGGGCCATCGTCATTGACCCGCACTTCATAGCCGGCGCCAAACTTCACCACGGACACTTCTACGCGCCGGTCGGCGTAGCGGATGGCATTGCGCAACAGGTTGATCACCGCCCGCGCCATAAAGCGCGGTTCGATGCGGATGTAGTCGACTTCACAGGTGCGCAGCAATAACTGCACCCCCGCTGCTTCGGCCTCCAGGGCCACGCTGCCGATCACGCTGTCGAGCCAGCTGTGGGCTTCGATACTCTCCCGGGTGATCTGCGTGGCGCCGCGCTCCAGGCTGGCGTAGGTCAACAGTTCGGAGACCATTTCTTCCAGCTCACCAAGGTCGGCGTACATGTCGGCGATCAATGCGCGGCTTTGCCGTGGGTCGGCCTGTTGCTTGAGCTGGTCCAGTTCAAACGACAGCCGCGCAATCGGGGTGCGCAGTTCGTGGGACACCGCGTTGGTCAACTCACGCTGATTGGCGATCAGGCTTTCGATGCGTTCGGCCATCTGGTTGAAGTGCCCCGCCAGCTCACGCACCGTGGAGCGGCGCGGCAGCAGGATGCGTGAGCCGAGGTCGTTGTCGCCGAAGCGTTGGGCCGCCAGGCGGATGTGTTCCAGGTCGCGCCAATGGGGACGTACCCAGAAATACAGGACGATGGCCAGGCACAGCCCAAGGAAACCATACGCCCACAGGTACAGCCACTTGGGTTCTTCAGGCAGCTTGATTTCGAGCATTTGCTGGCCGCCATCGATATCCACCAGGAACTCCATGAAGTCCCCCCGCACCAACAGCTGCCCGGCGGCCAGCAGTTGTTGCTCACGCTCGGTCATCGCCAGTTGGTCACGCTGTACCAGTTTCAGCCGCAGCCCATAGTGCGGTTGCAGCTCGGCCAGGCGTGCGGCCCGCGCATCACCGGTCACCGGCCGCAGTTGCTCCACCAGCCCATACGCCGGGCCGCGCAGGGCTTCGCGGTTGTAGGTTTCGTTGGCCTCCGGCAGCAGTTCATCAAAGGTGTAGTTCACCAGCCAGATCGCCCCGGCCAGGCCGATGGCCAGGATGATATACAGACGCAGAAACAGCCTTAGCATCTAGACCTCCCAGGCGAACGGATTGAACAGGTAGCCCTTGCCCCAGATGGTCTTGATGCACACCGGTTCCCGGGGGTTGTCATTGAGCTTGCCGCGCAGCTTGCTGATGTACACATCAACGCTGCGGTTGAGCCCGTCGAAGGCGATCCCGCGCATGCGGTTGAGAATGTCATCGCGGGAGAGGATTTTCCCGGCGGCGCTGGCCAGCAACCACAACAGTTCGAATTCCATGGTGGTCAGGTCGATCTTCTCGCCGCCCAGGCTCACCACCCGGCAACTGCGGTCGATGGCCAGCCGGCCGAACTCAAGGGACCCGCGCACCGTGGGTTCCGGGGTCTGGCGCCGCTGCAGGGCACGCAGGCGGGCCAGCAGTACCGGCGGTTTGATCGGCTTGATCACGTAATCGTCGGCGCCGGACTCCAGGCCGAGGATATGGTCCAGGTCGTCTTCCTTGGCGGTGAGAATCACGATCGGCGTGTCGGACACATTGCGAATTTCGCGGCACACATGCAGGCCGCTCTGGCCGGGCAGCATCAGGTCGAGCACGACGATCTTGGGCTTGAACTCCAGGAAGGCCGCCAGGGCCAGGTCACCCCGGTGCACGGCCAGCACCTCGAAGCCATGCTGGGACAGGAAATGGGCGATCAGCCCTGCCAGCTTCTGATCGTCCTCCACGAGCAAGACCTTGCCGAGACCCAAGTTATCCATAAATTTCCAGTGCACGCGCGGATTGAAGTGTGCGCATTATAGGTGGCAAGCTGGCCAACTAAAGCAGCTGGCCATCACTGGCCGACGAAGCTTCATGCTTTTAAGAGTTTTTAACAAATAGCCTGCAATCTTTAACGCCATCACAGGGAGTTGTATGCGCAAGGATTACCTGGCGTTCTTCATGTCGTTGTTCCTGTCCCGCCTCGCTGACCAGATTCTGCTCTTTATCGTGCCGTTGATCGTGTTCCAGACCACCAACAGCGTGTCCTGGGCGGGCCTGGCGTTTTTTGTCGAGTCGTTGCCGCGCTACCTGGCGTTCCCGGTGTGCGGGGCCTTGTGCGACAAGTACCCCGCCGTGCGCGTGCTGCATATCAGCCAGGTTTACCGGGCGTTGGCCTGCGTCGCGGCGGTGCTGCTGTACGGGGTGTTCGACGGCATTTACTGGATCGTCATGCTGTCGGCGTTGTGCGGCGTATTGACCACCCAGGGCATCATGGCCCGGGAAGTGTTGCTGCCGCATATCTTCAAGCATTACAGCTATGCCAAGACCTTGTCCTACTCGCAGATTGCCGACCAGACCGGGCTGGTGCTGGGCCCGCTGGTGGCCGCGCTGATGCTGGACGTGTGGGCGTGGCACTGGGTGGTGCTGGGGATTGCCGGGCTGTTCCTGCTGGCCGACGTGGCGATGCGCATCTGGCAACGCAACACCGCGGTCAACCTGGAGACCTTCGAGCAACACCACGATATCTGGCTGCAACCGCTGCGCATCGCATTCAGGCATATCCGCGACCTGCCGGAGCTGAAAAAAATCATCACCCTGGCGGTGGGCGTGAACCTGATCATCGGCGTCACCCTAGCCACCTCGGCGGCCATGGTCATCGGCCAATACGCCGCCGGCAAAGACACCTACGCCGGATTGCAAGCGGCGGGCGCGGTGGTGACCATTGTCATCCTGTTCTACCTGGCGCGCGCCTCCCTGCCGCTCAAGGTGCTGGGCGGTTTGTCGTATTCGATGATTGCCGTGGGGGCGCTGATCACCGCCATCAGCCCGAACGTATGGGCGTACACCCTGGGCTTCCTGCTGGTGACCGGTTTCGACAAGATGTTCAACGTGTACATCCGCAGCACCCGCCAGCGGGTAATCCCGGTCCAGGACTTTGGCAAGACGGTGGGTGTGCTGACCTTGCTCAACAACCTCTCGCAGCCATTGGCCGGGTTGCTGATTGCACTGCTGGCGGCGCCACTGGGGACGCAGACGGTGATCCTGATACTGGCCGGGATCACCGCGTTGATCGGTGTGGCGGTTGCGTCAGGCTGGCACGCCACTGTGAAAGCGGAACTCGACGTCGGGTGATTCGATCAGTTCCTGCTCGGCGGCGCGCACCCGGTCGATGACCTGGGCAATGTCCTTGGCGTCGCCGTACTGGTAAGCCAGCTTCAGGTAACCCTGGAAATGCCGGGCCTCGCTTTTCAGCAGGCCAAAGTAGAACTTGCCGAGTTCTTCGTCCAAATGCGGCACCAGCGCTTCGAAACGCTCGCAACTGCGGGCTTCGATAAACGCGCCGACCACCAGGGTATCCACCAGTTTGACCGGCTCGTGGCTGCGCACCACCTTGCGCAAACCCGAGGCGTAGCGGCTGGCGGAGAGCTGGCGCAGTTCGATCTTGCGCTTTTTCATCAAGCGCATGACCTGCTCGTGGTGCACCAACTCTTCCCGCGCCAGGCGCGACATCAGGTTGATCAGGTCGACATGGGAATGGTACTTGGCGATCAGGCTCAAGGCGGTGCTGGCGGCTTTGAATTCGCAGTTCTTGTGGTCGATCAGCAGGGTTTCCTGGTCGGCCAGCGCGGCCTGGACCCAGTCGTCGGGGGTGCGGCAACCGAGGAATTCGTGGATTTCTGGCAGGTTCATCGGGCTCACGGGCAAAGAATCACAAAAAGGCCGCCGATTATACCCAGCGCGCCGCAGACCGCCAGCCACCGGGCTTGATGTGCATCAACATGACGTGTGCCGGGCAGCAACTATAGTTGTTCCACGCCCACCCTTTTTGGAGAACCCGACCATGCAAGCCGTTCGCAGCATCCTGGTGGTTATCGAGCCCGAGCATTCGGAAAGCCTGGCCCTCAAGCGCGCCAAGCTGATTGCCGGCGTGACGGGGGCGCACCTGCATTTGTTGGTGTGCGACAAGAAGCACGAGCATTCGGCGATGCTGAGCCTGCTCAAGGCGGGTTTGCAGGAGGATGGCTACAGCGTCACCACCGAGCAGGCGTGGAATGACAGCCTGCATGAAACGATCATTGATGTGCAGCAGGCTGAGGGTTGTGGGTTGGTGGTCAAGCAGCATTTTGCGGACAGCCCGTTGAAAAAGGCCCTGCTGACGCCTGCTGACTGGAAGCTGATGCGCTACTGCCCGACGCCCGTGTTACTGGTGAAAACGTCCACGCCTTGGGCGGGCGGGGTGATATTGGCGGCCATCGATGTGGGGAATTCCGATGCCGAGCATCAGGCGTTGCATAACGCGATCATTGATCATGGGTTTGATATTGCCAGCCTGGCCAAGGCCCAACTGCATGTGATCAGTGCGCATCCTTCGCCGATGCTGTCGGCGGCGGATCCGGTGTTTCAGCTCAAGGAGACCATCGAGGCGCGTTATCGTGAGCAGTGCAAGGCGTTTCAGGCGGAGTTCGACATTGATGACACCCACCTGCATATCGAGGAAGGGCCGGCGGATGTGTTGATTCCCCATGCGGTGCACAAGTGGCAGGCGGCGGTGACCATCATCGGCACGGTGGCGCGGACCGGGATTTCCGGGGCGTTGATCGGGAACACGGCGGAGGTGGTGCTGGATGCGGTGGACAGTGATGTGTTGGTGCTCAAGCCGCAGGAGTTGATGGATCATCTGGAGGAGTTGGCGAATGGGTGATTTGGAGCGGGGGGCATATCCGTTGCTGCGGTAACGGCCGCCTATGGTTCCGCCCTTACGGCGGGTCACTTTTGGAAAAG
>NZ_JACARC010000010.1:0-130718 GCF_013386825.1 Pseudomonas sp. IPO3778
CGGGCTTTGTCCCTCCTCCTCCCTTCAAGTCCTAGCATACAAGCGGGCTTGCTCGCGAAAGCGGTGTATCAGTACCGAATAGGCCGACTGGTACTGCGCATTCGCGAGCAAGCCCGCTCCCACCTTGGATCTTCAGCGTTGTCACAAACCTACAATCAGTTCCCGGTAATCCCCAACCGCCGCAAACTCCGCCGTGTCCTTGGGCCCCTTCCGGCTGTCTGGTTCTTTCACCGCCAGCAAGTGCCCCACGCCAAAATCCCGAGCGCTGCGCAGGATCGGCAAGGTGTCGTCGATAAACAGGCTGCGGGCCGGGTCGAAGGCGATGTCGGCTTGCAGCGCGTCCCAGAACTGCGGGTTTTCCTTGGCAAACCCATAGTCATGGGAACTGATCAGCCGCTCGAAATAAGGCGCCAGCTCGATGCGTTCCAGCTTCAACGACAGCGAATCCCGATGGGCGTTGGTAATCAGGATCACCCGTTTGCCCGCCTGTTTGATGGCGGCCAGGAAGGTATCGGCGTCTGGGCGCAAGGCGATCAGGTGCGCGGTTTCCAGCTTGAGTTCGCGCACCGGAATTTTCAGCTCCGCACTCCAGAAGTCCAGGCAATACCATTGCAACTGTCCGGCGTTACGCTCAAACAGTGGCTGCAGCTCCATCTCGGCCATGGCCCGGCTCACACCATGCAGCTCGGCATAGCGCTGGGGCAGGTGCTCCATCCAGAAATGGTTGTCGAAGTGCAGGTCGAGCAAGGTGCCGTCCATGTCCAGCAAGACGGTGTCGATGGCGTGCCAGGGCAATGGAGGCATAAAGAACACTCATGTAAGAAAAGATATCCGACACAGACAATCGGAAAAGCCACGGTATAGTAACCCGATCACGCCAAGGAGCCGCTCATGCGCCAGAAACCCACCGTCCTCGCCCGCGAAATAGTCGCCAGTAGCCGTTTGTTCCGCGTGGAGGAAGTGCAATTGCGCTTTTCCAATGGCGTGGAGCGGACCTACGAGCGTCTGGTGGGCCGAGGGGCCGGTTATGGTGCGGTGATGATCGTGGCAATGATTGACGCGGACCATGCGCTGCTGATCGAAGAGTATTGCGGCGGCACTGATGAGTATGAGTTGTCATTGCCCAAGGGCCTGATCGAGCCGGGTGAAGACGTGTTGGCGGCCGCCGACCGTGAGCTCAAGGAAGAAGCCGGCTATGGCGCCCGCCAGTTGGAGCACATTACCGAGCTGTCGCTGTCCCCCGGCTACATGAGCCAGAAAATCCAGGTGGTACTGGCCACCGAGCTGTATGAAGAACGCCTTGAGGGCGACGAGCCGGAGCCGATGCGCGTCGACCGGGTCAACCTGCGGGAGCTCTCGCAGTTGGCACAAAACGAGCAGTTCAGCGAGGGCCGCGCCTTGGCGGCGCTGTACCTGGTACGCGACTTATTGACTCAACGTGGGGCGTTCCAGCCATGAGCGAACTGTTCCTGGGTCACCCGTTTATTGCCCCTGTGATTGAACTGGCCCGCCAGGCCGGTGAGGTCATCCTGCCGTATTGGCGCGCCGATGTCGCGGTGACTACCAAGACCGATGATTCACCGGTCACCGCCGCCGACCTCGCTGCCCACCACCTGATTCTGGCCGGGCTGACTGCCCTGGACCCGAGCATTCCGGTGCTGTCGGAAGAAGACGCCGATATCGACCAGAGCGTGCGCGCCGGGTGGCAGCGCTGGTGGCTGGTGGACCCGCTGGACGGTACCAAGGAGTTCATCTCCGGCAGCGAGGAGTTCACCGTCAACATCGCGTTGATCGAACAGGGTCGGGTGGTGTTTGGCGTGGTATCGATGCCCACCAGCGGCCGTTGCTACTTCGGCGGTGCGGGGCTGGGCGCCTGGCGTTCGGATGTGAGCGAGCCGCCCAGGCAGATTCAGGTGCGCCAGACGCCTGCGGCGGGTGAAGCGTTTACCGTGGTTGCCAGCCGTCGGCATACCAGCCCCGAGCAGGAGCGTTTGCTGGCGGGTTTGAGTGTGGGATTGGGTGAGTTGAAGCTGGCAAATATCGGCAGCTCGTTGAAGTTCTGCCTGTTGGCTGAGGGCAGTGCCGATTGCTACCCGCGTCTGGCGCCGACCTCGCAGTGGGACACCGCCGCGGCACAAGGCGTGCTGGAAGGGGCGGGTGGTGAAGTGCTGGAACTGGATGGACAGCCGTTCAGCTATCCGGCGCGGGAGTCGTTGTTGAACCCGTTCTTTTTGGCACTGCCGGCTAAAGCGGAGTGGCGTGAGCGGCTGCTGACTCTGGCCCGGTCTTAAACCAAACACCGATCAATTGTGGGAGCTGGCTTGCCTGCGATAGCGGTGGGCCAGCCAACAAAAATATCGACTGACAGTACGCTATCGCAGGCAAGCCAGCTCCCACAGTGGTTATGGGTAATGGCTTCTAGCGGTGCAGGACGTACTGCCCGGTAAACGCCACAGCCCGCTCTTCACTGCCTTCATTGACGATCCACGTCTCCAGCGCCAACCGCGCCCGGCCATAGCGCTTATAGGTCGCCACAAACCGCTTCCACACCTTTTCATCCGGTGCCTGGCACACCGCCGTGGCATCAGTGGTCACCGGTAGCGGGTAACTGATCTGCCCTTCCTGAATCACGATATGCCCGTCTTCGATCCCTTCTTCGCGCAACTGCAAATGCAGCCAACCCCAACCCGCCAGTACGGCGCCGCAATACAGGCTGCCACCAAACATGGTGCTCTTGTGGTTGATGTTGGCGTCCAGCGGCAAGCGCAGTTGCAGTTGCCGGTCCTGCCAGTCGAGCACTTTGAGGCCCATTTCCCGGGTCAGGGGAATGTCATGGTGAAGGATCGATTCCAGGTAACGGCTATCGCGACTCATGGTGGCCTCGTGGCAGGTGGAAAAGGGTCATTCGTCGTCAGCGTGGCTGTTGCCGCTGTCGGCGAAGTTCAGCCCGTGCTTGCGCAGTTTGTCGTGCAGGGTTTTACGCGGCACACCCAGGGCCTCGGCGAGGCTGCGCATGGAGTTGTGGGTGCGCGCGAGTTCGGCGGCGATCAGGCTTTTTTCGAACTGTTCGACCTGTTCGCTCAATCCACCGGGTGTGCTGGTCAGGACGCCAGCCGATGGATTGTCTTGCGTGCTGTCCAGCGCCAGTTCCAGGCCCAGGGCAAAGCGCTCGGCGGCGTTTTGCAGTTCCCGCACATTGCCCGGCCAGCTGTGACGCAATAACAGCGCACGTTGCCCCGGTTGCAGCTCTTTCATCGGCAGCCCGTGGCGGGTGCTGGCTTCGTCGGCAAAGTGCTGGAACAGCATCAGCGCATCCTCACCCCGCTCCCGCAGCGGTGGAATGCGCAGCGGCGCGACGTTGAGGCGGTAATACAAGTCGGCCCGGAAGCGCCCCTGGTCGGCAGACTGGCGCAGGTCTTCCTTGGTGGCGGCGATGATGCGGATATCCAGCGGGATCAACTGATTACCGCCCAGGCGCTCCACCACGCGCTCCTGCAGCAGCCGCAGCAGCTTGACCTGCACATCCAGGCTCATGCTTTCGATTTCGTCGAGAAACAGCGTGCCGCCGTTGGCGAATTCGAACTTGCCGATGCGCCGCTTCTGGGCCCCGGTGAAGGCCCCCGGCTCATGCCCGAACAACTCGCTCTCCACCACTGACTCAGCCAGGGCGCCGGCGTTGATTGCCACAAACGGCCCTGTGCGGCGGTTCGACAGGTCGTGCAGCGCACGCGCCACCACTTCCTTGCCGGCGCCGGTCTCGCCGAGGATCAGTACGTCAGCCTTGGTCGCCGCCAGCGCACCAATTTGCTCGCGCAGGCGCAGCATCTGCGGTGAGTGCCCCACCAGGCGCGTGCTCAATTGCTGGCGGTCGCTGAGGGCCAGGCGCAGGCTGCGGTTGTCCAGTACCAGGCGGCGCAGGGCCAGGGCGCGGCGCACGCTGTCGAGCAAGGCGTCGCTGGCGAAGGGTTTTTCCAGGAAGTCATAGGCGCCGGTCCGCATGGCCTGCACCGCCAGCGGTACGTCGCCGTGGCCGGTGATCAGCAACACCGGCAGCTCCGGGTCCTGGGCGTGAAGCTCCCGCAGCAGCTCAAGGCCGTCCATGCCGGGCATGCGGATGTCGCTTACCACCACGCCCGGCCAATCCCGGGACAGGCGCGCAGTCAGGCCCTGGGCTTCGCCGAGGGTCAGGACTTTCAGCCCGGCCAGGTCCAGGGTCTGGCACAGGGCCTGACGCAGGTGTGGATCATCGTCGATCAACACCACCTGAATCTGGTTATCGATACTCATACACTGCGGTCCTCGGACGGTTGCAGACTGACACCCGGTGCTCCGGCGCGCAGTTTCAAGGTTAACAGCGCGCCACCTTCCTTGTGGTTGGCGAACAACAGTTCACCGCCGAAGGCGCGCATCAGGGTGTCGCAGATCGCCAGGCCCAACCCCAGGCCCTGGGTGCGGGTCTTGGTGGTGTAGAAGGGCTCGCTGGCGCGGCCCAGGGCTTCCATGCAGAAACCCGGGCCGTTGTCGCGAATGTACAGGTTGACGCCCTGTTCGGTGGTTTGGGCACTCAGCCAGAGTTTGCGCGGCGGGCCTTTTTCGGTGAGGGCGTCGAGGGCGTTGGCCAACAGGTTGCCCAGCACCTGGCGCAGGCGGGTTTCCCCGGCCGCCACCCACAAGGTGGCCTCGGGCAGGTCGCGGATTAATTCGACTTCCATGGACCGCCTGCGCTTGGCCAGCAACGCCAGCGCATCATCCAGGGCTGGTTGCAGGGCCACGCTTTCCGGGGCATGCCGGTCGCGCCGGGCGAAGGCGCGCAAGTGGGCGATGATCGAGGCCATGCGCCCGGTCAATTCACTGATCAGCTTGAGGTTGCCACGGGCGTCGTCGGTGCGCTCATGGTCGAGCAAAATCTCGGCGTTTTCCGCGTAGCTGCGAATCGCCGCCAGCGGCTGGTTGAGTTCGTGGCTGATACTCGCCGACATGGTGCCCAACGCCGACAGTTTGCCGGCCTGTACCAAATCATCCTGGGCGCGCACCAGTTCCTGCTGGGCCTGTTCACGCTCCAGCACTTCCTGTTTCAGCCGGCGGTTGAGGCCTTCCAGGTCGCTGGTCCGCTCGATCACGCGCATTTCCAGCTCGCGGCGGGCCTTGGCTTCGAAGGCGATGCGCTCCAGGTAATGACGACGGCGCTGCATCATCAGGCCGAGCAATAACATCAGTACCAGCAAGGTGGCGCCACCCACGGCAACCACCGTGCGCACCGGGCGGCTGATCAGGGTGCGCGGGGCAAGAATCTCGACCTTCCAGCCCGTTTCGGCAATGTCGGTGGCCTGGCGCACCCAGGCCGTGGCGCTGAGGTTCAGTGGCTGCGGGTCGCGGGTCGGGTAGGGCTGGATGGCGATGATGGCCCGGCGTTCTTCATCCGTCAGCGGCCGGGTCGCGCGGAATCGCCATTGCGGGCGCGAGGTGAGGATGACCACGCCGTTGTGGTCGGTCACCAGCAATTGTTCGGGGGTGTTGCCCCACAGGCTCTCGGTGTGGTCCAGGTCGACCTTGACCACCAGCACGCCGATGATCGTGTCGCCGTCGCGCACGGCGGCGGCGAAGAAATAGCCGCGCTTGGCCGAGGTGGTGCCCAGGCCGAAGAAGCGCCCCAGGCGCCCGGCCATGGCTTCGCTGAAGTACGGGCGGAAGGAAAAGTTACGCCCGACAAAGCTGTCCTGTTTGTCCCAGTTGGACGCGGCGAGGGTCTTGCCGGTGGTGTCCATCAGGTACATCACTTCCACCCCGGCCTGGGCGGCGACGTTCTTGAGCAGGAGGTTGGCGTTGACCAGGTTGGTGCTGACGTGAGGGGCGTCGATCGCGGTGCGCAGGGCGGGCAGGTCGCCGAGGATTTGCGGCAACACTTCGTAGCGGTGCAGGGTGCCCAGCAGGTTGGCGACGTACAGGTCCAGCGTCTGGCGGTTCTGCCCGGCCAGTTCACTGCGGTAATAGCGCTCGGCCAAGTGCTCCAGCGGCCACAACAGCGGTGCCAGGCACAGCGCCAGCAAGGCCAGGCTGCGCCAGCGGGGTCTTCGCGGAAGGGGTGGAGTCATGGGAGTCGTGCGCCTGTGGGTACAGGCGCATTATGCCTACGCCTGCCCGGCAAGACACTCGCGCAATGCGTCGTGCCATTGCGGCTGCGAGACGTGCCACTGTTGTTGCAGGCGGCTGCAATCCAGGCGCGAGTTCAGCGGGCGCTTGGCGGGCGTCGGATAGGCGCTGGAGGGAATCGCTTCCAGTTCGGCGCAGGCGTGGCCGCTGGCCCGCAGTTGCTCGCCGATGGCCTGGGCAAAGCCGAACCAGGAGGTCTCGCCCTGGGCAGTCAGGTGATAGACACCCCACTCTCCGGCCTGGCCCGCTTGCCAGCGTTCGATCAGCGCGCGGGTGCTGTTGGCAATGGTTCCGGCCCAGGTCGGTGCGCCGATCTGGTCGGCAACGATGCGCATCTGCGGTTTTTCCTGCAGCAGGCGTTGCATGGTCAGCAGGAAGTTCTTGCCGTGGGTCGAGTAGACCCAACTGGTGCGCAGAATCAGGTGTTCGCCACCGACGGCGGCGATCGCCTGTTCACCTGCCAGCTTGCTCGCGCCGTAGACGCCCAACGGGTGGGTGACGTCGTCCTCGTTGTAGGGCGCGGGCTTGCTGCCGTCGAACACGTAGTCGGTGGAGTAGTGGATCAGCGGGATGCCTAGCGCCTTGGCTTCCTCGGCGAAGATGCCGGGGGCGGTAGCGTTGATGGCGAATGCCACGTCCGGTTCGCTCTCGGCTTGATCGACGGCGGTGTGGGCGGCGGCATTGATGATCAGGCCCGGGCGATGGAGGCGTACTTGCTGTCGGATTTGCTCGGGATGCGTCAGGTCAAGCTGGTCGCGGCCCAGCACGATCAACTCGCCCAGGCCCTGGAGGCGTTGTTGCAGCTCCCGGGAGACCTGGCCGTGTTGGCCGCTGATGAGGATTTTCAATGGAGTGCTCATGGGAATACATCGGCTTCTTTCAGGCTCTTGCCGTTCTGGTCCTTGGCGGACAAGGTCGGCGTACCGGTCAGTTGCCAGTCGATGTTGAGCTCTGAATCGTCCCAGCGAATGCACCGTTCGGCTGAGGGTGTGTAGTAATCCGTGGTTTTGTAGAGGAATTCGGCGTAGTCGCTGAGCACCACAAAACCATGGGCAAACCCCGCCGGGATCCACAGTTGGCGATTATTCTCGGCGGACAAGCGCACGCTCGCCCATTTGCCGAAGTGCGGCGAGCTGCGACGGATATCCACCGCCACGTCGAGCACTTCACCGGCAGTGACACGTACCAATTTGCCTTGAGCGTGTTCTACCTGATAGTGCAGGCCGCGCAGGACACCTTTTTGCGAGCGAGAGTGGTTGTCCTGCACAAACGCTTGTTGCAAGCCGGTTGCCTGGGCGAACGCACGGGCGTTGAAGCTCTCATAAAAAAAACCACGCTCATCGCCAAAAACCTTCGGCTCTATGATCAATACACCGGGCAACTCAGTGGCGGTTACATTCATTTAGTTTCCCCAGCGAGAGTGAACAAGTATTGACCATAGCCGGTTTTGCCAAAATATTGGGCCCGCTCCAGCAAGTGATCACGGTCGATCCAGTGGTTCTCATAAGCGATTTCTTCCAGGCACGCCACTTTCAGACCCTGGCGGTGCTCGATGGTCTGCACGTAAGTCGACGCTTCCAGCAGGCTGTCGTGGGTACCGGTGTCGAGCCAGGCAAAGCCACGGCCAAAGCGCTCGACATGCAGGTCGCCGCGCTGGAGGTAGGCGTTGTTGATGTCGGTGATTTCCAACTCGCCACGCGGCGATGGTTTGACTGCCTTGGCAATCTTGATCACGTCGTTGTCGTAGAAATACAGGCCGGTCACCGCATAGCTCGACTTTGGCTTGGCCGGTTTTTCCTCGATGGAAAGCGCGCGGCCCTCGCTGTCGAAATCGATCACGCCGAAACGCTCCGGGTCCTTGACCCAGTAACCGAACACGGTGGCACCAGACGGGCGTTCGGCCGCTGTGCGCAACTGGTCGCCGAAGTGCTGGCCGTGGAAGATGTTGTCGCCCAGGATCAGGCACACCGGATCATCACCGATAAATTCTTCGCCAATCAAAAACGCCTGGGCCAGTCCGTCCGGGGACGGCTGTTCGGCATAGGTGAAGCGCACGCCAAACTGGCTACCGTCGCCCAACAGGTTACGGTACTGCGGCAGGTCCAATGGGGTGGAGATCACCAGGATGTCCTTGATCCCGGCCAGCATCAGCACCGAAATCGGGTAGTAGATCATCGGCTTGTCGTACACCGGTAGCAGCTGCTTGGAAACGCCCAGGGTAATGGGGTGCAAGCGGGTGCCGGAGCCACCGGCCAATACGATTCCCTTCATCATGCAATCAGATCCTTCATGTCGGTGTTGCCCAGTCGTTCGCCCTGATAACTGCCGTCCTGGACCCTGCGGCACCATTCCAGGTTATCGAGGTACCACTGCACGGTTTTGCGCAGGCCGGTTTCAAAGGTTTCTTCGGGCACCCAGCCCAGCTCGCGTTCGATCTTGCTGGCGTCAATCGCGTAGCGCTGGTCGTGACCCGGGCGATCCTTGACGAAGGTGATCAGGTCGGTGAATTTCTCGACGCCGGCCGGGCGCTGGGGTGCCAGCTCTTCCAGCAGGCCGCAGATGCTGCGCACCACGTCGATGTTCTTCTGCTCGTTATGGCCGCCGATGTTGTAGGTCTCGCCCACCACGCCTTCAGTCACCACTTTGAACAGTGCACGGGCGTGGTCTTCGACGAACAGCCAGTCGCGCACTTGCAGGCCATCGCCATACACCGGCAACGGTTTACCGGCCAGTGCGTTGAGGATCACCAGCGGGATCAGCTTCTCGGGGAAGTGGAACGGCCCGTAGTTGTTCGAGCAGTTGGTCAGCAGCACCGGCAGGCCGTAAGTGCGCTGCCAGGCGCGCACCAGGTGATCGGACGCGGCCTTGCTGGCGGAGTACGGCGAGCTTGGGGCGTAAGGCGTGGTTTCGGTGAACAGGTCATCGACGCCATGCAGGTCGCCATACACTTCATCCGTGGAGATGTGGTGGAAGCGGAAGGCACTTTTGGCCGGTTCTTCCAGCGTCTGCCAATAGGCGCGTGCGGCCTCCAGCAGGCTGTAGGTGCCGACAATATTGGTCTGGATAAAATCCGACGGACCGTCGATGGAGCGGTCCACGTGGGACTCGGCCGCCAGATGCATGATCGCGTGGGGTTCAAAGCGCGTCAGTACGGCGCTGACGGTGGCCTGGTCGATGATGTCGGCCTGGACGAACTCGTAGCGGCTGTTGGCTGCGATGCTGGTCAGCGACTCAAGGTTGCCTGCATAGGTCAGTTTGTCCAGGTTGAGCACGTCGTGCTCGGTGTGTTGAATCAGGTGCCGGATCAGAGCAGAACCGATGAATCCGGCGCCGCCGGTGATGAGAATGCGCATGTCGGAAGCCCTTTTCCTTAGACGGACATTAAGCGAATGGAGCATAGCTTGAGTTGTGGAGCGAGGTGGTGCAAGGGGCGAGGCCAATTTGCATGTTCAAACCTCGCATTCACGGGGGTTGCGTAACCCCTGGCAACAATGGCGATATAAGCGCCTGATAAAGACACCAGGGATCGTCATATGTTGCTCGCCACGTTGATTCACCGCGCCAGTCTGCCATGCCCGCAAATAGGGCCGGAGCCTGCGGCGCAGCTACTGGAGCAGCATTACGGCCTTGGCGGGGCGTTACAGTCCCTTGGCAGCCAGCAAGACCTCAACTACCGAGTCGACAGTGACCGGGGCCGTTTTGTGCTGAAAATCTGCCGGGGCGATTACGCGGCCGTCGAGTTGCAGGCCCAGCATGCTGCCCTCAAACATCTGCAGGAACATTCGAATGTGCGGGTGCCCAAGGTCATCACGTCCCTTAACGGCGCAGAACTGCTGACCGAAACCGTCGCCGGGCAAACCGTGCACCTGCGGTTGCTGGATTATATCGACGGCCAGCCGCTGACCCATCTGCCCCATTTGGGCCGCGAAGTGATCGCAGGCTTCGGCGAACTGTGCGGGCGCATGAGCCTGGCATTGGCCGGTTTCGAGCATCCGGGCCTGGAACGCACCCTGCAATGGGACCCGCGTCATGCCCTTGAGCTGATCACCCATTTGCTCTCGACCCTCGAAAACCTTCCCCAGCGGGCTGCGCTGGAGCAGGTGGTCGAGCAGGTGGAACGCCGCGTGCGGCCTTTAGCCGATCACCTGCCGTGGCAAGCCGTGCACATGGACATCACCGATGACAACGTGGTGTGGCAGCGCGACGCCCAGCGGCATTGGCAGGTGCAGGGTGTGATCGATTTCGGCGACCTGGTGCGCACCTGGCGCATTGCCGACCTGTCGGTGACCTGTGCGGCACTGCTGCACCATGCCGAGGGCGATCCGTTCGCCATCCTGCCGGCGATCCAGGCGTGCCACGGGATTACCCCGTTGCAGCACGAAGAGCTGCAGGCGCTGTGGCCGCTGATCGTCGCGCGGGCTGCGGTGTTGGTGCTGAGCAGCGAACAGCAGCAGGGCCTGGACCCGGATAACGCTTACCTGTTGAAGAACGCCGAGCATGAGTGGGAAATTTTCAACGTGGCCACCTCGGTACCCTTTGAGGTGATGGAGGCGGCGATCCTGAGCAGCGTGGGTGTCGCGTTGCCGCCCATCGCTGGCGAAGGTTTCGCGCCTTTGTTGCCGGGGTTGGTCGGGCACGAGTTCGCCCTGATCGACCTGGGGGTATTGAGCCCGCATTTCGAGGCGGGGAATTGGCAGCAGGCAGGTATTGATCGTCGGCTGTTAGAGGAGGCGGCCCTGGTTCATGGGCTGGCCGCCAGCCGTTATGGTCAATACCGGCTGTCCCGCACCCAGCCCGACAGCGCCGGCGAGCCGGAGACTTTCCCGCTGCACGTAGAACTGCACATGCCCTTGGGCGCTGCGGTGGAAGCGCCGTTCGCCGGCACCTTGCGCTACGCCGCCGTCGGCGTGCTGTGCCTGCACAGCGCGCAGTTGAGTGTGCGTTTGTGGGGTGTGAAGACTTTGCTGCAGCACGACGCTGCGGTGGTTAAAGGCCAAGTGCTCGGCGAGGTCATGGCGCCGCTGATGGTGCAACTGTGCCGCGCCGAACTTGAGCCGCCGTTGTTCTGCACGCCCTCACGGGCCGCCGCCTGGCAAGCGCTGTGCCCATCCCCGGCCACTTTGCTGGGGCTGGCGTGTGACGCCGAGCCGGAGCTGGACCCCGAAGCCCTGTTGGCCCGTCGCGACGCCAGTTTCGCCCGCTCGCAAAAACATTATTACGTCGACCCGCCGCGCATCGAGCGCGGCTGGCGCAATCACCTGATCGACATGCAGGGCCGCTCCTACCTCGACATGCTCAACAACGTTGCGGTGCTTGGCCATGGCCACCCGCGCATGGCCCAGGTGGCGGCGCGGCAATGGTCGCTGCTCAATACCAACTCGCGCTTCCACTACGCGGCAATTGCCGAATTCTCCGAGCGGTTGCTGGCGCTGGCGCCGGGTTCCATGGACCGGGTGTTCCTGGTCAACAGCGGCACCGAAGCCAATGACCTGGCGATCCGCCTGGCGTGGGCCTACAGCGGCGGGCGCGACATGCTCAGCGTGCTGGAGGCCTATCACGGCTGGTCGGTGGCGGCGGACGCGGTGTCGACCTCGATTGCCGACAACCCCCAGGCCCTGAGCAGCCGCCCGGACTGGGTGCACCCGGTGACCGCGCCGAATACCTATCGCGGCGAGTTCCGCGGGCAGGGCAGTGCGCCCGACTATGTACGCAGCGTGGAACACAACCTGGCGAAAATCGCCGCGCAGAACCGCCAACTGGCGGGCTTCATTTGTGAGCCGGTGTACGGCAATGCCGGCGGGATTTCCTTGCCGCCGGGCTATTTGCAGCAGGTGTACGCCCTGGTTCGGGAACAGGGTGGCGTGTGCATCGCCGATGAAGTGCAGGTGGGTTACGGCCGCATGGGCCATTTTTTCTGGGGCTTTGAAGAGCAGGGCGTAGTGCCGGACATCATCACCATGGCCAAGGGTATGGGCAACGGCCAGCCGTTGGGCGCGGTGATCACCCGCCGGGAAATCGCCGAGGCGCTGGAGGCCGAGGGTTACTTCTTCTCGTCGTCAGGCGGCAGCCCGGTAAGTTGCCGCATCGGCATGGCGGTGCTGGACGTGATGGAGGAAGAAAAACTGTGGGAAAACGCCCAGGTGGTAGGCGGGCACTTCAAGGCACGGTTGGAGGCGTTGGTGGAACAGCATCCATTGGTGGGCGCGGTGCATGGCTCCGGATTTTACCTGGGGTTGGAATTGGTCCGCGACCGGCACACCCTGGAACCGGCCACCGAAGAGACTGCGCTGCTGTGCGATCGGCTGCGGGAGCTGGGGATTTTCATGCAGCCCACCGGTGACTATCTGAACATCCTCAAGATCAAGCCGCCCATGGTCACCTCCCGGCAAAGCGTGGATTTCTTCGTCGACATGCTGGCGAAGGTATTAGAGGAAGGCCTGTAATAAAAAAGTCGATTGTTATCGGTAAAATATGATCATTTTTCGATGGTCGGATAACTATTAGCTTCAAAAGCCGATTTTTATCCGTTATAAAGGCGTCCACGTGCCCGCCGCCGAGGAGATGATTCATGAGCCGTATCGTTACCGTTGCCGCGACCCAGATGGCCTGTTCCTGGGACCTTGAAGCCAATCTCGAGACCGCTGAAAAGCGTGTGCGCGAGGCGGCCGCCAAGGGGGCACAGATCATTTTGATCCAGGAGCTGTTCGAGGCCCCGTACTTCTGCCAGAAACCCAACCCGGACTACCTGCAACTGGCGACCACGGTCGAAGACAACGTTGCAATCAAGCACTTCCAGAACGTCGCCCGGGAGCTGCAAGTGGTGCTGCCCATCAGCTTCTACGAGTTGGCCGGGCGCGCGCGTTTCAACAGCATCGCGATCATTGATGCAGACGGCTCCAACCTCGGGATTTATCGGAAAAGCCACATCCCGGACGGCCCGGGCTACCATGAAAAGTATTACTTCAACCCCGGCGACACCGGCTTCAAGGTGTGGAACACCCGCTATGCGAAGATCGGCGTGGGCATCTGTTGGGACCAGTGGTTTCCTGAAGCTGCCCGCAGCATGGCGCTGCAAGGCGCGGAAATCCTGTTCTACCCGACCGCCATCGGCAGCGAGCCCCACGACAAGCGCATCTCGTCCCGCGACCATTGGCAGCGCGTGCAACAAGGCCATGCCGGCGCCAACCTGATGCCGTTGGTGGCCAGTAACCGCATCGGTAATGAAGCGCAGGACGGTTACGACATCACCTTCTACGGCTCGTCCTTCATTGCCAACCAATACGGCGAGAAAGTCGCAGAACTCAACGAAACCGAAGAGGGCATCCTGGTGCACCGCTTCGATCTCGATGAACTTGAACACATCCGCAGCGCCTGGGGTTCGTTCCGCGACCGCCGTCCGAACCTGTATGGTGCGCTTAAAACCCTCGACGGTTCCCTGGAGTCCTGAATCGCCATGACCACTTTGCACAGCACCCCCCGCGCCGACGGCTTCCATATGCCTGCCGAATGGGCGCCACAAACCCAAACCTGGATGATCTGGCCCGAGCGCCCGGACAACTGGCGCCTGGGCGGCAAGCCGGCGCAGGCTGCCCACGTGGCGGTGGCCAAGGCTATCGCACGCTTTGAGCCGGTGACCGTGGCGGTCTCGGCCGGCCAGTACGAAAACGCCCGCGCGCGCCTCGACGTGCCGAATATTCGCCTGGTGGAAATGTCCAGCGACGACGCCTGGGTGCGCGACACCGGGCCGACCTTCGTGATCAACAACAGCGGCGAAGTGCGTGGGGTGAACTGGGACTTCAACGCTTGGGGCGGCTTTGATGGCGGCCTTTACTCGCCGTGGAACCGTGATGCCCAGGTGGGCGGCAAGATCCTCGAGATCGAACGCAGCCCGCGTTATCGCACCGAAGGGTTTGTGCTGGAAGGTGGCTCGATTCACGTCGACGGCGAAGGCACCCTGATCACCACCGAAGAATGCCTGCTCAACCGCAATCGCAACCCGCACCTTGGCCGTGAGGAAATCGAAGCGGTGCTCAGCGCCAACCTGGCGGTGGATAAGATCATCTGGCTGCCGGATGGCCTGTTCAACGACGAAACCGACGGGCATGTGGATAACTTCTGCTGCTATGTGCGCCCGGGCGAAGTGTTGCTGGCCTGGACCGACGACCCGCAAGACCCGAACTACGCGCGCTGCCACGCCGCCATGGACGTACTGCAAAGCAGCACGGACGCCCAGGGCCGCTCGTTCACAGTGCATAAAATGCCGATCCCGGGGCCGCTGTACGCCACCGAGGAGGAATGTGCAGGCGTGGATCCGGTAGACGGCACCCAAGAGCGCAATCCCACCGTGCGGTTGGCGGGTTCCTACGTGAACTTCCTGATCGTCAACGGCGGCATCATCGCGCCGAGCTTCGACGACCCGCTGGACAGCCGTGCCAAGGAAATCCTGCAGAACCTGTTCCCGCAGCACGAAGTGGTGATGGTGCCTGGCCGCGAACTGTTACTGGGGGGCGGAAACATCCACTGCCTGACCCAGCAACAGCCGGCCCCGCACAAAAACTGAGTGCACTTGTAACAGCCCAATGCCGGTTTGAACGGCCATCGAGCGCGCCGCTGTGCGCGCGCTCACAGCAAGCCCACGGCCCGTCAGGTTCGTGGGCTTTTTTGTGTCGATGTGCCGACAAACCGGGCACATTGGCATAGCTCTTGTATCGTTGTTGCCACACAGAGCACGGTGTATGACTAAGCGGTTCTGTCATAAACCTTGAGTAAGTTAGCCGCTCAAGCCGTCGGAGAGAGCGCTGAAATGAATGCCGATATCAACCTGATGTACAAGCGTACGTTCCACCCCCTGCGGGTGAACGGTGACGCGATCCATGCGCTGGCGCTCTGGTTGAAGGCAAACGGTTCCAGGCAGATCAGGACGCCCGACCCGCGCCGGGTGATGAGCGAACGGTACCCAGTGGGGCTGTTCAGCGAGGATGAGGTGCAGGCGTTGTGTGAGTTGATGAAAGACTGACGGTTGTTTTTCAATGTTGCACTGGACCTTGTGGCGAGGGAGCTTGCTCCCGTTGGGTTGCGCAGCAGCCCCAAAACAGATCACCGGGTTCTATCTGAAAAAACACAGTCGCCTCATTTTGGGGGCGCTTCGCACCCCAACGGGAGCAAGCTCCCTCGCCACAGAAAAGTGCGTTGCTGTTTAGAAACTGTATGTTCCGGTAACCACCAGGCTCCGCGGGTCCCCAAACTGAATCTGCGCCGCGCTGGTCGCTGAGGCGTAGTAGGTCTTGTCGCTGATATTGTTCAGCGCCGCCCGTACATCCCATTCTTTCTGCCGGAACCCGGCCAGTGCATCCCAGCGTCCGTAACCCGGCAGGGCCACGGTGTTGAGGTTGTCGGCATAGCGCTCACCCACCAGGGTCAACCCGGTTTCCGCGTACCAACCCATCTCCGGCTTCCAGGTGACGAACAGGCTGGCATTGCGCTTGGCCACGTCGCTGATGCGCTTGCCTTCAAAACCGTTGTTGTCCTTCACCACCGTGGCGTCCTGCAGGCCGACGCCACCGCGCACGTACCAGTTGCCGACGATCTTGCCGGCAGCGGTCAACTCCACGCCCCGGGAGCGTTGCTCGCCGCTGAGCAGGGTGATGGTCGGGTCCAGCGGGTCGCGGGTGCGGCGGTTGTAGAGTTCCAGTTCATACACCGCCAGGGTGGTGCTCAAGCGGTCATCGAGCCAGTCGCTCTTGACCCCGATTTCCTTCTGCCTGGTCAGTTCCGGGCTCAGGTCGTTGGCGTTGCCCGCCGCGTTGGGCGTGATGCCGATCAGGCCGCCACCGGTGGGCGAGAAGGTCTTGCTCCACGAGGCATAGAACGAGTGGTGTTCCAGCGGCGTCCAGACCAGGCCCACGCGCGGGCTGGTGCTGTGGCTCACGACCTGTTCCGAGGCGTTGGTCAATTGGTTGGTGGACTCGACATCAAAGCGGTCATAGCGCAAACCGGCGAGCAGTTGCCATTGATCGTTCAGGCGCAATTGGTCCTGCACATACACGCCCTGGCTTTGCACTTCGGTGTGGCTGCTGCTGAAGGCCGGCAGGCGACCGTAGTGGCGCAAGCCCGGGTTGGGGTTGTACACATCCACGCTCGGCACAGCGGCGAGCGGAGCCCGATAGAGTTTTGGGTCACGGCGCTGGTTGCCCAACTCCACTCCGGTCAGCAAGCGATGCTCCAGGCCAAAGGTGCTGAAGCCGCCTTCCAGCTCGACGTTGTTGAGGATGTTGCGGGTGGTCAAGTCCTGCTGCCAGCGCTGGCGCCCGACCTTGTTGGTTTTGGGGTCGTAGCTGACGGCGTAGGTGTTGTCGAAGTCGCTGTCGAGGGTGAACACGCCCAGCGTATGGCGCAGTTGCCAACTGTCATTCAACTCATAGGCAAGCCGGGAACGCAGGGACTGGGACTTGTCGTCGATGTAATCGCGCTTGTCACCATAAGTGGTGCCCCGGCTGACATCCGCCGGCCGCCCATTGACCCCTGGAATGCCACGGTCCGGCGTGCGGTTGTAGCGGCTGTATTCGTACTGCACCAGCCAGTTCAGGTCCGGGGTCAGTTGCCAGCTCATGGACGGTGCAAACAGTTGGCGATTGCCGCTGACGCCATCGCGGAAACTGTTGTTGTCCTCATTGCCCATGTTCAGGCGCAGGCTGATGGTATCGGTGGGGTCGGTGCTGAGGTCGGCATACAGGCTGCGCAAATCATTGCTGCCGCCCTGGGCTTCGATGCTGGAGGCGCGACCGGCCTGGGGCAGCTTGCTGACGCGGTTGACGATCCCGCCCTGGCCGCCGCGCCCGTACAACACGGCCGCCGGGCCTTTGAGCACCTCGATGCGCTCGATGTTGTGCAGGTCGCGCACGTATTGGCTGTCGTCGCGAATGCCGTCCAGGTAGAAATCGTTGCTGGCGTCGAAGCCGCGGATGCGCAAGCCGTCGAACCGTGTGTCGGCGCCGCTGCTGACGTTGGGCACACCGCTCAAGGCCTGGCCCAGGTCATTGGTGCCGTAGGAGCGCAGGCTCTCGGTTTTGACCGAGTCGATGGCCTGGGGCACGTAGCGCACGGGCGTGGCCGTGCGGGTCGCGGTGCTGGTTTCCTTGACGCGCGGGTCGTCTTCGTCGGCTTCGGCGCTCACGGAAGTTTCCGGCAGGACGGTGGCAGCGCAGGCAAATCCGGCAGACAGCAGTACAGAAAGCCCAAGGGTTATGGGCGTCAGGCGCAGGGCAGGCATCGGGGTGTGCATCCAAAAAGGGTGGGAGGATAAAAGCGCGTTAATGGTAATGCTTACTATTTGCGCAGGTTATCTATTCCTAAACGTACCTTTCTGAAAACTGTTACGGCATATGTTTTTCAGGGGTATTCGACCGATTCTCGAAACAGTCTGAAAGCCAATCCGGGGTTTTTCCCAACTGTGCGTAAGACTAATCTGCCGGGCATCAACGCCTCTTGGAGCCCGTCATGTCGGCAGCCACGCTTCACTACATTTACGACCCGCTGTGCGGCTGGTGTTACGGCGCCGAGCCGCTGCTGCACGCGGCCCAGGTGGTATTGCCGGTCCAGTTGCACGGTGGGGGCATGATGACCGGCGCCAATCGCCAATCCGTCTCGCCGCAGCTGCGTGACTACGTAATGCCCCATGACCGGCGCATCGCCGAGTACACCGGGCAACCGTTTGGCGAGGCGTACTTCGAAGGCTTATTGCGCGACACCGGCGCGGTGTTCGACTCGGCCCCACCGATCAGCGCCGTGCTGGCCGCCGAAAAAATCGCCGGCCGCGGTTTGGAACTGCTGGCGCGTTTGCAGACGGCGCACTACGTGGAAGGTCGCCGAATCGCCGATAACGACGTGCTGTTGAATCTGGCCGAATCTATCGGTTTGGATCCCCAGGCGTTTAAGGCCGCTTTCGATGAGGTCCTGGGTGCAGAAACGCTCGCTCACATCAAAAACAGCCGCCACTGGCTGGCAAAAATCGGCGGCCAGGGCTTTCCCACGTTGGCCCTGGAGCAGGGCGGCCAGCTTCAGTTACTCGACATCAGCCCCTGGCTGGGCAGGCCAGAAGCCTTCACGGTTTGGCTGAGACAAACAGTCGCAATTTCGATTCAAACCACCCAATCGAGTGCACCAATCTGTGGCTTGCAAGGGTGTGACGATCCGAGAAGTGCTGGATAGAGCCTTGCACAGTGATGGCTATTTAATAGTTCTTAGACTTTTTTAGCCTAAATACAGACGATTCACGAAATTGACACACAGTTAAGGGCGCGGATAGGATTCGCCCCAACGCCTGTGGCTAACCGCCATGACTTCCCCAATAAAAAAAGGCCCGCGGCATATTCAGTCGTCCGCGGGCCTTTTTTTATCTGGAAAAGTCGACACCAGAAAAGCAACACGGAGCCTGGTGTCACAGCGCGTACTCAACCAGTAATAAGGAATATAAGAAAATGTTGAAACAACGGATGGGGCTGATCGCTCTGGGGATTTTGAGCGCTACGCAAGCAATGGCTGACGACCAGGCCCAATCAAAGGGTTTTGTTGAAGACAGCCACCTGAACATTGCGGCACGCAACGCGTACATCAGCCGCGACTACAAAAACGGCAAGCAAGACAAAGCCGAATGGGGCCAGGGCTTCATCGGCAAGTTCGAGTCCGGCTTCACCCAAGGCACCGTCGGTGTGGGTGTGGACGTGATCGGCCAATACGCCATTCGCCTGGATGGTGGTAAAGGTCGCAGCGGCGCCGGCGGCATCAACTTCTTCAAGCAAGGCGACAGCGGCGAAGCGGCAAGCGACCTGGCCAAGGGCGGCGCAGCCGTCAAGGCGCGCATCTCCAACACCGTGCTGAAGTACGGTGACCAAATGCCAGCCGTGCCGGTCCTGGAATATGACAACTCCCGTCTGTTGTCCGAAACCTACACCGGTACCTCGATCGTTTCCAAAGAGATCGAAGGCCTGCAACTCGACGCCGGTCACTTCACCAAGGAAGCCCAAAAAGGCGCCGAAGGCACCGACAGCGGCAACCTGAAAAGCATCAACTACCTGGGTGGTAGCTACAAATTCACCGAAAGCCTGTCGGCCGCGCTGTACGCCTCCGATATGGAAGACGTGCTGAAGAAGCAATACGTCAACGTCAACTACGTGCTGGCCCTGCCAGAGAAACAATCGTTGACCTTTGACTTCAACGGCTACAAAACCAAGCTGGACAAGAGCTTCGCCCAGCTGACCCAAGGTGATGCCGACGCCCGCGACAACAAAATCTGGAGCCTGGGCGCCACGTGGGCCGTTGGCCCGCACAGCTTCACCCTGGCCCACCAGCGCAGCACCGGTGACACCGGTTACCTGTACGGCGGCTACCGCAACAACACCAAGGACAGCGGCATCGGCGACGGTGGCAACACCATCCTGCTGGCCAACTCCTACTGGTCTGACTTCAACGGCAAGGACGAGCGCTCCTGGCAAGCAGGCTACGGCCTGGACTTCAGCGCCTTCGGCGTGCCTGGCCTGACCTACAACATCGCCTACGTGCGCGGCACCAACATTGACGACGGTTCCAACCGCGGCAGTGGCACCGAGCGTGAAATCTTCAACCAGTTCAAATACGTGGTACAGAGCGGCCCGGCCAAAGACCTGAGCCTGCGTGCCCGTGCGTCGTGGTTGCGCGTTTCCAACAACGCCAGCAACTACAACGTCGGCGGTAACGAAATCCGCCTGTTCGCCGACTACCCGATCAACGTTTTCTAATTGATTCGGCGTCGCACGTCGACCTGATCACAGGTTGAAAAAAAACGCCCCGCAGCCATCGGCTCCGGGGCGTTTTTCATGGCAGGTAATTTATCCCTGGCGCTCCTGCAAAACCTGCCGGGCGTGTGCCGCATTCACGTAATCGGTCATCAATTCCAGCAACGCCTGGGGCTTGAGCTGCTTATTCTCAATGCACAGTTGCACCACTTGCAGCATCAACAGGCGCTTCTTCTGATTAAGCTTCACATCCGGTACGCCGAAGGCGGTTTTGCGCAGCTCGGGCAATGGTGCGTCGGGTGTGAGCGTCACCGTCACCAGCGTACCGTGGCCTATTTGCAGGGCGACATCGGCGATATGTTCGATGGGCAGCGGCTGCGCCAAATTGGCGAATACAAAATGCTCCGGCGTAAGCCCCAGCGCAGTCTGCGGCGCGCGCTTGACGAGGCGCACGCCAAACCACAACAGCCCCAACGCAAGGCCGGCGAGCCCGAAGCCTGTGGTGAGAAGCAGGGTGCTCTTTTCAGCCTTTGCCGGGACTATCCATGGCAGGCACGCCAGAACCAGCCCTATCGCTAAAAACACCACGGACAGCACGCTGGCAATTGTCCCGCGTACACGCCCACCTTCATGCAGGCGCTGCTCACCCTTGACCGCCTCGACCTGGGATTTCAGCGCCTCCGCATAGGCGGTGTCGTGTGAGACCATTTGCGCCACAAGGTCGCGCGTCAGTTGTTCGCGCAGCAACATCGGCTCGGCAAAGTAGCTGTCGAGGCTCGTGCAGGCCGCTTGCGCATCAACCGTCCGAGTGCCGCTGTTGATCGCCGTGTCGGGTGCTACCTGCAAGGCTGCCATCCGCTCACCGTTGGAGGGGTGGGAATCGGTCGGGTGGGGCAGGTGAACGTCCAGTGCTTCGGGCGGCAGTTGCAGCTCGCATGTTTGCAGTTCGTGAATAATTGCCCCTGGCAGATCGTCAACCAACGGCCGGTCCTGCGCCGGGGCCACGGCCAGATCCAGATGCGCCCGCAAGAGGTTGTCCACCTGTGGATCAATCGCAGACACCCGCATCAATGCCGACGCTGCCGCAACGTTACCGACCAGTCGCGCACCGGCAGCGTCGGCGAGCAACTCGCGCTCGCGGCTCCAGTGGTTAACGGCGTGATCGAAGCGCTCCAGGAAGAAAACTCCGAACAGGAATGAGGGCTGCATCAGGCGCGCCTGGAATGCGTCACTGTCCAGCATGCTCGTGGCCAGGGCCCCGAGGCTACGGCTCACGCCATCGTAGATCGGCACGAAGCGCATGCTGTATTCCGTGTCTTCACCGACAAAGTGCGCCAGCTCATGGCCGATCACTGCACCCATTTCCTCTCGGCTCAACAGGCCCAGATAAAGCAGTGGAACATGCAGCGTGCGCCCATGAAGCGCGGTATCGGCGGGGAGCACGACGGCGTCGCTGGAGGTCACGTAAAACCCTTCTGCCAGGCTGACCACGATATGGTCCGGTGGCAGCGCACCGAGTCGGTCGGCCAGTTCGCCCACGTAGCGCCATAACTGCGGGGCCTGCTGCGGCGTGACGACCCGACCGAACATCGGCATCGGCGTCGGCTCGAACATCGCCAACATAGAGCCCAGTTGCTTGAGCAACAGCCAGATCGAATACATGCAAACCGCGGCAATGATCGCCGCAACCATCATCATCTTGAACTCGCCTTTGGACAGCCTGCCGATATGCCACATCGCCAAACCTTCATAGGACAACACCAGCGCCACCGTCGCCGCCATCGCCACCACATGGCTCACCAGCACATACGGCAACAAGCGACTGCCCAGGGAAAATACCTGCAACAACTTTTCCCGCGACTGCTGCGCGCGGGCGCCGGCCCATTGCGTGCCGGCCAGCGCGACGATACCAATCAGCGCCGCCAGCGAGCCGAAGCCGATCACCCACTTGGCCAACAGGTTCAACGCGCTATTCACGGCGCGGGCGGTGCCTATCTCGGCTTCAACCGTAGCCACTCGCGACAGTGCCAACTGCACGCCGACTTTCTCACCACCCAGATCGACGGTGGCCCTCGGGTTCTTTGCGGCAATGGCTTGCAATTGTGGTTTGGCTGAGGCCAGGTCGACGTCGAAGCTAGCGACCTCAAGCGCACCCTCGGCGGCGCGCTGCAGCTCCCAGGCGCCGCCGATGGCCAGCAACAAAGGGAAAATAATCAGCAGAAAAATCAGTTTCAGAGCGTTCATTGGAGTCCGTTCACAATGCAGGGGGGAGGAAGGTTATACCGAAAAAACCAGCGAAACGGGATAGCGCAGGGCGCGTGGTGATAGACGGCGCACAGCGGTCGGTGGGTTTTCCCGGCAATACCGGGACGCTGCCGAGCCTCTGAGGGCAGGGCGGCCTCGAGTAACCCTCGGTGACGTCTCAACCCCATGGCAGGGACTTTATTGATTACACCGCATCACTAATGAAGTACTCCGCCCCACCTTTATCCACCTCAAGCAACCCCATAAATTGGCCTCACTGCTTGCCCATCATGCCGATGAGCAAGTCACTGGAGCCTTGCCATGCCATTTGTCAGCGTACGTATCACCCGCGACGGCGTTACCTCGGAGCAGAAAGCCCAGGTCATTGCCGAAATCACCGAAACCCTCGAGCGCGTCCTCAACAAACGCCCCGACCTGACCCACATCGTCATCGAAGAAGTCGACACCGATAACTGGGGCTACGCCGGCATCACCACCACCCAATACCGCAAACAGCTCGCGGAAAACCCGTCATGAGCACGCCCGTCACCGTCGACTTCATCTCCGACGTGGTGTGCCCGTGGTGCGCCCTGGGCGCCACCGCCCTGGAACAAGCCATCAACAACCTGGCGGGCGAAGTGAAGGTTGAGCTCACCTTCAAACCCTTCGAACTCAACCCCGACATGCCGGCCGCAGGCGAAAACGCCGTCGCCCACATGATGCGCAAATACGGGCGCAGCGCCGAGGAAGTCGCCAGCGGCAAAAGGATGCTGATGGAGCGGGGCGAGGCCATCGGCTTCAGCTTCGACCTTGAAAAACGCAGCCACTTCTACAACACCTTCGACGCGCATCGGTTGCTGTTTTGGGCGTTGCAGCAAGGGCGCCAGATCGAGCTGAAAAAGGCGCTGTTGCGTGGGTATTTCAGCGATGGCCAGAACGTCAGCGACCACCAAACCCTGGCCGGTTTAGCCGCCGAGGCCGGGCTGGACATTGAAGGCGCACGGCTGGTGCTGGGCTCTGCCGCCTACGCCAATGAAGTGCGCGAGCTGGAAGCGTTCTACCGCGAGCACGGCATCAACTCCGTGCCGGCCATGGTCCTCAATGGCCGCCAGTTGGTCTCCGGGTCGCAATCCGTCAGTGACTACGAACAGATGCTGCGGGAAATGTCCGCCGCGGCTGCTTGAACCATCTCCTTTTCTATATAGAGGTTTCATCATGAGCAATTCGAAAAAAGTCGTTGTGATTACCGGTGCATCCCAGGGCCTGGGCGCTGCTGCAGTGAAGGCTTACCGCGAGCTGGATTACCGTGTGGTTGCCACCTCCCGGTCGATCAAACCGTCGACGGATCCGGACATCCTCACCGTGGCCGGCGACATCGCCGACCCGGCCACCGCCGAGCGCGTCATTCGCGAAGGTGTGGCGCGGTTTGGCCGCATCGACAGCCTGATCAACAACGCCGGGATCTTCGTCGCCAAACCCTTCACCAGCTACACCCACGAAGACTACGTGAACGTGTTGGCGGTGAACCTGAACGGGTTCTTCTACATCACCCAACTGGCGATTACCGAAATGCTCAAACAGGGCGCCGGGCACATCGTCAACATCACCACCAGCCTGGTGGACCACGCGATTGACGGCGTGCCGTCGGTGCTGGCTTCGCTGACCAAAGGCGGGCTGAACTCAGCGACCAAGTCGCTGGCGATTGAATACGCCAAGCGCGGGATTCGCGTGAATGCGGTGAGCCCGGGGATTATCAAGACGCCGATGCATGGTGAAGAGACGCATGCGGCGTTGGGCAGCCTGCATCCGGTGGGGCATATGGGTGAAGCGCGGGATATTGCACAGGCGATTGTGTACCTGGAGTCGGCCGGGTTTGTGACGGGGGAAATTCTGCACGTGGATGGTGGGCAGAGTGCTGGGCACTAAGGGACGCGGTTGAACGAAAAACGCCCCGAGCCCTGATGGCCCGGGGCGTTTTTGTGTGTGACGGCTTAAAGCCAAGCACTCTAGAACAAACAACAAAGATCAAATGTGGGAGCCGGGCTTGCCCGCGATGGCGATGGCCCAGCCAACACATCCACAACCTGACACACCTACAGATTATTGCCCGGCGACTCCAACACCTTCACCACATCATCAATGACTGCCTTGCTCATCTCTTGCAGATAGTGCGAAGCCCAAGCGTAGCGGTCCGTATCCCGAATCATTGCTGCGTCCTCTGCCAGCAGCTTGGCGACATGCAGCAAATTGGAGACGTGAGACAGCGCTTCAGGCAGGGAAACCCCGCTGTTGACGCGAAACAAAGGCTGGTCAGAGTGAAAGGAAAAAGGGGTAACGCCGAGGGTAGTGAGGCCAGACGGATTTGAAGCGCTCATCGGTAAACTCCCGTATCAAGTGAGAGCTACCACGTTCGTTCTCAGGCGAATGGGTGGCAGCTGTGCGCAGGCTGAGAACCGGAGATACAGGAACCCGGCAGACCCGAAGGTCTCCCACGCACAGCCGCCATTGCACAAAACTACGGGCATAAAAAAACGCCTGCAAATCGTGATTGGTGGCGCTGTTGCGCCTGCATCATGTCGGGTTCTCAGGCCCGGTCGCTGAATTGGCAGCGACGGGGGAGGGTAGCGTGGTGGTGGGGTGGGTGCAACTGGGGAAATAGTTGTTTCGTTGTGCCGCTGCCGTGCTTGGTTCTGGCGGCCTGAATATGAGTCTGTCGCGTCTTCTCAGAACGCTGAGCTTGAAGGGCAGGTTTGCCATTCCTGCAGCCAGTTCAGGACGCAAAATCATGCCGCTCGTGCAGTTATGCCGTTTTATGGATACGTCATAATTATTGGCCACTCATAATTTGGCATAAAAGTCGGAAGGTGAATTTTCGGTATGGGAAATGGACCTTTTCAAGGTTTAGAGGAAGACACCAGAAAGCCGAAGATTTGGAACGTTAGCTACATCCACCTGCGCGCGGCCTTGGTCGAGATCGGCCAGCACACCGGCTTGCGCTTCCGCGTCCCGGAACAGCCGTATGCCAGCGTCAAGGCGCCGTTTTTCTACAGCCTGGCCGCCGGCTATCAAGCCATGGACAGCCTGGCCCGGGTTTTCAACATCCCCGACTTCATCTGGCAGCAACAGGGTGACGGGGAAGTGTTCGTGGGCAGTTGGGCTGACAGCTTCTTTGGCGTTCGCTCGCCGCTGCAGCTGCCGGTGGAGCTGTTCGACGACTACCAGGGCAACCAAAGCGCGATGATTGCAGCCCTTCCCGGGTTGCGACCAGGTGCAACGATCAACCACGGCGAGCGCATCACCAGTGTGGCGCTCATCGACAACCAGATGGCCATCCGATGGACGACGCAATCCGCCGCAGCGTAGAACGCCAATTCCCCGAACTCACCGGCGGTTACCACCTGCCACGCTTTGCCCGGGTTGTCGCCGTGGCCGACGCGCCCGCCGGCGCCGGGATCTGCGACGACTTCCGCCCGCGCTATGCGGTCGACATCGAGGTCATGGGGCCGGACGGCGAGCCAGACACCAAGCTGCCAATCCTTGCCGGCGTGCCTTTGCCGCTGCCCACCGGTGGCGAGGAAATGGGCATCTATGCGTTCCCCGAGGAAGGCACCCAGGTTGTGGTGTGCTTTGCCTACGGCCTGCCGCACAAGCCCTATATCCAAACCATTCTGCCCCACGGCCTGAGCATGCCCAGCGTCCCGAAGGGTGACCAGGTGTGGCAGCACAGCGAGGCGTGTCAGCAGCGTGTCGACGCGGACGGCAACTGGCTGCGCCAGACTGACGGCAAGATCCTGGACAAGGCGATCGAGCGGGAAGTGGAGGCGATGGGCAACACCGAGCGGTTCCAGAGCCACACCAGGACGGTGGACGATCATTCAACGGAGTCGGTAGGGGGCATCAAGACGCTTGAAGCCCTGGGCGCGCTCAAGCTGCTGTCGGGCGGATCTGCAAGCCTGGCCGCAGTGGATGATCTGCACCAGGCGACCGGGCGGGACTTGAACCTGGTGGTGGGGCAGAAGCACAACGCCACGGTGGGTGGCGACATGGAGGAAAGGATTCAGGGGTTGCGCCAGAGCGTGGCGGCGGTCAGCCAGCGACTGGTCGCGCCCAAGACCTGGTTGGGATCCGAGGGGGTGAACGTGCTGCAGGTGTTGTGTGATTTGCTCGACCTGGTGCAGCAGATGAACACTCAAATGGCTACACACACCCATGTGCCCGGACCCGCTGCAAGCCTAAGTGATGCAAGTAGGTTTATGTCGAATGCTAGTATTGCTGAAAACCTTGCAGTTTCTTTGAAAAACATAAAACTGTAGGTTCGCTGGCTACTTCACTGGGTTTCCTTAGGCGTGACAAGCGAAGTGCGCAAAGTTTCAATGTAAGGTGATGTTATTTTCAGTTTGTCTGACAACTCCACTAAGGCGAGTTTTTTCTGTTTGATTTCAATGTTGTCAATTAGCTCTACGATTTGATGGCAGTGGATCGTTGCACTAATAATATTTAATGAAATTAATGCAATCTTTTGAAAGTTCGAGAGCTCTCTTAAGGAATGGAATTCTTCAAGTTGGTTGTTTAAATCTTTTATTGTTTCTGAGAGTCGGGTTATATGGGTTCTTTGATTTTGTGAATACTTGTGCGCGATACTTGTGAAGTGCTCAGAGAGAAAGGGTAGGGATATCTCACTCTGTAGTTGGTGTCCAGGTATTATATGTCTAGCTACAGAAGAGTCGTGGGTTTTGATAGCCTCCTCGAAAATATGCTCCAAATATAATTTTGTTCTTTCTAGTTCCTCGGTAATGCACATTTTTTTGTTTTTGATTGCCTTGCTTTCTTTTTTTCCTTCGCGAAGCATTGTTAGTGATGCACCTACAAGTACTCCTGCTAATGAACTGACAACTGGAGTGATTAGTTCTAATGGTTGCTTTTTTGCTTGTACTAGGCTTAAGTAGTTCAAGCACTGCGCGAACGTTTCGAATTCCATGACTTTTCTCCAGTATTAATTAGTACTATTTTTCATCTGCGTTGCTGGCAAACCTCAAAGACAATCTCTATTGCCTACGAACTTTAGCAAAATACCGCCTGCAGGTGCTGTGCGATTTGCTCGACCTGGTGCAGGATGGATGCACAATTGGCGTACCATACACATCTGCCAGGGGCCGACGCCCGCAGCGGCGGACGCTTCTGAATTCACTGAGAAAGCGCTTAGGGTAACTAATCTTAGGCATGCGCTTAAAATTGTAACGTTTCAGTGAGGACATGATGGTTTGCTAATATTCAGACCCTCATTGTTTCTTCGTACTCAGTGAATTAGTGGCGTACCGTTTATACATGTTCGATATTGGAATGTTTGTCTTGGCGAGATTGATCCTTACGTTGTCCCACTCAAGCGTAAGCATTATTGGTTTTTTATCGTTTGGTGAATATGCGCCAACAGCGAAAGAATCACCGTCGTTGATTAAACTGTACTGATTGAGATATTCCTCTATCGTGAGCCTTGCGGAATTTATTCGGGCCTCAGTGATTCTCCTGACGGTTTTTTGGATTTCACTTATGCAGCCGATGTAGGATCTTGCTCCCTTCTTTAGATCAAATCTTTCTGGTAGCTCGTGAATTATTTCTTTTTTAAACTCGCGATCCGCGATCAAGAATCTTTTTTCTGCAAATAAGTCGATGTTGAACTCAAGCTCTTTTGCATTGCCGTTGTCGTCTTGTGTCCAGTGGGATGGCAGGCTGACGGTGTGTAGTACCATTCCGTGATGTGCAATATAGTTGCGAAGAGCTTCCATGATTTTGTAGTCAAGGTTGTCGTCATACTTTTTGCTACGAAACTTTTTCAGTTCAGCTTTTGCTTCTGAGCAATCGCTTGCACAGAACGCTGCAGTAGAAACAATCTGCTCTGTGTAGATTTTTCCAGAAAGTATAAAGTTTGCAATTTTTTGATTTAGTAATGCTCTTATGTTGTACAGGTTGTCATAGTCGAAATTAAATTTAACCATCAACTCGGCAGTTAGGGATAGTAGTTGCTTTTCTAGGTCGATATAGTTGGAGAGTGTTAGGTCGTACTTTTCTTCAATGCTTAAGGCGCCAGTTAATACTTCCCGTGCCTCTGCTATGTTTTGAAATTCTAGCTGGGTAATTTTCAGTTTAGGATAGCGCCCGAGTGCAGCGACCTTCAGGAAGTATTGATCTGTCATTGTCGTTCCTTGATTTGTGATTTAATTATTGATCTTTAAAAGGGTTTGGCGTTTCGCTGCTTTATTTACGCAAAGCATCACCCTTGGCCTGGAGAGCTGCATCCGCAACTACTAGCTCTCGCTTCAAGATTTCGTGCCACAGTCGCAGAGCTGAAATTCTCATAGGCGATTCATCATTAGGGAACGCGGTTATAAAGGCTATGGTCGCGCAAACTAATGACAGGCTGGTACATTGTATTGGTTCTATCAGTCCTTCGTTAGATGGTCCGACTAATAAGAGGTCTTCCTTTGACATTGAAGTGCCTAGTTTGAATCCGATACTATCAATGCCGGCATGCACGTACTGATTGGCAAAGCTAAAGTGGTTTCTGAGAAAACTCATTTCAACAAAATTTTCTATGTCGACGAAATTTGCTGCCGAGTTAGGGTGCATTGGCTTGCCTAACGCTTTAAGAGCCCATCCAAATTTATTCTTAAAGCTAGGCTCATATTTTTCAACGATTTGCTCTTGCTCTAACGTCATCAGAGCTAAATGCTCATCTGAAAAAGCTTCAAACCCAAGCTCGTTGTTATTGTTGAATTTTTTTGCTGCCGAGATTCGAGCTGCATGTTGAAAGTTAAGAAATCTTGATGCCAGGTCTTCATCACCTTCGCAAATGAAGATCGCGGTTACGGACGTTTCGTGCAGTGTTCGCCATCTAGCGAATGCGCCATCAGCATACCCACCATGCAAAAGATGAGATATTTCATTTCCGACTTGTACGCAGCGCGCTTGCAGGCGTGTTGCGATATTAAATTTATTGGTATAGGCATCAGAGTTGTGGGTGACTCCTTCCCTCAACTCCTCCACGATTTTTGTGCACATATATAGGAGTGTGTCTAGTCTTTTTAATGGTGTGTTCCAAGTTTCAAATAGACGGTCCCTGAACTTGCTGCGTGATTCATAAATTTCAGATAAGAGTTCGTCTTTTTCTGTGTCGAGTATATTAAATAAGTGCAGAGAGAGGTATTTATTTGCTTCTTCTGGATTGGTATGGATTAGTTCTACTATTTTCTCAATGTCGTCAGCGCTAAAATCTGGTGCATTAGTCAAGTGGCAAAGTAGTGATGTGCTGGGATCTATGCTGTTTTTACATGCGTCCATTTTATGTTCCTTGTTGTAGCTCGGGATTTTATGCTTTTGACATTTTGAGCCTTCCTTTCTCGGCCTTCACTCTATCCTCAACGGTGGTAAGAACGTAGGTGCCGTATCGACGATAGCACTACTTGCGTTGGAGTAAATATCTACACAGCTATGCCTGTCGGCACCACCAGGATTGCGCGTAAGCACACCCATCGATGTACTCAATCCCACTCAACACAAACCCGGTAACAGCCATTCCTGACAATGTTGCGTCCAGCAATCGCGGTAAAGGATCCGCTTCCAGAGGCATGCCCACCTCAACGCGGGCCACGTTGGCGCTCCGGCCCAGCTCGACGTTGTTCTCTGAGTTCACCATCACATTACCTTTTATCGCTGGATAGCGACGCCGCTCTTGGGGCGTCAGTGGAATGCCTCTGCACCTCATAGGGGTAATCAACATATGCATAAGCTGCCGCCACCTATCCGCCGAACTGGCTATCAAAAAGGGCTTCGACTGCGTAGGCCAGAGCCCCATCGGCTTGCTCAAGAAGATCGCTTAAATCGCTACTGTTGATCATCTGAGTTCTGTGCAGCGTGTAGGCCTGTGTCAGCAAAGCTTTGTGGTGAACTCCAGGGTGTTCTAACAACGCCGTCTCATCACGTAGAAGCGCGTACCAACGCGCAAGCGCGGCAGATTGGTCACCCGTCTTTCCAGAGAGTTTTTCGTTCATCGCCTTGCCTTTATTTTGCACTGTATGAATAAACAGTATATTTGCAGTGCACCTTCCTGCTGCACCTGGCCGATGAGCTGTCGGTCGGCGCGTATTAGCACGCAGTGTAGGAAGCAGGGTGGATGAAGAAAAAACCTCCGAAAAAGCACTTATCCCCCTCCCGCCGACGGGGTTTGCGTCCTTTTTTTGTGCAAACCCGGATGTAGTGCAAACGAACCGGCAGCCCAGGCGGGCCGGGGCGCTCTGCGGGCGACCGGCAGTTTCACAGATTGCAAAGTTTTGAAGAGAAGTGCAGTGCGGTTGCACAACGGTGCAGCAGACGACCACGAACGGGGCAGGGCTGGAAGCCCCGGTTTCATTGGGTCGAAAATTTTAAAACATTCGAACCAAGCGGTTTTCAGAATCGCACCCCGTCGAAAGTGCACGTCATTGCAGGTACAGGGCGTGTCTCAGGCTATGCAGGGAGTTGCCCGCCGGCTGGGCCTGGCAGGCTGATTACATGGGGGAGAGGGGTTTCAAACTTTTGCAGCGGCGCCGCGTACATGAGGAAGGGCACCGAGGCGTTCCAGGCGGGCGAATTCCGCTTCTACCAACGGGACCAGCAACTGGTTCAATGCGCCATAAAGTGTGTCGGCCTGATGTTGAGTCAGTCGTTTTACCGTGCCGGTCACGCCGCTTGCGCAGCACACGCAATCGGGATCAATCCCAAGCATATCCAGCGCACCATCTATATAGCCTCGCAGGTAGTCAGCGCGGTTGAACAGAATCAAGCTGGCCGGTCCTTCCTGGTAGTCCCAATGGACCTCCCATAGGTCGCCTTTCTTGATGACTTCAATTTTTGGAATGGGAGCGACGGAGTTGGGCTTTGTCATGGTGTTCTCCGGATCAAAGTCACGAGGCGATAGCAGTCTGGTGTGGCGTGCCTGAACGGCTGCTGAAAACTTTTTCCAGGTACACCCCCTCCTGACACGTAAGTGGCGTCAGCGGGTCGAAAAACGTCTGAAAAGCCCCGGATTCATTGGGGGGAGTCACTTACAGTCATGTCGTCAAAAAGTGTAAGTCAGGAAAGATAATGAAAAAAACCCTTTAAAAACAGTAGGTTGTGGGAGTGCTCACTTACAGTCACGAACTGTTCGGCGCCGACACTGATCTGACAGTCTACTTACCGTTTAGAAATGGGTCTAAGCTATTGAAATATAAGGGATAGAGATAGATTAAAAATCTCACTTACACTTCTTACGCACTTTTGATGGGTGCACCGGAAAAAAATTCCCGTGTGTCGTAGGGGGGACGCTCGACGCATGGACACACTGCGATGGCGCTCAAGTTCCGGGCTATTGGACGCCGTTGCCTGCCTACGTTTGCAGCGTCACGTAGCTTTGCGCGAGTCACGTGAGTTTTGTGTCCAGGCTTGCATTGAGCTGCTTCAACAGCCCGACCGCCCATTGGCACATTTCTGCCATGTTCATGGCGTCATCAAACGATACGGCCTTTTCTGGCAGATGGGCTGCCGTGTTTCTGATATCGCGGAGCCTGACAAGTTTTTGATACGTCGCTAGATCTATGAACCGCTCTTGGTGCAGCTCTCTAAGCTTTGCCATCGGCGGCATACGTGAAGGCACGTTACGTTTATCCGCAACTTGGCTGAGCTCCGCCTCAACTGGTAACCAAGCGCTGAGAACGGCAGCGCGTGGGTCCACTTCAGCTATAGATCTAAAGCTAGAAAGCAGATCTTTGTCTGCCTGTGAAGGGGCTTCAGCCTCGGCGCCAACCAGCTCTTTCGCCGCTTCGATCTTCTCGCCTAGGTCGATTTGCACATCTTTATATTTAAGCGTTCGAATCAGGGGGATCAGCTTGGCTAGCGGTTCGCGCATTAAGCAGGTCAACGTGATTACAGCAGCCGGCCAGGCGATGGATCCGATGACTGAGGAGAGAAATTGCAGCCAATCCATGGGCTTTGCACCTTAGATTTAGTGCTTGTTACGTCGCTTGTTACGTACGACGCAAAAAACAAAGGCCTGCATCGCTGCAAGCCTTTGTTTTTAAATGGTGCCGGCACCAGGAGTCGAACCCGGGACCTACTGATTACAAGTCAGTTGCTCTACCAACTGAGCTATACCGGCGTGTTAGGGCGACGATTATAGCGATTGGCAAGCTTCTGTAAACCCCTGAATTCTGACTATTTTTGCAACCGCCCGGGTTTTCTCTCTGCCACCTCGTTTCAACCACCCCAACCCTGCAAATCCCGTGCGCTGGATCACTGGAAAAGGCTGTCGGGTAGTGGCAACATGCCACCAATTTCCGACCCCCACGCGTACACAACCAAACGAACCATCGGCATCTATCAGGATCAATCCTGAGCGCGTCCGCGCGACGAATGTACTTATAGAAGGAAGCACCACGTGAAACGGAATCTCTCCCTGGCTCTCATCGTCCTGGCCGCCACCCTCGGTGGCTGCGCCGCCCACAAGCCCACCAACGACCCGGCCCTCGTCGGCCAATGGAAAGGCCTGCGTGCAGAAAGCGGCAAGTGCCAGTTCTTGTCCTGGAACAACAACCTCAAGCCCGACGGCCGCTTCACCATCACCTTTTTCCGTGATGCGCAGCAGACCCAGCCGATTCAAACCGAGAACGGCACCTGGTCTGCGGCCAACGGCAAGAATGAGTTGCGAACGGATGGCGTGCGTACGCCGGATATCTACACCTACAAGGTGGTCGACCCCGACACAGTGCATTACGTGAGTGTGGCGGAGGACCCGGCGGGCGATTGCCAGGAAGATTATGCGTTCACCGAGCATCGCATTCGCGGTTAAAGCCATTCAGCTTCAGATGAGATGTTGTGGCGAGGGAGCTTGCTCCCGCTGGGCTGCGTAGCTGCCCCAAAAACATGGGGAGCGCTGCGCACTCCAGCGGGAGCAAGCTCCCTCGCCACGGGTTTGTTACTCACGCGTTTAGCTGCCTTCATTACACGAATCCGCAAACTTCATGTACTCAAATACCCGCTTCTGGCCATGGGAATCCAGGTAGGTCATCCGCGCATTCACCACGCCGCACGCCGCGCCACCATCGTCAACCGTCGACAGCACTTGCTGAATATCCAGCTTGGGGCTGGCCTCGGCATGGGCGGAAAAGGCGGCAACGTTGAGCAGGGCAAACAGGCTGCTGGCGATGAAGGTGTTCCGGTTCATGGAGGTGTCCTCTGAGGTTCAATAGGGAGTGTGTTTCGTTGGAGCCTATTGAGCACCCGGGAGGTATCCGGCCTGTGTCATGTACCCCGGCGTTTTGCCTCGCCATGTGTTGAGCGCGGCATTGCGTACAACTTGATACACAGATACTTCGATTAGAGGCATTAGTTAGCCCTGGTGTCTCACTTAGACCTTATCGGCATAACGACTATCGCTTTTCCCTTGAATACGGCGAGTCTTTCCGTATTCTGTTTCGAAATATTAAGCGTCAGATTAATAGCGGAATCGTTTAATCACTTTTTAGAGGCGTCAAGGGTTAATTACTTAGTTGTAATTTGCCTCGTCAGTCAGGTGCTTTTCTTGTCGGTCTGGACAGGAAAATCGTTAAAAAATAGCTTTAAGCTTCTGATCTACAAACAAATGGTAAAAAAACACAAAATAAGTCAAAAAAACGACGCCATGCCGCTCGTCGGAAAGAATTAATCCAAAAGCATCAAAATACTGACACCATCAGTTTGATATCACAGAATGCCGCCAGCCAACACATAACTAGAAGAAACCAAGGTCAGCCCAACTCGCTGACCTTTTTATCGCCTTTAAAGCGTAATAAATGGGGAGGGCCGTGGGTGAGTCGCGCAGACGATATTTCGAAACTATTCAATAAACTGGGCGCCAATCCAAATGGCTACCGGGAGTTACAGGCCGTCCACGATTATCTCGAGGATGACGTTGTCCTCGAGCGTTTCGACGCCGTGCCCACCCCAGTCAAGGCCGCTTCTCCGGTTATCCTGGATGAACCGCCATCGGCGCCTTTGCTGCGCCTGCTCGAAGAGCTGACCCAGGCCGACCCCGTGCAACCGCCCGAAGTGGTGGAAGGGCCGACCGGTGAGGTGTACTCGGAGCAGTCATCGCCCAAGGTGGTTGTGGTGGTCTCGCTCAAGGGCGGTGTTGGTCGCAGCACCTTGACCGCCGCCATCGCCAGCGGCATGCAGCGCCAAGGTCGCCCGGCGCTGGCGCTGGACCTGGACCCGCAAAACGCCCTGCGTCATCACTTGTGCCTGGGCCTGAACTTGCCCGGCATCGGGGCGACGAGCCTGAACAATGAGTCCTGGGAAGGCCTGGCGGAGCGCGGCTTTGCCGGTTGCCGGTTGGTGGCGTTCGGCGAGACCAACAACGAGCAGCAGCAAAACCTCAATCGCTGGCTGGGCGAGGAAGCCCAGTGGCTGCCCAAGCACCTGGCCGGCCTGCACCTGAACGGCCAGGACACGCTGGTAATCGACGTGCCGGCCGGCAACACGGTCTACCTGCATCAGGCCATGGCCATGGCGGATGTGGTGTTGGTGGCGGTGCAGGCGGATGTCTCCTCGTTCAGTACCCTCGCCCAGATGGACAGTGTGCTGGCGCCGTACCTTGAGCGCGAAAAGCCGCCGCAGCGTTACTACGTGATCAACCAACTCGACGGCGCCCACCGCTTCAGCCTGGACATGGCCGAAGTGTTCAAGGCTCGCCTGGGCGATGCATTGCTCGGCACGGTCCACCGTGACCCGGCGTTCAGCGAAGCCCAGGCCGACGGCCGCGACCCCCTCGACCCTACCGTTAACAGTCTCGGCTGCCAGGACATTCATGCCCTGTGCCGCACGCTGCTCGAACGAATCGATTCGGACCTTCCATGACCGACACTACGTCCTCTACGCCCCACACCCCGGGGCGCACTGAACAGCGCCTGGACGCCGCGATTTCGCGCTTCAATCGCTGGCCCGACGCGCTGCGTAAAGTGCTGGTGGTGGTCAGTTGCGTGGTCGGGACTTTGCTGTTGGTGAGCATCGTCAGCGCGCCGCTGGACCTCTACAGCCAATGCCTGTTTGCCGCCGTGTGCTTCCTCGCGGTGCTGGTGTTGCGCAAGATCCCGGGGCGCATGGCGATCCTCGCGCTGGTGGTGTTGTCGCTGGTGGCGTCGCTGCGTTACATGTACTGGCGGCTGACCTCCACCCTGGGGTTTGAGACCTGGCTGGACATGCTCTTCGGCTACGGCCTGGTGCTCGCCGAGCTGTACGCGCTGGTGGTGCTGATCTTCGGCTACGTGCAAACCGCCTGGCCGCTGCGCCGCGAGCCGGTGTGGCTCAAGACCGAACCGTCGGAGTGGCCCACCGTCGACGTGTTCATCCCGACGTATAACGAGGCGTTGAGCATCGTCAAACTGACCATCTTCGCTGCCCAGGCGATGGACTGGCCCAAGGACAAGCTGCGGGTCCACGTGCTCGACGATGGCCGTCGCGACGACTTCCGCGATTTCTGCCGCAAGATCGGTGTGAACTACATCCGTCGCGACAACAACTTCCACGCCAAGGCCGGCAACCTCAATGAAGCGTTGAAGGTCACCGACGGCGAATACATCGCGCTGTTCGACGCCGACCACGTGCCGACCCGTTCCTTCCTGCAAGTCAGCCTGGGCTGGTTCCTCAAGGACCCGAAGCTGGCGATGCTGCAAACGCCGCACTTCTTCTTTTCGCCCGACCCGTTTGAAAAGAACCTCGACACCTTCCGCGCCGTGCCCAACGAGGGCGAGCTGTTCTACGGCCTGGTGCAGGACGGCAACGACCTGTGGAATGCGACCTTCTTCTGCGGCTCGTGCGCCGTGATCCGCCGTAAGCCGTTGCTGGAAATTGGCGGCGTGGCCGTTGAGACCGTGACCGAAGACGCCCACACCGCGCTCAAGCTCAACCGGCTGGGCTACAACACTGCTTACCTGGCGATCCCGCAAGCCGCGGGCCTGGCCACTGAAAGCCTGTCGCGGCACATCAACCAGCGCATCCGCTGGGCGCGGGGCATGGCGCAGATTTTCCGCACCGACAACCCGCTGCTGGGCAAGGGCCTGAAGTGGGGCCAGCGCATCTGCTATGCCAACGCCATGCTGCACTTCTTCTATGGCTTGCCGCGGCTGGTGTTCCTGACCGCGCCGCTGGCCTACCTGATTTTCGGTGCGCAGATTTTCCACGCTTCGGCGCTGATGATCGTCGCCTACGTGTTGCCCCACCTCGTGCATTCGAGCCTGACCAACTCCCGGATCCAGGGGCGCTTCCGTCACTCGTTCTGGAACGAGGTCTACGAGACCGTGCTGGCCTGGTACATCCTGCCGCCGGTGCTGGTAGCGCTGGTCAACCCGAAGGCCGGTGGCTTCAACGTCACCGACAAGGGCGGGATCATCGACAAGCAATTCTTCGACTGGAAACTCGCCCGGCCGTACCTGGTGTTGCTGGCGGTGAACCTGGTCGGGTTGGGCTTCGGTCTCTACCAGTTGATCTGGGGCGATGAGTCCACCGCGGTCACCGTGGCGATCAACCTGACCTGGACCCTCTATAACCTGATCATCACCAGTGCGGCAGTGGCGGTGGCTTCCGAAGCGCGGCAAGTGCGTTCCGAGCCCCGGGTCAGCGCGAAACTGCCGGTCAGCGTGATCTGCGCCGACGGTCGCGTGCTCAAGGGCACCACCCAGGATTTCTCGCAAAACGGCTTCGGCCTGATCCTCGCCGACGGGCACGAAATTGCCCAGGGCGAGGCGGTGCAACTGGTGCTGTCGCGCAACGGTCAAGACAGCCTGTTCCAGGCGCGGGTGGTGTTCAGCAAGGGCGCGCAAATTGGCGCCCAATTCGACGCATTGTCCCTGCGCCAACAAAGCGAACTGGTACGCCTGACGTTTTCCCGCGCCGACACCTGGGCCGCCAGTTGGGGCGCTGGCCAGCCCGATACACCGTTGTCTGCCTTGCGTGAAGTCGGTGCCATCGGCATCGGCGGCCTGTTTACCCTGGGCCGCGCCACGCTGCATGAATTGCGTCTGGCCTTGCGCCGCACACCCTCACAACCGCTCGATACGCTGATGGACAAGCCATGACTTCCACACTATTTGCCCGCCCGCCGTCGCGCGGTGTGCTCGCGCTGATGATCGCTTCGCTGCTGGGCCTGGGCTCGCAGGCGCAGGCTGCTGCACCCGCCGTTGCGGTGCAGAGCACTGATGACGGCTATAGCCTGACCCTCAAGCAATTGGGCCGTCGCGACACCATGAACCTGCAAGGCGTGGAAGCGTCCGACAGCGTCAACTTCGACATCCGTGCCGATGAAGTGGTGAAGGGCGCGCAACTGCTGCTCAAGTACAGCTACTCGCCGGCGCTGCTGGCGGACCTGTCGCAGATCAACGTGCTGGTCAACGACGAAGTCGCCGCCAGCTTGCCGCTGCCTAAAGAAGGCGCGGGCGTCCAGCAGGAAAAGCTGGTGCAGATTCCGGCGCACCTGATCACCGAATTCAACCGCTTGAGCCTGCAGTTCATCGGCCACTACACCATGTCCTGTGAAGACCCGCTGCACAGCAGCCTGTGGGCCAAGATCAGCAACAGCAGTGAGCTGAAAGTGCAGGTGCAACCGATCGTTTTGAAAGACGATCTGTCGGTGCTGCCGCTGCCGTTCTTCGACAAGCGCGATGCGCGCCAGGTCAGCCTGCCATTCGTGTTTGCCACCGCGCCGGACAACGCCGCGCTGGAAGCCGCCGGCGCGCTGTCGTCGTGGGTAGGCGGCATGGCCAGCTACCGCGGTGCCACGTTCCCCACCACCCTTGGCGAGATCCCGGCCAAAGGCAACGCCGTTGTATTGGTGCAGAGCACTCAGGCCATGGACGTGCACGGTGTGGCCGTGCCCGAGCCTAAAGGCCCGACGCTGACCCTGATCGCCAACCCCAACGACCCGAATGGCAAGCTGCTGATCGTCTCGGGCCGTGACGGCGCCGAACTCAAGCGCGCGGCCACCGCGGTGGTGCTGGGCAATCCGGTGCTGACCGGCAACAGCGTGGTCATCACCAAGCTCGACACCCTGGCCCCCCGCACGCCGTACGACGCGCCGAACTGGCTACCCAGCAACCGCCCGGTACGCCTTGGCGAACTGGTGGAGCTGAAAAAACTCAACGTCTCCGGCTACAACCCGGGCCCGATCAGTGTCGACCTGCGCCTGCCGCCCGACCTGTTCAACTGGCGTGAAGAGGGCGTGCCGCTCAACGTCAAATACCGCTACACGCCGCAGCAGGTGTCCACTAATTCGACGCTGTTGATTGGCCTGAATGACCAGTTCATGAAGTCTGTCGCGTTGCCGTCGGTGAGCAACCTGGGCGGCGGGCAGAGCCTGTTGGACCAACTGAAGAAAGACGAAACCCTGCCCCGCGAAGTGACGACCCTGTTGCCGATCAGCTCGGCTTCGCCCAAGTCCAAGCTGCAACTGCGCTTCATGTACGACTACATCAAGGAAGGTGAATGCCGGGACATCATTGTCGACAACATGCGTGGCGCGATTGACCCGGACTCGAGCCTGGACCTGAGCAGCTACCAGCACTTTATTGCCATGCCGAACCTCGGCGTGTTCAACGACTCGGGCTTCCCGTTCACCCGCCTGGCTGACCTTTCGGAGTCGGCGGTGGTGATGCCGGACAACGTCGGCACCGACGAGCTGAGCGCGTACCTGACCGTGATGGGCCGCTTCGGCGAGTCCACCGGCTACCCGGCCACCGCTGTCAAAGTGGTGCAGGCCAAGGACGTGCAAAGCGTTGCCGACAAAGACCTGCTGGTGCTCGCCACCGGCGGCAACCAGCCGCTGTTGCAGCAATGGCAGCAGTACCTGCCGGCCACCAGTGACGGCCCACAGCATCACTTCCTGCTGTCTGACCTGCCCCGTTATGTGCGCAGCTGGATCAGCCCGGACGCCGCCGCCAACCAGCATCCGGCCAACGCCGGCATCACCTTCAGCGGCCTGAGCAACAGCACCTGGTTCGCCGGTTTCCAATCGCCGCTCAAGGCCGGGCGCAGTGTGGTGCTGATCGCCAGCAACCAGCCTCAGGGGCTGCTTGAAGCGACCTCGGCGCTGATTGGCGGTGACGACTACAAAGACTCGATCCAGGGCAGCCTGGCGGTGGTGCAGGGCACGCAGATCAGCTCGCTGGTCGCCGACCAGCAGTACTACGTCGGCAACCTGAACTACTTCAAATTCATGCAGTGGCAGCTGTCCCAGAACCTGGGCTGGATGTTGGTGATCACGTTCCTGGGTCTGCTGGTGCTGACCTGCCTGATCTACCTGGCCCTGCGTGCCCGTGCAAAACGGCGGTTGGCATGAGCCCTTTGCGTAGCGCGATTCTGGCTGTGATGGGCACGGCAATGTTTGCCGGTGCCGCCCAGGCGCAGACCTGTGATTGGCCGCTGTGGCAGAACTACGCCAAGCGCTTTATCCAGGACGATGGCCGGGTGTTGAACTCGTCCATGAAGCCGACAGAAAGCAGCTCGGAAGGGCAGTCGTACGCGATGTTCTTTGCGTTGGTTGGCAACGACCGGGCGACCTTCGACAAGCTCTGGACCTGGACCAAGGCCAACATGGCGGGTGCCGACATCGGCCAGAACCTGCCGGCCTGGTTGTGGGGCAAGCGCGACGACGGCAAGTGGGGCGCGATCGATACCAACTCCGCCAGCGATGCCGATTTGTGGATGGCTTACGCCTTGCTCGAAGCGGCGCGTGTGTGGAATGCCCCGCAGTACCGCAGCGACGCGCAACTGGTGCTGGCCAACGTTGAACGCAACCTGATCGTGCGCGTGCCGGGCCTGGGCAAGATGCTGTTGCCGGGGCCGGTGGGTTACGCCCATGCAGGTGGCTTGTGGCGCTTCAACCCCAGCTATCAAGTGCTGCCGCAACTGCGTCGCTTTGCCAAAGAACGCCCGAACGCCGGCTGGAATGAAGTGGCCGAGAGCAATGCGAAGATGCTCGGCGACCTGCCGAGCAACCCCCACGGCCTGGCGGCCAACTGGGTCGGTTATCGCGCCACCAGCGCGAACACCGGGCTGTTTATCGTGGATCCGTTTTCCGATGACCTGGGCAGCTACGACGCGATCCGCACCTACCTCTGGGCCGGTATGACCGCCAAGAGCGATCCGCTGGCCGCGCCGATGCTCAAGGCGTTGGGCGGGATTTCCCGGGCGACCGCTTCGTCGGCCACCGGTTTGCCGCCGGAGAAAGTCCACGTGCTGACCGGCGAAGTCGAGAAAAACAACGGCTACACGCCGATGGGTTTCTCGGCCTCCACCGTGGCGTTCTTCCAGGCCCGGGGCGAAACCGCCCTGGCGCAGTTGCAAAAGCAGAAGGTCGACGACGCCCTCGCCAAGGCCCTCGCGCCGTCGGCACCGGACAGTGCCCAGCCGATTTACTACGACTACATGCTCAGCCTGTTCGGCCAGGGCTTCGCTGATCAAAAGTACCGTTTCGAACAAGACGGCACGGTGAAATTATCCTGGGAGTCAGCATGCGCCGTCACACGCTAGCCATTGCGATTCTGGCCGCCCTGGCTTCTAGCGCCAGCTTTGCCGAAACCACTGACCCGCAAGGCCTGCTGATCGAGCAGGGCTATTACTGGCAGTCGAAAAAGAACCCGGAACGCGCCCTCGAGACCTGGCAGAAACTGCTGCGCCTGAGCCCCGAACAACCGGATGCGCTGTACGGCATCGGCTTGATCCAGGTGCAACAGCAGCACCCGGCCGAAGCGCAAAAGTACCTGGCCCGCCTGCAGGCGTTGAGCCCGGTACCGCGCCAGGCCTTGCTGCTGGAGCAGGACATCACCCTGAATATTCCGGCCAACGCCAAGTTGCTGGAGCAGGCCCGCGAACTGGGCGAGCCTGAAGAAGAGCGCGAACAAGCCGTTGCGTTGTATCGCCAGATCTTCCAGGGGCGCGAGCCTCAGGGCCTGATCGCCCGCGAGTATTACAACACCCTGGGCTTCACCCCCAAGGGCACGAACGAGGCCATCGCCGGTTTGCAACGGCTGTCCCGCGAGCGGCCGAATGACCCGATTGTGGCGCTGTTTCTGGCCAAGCATCTGGCGCGTAACCCGGCAACCCGTGCTGACGGCATCCGGGCCCTGGCCAAGCTGGCGCCGAACAACGACGTGGGCGGCAACGCCGATGAAACCTGGCGTTTTGCGCTGATCTGGCTCGGCCCGCCGAAGAGTGACCAGGTGCCGTTGTTCCAGCAGTTCCTTGCAGCGCACCCGGACGACACCGAGATCCGCGCGCTGATGAACAAGGGCATCGCCCAAGGCAAGAGCGGTGCCGGTTGGCAGCGTGATCCGCAGATGACCAAGGCATTCAAGGCGCTGGATGACGGCGACCTGAAAACCGCCGAGCCGCTGTTGGCGGCCCGCCTCAACGAAAAATCCAACGACGTCGATGCCCTCGGTGGCATGGGCGTGCTGCGCCAACAGCAGCAGCGCTTCACCGAGGCCGAAAGCTACCTGGTGCAGGCTACCCGCCTGCCGGGTGGCGCGGCGTGGCAGTCGGCGCTCAATGACGTGCGCTACTGGAACCTGCTCAACCTGGCCCGCGATGCCCAGCGTGGCGGCCGCACCAGCCAGGCCCGTGACCTGGTGGCCCAGGCCGAACGCCTGAACCCTGGCCAGCCTGGTGCTGCCGTGGCACTGGCGGGTTTCCAGGCCCAGGACAATCAGTTCGACGCCGCCGAAGCCGGCTACCGCAAAGTGCTGGCCCGTCATCCGGGCGACCCGGACGCGCTGAGTGGTTTGATCAACGTGCTGTCCCAATCCGGGCAGCCGGAAGAAGCCTTGAAACTGATCGATTCGGTGTCGCCCGCCGAGCGCGCCAAGTTCGCGCCGAGCGTGAAAATCACCGCGTTGCGCGCCACCCAGGTCGGCAAGCTGGCCGAACAACGGGGCGATTTGAAAGCCGCACAAGCCGCCTACAAACAAGCCCTCGATGCCGACCCGGAAAACCCGTGGACGCGCTTCGCTTTGGCACGCATTTACCTGCGCGACGGCCAGATTCGCAACGCCCGTGCACTGATTGACGGCTTGCTGGCCAAGCAACCGAACCAGCCGGACGCGCTGTACACCAGTACGTTGTTGTCGGCCGAGTTGGGTGAGTGGAAGAAAGCCGAAGAGACCCTGGCCCGTATCCCGGCCGGGCAACGCACGGCGGACATGAACGAGCTGGGTATCGATATCGCGCTGCACAAGCAGACCGACATCGCCATCGAAACCGCCCGCCGTGGCCAACGCCCTGAAGCCCTGGCACTGCTGGGTCGCAGTGAAGCCATGACCCGGCAAAAGCCTGAGCGCCTGGCGATTCTGGCCGCGGCTTATGTGGAAGTCGGTGCGACGCAGCAGGGCCTGGATATCATGCAGAAGGTTGTGGATAACAACCCGAACCCGACCATCGACCAGAAACTGCTGTACGCCAATGTGCTGCTCAAGGCCAACCACTACACCGAGGCGGGCGACATCCTGCGTGAAGTGCAGGGCCAGCCATTGAGTGAAACCGGCCGCCAGCGCTATGACGATTTGATCTACCTGTACCGGGTCAAACAGGCTGACGCCTTGCGTGAGAAAAACGACTTGGTCGCGGCCTACGACATGCTGTCGCCGGCCCTTGCCCAGCGTCCCAACGACGCGATGGCGGTAGGCGCCCTGGCGCGGATGTACGCGGCCAGCGGCAACAGCAAAAAAGCCATGGAGCTGTATGCGCCGCTGATCCAGCAGAACCCGAACAACGCCCGCCTGCAATTGGGCCTGGCGGACATCGCGTTGCAAGGCCGTGACCGTGGCCTGGCGCAAAGCGCCACTGACAAGGCGTTGGCGCTGGAACCGGGTAACCCCGAGATCCTCACGTCGGCGGCGCGTATCTATCAAGGGCTGGGAAAAAACAGCGAAGCTGCGGCGTTGCTGCGCAAGGCCCTGGCCATCGAGAACAGCCAGAAGAGCCAGACGCAATTGGCCCAGGCCGGCTCCCAGGGCGCGCCATACAACCCCTTTGTCGGCTTGCCGGGCCAGCGTCGTCAGGTCACTGACCTGACCGTCGCCGGTGCGGTACCGCCGCCGATTGATGCACCGACGAATGTCGTGCCGGAAAACGCCTTGGCAGCCTCCGGGCGTCCGGCGTCGAACAACTGGAACGAGCCGTTTGAGGCGCCGTCGAGTATTGCTTCGCTTGACACCGCCAACCTGAGCCCGGCGCGTCGTGCGCTGGATACGATTCTGCGGGATCGCACCGGTTACCTGGTTCAGGGTTTGAGCGTTCGCAGCAATAACGGTGAGAGCGGGCTGAGCAAAATCACCGACGTGGAGGCGCCGTTCGAAGCGCGGATGCCGGTGGGTGATCTCAACGTTGCGTTGCGTGTGACCCCGGTGCACTTGAGTTCCGGCAGTGTGAAAACCGACTCCGCCACCCGGTTTGGCGGTGGCACTGCCAACTCGGCGGGCTCGCAGAGCGACAGCGGCGTGGGTCTGGCCGTTGCCGTGGAGAACCCGGATGAAGGCCTCAAGGCCGACATCGGCGTCAGCCCTCTGGGCTTCCTGTACGACACCATCATCGGTGGCGCCAGCGTCTCGCGGCCGTTCTCCCAAGGCTCCAACTTCCGTTATGGCGTCAACGTTTCCCGGCGTCCGGTCACCGACAGCGTGACCTCATTTGCCGGTTCCGAAGACAAGCGCACCGGGGAGAAGTGGGGCGGCGTGACCGCCAACGGCGGGCGTGGCGACCTGAGCTACGACAACCAGAAGCTCGGTGTGTATGGCTATGCGTCGTTGCACGAGATGCTGGGTAACAACGTCGAAGACAACACCCGCCTGGAACTGGGCAGCGGCATCTACTGGTACCTGCGTAACACGCCAACCGATACCCTGACTCTTGGTATCAGCGGTTCGGCCATGGGCTTCAAGGAAAACCAGGGTTACTACACCTACGGCCAGGGCGGTTACTTCAGCCCGCAGCGCTTCTTCTCCCTGGGTGTGCCGGTGCGTTGGGCCCAGAGTTTCGATCGCTTCAGCTACCAGATAAAAAGTTCGGTAGGCGTACAGCATATCGAGCAAGATGCCGTCGATTATTTCCCGGGGCATGACCAGCTCCAGAGTGATCGGGGCGATCCGAAATACGCCAAGGACAGCAAAACCGGCATCGGCTACAGCTTCAACGCCGCCGCCGAATACCGTCTCAGCTCGCGCTTTTACCTGGGTGGCGAAGTCGGCCTCGACAACGCCCAGGACTATCGCCAGTACGTCGGCAACGCCTACCTGCGCTACCTGTTTGAAGACCTGAGCGGGCCTATGCCCTTGCCGGTCAGTCCGTACCGTTCCCCTTATTCGAATTGATTGATAGGAGTCATCCATGCCTGTTTCCGCTTCTGCTATTGCCGGCCTGACCCTGCTGGTATTGGGCGAAAGTCACATGAGCTTTCCTGATTCGCTGCTCAACCCGCTGCAGGACAACCTGACCGCCCAGGGCGCCAAGGTTCACTCCATCGGCGCATGCGGCGCTGGCGCGGCCGACTGGATCGTGCCGAAGAAAGTCGAGTGCGGCGCCGAGCGCCTGCCCGGCGGCAAGGCCGAGATTTTCGGCAAGAACGGTATGAGCACTACGCCGATCAAAGACCTGATTGCCAAGGACAAACCAGACCTGGTGGTGATCATCATCGCCGATACCATGGCCTCGTACCCGGAGCCGCAGTTTCCGAAAGTCTGGGCCTGGAAAAGCGTGACCTCCCTGACCAAAGCCATCACCGAAACCGGCACCAAGTGCGTGTGGGTCGGGCCGGCGTGGGGCAAGGTCGGTTCGCAGTACAAGAAGGATGACGCGCGCACCAAGGTGATGTCGCAGTTCCTCGCCACCAACGTGGCGCCGTGCACCTACGTCGACTCGCTGACCTTCTCCAAGCCTGGCCAGTGGATCACCACCGACGGCCAGCACTTCACCATCGACGGCTACCAGAAGTGGGCCAAGGCGATCGGCGAGTCCCTGGCGAAGTTGCCACCGGCCGCTGTGGCCAAGGGAGCGCAATAATGAAACGCATCACCCTGGGCCTGGCGACCTTGCTCGCCAGCATCAGCGCCTACAGCGCTGACATCCCGCTGTACCCCACCGGCCCGGAGAAGGATTCGGCGTTCCTGCGCCTGGCCAACGGCACCGACGGCGAGCTGAAATTGCTGCCTCAAGGCTCCAAGGCCAGCCTGGTATTGGGCGGTGACAAGCTGGTTTCCGACTACCTGCCGGTGTCGGGCGGCAAGACCCCGATCAAGGGCGTATTGAGCCAGGGCGGCAAGGATTCCGAGCTGGCCGTGACCGTCGCACCGGGCGAGTTTGCCACCGTGGTTGCCGTGCCGGATGCCAAGGGCGGTACGCGCCAGTTGGTGATCCACGAACAACCGGACGACTTCAACGCATTGAAGGCCTCACTGGCCTTTATCAACGCCGACGCCGCCTGCGCCGACGCCAGCCTGGAAGCCGTGACGCAAAAAGCCGAGCTGTTCAAGAAGGTCGCCGAAGGTTCGATTTCGCGCCGCATGATCAACCCGGTGGAACTGTCGGTGCAGCTCAAGTGCGCCAATGCGCCGGTGGGCCAACCGCTGACCTTTACCCTCAAGGCCGGCGAGCGCTACAGCGTGCTGGCCCTGCCATCGGCCGCCGGTTCGAGGTTGCTGTTTACCTCCGACACGCTCGCTAACTGATCGGGCCCCACACCACCATGGTCTTTGCCTCACTGGAATTCCTCACGCTGTTCCTGCCGGCCTTCCTGTTGATTTATGCGCTGGCCCGTCCGGGCTGGCGCAACGTCATCCTGTTGATCGGCAGCTGGCTGTTCTACGGCTGGTTGAGCCCGCTGTTCCTGTTCCTGCACATGGTGTTGACCGTAGTGGCGTGGGCCGGCGGCTTGCTGGTGGACCGTTCCCGTGAGGACGGCAAGGGCCGGGTGCGGTTGTTGATCGCGTTGATCGTGTTCAACACCGCCGTGCTGTGTTGGTACAAGTACGCCAACATCGTCGCGGGCACCGTGAGTGAGGTGATCACCTGGTACGGCGCCATGCCGTTGGACTGGCAGCGCGTGGCGTTGCCGGCGGGGTTGTCGTTTATCGTGTTGCAGGCGATCTCGTACCTGGTGGATGTGCATCGGCATACCGTGCCGGTGGAGCGCAGCTTCATCAATTACGCCACCTATATCTCGATGTTCGGCCACTCGATTGCCGGCCCGATCATTCGCTATGACTGGGTGCGGCGCGAGCTGAACCAGCGCTATTTCAACTGGCCGAATTTCGCCCTGGGCGCCCGACGCTTCATGATCGGCATGGGCATGAAAGTGCTGGTAGCCGACACCTTGTCGCCGCTGGTGGACATTGCCTTCCACCTGGAAAACCCGAGCCTGGTGGACGCCTGGATCGGTTGCCTGGCGTACTCGCTGCAACTGTTTTTCGACTTCGCCGGCTACAGCGCCATGGCCATCGGCCTGGGCTTGATGCTGGGCTTTCACTTCCCGGAAAACTTCAACCGGCCGTACCTGGCCAGCAGCATCCAGGACTTCTGGCGGCGTTGGCATTTGTCGTTGTCCAGCTGGCTGCGGGACTACCTGTACATCGCCCTCGGCGGTAATCGCGACGGCGTGTGGCGCACCTACCGCAACCTGTTCCTGACCATGGCGATTGCCGGGTTGTGGCACGGTGGTGACAGTTGGAACTACCTGTTGTGGGGATCGGCCCACGGTATCGCGTTGTGCATCGACCGGGCGTGGTCGCGTTCGAGCCTGCCGAGCATTCCACCGGTGCTGTCGCACATCTTGACGCTGCTGTTTGTGTGCCTGGCGTGGACACTGTTCCGCGCACCGGACTTCCATTCGGCACTGGCCATGTACGCCGGGCAATTCGGCATGCACGGCATTGCACTGGGTGATGCGTTGGCCGTGGCCATGCGCCCGGCCCATGGCATGGCCGCGTTGCTCGGTCTGGTGTGCATCATCGCGCCGATCTGGCAGACCCGCTGCGAGCAGCGTTTTGGTACGCAGCCCTGGTTTGTGGTGGCTGCGTCCCTGTGGCCGGTGGCCGGGTTTGTGTTGTCGTTCGCGCTGATTGCCAGTCGCGATGCCGTACCGTTTCTGTACTTTCAGTTCTAAGGAAGCCTGACGATGCCCGCCCCTACCGCGCCGACCCCACCGAGTGAATTGGCCATTCGCACCAGCCCACTGGCGGCCTGGGTGCTGGTGCCGTTCCTGGCGGCGGGGCTGTTGTCTTGCGCCTGGCTGATGGTCAAGGGGCCGGTGAGCTTCCTGCCGCCCAAGGTCGACAGCGACATGCTGTTGCATGGCGAGGTGACCCACCGGTTTGCCAAGGAACTGTCCAAGGCGCCGATGGCCATCGAAGCGGCAAACCTGGAGCGCGGCGCCAGTTGGCTGGTGTTCAGCGACACCGGGCCACGGGTACGCCAGGGCTGCCCGGGCTGGCTGTTTATCAGCGACGAGCTGAAGCTCAACCGACACGCCGAAGACAACGCGCGCACCAAGGCTGGCGCGGTGATCGACCTGCAAAAGCAGCTCGGCCAACGCGGTATTGACCTGCAAGTGGTGGTGGTGCCGGATAAAACCCGCATCGCCACCGCACAACGCTGTGGCTTGTATCGCCCGGCGGTGCTCGATGGCCGGGTCCAGCAATGGACCACGCTGTTGCAGGCGGCGGGCGTTGAAGTTCTGGATCTGACCGACACCCTCAAACCCCTGGGTCCGGATGCCTACTTGCGCACCGATACCCACTGGAGCGAAATCGGCTCGAACGCCGGTGCCCGTGCCGTGGCCCAGCGCATCCAGCAGCGCGGTATCAAGGCCACGCCGGAACAAGCCTTCGACATTACCCAGGCGCCGCTCGCCACCCGTCCGGGTGACCTGGTGCGTCTGGCGGGTCTCGACTGGTTGTCGCCGACGTTGCAGCCGGTGGGCGAGCAGGTCGCGGCCAGTACGGCCCATGAGAAGGGGCCTGCGGCGTCCAGCAACCCTGACGATTTGTTCGGCGATGCCGGGCTGCCGAACGTGGCGCTGATCGGCACCTCGTTCTCGCGCAACTCGAACTTTGTGGGTTTCCTGCAAAAGGCCTTGAATGCACCCGTAGGTAATTTCAGCAAGGACGGTGGCGAATTTTCAGGCGCCGCCAAGGCCTATTTCGACAGCCCGGCGTTCAAGCAGACGCCGCCCAAGTTGCTGATCTGGGAAATCCCGGAGCGTGATTTGCAGACGCCTTACGATCCGATCAAGATTAGTCAGTAAATTGACCATTTACCGCTCGTCTTAAAGATTTCTTCAGAAACACCAAAATAATGACACTTTCACTCCTTTGTCACAGAATGCGTACACAAAGGCGCCCACAAAAAGACCTGCGGTAAGCATCAGTACAGCTGACCTTTCACGTCTTTACGATGCGTCGTGACGGAGTGTTGGCGATGAGCCGAACCGATGATCTTTTTGAGTTGTTTGATAAGACAACTGCCAGTGATGTCCAAGGGATGGATTCGATGCTGCAATTCTTCGAAGACATCCCCGTCGACGACAGCGCTAGCCTCAACATGGGCAGCGGCGCGTCGTTCTCCCTGCATTCCCCCTGTGCCAACGAGCAGCCTCGCGAAGCCGCAGCCATCCGTGCACACGTGGTGGCGCTGGTGTCCGTCAATGGCGGCGTCGGCCGCAGTACCTTGGCCACCGCGCTCAGCAGCGGGTTGCAGCGCCTGGGGCGGCCGGTGGTGGCACTCGACCTGGACCCACAAAACGCTCTCTATCATCACTTCGGCCTGAGCCACACCTTGCCCGGCATCGGGCGCACCAGCCTGCATAACGAGCGCTGGAGCCAGATCCTTCATTCAGGCTTCGCCGGTTGCCAGGTGATCACCTTTGGCGAAACCGATATCCGCCAGCAGGAAGACCTGCAGCGCTGGCTCAAGCAGGAGCCCGATTGGCTGGCGCAGCATTTGTCGGCCCTGGGCTTGAGCGAGCAGGACACGGTGATCATCGACACCCCGGCGGGCAATAACGTCTACCTGCATCAGGCGTTGAACGTGGCGGATGTGGTGCTGGTCATCGCCCAGGCGGATGCCGCCTCTCTTGGCACCCTGGAGCAGATGGAACAGCTGTTGGCGCCACACCTTGCTCGCCAGCCGGCGCTGCGTTGTCACTTCGTGATCAACCAGCTCGACGAGACCTCCGGCTTCAGCCTGGACATGGTCGAGGTGTTCAGGAAGCGTCTCGGGGAGAACCTGCTGGAGGTGGTGCACCGGGATCCGGCAATCAGCGAGGCCCTGGCGTTTGGCAGCGACCCGCTGGATCACGAGGCCGCAAGCCTGGCCTGCGACGATATCAACGAGCTTTGCCGCCTGTTGATTGCCCGCTGAAAAGCCCGGGTTATGCCCCTAACGCCAAATGCTTATGCACAATCGGTTGGTTCTACCTGTCATGAAACCGCAATTTTGTGGAGCGGTTCTCATCACGCTGCAACTGCCTGTTTTGCGTGCGTTTTATTTTGTGAACAAAAAATGACCAGCTGGCATTTTGACCTGTAGCGCTTGCCGCTACGGCCTGCGCCACGATTCCATCAACAGACTTATCCACAGGGCACGCTGCAAAAAATGCCCTTTAATTGCGCTCGGCGAGCAGCATCAGGTTGCGCGGGGTCAGTGAGGCTTCGCAGAAGCTGCCTACCTGTACCGTGTAGCCGTTTTCTTCGAGAAACAATGCGCGGTCCAGTACCAGCCACATTTCCAGCGGGCGCCGAAACAGCCCGCGCAGCAATTCCAGGTTTCTTACCTCAGCCAAACGCCGCCAACCTTGGGCCTCCAGGGCCGGCCAATCTTGTTCACCTGTGGATAATTCCTTGAGCGCCGCCAGTTCGCGGCAGTAGTCGGCGAACGGCTTGGCCAGCCAGCTTGCAGGCAGGGACGGGGTGGGCAGGTACTCGTCGTGCCCACGCAGTTGCCGTTGCAGCCCATCAAAGCCCAGGCGCCTGGCCATCGACGTATCGCGTTGTTGGCGCACGCGCAGGCCGGCGGTGACGGTTTCGCTCAGCGGCAGGCCGAGGTCTTCCACCGATAAGCGCAGTGAAGAAGCCTGTGCGGCCATCGACAGTGGCTGATACTGCTCGGCGCGGATGCGGTTGTAGCAGCAGGGCGCAACAGCCAGTTGCTGGCAGCCCGCCGCGCTGGCCAGTTGGAGCAGGCGCACATGCAGGTCACCGCAGGCGTGCAGGGCGACCGGGGTTTGTTCGGCGCTGATCTGTACGTCCGCCATCACGTCTTGCAGGCGATGGGTGGCAGGCAGTTGATGGTGTTCGCTAAGCGCTCGCCCTGAGGCGATCAGGGCGGGGTCGTATTCCAGGCACGTCAGTTGCTGCCCGGGTTGCAGCAGGCGACGGCCGAGGTGGCCCTTGCCGGCGCACCAGTCGAGCCAGTGCCGGGGTGTTTTAGAGAATGGCAGCGCCGCGCCGAAGGCTTCGATCTGCTGCCATTTGCGGCCAGGTACGTCGACGTTCAGGCGGTGATGGGCGGCCGCCAGCGCGCTGGACGGTAAGTTATCCACAGCGCTGAGATTCAGCGACTGCATGGCCAGCTCGGGAAAGGGCGCGGGTGCCGGCAGGGTGTGAGGTTGGTTATGGCTGCTTTCCGCGTCTGCCAGCGAGCGCTGTCGCAGCCAGTGGGCCAGCTCGGGATGCCGGGTTTCCCACGGCAATTGCCGATGAGTGAAGGGCCGTGGTCGCCACAGCCCTTGATGCTCGGTGAGAAACGCGTCCAGCGCCTGGAAGCGGGCGAGCAAACGCTCACCCGTCAACAAGGCGTCAGCGCCCTTGGCAGGCATCGACCCGCAACCAGCGTTCCAGCAGCTTGAAGAAGCGCACCAGCACGTAGGACATCAGCAGGTAGAACAGCCCGGCAGCGAAGAAAATCTCCACCGGCAGGTAGGTGCGGGCAATGATCGTGCGGGCCATGCCGGTCAGTTCCAGCAAGGTCACGGTACTGGCCAGGGCACTGGCCTTGAGCATCAGGATCACTTCGTTGCTGTAGGCCGGCAGGCCGATACGCGCCGCACGCGGCAGGATGATGTAGAAGAGCGCCTTGGGCTTGGACATGCCCAGCGCCCGCGCCGCTTCGATTTCACCCGGCGGGATGGCCTGGATGGCGCCCCGCAGGATCTCGGCGATATACGCGGCAGTGTGCAGGGTCATGGTGGCGGTGGCGCACCAGAACGGGTCCCGCAGGTATGGCCACATGAAGCTTTCACGCACGGCGTCGAACTGCGCCAGCCCGTAATACACCAGGAACAACTGCACCAGCAGTGGCGTGCCCCGGAAGAAGAAAATGTAGCAGTAGGGCAGGGTGCGCACGTACCACAGGCGCGAAGAGCGGGCGATGCCCAGCGGGATCGCCAGCAGCAGACCGGCGATCACGGCGATGGCCACCAGTTCCAGGGTCAGGGTTGCGCCCTGGGCCAACCGGGGCAACCATTTGATGATCACGGCCCAGTTCAGGCCCAGGTCGAAATGCGCCAGCCAGCTGTAGTCGCCACTCATTGCGTGCTCCTCGCAAAGCCGCGCGCGGCACGTTTTTCCAGGAAGTGCATGCCGGTCATCGCCAGGACGGTGAGGCCCAGGTACATGAAGGCCGCGACCATAAAGAAGGTGAAGGGCTGCTTGGTGACCGTCACGCCAATTTGCGCATGGCGCATGATTTCTTCCAGGCCGATCACCGAGACCAGCGCGGTGTCCTTCATCAAAATCATGAACAGGTTGCCCAGGCCCGGCAGGGCGATGCGCCACATCTGCGGCATGATCAACCGGGTGAAGATCCGAAACTTCGACAGGCCCAGTGCGACACCGGCTTCACGGTGACCCTTGGGAATGGCCAGGATCGCCCCGCGGAACACTTCCGTGGCGTAGGCGCCAAAGCACAGGCCCAGGGCGATTACGCCGGCGGCGAAGGCGCTGAGGGACAGGTCGGGGTTACCGAAAAACTCCCCGAGGGAACGCATCAGGTTGACCGTGCCGAAGTAAATCAGCAGGACCCACAGCAGTTCCGGAATGCCGCGAACCAGCGTGGAGTAACTGCCGCCAAGCCATTGCAGGGGCTTGTACGGGGAAGTCTTGGCCAGGGCGCCGGCCAGGCCGAGCACCAGCCCCAGGCACAGGGCGGTGAGCGCCAGCTTGACGGTCATCAGCGCACCAGCGGCGAGCGCCGGGCCGAATCCGTAGAGGTCGAAATTCATGGTTTAGTCGTTTCGCAAGGCATTGCTAAGGACCGGCGCACTCCGGGGAGCGCGCCGGGCAGGCAATTCAGGATCACTCGATACTGAAAGGGAAGTACTTGTCGTTGATCTTCTTGTAGGTGCCGTCGGCTTTGATTGCTTTCAGGGCCACGTTGAGCTTGTCGAGCAGCTCTTTGTTGTCCTTGCGCACGGCGATACCGATCTTGTCGCTCTCGACCACAGGCTCGCCCTTGAATTCGTAGGCCTTGCCCGCGTCAGTCTTGAGCCAGTCGTACTGCACGTATTTGTCAGCGAGAATCGCGTCCACACGGCCGGAAGTCAGGTCGAGGTAGGCGTTTTCCTGGGTGTCATACAGCTTGGGCGTGACGCCGTAGTCATCTTCCATGTTGCGATCTTCCAGCCAGGTACCGGCCAGGGTCGAACGTTGTGCGCCGATGGTCTTGCCTTTGAGGTAGGCCTTGTCGGTTTTGAAGTCGACATTTTTGGGTGCGATGAACTGCAGCTTGTTGGAGTAGTACGGGTCGGTGAAGTCGACGGCTTGCTTGCGCTCATCGGTGATGGACATCGAGGAGACGATGAAGTCGAACTTCCTGGCATTCAGGGCCGGGATAATGCCGTCCCAGTCGGAGTTCACCACTTCGCACTCGGCTTTCATTTTGGCGCACAGGGCGTCGCCGATGTCTTTGTCGAAGCCTACGGTCTGGCCGCTGGCGTCTTTATTGTTGAACGGCGGGTAAGCCGCTTCGATCCCCATTTTCAAGGTCTCGGCCATCGCCGTGGCGCTGAACGCCATCGAAACGGCGGCAGCCAGGAGGAATTTTTTATAGTTCTGCATGCATGTTGCTCCGTTAGCGGTTGCTGGACATGAATTGTTTGCAGCGCGCCGAAAGCGGGTTTTCAAATACCTGCTGTGGCGATCCTTGCTCTTCGACCAGGCCCTGGTGCAGGAACACCACTTCACTGGACACCTGACGGGCGAAACCCATTTCATGGGTGACCAGCAGCATGGTGCGGCCTTCTTCGGCCAGTGCGCGGATCACATTAAGTACTTCTTGAACCATTTCCGGGTCAAGGGCCGATGTCGGCTCGTCGAACAGGATGACTTTGGGCTGCATGGCCAGGGTGCGGGCGATCGCGGCGCGTTGCTGCTGGCCGCCGGACAATTGCGCCGGGTAGGCGTGGCGCTTGTCACTGATGCCGACCTTGGCCAGCAAGGCTTCGGCGACTTCGATGGCTTCGGCTTTGCTCTGGCCGAGCACGCGGCGCGGGGCCTCGATGATGTTGTCGAGGACGCTCATGTGCGGCCACAGGTTAAAGTTTTGAAACACAAAACCGATCTCGCTGCGCAGGCGATTGATCTGTTTGCCGTCGGCGGCCACCAGTTCGCCGTTTTTCGCCGCCTTGAGTTTGAGTTCTTCACCGGCCACCAGGATTTGCCCCTGGTGCGGGTTTTCCAGCAGGTTGATGCAGCGCAGGAACGTGGACTTGCCGGAACCGGAGGAACCCAGGATCGAGATCACATCGCCGTCGCGGGCGGTCAGCGAGATGCCTTTAAGCACCTCCAGCTCACCATAGCGTTTATGCAAGTTGCGGATTTCAAGCGCGGGCGTGGCCTCAGCCATGTGCGGTCCTCATTGTGTTCATTGCGCTCCTGCTGTTGGCCCGCCTTCCTGGCGAGGCGCCAACCTAGCATAGGGTCTGGAGACAGCCAACAGCCCTGCGCCGGGTTAACAGACGGTGTGCGGCAGGGTGTCGCATCGGCACAGCAGTGTGTCGCGCCATCAACAACCGAACAGCCGTTTGAACCCGGAATCCCGCAGGCTTCGCGTAAAAAAGGGCGCGATGGTGCCAGCTTTGGCCGGGTGTTGGAAGGGTTAAACCGGCGAACGGTCCTTATCAGCCCTTTAATGGGGCGTCACGCACAATTTGTGTGTGTTTTTGGTGCGCTTATTCGTCCTTCAAGTGAGTCGCACGGTAACGCTATAGCGGAATGCCATTAATCTCAATGACTTGCGATTGCTTTCCGGCAGCGCCACAGCCCGCGTCAACTGTGGCTCTGTAACATTTTGGCGCAAATCTTGCGTAAAAAATAAAGAACGCCCCGTTGGTTTCTTTTCACGAGAAGGACGTCAGGCCGGGTGGACCGTATTCGCAATTCCTCGCAAAGGTGTGTCAATGAGTAGTACGCAAAGCTCCAATGACCTCGAACAGGGGCTCAAACCGCGCCACGTCACCATGCTGTCGATTGCCGGCGTTATCGGCGCCGGCTTGTTTGTCGGCTCCGGCCATGCGATTGCTGCGGCCGGGCCTGCGGTACTGCTGGCCTATGCCGCCGCCGGTACGCTGGTGGTGTTGGTGATGCGCATGCTGGCCGAGATGGCCGTGGCCTCGCCGGACACCGGTTCGTTCTCTACTTACGCCGACCGCGCGATTGGTCACTGGGCCGGTTTCACCATCGGCTGGTTGTACTGGTGGTTCTGGGTGTTGGTGATTCCGCTGGAAGCCAATGCCGCCGCAACCATCCTCCACGCCTGGTTCCCCGGCGTGGCGATCTGGGCCTTTACCCTGATCATCACCTTGTTGCTGACCGCGACCAACCTGTTCAGCGTGAAGAACTACGGCGAGTTCGAGTTCTGGTTTGCGCTGATCAAAGTGGTGGCGATCATCGGCTTTGTGATCCTCGGCCTCCTGGCGATTTTCGGCTTCTTGCCGGGCAGCCAGGTCAGTGGCGTTTCGCACCTGTTCGACACCCAAGGCTTCCTGCCCAACGGCATGGGCGCGGTGTTGGCGGCGATCCTGACCACCATGTTCTCGTTCATGGGCACTGAGATCGTGACCATCGCGGCTGCTGAATCGAAGAACCCGGGCCAGCAAATTTCCAAGGCCACCAACTCGGTGATCTGGCGGATTGGCTTGTTCTACCTGGTGTCGATCTTCATCGTGGTGGCCCTGGTGCCGTGGAATGATCCTGCACTGGCGGCGGTCGGTTCTTACCAGACCGTGCTGGAACGCATGGGCATCCCGAATGCCAAGCTGATCGTCGACCTGGTGGTGTTGGTGGCCGTGACCAGTTGCCTGAACTCGGCGCTGTACACCGCGTCACGCATGATGTTCTCCCTGGGCCGTCGCGGTGATGCGCCGGCGGTGTCCAAGATCACCAACAAGAGCGGCACGCCTTACTGGGCGGTGTTGCTGTCTACCGGCGCGGCGTTCCTGGCGGTGTTTGCCAACTACGTGGCACCGTCGGCGGTGTTTGAATTCCTGCTGGCCAGTTCCGGCGCCATCGCATTGCTGGTGTACCTGGTGATCGCCGTGTCGCAACTGCGCATGCGCCAGAAGCGCACGGAAGCGGGCGAGAAGATTGCCTTCAAAATGTGGCTGTTCCCGGGCCTGACGTATGCGGTGATCGTGTTTATCGTGGGCGTGCTGACGATCATGCTGTTCCAGGACGCGCACCAGGTGGAGATCATTGCCACCGGGATCCTGAGTTTGCTGGTGATTGCGGCGGGGCTGATTGTGTCGCGCCGGCGCAAGGGCCGGAAGGTCGGGGCTGCGGTGCTGAATTGATGGATTGATGGATTGATGGATTGATGGATTGAAATACGATTCATCAAACACTGCAAAAAAACTGTGGGAGCCGGGCTTGCCCGCGATGGCGGTGTGTCAGTCAATACATGTATCGACTGACACACCGCCATCGCGGGCAAGCCCGGCTCTCACTTTTTATTTTGTGTCAGTCTTGGGCTGCGGTCAGCGCCTGTGACGCCGCGACGTAATCAGCCTGGAACTCTGGCGATTCAATCCACGCCAGGGCCGCGGCTTCATCCTCGGTATCCGTGGCCCACTGGCGATACTCGATCAGCGCTGCAAGGATAAAGTCAGTCGCTTCCTCTTCGCCTTCCTGCTCCAGCACTACCGCCAGCAGCGGGTGCGCGAGGAACACCGCACACAGCGCCTGTTGGCTGGTTTCGCCAGCAGTGCGCATCTCCAGGAACAGCTCGGTCAAATCCACCGACTCAAGGTCAATGCGGCTGTCATCGCCGGCAAAGGCATCGGGTTTGGCGGCGACGGCGCGTTGGGTGCGGTTCTGCTTGGCCTTGGCTTTTGCCCGGTGGGCGCGTTTTTGCTGCTTGTTCGGCGAGGCCATGGGCTCACGTCCTTGGTGTCAGGATCTGGGGGTGGGGTATTGAAGCGCAGGTCTGGGGAAATCCCAAGGGTTTCTGTTAAAGGTCTCCTTGCATCGTACGTTCCGCCAATAGGTCCAGTTCGCAGCGGAGCTCCTCCTCTGTAGGGAGGACCAGTTTGTATTTGCTGGCAAATAGCTGTTCGTTACCCTCAAGCACTGAGTAACGCACCACCGAGGCATCCTTTTGTGAACATAGAATGATGCCTACTGTAGGGCCGTCGTCCGGGCCGCACCTGAGGTCATCGTACATCCGTACATACATGTCCATTTGGCCGATGTCTTGGTGGGTCAGTTCTCCGCGCTTGATATCGAAGATTACAAAGCACTTGAGCAAGTAGTTGTAGAAGACCAGATCAAGGTAATAGTCCTTGCTCTCTGTACTGATACGTTGCTGGCGGGCGACGAATGCAAAGCCCTTACCGAGTTCAAGTAGAAAACCTTGCAGTTCTTTAATCAGTGCCCGTTCGATGTCACTTTCCAGGAGTAGGCCCGCATTGGGTAAACCGAGGAACTCCAGTAGCACCGGGTCGCGAACGAACTCTCGCGGGCTTGTCGTCAGATGGGCAAGGTTGGCGGCAGCCTCCCCTTTGACGGCACTTCGATCTTGGCTGGCGAGTAAGCGCTCGTAATAGAGTGTGCCAATTTGACGCTCCAGAGCGCGTGTCGTCCAGTTTTGAATGGCGCACTCATTCATATACCACTCGCGAGAGTTAGTCTTTTCCACGCGTAGTAGGATGCGGTAGTGGGTCCAACTCAATTCGGAACGCACTGCGTTCCAAATTGGAAACGCCTCAAAAAAGCCACGCATGTAACGCAAGTTGCGTTCGTCGAAGCCTTTGCCGTACTGCCTTGTCAGGACGTTGGCGAGGTTGGGTATCAGCTTTTTCCCGTAGGTTGCTCTCACGGTTCCTTGTTGTTCAAATTCGACAATGTGTTGGCCAATATGCCAGCAGGTCTGTACTTGAAGCGTGTCTACTGTGCGCAGTGCCGTTTGGCGAGCCCTGCGGATGAGCTCGCCAAGTCGGCCAAGCAGGTGAACGAGTTGAGGGTCATTTCCGGAGGGAGTCGTCGGTTTGCTCATAGTGTCTCTGTGCATGTCAGGTGACGAAGCGGGCACATGAGCGTGTCAGTAAATACGGTAGTCAGCACCTTGCCCTGTAAGGGCTGAGAGTCAGAAAAATAGAACGTTCGCCTCAGCTTTTTAGCTCACTATTTGTCGACCTGGTGTACTGGGGTGAAGTACGCCGTTTTGAAGCCATGTGAGGGCAATCGGCCACAACCGATCCTGATACTGGCTGCGAAAGAACGCGAAATGTCCGACCTCCTTTTCGCCGATATCTTCAGGTGCGATTCGCAGATGGGTGCGTTCGCTGTTTTCGAAATAACCCAGCAGGCGCTCGATCGCCGCCACGGTGCCAAACGGATCATCGGTGATGCTGATCGCCAGGACCTGCGCCTTGACCCGCGCAAACGGCAGCTCGGCCAAGGCCCGTCCGCTCGGTCGTTTTTCATAGCGTGGCGTCGGCGTACTCCAATCGCGCACCACGCCTGCCGGCGTGTCCTCCAGCCAGCCCATGCGCTTGCCCGGGAAGTAACCAAAAACTGCCGTGACCAATGGCATCACCACATGCCATTTGCCAAACATCCGCCAGCGCCCGCCCGCCTCGTAGTCGCGCCAGTAGGCAAACTGCGCGCCCACGGTGACCAGCCGCCGGATCGCCGCCCCGGACGCGCCAAGCCCCGCCGCACAGCCACCAAAGCTGTGTGCGACCACATCAATCGGCTGCCCCGCAAACTCCCGCTGCGCCCGCTGCAGGATCGCTTCGAAGTCCAGCACGCCCCAATCCGACCACGAGGCCTTGAACCCTTTCAGCGAGCCGCTGCGGGATTCGCCGATGCCACGGTAGTCGTAGGTGATGACATCGAAGCCATTGGCAAACAGGTAGTCGGCAAAGCGTGAATAGTGACGGCAGCGCACAGAGGTGGCGGCGTTGATGATGACTACCGGGCGCTCAACGTCGGTTCTGATGTGGCGCCAGGTGAAGCCGCCAATGAGATGGCCGTCGGCGGCGGGCTCGTGGAAGGGCTCGCTCTGACCAGGCTTAGGCGTTACGGGGATTAGCGAAGAGGCATCATTCAAGTTCATTGTGGTCGAGCCTGTGTCGAATTCTTGTTTTTGGTAACAGTTAGCCAGATTGCTGGCACGTGTACTCACTTCGGCAGGCTCATTAACCTCCGGCTCTCACTAAAAAATCAACTGCCGGGCCAAGAGTCAGATTGGGGCGTGTGTCGGGCACTTCGCTCGACCTTGCTCCTGTAGACGCATAGGCTTACGTCTTTGTGATCCACTAGAGCGTCTTCATGACCCGCGACACCCTCGAACAAAACCAGATCCCGATTTACTTCGCCGCCGTGTTGCTGGCGGCGGTTGTCGGGCTGCTGGCGCCGTCGATGGCCCATGGCCTGGCCGCCCTGGTCACGCCCGCCATCGCTGTGTTGATGTACGCGATGTTCCTGCAAATCCCCTTTCTGGACCTGCGCCAGGGCTTGGGCAACAAGCGTTTCATGGCGGCGTTGCTGCTGGCCAACTTCATCCTGATCCCGTTGCTGGTGTGGTCGCTGACCCGCGGCCTGGTGGCCCACCCGGCGATCCTGGTGGGGGCGTTACTGGTGCTGTTGACGCCGTGCATCGACTACGTGGTGGTGTTCACCCACATCGGCAAGGGTGATTCACGGTTGATGCTGGCAGCCACCCCGATCCTGTTGCTGCTGCAACTGCTGTTGTTGCCGGTGTACCTGGGGTTGATGTTGGGGGCGCAGTCGCAGGTGGTGGTGTCGGTAGGGCCGTTTGTCGAGGCCTTCCTGCTGCTGATCGTGGCACCCATGATTCTGGCGGTGCTGACGACGTCACTGTCCCGGCGATCAAGCGCCGTCAGTGCCTGGAACGACGCCTGGGCCTGGCTGCCCGTGCCGGCCATGGCGCTGGTGCTGATGGTGGTGATCGGTTCGCAGATCACCACGGTGGTCCGCGATATCGGCCTGCTGGCGCCGGTGATCCCGGTGTACATCGGCTTCCTTTTGCTGGCCCCATTGATGGGGGCGCTGGCGTCGCGGCTGTTCAAGCTGCCGCCGAGTACGGCACGGGCGGTCACCTTCAGTGCCTCCACGCGCAATTCCCTGGTGGTGTTGCCGCTGGCACTGGCGCTGCCCGAAGACATCCGAGGGCTTGCGGCCGCAGCGGTGATCACACAAACCCTGGTGGAATTGGTGGGGGAGCTACTCTACATCCGGCTGATTCCGCTGCTGATAGGGCCCGCTCGTCGTTAGGGTGATGAATGTTTGATTCCGTTCAGGGGTTATTCAGGGGGGCGTTCGGCAACATGGACCGGTTTACCCCACCTCAAAGGCTGAATAATGGATCGACACAACCGCTTTCGAATGGAATCGCTGGGTATCTTCTTCATCGCCTTGCTGCTGTTTACCCTCGGGATATGGGACCAGCAGCCGCAAGGCTTCGACGGTCGCTGGGCGGTGTTCATGCAAGAGATGTTTCGCCACGGCGCGAGCCTCTTTCCTACCACCTATGGCGAGCCTTACCCGGACTACCCGGGTACCGCGACCTACCTCAGTTACCTCTTTGCCCGCTTGTTCGGCGCGCCCAATGATCTGGCTAACGTGATGCCCACCGCCCTGGCTTCGGCCGGGGTGATGGCGCTGGTCTATCGCTTGCTGGTGCCCTCTGGCCGGGCGTGGGCACTGCTGACGGTGCTGCTCACCGCGTTGACCGCCCAGCTGCTGGAGAAGTCGCGCTCGGTGTGCCTGGACCAGATGATCTCGTTGTTGTGCCTGGGGTGTTTCTACCTGCTGCACACCGGCGAGCGCCTGGGCTCGCGGCTGCGGCAATACGCGATCTTTCCGTTGTTCGTGGTGGCGTTTGCCATTCGCGGGCCGCTGGGGCTGATCGAGGTGTGCGGGGTGGCCTGTGTCTACTGGGCGCTGGGCACGGCGCGTACGCGGGATGAGCGGATTGCACTGCTGAAAAAGGTGATTGCCCACGGCGTGGTGGGTTTGATCCTGCTGGCCGGCTGTTGGTGGTTGCTGTTGAAGCTGGCGCGGATCAGCGGCGGGGATGCCTTCGTCGATGATGTACTGCGGATGCAGTTTGCCGGGCGCCTCGACGAAACCGGCGAGCCGTTTTACTTCTACTTCAAGTTGAGCCTGTACCGTTATTTCCCGGTGGTGCCGCTGGCGCTGGCGACCCTGATCGCTCTGCGCCACAGCTGGTCGGTGCGTGACCGGGACGCCGATGTGCAACTGATGCTGCGCCTGGCCGCCTGTGGTCTGATGATATTGCTTGGCTTGTCGATACCGCACTTCAAGCGGGCCTATTACATCGTGCCGATGGTGCCCATGTTTGCCGCTGTGGCCGCCTACGGTCTGCTCAAGGCTCAAGGGTGGCTGCTTGGCGTGCGCCGTGGCTATGAGTGGTTGGTGGCCGTCCTGCCGGTGCTGGGCATCGTCGTGGTATTCGTGTGTCGGCACCTGTGGCACAAACACGGTTACTGGCCGGACGTTTCGGTGCCGGGTTTGGTGGGTGTGCTGATTGTGCTGCAACTGGCGGCGTTGATTGCCTGGCGGCGTCTGCAGGGCAATCTCGGGCAGCGCCTGGTGGTGCTCAGCCTGATTGCGCTGGCCACCCAATGGCTGGTGCTGGTGAAAGTGGTGGAGCCGGCGAAGGACCTGCAATTCGACACCAAAAACTTCGTGGGCGCGGTGGAGAAACTGCGTGCCGATGATCCCGGGACCCTGGTGTTTGTCGATCTGGCCAAGGACACCTGGGCGATTCGTTACATCATGAACCTGGATCACGACGAGCAGCCGCTGTTCATCGGGCGCAACGAGCCCCTGCTGCTGGACACGCTGCCGCGTCCGGCCTGGGTGATCGTGGCGCGCAAGCAAACCGAATTGCTGAAGGGCACGCCGCTGGAGCATATGGCGCCGGTGTTCAACGGGCGGTTGAATGACAACCCGCTACTGGTGTTCCGGGTGAAGTAAGTCAGTCGCGATATTCAGGTGGGCCGTGTGTGGCCTGTCGCAACGCAGGCTTCTGCTAAGCTTCGGTACTTTCGTAGTGATGATGTTGGGTGTGGCATGGAAGCAGTAAAAATGGAGTTTGAGTGTTCGGGCACAAGCGGCCACGTGATCAGCCGTTCCTGGTTTGGAGGCCTCAGGATTTGTTTTGACGGCGGCTGCAGTTACCCGTCGATGATCGGGGTGTTGGAGGCGGTGTTTAAGCGCTACGGGCGCCTGGTGCGTTTTGGCGAGTCGCTCTCGGCCCAGGATTGGATGGCGCGGGTGGAGGAGAGTGGTTTTGACATTTCCGATCAACAGCGGACTGCGGTGTTGACGTTGATGCGGGGCGATTCATAGACATGTCTTTCGCCCAACAAAAAACCTGCACGGAGCAGGTTTTTTTGTAGGCGAACTCTTTGACTGCTGTGGCAGGAAGCAATCGATTACGCCGCTTCCAGCACCGGGATTTGCATGCCGATTTTTGCCGACGCAAAATTCATGTCGCCGCTGGCAATCGATTGGGCTTTGTAGCCTTGGCCGATCAGGTCCTTGATGTAGAGCTTGTTGTAGATGAACGCAAACACAATGTTGCTGAAGCCCATGGTGATTATCGCGATCACGAATTGAATCAGGCCGTATTTCAGGTCGCCGCGAAACAGTGCCGGGAAGCAGCCGAAAAAGAACGTTGTCCACGAAAACCCGACAGGTGCTTCCTTCATCGCGCCTGTGTTCGGGTTTTTGAAAATGATCGATGTGTATGCCATTTACTTCTCCATGTGCCCAAGGGGTCAGCAGTGCGTCGGGCCGGCGCACTACCGGGTGGTGCAATCGGGTGTGTGTTTATCGGTGTCAGTCGACGACTTCCCAAATGATGTTGTCGTCATCGACCATCACTTTGACGATCAAGCTCTCTTCGCCATCGGGGCCGTCGACTTCAAGAAGCCCGCGGTATTTGTTTTCTCCGCGTTTAATCAGCGTCAGTTCCTTGATCTTGTTCTCTCCCGGCGACGTTTTATCCCACTCCTCCTGAATGCTCTCCCTGACCTCTTGGGCCAGTTCTTCATTGGCGGCGTGAGTGGTGCCAACGCAAAGCAGGGACACAGAGAGTGCCAATGCGGCGTTGAGACTTCCTGGTGTGCGGATCATCCGGGTGTCCTTAATGGGTGTGCCGGGCGCTGTCCGGCGCCCGTTCAGGTATCAAGCCTGTTGGGTGTGGCCGCGCAGAATGTTTTGCTTTCTTTGCTCTTCAGGCAGGTCGTTGATGCAGTAGTTGATGTAGTACACGTTCAGGAAGAAGGTGTAGAAACCGTTCATTCGCAGATCAATCTTGAATTCGCTCAGGGCGTATTCCGACAGTGCCTGCTTGGCCTTGAATGCCCAGACGATGTACAGCGCGGAGGCTGCCAGGGCAAGAATGAGGCCCACCAGGTCGAGGGACGAGCCGGTCCCGGAGAAGGCACCGCTCAAGCCAAGGCACACCGCCAGCCAGATGATGTAGGTGTTGTCGGCAAGGCGAACTTTTGTGGTTTCGCTGATGATCAGGTTGCTTCTGTACACCCACAGCAGCAGGTATAGCCCGGCCGTTGCGATGGTGAGCAACACCATGTTTACGGTTTTAGTGTCGATTTTGTCTTTTAGATCGTTGATGGTGGACATAACTCTTCCGTGTCGATTGACGTCGAGGGCTTTGGGAGCTGGCAGGGGAGGCGCAAACTGGTTTGCAAATACCGGAGGTCGGCGGGGCGTACGGGAGGGGTGCATCCTTTGGGTGTCGCTCGCCTGCCATGGCATTCGTTTGGATCATATCATAGTGCCATTGTTTTGCAGCACTGGAGGTCGGCTTGATCTGGTGTGTGCGGGGTGCACGGGGAAGCACTAAATCGCAGGCAATAAAAAACCCCAAGGAATCATCTTCGCTTGGGGTTTTTCGGTATTAGTGGTGCCCAGAGACGGAATCGAACCGCCGACACGGGGATTTTCAATCCCCTGCTCTACCGACTGAGCTATCTGGGCAACGGGGCGCATTAAACGGGTTTTTCAGGGGGTCGTCAAGCAAGTTTTCAAAAAATATTTAATTATTACCGTCGCTTACGGGCCAATCCCCAGATTTGATCAATTATTCAGCAGGTGGCACGTAGCCGTCGGCCTTGGCGTAATCCTCGCCGGAAAAGAACTTGTCCATCTCGCCTTGAAGGTATTTGCGGTCTTCGGCGTTCATCATGTTCAGGCGTTTTTCGTTGATCAGCAGGGTCTGGTGCTTTTGCCAGTCGGCCCAGGCCTTGGCGGAGACGTTATCGAAGATGTCCTGGCCCTTGGCGCCGGGGAACGGGGCGCGTTCCAGGGCGGGCAATTCTTCGTGGTACTTGCGGCAGATGATGGTGCGGGTCATGAGGGAACTCCTGCGTTCAATACTTCAGCCGCGCGCTTCAGCAGTTTCTTTACCGGGGCGGCAAGGCCCAGGCGCGGCGGGGTGGCGAGGTTATACCAGAGCCAGTCAGCCTCGGCCACGTGGTGGGCAGACTCCTGGACCTGGACCAGCCAGGGTTCGATAGCCAGTTGGAAGTGGCTGAAGGTGTGGATCAGGCTCGGCAGTTCCTGGTGTTTGCCCAGCGCCAGCGAGTGCTGGTTGGCCAGGTGTTCCAGGTCGCTCAGGTCATCCAGCTCCGGCAAGCTCCACAAGCCGCCCCACAGGCCCGTGGACGGGCGACGGTAAAGCAGGATCGCGCCTTCGCCATTGGCCAGCAGCGGCATCAGCGTGCGCTTCTGGGGCACGGTCTTGCGCGGCTTGGGGATCGGGTAGCGGGTTTCCAGGCCGAGCATGTGGGCTTCGCAGCCCTTTTCCAGGGGGCACAGCAGGCAACTGGGTTTGCTGCGGGTGCAGAGGGTGGCGCCCATGTCCATCATCGCCTGGGTGTAGGCGTTGACGCGGTCGTGGGGCGTAAAGCGCTCTGCGGTGGCCCACAGCTGCTTGGCGACCTTCGGCTCGCCCGGGTAGCCCTCTTGGGCGGTAAAGCGCGCCAGCACGCGTTTGACGTTGCCATCGAGGATCGGCGCCCGCAGGCCCATGCTCAGGCTGGCAATCGCGCCGGCGGTGGACAGGCCGATGCCCGGCAATTCGGTGAGCTTTTCGACGTCACGGGGAAACTCGCCGCCGTATTTGGCCACTACGATCTTCGCGGTCTTCTGCAGGTTGCGCGCCCGGGTGTAGTAACCCAGGCCGGTCCACAGGTGCAGCACTTCGTCTTCCGGTGCGGCCGCCAGGGCTTCGACCGTTGGCAGGGAGGCCATGAAACGGTCGAAGTAGTTCAGCACGGTGCTGACCTGGGTCTGCTGCAGCATGATCTCCGAAACCCACACCCGGTAAGGCGTGATGCCCTGTTGCCAGGGCAGGTCATGGCGACCGTGGCGGTCGTACCAGTCGAGCACCGCCGTTGAAAATTGCTCGTTTCTCATCGTTTGAACAGGCCTTTCAGCGCATCTTTCAACTGTGGATTGACCTTGTCGAGCTTCTGTTCAAGCTTCTCGCTGAGCTTGTTCCCGGCGGCCTTGATCGCGACCTGGCTCAAGCCGTCCTTGTCCAGGCGGCATGCCTTGGCGCCCAGTTCCAGCGGGCCGCGGCAGCGCAACGGGACTTCGATGTTCTGGAGGTTGGAGCCCACTTCGCAAGCCGGGTCCGGCACGTCGCGCTGGTCGCCTTCGACGATGATGCCGACGCGGTAGTCCATGCCCAGCACGCGCAGGTCGATGTCTCCGTTGCCGTTGACGGTCAAGCCGGGGATGCGCACTTTCAGGTCCGGGTTACTGGCCACGCCGTTGCGGAAGGTCAGGTTGCCCTTGAGTTCCTGGAATGGCGTGTCCTTGCCGCGCTGGTCGCCGCTGAGGGTCTTGCGGTTGAGCAGGGCAATGCCGGTGCACAACTGTTGCTCGAGGTTGGCGTTGAGCAGCACGCCATTGTTGATCGCAAAGCTGGCCGTGCCGTTGAGGCTGTCGATCAGGGCCTTCTGGCTGTTGCCGCGGCCATTAAGGTTGCTGTCGAGGGTGAGTTGGCCCTTCACTGGCGGGTTCTGCCCCTGGGCTTGCAGGATGCGCTCTACCGGTACTTGTTTGATGTGGGTTTGCAGCGCCAGCAGCGGAATGTCCTGGCGCACGTCAAGGTTGCCGTTGGCCTGGAAGGTGCCGTTGTAGAGGCCGCCGCTCAAGGTGTCGAGCTTGAGCTGACCATCGAGGCCAGAGGCTTTCAGGGCGGCATTCTGGATCGGCAGCTTGCTCAGGGTCAGTTGGCCGAAGGACAGGTCGGCGTTCACGTCGAGGGTACGCAGGCGGGTCAATGGCAGCAGCTTGTCGGTGCTCCACGCGCCCTTGGTCGGTGCGTCCGGCAGCGGCGTGGTACCACCGGCTGCCATGGCGCCGGCTTCGCTGTTCTGCACTTCAGCCTGGCGTGCAGCGGTGGCACCTTTGGCGGACTCGGACTTGGCCGGCAGGTAGTTGTCGGCATTGAACGTGTCGGCCTTGAGCTGCACCCGCAGGGACTGCTTGGCGAAATCATCCACGGCCACGCGACCGGTAAAGGTGCTGTCGTCGAGTTTCAGGTTGAGGTCTTCAAGCGCCAGGCTGGTGGGCGTGCCCTTGAGGCGGCTGACCAGTTCGACCTTGCTCAGGCTGCCCGCGGCCATCGGTGGCAGTGGGTTGCCCACGCTGTCGAGGAACTTGGCCAGGTCGAACTGGGCAATCGACAGGGCGCCGCTGAGTTGCGGGGTCTTGTCCAGGTCGTTGACCTTCAGCTCGCCCAGGGCGCGCAGCTGGTTCAGCGACAGCTTCATGCTGGTCCATTCGGCAATGTTGGCCGACTGGTCCACCAGCAATTGGCCTTGGGTCGAGAAGGTCACGGTCTTGCCTTGCAGCGGCTCGCCCGTGGCTTCGCCGGTGACTTTCATGTCTTCGAACTGGTAGCGCTTGAGGGCGCGCTGGATACGCAGGTTGCCGTTGACCTCGGTCTTGACGCGCATCAGCGGCTGGTTGGCGCTGAAGAACGCGGTGAGTTTCACCGGGATGCTTGCACCTTCGTGCACGGCACCGGCGCTCAACTGGATGCTTTCGGCGCTGAACTGCTTGCCGGTCTGCTCGTCGTTGTATTCGACGCGGGCGTTGTTGATGGTCAGGCTGTCGATGTCCAGGCGGATTGGCTGGGGCGGTTTTTCGGCCTTGGGCGGCGTGGCCGCTTCCGTCGCGGCAGGCGCGGCGGCGACGGTGCCGGCGTCGGGCACATTCTTGCCGATGTCTTCCCAGTTGCCGTGGCCATGTACGTCTTTGTTCAGGCGCAGGTTCAGGCCTTCGACACGCACATCGCTCATCTGCACTTCACGGCGCAGCAGCGGCAGCACGCGCACCGACAGGCCGAGCATCTGCAGATCGGCAAACGGTTGGGTCGGATTGGTCAGGGTCGCGACGCTGGCTTCGTGCAATTCAAGACCGAGCCAGGGGAACAGGCTCCACCCGATGTCGCCATTGAGCGTCAGCTCGATGTGGGCCTTGTCGCGGGCAATCTGGCGAATCTCGTCTTTGTAGTCGTTGGGATCGAAGAGATGGGTCAGGGCAAAGCCTAGAGCCACAATGATCAGCAACAGCCCGAGAAGTACCAGACCCAGGATTTTGCCGAACGCTTTCATGGGCGAGTCCTTGTATGTCGATTTCAAAATTTAGCCGCAGAGTATAACGCCCGAAGGCTTACGTCAGTTCGCGGATAGTTACATTGTATCTAGAGGCCGGAAAACGGATTTCTGGCGTCAGATAAATCAGTTATCGCGAAAAAGGTGATATCAGTTTGGTTTTTCTGTCATCCGCAGATGCTAATCTTCCCCTGTTCGTCCGCCTTCTGCGGCTAAACGTCGCGCTAAAAAGGAGCTTTACTCAACAAATATGGCCACGCCTTGCGTGTAAGGCCAAAGGAGAGAGCGCCCGACGGACACATACTAATAACTGGGGGAAACACCAATGAGCACTAGCACTGCGGCCGGGCATACCGCCGCACAGCCTGCGTTCCTGTCCAAGGAACGCATTATCGCCAAGCCCGGGTTCAACCGTTGGCTGGTACCACCGGCCGCCCTGGCCATCCACCTGTGCATCGGCATGGCTTATGGCTTCTCGGTGTTCTGGCTGCCGTTGTCCAAGGCGCTGGGTATCACCGCACCGGTCGCCTGCGCGCCGGACATGAGCTTTATCAGCCAGGTCTTCTCGTCTCAATGCGACTGGCCCATCTCCATGCTGGGCTGGATCTACACCCTGTTCTTCATCTTCCTGGGCTGCTCGGCAGCGATCTGGGGTGGCTGGCTGGAACATGCCGGGCCACGTAAAGCGGGCGTTGTGTCGGCGTTGTGCTGGTGTGGCGGTCTGCTGATCTCGGCGCTGGGGATCTATACCCACCAGATCTGGCTGATGTGGATCGGCTCCGGGGTCATTGGCGGTATCGGCCTGGGCCTGGGCTACATCTCGCCGGTGTCGACCCTGATCAAGTGGTTCCCGGACAAGCGTGGCATGGCCACCGGTATGGCGATCATGGGCTTCGGCGGCGGCGCGATGGTTGGCGCCCCGTTGGCAGCGGCGCTGATGGGCCACTTTGCTTCGCCGACCAGCGTGGGTGTGTGGCAGAGCTTTGCGGTGATGGCGGTTATCTACTTCGTGTTCATGATCGGCGGTGCCTTGTCCTACCGCGTTCCGCCGACCGGCTGGAAGCCTGAGGGCTGGACCGCCCCGGCGAAGAAAGCCAGCAACGCCATGATCACCCACCGTCACGTGCACGTGAACGTGGCCTGGAAAACCCCGCAATTCCGCCTGGTGTGGCTGGTGCTGTGCCTGAACGTATCCGCCGGTATCGGCATCCTGGGCATGGCTTCGCCGCTGCTGCAGGAAGTGTTCGGCGGCAAATTGCTGGGTAACGGCCTGACGTTTGGCCAACTGGATGCCGGCCAACTGGCTTCCATCGCGGCCATTGCAGCCGGCTTTACCGGTCTGTTGAGCCTGTTCAACATCGGTGGCCGCTTCTTCTGGGCGTCGTTCTCCGACTACCTGGGCCGTAAAAACACCTACTTCGTGTTCTTCGCCCTGGGCTTTGCCCTGTACGCGCTGATCCCGAACCTGGGTCACCTGGGCAACGTGGCGCTGTTTGTTGCAGCCTTCTGCATCATCCTGTCGATGTACGGCGGTGGTTTTGCGACGGTTCCGGCTTACCTGGCGGACCTGTTCGGTACGCAAATGGTGGGTGCGATCCACGGTCGTCTGCTGACGGCGTGGGCAGCGGCGGGCGTATTGGGCCCGGTGCTGGTGAACTACCTGCGTGAGTATCAGCTGAGCATCGGTGTTGAACGCGCCGCCGCTTACGACATCACCTTGTACATCCTCGCCGGCCTGCTGGTGCTGGGCTTTATCTGCAACCTGCTGGTACGGCCGGTGGCAGACAAGTACTTCATGACCGACGCCGAACTGGCTGCCGAACAGGCACTGGGTCACGACAAGGGCGCCGATTCCAGCACCGTGCTGGAATGGAAGGCCTCCTCCGGCAGCGTGCCGCTGGCGGTAGCCGCCTGGCTGGTGGTGGGTATTCCGCTGGCGTGGGGCGTGTGGGTCACCCTGCAGAAAACTGCGGTACTGTTCCACTAACACCGCGTAACCCTTGTGGGGGCGGGCTTGTGTAGGAGCGGGCTTGCTCGCGAATGCGGTGGATCAGTCAGCCCATGTATTGGCTGACACACCGCCTTCGCGAGCAAGCCCCCTCCCACATAAAGCTGGCCCTGCGCTTGTACTGACATGTCTATCCTCGACACTCCATCAGTCTTATCCCCTCCGATGTTTCTGTTTAGCGCCCGCGCCCCTATAATGGCTGCCTTTTTCGCCCAATGATTTTTGCGGAGCTGGTGATGGCCGAACGTAAGGCGTCCGTCGAGCGCGACACTCTGGAAACCCAGATCAAAGCCTCGATTAACCTGGATGGCACCGGAAAGGCCCGATTTGATATCGGTGTACCTTTTCTTGAGCACATGCTGGACCAGATCGCCCGTCACGGGCTGATCGACCTGGATATCGTCAGCAAGGGCGACCTGCATATCGACGACCACCACACGGTGGAAGACGTCGGTATCACGTTGGGCCAGGCTTTCGCCAAAGCCATCGGCGACAAGAAAGGCATCCGTCGCTACGGCCACGCCTATGTCCCGCTGGATGAAGCGCTGTCGCGTGTGGTCATCGACTTCTCGGGCCGCCCAGGCCTGCAGATGCACGTGCCCTATACCCGCGCCACCGTAGGCGGCTTCGATGTCGACCTGTTCCAGGAATTCTTCCAGGGCTTCGTCAACCACGCCCTGGTCAGCCTGCATATCGACAACCTGCGTGGCACCAACACCCACCACCAGATCGAGACCGTGTTCAAGGCCTTCGGTCGCGCCCTGCGCATGGCCGTGGAGCTGGATGACCGCATGGCCGGGCAAATGCCGTCGACCAAGGGCGTCCTGTAATGCAGACGGTCGCGGTTATCGATTACGGCATGGGTAACCTGCACTCGGTGGCCAAGGCCCTCGAACACGTAGGTGCCGGCAAGGTGCTGATCACCAGCGATGCCGACGTGATTCGCGAAGCCGACCGAGTGGTTTTCCCGGGTGTTGGCGCGATTCGCGACTGCATGGCCGAGATTCGCCGCCTGGGCTTTGACAGCCTGGTGCGTGAAGTCAGCCAGGACCGGCCGTTCCTCGGCATCTGCGTGGGCATGCAAGCCTTGCTCGACAGCAGTGAAGAGAACGCCGGCGTCGACTGCATCGGCCTGTTCCCGGGCCAGGTAAAGTTTTTCGGCAAGGACCTGCACGAAGACGGCGAACACCTGAAGGTGCCGCACATGGGCTGGAACGAAGTGCGCCAGACCGTGGATCACCCGCTGTGGCACAACGTGCCGGACCTGGCGCGTTTCTACTTCGTGCACAGCTATTACATCGCCGCCGGTAACCCGCGCCAGGTGGTGGGTGGCGGGCACTATGGCGTCGACTTCGCCGCGGCCCTGGCCGACGGTTCGCGCTTTGCCGTGCAGTTCCACCCGGAGAAGAGCCATACCCATGGCCTGCAGTTGCTGCAGAACTTCGCCGCGTGGGACGGTCGCTGGTAATGGCCAAGAAGGTCAAGCCGCCGATCCTGAACCTCACTCCCCAGCAGGAGAGTGAGGCCACCGACAAGATCAAGCGTTTCATGGAAGACCGCTTCGAGCTCAAGCTCGGCTCGTTCGAGGTCGCAGAGATCCTCGAACTGTTCACCACTGAAATTGCTCCGCACTATTACAACAGGGCGATTTTCGATGTGCAGACGCACCTTAAAGAAAGGTTCGAAAGCATCGAAAGCGACTTGTGGGCGCTCGAGAAACCCTGATTTCCCGAGCAACGCTGAATATCGAATAAGGTTTGCCAGATGCTGATTATTCCCGCTATCGATCTCAAGGACGGCGCCTGCGTACGTCTGCGCCAGGGCCGCATGGAAGATTCCACGGTGTTCTCCGACGACCCGGTGAGCATGGCTGCCAAGTGGGTGGAAGGCGGTTGCCGTCGTCTGCATCTGGTGGACTTGAACGGTGCGTTCGAAGGCCAGCCGGTCAACGGTGAAGTGGTGACGGCGATCGCCAAGCGCTACCCGAACCTGCCGATCCAGATCGGCGGTGGCATTCGCTCCCTGGAAACCATCGAGCACTACGTGAAAGCGGGCGTGAGCTACGTGATCATCGGCACCAAGGCCGTGAAAGACCCGGCTTTCGTGGCCGAAGCCTGCCGCGCGTTCCCCGGTAAAGTGATCGTGGGCCTGGATGCCAAAGACGGTTTCGTCGCCACCGACGGCTGGGCCGAGATCAGCACCATTCAGGTGATCGACCTGGCCAAGCAGTTTGAAGCCGACGGCGTCTCCGCCATCGTTTACACCGACATCGCCAAAGACGGCATGATGCAGGGCTGCAACGTACCGTTCACCGCTGCGCTGGCCGCGGCCACCCGGATTCCGGTGATCGCTTCCGGCGGTATCCACAACCTGGGCGACATCAAGTCGCTGCTGGACGCGAAGGCGCCAGGGATCATCGGTGCCATCACCGGCCGGGCGATCTATGAAGGCACCCTGGACGTCGCTGAAGCCCAGGCTTACTGCGACGCCTACAAAGGCTGAGGACTGACCATGGCGCTGGCCAAACGCATCATCCCTTGCCTGGACGTCGACAACGGTCGCGTGGTCAAGGGCGTCAAGTTCGAGAACATCCGTGACGCCGGCGACCCGGTGGAAATCGCCCGTCGCTACGACGAGCAGGGTGCCGACGAGATTACCTTTCTCGACATCACCGCCAGCGTCGACGGCCGCGACACCACGCTGCACACCGTGGAGCGCATGGCCAGCCAGGTGTTCATCCCGCTGACCGTGGGCGGTGGCGTGCGCACCGTTCAAGACATCCGCAACCTGCTGAACGCCGGTGCAGACAAGGTCTCGATCAACACCGCGGCCGTGTTCAACCCGGAATTTGTCGGCGAAGCCGCGCAGCACTTCGGCTCGCAATGCATCGTGGTGGCCATCGACGCCAAGAAAGTTTCCGGCCCGGGCGAAACCCCGCGCTGGGAGATCTTCACCCACGGCGGGCGCAAGCCGACCGGGCTGGATGCCGTGCAGTGGGCGATGAAGATGGAGGCGCTGGGCGCCGGTGAAATCCTGCTGACCAGCATGGACCAGGACGGCATGAAAAACGGCTTCGACCTGGGCGTGACCCGCGCCATCAGCGATGCCCTGGGCATCCCGGTGATCGCTTCCGGCGGTGTCGGCAACCTGCAGCACTTGGCCGACGGTGTGATCGAAGGCCACGCCAGTGCCGTGCTGGCGGCGAGTATTTTCCACTTTGGCGAATACACCGTTCCCGAGGCCAAGGCCTACATGGCGGCGCGCGGTATCGTCGTTCGCTAAACGCTACTGGACACCATGGCAGGCTCGCGGCACTCTCTGGGCTTGCCATGGATTCCGGTAACTTTCATGCTCAAACACCTGCTGCTCGCCCTCGCCAGTACCTCCATTCTTTTGGCGGGTTCGGCCCACGCCGACGAACCGTCTGACAGCGCTTCCCTGGTGTTGCTGACGGAAAACTTCCCGCCGTACAACATGGCGAAAAACGGCAAGAACTTCGCCAAGGAAGAGAACATCGAAGGCATCGCCGTGGACATCGTGCGTGAGACCTTCAAGCGTGCCGGCATCTCCTACAACCTGACCCTGCGTTTCCCCTGGGAGCGAATCTACAAACTCGCCCTGGAAAAACCCGGTTATGGCGTGTTCGTGATGGCGCGCCTGCCGGACCGTGAGGCGCTGTTCAAATGGGTCGGCCCCATCGGCCCGGACGATTGGGTGCTGCTGGCCAAGGCCGACAGCAAGATCCAGTTGACCGACCTTGAGCAGGCCCGTCGCTACAAGATCGGCGCCTACAAGGGCGATGCCATTGCCGAGACCCTTGAGAAGCAAGGCCTCAAGCCGGTGATCGTGCTGCGCGACCAGGACAATGCGCAAAAGCTCATGGAGGGCCAGATCGACCTGTGGGCCACCGGTGACCCGGCGGGCCGTTACCTGGCCCGCCAGGTCGGGGTGACGGGGCTCAAGACCGTGCTGCGTTTCAACAGCGCCGAGCTGTACCTGGCACTGAACAAAAATGTGCCGGATGACGTGGTGGCCAAACTCCAGACGGCACTTGATCAGTTACGGCAGGAGGGCGTCGTCGATACCATCATGGGGCGTTATCTCTAACCCCGGTTCGGCTGAAGGCAGAGCCGGTACTGGCTCAACGGGCAAGACCAGGGCGGGCGCTTGTTCGTTGTCGTCAGGCATCGAAGCAGATGACTCGCTGAAGTACACCGTGTCGCCGTTGGTGTAACTCACGGTGCCCGCCAACTGGCTGCCGTCCTGTCGATACAACGTATACTCGCTGCGTATAACGTAGGCGGCGATGGTCTGGCTTGCCGGCACATAAGCCGCCACTTCCAGCGGCGTTGAAGTGCCCCAGCCCTTGGCCGATAGGGTGGTATGGGTGAAGGTCTTGCCCAGGTGCGCAGAAAACATCACCGGCCGGGACGTCGATGACCATTCATAGGCCAGTTGAATGCCTGTCACCGCTGTAAAGTCGATTGAATTGTCACCGGCCTCGCCCTTGTGCGCCGTCCAGTTGAACGTTTTGCCTTGGGGCGTCGTGTTCTGCCCAAGCCCGACAGAGAGGTATCGGTCGACTCTTTCCAGCCGGTAGGTTGGCGAGCGATGCAGTTGTTCAAGCGGCGTCAGGTTGCTGTCCTTTACGGTGAACCATGGCAGTTCGCATACAGTGGGAGCGGGCTCGTTTTGCACCGAATCAAGGGGCGCCGGTGGTGCAGGCAGAGGGCTTTCCTGGGCGGCCAGTTCCATGCGCAAGGCATACGGCCGGGCACCGAAAGACGGCCTGGTCCACCCGTCAGCCCCATAAAAGGTGCCGGTAGCGATGTAGGCGGTCTCGGGCTCGGGGTCGGGGGTGTGAACGTCCCATGCGCTGAAGTCCATCCGAGCGCCGCTGCCCTTGTCGTTCCATATCGGGTTGCCGATATAGGCATCCACTGCCAGATCCGCCCTGACACAGCGCACCGCATTCAGTGTGGGCTTGTCATAACCGATGCAGCAGACCATTCCCATGGCCACATACCCTTCGGGTGGCACCGGTTTCCATACGGAAAACTCGGAGCGAGTCTTCTTGCCGGAATTTTTCCAGATCAGGTTAAAGCCCACCGGCGCCCGAAGGGCGGTGCCATTCAGGGGGTCTGCTTCGCTGACCACGGCAACGAACTTTCGGTTATTGATCGAGCGGTAGTCGCTGACGACCACGTCACCCAACGAAGAAAAACTGTTCAGCGCATCGGCCGTCGTATTGGGGCGCCAAAAGGTGGCGGCGTTATCTGCGCCTGAATCCTTGGCGCTCCAGAGCAGATCAAACTCTGTGGTGAAATTGATCAGCAGATCTTTAAAGCGTATGGGTTGCATGAGTTATCGTCCCAATTTTATAAAAAGTTGCAGGCCACGCGAGGGGTGGCCTGTGCGGTAGCGCTGCAACTATTGAATAAAGCGGGAGACGTGAAGTGGTAGCTATATAGAGGGGTGATACAGGCCGTCTTTACCGTGCCCGGCCATCGCGCGGTTGCTGCGCAGGCTGATCATCAACTTGATATCGATCCACTCGATGCCCTGGGCCTTGAGCTTGGGCAGCTCGCGCTCCAGCACCGCCAGTGTCTGTGGATAAGGGTGGCCGATCATCACCGCCGAACCCTGTTTGTGGGCCAGCTTGATGGCGGTTTGCAACTGGGTGGTGATGGCTGCTTCAGTGCGTTCATCGTCAAGGAACACGTCCCGCGAAACGCTCGCCAGGCCGATCTTCTGCGCCTCGGCAGCGGCAACGGTCTTGGCACTGGTGCGGCTGTCGACGAAGAACTTGTGGCGCCGTTGCAACTCACCCATCAACCAGGCCATGGCCTCCGGCTGCGCCGTCATGCGGCTGCCCATGTGGTTGTTGATGCCGGCGGTGTACGGCACCGCCTTGAAGGCGGCGTCCAGGCGTTTGCCCAGTTCTTCGATGGGCAGGTCGGGGTGCCAGGCGAACGGGCCGGTGGCCGGGTCCATGGGCATGTGCAGGATGACGATTTTGCCGGCCTTGTGGGCTTCGCGGGCAAATTCGGCGGCGTGAGGGGTGTCGGGCATGATTGCCGTGGTCACTGGACCCGGCAGGGCGAGCACGCGACGATCCCGGGGCAGGTTTTGCCCGAGGTCGTCGATGATCAGGGTCAGGTAGGCTTTGTGTTCAGTAGGGGCCGCACTGGCGGGGTTGCCTTGGGCAACACCCGCCAGACAGCACAGCAAAGCGATGATCAGTCCAAAGCGCATATCAACGGCTGCGCGTAATGCTCAGGCCCTTGAGCAGGCTCAGCGCCTGGGCCAACTGATAATCGTCGTCCTGGGGCATCGGCTTGGCTTTGGTGCCGCTGCCGGTTGGCTGGTCGGCGCCGCCGTTGCCATTGCCCAGGTGACCTTGCAGGTCAGCTTCCTTGTAGAACTCGCTGTCGGCCTCGTTGGTGATCTTGGCCTTGCGCACTTCGATGTCCGGCACGATGCCCTGGGCCTGGATCGAGCGACCGTTCGGTGTGTAGTACAGCGCAGTCGTGATCTTCAGTGCGCGATCGTTGTTCAGCGGCAGCACGGTTTGCACCGAGCCTTTGCCGAAGCTGGTGGTGCCCATCAGCACGCCGCGTTTCTGGTCTTGCAGGGCGCCGGCGACGATCTCCGACGCCGAGGCGCTGCCACCGTTGATCAACACAACCATCGGTACGCCTTCGCTGAGGTCGTTGCCGGTGGCCGAGAAGCGCAATTCGGAGTTGGCGATCCGGCCCTTGGTGTACACGATCAAGCCCTTGGTGATGAAGTGGTCAACCACTTCCACCGCCGCCTGCAACACGCCGCCCGGGTTGTTGCGCAGGTCGAGCACGATGCCGCTGAGCTTCTTGCCGTTGTCTTTGCGCAGCTTGGCCAGGGCCTTGGCCACTTCGTCGCCGGTCTTGACCTGGAACTGGGTGATACGGATGTAACCGTAACCCGACTCCAGCAGCTGGCTCTTCACGCTCTTGACCGTGATGGTCGCGCGGGTCAGCGTTACGTCGAACGGCGTGCCGCCGTCGCGCACCAGGGTCAGGGTGATTTTCTGGCCGATCTTGCCGCGCATCTTGTCGACAGCTTCGGTCATGGTCTGGCCGCGGGTCGGCTGGCCGTTGATCTTGACGATAAAGTCGCCGGCCTGGATGCCGGCCTTGGACGCCGGGGTGTCATCGATCGGCGAGACAACCTTGATGTTGCCGTCGTCGGCGCCGACTTCAATGCCCAGGCCGCCGAATTCACCGCTGGTGCTTTCCTGCAGCTCGGCGAAATCTTCCGGGCCCAGGTAGGCGGAGTGCGGGTCAAGGTTGCTGAGCATGCCCTTGATGGCATTTTCCAGCAGGGTCTTGTCGTCTACAGGTTCGACATAGGCGGCCTTGATCCGGTCCATGACCTCGGCAAAGGTGCGCAACTCGTCCAGCGGCAGCGGGGCCTTGGTGGTCGCGGCCGTGGCTGACTGGGCGGTCTGGTCGGCGAATGCCAAAGGCGCGCCGATCACCAGGGCGATCGTCAGGGCCAGCGATGTGAGGCGGGACAAATGCAGCATGTCGAACGAACTCCTAATGTAGATGCGACCCTTATCCTTGGGTACGGCACCATTGTGCGGGGTCGCTCGGGCGGCCCTGCTGACGAATAGCGAAGTACAGCGCCGGCGTGTCCTGGCCACCACTGTTACCGACAGTGGAGATGGATTCACCGGCTTTTACAACATCACCTGCCGCTTTAAGCAAAGTTTGATTGTGGCCGTAAAGGCTCAAATAGCCATTACCGTGGTCAAGAATCACCAACAAGCCTGCGCCACGCAGCCAATCGGCGAACACCACGCGGCCGCCATGGATGGCATGGACCTGGGTGCCGGCACCGGCACTGATCATCACACCGTCCCACTTGGCGCGGGTGTCATCGCCACGGGTTTCACCAAAGCGTGCCAGTAATCGACCATCAACTGGCCATGGAAGTTTGCCCCGGGCTGAAGCAAAAGGTCCGCCAAACGACTCGCCGGCGCTGGAAACCAGCGGGCCAGGGGCTGCACGCGCCGGTTTACGCGGGGCCGGGGCGTCGGTGGTGGCGCTGGCCACTGCCTCGGCGGCCTCACGCTCGCGCTTTTTTTCGGCTTCCTGCTGGGCCAGCAGCGCTTTTTGCCGCGCTTGCTCTGCCTCGCGGGCCTGGCGTGCCAGGGTTTCCTCGATGGTTTTCAGCACTTTGCCCAGGTCGGCCTGGTCTTGCTCGCGGGCCTGGAGCTTGGCGTCACGGGCCTTCACGTCGTCGTTGAGCTTGGCCAGGGCTTGCTGGCGCTCCTTGCGAACCTTGTCCAGCTCGTCGCGCTGGGTGTCGAGGCTGCTTTTCTGGTCGAGCAACTGCGATTGCTGGTTGCTGATTTCTGTCTCGACGTTTGCCAACTGGCGCAGGGTCTCGTTGAAGCTTTTCAACTGCTCCATGCGGGCCTTGCTCAGGTAGTCGTAATAGGTGAGGGTGCGGGCGAATTTCTCGGGGTTCTGCTGGTTGAGCAGCAGCTTGAGGTATTCCTGGCGGCCGTTCTGGTAGGCGGCGCGGGCCTGGATCGCGATCAGGCGTTGCTGTTCAACGCGGGCGCTCTGGAGTTTTTTTTTCTCACCGTCGAGTCGCTCCAGTTCCGACTCGCTCTTCTTTAGTTCTTTTTGCAGCTCCTGGACCTGCTTCTCCAGCTTGCCCATCTCGGTTTCCGTGCCGCGCAGGTCTTTCTGCACACCGGATTTCTCTTCCTGGAGCTTGCCGAGCAGTTTCTTCAGCTCGGTAATGTCCTGACGCGTAGCGTCCAACTGTTGTTGGGTTTGTGCGCGCTCATCGGCAAACGCCGGTTGGAGCAGGCAGACAAGAGCGAGGGTAATCAAGGCGCGAAGCATAGAGGCGGGCGACACCAGGGAAAGGGACGGCCTAGTATGCCCGCCAAGCGCTGCAAAAAAAACGCCCAATTCGGATTGGCAGACAAGTTAGGTGCCCAGTGGCTGCATTCTGCAAGCGATTGTGGGCAAGTCCAATAGTCCTTTGAAGGCGACGAGCGGTATAGAGCGTCGTGTCGTGCTTCTGCAGTTGTTTTGTGTGCTTCGCGAAATGCCTTGAAATGCTCCACCCTAACGGTGCATTTGCGCTCGGAATAGACTCGTCGGCCCTGTTAATCCGATGGTTGGCATAGTCAGTAATGCCCTGTATTCACGAGTCAAAAGGCCAGCAAACGTGGCTCGATTACGGGCTTCCCGACCTGCGTAGTCTGGATCGGGCTTTGCGAGCGCGCCCACTTGAGGAAGTGGCTGCCGGCAAGGACGTCGAAGCGGCCATCGATATAGTCGCAATGCATTTTGGCATTGCCCATTCGAGCTGTTCGGAAGTGGAAATTGACTCGCCTTTGGGGCAAGTAGCGATTAGGCGTAGCTGTCTGCAGCACATTGTTGAAAAGCGGCAGGACGCCAGAGAGCGTTATGTCAGGTTCGCCTTGGACACATTGATGGGACCTCTGGAAATATGGCGTGTTGCTTATAGTGACTGCTCCGCTCGTTTAGCATTCATTGGGGCTTATGAATCCAAGAGGCAGATGCTGGTGGTGGTCAATATTCAGGCTGGCAATGTGCTGTGGAACTTCATGCAGACAGACGCCAAAGCCTTGAATAAGCATCTCCATGGTGAGTTGCTCTACAAGCGTTACGAGCTTTTGTGACGCCCAAAGAAAAGGGCAGCTCTTTCGAACTGCCCTAAATAGTGCTTGCTTGATATTCATATACACACCCTCAAGCAGGGGGGTGGAGGTCTCACCCTACGCGGATATCCAGCCATCTGCGAGGTTCCTACGCCAGTTATCGCCGCTGGAGGCAACTGGTTTCGCGCTCAAGGCCATTGTTGACGGGCTGCCTGCTTTGAGCAACCCCTGAACTGTTTCAGACCAGAATCGAAGTGCCAGTCATCTCTTTCGGCTTTTCCAGCCCCATCAACATCAACATGGTCGGTGCCACGTCGGCCAGCACGCCGCCGTCACGCACTTTCAGGTCACGCTTGCCTACGTAGATGAACGGCACCGGCTCGGTGGTGTGGGCGGTGTGGGCCTGGCCGGTGGACTCGTCGGACATTTGCTCGCAGTTGCCGTGGTCGGCGGTGATCAGCGCTTCGCCGCCCACTTTGTCCAGGGCGTCGACGATACGGCCGACACACAGGTCCAGGCATTCCACGGCTTTTACCGCCGCTTCCAGGTTGCCGCTGTGGCCCACCATGTCACCGTTGGCGTAGTTGACCACGATCACGTCATAACGCTGGTGCTCGATGGCGTCGACGATCTTGTCCGTGACTTCCGGGGCACTCATTTCCGGCTGCAGGTCGTAGGTGGCGACTTTCGGCGACGGGATCAGGATGCGTTCTTCCCCCGGGAACGGTTCTTCACGGCCGCCGGAGAAGAAGAAGGTCACGTGGGCGTATTTCTCGGTTTCGGCAATGCGCAGCTGGGTCTTGCCGTTTTTTGCCAGGTAGTCGCCCAGCACGTTTTCCAGGCTGCCCGGGGCAAACGCCGACGGAGCCGGGATGTTGGCGGCGTATTGGGTCAGCATCACAAATTCGACTTTCGGCTGGCGGGCGCGCTGGAAGTCCTTGAAGCCGTCATCGACAAACACATGGCTCAGCTCGCGGGCACGGTCGGCGCGGAAGTTCATGAACACCATGGCGTCGCCGTCTTCGATCCTGACCGGCTCACCGATGGTGGTGGCCTTGACGAATTCGTCGCTCTCGCCACGGGCGTAGGCGGCTTCCAGGCCTTCCTGGGCGGTGGCGGCGTTGAATTCGGACTGGCCGTCGGCGATCAGGTTGTAGGCCTGTGCCACGCGGTCCCAGCGGTTGTCGCGGTCCATGGCGAAGTAACGGCCTACCAGGCTGGCGATGCGGCCCTTGCCGAGGGTCTTGAAGGTTTCATCCAGCAGTTCGATGGAGGACTGGGCGCTTTTTGGCGGGGTGTCGCGGCCGTCGAGGAAGGCGTGCAGGTAGATTTTCTCGGCGCCGCGCTTGAAGGCCAGTTCAGCCATGGCGATCAGGTGGTCCTGGTGGCTGTGGACGCCGCCGTCCGACAGCAGACCCATAAAGTGCACGGCCTTGCCGGCCTTGACCGCTTTATCCACTGCCGCGCAGATGGTCGGGTTCTCGAAAAACTCGCCATCGCGGATCGCTTTGGTCACGCGGGTGAAGTCTTGATAGACCACTCGTCCGGCACCGAGATTCATGTGGCCGACTTCCGAGTTGCCCATTTGGCCGTCCGGCAGGCCAACATCCATGCCCGATCCGGAGATCAGGCCGTTCGGTACGGTAGCGCTCAGACGGTCCAGTACTGGCTTCCTGGCCGAGTACACGGCGTTGTCGTGGTGGCTTTCACTGTGTCCGAAGCCATCGAGAATTATCAGGACCAAAGGTTTAGGCGTAGTAGTCATAGATCCTCTCGCGGCGGTAATGAATGAAGGGAATAGAAAAGGGAGTGGCAGTTTAAAGCGAAGTTCCGACCACGTCACCGCTTTACGGGGGTTGGCCGACCATGGCGGCTGTGTATACTTACCGCCATTTTAACGCCCTGGAACCTCCTTGATGGTTGATCACCTGATTGCATTTGCCACTACCCACTATTTGCTCGCTGGTGCGTTCGTCGTACTGCTGGCGCTGCTGATCGCTCACGAGATGAGCCGCGGTGGACGCAGCCTCAGCACGTCGGAGCTGACCGCCCTGGTCAACAAGGATGAGGCCGTGGTGGTGGACATTCGTCCCGCCAAGGATTTCGCCGCCGGTCACATTGTTGGCGCGCTGAACATTCCCCAGGACAAGCTGATTTCGCGCCTGGCCGAGCTGGAAAAGCACAAGGCCAAGACCATCATCCTGGTCGACGCCCAAGGCCAGCACTCCGGCACCCACGCCCGCGAGATGCTGAAAACCGGTTTCAACGCCGCCAAACTGTCGGGTGGTATTTCCAGCTGGCGTGGCGATAACCTGCCGCTGGTGAAGTGATATGAGCGAGGTTGTCGTTTACTCCAGCGATTATTGCCCTTATTGCATGCGGGCCAAGGCCCTGCTTGAGAAAAAGGGCATTGCTTTCGAAGAGATCAAGGTTGATGGCAAGCCCCAGGTGCGCGCCGAAATGACCAAGAAAGCGGGACGCACGTCCGTGCCGCAGATCTGGATCGGTGACAAGCATGTCGGTGGATGCGATGACCTGTTCGCACTCGAGCGCGCCGGTAAACTGGATGCGCTGCTTCACGTCTGACTCACAACCCCTAAAAGACCCCAAGATCACGAAGGATCTGCGATGACTGACCAACAGAACACCGAAGCGGCAGCAGAAGAGGCTCAAGGCCCACAATTTTCCCTGCAGCGTATTTACGTACGTGACTTGTCGTTCGAAGCGCCAAAAAGCCCGGCCATCTTCCGTCAGGAATGGACCCCGAGCGTTGCGCTGGACCTGAACACCCGTCAAAAGGCGCTGGAAGGCGACTTCCACGAAGTCGTGCTGACCTTGTCGGTGACCGTCAAGAACGGCGAAGAAGTGGCTTTCATCGCTGAAGTGCAACAGGCCGGTATCTTCCTGATCCAGGGCCTGGACGAAGCGTCCATGAGCCACACCCTGGGCGCGTTCTGCCCGAACATCCTGTTCCCGTATGCCCGTGAGACCCTGGACAGCCTGGTCACCCGTGGCTCGTTCCCGGCGCTGATGCTGGCTCCAGTGAACTTCGATGCCCTGTATGCGCAAGAGCTGCAGCGCATGCAACAGGAAGGTTCGCCAACGGTTCAATAAGCCGTTTGCAGCCCGAAAAAAAGCGCCGTAACAGGCGCTTTTTTATTGGGTGAGCTCCTGTAGGAGCGAGCTTGCTCGCGAAAAACCGGAGAGCGCCGTGCCCATTCAGGATGCACGCGTCATCCTTAGCGTTTTTCGCGAGCAAGCTCGCTCCTACAGAGGGATAGGGGGCTACTTGAAACCGAGTTGCCGCCAACCTTCGTAGACCGCGACGGCCACGGTGTTGGACAGGTTCAGGCTGCGGCAGCCTTCGCGCATCGGCAAACGCAGGCGGTGGCCGTCGGGCAGGGCGTCGAGGACGTCCGCCGGCAGGCCCCGGCTCTCCGGGCCGAACAGAAAGGCGTCGCCTTCGGCGAAGCTGGCATCATGAAACGGCCGCGAGCCCTTGGTGGTAAACGCGAACAACCGTGGGTGGTTGAGGCTTTCCAGGCAACTGGCGAGGTCGGCATGGCGTTGCAGGGTGGCGTACTCGTGGTAGTCCAGCCCGGCGCGGCGCAGGCGCTTGTCGTCCATGTCGAAGCCCAGCGGCTCGATCAAATGCAGGTGGCAGCCACTGTTGGCGCACAGCCTGATAACGTTGCCGGTATTCGGCGGAATTTCTGGTTGAAAAAGGATGACGTGAAACATGCACGGCTCCGAAGGCAAAGATGCGCTGCATTCTACCCCTGAAGACGACCCGCGACCGAAGCTTCTGCCACGGGTCTTGGGCTCGTTGGCGATTGTCGGCCTGATGGTGGGCTTGATGATCGGCCGCCTGACCACCCCCGACCCGGTTGAGCTGCAGCAGGTGGAGCCTGCCGCCGATGGCGTGGTGGTGTGGTTCAACAGCGAGCCCAAGCTGCACGGCGAGCATATCGACGGCACCGTGGCGCTGCTGTTTGATGCGTTGGGAAAGGCCCAGGGCGGGCAACTGAAGGTCAATGACAAGGCTGTGAACTGGCGCATCCGCAAGACCGATGGCGGCTTGCTGCTGAACCTGGTGGCGGCTCGGCCGTTGCGCGGGGAGTGGTCGGGGGAGAAGGTCGAGGGGCGCTGGCGGTTGGAGATCCATCTCCAGGAGCAATAAAAGAGGGAATCCCCGGCCTGCCTGTACCAAGGTTCCCTAAACGGGCTGGGGCTATGGGCGAGTTGCCTCATAAGCCCCGGGTGTAAAGAAGGGAGTTCCCGGCCTGCCTGTACCAGGGCTCCCAAAACGGGGTGAAGCCAATGGCTTCGGTGTTAAAGAGGGAATCCCCGGCCTGCCTGTACCGAGGTTCCCGAAACGGGTGTGGGGCGCGACGCGATTCGCATCAAGCACCCTAGGTGTAAAGAGGGGATTCTCGGCCTGCCTGTACCGAGGTTCCCGAAACGGGTGTGGGGCGCGACGCGATCCGCATCAAGCACCCCGGGTGTAAAGAGGGGATTCTCGGCCTGCCTGTACCAAGGTCCCCGAAACTGGGTAGTAACAGGGTTATTGCAGGGCGCGTGCCAGAATTGTGAAGTTGTGCCAAAAAATTTCTTCAGAAAGCGCAAAGCCCCGGAATACGGGGCTTTGGTGTTTTTGGCTTTTAATATTTTCTTAACAAGGTTGGGGTTTCAGGCGTTGGATAAGTGCGCGATGCCGGTTCGTGGTGCATTGAAGCGGTGCACGGTTTCAAGCTTTGTGCAGATGCAAATGTGGGAGCGGGCTTGCTCGCGAAGGCGGTGTGCCAGTCAACCTATCCAGTGACTGATACACCGCCTTCGCGAGCAAGCCCGCTCCCACATGGGTTTTTCGGTGGTTGTGAGAAGGCAATCAGCCCTCATCCCCCTCATCATCATCCCCACCATCGACCTTCATCCCCAACTCCTTGATCTTGCGCGTCAGGGTGTTGCGGCCCCAGCCCAGCAGCACGGCGGCGTCGCGACGACGACCGGCGGTATGCTTGAGGGCGGTTTCGATCATGATCCGCTCAAAGGCCGGCACAGCGCTGTCCAGCAGGTTCGATTGGCCACGTGCCAGCGCCTGGTCGGCCCATTGGCGCAGCGCCTGCTCCCAGTTGGTCACCGGTGCCGAATCCTGCGGCAGGCTCAGCAGCTCGGGCGGCAGGTCACTGATGTGCACTTCACGACCCGAAGCCATCACCGTGATCCAGCGGCAGGTGTTCTCCAACTGACGCACGTTGCCCGGCCATGGCAGGTTCTTCAGGTATTCCTCGGTCTCGCTTTTCAGCAGCTTCGGCTCGACGGCCAGCTCCTGGGCGGCGCGGCTGAGGAAGTGACGGGCCAGGGTCGGGATGTCTTCGCGGCGGTCCGACATCCGTGGGATGTGGATACGGATCACGTTCAGGCGGTGGAACAAGTCTTCACGGAATTTTCCGGCGTGCACCAGGGTTTCGAGGTTCTGGTGAGTCGCCGCGATGATGCGTACGTCGACCTTGACCGGCGTGTGCCCGCCGACCCGATAAAACTCGCCGTCTGCCAGGACCCGCAACAAGCGCGTCTGGGTGTCGGCCGGCATGTCGCCGATTTCATCGAGGAACAGCGTGCCGCCATCGGCCTGTTCAAAACGGCCCCGGCGAAGGTTGGCCGCGCCGGTGAACGCGCCTTTTTCGTGGCCGAACAGTTCCGATTCCATCAGGTCCTTCGGAATCGCCGCCATGTTCAACGCAATGAATGGCGACGCCGCCCGTGGGCTGTGACGGTGCAGGGCGTGGGCCACCAGCTCTTTACCGGTACCCGACTCGCCGTTGATCAGCACGGTGATGTTGGAATGGCTCAAGCGCCCGATGGCGCGAAACACTTCCTGCATCGCCGGTGCTTCACCGATGATTTCCGGGGTACGGGTCAGGGCCGGCGGGGCTTCCTGGTTCTGCTGTTCCTGGGCGTGCTGGTTGGCGCGTTTTACCAGGGCCACTGCTTCGTCTACGTCGAACGGTTTCGGCAGGTATTCAAAGGCGCCGCCCTGATAGGACGCGACAGCGCTGTCCAGGTCCGAGTGCGCGGTCATGATGATCACCGGCAAGCGCGGGTGCTGCTCGCGGATCCGCGCCAGCAAGTCCAGGCCACTGGCGCCGGGCATGCGGATGTCGGAGATGATCACGTCGGGCTGCTGGCGAGCCAGGCGACTCATCACCCCGTCGGCGCTGTCGAAGCTCTGGGTGGTCATGCCTTCCTGTTGCAAGGCTTTCTCCAGGACCCAGCGGATAGAACGGTCGTCATCGACGATCCAGACAGTTTCACTACGGCTCATGTCGATGGGGCTCCTTGTTCCAGTGGCAGAAAGATCGAGAACGTGGTGTGGCCGGGATGGCTCTCACACTCGATCAAACCCTGGTGCTGGCTGATGATGTTCTGGGTAATGGCCAAGCCGAGCCCGGTACCGTCCGGGCGGCCGCTGACCATTGGGAAAAAGATGGTTTCCTGCAGCTCGGCAGGAATGCCCGGGCCGTTGTCGATGATCTCGACCTTGGTCACCAGGCGATGGCGTACGTGGCCGATGGTGAACTGGCGCAGGGCGCGGGTGCGCAGGCTGATGCGGCCCAGGCGCAGTTCGTTCTGGCTGCTGATGGCCTGCATGGCGTTGCGCACAATATTGAGCACCGCCTGGATCATCTGCTCGCGGTCGATCAAGACGTCGGGAATGCTTGGGTCGTAGTCGCGCACCAAGGTGATGCAGCCCTGGCTTTCGGCCTCTACCAGTTGGCAGACACGCTCCAACACTTCGTGCACGTTGGTCATCGCCAGCGACGGCAGCTTGTTGGAACCGAGCATGCGGTCCACCAGATTACGCAGGCGGTCGGCTTCCTCGATGATGACGTTGGTGTAGTCCTTGAGGTTCTCGTCCGGCAGCTCGCGGGCCAACAACTGTGCGGCGCCACGAATCCCGCCCAACGGGTTCTTGATCTCATGGGCCAGGCCACGCACCAGCATCTTGCTGGTTTCCTGCTTGGACAGTTGAGCCTCTTCCTTGGTGATGCGCAGCAGGCGATCCCGGGGATGCACCTCCAGCAGCAGCAAGGTGGCGCCGTGGCTCAGGATCGGTGTGACCGCGTAATCGACGGTCAGGGTCTGGCCGGTGAGCGCCGTGAGCATTGCTTCGCGCTTGGTGAACGGGTGCGCCTGCTCCACCGCCTGGCGCAACGAGCTCAAGGCCTCCGCCGACTCGGTGAACAGTTCGCTGATGAATTGCCCATGGCTGCGCTGTCCGCTGATGGCCAGCAGCATCTCCGCCGCCGGGTTCATGTACTCAAGGCGAAGTTCGTCATTGAGCAGAATGGTCGCGGTGGTCAGGTTGTCGAGTAGCAGGCGGTGCAGTGCGTCGCTGATGGTCATTAGGACCTCTTTTGGAGCAGGGCGCGGCCTTGAGGCATGCGCTGATACAAGGAAAATGCAAAAACCAAACCAAAGCTCCGAAAAGAAGCGTTAAAGCCCTGAAATGGGGGCTTAAGGTGCGAAACTGTGGCGTTCTGCCAGCTTCAGCGGGAAGTTTCGAACCAAAATGGGTTGCGTAAGTGGGAAGGGTGCAGCGTATCGCACCAATATAGTGCAAATATAAAAAGCTGTTCAGGAAGCTGGCGGCAACGACTGATTGGCTGAATGGGCCGGATCTGAATTGTGGGAGCTGGCTTGCTCGCGAAGGCGGCGTGTCAGTCATGCATATATCAACTGACACGCCGCCTTCGCGAGCAAGCCCGCTCCCACATTTTGATTGGGTTCGCCGTTTCACATTTTGTAGAGGCACAGCTCGGCGGTGGCGCGGATCATCGCCAGTTGGTGCAGCGGGTCGTTGGCAGGCGCGTGATTGGCCCGCGCCAGCCATTGCGGGCATTGCGGGTTGCTGCGCTCGGGGGTGAAGTCCGCCAGCTGTTGCAGCAGGCGTTTTTGCAGTTGGTCCAGTTTAGGGCGGATCTGGCCGACCAGGTCCGGGCGTGGGTCATTGGGCGCTTTGCCTTGCAGCTGCCAATCGGACAGGTGGGCGTATTGCACCAGTTTGTTCGCCTCGATCTGTGCCGAGAAAAACTGCTCCGCCTGCGCCGGGGCCAGTTTGTAGCTCGGCGCCTGGGACACGACGCTGGTGATCACGTCCTGTTCCCGTGCACGGTCCTCAACCGGCTTGTGGCTGTCCCATTTGCTCAGGGCCACCTGGTCGGCAATCGCCAGGCGTTCGGCGATGCTGTCGAGCAGTGGGGCGAGGGTGGGTGGTGCGGCCAATACATTGGCGCTGATAGCCAGCAAGATGAACCCAAGTTTGAGTTTCAAGGCAGATCCCTCTTCTGTAGGAGCGAGCTTGCTCGCGATGGTCGTTAACGATAACCCGTAAATATTGAAGAAATGCGGCGTCCTTGAGTTTTTCGCGGGCAAGCCCGCTCCCACAGGGTTTTGCGGGCAAAAAAAAAGACCTCCCGAAGGAGGCCTTTTTCGTCACGCCACGTTAAGCAGCGCTACCGGATCAGCAGCTGTAGTACAGCTCGTATTCCAGTGGGTGTACGAAGGTGCGGACCTTGATTTCTTCTTCGCTTTTCAGGGCGATGTAGGCATCGATAAAGTCGTCGCTGAACACGCCGCCTTTGGTCAGGAACGCACGGCCCTTGTCCAGCTCTTCCAGGGCTTCTTTCAGGCTGCCGCACACTTGTGGGATCTCTTTGGCCTCTTCAGGCGGCAGGTCGTACAAGTTTTTGTCGGCGGCATCGCCTGGGTGAATCTTGTTCTGGATACCGTCCAGGCCGGCCATTACCAGGGCAGCGAAGGCCAGGTACGGGTTGGCTGCCGGATCCGGGAAGCGGGCTTCGATACGGCGAGCGCGAGGGCTGGACACGTAAGGAATACGGATCGAAGCGGAACGGTTGCGAGCCGAGTAGGCCAGCATGACGGGTGCTTCGAAACCTGGGACCAGACGCTTGTAGGAGTTGGTCGACGGGTTGGTGAAGCCGTTCAGGGCCTTACCGTGCTTGATGATACCGCCGATGAAGTACAGGGCAGTGTCGGACAGGCCGGCATAACCTTCGCCAGCGAAGGTGTTCTTGCCATCTTTGGCGATGGACAGGTGAACGTGCATACCCGAACCGTTATCGCCGTACAGAGGCTTAGGCATGAAGGTAGCGGTACGGCCGTAGGCATCAGCCACGTTGTGTACGCAGTACTTCAGGGTCTGAACTTCGTCAGCCTTGGCCACCAGGGTGTTGAACTTCACACCGATTTCGTTCTGGCCGGCAGTCGCCACTTCGTGGTGGTGAACTTCGATGACCAGGCCCATCTCTTCCATGGCGTTGCACATGGAGGTACGGATTTCGTGGTCGTGGTCGAATGGCGGAACCGGGAAGTAACCACCTTTGACGCCTGGACGGTGGCCTTTGTTGCCGCCTTCCACGTCCTGGTCGGACATCCACGAACCTTGTTCGGAGAAGATCTTGAACATGGAGCCAGAGATGTCGGACTTGAACTTGACCGAATCAAAGATGAAGAATTCTGGTTCCGGACCAACAAATACGGTGTCGCCGATACCGGTCGACTTCAGGTATTCCTCGGCACGCTTGGCGATCGCACGTGGGTCACGGTCGTAGCCTTGCATGGTCGAAGGCTCGATCACGTCGCAGACGATGATCAGCGTTGGGTCTTCGGTGAACGGGTCGAGTACGGCGGTGCTGTCGTCCGGCATCAGGATCATGTCGGAAGCTTCGATGCCTTTCCAACCGGCAATGGAGGAGCCGTCGAACATTTTGCCTTCTTCGAAGAAGGCGTCATCCAGCGCGTCGCGAGCCGGCATGGTCACGTGGTGCTGAGTGCCTTTTGTGTCCGTGAAGCGCAGATCAATCCATTTGACGTCATGATCTTTGATGAGTTGAACCGACTTCGACATAGTGTCCTCCGGGTGGCTTCGGGCTGGGGTAGTGGAGTTAGCCCTTAGAATGTGGGTGATGCCGGCGCGAATACTCGACCAAGGCAACCTGCCTCACAAGAGAGCAAATTGCATGCCAGTGCCCCGACATGGGTTTTTTGCCACAAAAACGCCCCTATAAAGGTGCAATCCGCTAAAGCGGAAGAAATTGCGCACCGCAATGTAGCGTTAATTCTCGGATGTGACCCGTTTTGGTGCGCGAAAGGTCCGTTGCATATTAACTGGTTAAACCTTGAGCGATTTCCGCTATAATCCGCGCCCCCCTTTTTCGGCTGGGCCTGCGCGCGCTGTTTTCATGAAATTAATCGTTAAAGTCTTCCCCGAGATCACCATCAAGAGCCGACCGGTACGGATGCGTTTCATCCGTCAATTGGCCAAGAACATCCGTGCCGTGCTCCGCGATCTGGACCCGGCTGTGGTGGTGAACGGTGTGTGGGACAATCTCGAGCTGGAAACCCGCCTCACAGACCCCAAAGCCTTGAAGGACATGACCGAGCGCCTGAGCTGCGTGCCGGGCATCGCGCATTTCCTGCAGGTTGACGAGTACCCGTTGGGGGACTTCGACGACATCACCGAAAAGTGCAAACAGCACTACGGCGATGTACTGGCAGGCAAGGTGTTTTCGGTACGGTGCAAGCGCGCCGGCAAGCACCCCTTCAGCTCCATGGATGTCGAGAAATACGTGGGCAGCAAGCTGCGTCGCGAGTGCGGCGCCGCCGGAATTTCCCTGAAAGAGCCGCAAATTGAAGTGCGGATGGAAATTCGCGACCAACGGTTGTTTGTGATCCACAGCCAGCACGACAGCATCGGCGGCTACCCGCTCGGTGCCCTGGAACAGACCCTGGTCTTGATGTCCGGCGGTTTCGATTCCACCGTGGCGGCCTACCAGATCATGCGCCGCGGGCTGATGAGCCACTTCTGCTTCTTTAACCTGGGCGGGCGTGCACACGAATTGGGCGTGATGGAAGTCGCGCATTACCTCTGGAAGAAATACGGCAGCTCGCAACGGGTGTTGTTTGTCAGCGTTCCGTTCGAGGAAGTCCTGGGAGAAATTCTCGGGAAAGTCGATAACAGTCATATGGGCGTAGTATTGAAGCGTATGATGTTGCGCGCTGCGTCCCGAATCGCGGATCGGCTGGAAATCGACGCACTGGTCACCGGTGAAGCGATTTCCCAGGTGTCCAGCCAGACCCTGCCGAACCTGTCGTTGATCGACTCTGTGACCGAGAAGCTGGTATTGCGCCCGCTGATCGCCAGTCACAAGCAAGACATCATCGACCTGGCGACCCAGATCGGCACGGCGGATTTCGCCAAGCACATGCCGGAATATTGCGGGGTCATCTCGGTGAACCCCAAGACCCACGCCAAGCGCAACCGCGTGGAGTACGAAGAACAACAGTTCGACATGGCGGTTCTCGAGCGTGCGCTGGAGAACGCCAAACTGGTGCCGATCGATCGGGTTATCGACGAATTGGGCCAGGATTTGCAGATCGAAGAAGTCAGCGAGGCTCTGGCTGGTCAGATCATCATCGACATCCGTCACCCGGATGCCGCTGAAGACGAGCCGCTGGAAATTGCTGGCATCGACGTACAAACGCTGCCGTTCTATGCATTGAATGCGCGTTTCAAGGAACTGGATGACAGCCGTCAGTACCTGTTGTATTGCGACAAAGGCGTGATGAGTCGCCTGCATGCCCACCATTTGCTCAGTGAGGGGCATGCCAATGTGCGCGTTTATCGACCGAGCTAAGAGCCCGGGGCTGTTTGCCTGTGGCCTGCGTCACCGGCCCCCCGACTCTGCCGTCAAGCTGTAACGGCAAGGCCTGACTCTACTGTTAATCGCTGCCACGACCTGTCAGCACACCGAATCCTCTGATCGAGATACACAAGTGATCGAAAATCTACGCAACATCGCCATCATTGCTCACGTTGACCATGGTAAGACCACCCTGGTAGACAAACTCTTGCGTCAATCCGGCACCCTGGAGCGCAACGAGCTCAACGACGAGCGCGTGATGGACTCCAACGACCAGGAGAAAGAGCGCGGTATTACCATTCTGGCGAAAAACACCGCCATCAACTGGAACGGCTACCACATCAACATCGTGGACACCCCGGGCCACGCCGACTTCGGCGGCGAAGTTGAACGTGTAATGTCGATGGTTGACTCCGTTCTGCTGCTGGTTGATGCCCAAGACGGCCCTATGCCGCAAACCCGTTTTGTGACCAAGAAGGCGTTCGAAGCCGGCCTGCGTCCAATCGTGGTCATCAACAAGGTTGACCGTCCAGGCGCGCGTCCGGATTGGGTTCTGGACCAGATCTTCGACCTGTTCGACAACCTGGGTGCCACCGAAGAACAGCTGGACTTCAAAGTCGTCTACGCCTCGGCCCTGAACGGCATTGCCGGTCTGGAACACACCGACATGGCTGAAGACATGACCCCGCTGTACCAGTCGATCGTCGACAACGTACCTGCGCCGAAAGTCGACCGCGATGGTCCGTTCCAGATGCAAATCTCCGCACTGGACTACAACAGCTTCCTGGGCATCATCGGCGTTGGCCGTATCGCTCGTGGTCGCGTCAAGCCGAACACCCCGGTTGTGGCGATCGATGCTGACGGCAAGCGCCGTAACGGCCGTATCCTGAAGCTGATGGGTCACCACGGTCTGCACCGTATCGACGTTGAAGAAGCAGCTGCCGGCGACATCGTCTGCATCAGCGGCTTCGACCAGCTGTTCATCTCCGACACCCTGTGCGACCCACAGAACGTTGAAGCGATGAAGCCACTGACCGTTGACGAACCTACCGTTTCGATGACCTTCCAGGTTAACGACTCGCCGTTCTGCGGCCGTGAAGGCAAGTTCGTGACCAGCCGGAACATCAAAGAGCGTCTGGACAAAGAACTGCTCTACAACGTTGCCCTGCGCGTTGAAGAAGGCGACACCGCCGACAAGTTCAAAGTCTCCGGCCGTGGTGAGCTGCACCTCTCGGTACTGATCGAAACCATGCGTCGCGAAGGCTTCGAAATGGGTGTTGGTCGTCCGGAAGTGATCATCCGCATGGTTGATGGCGTCAAGCACGAACCGTACGAAAACGTGACCATCGACCTGCCGGAAGAATCCCAGGGTTCGATCATGGAACAGATCGGTATCCGTAAAGGCGACCTGACCAACATGGTTCCGGATGGCAAGGGCCGTGTGCGCCTTGAGTACAACATCCCGGCTCGTGGCTTGATCGGTTTCCGTAACGAGTTCCTGACCCTGACCTCCGGTGCAGGCATCCTGACCTCGATCTTCGACCGTTACGACGTGATGAAGTCCGGCGACATGTCCGGCCGTCAGAACGGCGTGCTGGTGTCGGTAGCTACCGGTAAGGCGCTGACTTACTCGCTGGAAACCCTGCAAGCTCGCGGCAAACTGTTCCTGGGTCACGGTGAAGACGTGTACGAAGGTCAAATCGTCGGCATCAACAGCCGCGACAACGACCTGGGCGTCAACCCAACCAAAGGCAAGAAGCTCGACAACATGCGTGCTTCGGGTAAAGACGAAACCATCGCTCTGGTTCCGCCTATCCGCTTCACCCTGGAGCAGGCTCTGGAATTCGTTCAAGAAGACGAATTGTGCGAAGTCACTCCTAAGTCCATCCGTCTTCGCAAGAAGATCCTGGGCGAAAGCGAGCGTACCCGCGCTGCGAAAAAATCCGGTAACTAAGTCTCTTAGTTAGCGGCAAAAAAAACGCCCCCGACCTTACGGTCGGGGGCGTTTTTGTTTGTTCGGGGTTTGTGCGGCAACTGTTCGGGCCCCTTTGCGAGCAAGCCCGCTTCCACATTTAACTGCGTTTCTTCAGGGTGAATGCGGTTAAATGTGGGAGCGGGCTTGCTCGCGAAAGCGCTAGTTCAAGCAATAAAAAATCCGGATCAGAACTTATCGAGCGTGCGCAGCTTGGTCTCGCGCACCACTTCCTTCGGCTTATAGGCGCAATACCCCGGCCGAGGCCCGATTTTCGGGTGGTTGCGGCAAGTATCCGGGCGCTTGTCATAAATAGTGCAGAAGCGGCTCTTACGATCCAGGTACAGGCAATCGTTGTTGCTCATGCGCTGCAGGGTGAAGATCTCGGATTTGGCGTTGAAGCGCTCCACGATGCCTTCTTTCTGCAAGCGCTTGGCGATGTTCTTCGGCGGGTCGCCGCGCTCGAACTCATCGACGATACCGATGCGGATCAGGTCCTTGATCTTCACCTCAACCGGCAGGGTGCAACAGCTCGACACGCAGCCGCCACACATATGGCTTGAGTATTTCTGCCAGGTCTCGAGACGGTCGAGTTCCGCGGCGGCGATCAGTTGAGGCTTCATCAGGTTTCCAAGAGGGGTGTTATCCGGCGCGGGATCATACCGGAATTGGTGTTTTTTTGAACAATATCTTCCAGGTTTCAGCTCGAAGGCGGTGTTGAGCCACAAACGGGCACGGCCCCTGCATCAAATTCCCGCAAAGGTGAATGAGTTAAAAAACTGCCGAACCAGAGCGTCTACCGTCTGTCAGACCGTCTAGGCTCTAGCAACTCCTTCTATCTCGCCCGAGGTCGCATCGATGTCTCAGGAACCGCTTGTACGAGAAGCAGAGGTAGCCGCATTTCGCGATGCCGTCTTGACCAAACTTACCTATGCGGTGGGCAAGGACCCCGATCACGCCTTCGACCACGACTGGTTTGAAGCCATCGCACTGGCCGCCCGCGACCACATGGTCGACCACTGGATGAACCACACGCGGCACATCTACCGCAAAGGTCAGAAGCGGGTCTATTACCTCTCGCTGGAATTCCTGATCGGCCGTCTGCTGTACGACAGCCTGAGCAACCTCGGCCTGCTGGACGTGGCCCGTGAGGCCATGAGCGAGCTGGGCGTGGACATGGAGCGCATTCGCCTGCTGGAGCCCGACGCGGCACTGGGCAACGGTGGCCTTGGCCGCCTGGCGGCGTGCTTTATGGAAAGCATGTCGACCCTGGGCATTGCCGGCCACGGTTATGGCATCCGTTATGAACACGGCCTGTTCCGCCAGGCAATTGTCGATGGCTGGCAGCAGGAGCAAACCGAACGCTGGCTGGATTTCGGCAACCCGTGGGAGTTCGAGCGCGCTGAGGTGATCTACCCGATCGGCTTTGGCGGCGGCGTGGAAACCCTGTTGGACGCCGCCGGCAAGTCGATCCAGGTCTGGACGCCCAACGAAACCGTCCGCGCAGTGGCCTACGACACCCCGGTAGTCGGCTGGCGTGGCGCCAGCGTCAACACCTTGCGGCTGTGGCGCGCCCGGGCCGTGGAAGACCTGCACCTGGAACGCTTCAACGCCGGTGACCACCTGGGCGCTGTGGCCGAGGTAGCCCGTGCCGAAAGCATCTCCCGAGTGCTTTACCCGGCCGACAGCACCGAAGCAGGGCAGGAACTGCGCCTGCGCCAGGAATACTTCTTCGTTTCCGCCTCGCTGCAGGATTTGCTGCGCCGCCACAAGAACATGCACGGCTCGGTGCTGAGCCTGGGCGAACACGCGGCCATCCAGCTCAACGACACGCACCCCTCGATTGCGGTGGCCGAGTTGATGCGTCAGTTGGTCGACCTGCACGACATCCCGTGGGATGCCGCCTGGGACGTGACCGTCGAAACCCTGTCCTACACCAACCACACCTTGCTTCCCGAGGCATTGGAAACGTGGCCGGTAGGCTTGATGGAACGCATGCTGCCGCGGCACATGCAGATCATCTATCTGATCAACGCTCAACACATCGACTCGCTGCGGGCCAAGGGCATTCACGATTTCGACGTACTGCGTGCAGTGTCGTTGATCGAAGAAGACAACGGCCGCCGCGTGCGCATGGGCAACCTGGCGTTCCTTGGTTCCCACAGCGTGAACGGCGTGTCCGGCCTGCACACCCAACTGATGCGCAGCACGGTGTTCTCTGAACTGCACAAGCTCTACCCGGACCGCATCAATAACAAAACCAACGGCATTACCTTCCGCCGCTGGCTGTTCCAGGCCAACCCCAAGCTCACGGCGATGCTGGTGGAAGCGTTGGGCCCGGACATTCTCGACAACACCGAAACCCGTTTGGTAGAGCTGGAAACCTTTGCCGAGAAGCAAGCCTTCCGCAAAGCCTTCGCCGAACAGCGCCTGCACAGTAAGCGGGCACTGGCTGACATCATTCACGAGCGCCTGGGGATTTCGGTCAACCCGGCGGCGATGTTCGATGTGCAGGTCAAGCGGATCCACGAGTACAAACGCCAGCTGTTGAACCTGCTGCACACCGTCGCGCTGTACCAGGCGATCCGTGCCGAGCCGGGCACCGACTGGGTGCCGCGGGTGAAGATCTTCGCCGGCAAGGCTGCGGCGAGCTATCACCAGGCGAAGTTGATCATCAAGCTGACCAATGACATCGCCCGTACCGTCAACAACGACCCTACCGTGCGCGGCTTGCTCAAGGTGGTGTTCCTGCCCAACTACAACGTCAGCCTGGCGGAAAGCATCATTCCGGCGGCCGACCTGTCGGAGCAGATTTCCACCGCTGGGTTTGAAGCGTCGGGTACCAGCAACATGAAGTTCGGCCTCAACGGCGCGCTGACCATCGGCACCATGGACGGCGCCAACGTCGAGATGCACGAGCGCGTGGGCGCCGACCACATGTTCATCTTCGGTCTGAGTGCCGAACAGGTGGAAGCGCGCAAACATGCCGGTGAGTTCAATGCCGGGCCGGACGTTGCCGCGTCCCATCGCTTGAATGATGTACTGCAAGCGATTCGCGGCGGGGTGTTCTCGCCGGATGATCCGGGTCGCTACGCCGGCCTGGTGGATTCGTTGATCGACTACGACCGCTTCCTGGTCTGTGCCGACTTCGATTCCTACTGGGATGCCCAGGCGCGGGTCGAGGCGCACTGGCACGATTCCAAGGAATGGTGGCGCTCGGCGGTGCTCAATACCGCGCGCATGGGCTGGTTCTCGTCGGACCGGACTATTCGCGAATACGCGACGGAAATCTGGAAAGCGTTGGATTAGACACCGCGATACAAAATGTGGGAGCGGGTTTGCTGTGGTGAGGGGGCTTGTCCCCCGTCGGGTTCACCACCGATTGTTGGGGCGCGGGGCAAGCCCGCTCGCCATAGCAAGTCCTCTCCCACATTGGTCCCGTGTCGATATACTAGGCTCCGGTTTGCTTAGGGATATCGACCATGCAATGGATTTTCATGCTGATTGGCCTGGTGCTCGGCTGGACACTCGACGAGTCGTTCAGTGATGCGGGCATGGGTGCGCTGCTCGGCTTGGGCATTGGCCAGGCGATCCGCCTGTCGATGCTCGCCTCGCGTACGGAGGAGCAAGGCCGTCAGTTGGAATCTGCCCGCAACGCCCTGAAAGTCGTCGAGCAACGCCTGGCCCTGCTGGAAAGGCCGGCCGCCGCTGAAACCCCCGAACCCATCTTTGTCGAAGAGCCGTCGCCGGTACCGGTTGCGCCCGAACTCGTCTGGGAATTACCCGCCGAACTGGAACCTGCCTACGCAACGGTCGCTGCCGAACCCAGCCAGCCATTGCCGGCTGACGTCTGGCGGGCTGCACCGAGCGACAGCATCCCTCAGCAACCTGCCGCGCCTGCGGTACCTCGTGGCCCCAACTTCATCGAACGCGCCATCAGCGGCGCCCGCAACTGGCTGTTCGGTGGCAACACTGTGCTGCGGGTCGGTGTGGTGCTGTTGTTCCTCGGCCTGGCCTTCCTGCTGCGTTATGCCACTGAAGGCATGGTGGTGCCGATCGAACTGCGTTATGCGGGCGTTGCCGGCTGTGCGTTGGCCTTGCTGGGCCTGGGTTGGTGGCTGCGGCTGCGCAACAGCAATTACGGGTTGATGCTGCAAGGCACCGGCATCGCTGTGTTGTACCTGACGGTGTTCGCGGCCATGCGCCTGCATCCGCTGCTTGATCCCGGCGCAGCCCTTGGCTTGCTGGTGGCGGTCACGGTGTTCTCGGCGATCCTGGCGATTACCCAGGACGCCCTCGGCCTGGCCTGCGCTGCAGCCCTTGGCGGTTTTGCCGCGCCGATCCTCACGTCCACCGGCGCCGGCAACCATGTGGCGCTGTTCAGTTACTTTGCCCTGCTTAACGCGGGCATCCTCGCCATCGCCTGGTTCAAGGCCTGGCGCCTGCTCAACCTGATCGGTTTCGTCGGCACTTTCGGCATCGGCTTCGCCTGGGGCATGCGTTCCTATACGCCGGAACTGCTGTGGAGCACCGAGCCGTTCCTGATTATGTTTTTCCTGATGTACCTCGGCATTGGCCTGTTGTTCGCCCGGCGCAAGCTGTTGGAGATGAACGACGCGCCGGACGATGACAGCCGTGGCGCATTGCTGCGCTGGTCGGCGGCCAAGGGCGATTACGTCGACGGCAGCATGCTGTTTGGTCCGCCGGTGGTGGGCTTCGGGTTGCAGTTTGCGTTGGTGCAGCATCTGGAATTTGCCGCGGCGTTCAGTGCGCTGGCGCTGGGCATTATCTATATGGGCTTGGCCCGATTGTTGAGTGGCGGGCGAGCCTTGTTGCTGGCGGAAACCTGCCTGGCGCTGGGTGTGATCTTCGCCAGCCTGGCGATTCCTCTGGGCCTCGATGCGCGCTGGACGGCGGCGGCCTGGGCCGTAGAAGGCGCGGGGATTTTCTGGCTCGGCTTGCGCCAGCAGCGACCGTTGGCGCGTGCGTTTGGCTTGCTGTTGCAGGTCGGTTCGGCCTTGGCATTCCTCAGCGAGTTGCGGGTAGGCGAAACGAGTCTGTTGAGCGGCGCGCCGCTGGGCGCTCTGTTGCTGGGCGCGGCGTTGCTGTTCAGTTTTCACCAACTGCGCCTGGCACCGGCTGAGCAGTCGGCGCAGTGGGAGCGTCGTGGTTTGCCGGTATTGGCCAGTGTCGGCCTGGGCTTCCTGTACCTGCTCGCACCGCTGCTGCTGTTGACCCAAGGCACCGCCATCAGTTGGGCGATTGCGGGCCTTGTGACCTTGCTGGTCGGCTTGCGCATCGGCTCGCGCACGTTCCTCTTCACTGCGTTTGCCGTGCAACTGTTGGGTGGGGCGTTGTTTCTGCTGCGGCTGCAGGCGGGCGCTGATTCAGGCGCCGTGTTCAGTGCCGGCTGGAGCGGCTTGCTCACCGCCTCGCTGATTGGCCTGGCCTTGATCGGCGGCATGCTGCTGGCGGCGAGGGACAGCATGGTGCGCAGCGATGTGCGACTGCTGCGGGGCTTGTCGGTGGTGTTGTTGGCCGGGCTGGTGCTGATCAACCTCGCGGTGCTGTTTGTGCTGCCATGGGCCACCGCCAGCGGCGTGTGGGCGGCCAGTGGCTTGTTGATTATCTGGCTGAGCCTCTACCTGCAACAGCGCGTCAGTTTTGTCTTCGGGTTGCTGCTGCAAGTGATCGGCGGCGCTTCGTTCCTGATCGCGGTGCCGGACTTGCTCGGGCCACTGACCAGCGAAGGCTTGCGTCCTTTGGGGCATAGCGGTTTCTGGACGCCGATGGTGCTCGGGCTGGCGGCGCTGGTCGGCGCCTGGCGCTTGCAGCGTCGGCCCCATGCGCCGGTGTTCGAGGCGTTGAGTTTGCAGCGGTTGTCTGACGTGCTGCTGGTGTGGGGCGCGGCCTGGTGGACGTTGGCGTTGGTCAGCGAAGTGCTGCGTTTTGCGCCACCGATGCTGCAAGGCACCTGGTTGCTGGCGGTGGCGGCGGTGAGTGTGGCGATCTGGGCGGCGTTGGCCCTGCGCCTGCAATGGGCGTCGCTGGGCGTGCTGTGTACGCTGTTGATGCCGGCAGCGGGCGTGGTGTTGCTGGGCGCGTGGGGCTCGCGTTATCACCCGGCGGCGAATTTTGCCTGGCTGGCGTGGTTGGCGGTGTTTGCGGTGCACTTTGTGTCCCTGCGTCGGCTGGCCCTGGTCGTCCCGGAAAAATCCTTGAGCGTCGCCCATGTGCTCGGCTGCTGGCTGCTGATCGGCGTGCTGGCGCTGGAGTTACGCTACGGCCTGTTGTTGCTGTCCGAGGCATACAACGCCTGGCGCTGGCTGGGCTGGGCGATTCTGCCAAGCCTGTACCTCGTGCTGGCCGCGGCGCCACGCAGTTGGCCATGGCCGGTGTCGGCGTACCCGCGGGAGTACCGGTTGTATGCCGCGTTACCGCTGGCGGTGTTGATGCTTGGCTGGTTCTGGCTGGCGAATATTTTCAGCGACGGCACCGCCGAGCCGCTGCCGTATGTGCCGCTGCTTAATCCGTTGGACCTGGGATTGTTGTTCGCGCTGCTGGGTGTGTACCTTTGGTCTCGCAGCGCCGCACCGCAACGGGGGCCTCGCGCCGAGCTGATCGCCCAGGCAGTCGCAGGTGTTTCGCTGTTCGCTTTCTTCACCGCCCTGGTGATGCGTACGGCTCACCATTGGGGCGGCGTGCCGTTCCACCTGGATGCGCTACTGGAGTCGATGCTGGTGCAAGCCGGGCTGTCGATCGTCTGGACCTTGATTGCCCTCGGCCTGATGATCGGCGGCCATCTTCGCCACCGGCGTGAGGTATGGCTGATCGGTGCGGCGCTGATTGCGGTGGTGGTCGCCAAATTGTTCTTCGTTGAATTGAGCAACCGCGGCGGGCTGGCGCGGATCGTATCGTTTATCGGCGTGGGCGGGCTGTTGCTGGTGGTGGGCTATTTCGCCCCGCTGCCGCCCAAACGCGCCGAGCCGGTGGTTGAAACTGAAGGAGTGGCCTCTTGATGGGCAAGCTGAGTGTGGTGCTGTTGGGGTTGTGCACAACGTGTTCGGCCTGGGCCCAGGAAACCCCGGCCGATTTCACCACGCGGGTGCCGCTGACGGTCAGCGGCGAAGGCCCGTGGTACCGCCTGGAGCTGCCGTTGGCGGTGCAATTGAGCGCCCGTCAGGCCGATTTGAGTGATGTGCGGGTGTTCAACGCCGCCGGTGAGCCCCAGGCCTACGCGCTGGCGCGGCAGTCGGCGCAAAGCACCGAAAGCCGCAGCCTGGCCAACGTGAAGTGGTTCCCGCTGTACGCCGCTGCCGACGCCACTGAAACCGTGCCCAGCGTGCGTGTGCAATCCACGTCCACCGGCACGCTGGTGCAGGTGCAGCCGCCGAGCCAGCTGGAAGCGGGCGAAGAAGTGCTGCGCGGTTGGCTGCTCGATGCCAGCGCGATCAAGGCGCCGTTGCAGCAACTGATCCTCGACTGGACCAGCGAACGCGAGGGCTTCCAGCGTTTCAGCATCGAAGCCAGCGACGACTTGCAGCACTGGCGCTCGTGGGGCGAAGGGCAGGTCGCGCGGCTGTCGTTTGCCGATGAGCGCGTCGAGCAGCATGAAGTGAGTTTGCCGGGGCAATCGGCGCGTTATCTGCGCCTGCTCTGGAAAGGCCAGGCCGCACCGGCGCTGACGTCGGCGCAGTTGGCGAGTGTCAGCGCCCATAGCTTGCCGTTGCCGCTGGTGTGGTCGCAGCCGTTGGCGGGCAGCCGTCTCAAGGCGGGCGAATACAGCTGGCAGTTGCCCACCGCGCTGAATGTCGAACGTTTGCGTATCGACTTGAACCAACCCAATAGCCTGGCGCCGGTCACCCTGTCGGGCCGCCGGGAAAGCAATCAGGCCTGGCAGCCCTTGAGCAGCGGTTTGCTCTACCGCCTGACGCAAAATGGCCAGGACGTTGTACAGAACGAATTGCAGTTGCCGGGCCAGGCCGTTGCGCAGCTCAAGCTCGACGTGGACGAGCGCGGCGGTGGCCTGGGTGTGGAGGCGCCGACCTTGAGCTTTGCGGTGCGGGCCACGCAGTTGGTGTTCCTGGCGCGGGGCGAGCCACCGTTCACCCTGGCCTTGGGCAACCCGTCGGTGAAAGGCGCGAACTTGCCGCTGTCGACGTTGATTCCGGACTACAGCGTCGAACGCCTCGCGGGGCTTGGGCAGGCCAAGACGGCGGGGCAGGTGGTGGTCACATCGCCGGCCGCTGCGGCCCCTGTTGAGGCCGGGCCGAACTGGAAAAAACTCGGCCTTTGGGCCGTGCTGCTGCTCGGTGTGGCGGCGCTGGGCGCCATGGCCTACAGTTTGCTGCGCAAGCCGCCGGTGGCACGTTAAATAATGTCCATGAACTCTATTGGGTTTAAATCCTCTGATAGGAGGAAATACGCCCCGACTCGCGTTAAACTGCGCGGGTTTTTAGCCCCCCATTTCCGGAGCCTTCCATGTCCCGCGTTACCCTGAGTCGCTATTTGATCGAGCAGACCCGCAGCAACAACACGCCTGCCGATCTGCGCTTCCTTATCGAAGTGGTGGCGCGTGCTTGCAAGGAAATCAGCCACGCCGTCTCCAAAGGCGCGCTGGGTGGTGTCCTGGGCAGCATGGGCACCGAAAACGTACAAGGCGAAGTGCAGAAGAAGCTCGACGTGATTTCCAACGAAATCCTGCTCGAAGCCAACGAATGGGGCGGCCACCTGGCCGGCATGGCGTCCGAAGAAATGGACAATGCCTACCAGATCCCGGGCAAATACCCGAAAGGCGCATACCTGCTGGTATTCGACCCGTTGGACGGTTCGTCGAACATCGACATCAACGCGCCGGTTGGCACCATCTTCTCGGTACTGCGTTGCCCGAACGAATACCTGAGCCAGAACGAAGCCTTGAACGAAAAGGCCTTCCTGCAGCCAGGTACCGAGCAGGTGGCGGCCGGTTATGCGATCTACGGCCCACAGACCATGCTGGTACTGACCCTGGGCGACGGCGTCAAAGGCTTCACCCTGGACCGTGAAATGGGCAGCTTCGTGCTGACCCACGAAGACATCACCATTCCTGCGTCCACCCAGGAATTTGCGATCAACATGTCCAACCAGCGCCACTGGGAAGAGCCGGTCACCCGCTATGTGGGCGAGTTGATGGCCGGCGAAGAAGGCCCGTTGAAGAAGAACTTCAACATGCGCTGGGTGGCAGCGATGGTTGCCGATGTGCACCGCATCCTGACCCGTGGTGGCCTGTTCATGTACCCACGTGACAGCCGCGAGCCGTCCAAGCCGGGCAAGCTGCGCCTGATGTACGAAGCCAACCCGATGTCGTTCCTGGTTGAGCAGGCGGGCGGTGCGTCCACCGACGGCCACCAGCGCATCCTCGACATCCAGCCTGAAGGCCTGCACCAGCGCGTGGCGGTGTTCCTGGGTTCGAAGGAAGAAGTTGAGCGTGTGACCGGTTACCACAAGGCGTAAGTCTTTGCGGTAAGCAAAAGCCCCGAAACGTTTCAGCGTTTCGGGGCTTTTTTGTTTATTGAATAAGGCTTTTCAGCAGCAGCGACTGCAGGTTTTTCCGTGTCTCCGCGATGATATGGACGTAGATGGTTTTATCTCTGACTTCATAAATAATCCGATTCATTCCACACACGACCTGCCGGTACTGACTGAGGTTGAGCCTCTCAATCTCTTCTGGCATTGAGCCCGCGTAAGGCTGGGTTTCGATGCGGCGCAGAGCTTGCTTCAATGAATCATAGGTTTGTTGCCAGGAGGCTGCGGAAAACTGACGGGTCAGATAGGGCTTGATTTCTTTGAGATCAGATTTAGCAGAATGAAGAATCTCAACCCTGAAACTCATTGTGCTTCGTCCCTGTCCAGCTCTGCGAACACGTCCTCCATTTCTTGAAACTGACCCAGTTCAATCTGGCGGTTTCCCAAAGCGAGTAGCTTTAACAGCGCCATGGTCTCTTCTTGCTCTTCAAAACTCTTCACATCCATCACAACCAGCTTGGCCTCACCATTTTGGGTGATGACTAACGGTTCGCGGCTTTCAGTGAGGTTTTTCACAATCTCGGCGGTGTGGCTTTTCAAGTAGCTGATAGGTTTGATCTGGGATGAGAGTTTCATTGGGGGGTCCTATCTCAAAGGCAGGACTGATTTTAGTCTTTATTCGGTCCTTTGTATCGAGGGAATAGTTGATCATTCAACGGGTGCGACGAAAGGCACGTCCATCCAGAAACCCTATGAATCTTTGGAAAAACACCGCCCTGGCAGAAAAAAGAAATACCACCCCCCATCGGGAACCAGACACCCCTTTTCCCTTCTAAGCTTCTGGCAGACCCCCAAGCTGCTTCGTCTCTCCAGGAGTTTTTCCATGTCGTTACGCCGTCTCGCCCTGTTGTCGTTTTGCGTGCTTCTGGCCGCTTGCAGCAAGGTCACTCAAGAAAATTACGCAAAACTGTCGGCCGGCATGGCCAAGCCCGAGGTGGAGTCGTTGCTGGGTAAGCCGACTGATTGTTCGGGCGCGCTGGGTATGTCCAGTTGCACCTGGGGCGATAAAAACAGCTTTATCAGCGTGCAATACGCCGGTGACAAAGTACTGATTTTTTCCGGGCAAGGCCTGAAGTAAACCGGGGCGAAAGCCTGCGGGAGAAAAACAACATGATGCGTTTCGTTTTATATCTCTGCGCCAGCCTGTTTTTGGCGGGCTGCGCCAGCCATTCTGGCGATGATCTGCAACCCAAGACCGTTGGCAGCGTCAACCTCAAGCGTTACCAGGGCACCTGGTATGAGTTGGCCCGTTTGCCGATGTACTTCCAGCGCAATTGCGCGCAGTCCGAAGCCCGCTACACGCTGTTGCCCGATGGCAACATGTCGGTGTTCAACCGCTGCCTGACGCCTGAGTGGAAGTGGGAAGAAGCCAAGGGCACGGCCACGCCGCAGGTCGCCGGCAAGACCGACAAGCTCTGGGTCGAATTCAATAACTGGTTCACTGCGCTGTTGCCGGGCGTTGCGAAGGGCGATTACTGGGTGTTGTACATCAGCGATGACTACAAGACCGCCATTGTCGGCAGCCCGAGCCGCCGCTACATGTGGCTGTTGTCCCGCACGCCGACTGTCAGCGCCGATACCCGCGAAGACCTGCTGAGCAGGGCGCGGCAACAGGGGTATGACACCACCCGCTTGATCTGGCGGACATCGGACAAGCAGATGGCAAAGACTTCGCAGTAACTGAAGAGCGCTACCCTTCCAATGTGGGAGCTGGCTTGCCTGCGATAGCGGTGTTGGATTCACAACGGCTATCGCAGGCAAGCCAGCTCCCACATTTTGTTATGTGTCGTCTGTTAGCCCAGCAAATCCCGCAAGACCTGGGTAAACGCCCGGCTGCTTTGTTCTTCAGCCGCGTGATGCCCGTCGCGAATCACCCATTGGCCGTTGACCAGCACGTCCCGCACCTGGCGATCACCGCCGGCAAACAGCCAGCGATTGAGAATCCCGTCTTCGTTCGCGGTCGCCAGGTACGGATCGTTGCCGTCCAGTACCAGCCAGTCAGCCCGTTTGCCGACTTCCAGGCGCCCAACCGGCTGCCCCAATGCCTCGGCACCGCCGTCCAGCGCGGCATCAAACAGTGTACGACCGACCATCGGCTGATCATTGCGATACAACCGGTTGCGCCGCTGGTCCCGCAGCCGCTGCCCATATTCCAGCCAGCGCAATTCTTCCACCACGCTCAGTGATACGTGGCTGTCGGAACCAATCCCCATGCGCCCGCCCTGGGCCAGGAAATCCACCGCCGGGAAAATCCCGTCGCCCAGGTTGGCTTCGGTGGTCAGGCACAGCCCGGCAATCGCCCGACTCTTGGCCATCAGCGTCACTTCTTCCGGGTTGGCGTGGGTGGCGTGCACCAGGCACCAGCGCCGGTCCACTTCAACATGGTCATACAGCCATTGCAGCGGACGCTGGCCGCTCCAGGCCAGGCAGTCGTCGACTTCTTTTTGCTGCTCGGCGATGTGGATATGCACCGGGCACGCCTTGTCGCTGGCGGCCAGCACCTCGCTGATCTGCTGCGGGGTGACGGCGCGCAGCGAGTGGAAGCACAGGCCCAGTTGTTGCGCCGGTTGTGCGGCCAGAATCGGTTGCAGGCGTGACTGCAGGTTCAGGTAATTTTCGGTGCTGTTGATAAAGCGGCGCTGGCCTTCATTGGGAGCCTGGCCGCCGAAACCGGAATGGCTGTACAGCACCGGCAACAACGTCAGGCCGATACCGCTGCTGGCGGCCGCCTGGCTGATTTGTCGCGACAACTCCGCCGGGTCGGCATAGGGCTGGCCGCTGACGTCGTGGTGCACGTAGTGAAATTCGGCCACCGAGGTGTAGCCGGCCTTGAGCATCTCGATATACAGCTGGCGCGCGATGACCTGCAGCTGGTTGGGGCTGATCTTGCCTACCATGCGATACATCAAGTCGCGCCAGGTCCAGAAGCTGTCATTCGGGTTGCCGGCCACTTCCGCCAACCCGGCCATCGCCCGCTGGAACGCATGGGAATGCAGGTTCGGCATGCCCGCCAACACCGGGCCCCTGAGCCGCTCGGCACCGTCTGCACTGGCGTTGGGCTCAACCTGGGTCAGCAGGCCATCGGCGCTGACTTCAAGACGTACATCATTGGCCCATCCATTAGGCAGCAGCGCGCGTTCGGCAAAGAAAGCGGACATGATTAAGGCACCCCGGTCGTGTGTTTATTTGTATATACATATACAGACGTTTGCCTGCTCGGTAAACTCCGGCAAGCTATGCTTCTTTTTCACCTACAAGGATTTCCTGTGCCGACTCCGCCCGCCAAGTCTTCACTGGCTGCCCACATGGACGAAAGTCCGGCGCCCTTGTACGCCCGCGTCAAACAGATGATCAGCCAGCAGATTCTCAACGGCAACTGGCCGCCCCATTATCGCGTGCCGTCGGAAAGTGAGCTGGTCAACCAACTGGGCTTCAGCCGCATGACCATCAACCGCGCCCTGCGTGAGTTGACCGCCGAAGGCCTGCTGGTGCGCATGCAGGGCGTGGGCACGTTTGTCGCCGAGCCCAAGAGCCAGTCGGCCCTGTTTGAAGTGCACAACATTGCCGATGAGATCGCCTCCCGCGGCCATCGCCACACCTGCAAGGTCATCACCCTCGGTGAAGAAGCCGCCGGTTCCGAGCGCGCCGTTGCCCTGGAAATGCGCGAAGGCGGGCGGGTGTTCCACTCGCTGATCGTGCACTACGAAAACGACATTCCGGTGCAAATCGAAGACCGTTTCGTCAACGCCCTGGTGGCGCCGGAATACCTGCAGCAGGATTTCACCCAGCAAACCCCTTATGCCTACCTCAACCAGGTGGCACCGCTGACCGAAGGCGAGCACGTGGTGGAGGCGATCCTGGCCGACGCCGATGAATGCAAGCTGCTGCAAATCGAAACCAGCGAGCCCTGCCTGCTGATTCGCCGCCGCACCTGGTCTGGCCGCCAGCCGGTCACGGCCGCACGATTGATCCACCCCGGTTCCCGTCATAGCCTGGAAGGACGTTTCAGTAAATGAGTTCGATGAAAGTCTGGCGTGCCACCGATTACATCCGCATGCCGTGGAAAAACGGCGGCGGCAGCACTGAAGAAATCACCCGTGATGCAGGCGAGGGCCTGGACGGTTTCGGCTGGCGCCTGTCGATTGCCGATATCGCCGAGTCGGGCGGGTTCTCAAGCTTTGCCGGGTACCAGCGCATCATCACGGTGCTGCAAGGCTCGGGCATGGTGCTGACGGTGGATGGCGAAGAGCAGCGCGGGTTGTTACCGCTGCAGCCATTCCCGTTCAAGGGTGACAGCCAGGTGTCCTGTCGGTTGATCGGCGGGCCGATTCGCGATTTCAACCTGATCTATTCGCCGCAGCGCTATCAGGCGCGGTTGCAGTGGATGGATGGTACGCAGCGTTTCTTCAGTGCGGCGCACACCGTACTGGTGTTCAGCGTGGCCGATGAAGTGAAGGTGTTGGGTGAAAGGCTGAACCGTCATGATTGCCTGCAAGTGGACGGTAATACCGGCTTGCTGGACGTATCCATCACCGGCCGCTGCTGCGTCATCGAGCTGACTGCACACTAAATCCCTGTAGGAGCGAGCTTGCTCGCGAAGGTATTCCAGGCGCATTGCTGCATTGAATGTACGTTTTTCGCGAGCAAGCTCGCTCCTACAGAAACTGTTTCCACTTCCCGCACCAACTTGTTACCGAACGCCCCAGCATGGCGCAAAACCCTGCCTTGGTAACGAGCCTCCCTCGAAGTAAAACATCGCTGTAAGAAATTTCATCAGAGCGTGAAGCCTTATTTTCCAAGGCTTCCACACCCCTGCGCAAAAAATCTTCAACCCTCCTCAACAAAGTTGGCCGCTTGATTGCATATGCTTGTATGTACAAGTAAAGATGTGTGCGTAAGAGTCCATGGACATCCTCTTCGCACCAATCATGTTCGCGCATTGATCGTTGAGGAATTTTTTGTGACCAAGCCTACCAAGTACCGTGACGTTGAAATCCGTGCCGCACGCGGCAACACGCTGACCGCCAAAAGCTGGCTGACTGAAGCGCCGCTGCGCATGCTGATGAACAACCTCGATCCGCAGGTTGCCGAAAACCCGAAAGAGTTGGTGGTGTACGGCGGTATCGGCCGTGCAGCGCGTAACTGGGAATGCTACGACCAGATCGTCGAAAGCCTGACCCACCTCAATGACGACGAAACCTTGCTGGTGCAATCCGGCAAACCCGTGGGCGTGTTCAAGACCCACAGCAACGCCCCGCGCGTGTTGATCGCCAACTCCAACCTGGTGCCGCACTGGGCGAGCTGGGAACACTTCAACGAACTGGATGCCAAGGGCCTGGCCATGTACGGCCAGATGACCGCCGGTAGCTGGATCTACATCGGCAGCCAGGGCATCGTCCAGGGCACCTACGAAACCTTCGTCGAAGCCGGCCGCCAGCACTACAACGATGACCTCAAGGGCCGTTGGGTCCTGACCGCCGGGCTCGGCGGCATGGGCGGCGCCCAACCGCTGGCCGCCACCCTGGCCGGCGCTTGCTCGCTGAACATCGAATGCCAGCAGGTCAGCATCGACTTCCGCTTGAGCAGCCGCTACGTCGACGAGCAAGCCACCGACCTCGACGACGCCCTGGCCCGCATCGACAAGTACACCAAGGAAGGCCGCGCGATCTCCATCGCCCTGCTGGGCAACGCGGCTGAAATCCTGCCGGAACTGGTCAAGCGTGGCGTGCGCCCGGACATGGTCACCGACCAGACCAGCGCCCACGACCCGCTCAACGGCTACCTGCCCGCCGGCTGGACCTGGGACGAATACCGCGCCCGCGCCAAGACCGAACCGGCCGCCGTGATCAAGGCCGCCAAACAGTCCATGGCCGTGCACGTCAAAGCCATGCTTGAGTTCCAGAAGCAAGGCATCCCGACCTTCGACTACGGCAACAACATCCGCCAGATGGCCCAGGAAGAAGGCGTGGAAAACGCCTTCGACTTCCCGGGTTTCGTACCGGCTTATATCCGTCCGTTGTTCTGCCGCGGCATCGGCCCGTTCCGTTGGGCTGCACTGTCGGGCGACCCGCAGGACATCTACAAGACCGACGCCAAAGTCAAAGAGCTGATCCCGGACGACGCCCACCTGCACAACTGGCTGGACATGGCCCGCGAGCGCATCAGCTTCCAGGGGCTGCCGGCCCGTATCTGCTGGGTGGGCCTGGGTCAGCGCGCCAAGCTCGGCCTGGCGTTCAACGAAATGGTGCGCAGCGGCGAGCTGTCGGCACCGGTTGTGATCGGCCGCGACCACCTGGACTCCGGCTCGGTGGCCAGCCCCAACCGTGAAACCGAATCGATGCAGGACGGTTCCGATGCCGTGTCCGACTGGCCACTGCTCAACGCTTTGCTCAACACCGCCAGCGGCGCGACCTGGGTCTCGTTGCACCACGGCGGCGGCGTCGGCATGGGGTTCTCCCAGCACTCCGGCATGGTGATTGTCTGCGACGGCACCGACGAAGCGGCTGAGCGCATCGCTCGCGTGCTGCACAACGACCCGGCCACCGGCGTGATGCGTCATGCCGATGCGGGTTACCAGATCGCGATCGACTGTGCCAAAGAGCAGGGCCTCAATCTCCCGATGATCAAATAAAGACCGGCTCGGTTGTTGTGGGAGCCGGGCTTGCCCGCGATGCAGGCGACTCGGTTTGTCAGTAAGACCGAGGTGATGCCATCGCAGGCAAGCCAGCTCCCACAGAAGAGCAATCCACATACAGAACAATCCATCAGAGGTTGAACATAAATGGCTGTCAAAGACGCTCGTGCAAGCACCACCCCGTTGATCGAAAGGCGTTCGATCGACTACATCCCGGAAGCGGAAAGACACGGCCGTCTATTAAGTCAGTTCACCCTGTGGCTGGGTGCCAACCTGCAAATCACTGCGATTGTCACCGGGGCCCTGGCCGTGGTGCTGGGCGGTGATGTGTTCTGGTCGTTGATCGGTCTGTTGATCGGTCAACTGCTGGGCGGCGGCGTCATGGCGCTGCACGCCGCCCAGGGCCCGCAGCTTGGCTTGCCGCAAATGATCTCCAGCCGTGTGCAGTTTGGCGTGTATGGCGCGGTGATCCCGCTGGTGCTGGTGTGCCTGATGTACATCGGGTTTTCCGCCAGCGGTTCATTGCTGGCAGGGCAGGCGGTGGCGCAGTTGCTCCACGTTGAAGACTGGGTCGGCATCGTGCTGTTCGCGGCGCTGATCATGGTCTTCACAATATTCGGCTACCGCGTCATCCACGGCATTGGCCGGGTGGCCAGCGTGCTGGGGGTGGTGGCTTTCATCTACCTGTTCTACAAGCTGCTGGCGGGTAACGACGTCGGTGCGTTGCTGGGTAACAAGCATTTTTCCCTCAGCAGTTTCCTGCTGGCGATTTCCCTGTCGGCGTCCTGGCAGATTGCGTTCGGTCCATATGTCGCGGACTACTCGCGGTACTTGCCGCGCAGCACGCCGGCGTCGAAAACCTTCTGGGCCGTGGGCCTCGGTTCGGTGATCGGCGCACAGGCTTCGATGGTGTTCGGGGTGTTTGCTGCGGCCCTGGCCGGTTCCCAATTCGCTCACCACGAAGTGTCGTTTATCGTTGGCCTGGGCGGCACCGGGATCGTCGCGGCGCTGCTGTATTTCAGCATCGCCTTCGGCAAGGTCACCGTGACCACCCTGAATGCCTACGGCAGCTTCATGTCGATCGCGACGATCATCAGTGGCTTCCGTGGCAGCCGCCATATCGGCAGTGGCACGCGGCTGCTGTACATCTTCGTGATGGTGTCGATTGCCGCCGGGCTGGCGTTGCTGGGCAAGGATTCGTTCCTCAAGGATTTCTCCGCGTTCATCCTGTTCCTGCTGGCGTTTTTCACGCCCTGGAGCGCGATTAACCTGGTGGACTTCTACTGCATCACCAAAGAACGCTACGACATCCCGGCACTGTCCAATCCCGAAGGTCGTTACGGCCGCTGGAACCTGATGGGCATCAGCATCTACGTGTTTGGCGTGTTGATCCAGATGCCGTTCATCTCCACGCACTTCTACACCGGGCCACTGGTTGCCAGCCTCGGCGACACCGATATTTCCTGGATCATCGGCCTGGTGGTGCCGGCTGCGCTTTACTACTGGGCCGCCAAAAAATGGCACAGCGCAATACCTGAACGACTGATCCTGCCGGTAGAGCAGGGCGCTGCACCAACGACAAACGGGCTGGCTGCACAAGCCTGATGGGACGTGGACAGGGCAGGATGCCTACTGACTGCCGTAATCCATTTCAAGATTGGGAGCGTCACAACAATGAAAATGAATAAGACCCTGCTGGGCACTTTGTTCTCTGCAGGCTTGCTGGCTTCTGCTGGCGCTCAGGCGGCGGGTTGGTGCGAATCCGGCAAGCCGGTGAAGTTCGCCGGCCTGAACTGGGAAAGCGGCATGTTGCTCACCGACATCCTGCAAACCGTGCTGGAAAAAGGCTACGACTGCAAAACCGACAGCCTGCCGGGCAACTCCATCACCATGGAAAACGCCCTGAGCAGCAATGACATCCAGGTGTTCGCCGAGGAGTGGGTAGGCCGCAGCGAAGTCTGGAACAAGGCCGAGAAGGCCGGCAAAGTCATCGGTGTCGGCGCGCCGGTGGTGGGCGCCGTCGAAGGCTGGTACGTGCCGCGTTATGTGATCGAAGGCGACGCCAAGCGCAAGCTGGAACCCAAGGCGCCGGACCTGAAAACCATCGCCGACCTGGCCAAGTATTCCGCGGTGTTCAAAGACCAGGAAGAACCCTCCAAAGGCCGTTTCTATAACTGCCCGGCCGGCTGGACCTGCGAGCTGGATAACAGCGAGATGCTGAAAAGCTATGGCCTGGAAAGCACCTACACCAACTTCCGCCCAGGCACCGGCCCGGCGCTGGATGCGGCGGTGCTGTCGAGCTACAAGCGCGGCGAGCCGATCCTGTTCTACTACTGGTCGCCAACGCCGTTGATGGGCCAGGTCGACCTGGTGAAGCTGGAAGAAAAACCCGGCGTGGATAAAAGCGTGACCATCAAGGTCGGCGTGTCCAAGGTATTCGACGAACAAGCACCGGAGCTGGTGGCCGTGCTGGAGAAGGTCAACTTGCCAATTGACCTGCTTAACCAGAACCTGGGCCGCATGGCGAAAGAGCGAATTGATTCTTCAAAACTGGCGAAAATTTTCCTCAAGGAACATCCTGAAGTCTGGCACGCCTGGGTGAGCGACGACGCAGCCAAGAAAATCGACGCGGCCTTGTAGGTTGAGCGTTTCCGGTTGCCCTCACCGGCAACCGGACGCCCGGCCACAACCCACTGGATCGAGAGCACATTATGTTTCCTGAGAGTTTTACGTTTTCCATCGCCGACTGGGTCAATGGTTGGGTTGATTCACTGGTGACCAACTACGGCGATGTGTTCCGGCACATCTCCGACACCCTGTTGTGGGCCATCGTCAACCTGGAAGGCGTGCTGCGCGCGGCGCCCTGGTGGTTGATGCTGGCGATTGTCGGCGGCATCGCCTGGCACGCCACACGCAAGGTGGTCACCACGGCGGTGATTGTCGGTTTGCTGTTCCTGGTGGGCGCCGTTGGCCTGTGGGACAAGCTGATGCAAACCCTGGCGCTGATGATGGTGGCCACGGTGATCTCGGTGCTGATCGGCATTCCCCTGGGGATTCTGTCGGCCCGCAGCAATCGCCTGCGCTCGGTATTGATGCCGCTGCTGGACATCATGCAAACCATGCCCAGCTTCGTGTACCTGATCCCGGTGTTGATGCTGTTTGGCCTGGGCAAGGTCCCGGCGATTTTCGCCACGGTGATCTACGCCGCGCCGCCCCTGATTCGCCTGACCGACCTGGGCATTCGCCAGGTAGACGGTGAGGTCATGGAAGCGATCAACGCCTTCGGTGCCAACCGCTGGCAGCAACTGTTCGGCGTGCAACTGCCGCTGGCCCTGCCGAGCATCATGGCCGGGATCAACCAGACCACCATGATGGCCCTGTCGATGGTGGTGATCGCCTCGATGATCGGCGCCCGTGGCTTGGGTGAAGACGTGTTGGTTGGTATCCAGACGCTTAACGTCGGGCGCGGCCTTGAAGCCGGCCTGGCGATTGTGATTCTCGCAGTGGTCATCGACCGCATTACCCAGGCCTATGGTCGTCCACGGCATGAGGCGAGCAAATGACTACCGTCAGCAAGATTGAAGTCAAAAACGTATTCAAGATTTTCGGCAACCGTTCCAAGGAAGCACTGGCGCTGATCGGCCAGGGCAAGACCAAGGACCAGGTACTGGCCGACACCGGTTGCGTGGTGGGTGTTAACGACCTGTCCCTGAGCATCGGCACCGGCGAGATCTTCGTGATCATGGGCCTGTCGGGTTCCGGCAAGTCGACCCTGGTGCGCCACTTCAACCGCCTGATCGACCCCACCAGCGGCGCGATCCTGGTGGACGGCGAAGACATCCTGCAACTGGACATGGAAGCCCTGCGCCAATTCCGTCGGCACAAGATCAGCATGGTGTTCCAGAGCTTCGGCCTGCTGCCCCACAAGAGCGTGGTGGACAACGTCGCCTACGGCCTGAAAGTGCGTGGCGAGACCAAGCTAGTGTGCACCGAGCGTGCGCTGCACTGGATCGAAACCGTAGGCCTCAAAGGCTACGAAAACAAATACCCGCACCAGCTGTCCGGCGGCATGCGCCAACGGGTGGGCCTGGCCCGCGCCCTGGCGGCCGACACCGACATCATCCTGATGGACGAAGCGTTCAGCGCCCTCGACCCGCTGATTCGCGCCGAGATGCAAGACCAGTTGCTGGAACTGCAAAAGACCCTGCACAAGACCATCGTCTTCATCACCCACGACCTCGACGAGGCCGTGCGCATCGGCAACCGCATTGCGATTCTCAAGGACGGCAAGCTGATCCAGGTCGGCACCCCCCGGGAAATCCTGCATTCGCCGGCGGATGAATACGTGGACCGGTTTGTTCAGCGGCGGGCTGCCGTGGTCTGACCTGCGATTTGTGGTGAGTTGGCTGGCGCTATCGCAGGCAAGCCAGCTCCCACAGTTGAAATGCATTCCCCCTGTGGGAGCTGGCTTGCCTGCGATGCGGCCGGTGAAGCTGCACAAGAATTGGAGAAGGTACAAAGATGTCCCAGGCTGAAAAAATCATCATCGCCGACGCCCCGATGCGTTGGCAGGACGTGGTCGCCGTGGCCCGCCACGGCGCGGTCCTCGAGCTCTCGGGCCACGCCTGGGCGCGTATCGACAATGCCCAGGCCATCGTCCAGCGCATCGTCACCAGTGGCGAGCGCGCCTATGGCGTCAACACCGGCCTGGGTGCCCTGTGCAACGTGTCGCTCAAGGGCGAGCAACTGAGCCGGCTGTCGCGCAACACCCTGCTTAGCCACGCCTGCGGCGTCGGCCCGGCGCTGAGCGATGAGCAAACCCGCGCGATCATTTGCGCAGCGATCATCAACTACAGCCACGGCAAATCCGGGCTGCACCCGCAGGTGGTGCACTCGCTGCTGGCGCTGCTCAACCACGGCATCACCCCGCAAGTACCATCCCAGGGCTCGGTGGGCTATTTGACCCACATGGCCCACATCAGCATCGCCTTGCTCGGTGTCGGCAATGTCAGCTACCGGGGCCGCATCGTCCCGGCGCACCAGGCCCTGGCCGAAGAAGGTTTGCAGGTGGTGGTGCTGGGAGCAAAAGATGGCCTGTGCCTGGTCAACGGCACGCCGTGCATGACCGGCCTCAGCTGCCTGGCGCTGGACGATGCACACCGTTTGCTGCAATGGGCCGACGTGATTGGCGCCATGAGCTTCGAAGGCCAGCGCGGGCAGATCGATGCCTTCGACGAAGAGATCATCGCCCTCAAGCCGCACCCGGGCATGCAGCAAGTGGGCATCAACCTGCGGGCGTTGCTCGATGGCAGTGAAGTGATCGCCAGCAGCAAAGGCATTCGCACCCAGGACGCCCTGAGCATCCGTTCGATTCCCCAGGTGCACGGCGCCGCTCGCGATCAACTGGAGCACGCCACCCGGCAGATCGAAACCGAACTCAACGGCGCCACCGATAACCCGCTGGTGCTCGGTACGCCGGACAACTACCGCGTGGTCTCCCAGGCCAACCCGCACGGGCAGTCCGTGGCGCTGGCGGCAGACATGCTGGCGATTGCCATGGCTGAAATCGGCTCCATCGCCGAGCGCCGCCTGGACCGCCTGATCAACCCCCACGTCAGTGGCCTGCCGGCGTTCCTGGTGAGCAACCCCGGGGTTAATTCCGGGATGATGATCGTGCAGTACGTCGCCGCCTCGTTGTGCGGGCAAAACCGCCAGCTGGCGCAACCGGCCGTGCTGGATAACTTCGTCACCTCCGGCCTGCAGGAAGATCACCTGAGCATGGGCACCAACGCGGCGCTGAAGCTGCATTCGGTGCTGGAAAACGTCACCCAGATCCTCGCCATCGAGTACCTGCTGGCGGCCCAGGCGTTCGAGTTCCTGCAGGAACAGCGCTTCGGTGCCGGCACCGACACCGCCTGGCGGTTGCTGCGCGAACATGTCCCGGCCTACGACCAGGACCGCTGGCTGGCGCCGGACATTGCGGCCACTGCGGCGCTGCTCAAAGACACCGACTTGCTGCAACACACGTTACCGAATTTGCACTGACCTTTTTCCAACAATAACCAGCGTGCCAAGCCGGCTGATCCTCTAAAAGAGCGCAGCGGCGGATAACGGAAGCATCCGGAGCGACTGGTAGTTAACAACACTCTCAAAAGGAGCATGAATGTGACTGCGCTAAATCTGATTCCAGGCCAACTGAGCCTTGCCCAACTGCGGGCCATCTACCAGCAGCCGGTAACCCTCAGCCTGGATGCCAGCGCATCAAGCCAGATCGACGCCAGTGTCGCCTGCGTGGAGCAGATTCTCGCCGAGAACCGCACCGCGTACGGCATCAACACTGGTTTCGGCCTGCTGGCCTCGACCCGTATCGCCAGCGAAGACCTGGAAAACCTCCAGCGTTCCCTGGTGCTGTCCCATGCCGCCGGCGTCGGTGAGCCCATCAGCGATGCGCTGGTGCGACTGGTCATGGTGCTCAAGGTCAACAGCCTGAGCCGTGGTTTTTCCGGGATTCGCCGGCAGGTGATCGACGCGCTGATCGCCCTGATCAACGCCGAGGTGTACCCGCACATTCCGCTGAAAGGCTCGGTGGGTGCCTCCGGTGACCTGGCGCCGTTGGCTCACATGTCGCTGGTGCTGTTGGGCGAAGGCAAAGCCCGCTATAAAGGCGAATGGCTGGAAGCCACCGCCGCGCTGAAAGTCGCCGGCCTGACGCCGCTGACCCTGGCGGCCAAGGAAGGCCTGGCGCTGCTCAACGGCACCCAGGTTTCCACCGCGTATGCGCTGCGGGGCCTGTTCGAAGGCGAAGACCTGTTCGCCGGTGCCCTGGCCTGTGGCGCCCTGACGGTGGAAGCCGTGCTGGGTTCGCGCTCGCCGTTCGACGCGCGCATTCACGCAGCCCGTGGCCAGCGTGGCCAGATCGACTCCGCCGCCGCGTATCGCGCCCTGCTGGGTGAAAGCAGTGAAGTGTCCCAGTCCCACGAAAACTGCGACAAGGTCCAGGACCCGTACTCCCTGCGCTGCCAGCCGCAAGTCATGGGCGCCTGCCTGACCCAGTTCCGCCAGGCGGCCGACGTACTGGTGGTGGAAGCCAACGCGGTGTCCGATAACCCCTTGGTGTTTGCGGCAGAAGGTGACGTGATTTCCGGCGGCAACTTCCACGCAGAGCCGGTGGCCATGGCGGCGGACAACATGGCCTTGGCCATCGCGGAAATCGGTTCCCTGAGCGAGCGTCGTATCTCGTTGATGATGGACAAACACATGTCGCAACTGCCGCCCTTCCTGGTGGCCAACGGTGGCGTGAACTCCGGCTTCATGATCGCCCAGGTAACGGCAGCGGCACTGGCCAGCGAGAACAAGGCGCTGGCCCATCCCCATAGCGTCGACAGCCTGCCGACCTCGGCGAACCAGGAAGACCACGTGTCGATGGCGCCGGCCGCAGGCAAGCGCCTGTGGGAAATGGCCGAGAACACCCGTGGTGTACTGGCGGTGGAATGGTTGGCGGCGTGCCAGGGCCTGGACCTGCGCAATGGTCTGAAAACCTCGCCCGCGCTGGAAAAGGCCCGCGGGATTCTGCGCGGCAAAGTGGCGTTTTATGAGAAGGACCGGTTCTTTGCGCCGGACATCAACGCGGCGACCGAGCTGTTGGCGACGCGATGCCTGAATGAGCTGGTGCCGGCGAAGTTGCTCCCGAGCCTCTAAGGGATGGATGCCCCTGTAGGAGCGAGCTTGCTCGCGAAAAAGGTACATCCACCGCAGCGATGCGCCTGGAATACCTTCGCGAGCAAGCTCGCTCCTACAGAAAATAAAAATAAATAGGGACGAGAAATGCACCAGGAAAAAGGTTTGAAACGCGGGCTCTCCGCCCGACATATTCGCTTCATGGCGCTCGGTTCCGCGATCGGTACCGGGCTCTTCTACGGCTCCGCCTCCGCCATCCAGATGGCCGGCCCCGCTGTACTCCTGGCCTACCTCATCGGTGGCGCCGCCGTGTTCATGGTGATGCGCGCCCTCGGCGAAATGGCCGTGCACAACCCGGTGTCCGGCTCCTTCGGCCACTACGCCAGCACCTACCTGGGCCCGATGGCCGGCTTTATCCTCGGCTGGACCTACGCCTTTGAAATGATCATCGTCTGCCTCGCCGACGTCACCGCCTTCGGCATCTACATGGGCTTCTGGTTTCCCGAAGTCGCGCGCTGGGTCTGGGTGCTGGGCATCGTGCTGCTGATCGGCGGCTTGAACCTGTGCAACGTCAAAGTCTTTGGCGAAATGGAGTTCTGGCTGTCGCTGCTCAAGGTTGGCGCCATCGTGGCGATGATCCTCGGCGGCTTCGGCATCATGCTGTTCGGCATTCACTCGGCGGGCGAAGCGCCGGCCACCGGCCTCAGCAACCTGTGGGCCCACGGCGGCTTCATGCCGAACGGCGTGGGTGGCTTGATTGCGTCCTTCGCGGTGGTGATGTTTGCCTTTGGCGGCATCGAAATCATCGGCATCACCGCAGGCGAGGCCAAGGACCCGCAGCGGGTGATCCCCAAGGCGATCAACGCAGTGCCGTTGCGCATCCTGCTGTTCTACGTGCTGACGTTGTTTGTGCTGATGGCGATCTACCCGTGGCCGCAGATCGGCAGCCAGGGCAGCCCGTTCGTGCAGATCTTCAGCAACCTGGGGATAGGCTCGGCGGCGACCATCCTCAATATCGTGGTGATCTCGGCTGCCGTCTCGGCCATCAACAGCGACATCTTCGGCGCAGGCCGCATGATGTTCGGCCTGGCCCAGCAAGGGCAGGCGCCCAAAGGGTTTGCCCAGCTGTCGAAACAAGGCGTGCCGTGGATGACGGTGGTGGTGATGGGCGCCGCATTGCTGGGCGGTGTGGTGCTCAATTACCTGATCCCGGAAAACGTGTTCCTGGTGATCGCATCGATTGCGACCTTCGCCACGGTGTGGGTGTGGCTGATGATCCTGGTCACCCAGGTGGCCATGCGTCGCTCGATGACCAAGGAGCAAATCGCCGAGCTGAAATTCCCGGTGCCGTTCTGGCCCTATGCGCCAGCGGCCGCCATCGTGTTCATGCTGTTTATCTTCGGCGTGCTGGGTTACTTCCCGGACACCCAGGCCGCCCTTATGGTCGGTGCCGTGTGGATCGTCCTGCTGATCGTTGCCTACCTGCTGTGGGTCAAGCCCGCCGCCGGGCAAACGGCCAAGGTCCACTACGACCCGGCTTTGTCTCATCGATAACCAAACGCAGGTGTTGAATGAAAACGCTTTGGCAACACTGCCACGTTGCAACCATGGCCCAGGGCAACTACTCGATCATCGAGGATGCCGCTATCGTGACCTCGGGCACGCTCATCGAGTGGATCGGCCCGCGCGCCGATCTGCCGAAGGCGGACTACGCGACCACCCATGACCTGCTGGGGGCGTGGGTCACGCCCGGGCTGATCGACTGCCACACCCACACGGTGTTCGGTGGCAATCGCAGCGGTGAGTTCGAGCAGCGGCTGCAAGGCGTGAGCTATGCCGAGATCGCAGCGGCCGGTGGCGGTATTGCCAGCACCGTGCGCGCCACGCGTGCGGCAACCGAAGATGAGTTGTTTGCCAGCGGCCACAAGCGCCTGCGCAGTTTGCTGCGGGACGGCGTGACCACCGTCGAGATCAAGTCCGGCTACGGCCTGGACCTGGCCAGCGAGCGCAAGATTCTGCGGGTGATCCGCCGCCTCGGCGCCGAGTTGCCGGTGAGTGTGCGCAGTACTTGCCTGGCGGCCCACGCGTTGCCGCCGGAGTACGCGGACCGCGCCGACGCCTACATCGACCACATCTGCGCCGAGATGCTGCCGGCACTGGCGGCGGAAGGCCTGGTGGATGCGGTCGACGCCTTCTGTGAATACCTGGCGTTTTCGCCAGAGCAGGTGGAGCGCGTGTTCATCTCTGCCCAAAAACTCGGCTTGCCGGTAAAACTGCACGCCGAACAATTGTCGTCCTTGCATGGCTCCAGCCTGGCGGCGCGTTATCAGGCGCTGTCGGCGGACCATCTGGAGTTCATGACCGAAGAAGACGCCATCGCCATGGCCGCTTCCGGCACCGTCGCGGTGTTGCTGCCGGGGGCGTTCTACTTCCTGCGGGAAACCCAGTTGCCGCCGATGGACGCCCTGCGCAAGCACGGCGTGAAGATCGCCATTGCCAGCGACCTCAACCCGGGCACCTCGCCGGCGTTGTCGGTGCGCCTGATGCTGAACATGGCCTGCACCCTGTTCCGCATGACCCCGGAAGAAGCCCTGGCCGGCGCCACGCAGCACGCGGCCACCGCCCTGGGCCTGGGTGACAGCCATGGCTCGCTGGAAGTGGGCAAGGTCGCGGACTTTGTCGCCTGGCAGATCGATCGCCCTGCCGACCTGGCCTACTGGCTGGGCGGCGAGCTGGATAAACGCGTCGTGCGCCATGGCGCCGATGTCACCGTTTGAGGAGTAGCGCTGTGGATAAGGTTCTGAATTTCAAACAAGGCCGCGTACCGCTGCTGATCAGCATGCCCCATGCGGGCCTGCGTCTCACGCCGGCGGTGCAGGCCGGGCTGATCCCCGAGGCGCAAAGCCTGCCGGACACCGACTGGCACATTCCCACGCTGTACGACTTCGCCGACGAACTGGGCGCCAGCACCCTGGCCGCCGAATATTCGCGTTTTGTCATCGACCTGAACCGGCCTTCAGACGACAAGCCGCTGTACGTCGGTGCCACCACCGGCCTCTACCCGGCGACGCTGTTCGACGGTGTGCCGCTGTTCCGCGAAGGCCTGGAACCGTCCAAGGCCGAGCGCGCCACGTACCTGGAGCAGGTGTGGACGCCGTATCACCGAACCCTGCAAAACGAGCTGGCCCGGCTCAAGGCCGAGTTCGGCTATGCGCTGCTGTTTGACGCGCACTCGATCCGCTCGGTGATCCCGCACCTGTTCGAAGGCAAGCTGCCGGACTTCAACCTCGGCACCTTCAATGGCGCCGCCTGCGATCCGCAGCTGGCCAGCCAACTGGAAGCCATCTGCGCCGGGCATCCGCAGTACAGCCATGTGCTCAACGGGCGTTTCAAGGGCGGGCATATCACCCGGCACTACGGCAATCCGGCCGAGAACATCCACGCCGTGCAGCTGGAACTGGGGCAGTGCACGTACATGGAAGAGTTTGAGCCGTTCCGTTATCGCGCCGATTTGGCCGAACCGACGCGGGTGGTGTTGAAGGAATTGCTGGAAGGGTTCCTGGCATGGGGGCAAAAGCACTACCGGTGATCGGTTGCGCAGTTGAGATAGCCATCGCGGGCAAGCCCGGCTCCCACCTTTTGAATGGCAAACATATTCAAATGTGGGAGCTGGCTTGCCTGCGATGAGGCCCTCAACAGCCACACACCTCTCAAGTCGCCTGAGTGCAACTCACAGTCGCCACAGGTCGCTTTGATCGAGGTCCCGCTGGGTAAGGTGTTGGGCACGGCGCGTCAGACGCCATCCCCACAATAAAACTGCCGAGTGAGACCGCATCGATGAAAAGACTGTTCAACCGTTGCCTGTTGATTCTCACCGGCGCCGCCCTCCTGAGCGCCAACGCGATGGCCGCCGACCCGGCCTCGTGCAAGGCCGTGCGCATGGGCGTGGTCAGCTGGACCGACGTGATCGCCACCAGCGGCATGGCCGATGTGCTGCTCAATGGCCTGGGCTATGACAGCAAGCAAACCAGCGCCGTGCAGCAAATCATCTTTGCCGGCATCCGCGACAAGCGCCTGGATATCTTCCTCGGCTACTGGAAACCGGCGATGGACAACAACATCGCGCCATTTCTCGCCGCCAATCAGGTCAAGGTGTTCGACAAACCGAGCCTGTCCGACGCCCAGGCCACCCTGGCGGTACCGCAGTACGTCGCCGATGCGGGCCTGAAAACCTTTGCCGACATTGCCCGCTTCAAGGACAAACTGGGCGGCAAGATTTACGGCATCGAACCGGGCAGCGGCGCCAATACCGACATCCAGAAAATGATCGACAGCAACCGCTTTGGCCTGGGCGGCTTCAAGCTGGTGGCGTCGGGTGAAGCCGGCATGCTGGCCGCGGTGCAGCGGGCGGTGAACCGCAAGGAGTTCGTGGTGTTTGTCGGCTGGACCCCGCACCCGATGAACATCAACATGAAAATGGCGTATCTGACCGGCAGTGAAGATGTGTTCGGTGCCAACGAGGGCATGGCCACGGTCTCCACGGTGACGGCGCCGGACTACGCCGAACGTTGCCCCAACGTGACCCGGCTGCTGGAAAACCTGACCTACACCGCCGCCCAGGAAAGCCAGTTGATGGTGCCGATCATGGACCGCAAGACACCGCAGGACGTGGCCAAGCAATGGCTGCGGGACAATCCCGAGGACTTGCAGCGCTGGCTGGCGGGTGTGACGACCCTGGATGGCAAGGACGGCGTGGCGGCGGTGCAGGCCAGCCTGAAACCTTGATGCGAACACGATAGATCAAACAACAGAGAGCCAATGTGGGAGCCGGGCTTGCCCGCGATAGCGGTGTATCAGTCGACGATGGCGTTGGTTGAAATACCGCTATCGCAGGCAAGCCAGCTCCCACATTTGTCTTGTGGTGTGCTTTGAGTCTTCATATCAGGACGATCACCTTCATGTCCCTTTACCCTATTTCCGCGCCGATGTGCGCCTTTGTCGAAAAAACCGAATCCTTCACCAGCGACGACACGTCGCTGGCTGGGTTGCGCAGGGGCTATGACCGCATGTGCCAAGCGTTCACCCCGGCGCGGCCGGAAGGGTTACAGGTGTCAGACGTTTCCCTGGGTGGCGTGGGCGTGCGCATTTATCAGCCGGCGACGCCAGCCCCCGATGCCGGCTGGCCCTGCATCCTTTATATGCACGGTGGCGGCTGGGTGGTGGGCGGCCTGGATTCCCACGACTTTATCTGCGGTGAGCTGGCCGACGCGCTGCAGGTGCTGGTCATCGCCATCGACTATCGCCTGGCACCCGAACACCCTTTCCCGGCCGCCTTCGACGATTGCTGCGCGGTCTGGCGGGCGATTCAGGCGGGTGAAGCGCCTTGCCCTGTCAACCTGCAGCGCCTGGTGGTGGCCGGTGACAGTGCCGGCGGTAACCTGGCGGCCGCGTTGTGCCTGGGGTTGCGGGATGACCACCAACCGCAGCCCCTGGCACAAATCCTGATCTACCCCGGCCTGGGCGGCCCCGCTGACTTGCCATCCCGCCGCGACTGCGTTGACGCGCCGCTGCTCAGCACGGCCGACACCGAATGCTACCTGGCGCTCTATTTGCGCGGGCCGGGCAAACCGTCGCCCTATGCCATGCCCTTGCTGGCTGCAGATTTCAGCGGGTTGCCCCAGGCGTTGATCGCCGTCGCCCAGTTCGACCCGCTGCGGGACGACGGCATGCTCTACGCCGAACGCCTGCAAGCGGCCGGGGTGGCGGCCACGCTGTACCCCGGCAAAGGCCTGGTCCACGGCTGCCTGCGGGCCCGGGGCCAGGTGGAGGAGGTCGACCGGCTGTACGGTTACCTGCTGAACTACCTGCGTGGAGTTCTGCTGACACAGGTCTGAGTCCACCAGGGCATGCTCATTGCACAATTCGGGTTTATGATGCCAGACGGCAAAATAAAAGACGTCCCCCCAGGGATGAACTCGACCCCTTACGGAGCGCGCAATGCAGACTTTGTACCCGCAGATCAAACCCTACGCCCGGCACGATCTGGCCGTCGACGAAACCCACGTCCTGTATGTCGATGAAAGCGGTTCCCCGGAAGGCTTGCCCGTCGTCTTCATCCATGGCGGCCCTGGCGCCGGGTGTGACGCTAATAGCCGCTGCTATTTCGATCCTAACCTGTACCGAATTGTTACTTTTGATCAGCGCGGCTGCGGGCGCTCCACCCCACGGGCCAGCCTGGAAAACAACACCACCTGGGACCTGGTGGCCGACCTTGAGCGAATCCGCGAACACCTGGGCATCGAAAAATGGGTGCTGTTCGGCGGTTCCTGGGGTTCGACCCTGGCCCTGGCCTACGCGCAAACCCACCCGGAGCGTGTGCATGGCCTGATTGTGCGCGGCATTTTTCTGGCCCGCCCCCAGGACATTCAATGGTTCTACCAGGCCGGTGCCAGCCGTCTGTTCCCTGACTACTGGCAGGATTACCTCGCGCCGATCCCTGCGGAGGAGCGCCACGACCTGCTCAGCGCCTACCACAAGCGCCTGACCGGCAATGACCAGATCGCCCAGATGCACGCCGCCAAGGCCTGGTCCACGTGGGAAGGCCGCATGCTGGGCCTGTGCCCGAACCCGCAATTGATCGAGCGCTTCTCCGAACCCCAGCGCGCGTTGTCGATTGCCCGTATCGAATGCCATTACTTCACCAACAATTCGTTCCTTGAGCCCAACCAGCTGATTCGCGACATGCACAAGATCGCCCATCTGCCTGGCGTAATCGTGCACGGCCGCTACGATATGATCTGCCCGCTGGACAACGCCTGGGAGCTGCATCAGGCCTGGCCCAACAGTGAGCTGCAGATTATCCGCGAGGCCGGCCATGCGGCTTCCGAGCCCGGAATCACCGATGCGTTGGTACGTGCCGCGAGTGAAATGGCACGGCGCCTGCTTGATTTGCCGCCTGAAGAAGCATGAAGGGGCTTTTGCAACGGGTGCGCGGCGCCCGGGTCGAGGTAGAAGGGCAGGTGGTGGGTGCGATAGACCAGGGTTTGCTGGTGCTGGTGGCCGTCGAGCCTTCAGATACCCCGGCCAGCGCCGACAAACTGCTGCATAAGCTGCTTAACTATCGGGTGTTCAGCGATGACGAGGGCAAGATGAACCTGTCCTTGAAAGACATTGGCGGCGGTTTGCTGCTGGTGTCCCAGTTCACCCTGGCGGCAGACACCAAGAGCGGCTTGCGTCCCAGCTTCTCCACGGCGGCACCGCCGGCGTTGGGCGAGCAGCTTTTCGACTACCTGCTGTTACAAGCGCAACAATTGCATGGCACGGTAGTGGCAGGGCGTTTTGGCGCTGATATGCAGGTGCATTTGGTCAATGACGGGCCGGTCACCTTCCTGTTACAGACGTGAATGTACTGAAAACGACTTGTAATGCCCAAAAAACCGGGTTTTCGCTACAAATACTTCGCTGACCCTGATGCGTTGTCTCGCGGGCTACTAGATAATCGCGCGCTACGGGGATCAGCGTTAAATTGGTCCATTTTTGACTTACGTAGAGACTTGTCCGATAGCTAGTGGGGAATCATTTAGCCCCATGGGAGTCGGAACAATGCTCGCCAACCTGGCATATAGATAGCTGGCCGTTGGTTTTTTGATCTGTTTTCGGCGAGGGTTGCTCGTGATTGTTAGTCCCTGTAATGCACCAAAATTGTCTGCCAAACGGTTACGAAACGCACTGGTAACGGGCTCTGCCCTGTTTTGCCTGTTCGGCGCGGGTCAACTGTGGGCATTCAGTCTGGATGATGTGTCGGCCAAGGCAAAAGAGCTGGCCGGGCAGAAATACGAAGCTCCGCGCAGCAATTTGCCGAACGAATTCCGCGAAATGAAATTCGCTGACTACCAGAAAATTCGTTTCCGCAACGAAAAAGCCGAGTGGGCCGATCAAAACACCCCGTTCAAGCTGTCCTTCTATCACCAGGGTATGCACTTCGATACACCGGTGAAAATCAACGAAGTCACCGCCGACAGCGTCCAGGAAATCAAATACGACCCGTCCCGATTCGATTTCGGCGACGTCAAGTTTGATCCCAAGTCTACCGAACAGCTGGGTTATGCCGGTTTCCGTGTGCTGTACCCGATCAACAAGGGCGACAAGCAAGACGAAATCATGACCATGCTCGGCGCCAGCTATTTCCGCGTCGTGGGTAAAGACCAGGTCTACGGCCTGTCTGCCCGTGGCATGGCGATCGACACGGCCTTGCCGTCCGGCGAAGAGTTCCCGCGTTTCACCGAGTTCTGGATCGAGCGTCCAAAGCCGGGCGAGAAACAGCTGGTGATCTATGCCCTGCTGGATTCGCCGCGGGCCACTGGCGCCTATCGCCTGATCCTGCGCCCGGGCACCGACACCATTGTCGACGTCAAATCCCAGATGTACCTGCGTGACAAGGTCACCAAGCTGGGCATCGCCCCGCTGACCAGCATGTTCCTGTTCGGCGCCAACCAGCCGTCCAAGGTCCTCAACTACCGTCGCGAGCTGCACGATTCCAGCGGCCTGTCGATCCATGCCGGCAACGGCGAGTGGATCTGGCGCCCACTGAACAACCCTAAACACCTGTCGGTCAGCAACTTCACCGTGGAAAACCCGCGTGGTTTCGGCCTGCTGCAACGCGGCCGCAACTTCAGCCACTACGAAGACCTCGACGACAACTACGACAAGCGCCCAAGCGCCTGGATCGAGCCTGAAGGCGACTGGGGCAAGGGCTCCGTTGACCTGGTAGAGATTCCGACCGCCGATGAAACCAACGACAACATCGTTGCCTTCTGGAGCCCGGAAAAACTGCCGGAGCCCGGCAAGCCGCTGGACGTCGCCTATCGCCTGCACTGGACACTGAATGACGCCGAGTTCCATTCGCCTGAAAGCGCCTGGGTCAAGCAGACCCTGCGGTCCACCGGCGACGTCAAGCAATCCAACCTGATCCGTCAGCCAGACGGCAGCGTGGCTTACCTGGTGGACTTCGAGGGCCCGTCCCTGAAGAAACTCGCACCGGATGCACCGGTTCGCAGCCAGGTCAGCGTGGGTGACAACGCCGAAGTCGTTGAAAACAGCGTGCGCTACAACCCGCACACCCAAGGCTGGCGCCTGACCCTGCGCATGAAGATCAAGGACGCAGGCAAACCGACTGAAATGCGCGCTGCCCTGGTCCAGGACATCGTTGCGCCGGAGCCGGAGAAGGCGTCGAACCAGGTGCTCAAGGCCGACAAGCTCCTGGCCAAACAGCACGAGAAAGCCGCCAAGAAAGACCCGAAAGACAAGGATGCCAAGCAGCCAGAGGCTGCGGCCCCAGCCACACCGGAGCCGGCCAAGACAGAGCAAGTCCTGACCGAAACCTGGAGCTATCAGTTGCCTGCCGATGAGTAATTCTCAAGTCCAGCCAGAGACGCTTGCCGAGTACCTGGCGCATCTCCCGATGACCGATGAGCAGCGCGCCGAACTGGCGGGCTGCGAGTCCTTCAGTGAATTGCACAAGCGCCTGTCGTCGTCCACGTTCGACGCACCTGCCGACGCTGCCCAAGCGTCGGTCGGCGCGCGGCTGACCCTCAACACGGCCGAAGAGCTGCAAGACGCCGAAATGCTGGCGCTCGACGCCAGCGGCCGGGTTTGCCTCAAGGCTACGCCGCCGATCCGTCGGACCAAGGTCGTGCCTGAGCCATGGCGCACCAATATCCTGGTGCGTGGCTGGCGTCGCCTGACCGGTCGTACCAACCCTCCGGCACCGCCGAAGGATGAACGCGTTCTGCCGGCTGCCCGCTGGCGCACCGTTGGCTCGATCCGCCGTTACATCCTGCTGGTGCTGATGCTCGGCCAGACGATCGTTGCCGGCTGGTACATGAAAGGCATCATGCCGTACCAGGGCTGGTCCTTCGTCGACTTCGACGAGATCCGCAACCAGACCCTGCTGCAAACTGCGACCCAGGTCCTGCCTTACGCCCTGCAAACCAGCATCCTGGTGCTGTTCGGGATTCTGTTCTGCTGGGTCTCGGCCGGTTTCTGGACCGCGCTGATGGGCTTCCTCGAACTGCTGACCGGTCACGATAAATACCGTATCTCCGGTAAAAGTGCCGGTGACGAGCCGATTCCGAAAGACGCCCGCACCGCGCTGGTCATGCCGATCTGCAACGAAGACGTGCCCCGGGTATTTGCCGGCCTGCGTGCGACGTTCGAATCGGTTGCCGCCACCGGTGACCTGGACCGTTTCGACTTCTTCGTCCTCAGCGACAGCAACGAGGCCGACATCTGCATCGCCGAGCAGCAAGCCTGGCTCGACGTGTGCCGCGAAGCCGGTGGCTTCGGCAAGATCTTCTATCGCCGCCGTCGCCGTCGCGTCAAACGCAAGAGCGGCAACCTCGACGACTTCTGCCGTCGTTGGGGCGGTGACTACAAGTACATGGTGGTGCTCGACGCCGACAGCGTGATGAGCGGCGAATGCCTGACCAGCCTGGTACGCCTGATGGAAGCCACGCCGGATGCCGGGATTATCCAGACCGCGCCGCGTGCGTCGGGCATGGACACCCTGTATGCGCGCATGCAGCAGTTCGCCACCCGCGTGTATGGCCCGCTGTTCACCGCCGGCCTGCACTTCTGGCAGTTGGGCGAATCCCACTACTGGGGTCACAACGCGATCATCCGCATGAAGCCGTTTATCGAGCACTGCGCCCTGGCGCCGTTGCCGGGTAAAGGCGCGTTTGCCGGTGCGATCCTCTCCCACGACTTCGTTGAAGCGGCGCTGATGCGCCGTGCCGGCTGGGGCGTGTGGATTGCCTACGACTTGCCGGGCAGCTACGAAGAACTGCCGCCGAACCTGTTGGACGAACTCAAGCGTGACCGTCGCTGGTGCCACGGCAACCTGATGAACTTCCGCCTGTTCCTGGTAAAAGGCATGCACCCGGTACACCGTGCGGTGTTCCTGACCGGCGTGATGTCGTACCTGTCGGCACCGTTGTGGTTCTTCTTCCTGGTGCTGTCGACAGCCCTGCTGGCGGTCAACACCCTGATGGAGCCGCAGTACTTCATGGCGCCACGCCAGTTGTACCCGCTGTGGCCACAATGGCACCCGGACAAGGCCGTGGCGCTGTTCTCCACCACCATCGTGCTGCTGTTCCTGCCTAAACTGCTGAGTATCATCCTGATCTGGGCCAAGGGCGCGAAAGAGTTCGGTGGCAAGTTCAAGGTGACGCTGTCGATGCTGCTGGAGATGTTGTTCTCCATGCTGCTGGCGCCGGTGCGGATGATTTTCCACACCCGTTTCGTCCTCGCTGCGTTCCTCGGCTGGGCCGCGACTTGGAACTCGCCGCAACGTGACGACGACTCCACGCCATGGAGCGAGGCGGTCAAGCGCCACGGTCCGCAGACCTTGCTCGGCTTCTTCTGGGCGCTGCTGGTGGTGTGGTTGAACCCAAGCTTCCTGTGGTGGCTGGTGCCGATTGTCGGTTCGCTGATGCTGTCGATTCCGGTGTCGGTGATTTCCAGCCGGGTCAAGCTGGGCCTCAAGTCTCGCGACGAGAGCCTGTTCCTGATCCCTGAGGAATACAATCCGCCCCAGGCGCTGTTGTCGACCGACAAGTACACCCACGAAAACCGTTGGCATGCGCTGAATGACGGGTTTGTGCGGGCGGTGGTTGATCCACAGCAGAACGCTCTGACGTGCGCCTTGGCAACTTCCCGTCACGGGCAGGCTGAGCCGATTGAATGGCTGCGTATTGACCGTGTTCGCCACGCGTTGAAAGTCGGCCCTGCCGGCCTCAACAACGCTGAGCGCCTGGCCTTGCTCAGCGACCCGGTTGCCCTGGCACGCTTGCACGAGCAGGTCTGGAGCGAAGGCCACGCCGAGTGGCTCAATGCCTGGCGCGAATCGGTCAAGGCCGATCCGCATGCGCCGTTGCTGCCGTTGAAACCGTTGTCGTCTCAGGCCCAACCGGCCTGATTCCGACGCCCCCGAGGTCTCGCCTCGGGGGCGTTTTCGGTAGCCGTCCTACGCTATTTTTCCCTTCTGCTTCATCCCGCTAACACCTTGTTATTTCGAAACAAAAGACCCTTCTCCGAGGCGTATTGCCGGGCCTGCGAGTGGGTTAGCATCGCCCCCAAAATCTGACTCGAAGCCTCTGGTTTACGCGAACTTGCGCGTGGCCGGGTGTGGGAGTGTTTAACGGAACAGGGGCGTTTCATGATCAAAAGGTATTTATCGAGGCTGTTGCTCGGCATCGTCATGTTTTCCCACGGTTACCTGGTACACGCCGGGGCCATCGATGAAGCCGTTCGGCGCGGTGTGCTGAAAGTCGGTACCAATCCGGCCTACGTGCCTTTCGAGATGACCGACAGGAATGGTCGTGTCATCGGGTTTGAAATTGATCTGCTGCGGGAGATGAGCAAGGCGCTGGGGGTACAGCTGGAGCTGGTCGCGGTGCCGTATACCGACCTGATCCCCGGCCTGCTGGCCAGTCGGTTCGACCTGATCGGCAGCGGTATGACGGTGACGCAGGAGCGCAACCTGACCCTCAATTTCAGCGACTCGTTCATTATCGTCGGCCAGACCGTACTGCTGCATCCGCGCTGGGCCGACAAGGTCCACAGCATCGAAGACTTGAACGAAGCCGGTTTTCAAATAGTGGCCGCCGAAGGCACCACGGGTGAGGCGGCAGCGAAACGGTTTCTGGGCGCTGCACGGCTGCGCAGTTTTCCAACCCCGGAAGAAGCCGTGCGCCACGTGGCGCAGGGCAAGGCCGACGCGTTTATCCATGATGCGCCCTATAACCTGATCGCCATCACCAAACCCCAAAACAGTGCGCTGTTGGCCCTGGAGCAACCGTTCACCTACGAGCCCTTGGCGTTCGGAGTGAAAAAGGGCGATTACGACAGCCTTAACTGGATCAACCATTTCCTGAATCAAGTGGCCCAGGACGGCACCTACGATCGGTTGCATGACAAGTGGTTCAAGGACACGGACTGGATGGCAGACATCGACTGGTAGTCATAACTGCTTACACATCAATCAGTTGGCTGGTCAGTAGGGTGAGGTGTCTAGCGGTGCTGTTCGCTGCACTGTTGTGGGGCTTTTCTGTCATACATTGGCAACAAATCCCGGCGAAACCTTTGTGGAGGGCGGTGAGTGAGTTAGGATCGCACCCCGAAATGGTGCAGCCCTTTTGCGCGCCGACCTCACAAGAAATGAGTTCAGGGGACTTGATGATGAAAAAGTATCTTTCGATGCTGCTGCTAGGCGTCACCGCACTGGTGGCGGTCAACGCGGCCCACGCCGGCGCCATCGATGATGCGGTCAAGCGCGGCACGCTGAAAGTCGGCATGGACCCGACCTACATGCCGTTTCAGATGACCAACAAGCGCGGTGAAATCATCGGCTTTGAAGTCGACATCCTCAAGGCGATGGCCAAGTCCATGGGCGTCAAGTTCGAGCCGATCTCCACCGGCTACGACGGGATCATCCCGGCCCTGCTGACCAACAAGTTCGACATGATCGGCAGCGGCATGACCCTGACCCAGGAGCGCAACCTGCGCCTGAACTTCAGCGAACCGTTCATCGTGGTTGGCCAGACCCTGCTGATCCGCAAGGAACTGGAAGGCACCATCAAGTCCTACAAAGACCTGAACGACGAGAAGTACCGCCTGACCTCCAAGCTCGGCACCACCGGCGAGATGGTGGCCAAGAAACTGATCTCCAAGGCCAAGTACCACGGCTACGACAACGAGCAGGAAGCCGTGCTCGATGTGGTCAATGGCAAGGCTGATGCCTTCGTCTACGACGCGCCATACAACGTGGTGGCGGTGAACAAGGTGGGCGCCGGCAAGCTGGTGTTCCTCGACCAGCCGTTCACCTTTGAGCCTCTGGCGTTTGGCCTGAAGAAGGGCGACTACGACAGCATCAACTTCATCAACAACTTCCTGCACCAGATCCGTAACGACGGCACCTACGATCGCATCCATGACAAGTGGTTCAAGAGCTCCGAGTGGCTCAAGGACATGGAATAACGCTCTGACCTGTGGCGAGGGGGCTT
>NZ_JACARC010000010.1:130800-160762 GCF_013386825.1 Pseudomonas sp. IPO3778
TCCCCTACCTTGATGGATTGAGTAATGAAACAGAAAAAAGCCCAATGGCCCTGGCACCTGCTGACGGTGCTGGTGCTGGTCGGCCTGGCTGGCGCGTTGTATTACGCCACCTCGCTGATGTCCTATGAATGGCGCTGGAACCGCGTGCCGCAGTACTTCGTCTACCAGGCCGAAGAGTCCCAGCGGGCGTCGGACATTTCCATCGTCAGCGAGTTGGTGCGCAAAGGCGATGTGGCTGAAGTGACCCTGCGCAACGACGAGGGCAAGGAACAGCACCTGACCGTGGCCGAGAACAGCCTGCAAGTGGCCAGGGGCGATGACGTGGCCGAGGGCGATGTGGTCGGCGTTACGCGCCATTGGGCCGCTGGCCCGTTGCTGTGGGGCTTGTGGACCACGTTGTGGTTGTCGGTGGTGTCCGGGGTGCTCGGGCTGTTGATCGGCCTCGCCACCGGGTTGTGTCGTCTGTCGAACAACCCGACTTTGCGCGATCTGTCGACGATATACGTCGAACTGGTACGCGGCACACCGCTTTTGGTGCAAATCTTCATTTTCTATTTCTTTATCGGCACGGTGCTCAACCTGTCCCGGGAATTCGCCGGGATCGCCGCCCTGTCGCTGTTTACCGGCGCCTACGTGGCCGAAATTATTCGCGCCGGCGTGCAGTCGATTGCCCGTGGGCAAAACGAAGCGGCACGCTCCCTCGGGCTCAGTGCTGGCCAGTCGATGCGCCATGTGGTGTTGCCACAAGCCCTCAAGCGCGTGCTGCCACCGCTGGCCGGGCAATTTATCAGCCTGGTGAAGGACACGTCGCTGGTGTCGGTGATCGCGATTACCGAGCTGCTCAAAAGTGGTCGCGAGGTCATCACCACCTCGTTCTCACCGTTTGAAATCCTGTTCTGCGTCGCAGGCCTGTACCTGCTGATCAACCTGCCGCTGTCGAAAATCGCCAGCCGGCTTGAGCGGAGGCTCGCGCAAAGTGATTGAAGTCCGCGATCTGGTAAAAGTCTTCGACACCCGTGGCCACGTGGTCCGCGCGGTGGATAACGTGACCACCCAGGTGGCCAGGGGTGAAGTGCTGGTGGTGATTGGCCCGTCCGGTTCCGGCAAGTCGACGTTCCTGCGTTGCCTCAACGGCCTGGAAGCATTCGATTCGGGCTCGGTGAGCATCGACGGCCTGCAACTGGCAGACCCGAAGACCGACGTGAACGCCTACCGCCGTGAAGTCGGCATGGTGTTCCAGCACTTCAACCTGTTCCCCCACATGACCGTACTGGAAAACCTCTGCCTGGCGCAAAAAGTCGTGCGCAAGCGCGGCAAGAAAGAGCGCGAGGCCAAGGCCCTGGCACTCCTCGAAAAAGTCGGCATCGCCCAGAAAGCCAACGAGTTCCCGTCGCGGCTTTCCGGTGGCCAGCAGCAGCGTGTGGCGATTGCCCGCGCCCTGGCGATGGAGCCCAAGGTGATGCTGTTTGACGAGCCCACCTCGGCGCTGGACCCGGAAATGGTCGGCGAAGTGCTCGACGTGATGAAGACCCTGGCCCTGGAAGGCATGACCATGGTCTGCGTCACCCATGAAATGGGCTTTGCCCGGGAAGTGGCCGATCGGGTGCTGTTTTTCGATCACGGCAAACTGCTGGAAGACGCCGCTCCGGCGCAATTCTTCGATGCGCCGAAGGATCCCCGGGCCCAGGCCTTTTTGCGTCAGGTGCTATAAAACGCTTCTTGTGGCGAGGGAGCTTGCTTCCGCTGGGCCGCGTAGCGACCCCAAAAAAAGATAGGAGCGCTGCGCACTCCAACGGGAGCAAGCTCCCTCGCCACAGGTTAGCGTTGGTCGTGGTTTTTTTCAGACCTTGAACTTGCCCACCCACACCTGCAAATCCGCGCCCAGGCGCGCCAGTTCGACGCTGGCCGCCGCAGTTTCCTGACTCGCGGCCGAGGTTTGTTCCGACACGTCCTTGACCTTCAGCACGCTGCGGTTGATCTCCTCTGCCACCGCCGTTTGTTCCTCGGCGGCGGCAGCAATCTGCGGGTTCATCTCCTGAATCACTGACACGGTACGGGTGATACCGGCCAGTGCATCGCCCGCCCGCCGCGTCAGTTGCACGCTGCTGTCGGTGAGGCTGCGGCTGTTGTCCATGATGTCTGCGACCTGCTGGGTGCCCCGGTGCAAGCCGCTGATCAGTTCCTCGATTTCCTCGGCCGATTGCTGGGTGCGCTGCGCCAGGCTGCGCACTTCATCGGCGACCACGGCAAACCCTCGGCCCGCCTCGCCAGCGCGCGCCGCTTCGATCGCGGCGTTGAGGGCCAATAAATTGGTCTGTTCCGACACCGACTTGATCACCTCCAGGACGCTGCCGATCTTCCGGCTTTCCTGTTGCAGCCCTTGCATCGCCTGGCTGGAACGGGCCATCTCCTGGGCCAGGTGCTCGATGTGAGCAATCGCCTCCGCCACCACCTGATCGCCCTGGCTTGCCTGCTGATCGGCCTCGGTGGCGGCCAATGAGGCTTGCTCGGCATGGCGTGCGACTTCCTGGGAGGTGGCGAGCATTTCGTTCATGGCGGTGGCCACCTGCTCGGTTTCCTGTTTCTGGCCGTCGACCCCGGCGCGGGTCTGTTCGGTCACGCTGGACAATTGCTCGGCAGCACTGGCGATCTGCCGGGCGCTGTCGCCGATGCCGCCAATCAGGCCCCGCAGGTTGACGGTCATCTGCCCGATGCTGCGCTGCAACTGCCCTAGTTCGTCCTGGCGCGTGGTGTTGATATCGTGGCTCAGGTCGCCCTCGGCAATCCGGTTGGCGGTCAGCAGGGTCAGGCGCAGTGGGGCAACGATTTGCCCGGCAATCAACCAGGCCGCCAGGGCGCCGAGTAACAACGCGGCAGCTGTCACGCTCAAGAGCAGAGTGCGGGTGCGAGCGGCTTCTTGATCGCGCTTGAGGGTTTGCCCCTGGCTCAGCAGGTCACGCTGTTCAAGCAACTGGTTCAGTTGCTGCTCAAGTTGGTTTTGCACGGTTTCGGTATTGAGTTGGGCGTCCTTGAGTCGGGTGATCCGCACGCCGTAGTCGAGCAAGTCGGCGTTGAGCAGGGTCGAGTCGGCGAGTCGTTTCGCCACCGCTGTTTGGGCGGTATCGAGTGCCTTGAGGCCTTCGACGACGGCATCGGCGTAATGCCTGGGCGACTCGGGTACCCACGCGGGGCTTTGAGCGCGGTCGTCAGCCTGGGTCACGGCCAGGCGCAAGTCTTCTACGGCATCGAGGGCGTTCTGGTCTTCCTGGTCGGGCAGGTCGCTGGCCACTTGCGCAAGTGTGTCGCTGACCTTGACCACGCTGTGTTTGAGATCGGCGCGCGCGTTCTCCCGTTGCTCGACCAGCCGGGGCAGGTTTCGCAGAGCGGCCTTGAAGTCAGCGATCAGCCGATCAGACTCCTCTGCCTGTGGCCGATCCGTCGGGTCTTGCAACAGGCTTGTGAGATTGCTCAGGAGGCGATCGATTTTTTCCGTTTGCAGGGTGACGTTGCCCAGGCTGGCCTCATCGCTCATCACCCTGTACACAATGCGGTCGGCCCGCAGTTGCTCTGTGCCCGCGGACAGCTGGGACAAGGCGTTGAGGATTTCCGAGCGTTGAAGCGAGGCGTTCAATGCCTGCCAGCCGGTCAGGGCGATGGCCAGGCTCAACGCCAGTACCAGGCCAAAGCCAAGGCAGAGTTTGAGGGTGACGCTGATATTGCCTAATGCGCGGGTCAGTGGACGAAACATGGTGAACCTCCAACGAATCAAAAGGAGCGTTTCAAGCGTCCGGCTGACAACGGCCAGGGGAGTTGAAACGCTACTTTTATTCGGCGCCAGGTGTGTAATCCACGACCTGAAAAGCGCGTAGGAAATTTCACAAGTTGTCGTGGCGGCGTCCTGATGGCCGCCGCGACAGGGTCAGACCTTGAAGCGGCCTACCAGGGTTTGCAGGTAAATCCCCAGGCGTGCCAGTTCAGCACTGGAGGCCGCTGTTTCTTCGCTGGCCGCCGAGGTCTGTTCGGAAACGTCCCGCACGTTGAGCACGCTGCGGTTGATCTCTTCGGCCACGGCGCTTTGTTGCTCGGCAGCGGTGGCGATCTGCTGGTTCATCGCCTGGATCGTCGAAACGGTGCGGGTGATGTTTTCCAGGGCGTTGCCGGCCCGGCGGGTCAGCTCGACGCTGCTGTCAGTGAGGTTGCGGCTGTTGTCCATGATGGTCGCCACCTGCTGGGTGCCGCTTTGCAGGCCGACGATCAGCTCTTCGATTTCCTCGGTGGACTTCTGGGTGCGCTGGGCCAGGCTGCGTACTTCGTCGGCGACCACCGCAAACCCGCGCCCGGCTTCACCGGCGCGCGCGGCTTCAATCGCTGCGTTGAGGGCCAGCAGGTTGGTCTGCTGGGCCACCGACTTGATCACGTCGAGCACACTGCCAATCTTGTCGCTCTCGCGCTTGAGATGGCCCATGGCTTCGGTGGAGTTGCCTACCTCGCTGGCCAGGCGCTCGATCTGGGCGATGGCCTCACCGACCACCTTATCGCCCTCACGGGCCTGCTGGTCGGCGGCTACGGCGGCCTCGGAGGCTTCTTCGGCGTTACGTGCGACTTCCTGCACGGTGGCCGCCATTTCGTTCATGGCGGTGGCCACCTGATCGGTCTCGACCTTCTGGCTGTTGACCCCGGCGCTGGTCTGTTCGGTGACGGCCGACAGTTGTTCGGCGGCGCTGGCGATCTGGGTCACGCCGTCGCTGATACCGCCGATCAGTTCCCGCAGGCCCACGGTCATGCTCTGCATCGACCGTTGCAGCTGGCCCAGTTCGTCGCGGCGTTCCGAGATCAGGTTGTGGCTGAGGTCGCCTGCAGCTACCCGTTCCGCCACTTTGAGGGTCTGGTTCAGTGGAATGACGATCTGGCGGGTAATGGCCCAGGCCGCGACGATGCCGAAGGCCAGCGCCAGGGCGGTGGCCAGCAGCAACAGGTTCTTGGCATGGGCGGTGTCGGTGTCGCGTACCACGGTTTGCGAGGTGGTCAGTTTATTACTGCTGTCGAGCAGGATTTCGCCTTGGTCTGCCATGCCTTTCATCGCGGCGGCGGCCGAAACCTGGGAGTCGCGGTACTGGCTGACGGCGGCACGGTAGGCCTGCAGCGAGACGCTGGCTTCCTCCAGGTTGGCCCGGTATTGCTCGGGCAGCGTGTCGTTCAGGGCGGTGATTTTCTTCAGGGCGTTGTCGATGGCGTCCAGGGCTGGCTGTTCGGCTTCGGCCTTGGCGCTGTAGGTGTAACCGCGCACCTGGAAGCGTGCCTGCTGGATCAGTTTGCTCAAGTCGACCACGCTGTTGAACAGGGTGACGCTGTCGCCCTGCAGCAGGGATTTTTCCACTTCGTTGATTTTTGCGACGGCGTTGTCGGCGGTATCCCCCAGTTTGCTGCGGGCGCCCTCACGCTTGAGGCCGGCCATGACCATAGAGGCGAAGGCTTTTTTGTATTGGCTCAAGGCTTCCTGTTGTTGTTCTACCACGAGCTTGTCGTCGGGTTGTTCGATCAGGTCTGCGGCGGTTTTCAGGCCGGCGTCCAGTTGTGTGATCAGGTCGTTGACCGCGCCCGTGCCTTGTTCGCCACGGCGCATTTCGAAGTCCATGCGCGCCAGGCGCAGGTCTTTGGTCAGCCCGTTGAGGCTGGAAATATAACCCAGCTTGTCGCCGCGGCTGATCACGCCGCTCAGGCCTGTCCAGCCGGTAAACGTGATGAGTAGGGTCAGTATCAAGACCAGGCCGAAGCCTATGCCCAGCTTGCGGTTGACGCTCACATTCCCCAATTTCTCGGCTAACCAACGATACATGCTGCGAACTCCCCTGGAACAAGGCTTGGACTTATTCAGAAGCTATCGGCAGATTCGGATCTTTCTGTAGGAGCGAGCTTGCTCGCGAAGGTCGTCAACGATAACGCGGGCATTCTGGATGAGCGCGCTGTCCTTGAGTCTTTCGCGAGCAAGCTCGCTCCTACAGGAGAGGGGGGTGTCAGAACAGGCGAGCGAGCAGCGCGGTGACGGCGGTTTCTACCCTCAGGATGCGGGCCCCCAGTTGCACCGGCTGCAAACCGGCCTTGGCCAGCAGGTCCACTTCGTAGGGTATCCAGCCGCCTTCCGGGCCGATGGCCAGCGTGACAGGCTCATCCAGGCCACGGGGGCAGGGCGGATAGTCGCCGGGGTGGCCAATCAGGCCGAGGGTGCCTTGGGTCAGGGCGGGCAGGCGGTCTTCGACGAACGGTTTGAAGCGCTTTTCGATAACGATTTCGGGCAGCACGGTGTCCCGCGCCTGTTCCAGGCCGAGGATCAGTTGTTCGCGGAGGGCTTCGGGCTCCAGGAATGGCGTCTGCCAGAAGCTTTTTTCCACCCGATAGCTGTTCACCAGCACCACCCGTGGCACACCCATGGACGCCACGGTTTGCAGCACTCGGCGCAGCATTTTCGGGCGTGGCAGGGCCAGCAGCAAGGTCAGTGGCAGCTTGGCCGGCGGCGGCTGGTCGAAGGTCACTTGCAACTCGGCTTCCCGGGCTTCCAGGCGCAGCAATTGCGCATTGCCCATCAAACCGCCAATCCGGCCGACCCGCAGGCTGTCGCCTACTGCGGCACGGTGGACTTCCTGCATGTGCACCAGGCGCCGATCACGCAGCACCACCCGGTCGGCCGCGATAAAGTCGGCCTCCTCAAGCAGCAGCAGGTTCACGGCTGGGTCGCTGGCGGCTGGTCGTCGTCGGCGGGTTGGTCATCCGGGTGATCGCCACGCTTGCTCACCAGGCTGCCAAACAGGATGCCGATTTCGAACAGCATCCACATCGGCACGGCCAGCAGGGTCTGGGAGAAGATGTCCGGCGGCGTCAGGATCATGCCGACCACAAAGCAGCCGATGACCACGTACGGGCGGATCTTCTTCAGGTATTTGACATCGACCACGCCGATCCACACCAGCAACACCACGGCCACCGGGATTTCGAAGGCTACGCCAAAGGCGAAGAACAAGGTCATCACGAAGTCGAGGTAGCTGGTGATGTCGGTCATCATCTCCACGCCGGCCGGGGTGGCGGCGGCGAAGAACTTGAAGATCAGCGGGAACACCAGGAAGTAGGCGAAGGCCATGCCGGTGTAGAACAGCAGGATGCTCGACACCAGCAGCGGCACGGCGATGCGCTTTTCATGCTTGTACAGGCCCGGTGCGATAAAGCCCCAGATCTGATGCAGGATCACCGGGATCGCCAGGAACAGCGACACCATCATCGTCAGCTTCAACGGCGTGAGGAACGGCGACGACACGTCGGTGGCGATCATCGTCGCACCGGCCGGCAAGTAATTGCGCAGCGGTATGGAGACGAAGGTGTAGATCTGCTGGGTAAAGGCAAACAGCCCGGCAAAAATCACGAAGATCGCCGCGACACAACGCAGCAGGCGGGTGCGCAACTCGGTGAGGTGCGAGACCAGTGGCATGTGCTGGTCGGTTTCCGGTTTATCAGCGCTCATGGGGCTCGCGGCGGCAATGTAGGGTCGTGGGGCGCGGGCGACACGGCAGGCGTCGGCGCGGGTTCGGTCGGGGTCACGGGGGCGGCGGGCGCGGGCTCGGCGGCGGGCACGGGTTCAGCGACCGGTGCAGGCGCTGTTGCCGCGGGCGGCGCAATCGAGTGTTCGGCCACAGGCTCAACCGGCGCAGGGTTTTCCTGCACAGGCGAGAACATTTTCCTGGTCTCCTGCTCCAACGACAGAATGTGCTCGTTGTGCAGTTGCCGGCGAATCTCGTCGGCGCCGATTTCCCGTTCAACTTCCTGTTTGATGGCGTTGAAACTGCGTTTCAGGCGCCCGATCCACAGGCCGGCCGTGCGCGCGGCACCGGGCAGGCGTTCCGGCCCCAGTACCAGCAGGGCCACGAGGCCGACGAGCAGCAGTTCAGAGAAGCTGATACCAAACATTAGTCAGTACTCACGAGTCTTTTTGGTTCTGCTCTTTGACGTGCTCGGCCTGCACGTCGAAGGTGCGACGTTCAGTGATCGGCTGAGCGGCCTGAGGGTGCACGGGCTGCACTGGTGGAACCGGGTTGGCGGCAGGGTCGGCAGGCTTCTCGTCGTCGTTCATGGCCTTGCGAAAGCCTTTGATCGATTCGCCGACGTCGGTGCCGAGGTTTTTCAGTTTCTTGGTGCCGAACACCAGCACAACGACCACAAGAATGACGATCCAGTGTTTCCAGTCAAAAATGCCCATGCTGCAATTCCTCTGTAATAGTTGGTCAAGCGGACGGGCGCGAGGCCTTTTCGGCGTGCCCGGACAAGCCGAAGCGACGGTCCAGTTCATCAAGCACTGCCTGTGGATGCTGCCCCAGTTGGGCGAGCATGACCAGACTGTGGAACCACAAGTCGGCAGTTTCGTAGATCACGTCGCTGCAGTCGCCGCTGATTTGCGCGTCCTTGGCAGCAATAATCGTCTCGACGGATTCCTCGCCGAGCTTCTCCAGAATCTTGTTCAGACCCTTGTGGTACAGGCTGGCGACATAGGAGCTGTCGGCGTCCGCGCCTTTGCGGTCTTCCAGCACCTGGGCCACACGGTTGAGGGTATCGCTCATGTTCAGTGTCCTGCCGAATAGATAGCGTGCGGATCTTTGAGCACGGGCTCGACGGTCTTCCACTCGCCGTTTTCAAACACACGATAGAAGCAGCTGTGACGGCCGGTGTGACAGGCGATATCGCCGATCTGCTCGACCTTGAGGATCACCACATCGGCGTCGCAGTCGATGCGCATCTCGTGCAGGGTTTGCACGTGCCCGGACTCTTCGCCCTTGCGCCACAGTTTGCCACGGGAACGTGACCAGTAAATGGCCCGGTTCTCGGCGGCGGTCAGGCTCAGGGCCTCGCGGTTCATCCAGGCCATCATCAGCACGCGCCCGGTCTTGTAGTCCTGGGCAATGGCCGGCACCAGGCCGTCACTGTCCCACTTGATCTCGTCCAGCCAGTCTTTCATCTTCGACTCCGACAACCGGGCCCGGTCAGCCTCGGCAATTTACGACAGTGTATAACCGGATTGGCTATCGACGCACGATCAGATACACGCCCACGGCGACCATGATGCCAGCCGGCCAGTGGCCCAGTTCATTCAGCGGCCCGCCGGCGGCCAGTATCGTACCGCCCACCAGGTGCGCAGCGCCCAGCAGGCGCAGGAACCAGTCATCCTTGCGCTTGTGCCACGGCGGTGCTGGGTCCTTGGCATGGGGCTGGGACATACGCTCCAGCAGGTCGCGGGTCATGTTGGCCAGGTGCGGCAGTTGCTCGACCTGGCTTTGCAGGTTGCCCAGCAAGGTTTTCGGGCTGACGCGGTCACGCATCCAGCGTTCGAGGAACGGCTGGGCGGTGTTCCACAGGTCCAGGTCGGGGTACAGCTGGCGGCCCAGGCCTTCGATGTTCAGCAGGGTCTTTTGCAACAGCACCAACTGCGGTTGCACTTCCATATTGAAGCGCCGCGCCGTCTGGAACAGGCGCATCAGCACCTGACCGAAGGAAATATCTTTTAACGGTTTTTCAAAGATCGGTTCGCACACGGTGCGGATCGCCGCTTCGAATTCGTTGAGCTTGGTTTCTGCCGGCACCCAGCCCGAATCAATGTGCAACTGCGCCACGCGGCGGTAGTCGCGCTTGAAGAAGGCGAACAGGTTGCGCGCCAGGTAATCCTGGTCTTCCGGGGTCAGGCTGCCGACGATGCCGCAGTCGATCGCAATGTACTGCGGGCTCCACGGGTTCACGGTGCTGACGAAGATGTTGCCGGGGTGCATGTCGGCGTGGAAGAAGCTGTCGCGGAACACCTGGGTGAAGAAAATCTCCACGCCGCGCTCGGCGAGCATTTTCATGTCGGTGCGCTGGTCGGCCAGGGTCGCGAGGTCGGTGACCTGTACGCCGTAGATGCGCTCCATCACCAGCACTTTCGGGCGGCACCAGTCCCAATAGACTTGCGGCACGTACAGCAACGGCGAGCCTTCGAAGTTGCGCTTGAGCTGGCTGGCGTTGGCCGCTTCGCGCAGCAGGTCGAGTTCGTCGTAGATGGTTTTTTCGTAGTCCAGCACCACGTCCACCGGGTGCAGCAGGCGTGCATCGGCCGAGAAGCGTTCGGCGGCGCGGGCGAGGATGAACAGCCACGCCAGGTCCTGGCCGATGATCGGCTTGAGGCCCGGGCGGATCACCTTCACCACCACTTCTTCGCCGCTTTTGAGTTGCGCGGCGTGCACCTGGGCCACCGAGGCCGAAGCCAGCGGTGCGATGTCGAAGCGGCTGAAGACTTCGCTGATCTTCTTGCCGAGCTGCTCTTCAATCAGCGTGACCGCCAGTTGCGAGTCGAACGGCGGGACGCGGTCCTGCAACAGCATCAGTTCGTCGGCGATGTCTTCGGGCAACAGGTCACGACGGGTGGAGAGGATCTGCCCGAACTTGATGAAGATCGGCCCCAGGTCCTGCAATGCCAGGCGCAGGCGCGCGCCACGGCTCAGGTCGAGGGTTTTGCGCGGAAACCAGCGCCAGGGCAGCACATAGCGTACTGCCAGGAGAAACCACGGCAGCGGCAGGGCAAACAACAGGTCATCGAGGCGGTAGCGGATTACGACGCGCTGGATACGAAACAAACGGCGGACGGCGAGCAGCTTCATGCGTTATCGCTTGAATCAAGGGAGCGGCTCAGGCGCTCGAAGCGCGCCTCAAGTCGTTCCAGGTCGAGTTTGGCCTGGTCGAGTTCGCGAAAGCGCGCTTCCGCTTCCCGTTGTCCGACCAAGGTGCGCGATTCTTCGCTCAGGTATTCGGCGAGGTTCTGGTTCAGGCTGGCGAACCCTTGCTGGTACCAGCGCGTGCGGCTGCGCAGGTGACCGCTGATCAGTTGGGTGGCCACCGGGCCAAGCCAACGGGACAGCTCGTATTCCCAATCCAGTTCCAGGTCTTGCAGCACGGCGGCCAGGTCCATCAGCACGGCGCTGTCGCCTTCAAGCTCCACGTCCGGGCCGTGGAGGATTGCCGTCTTGTCCCGGCTCAGGGCCAGGCGCAGCAGGCTTGAACCGGGAGCGCGCAAGGTGCAGTCGGCATCGGCGGCCCAGTGGGTCGCCAGCAACAGGCCTTCATCGCTGGGCAGGATAAACAGCTGCAAGGCCGGGCGGGTGCAATCGACGGCGATGATCTTGCCGTTCAGGTGCGCCAGCCGCGCCAAGGCGGTGCTGTCCAGGCGCAACACACGGTTGAGGCCGTGTTCAACGCTGGCGAGAAGGCCTGCAAACAACATCAGGGTTTGATGCCGCGGTGCAGGGCGACGATGCCGGAGGTCATGTTGTGGTAGGTCACGCGGTCGAAACCGGCTTCTACCATCATCGACTTCAGGGTTTCCTGGTTCGGGTGCATGCGGATCGATTCGGCCAGGTAGCGATAGCTTTCGGCGTCATTGGTGATCAGCTTGCCCATCAACGGCATGAAGGCGAACGAGTAGGTGTCGTAGACCTTGGACATCAGCGCGTTGGTCGGCTTGGAGAACTCCAGCACCAGCAGGCGGCCGCCCGGCTTGAGGACGCGCAGCATCGAGCGCAGGGCGTCTTCCTTGTGGGTCACGTTACGCAGGCCGAAGGCGATGGTCACGCAGTCGAAATGGTTGTCCGGGAACGGCAGCTTTTCAGCGTCGGCCTGGACGAATTCGATATTGCCCGCCACGCCTTTATCCAGCAGGCGATCGCGACCGACCTTGAGCATCGAGCCGTTGATGTCGGCCAAAACCACCTGGCCCGTCGGGCCCACCAGCTTGGAGAACTTGGCCGCCAGGTCGCCCGTGCCGCCGGCGATGTCCAGTACACGGTTGCCGGTGCGAACGCCCGACAACTCGATGGTGAAGCGCTTCCACAGGCGGTGCATGCCGCCGGACAGTACGTCGTTCATCAAGTCGTACTTGGCGGCTACCGAGTGGAACACCTCGGCGACTTTTTCCGCTTTCTGGCTTTCCGGGACGTTCTTGAAGCCGAAGTGAGTGGTGGGTTCGGCATCGCTGCCTTTGCGCTGATCAGTCATATCGCTGTCACCAAAAGAGAATGGGGGCATTCTAATCCCCAAGGCATGCTTTGTCTTGGCAAGGCTGAAGGTAAGATAGGTGGTCACCGAGACCTTTTGCCGCATGGCGGGTCGACCAGTCCCTATAACGAGGAGTCATTCAAATGGCCCGTATACAGGTTGAACGCGCCCACACGCTGGGCAAAGACGCTGCCCGTGAAAAAGCCGACAAGTTGGCAAGCAAACTCAAGGATCAATATGGCCTGGAGTCTTCGTGGGCCGGCGACACACTGAATCTCAAACGTTCGGGCGTAAAAGGCACTGTGAAAGTGGCTGAAGATTCCTTGCGTATCGAAGTCGAACTGGGTCTGTTGATGTCGGCCATGAGTGGCACCATCAAGTCCGAAATCGAGAAGGCGTTGGATAAAGCCCTGGCCTGAATTTCGACCTTCTTAGGGTGCCGATTCTAATTTTTCTGCCTACTTTGTGCCCAAGCCCTCAACTTCTGTGGGCAGTTCCTCCCCCCTTTATGCGTGAGGTGCACCATGGCCAAAGTTATTTTGAAGAAAAAAATTGCTACCGGAACTAACGCCCTGATCGACGTTAAATCCTATGCCCGCAAGATCTGGCTGGCCGGTTTGGGGGCTTATGCCAAGGTTGGCAGCGAGGGTGCCGAGTACTTCAAGGAACTCGTTAAGACTGGCCAACATGTTGAAAGCAAAGGCAAAAAAGTTGTGATTGAACAACTTGATGCGGCCAACAGTCAGATTGATCAAGTCAAGAGCGAAGTCTTCGGTGTCAAAGGTCGAGTCGAAGTGCAACTGGACAAAGTTGAAAGAGCTTTTGACAGTCGTGTTGGAAGTGCCTTGAATCGGATCGGCATTCCGTCTAAACATGACGTGGAGACACTCTCTGCTAAGCTCGATGAGCTGACGGCATTGCTCGAACGTGTCGCGCGTAAACACTAAGGAGACAACGGGATGGCTGTTAAAAAGACTACTGATAAAGAAGGCAGCTCGTGGATCGGGGAAGTTGAAAAATACTCCCGCAAGATCTGGCTGGCTGGTTTAGGCGTGTACTCGAAGGTGAGCAGTGACGGCGGCAAATACTTCGAGACTTTGGTTAAAGACGGCGAGAAAGCCGAGAAGTTGACCAAGAGCACAGTGGGTAAACAAGTCGATGCGGCAAAGGCTTCCGCCGGTTCTGCCAAATCACGTATCAGCGACAAGTGGGGCGAACTGGAAGGGGCTTTTGACAAGCGCCTGAACAGTGCCATTTCGCGACTGGGCGTGCCTAGCCGTACTGAAGTGAAAGCGCTGCACAGCAAGGTCGATACATTGACCCGGCAAATCGAAAAACTCACCGGCGTTAAAGCCGCGCCAGTGGCGGCTAAAACCGCAGCGGCCAAACCGGCTGCCAAGCCTGCCGCGAAAACTGCAGCCAAGCCGCTGGTCAAGGCCGCCGCCAAACCGGCCGCCAAGCCAGCAGCCAAAGCGCCTGCCAAAGCTGCTGCAAAACCGGCTGCCAAGCCTGCGGCTAAAACCGCAGCGGCAAAACCGGCCGCCAAGCCTGCCGCCAAACCCGTGGCCGTCAAAGCTGCTGCAAAACCTGCGGCCAAACCCGCCGCCAAGCCGGCAGCAAAAGCAGCCGCCAAACCAGCGGCTAAAACCGCCGCCGCTAAACCTGCTGCCAAGCCAGCCGCTGCGAAACCTGCAGCCAAGCCGGTTGCTGCAAAACCCGCAGCCAAGCCTGCAGCTGCAAAACCTGTAGCGGCCAAGCCAGCTGCAAAACCGGCTGCTGCGAAGAAGCCGGCCGTAGCCAAAAAGCCAGCAGCGCCGAAGCCAGCGGTAGCGGCCAAGCCTGCAACTACAGCGCCGGCGACCAACTCGGTAACGCCACCGACGCCTGCTGCTACCCCGACTGCAACGCCGGCAACCCCGACGCCTACCAGTCAGTCCTGATTTTTGCAGGACACATAAAAACGCCCGGCCTGCGAAGGTCGGGCGTTTTTTATGGAATCTACAGAACAACACAAATCCAATGTGGGAGCGGGCTTGCTCGCGAAAGCGGTGCATCAGTCACACATGTATTGACTGACACTCCGCTTTCGCGAGCAAGCCCGCTCCCACATTTTAGTCCGCGTCGTCCAAGTAGCGCAGCGCCAAACGCTCCGTCGCCAGCCTGGCCGGCATCAGCAAATGCGGGGCCACCAGCATCATGATCTGGTACACCACCACCCGCACCTCACCTTCACGGTCGAGAATCCGCTGGTAGTCCAGGGAAAACAGCAGGGTCATGGTGATCTGTTCCACCAACTGCCCCAATGCCTGGGTATCACTGACCAATTGCCCGTCCGTCTTTAGCCGGGCCAGCAACGAGGCCAGGGTGCGCTTGAGCGCCGTCAGCAGGTTGCGAATGCCCTTGGCCAGTTTCGGCAAGCGTCCCGCCAGGTTCGACAAGTCCTGGAACAGAAACCGATAGTGCGCCATGCGCTCCACGATCAGGTGCAGGAACAGCCAGTAATCCTCGGCCGCCAGTTGAGCGTCTTCAGGCGGGTCGAGCAACGGCGCCAACTCGGCCTGGAAACGCTCGAACAGCCCGAGCACCAGCGGCTCCTTGCCATGGAAGTGGTAATAGAGATTGCCCGGGCTGATCCCCATTTCATTGGCCACCTCCATGGTCGACACGTTCGGCTCGCCCTTGTGGTTGAACAACTGCAAGGCACATTCAAGGATACGGTCGCGGGTCTTCATCCAGTCTTCTTAAAATCGTCGTTGGGCTCAGCGGACCCGCACATACGTGCCCGGCGCTGCTTCCATCGGTGGGTAATTCTGGTTGCCCAGGGCGGTCAGGGTTTCGCGCTGCACGCCGGAGCGCTGCTGGATCCACGCCAGCCAATTGGGCCACCAACTGCCTTCGACGTGATTGGCGTCGTAGTACCAGGCGCGCGGGTCGCTGCTCAGCTTGAGGTTCTCGACGTAGTTGGCCTTGGGGTTGCCCGGCGGGTTGAGGATGCTCTGGACATGCCCGCTGTTGGACAGAATGAAGCGCTTGTCGCCGCCCAGCAGTTGGGTGGAGCGGTACACCGCATCCCATGGCGTGATGTGGTCGTTGATCCCGCCCACGCTGAAGCTGTCCACCGTGACTTTCTGCAAGTCGACGGGCGTGCCGCACACCTCCAGGCCACCGGGATGGCTCAGCGGGTTGTGCTTGAAGAAGTCCAGCAAGTCGCCATGCAGCGCGGCGGGCAGGCGGGTGTTGTCGTTGTTCCAGTACAGGATGTCGAAGGCCGGCGGCTCCTTGCCCAGCAGGTAGTTGTTGATCCAGTAATTCCAGATCAGGTCGTTGGGGCGCATCCAGGCAAATACCTTGGCCATGTCCCGGCCGTCGAGCACGCCCTGTTGGTATGAGCGGCGTTTGGCGGCTTCCAGGGTCTGCTCGTCGGCGAACAGGGTGGCGGGGCTGTCGATCTGGCTGTCCAGCAGGCTCACCAGGTAGCTGGCGCTGGAGACGCGGCGCAGCTGGCGCTTGGCCTGCAGATGGCCTTGCAGCGCGGCGATGGTCAGGCCACCGGCGCAGGCGCCCATCAGGTTGACCTCACGGGCACCGGTGATTGCCCGGCACACGTTCAGCGCTTCTTCCAGGGCTGCCACGTAGGTGGACAGGCCCCATTCCCGGTGCCGTACGTCCGGGTTGCGCCAACTGACCATAAACACTTGCAGGCCATTTTTCAGGGCGAACTGCACGAAGCTGTTGTTCGGGCTCAGGTCGAAAATGTAGTACTTGTTGATTTGCGGCGGCACCACCAGCAGGGGCTTGGCGTACTGTTTTTCGCTCATGGGCTTGTACTGGATCAGCTCCAGCAGCTCATTGCGAAACACCACCGAACCGGGCGTGGTGGCTACCGTCTTGCCGACTTCAAAGGCCTGCTTGGTGACCTGGCGCGGCAAGCCATTGTTGTGCAGCAGGTCGTCGAACAGGTTGCTGACGCCACGCACCACACTGTGGCCGCCGGAGTTGAGCAGCTCCTTGATCGCCAGTGGGTTGAGCAGGGTATTGGACGGCGACACCGCATCGTTGAGCAGGGCAAAGGCAAAGTGCGCCCGTGCCCGGTCGTCGGCGCTCAGGTTGCTGTCATCGATCCAGTGCCGGGTCTGCTTCTGCCAGCTCAAATAGGCTTGCAGGCTGCGCCGATAAAACGGGTTGAGCTGCCAGGTCGGGTCGGCAAAACGGCTGTCGGCCGGGTTCGGCTCGTGCACCGTTTCCCCGAGCAGTACGCGGCCCAATTGCCCGCCCAGCTTCAGGGCGTGCCGGGCGGTGTGCACCGGGTTGCGCAAGCCGTGTGCGGCGACGCTGCGCAGGGTCGAGAACAAATCCCGGCCGCGCAGACCGGTGATTGCACTTTCAATATTGATGAACGCGGCGGGTGTAGGCACCGGGTTCGATACGGGTCTTTCTCGCATGCGCCAACACTCCTTCGTCAAGCCATCAACAAGCACGCCAATTCAGAACCATAGTCGGTTCTGGCCAAGTTGCGCGGCACGGTCGTCCTGACCGCCGCCGTCTAAAGCGCGGGTTGCGGGTGAATCACGGCCCTCAGGCGTTCCTCCTGGAGGAACTTCATGATGATCGGCGCCACGGCCTCGGCCCGGGTAATCAGGAACAGATGACCGTCGTCGATGATGTGCAGTTGGGCGTTGGGAATGCGCCACGCCAGCATGCGCATGTTGACCAGCGGGATCAGCGGGTCGTCATCGCCGGCCAGCACCAGGGTCGGCTGCTTGATCTTGTGCAGCCAGTGGATGCTGGTCCAGCCAAGCCCGGCGAACAGTTGCCAGTAGTAACCCAGCTTGCCCGCCGAACGCACTTTGCTGGCGTGTTCGGCGGCCAGTTTCGAATCCCGACGGAAGGAACCGCCGTAGATCATCGGTGCAATGCGCACCACGTGGGACGGCTGGATATAGCGCCGGGGGCTGGCCATCAGCCATAAGACTTTCGGTTTGCCCGGCACCATGAAGGCACCGGCCGCCGTGGCGGCGAGAATCAGCTTTTTGCAGCGCTCCGGGTAGTCGTATGCAAACTGCTGCGCCAGTGCCCCGCCCCAGGAAACGCCTACCGCGTTGACCTGGCCATAGTCCAGGTAATCGAGCATGCGTGCGGTGAGCTTGGCCAGGCCAGGGAAGCGGTAAGGCCGGCTGGGCGTCGACGAACCGCCGACGCCCGGCACATCAAAGGCAATCACTTCCAGGTCCGGGTCCAGGGCCTGGACGAACGGAAACACCAGCTCAAGGTTGGCGCCGATGCCGTTGAAAATCAGCAGCGGCGTCAAGTGAGGCTTGCCCGGGCGCACCGCCGTGCGGATGGTTTGGCCATCCAGGTCGATGGTACGGAAGATGAACGGTTGCGGCATGCTCGTACCCTGTGAAATGGCGCCATTTCCCTGCCGGAAAACGGTCAGTGTGGGAGCTGGCTTGCCTGCGATGCAGACGCTGCGGTGTATTTGGCACACCGAGTTGATGCCATCGCAGGCAAGCCAGCTCCCACAGTTGATCCCGTTCCAGCCTACCTTTCGTGTACGTAAGTGCCCGGCGCCGCCTCAGCCGCTGCGTACGCCTTATTGCCCAGTGCTGTCGGCGCTTTTTTCAACTTGCCCGACCGCTCTGCCTGCCACGCCTGCCAGTGCAGCCACCACGAATCGGTGTGCTTGGTGGCATTTTCCTGCCAGTCCAGGGCCTTGCCTGGCATCGAGTCGCTGGTCTGGTAACGCGACTTGGGGTTGCCCGGCGGGTTCAGGATGCTCTGGATATGCCCGCTGCTGGACAGCACAAACTCGACCTTGCCACCAAACAGCTGCGCCGACTTGTAGCAGGACTGCCACGGTGTGATGTGGTCGTTGGTGCCGGCCAGGGAATAGATATCGGCGGTGACTTGCTTCAGGTCGATCGGCGTGCCGCATACCTCCAGGGCATTGGCACGCACCAGTGGGTTGTTCTTGAACAGTTCGATCAGGTCGCCATGGAACGCAGCCGGCAAGCGGGTGGTGTCGTTGTTCCAGAACAGAATGTCGAACACCGGCGGCTCGTTGCCCAGCAGGTAGTTGTTGACCCAGTAATTCCAGATCAGGTCATTGGGGCGCATCCAGGCAAACACCTTGGCCATGTCGCGGCCTTCCAGCACGCCGGCCTGGTAGGAGTGGCGCTTGGCCGCCTCCAGGGTCTGCTCGTCGACGAACAGCGCCACCTGGGTGTCCAGGGTGGTGTCCAGCACGCTCACCAGCAGGGTCAGGGCGTTGACCTTCTTCTCGCCCAGCGCCGCGTAGTGGCCCAGCAGCGCGGTGCAGGTGATGCCGCCGGAGCAGGCGCCGAGCATGTTGATGTCTTTGCTGCCGGTGATCGCGCTCACCACATCGACGGCTTCTTTCAGCGCCTCGATATAGGTCGACAGGCCCCACTCGCGCTGGGCCTTGGTGGGGTTGCGCCAACTGACGATAAACGTCTGCTGGTTATTGCGCAGGCAGAAGCGCGCCAGGCTCTTGTCCGGGCTCAGGTCGAATACATAGAACTTGTTGATCTGCGGCGGCACCACCAGCAGTGGACGTTCGTGCACCTGTTCGGTGATCGGCCGGTATTGAATCAGCTCCAGCACGTCGTTGCGAAACACCACGGCGCCTTCGGTGGTGCCCAGGCTCTTGCCCACTTCAAAGGCGCCCATGTTGACCTGGCTCGGCATGCCGCCGTTGTGCACCATGTCTTTGGCCAAATGCGACAGGCCGTCCAGCAGGCTTTTGCCGCCGGTCTCGAAGAAGCGTTTGACCGCCGCCGGGTTGGCCGCGCTGTTGGTGGGCGCCATGGCCTCGGTCATCAGGTTGATGACGAAGTGGCCGCGGCTGATGTCGTGCTCCGACAGGTTGCTGTCGGCGATCCAGTCGTGCAGTTCCTTGCGCCACGCCAGGTAGGTTTGCAGGTAGCGTTTGTAGAGCGGGTTCTGGCTCCACGCCGGGTCGTTGAAGCGGCGGTCGTCGCTCTCGGGGGTCAGCTGTGATTTGCCGAACACCACGTTCTTCAACTCGACGCCAAAATGGGCGACGTGCTTGACGCTGTGCAACGGTTGTTTGATGGCCTGGGTCAGCACCATCCGAGCGGATGCCAGTAAATCCTTTTTCCGTAACGCGATGATCGGGTTCAGCCCCAGGGTGTTTTCCGAGGCCTGGCGTTTCAAGTCATCGTTGTTCTTGTTACTCATCTACGACGCTCCATTGTCCGACAGACGAGTACCGGGTACCGCTGTGTACCACTACTTGCCACACAGCACAGCCTGGTACTACTGCTCGGGTGACCGTTAATACCGCATCGTCAAATGCAGGGAACTTGCCAGTTCCATTGGTTACCCGAGTTTAATTTTTTTCGCAAGCGGGCCAATCGTTGGCCACGACAGAGGGGCATTCAAGCAGATGGAATTAGAAAATGCCCACTAATGAGCAAAAGGCCTGAGCTAGAGCATCAGCCTGACGACCGATTGGCTCGGATCGCGGGTTTTTCCGGCGGCCTGGAGCTCGGCAAGATAATCAGCCCACAGCGCGTCCTGACGCACGGCCAGTTGATAGAGGTAGTCCCAGGTGAACAATCCGCTGTCATGGCCGTCGTCGAAGGTCAATTTCAGTGCGTACTGGCCGGCGGGTTCGATCTTGGTCAACCCGACATTGAGCTTGCCGAATTGCAGGATCGGTTTGCCGTGGCCCTGGACCTCGGCGGAGGGGGAGTGCACCCGCAGGAATTCGGCGGGCAGCTGATAGACCTCGTCGGGACCGTAGGTGAGGCCCAGGGTCTTGGAGGCTTTGTGCAGGTTGATTGCAGTAGGAAGCTTAGACATGGTGAACCGCCCAAAGATGATCCTGAAGGAACCGACTCAAAACTGTGGGAGCGGGCTTGCTCGCGAAGGCGGTGTGTCAGCCAGCACATCTGACACTGATACACCGCCTTCGCGAGCAAGCCCGCTCCCACATTAAAGCAGAGCGGTTCCTGCGTAAGCCTTACAGGATATAACGAGACAGATCTTCGTTCTGCGCCAATTCGCCCAGGTGGCTGTTGACGTAGTCGGCGTCGATCTTGATCGCCTCGCCATTTTGCGCGCCCGCCATGTCGCCGGCACTGAAGGACACTTCCTCCAGCAGACGCTCAAGCAGGGTGTGCAGGCGACGGGCGCCGATGTTCTCGGTCTTCTCGTTGACCTGCCAGGCAATCTCCGCCAGGCGCTTGATACCGTCCGGCAAAAACTCGATGGCCAGGCCTTCGGTTTTCAGCAGCTCGCGGTATTGCTCGGTCAGCGACGCGTGGGGCTCGCTGAGGATGCGCTCGAAGTCGCCCGGCGTCAGCGCTTTCAGCTCAACCCGAATCGGCAGGCGGCCTTGCAGCTCCGGTACCAGGTCGCTTGGCTTGCTCAGGTGGAACGCACCGGAGGCGATAAACAGGATGTGGTCGGTCTTGACCATGCCCAGCTTGGTGTTGACGGTGCAGCCCTCGATCAGCGGCAGCAGGTCGCGCTGCACGCCTTCGCGGGACACATCGACGCCACCGGAGTTGCCGCGCTTGGCCACCTTGTCGATCTCGTCGATAAACACGATGCCGTGCTGCTCCACCGCTTCCAGGGCCTTGGCCTTGAGTTCTTCCTCGTTGACCAGGCGTCCGGCCTCTTCGTCACGCACCAGTTTCAGTGCGTCCTTGACCTTGAGCTTGCGGCTTTTCTTCTTGCCCTTGCCCATGTTGGCGAACAGGTTCTGCAACTGGCTGGTCATTTCTTCCATGCCAGGCGGTGCGGAGATGTCGACGCCGGACACTTCGGCGACTTCGATCTCGATTTCCTTGTCATCCAGCTGGCCTTCACGCAGGCGCTTGCGGAACAGCTGGCGGGTGTTGGAATCCGAGCTCGGCGCTGCATCTTCGTTGAAACCCATGCGTGCCGGTGGCAGCAGGGCGTCGAGGATGCGTTCTTCGGCGGCGTCTTCGGCGCGATGGCTGACCTTGGTCATTTCCTGTTCGCGCAGCAGCTTCAGGGCAGCGTCAGCCAGGTCGCGAATGATCGACTCGACGTCACGGCCCACGTAGCCGACTTCGGTGAACTTGGTGGCTTCGACCTTGATGAACGGCGCGTTGGCCAGTTTGGCCAGGCGCCGGGCGATCTCGGTTTTACCGACACCGGTCGGGCCGATCATCAGGATGTTCTTGGGGGTTACTTCAACGCGCAATTCTTCGGGCAGTTGCATCCGGCGCCAGCGGTTACGCAGGGCGATGGCAACGGCGCGCTTGGCATCGTCCTGGCCGATGATATGGCGATTGAGTTCATGGACGATTTCGCGGGGAGTCATGGACATAGTAATTGGCGGTCCTCAAGCGGGAATAAGCCGGCGGCTTATTCGGCGAGGTCCTGCTCCTCAATGGTCAGGTTGTGGTTGGTGAAGACGCAGATGTCGCCAGCGATACCCAGGGCCGTCTCGACGATTTCCCGGGCCGACAGGTCGGTTTTCTTCAGCAGTGCGCTGGCCGCGGCCTGGGCATAGCCTCCGCCGGAACCCATGGCGATCAGGCCTTCTTCGGGCTCAACCACATCGCCGTTGCCGGTGATGATCAGGGACGCGTCTTTGTTGGCGACGGCCAGCATGGCTTCGAGGCGGCTGAGGGAGCGGTCGGTGCGCCATTCTTTGGCGAGCTCGACGGCGGCGCGGACCAAGTGGCCCTGGTGCTTCTCAAGTTGGCCTTCGAAACGTTCGAACAGGGTAAAGGCGTCAGCGGTGGCGCCGGCAAAACCGGCGAGGACCTGGCCGTGGTACAGGCGACGGACTTTTTTCGCGTTGCCTTTCATCACGGTATTGCCAAGTGAAACCTGGCCGTCGCCGCCCATGACGACTTTGCCGTGGCGGCGAACTGAAACGATGGTGGTCAAGGGGAGAGTCTCCACGCTGCGGGGCGAAAATGCCCTGATGGAACTCATATGGGGGTGGCGGGGGGGATTTCAACTGTAGGACGGGAGGGCGGACGAGTGGTGAATCTGTGTGAACCGAGGTTTTAAATACAATGAAAACCAATGTGGGAGCCGGGCTTGCCCGCGATGGCGGTGGGTCAGTCACCGAAAATATTGACTGTTCCACCGCCATCGCGGGCAAGCCCGGCTCCCACATTTGATCTGCTGTGACCTCGGAGTCGGGGCCGATCAGCGGCTTTGGCGTTGTTGTAACAACAGGTTACTAAACCCTGCGCCCGCCAGTTGTTTCTGAGCGACGGTCAGCTGTTCACGGTTGCTGAACGGCCCCACCAGCACGCGGTACCAGGTTGCGTCTTTCACCGTGCCCGACTCTACCGTCACCGCCTGCCCCAACAGAATAATCTGCGCTCGCACGCGGTCTGCATCCGCCTGTTTCGGGAACGAACCGGCCTGCAGGAAGAACTTGGTCACCGGCGCTGCCTTGGTGGTGGCGACTGGCGGCGGTGGCGGCGGGGTAATCCCGGCCAGTGCGGCCTGGGCCCGGGCGGTGTCGATTTTCGCCGCTTCCGCCGGGGTAACCGGTGTGGTCGGCACAGGCTGCGGCGTCGGCAGGGTTTTCTCCGGCACGGCGTCCGGCGGCACGATCACTTCCGATTCCGGCAGCAGCGTGTAGAAGTCGTATTTCGGCTTCACGGGGGCAGTCGGGCTAGGAGGCGTCTTGTTCGCTTCGGCCATTTTCGTAGCCCTCTGCTGCTCTTGCTTGACCCGTTTGACGTCATCGCCCTTGCCCGGGTCCAGCTTCATCAGGAACACGACAAACGCGCCGACGGTCAGGCCGATCGCCATCCACAACCAGCCCGGGATAGGTTTCTTCGCCGGTGCCTGGTAGCGGCTGGCGCCGCGCTTGGGTGCAGGTTTTTTCTTGGCAGCCAACTTACATACGCTCCAGAGTTTCCAGGCCCAACAGCTCCAGGCCTTGCTTGAGGGTCCGACCTGCCAGTGCGGCGAGGCGCAGGCGGCTCTGCTTTTGGGCTTCGTCGTCTGCGGTCAGGATCGGGCAGTTCTCGTAGAAGCTGGAGAACAAACCGGCGACTTCGTACAAATAGGTGCAGAGGATGTGCGGGGTGCCTTTTTCGCCGACGCTGTTCAGCACTTCGCCGAATTGCGCCAGTTTGGCGGCCAGTTCCTGCTCGTGTGGCGCCTCAAGGTTGATCTGGCCTTCGACTTCGCTGAAGTCCTTGCCCAGCTTGCGGAACACGCCGGCCACCCGGGTGTAGGCATAAAGCAGATACGGCGCGGTGTTGCCTTCGAAGTTGAGCATCAGTTCGAAGTTGAAGCTGTAGTCGCTGGTGCGGTGCTTGGACAGGTCGGCGTATTTCACTGCGCCAATCCCTACCACGCGGGCGATGTTGCGCAGGTCGGCTTCGGCCAGCTCCGGGTTCTTGTCTTTCACCAGGTTGTAGGCGCGGTCCTGGGCTTCGTTCAGCAGGTCGATCAGCTTCACGGTGCCGCCGTCACGGGTCTTGAACGGGCGGCCATCGGCGCCGTTCATGGTGCCGAAGCCCATGTGTTCCATCTGCATCGGGTGGGTCACAAAACCGGCGCGGCGCGCCACTTCGAACACTTGCTGGAAGTGCAGGGCCTGGCGCTGGTCAACGAAATACAGGGCGCGGTCGGCTTTCAGCACGCCGCTGCGGTAGCGCACGGCCGCCAGGTCGGTGGTGGCGTAGAGGTAGCCGCCATCGGCCTTGACGATGATCACCGGCAGCGGGTCGCCGTCGGCCGTCTTGAACTCTTCGAGGAACACACATTGGGCGCCGTTGCTCTCAACCAGCAGGCCCTTGGCCTTGAGGTCGTTGACCACGTTGATCAGGTCGTCGTTGTAGGCGCTTTCGCCCATCACGTCGGCCATGGTCAATTTGACGTTGAGCAGCTCGTAGATTTCCTGGCAGTGGGACAGCGAGATCTCGCGGAAGCGGCCCCACAGCTCCAGGCATTCGGCATCGCCGGCTTGCAGCTTGACCACCAGGCCACGGGCGCGGTCGGCGAATGCTTCGGATTCGTCGAAACGCTTCTTGGCGGCGCGGTAGAAGTTCTCCAGGTCCGACAGCTCGTTGCTGGTGATCGGGTTTTCCTGCAGGTACGCCATCAACATGCCGAACTGGGTGCCCCAGTCGCCCACGTGGTTCTGGCGGATCACGTCGTCGCCCAGGAACTCCAGGACCCGCGCCACGCCGTCGCCAATGATGGTGGAGCGCAGGTGGCCCACGTGCATTTCCTTGGCGAGGTTCGGTGCCGACAGGTCGATGGCTACGCGCTGTGCCGGGCCGGCCTTGCGCACGCCGATTTTGGCGTCGGCCAGGGCTGCATCCAGGCGCGAGGCCAGGGCCTGGGTGTTCTGGAAGAAGTTGATAAAGCCAGGGCCGGCGATTTCAGCCTTGGTCACCTGCGGGTCGGCCGGCAGCGCGGCGATGATTTTTTCCGCCAGGTCCCGTGGCTTCAGGCCTGCGGGCTTGGCCAGCATCATCGCGATGTTGCTGGCGAAGTCACCGTGGGTCTTGTCACGGGTATTTTCCACCTGGATCGCCGGCGTCAGGCCTTCAGGCAACACACCTTCGTTGACGAGTTGGGTGAGGGCTTGTTGGATCAGCTGGCGAATGGTGTCTTTCATCGTGTTCTCTTTCGACCGCAAGCGGTGGCGCGCGATGCGCAGGTGGAAAAACTGGGCATTATCCGTGGGGAGGGCGGGCTTGCCAACCGTTCAGACTCTTCGGCGGACCTGCGGGCCTCATCGCGGGCAAGCCCGCTCCCACATTTGGGCAGGTGAATACTTTTCCATGTGGGAGCCGGCTGGCCTGTGATAGCTATCTAACGATCAATACAAATCTACCGGGTCCACATCCAGCGACCATCGCACTTGGCGACCGCTGGGCATTTGCTCCAGGGCAAGTAACCAACTGCTTAATAAACGGTGCAGCGGGGCGCGGGCACTGGCTTGCAAGAGTAGCTGGGCGCGGTAACGGCCGGCGCGGCGTTCCATCGGTGCTGGCACCGGGCCCAATAGTTCAATGCCGGTCAGACCCAGCTCGCCCAGTAAACGTTCAGCCACGCTGCACGCCTCATCCAGGAAACCTTCGGCTTGCCCCGGCTTGTGGGCTTCGGCTCGCAGCAGCGCCAAATGGGCAAACGGCGGTAAACCGGCGGAGCGGCGTTCGCTCAAGGCCTGTTCGGCGAAGGCAAAGTAGCCTTGTTCCGTCAGTTGAATCAGCAACGGATGGTCGGCCAGGTGGGTCTGGATGATCACCCTGCCTGGCTCTTCGGCCCGCCCCGCACGGCCTGCGACCTGCACGATCAGCTGGGCCATGCGCTCGCTGGCGCGGAAATCCCCGGAGAACAACCCGCCGTCGGCGTCCAGGATCGACACCAGGGTCACCCGTGGGAAGTGATGCCCCTTGGCAAGCATCTGAGTGCCTACCAGGATGCAGGGCTGGCCCTTCTGGATCGTGGCGAACAGCTGATTCATCGCGTCCTTGCGCGAGGTGCTGTCACGGTCGACCCGCAATACGGGGTAATCCGGAAACAGGATGCCCAGTCGTTCCTCGGCGCGCTCGGTGCCGGCGCCCACCGGTCGCAAGTCCACTTTGCCGCACTGTGGGCAGTGACGCGGCACCCGTTCCACATGGCCGCAGTGATGGCAGCGCAGCTCGCCGGAGCGCTGGTGTACGGTCATTCGCGCATCGCAGCGGTTGCACTCGGACATCCAGCCGCAGTCATGGCACAGCAAGGTGGGCGCAAAGCCCCGGCGGTTGAGGAACACCAGCACTTGCTGGCCGGCGGCGAGGGTTTGTCCGATGGCTTGCTGCATCGGCCCGGAAATGCCGCTGTCCAGCGGGCGACTTTTTACATCCAGCCGCAGGAAGCGGGGTTGCTTGGCGCCGCCGGCGCGCTCGTTGAGGCGCAGCAGGCCGTAGCGACCGGTGTAAGCGTTATGCAGGCTTTCGAGAGACGGCGTGGCCGAACCCAGCACAATCGGGATGTTTTCCTGGCGGGCGCGCACCAGCGCGAGGTCGCGGGCGTGGTAGCGCAGGCCTTCCTGCTGTTTATAGGAACCGTCGTGTTCTTCGTCGATGATGATCAGCCCGGGATTTTTCATCGGGGTGAACAGCGCCGAACGGGTACCAATAATAATGTCGGCCTCGCCGTCCCGGGCCGCGAGCCAGGATTCCAGGCGCTCGCGGTCGTTGACCGCTGAGTGCACCAGGGCGATGCGCGCGTTGAAGCGCTGCTCGAAACGGGCCAGGGTTTGCGGGCCGAGGTTGATCTCGGGGATCAGCACCAGCGCCTGTTTGCCGGCTTCGAGGGTTTCGCGGATCAACTGCAAATAGACTTCGGTCTTGCCGCTGCCGGTGACGCCGGCCAGCAGGAACGCATGGAAAGTGTCGAAACCCGCGCGAATCGCCTCGTAGGCGGCGCGTTGTTCCGGGTTGAGCGGCAGTTCCGGCTGGGCCAGCCAATGTTCGTGGCGCTCGCCGGGGGCGTGCTTGCGGATCTCTACCTGCACCAAGCCCTTGGCCAGCAGCAAATCCAGGCTGTCCTTGCTCAGCATCAGCTTGCTTAATAGCTGATGGGCGACGCCGTGGGGATGCTGGGCCAGTGTCGCCAGGGCTTCACGCTGGCGCGGGGCACGGGCGATGCGCGGGTCGTCCATGCGCGCGCCCGGCACCATCGACCAGAAACGCTCCTGGCGGGCCTCGGCCAGCTCGCCCTGGCGCAACAGCACCGGCAGCGCCCAGCTCAAGGTGTCGCCCAGGCTGTGCTGGTAATACTGCGAGGTCCACAGGCACAGCTTGAACAGTGCCGGTGGCAGCGGCGGCGTGGTGTCGAGGATGGCCACCGCGGGCTTGAGCTTCTCGGCGGGCACTTCGCTGTGATCGGCAACTTCTACCAGGATGCCGATCATCTCCCGCCGGCCAAACGGCACCCGCACGCGCATGCCTGGCTGCAGCTGCGACCGCAATACGCCGGCAGGTGCCCGGTAATCGAACAGGCGGCGCAGGGGCGAGGGCAGGGCGAGGCGCAAAATGGCGTCGGGCACGCGGGGGTTCTCATATGACGGGCGGCGAAGAAGGGCGGGAGCCTAGCAGACCGGCGGTGGATGTGGGAGCCGGGCTTGCCCGCGCGAGTATCGGCACGGTGCGCTTGAGTGACCGCCGAGCCTGCATCGCGGGCAAGTGCGGTGCCCACAGGGCCTTGGGTATGGCGCGCTTTTCTGATGAAAGGGGCTGAAGTGCTTCTTGCGCGTTTAAAAAGGTCTGGTAGAATCCGCGGCCTAATTACGTGCGGTATTCAACAATAGTGTTGATTGGCGGCACGCTAGCCTGAGGAATACACCATGAAAGCCGATATCCACCCAAACTATGTTGCCATCGACGTTACCTGCAGCTGCGGTAACAAGTTCGAAACCCGTTCGACTTTCGGCAAAGCACTGCCAATCGACGTGTGCAACGAGTGCCACCCGTTCTACACCGGTAAGCAGAAGACTCTGGATATTGGCGGCCGTGTTGATCGCTTCAAGACCCGTTTCGGTGCTTTCGGCGCAGCTAAAACTGCTGCTCCAGCTCCAGAAGCCGAGTAAGGCGATCGGCTTGAAAAGCCTGTTTGGCTTTTCTATGTTGATAAAGAAGGCGTCCCTTGCGGGCGCCTTTTTTGTGTCTGCGATTTGGCTGGCGCCCGCCGAGGCCGAGGTGTTCTGCCCGGCGCCCTCGTCCGTGGCCACGTTCGACGTGCAACGGGTGGTGGATGGCGACACCGTGCGCCTCAAGGACGGCCGCAGTGTGCGGATGATCGGCGTCAATGCTCCGGAAACCGGCAAAAAGGGACGCACTGACGAGCCCTTCGCCGTGGCCGCTCGCGAGCGCTTGCAAGCCTTGGTGGATGCAAGCGGCGGGCGAGTAGGCGTGGTGCCCGGCCGGGAGAGCAAGGACCGTTACGGGCGCACCCTGGCCCATCTCTACGGCGCCAACGGCGCGAACCTGGAGGCGCAGTTGCTCGCCGAAGGTCTCGGTTTCCAGGTGGCGGTCGCACCGAACGTGGAGTTGGTTGCCTGCCAGCAAGCTGCCGAACGCAGCGCCCGACAGGCCGGGGTGGGGGTGTGGCGCCAATCACCGGTGGTCGATGCGGCGAAGATCCAGCGCTCGGGTTTTGCCGTGGTCAGCGGCCAGGTGAGCAACATCGAGCGCAATCGCGGCGGGATCTGGATTGAATTGCAGGGTTCACTGGTATTACGCATTGCACCCAATCTGGTGGGCTCGTTCGACAGCGCGTGGGTAAACGGTTTGCAGGGTCAGTTCATCGAAGCCCGCGGCTGGGTGCTGGACCGTTCCCGACGCGGTGGCCTGAAAAACGGCCAGGCACGCTGGCTATTGCCACTGACCGATCCCGGCATGCTTGGGCGGGCGCCGTAAGAAAAAATTGTAGACATTTTTTATGGCGATTGTGAACAGTTAAGCCCTTGTATCCCGTGGCTCTTGGCCAAAAGTCGTAGGGCAGGGCCCTTGACACCTGTGACTGCCCAGTCTTGTGGGGACTTTGCGACACGCGTATCCTCGGCGGTCCGTCGACCAACAGTAAAAGCGGAATGCCGATATGTCTGATTTGAAAACTGCCGCTCTCGAATATCATGCCCATCCTCGTCCAGGAAAGCTGAGTGTAGAGCTCACCAAGGCCACTGCCACCGCCCGCGACCTGTCGCTGGCCTACAGCCCTGGCGTTGCCGAGCCCGTACGTGAAATCGCCCGCGATCCTGAACTGGCTTACAAGTACACTGGCAAAGGCAACCTGGTTGCAGTGATCTCTGATGGCACCGCGATCCTGGGCCTGGGTAACCTCGGCCCATTGGCTTCCAAGCCAGTCATGGAAGGTAAAGGCGTGCTGTTCAAGCGCTTCGCCGGTATTGACGTATTCGACATCGAAGTCGACTCCGAGAGCCCGCAGGCTTTCATCGACACCGTAAAGCGCATCTCGATCACCTTCGGTGGCATCAACCTGGAAGACATCAAGGCACCTGAGTGCTTCGAGATCGAAAAGGCCCTGATCGAACAGTGCGACATCCCGGTTTTCCACGATGACCAGCACGGCACCGCGATCGTTACCGCGGCCGGCATGATCAACGCCCTGGAAATCGCGGGCAAAACCCTCGGCGAAGCCAAGATCGTTTGCCTGGGCGCTGGCGCTGCGGCCATCTCCTGCATGAAGTTGCTGGTGAGCATGGGCGCCAAGCTGGAAAACATCTACATGGTCGACAGCAAGGGCGTTGTGCAGTCCGAGCGTACCGACCTGAACCAGTACAAGGCGATGTTCGCGCATCCGTCCTCCAAGCGTACCCTGGCTGACGCCCTCGACGGTGCAGACGTGTTCGTTGGCCTGTCCGGCCCGAACCTGCTGAGCGCTGAAGGTCTGAAGTCCATGGCGGCCAACCCGATCGTGTTCGCGTGCTCCAACCCGGACCCGGAGATCTCCCCGGAACTGGCCCACGCCACCCGTGACGACGTGATCATGGCCACCGGCCGCTCGGACTACCCGAACCAGGTCAACAACGTACTGGGCTTCCCGTTCATCTTCCGTGGTGCCCTGGACGTTCGCGCCAAGCGCATCAACGAAGAAATGAAAGTAGCGGCCGCCAATGCCCTGCGCGAACTGGCCAAGTTGCCGGTTCCTCAGGAAGTGTGCGACGCCTACGGCGGCATCAAGCTGGAATTCGGTCGTGAGTACATCATCCCGAAACCAATGGATAAGCGCCTGATCACCCTGATCTCCGACGCCGTGGCCAAAGCTGCGATCGAGACCGGCGTGGCCACCCTGCCGTATCCGAAGCACTACCCGCTGCAAAGCGTGGATGATGTGTTCAACGGCTAAGCCGTTGTAGCGCACCCATAAAAAAGGTTCTTCACGGAAT
>NZ_JACARC010000099.1 GCF_013386825.1 Pseudomonas sp. IPO3778
CGTAAGGGCGGAACCAATAGTCGCCGTTACCGCAGCAACGGATATGCCCCCCCTCCAAAAAAATCCCCCCCCGAGTGACCCAGATCCCACAACCCATTGATTAATGATGCCCCCCGCTCAGCTATACTCCCCTCCATTTGAATGGCCCTCGAGGAATTACTGTGAAGAACTGGACCTTGCGCCAACGGATTTTGGCGAGCTTTGCGGTCATCATCGCGATCATGCTGCTGATGGTAGTGGTCTCGTATTCACGCCTGCTGAAGATCGAAGTCAGCGAAGAATCGGTCCGCGACGACGCAGTCCCCGGGGTGTACCTGAGTTCGATGATCCGCAGCGCCTGGGTCGACAGCTACCTGCAAACCCTCGACATCATTGGCCTGCGCGAAGAGAAGGGCCTTACCGACACCGACAAGGCCGACTTCAAGTCCTTCGAAGCCCGCATCCTCACCCAGATGGCCAGTTACAAAGAAACCATCAACGGCGGTGATGACCAGGCCGAGTTCGATAAATTCGAAACCCTGCACCAGGCCTATAACAAGGCGTTGGCCGGCGTGGTTGAAAGCCTGCAACGCAATGACATCGCCGCCGCCCGCAAGCAGTTCGATACCGAGCTGACCCCGGCCTGGACCGCAGGCCGCATGAAGCTCAATGACATCATCACCGAAAACAAAAATGTCGCCGACCACGCCACCAACGCCATCGACGACGCGGTGTCTGCCGCCAAAATCAGCATGGGCGTCTCGCTGATCCTCGCGATCCTGGCCGCCGGCCTCTGCGGCCTGTTGCTGATGCGCGCGATCATGGCGCCGATGAAACGCATCGTCGACATCCTCGAAACCATGCGCACCGGTGACTTGAGCAAACGCCTGAACCTTGACCGCAAGGACGAATTCGGCGCGGTGGAAACCGGCTTCAACGACATGATGACCGAGCTCACCGCCCTTGTGTCCCAGGCCCAGCGCTCCTCGGTCCAGGTCACCACGTCGGTCACCGAGATTGCCGCCACCTCCAAGCAGCAACAGGCCACCGCTACCGAAACCGCGGCGACGACCACCGAGATCGGCGCCACTTCCCGGGAGATCGCCGCCACTTCCAAGGACTTGGTCCGTACCATGACCGAGGTCTCCACCGCCGCCGACCAGGCGTCGGTCGCCGCCGGTTCCGGCCAGCAAGGCCTGGCGCGTATGGAAGAAACCATGCACTCGGTGATGGGCGCGGCCGATCTGGTCAACGCCAAGCTGGCGATCCTCAATGAGAAGGCCGGCAACATCAACCAGGTGGTGGTCACCATCGTCAAGGTGGCCGACCAGACCAACCTGTTGTCCCTCAATGCCGCCATCGAGGCCGAGAAGGCCGGTGAATACGGTCGCGGGTTTGCCGTGGTGGCCACCGAAGTGCGCCGCCTGGCCGACCAGACTGCCGTGGCGACTTATGACATTGAGCAGATGGTGCGCGAGATCCAGTCGGCGGTGTCGGCTGGCGTGATGGGCATGGACAAGTTCTCCGAAGAAGTGCGCCGTGGCATGTTCGAGGTGCAGCAAGTCGGCGAGCAGTTGTCGCAGATCATCCATCAGGTGCAGGCGCTGGCGCCGCGGGTGTTGATGGTCAACGAAGGCATGCAGGCCCAGGCCACCGGCGCCGAGCAGATCAACCATGCGCTGGTGCAGTTGGGCGATGCCAGCAGCCAGACCGTGGAGTCCTTGCGCCAGGCCAGCTTTGCCATCGACGAGCTGAGCCAGGTCGCGGTCGGCCTGCGCAGCGGCGTGTCGCGTTTCAAAGTCTGATGAGCGACCTCCCGGCTAAACGCGGTGCTGTTGCGGCAGTGAAAAAAGCGCTGTTCCTGGTGTTTCACATCGGCAACGAGCGGTATGCCCTCAAGGCCACGGAAGTCGCCGAGGTGCTGCCGCGCCTGCCGCTCAAGCCGATCGCCCATGCGCCGGCCTGGGTCGCCGGGATCTTCGCCCATCGCGGGGCAATGGTGCCGGTGATCGACCTCAGCGCGCTGACCTTCGGCACACCGGCCCAGGCCCGCACCAGCACGCGCCTGGTGCTGGTCAATTACCAGCCGGATGCACTCACCCCGGCACGTTGGCTGGGGCTGATTCTCGAACAAGCCACCGACACCCTGCGGTGTGACCCCGCAGAGTTCCAGCCTTATGGCCTGGACAATCGCCAGGCACGCTACCTGGGCCCGGTGCGCGAAGACGAGCGCGGCCTGATGCAGTGGATCGGTGTGGCCGACCTGCTGACCGCCGACGTGCAGGCGCTGCTGTTTGCCGCCGGCGAGGAGGGCTGATGAGCAGTGACCAACGCTTCTTCGACTTCCTGAAAGAGCGCATCGGCCTGGACGTCGCCTCGGTGGGCGAAGCGATCATCGAGCGCGCTGTACGCCAGCGCAGCCTGGTGATTAACGCGCAGACGGCAGATGAATACTGGCAGCAGTTGCAGGGCTCGACCGACGAACAGCAAGCGCTGATTGAAGCGGTGATCGTCCCCGAAACCTGGTTTTTTCGTTACCCCGAATCCTTCGCTACTTTGGGCCGACTGGCCGTGGCGCGTCTGGCCGCCATCAAGCATATGCGCGCCCTGCGGATCCTCAGCCTGCCGTGCTCCACCGGCGAAGAGCCCTATTCGATTGCCATGACCTTGCTCGACGCCGGCCTGGAGCCGCATCAGTTCAAGGTGCAGGGCATGGACGTCAGCCCGCTGTCGGTGGAGCGCGCCCGGCGTGGGGTGTATGGCAAGAACTCGTTTCGCGGCCAGGACGTCGAGTTCCGCGAGCGCCATTTCACCGAGCAACCTGACGGCTACCTGATCGCCGGGCGCGTGCGCGAACAGGTGCGCCTGCAAGTGGGCAACCTGCTGGACCCCAGGTTGCTGGCCAACGAGCCGACTTACGATTTTGTGTTCTGCCGCAACTTGTTGATCTACTTCGACCAGCCAACCCAGAAGCAGGTGTTTGAGGTGCTCAAGGGCCTGACCCACGTCGACGGCGTGCTGTTTATCGGCCCTGCCGAGGGCAGCCTGTTGGGGCGCCTGGGCATGCGTTCGATTGGCGTGCCGCAGTCCTTTGCCTTCAGTCGCCAGGCGGCGCCTGCGCCTGAGCCGGTATTTGTGCCGATGCCTGCGCCGATTCCCCAGCGCAGTGCCGCGCCGATCCCGAGCAAACCCCGGCCGTTCAGCACGGCCAGTGCCCAGGTGGTGCCGATCAAACCGCCGCCCGTTCAGTCGGACGCAGCCGACCTGCTCAGCCAGATTGCGACCCTGGCCAACGAAGGCAAAAGCCTTGAGGCCCGCGCCGCCTGCGAGCGTTATTTGCACAGCCACCCGCCGGCGGCCCAGGTGTTTTATTGGCTGGGCCTGCTCAGCGATGTGGCCGGCAGCGCCCTGGAAGCCCAGGGCTATTATCGAAAAGCCTTGTACCTGGAACCTCAGCACCCGCAGGCCTTGATGCACTTGGCCGCGCTGCTTGAATCCCAGGGCGATGTCGCCGGCGCCCGCCGTTTGCAGGCCCGTGCCGCGCGCAGCGAGCGCGCTGACAGTGAGCGTAAATCATGACCCTGGATCCCGTGCTGAACCTGACCCTGGCCGACACCCAGGCCATCGACGACTGCTGGAACCGCATCGGCATCCACGGTGACAAGTCCTGCCCGCTGCTGGCTGAACACATTCACTGTCGCAACTGCTCGGTGTATTCCGCCGCCGCCACGCGCTTGCTCGACCGCTACGCCTTGCAGCAGGACGATCATCGGCCGGTGGCGACACCGGACGCCGAGGGCGATGTCGTTACCCGTTCGTTGCTGATGTTCCGTCTCGGTGAAGAGTGGCTGGGCATCGCCACCCGCTGCCTGGTGGAAGTGGCGCCGCTGCAACCGATCCACTCCTTGCCGCACCAGCGTTCCCGCGCGTTGCTGGGGGTGGCCAATGTGCGTGGCGCGCTGGTGGCGTGCCTGTCCCTGGTGGAATTGCTCGGGCTGGACGGCACCAGCAGTGGCCCAAGTGGTGGGCGAATCATGCCGCGCATGCTGATCATCGCGGCGCAGGACGGCCCGGTGGTGGTGCCGGTGGACGAAGTGGACGGTATCCATGCCATTGATGAACGCACCTTGAGCGCGGCGTCCGCCTCCGGCACCCAGGCCAGCGCCCGCTACACCCAGGGCGTGTTGCAGTGGAAAGGCCGCAGCCTGCGCTGGCTGGACGAGGCGCAATTGTTGACTGCCGTGACCCGGAGCCTCACATGACCCCCGACCAGATGCGCGATGCCTCGCTGCTGGAGCTGTTCAGCCTGGAAGCCGACGCCCAGACCCAGGTACTCAGCGCCGGCCTGCTGGCCCTGGAGCGCAACCCGACCCAGGCCGACCAGCTCGAAGCCTGCATGCGCGCCGCCCATTCCTTGAAGGGCGCGGCGCGGATTGTCGGGGTGGATGCCGGTGTCAGCGTCGCCCACGTGATGGAAGACTGCCTGGTCAGCGCCCAGGAAAGCCGCTTGTACCTGCTGCCTGAACATATCGACGCGCTGCTGCAAGGCACCGATTTGCTGATGCGCATCGCCACGCCGGGCAACACCGTGGGCCCGGCCGACATCGAAGCCTACGTGGCATTGATGGAGCGATTGCTCGACCCGTCGCAGAAAGTCGCACCGCCCGCAGCGCCCACGCCGCCGCCCACACCCGCGGCAGAACCTGAATTGTCGATGGAAGCGCTGCTGACCTTGCCGCCGGAACCCGAGCCCGCGCCGCCCGTCAGCGTCGACGTGCCGCGCCAGAACAAACGCATGACCGAAGGCGGCGAGCGCGTATTGCGGGTGACCGCCGAGCGCTTGAACAGCCTGTTGGACCTGTCCAGCAAATCCCTGGTAGAGACCCAGCGGCTCAAGCCTTACCTCGCCAGTTTGCAGCGCCTCAAACGCATCCAGAACAACAGTGCCCGTGCCCTGGAAAACCTCGACGGCCACCTCAAGGCCGTCGACCTGAGCCTGGAGGCCCAGGAAGCCCTCGCCGACACCCGCCGCCTGTTGAGCGAAGCCCAGGCGCTGCTCGCGGAAAAAACTGCCGAGATCGATGAGTTCGGCTGGCAGGCCGGGCAGCGCGCCCAAGTTCTATATGACACGGCGCTGGCGTGCCGCATGCGGCCGTTTGCCGACGTGTTGGCCGGGCAGGTGCGCATGGTCCGCGATTTGGGTCGCAGCCTCGGCAAACAGGTGCGCCTGGAAATCGAGGGCGAGAAAACCCAGGTCGACCGCGACGTGCTGGAAAAGCTCGAGGCGCCCCTCACCCATTTATTACGCAACGCCGTCGACCACGGCATCGAAATGCCCGAGCAGCGTCTGCTGGCGGGCAAGCCGGCGGAAGGTTTGATCCGGCTGCGGGCGTCCCACCAGGCCGGCCTGCTGGTACTGGAATTGAGCGACGACGGCAACGGTGTCGACCTGGAGCGCCTGCGCGGCAGCATCGTCGACCGGCATCTGTCGCCGGTGGAAACCGCCCTGCGCCTGAGCGAAGAGGAGCTGCTGACGTTCCTGTTCCTGCCGGGTTTCAGCCTGCGGGACAAGGTGACCGAAGTCTCCGGGCGCGGCGTTGGCCTGGATGCGGTGCAGCATATGGTTCGCCAGTTGCGCGGCGCGGTGGTGCTGGAGCAGACGGCGGGGCAGGGCAGCCGTTTCCATCTGGAAGTGCCGTTGACCCTGTCGGTGGTGCGCAGCCTGGTGGTGGAAGTCGGCGAAGAAGCCTACGCCTTTCCGCTGGCCCATATCGAACGCATGTGCGACCTGGCGCCCGACGACATCGTGCAACTGGAAGGCCGTCAGCATTTCTGGCACGAAGGCCGGCACGTGGGCCTGGTCGCCGCCAGCCAGTTGCTGCAGCGCCCGGCCGGGCAAGGCGTTCAGGAAACCCTCAAGGTTGTGGTGATCCGCGAGCGCGATGCCGTTTACGGGATCGCCGTGGAGCGTTTTATCGGCGAGCGCACGTTGGTGGTGTTGCCCCTGGATGACCGGCTGGGCAAGGTCCAGGACATCTCCGCCGGTGCCCTGCTCGATGACGGTTCGGTGGTGCTGATCGTCGACGTCGAAGACATGCTGCGTTCGGTGGACAAGCTACTCAATACCGGTCGTCTGGAGCGTATTGCCCGGCGCACCCAGCAAACCCTGGAAGCCCCGCGCAAGCGTATTCTGGTGGTGGACGACTCACTGACCGTGCGCGAGCTGCAACGCAAATTGTTACTTAATCGCGGTTATGAAGTGGCTGTGGCGGTCGATGGCATGGATGGCTGGAACGCGCTGCGCTCCGAAGACTTCGACCTGTTGATCACTGATATTGATATGCCTCGTATGGACGGTATTGAATTGGTCACACTCTTGCGCCGTGATACTCGCCTGCAATCGCTGCCGGTGATGGTTGTTTCCTACAAGGATCGTGAAGAAGACCGACGTCGTGGACTGGACGCCGGTGCCGACTATTATCTGGCCAAGGCCAGCTTCCATGACGACGCGCTGTTGGATGCGGTGGTGGAACTGATTGGAGGGGCCCGGGCATGAGGATTGCGATCGTCAATGACATGCCCATGGCCGTGGAGGCCTTGCGCCGGGCGCTGAGCCTTGAGCCGGCCCATGAAGTGGTGTGGGTCGCCAGCAACGGGCTCGAGGCCGTGCAACGTTGCGCCGAGCTGACGCCCGACCTGATTCTGATGGACCTGATCATGCCGGTGATGGACGGCGTGGAAGCCACCCGGCAGATCATGGCCGAGAGCCCTTGCGCCATTTTGATTGTAACGGTCGACCGCCAGGCCAACGTCAGCCGCGTGTTCGAAGCCATGGGCCATGGTGCTCTGGACGTTGTCGACACGCCTGCGCTGGGCGTGGGTAATCCCAAGGACGCTGCGGCGCCGCTGTTGCGCAAGATCCTTAACATTGGCTGGCTGATCGGCCAGCGCGGCAGCCGCGTGCGGGCCGAACCGGCACCCCAGCGGGTCACGGGCAAACGCCAGAGCCTGGTGGCCATTGGTTCGTCCGCCGGTGGCCCGGCTGCCCTGGAATCCCTGCTCAAGGGCTTGCCCCGGGACTTTTCGCCGGCCATCGTGCTGGTGCAGCATGTAGACCAGGTGTTCGCCGCCGGTATGGCCGAATGGCTGAGCAGCGCCTCGGGCCTGCCGGTGCGTCTGGCCCGGGAAGGCGAGCCGCCACAAAGCGGCGTCGTGCTGCTGGCCGGCACCAATCATCATATTCGACTGTTGAAGAACGGAACGCTGGCCTACACCGCCGAGCCCGTGAACGAAATTTACCGGCCGTCCATCGATGTGTTTTTCGAAAGTGTCGCCAGCTACTGGACCGGCGATGCCGTCGGCGTCTTGCTGACCGGCATGGGACGTGACGGCGCCCAGGGGCTCAAGTTGATGCGTGAACAAGGTTATTTGACCATCGCCCAGGATCAGCAAAGCTGTGCGGTGTATGGCATGCCCAAAGCGGCGGCGGCGATTGACGCTGCTGTTGAAATTCGCCCACTGGATAGAATTGCGCCCCGATTGCTGGAGGTATTTGCAAAATGATCAATACCGCCCGCTGTGCTGGCTTGCAGGTAGTAATTCAGGTGACTGCACATGAATGATTTACAGCTCGACGACTTCAAGACCGACGAGAACGCCGCCATGGTGTTGCTGGTCGACGACCAGGCCATGATCGGCGAAGCCGTGCGCCGGGGCCTGGCCCATGAAGAAAACATCGACTTCCACTTCTGCGCCGATCCGCACCAGGCCATCGCCCAGGCGATTCGTATCAAGCCCACGGTGATCCTGCAGGACCTGGTGATGCCGGGCCTCGACGGCCTGACCCTGGTGCGCGAATACCGCAATCACCCGGCGACGCAGAACATCCCGATCATCGTGCTCTCCACCAAGGAAGATCCGCTGATCAAGAGCGCGGCGTTTGCCGCCGGAGCCAACGATTACCTGGTCAAGCTGCCGGATAACATCGAACTGGTAGCACGCATCCGCTACCACTCGCGCTCCTACATGACCCTGTTGCAGCGGGACGCGGCGTATCGTGCGCTGCGGGTCAGCCAGCAACAGTTGCTGGACACCAACCTGGTGCTGCAACGGCTGATGAACTCCGACGGCCTGACCGGGCTGTCCAACCGCCGGCATTTCGACGAGTACCTGGAACTGGAATGGCGCCGTGCCATGCGTGACCAGACCCAGTTGTCGCTGCTGATGATCGACGTGGATTTCTTCAAGACCTACAACGACAGCTTTGGTCACCTGGAGGGCGACGAGGCCTTGCGCAAGGTAGCGGCGACCATTCGCGATGCCAGCAGCCGCCCCTCGGATTTGCCGGCGCGTTACGGCGGTGAAGAGTTTGCCCTGGTGCTGCCCAACACCTCACCGGGCGGTGCACGGTTGGTGGCCGAGAAGCTGCGCCAGGCCGTGGCGGCGCTGAAAATCCCGCACATCAGCCCGGCTGAAGGCGCGAGCCTGACCATCAGCATCGGCCTGTCCACCATGACCCCGGTGCAGGGCACCGATTGCCGGCAACTGATCCTGGCGGCGGACAAGGGCTTGTACCTGGCCAAGCACAATGGGCGTAACCAGGTGGGGATCGAATAATTCCTGCCACCCACTTTGTGGTTGAGAGGCTGTTGTGGCGAGGGGGCTTGTCCCCCGTTGGGCTGCGTAGCAGCCCCGTTTAAGAACGCCGTTTCCTCTCAGTTAGAACTCCATAGCCTGTATTGGGGCCGCTTCGCAGCCCAACGGGGGACAAGCCCCCTCGCCACAACTGGGTGCTCGCAGCTCCAGGCAAGTGGCACATAGCACAATCGGCCAAGCGGACTGCCGTTATCAGCCGTTTGTCGTTATACTCGTCGGCTTTCAAAAGTTCGCCAACGAGTGCTGCCCGCCATGGAAATCAACCCGATCCTTAACACCATCAAGGACCTGTCCGAGCGCTCCGAAACTATTCGGGGGTATCTTTGACTACGATCAAAAGCATGAGCGTCTGACCGAAGTCAATCGCGAGCTTGAAGATCCGGCTGTCTGGAACAAACCTGAATACGCCCAGGAACTGGGCCGCGAGCGTGCTGCGCTGGCGCAGATCGTCGAGACCCTCGACGAATTGAACACCGGTCTGGGCGACTGCCGCGACCTGCTGGACATGGCCGTCGAAGAAGACGACGAAGGCGCAGTGGGCGATATCGTCGCCGAGCTGGCCCGTCTCGAGGAAAACCTCGCCAAGCTCGAATTCCGCCGCATGTTCAGCCACGAAATGGACCCGAACAACGCCTACCTGGACATCCAGGCCGGCTCCGGCGGCACCGAAGCCCAGGACTGGGCCAACATCCTGTTGCGCATGTACCTGCGCTGGGCCGACAAACGCGGTTTCGACGCCACCATCATGGAGCTGTCGGCCGGTGAAGTTGCCGGTATCAAGGGCGCCACCGTGCACATCAAGGGCGAATACGCCTTTGGCTGGCTGCGTACCGAGATCGGCGTTCACCGCCTGGTGCGCAAGAGCCCGTTCGACTCCGGCAACCGTCGCCACACCTCGTTCTCTGCGGTGTTCGTCTCGCCAGAGATCGACGACAAGGTGGAAATCGAGATCAACCCGGCAGACCTGCGGATCGACACCTACCGCTCCTCCGGTGCCGGTGGCCAGCACGTAAACACCACCGACTCGGCCGTCCGTATTACCCACGTACCGACCAACACCGTGGTCAGTTGCCAGAACGAACGTTCCCAGCACGCGAACAAGGACACCGCCATGAAAATGCTGCGGGCCAAGTTGTACGAGCAGGAAATGCAGAAGCGCAACGCCGCTTCCCAGGCGCTGGAAGACACCAAGTCGGACATCGGCTGGGGTCACCAGATCCGTTCGTATGTGCTCGATGCGTCGCGGATCAAGGATCTGCGCACTAACATCGAACGCAGCGACTGCGACAAGGTGCTCGACGGCGATATCGACGAATACCTGGAAGCCAGCCTGAAATCGGGGCTGTAAAAACGACTGTAGGAGCCGGGGGGACGCCTAGTCCTTGCCCGGTGATCCCCGGCCGCAGGCCGGGGGCAACGAACCTGTGATGGAATTTCAAAAGACATGAGCGACCAACAACTCGATCCGCAAGCCCTGCAACAGGAAGAAAACTCCCTGATCGCCCTGCGCAAGGAAAAGCTTGCGGCCGAGCGCGCCAAGGGCAATGCCTTCCCCAACGACTTCCGTCGCGACGCTTACTGCGAAGACTTGCAGAAACAGTACGCGGACAAGACCAAGGAAGAGCTGGCAGAGGCTGCGATCCCGGTCAAGGTGGCGGGTCGCATCATGCTCAACCGTGGCTCGTTCATGGTGATCCAGGACATGTCCGGCCGCATTCAGGTCTACGTCAACCGCAAGACGCTGCCGGAAGAAACCCTGGCCGCCGTGAAAACCTGGGACCTGGGCGACATCATTGCCGCCGAAGGCACCCTGGCGCGTTCCGGCAAGGGCGACCTGTACGTTGAAATGACCCAGGTGCGCCTGCTGACCAAATCCCTGCGCCCGCTGCCGGACAAGCACCACGGCCTGTCCGACACCGAGCAGCGCTACCGCCAGCGTTACGTTGACCTGATCGTCAACGAAGACGTGCGCCACACCTTCCGCGTGCGTTCGCAAGTGATTGCCCACACCCGCGCCTTCCTGATGAAGCGTGACTTCCTGGAAGTGGAAACGCCGATGCTGCAAACCATCCCCGGTGGTGCTGCGGCCAAGCCATTCGAGACCCACCACAACGCGCTGGACATGGGCATGTACCTGCGCATCGCGCCGGAGCTGTACCTCAAGCGCCTGGTGGTTGGCGGCTTCGAAAAAGTGTTCGAGATCAACCGCAACTTCCGTAACGAAGGGGTTTCGACCCGTCACAACCCTGAATTCACCATGTTGGAGTTCTACCAGGCGTACGCCGACTACGAAGACAACATGGACCTGACCGAAGAACTGTTCCGTGAACTGGCGCAGCTGGTTCTGGGCACCACCGACGTGCCGTACGGCGACAAGGTGTTCCACTTCGGCGAGCCGTTCGTGCGCCTGTCGGTGTTCGATTCGATCCTCAAGTACAACCCTGACCTGACGGCCGGCGACCTGACCGACATCGACAAGGCCCGCGCCATCGCCAAGAAAGCCGGGGCCAAGGTGCTGGGCTTCGAAGGCCTGGGCAAACTGCAGGTGATGATTTTCGAAGAGCTGGTGGAGCACAAGCTGGAGCAGCCGCACTTCATTACCCAGTACCCGTTCGAAGTGTCGCCGCTGGCCCGTCGCAACGATGACAACCCGAACGTCACCGACCGTTTCGAGCTGTTCATTGGTGGCCGCGAAATCGCCAACGCCTACTCCGAGCTGAACGACGCAGAAGACCAGGCCGAGCGTTTCATGGCCCAGGTGGCCGACAAGGACGCCGGTGACGACGAGGCAATGCACTACGACGCCGACTTCGTTCGCGCCCTGGAGTACGGCATGCCGCCAACCGCCGGTGAAGGTATCGGCATCGACCGGTTGGTGATGTTGTTGACCAACTCGCCGTCGATCCGTGACGTGATCTTGTTCCCGCACATGCGGCCACAAGCGTAACCGCAGCGAAATCCGAAGCCGCCTTTTATAAGGCGGCTTTTTTATGTGGCGTCTATAAGCGTCAAGCAAACAGCGCCAAGTGATCGTTCCCATGCCCCGCGTGGGATGATCGTTTCCACGCTCTGCGTGGGAATGCAGCCCGTGACGCTCCGCGTCCCACTGTAGAGGAAGATCCGTCGTGAACCGCGTAATGGCTCAAAAGGGTGCTGCCGGCATTGCCGCTGCCGTGGCTGAAAGTGTTCAGTACCAGGGCCGCAAGGCCAGTCGTCGGGGCAGTGAGCAACGCAGGCAGGACATTCTCGATGCGGCGATGCGCATTGTGGTGCGTGAAGGCGTGCGCGCCGTGCGTCACCGGGCGGTGGCGGCGGAGGCCGGCGTACCGTTGTCGGCCACCACCTATTACTTCAAGGACATCGACGACCTGCTCACCGACACCTTCGCCCAATACGTGGAGCGCAGCGCGGCGTTCATGGGCAAATTGTGGGTGCGTAACGAAGGGCTGCTGCGGGAAATGGTCGCGTATGGCGACGGCAGCCCGCAGTCGCGCTCCCAACTGGCCGATGACATCGCGCGCCTGACCGCCGATTACGTGCAGCGCCAATTGCTCAATCGTCGTGAACACCTGATGGCCGAGCAGGCGTTTCGCCAGGAAGCGCTGCTGAACCCGCGCCTGGCCGAGTTGGTGCGCTCCCACCAGCAAATCCTGCTACAGGGCACTGGCCAGTTTTTCCAGGTATTGGGCTCTCGCGAACCGCAACAGGATGCCAAAGTGTTGACGGCGATTATCGGTCGGATGGAATATCAGGGCCTGCTGGGCGGTGCAGAGCCTCTGACCAGCGAAGAAATGCTTGAGATCCTCAAGCGTTACATGCATTTGGTGTTGGCTTCGGTCTGACATCGTCCCCTGTAGGAGCGAGCTTGCTCGCGAAGGTCGTTAACGATGACGCGGGCATTCTGGATAAACGCGCTGTGTTTGAGTTCTTCGCGAGCAAGCTCGCTCCTACAGGGATGACCAGCCCCATTTGGGAGTATGCAATGAAAGCCTGGCGTCTGTGTGTGATCGCCTTGTCGTTCCTGTTGCTCAGCGGTTGCCTGGTGACCTTCAAGGACCCATTGCCGGCCAGTGAGGCGGCGCCGGATGCGCTGTTGGGCAAATGGGCCAGCAAAAACGCCTGGGGCGAGCCCCTCAACCTGCAGATCAGCCGCGTGGGGGAGCATCGCTACAAAGCCGTGAGCTACCCTAAAGCCAAGCCGGGCCAACGGGATGAATACCTGTTCACCGTTTCCCGCCACGGCAGCCGCTGGTATTTGTCGGCGCCATTGCCGGCCAGGTTCGGCGGGCACTACATCCTCGCCGGGTTCGAATTGAATGATGAACACGAACTGGTGGTCTACAACCTCGACCTGGATCAGATCCACCAGGCGATCGGCCAGAAAGTCTTGAGCGGCAGCACCGTTGGAACCGTTGAAGGTGCCGGTGTGCTGGTCGACAGCCCCATGGCCCGGGTGTTTGCCTACCTGGATGACCCGGCCAATGCCGACGTGTTCGTCGAAGCCGTGCGCTACCAGCGCGCGGGCAAATAACGTTTAAAGAGGAAGCACCGGGTGGACGATTACCAGCAGACGATACGCACCTTGTCCGATCGCATTGTGCTGGCGCAGACACCGATTCGCGTCCTCGACGCCGTGAAGTGGGACGACAATATTCGCCAGGGATTCCTCAAGGCCAAGGGCAAGGCAATGCCGGCGGTGGACCGCGACTATTACCTGACCCGGCCGCTGTCGTTCGATTCCAGCGCGGTGAAGCTGGAATTCCAGAACATCGAGCGTGACATCACCCGCCAGCTTGGCCAGTTCAACCCGGTCGGGCAGATCATGCGGCGCATGTGCAAGGAATACCGCATGGTGGTGCGCATGCTCGAGGCGCGCGGCACCGAGGATTTCGGCCTGATTTCCCAGGAGCTGTACGGCGCCGCCTCTGATGCGTTCCACGCCGGCGACCCGACCCTGGCCGACTTGGGCCTGATGATGTCGGACTACCTGAACAACATCGACGGCCGTGGCGACCTCAAGGACGAAGCCAAGACCCTGACTGCCAAGGACGCCGTCAACCTGCTGCAAAGCCGCCTGAACAAAGTGTTCGGCGAGGCCGAGGAAACCATTCGGGTGTTCGAGTCCGACGGGATCGTGGCCGATGCCGCGGCGGGTGCCGACTACATCAAGATCCGCGCCGACGCGATGTTCAATGACCGCGACGTACGCGCCCTGGAAGTTCATGAAGGCCTGGTGCACGTGGGCACCACCCTCAATGGCCAGAACCAGCCGATCTGCACCTTCCTGTCCAAGGGCCCGCCTTCGTCGACGGTGACCCAGGAAGGCCTGGCGATTCTGATGGAGATCATCACCTTCGCCTCCTACCCGAGCCGCCTGCGCAAGTTGACCAACCGTACCCGCGCGATTCATATGGTGGAGCAGGGCGCTGACTTCTTGCAGGTGTTCGAATTCTTCCGCGAGCAGGGCTTTGAGATGGCGGAAAGCTACGGCAACGCCAGCCGGGTTTTCCGCGGGTCGACGCCGACGGGCCTGCCGTTTACCAAGGATTTGTCCTACCTCAAGGGCTTTATCATGGTTTACAACTACATTCAGTTGGCGGTGCGCAAAGGCAAGCTGGAACAAGTGCCATTGTTGTTCTGCGGCAAGACCACTCTGGAAGACATGCGCACCCTGCGCCAACTGGTGGACGAAGGCCTGGTGGTGCCGCCCAAATACCTGCCTGACCAGTTCCGTGACATGAATGCATTGGCGGCGTGGATGTGTTTCTCCAACTTCCTCAACCATTTGAGCCTGGACCGGATCGAGGCGGATTACTCCAACATCCTTTGAGGGATTTCCCTTGAAGGAACCGGGTCAAAATGTGGGAGCTGGCTTGCCTGCGATGACGATGGTGAATCCAACACCGTTATCGCAGGCAAGCCAGCTCCCACAGTTGATCTTCATCAGCCATGGGGCTCTATTCCAACCCATTCACGAGGCTTCAACGGATGAGAATCCTCGGCATTCTATGCCTGCTACTGACCCTGAACGGCTGCAGCTCTTTGCTGTTCTACCCGGAGCGTGGCTTGCCGTTCACCCCGGAAAAGGCCCACCTGCACTACCGTGATGTCACGCTGACCACCGCCGATGGCCTCAAGCTGCATGCCTGGTGGCTGCCGGCCAAGGCCGGGGTGCCGCTCAAGGGCACGGTGCTGCACTTGCACGGCAATGGCGGCAACCTGGCCTGGCACCTGGGTGGCAGTTGGTGGCTGCCGGAGCAAGGCTATCAAGTCCTGCTGGTGGACTACCGCGGTTACGGCCTGTCCGAAGGCGAGCCCTCGCTTCCGGCGGTGTATCAGGACATCGACGCGGCCTTCGACTGGATCGACAAGGCTCCCGAAACCCGGGGCCAGCCGCTGATTTTGCTGGGCCAGAGCCTGGGCGGCGCGCTGGCCGTGCATTATCTGGCGGAACACCCGCAGCGTCAGTCCCAGCTCAAGGCGCTGGTGCTGGACGGTGTACCGGCCAGTTATCGTGACGTAGGACAATTCGCCCTCAGCACCTCCTGGCTAACATGGCCGTTCCAGGTACCGTTGTCGTGGCTGGTGCCGGATGGCGACAGTGCAATCAACGCCATGCCCCGGCTGACGGGCGTACCGAAGCTGTTGTTCCACAGCCTGGATGACCCCATCGTGCCGCTGTCCAACGGCATCCGCCTGTATCAAGCTGCGCCACCACCGAGGGTGCTGCAACTGACCCGAGGCGGGCACGTGCAGACCTTTGCCGACAAGACCTGGCAAACCGTAATGCTGCGCTACCTCGATGACCCGCAGCATTTCAACGGGCTGCGGCGCCTGGGGGAAATCCCTAATTACCCGACGGCCCCGAATTCCAACGCAGAGAACCCGCAATGAGTGAAGAACGCAACATGATCCCCCTGATCCTCACCGGTATTGGCACCATCATCGGCACCGTCGGCTGCCTGTGGTACTACGGCTATTTGCACTTCGCCAAGCCCGAGGACGCGTTGCTGCTCAGTGATTTCACCATGCTCAAGACCGTACCGGGCGAGGACTACAAAATATCCCTGACCCCGGCTGCCCAGGTGGCGCAGTGCGTCGATGGCGTGCTGGTGCTGTTTGACACCGAACAGAAAGGCTTGACGGGCGTGCTGGTGAACAGCAAGAAACAGGCAGTGCGATGCATGGGCCAGGAAACGCCACAACTGGAGCAGTAAGACCGATTGTGTGAGAAACCCTGGAACTATTCTGGATTGATTACCACAGATTTCGAGCCGGTCAGCGCCGCTGATTCGGTTACTTAATGTGGAGTTTATCTATATGCAAGGTGTGAATGATTCATCTTATCCATCCGGTGGCAGTTTTGGCACTCAGGGTATTCAGGATTCAGGTTCTTCCCAGCCAGTGGCTGGCCAAGGCGCCGGCGGCTCCCAGGGCGCAGAGGGAGAGGATCTTCTGGAGTTGCTCAGGAAGTTGCTGATGCCGAACGAGCAAAAAGGCAGCCAAGGCCAGGGTAATCAGATTCAGTTTTGAGTGTGTGAAAACCCTGGGGATATTGGGGCGATCCACGGTTACCCCAAACAAAGAACCCCGCCAATTGGCGGGGTTCTTTAGGGTGCATCAGTCGATCAGTTGGCCATCGACGAGCGCGGCTTGACCGGCTGGTTGTCGTTGGAAATGGTCACTTCAACACGGCGGTTCATGGCACGGCCCGACACGCTGGTGTTATCGGCAACCGGGTATTCCTTGCCATAGCCCTGGGTCACGATGCGCGAGATATCCACACCCTGATTGGCCAGTGCACGCTGTACGGACGCCGCACGGCGCTCGGACAGGCTCTGGTTGTACGAGTCGGAACCGGTGCTGTCGGTGTAGCCTTCGACAATCACTTTGCGGTCCGGGTTATCGCGCAGGAACTGCGCCAGCTTGGTGATGTTCACCAGGCCGCTGGACTTCAGGTCGGACTTGTTGGTGGCGAACAGCACGTCACCAAAGGTCACCAGGGTACCGCGATCAGTCTGCTTGGCGTTCAAGCTGTCTTGCAGTTGCTTGATCTGTGCGTCACGGGCATCCAGAAGGGCGCGGGCGCGTTCGTCGCCGGCGTTTTTCAGCTTGGCTTCGGATTCGCGCAGGACGATGGTGTCCTTGGCCACTTCAACACGTTGGTTGGTCAGGTAGGCCAGTTGGTCGACTTTCTTCTGGTCTTCCTTGTCGCGGTAGGCCTTGTCAGCCTTGTCCAGCCAGTCGCTGGCGTCTTTGGTTTCCAGCGCCGCGACCTTGGTGGCTTGCGGGTTGGCTTGCAGGGCCGAGAAGTTGGTGCGCGCGCTTTCCAGGTTCTGGTTCGGCGGGGTGGAGCAGGCCGCCAGAGCAACGCTCATTGCCAGCAGGGCAGGGATCATCAATTGTTTACGCATAGTCGTGTCGTCCTTTCAATTCGGTTTCGGGTGCAATGCAATCAGGGGCGGCGGCTTATTGCTGTGGCTTGATCACAGCCGGGCGCATGCCTTCCTGACGCAGCTCCTGAACAGCTTTCTGGGAATCCTTCACCGCCTGCTCGGCTTTGGCGGCCTGGGCTTTACGCTCGGCTACACGAGCGTCCCACTCGGATTGCTCGGCCAGGCGACGGGCCTCGTCGTAGTTCTTGTCGTGCATGGCGATTTCGGCTTGCTTCAGTTTGTCCTGAGCCGACTTCATCTCCACGGCTGCGTACTCGGTACCACCGGCGCTGACGGCGCTGTTGACCGCAGATTGGGTCACGGCGTATTGCTCGGTCGGTGGGTTACCGGCGCAGCCAGCCAGAACGAAGCTGGTGCCGATTGCCAGCGCGGCCAATTTAAGCCCGCGCAGGTGGTTAAACGAGGATTTGGCAGTGCTGGTCTTCATCGTCTTCAACTCCATTAGGTAACTCCTGAAAAACATCAAAATCCATCTCCGGTCAGCGGTGTTTGCGGGGGCCGGCAGTGACGCTCGGGACGCCTTTCAAACGGCTGTTTCAGGTGATGGCTTACTGGCTGTGACCGGAGGCTTTTTTGAATAGTTCAGCGAAGATGGCGAATTGCCTAAAAAAATATTTGACTGAATGGTCAGCGTTTAAAAGTTGGAACTTTTGCACTGCGCAGGGGTATGCCGGGCCTCTGGAAGGCCCGGAATACATAGGGTGGTGGTTTTTTAGCGGAGGTTGATCAGTGTTTCTGCTTGTCGGATTGAGCCGACAAATCGTGCAAGTAACGCCGTGACAGCGTGAGAAAACGTGGTGTTGGGCCGACGTCCTCGTACAGTGGGTCGCCTTCCTCATCCGTGGCAATCACCTGCTTGCCCTTGATGTAGGGGAAGCTCGCTTCCAGCTCTTCAAGGGCCGCGCCAATCAGCTCGCCGAGCAGTTCCTCGGTGTGACGTTTGGGGTACATTTCGGAGATCGCCGCCAGCCTGGCGGCGGCTTCTACGTCCAGGTGGATGGCGTATTCGGTTTTGGTCAGGCGACCCTTGGCGTTCTCTTCCCAATGCTGGGCCAGTTCTCGGATTTTCATGGCAACCTCAATGGAGCCCACGGTAGGCGGGCGATGATGAGTGACCAGCCGACCAGCGCGGATAACGCTGCGGCTTACTGTTGAGACTAGCTGCAACTCACAAGGTTTAAAGTTCCTTGTAAGACGCCGCTGTGGGCGGCACTCTTGAAGATCAAAGCGTCCCGGATTTTCTGCTGGAGATTGGCTGATGAGCGATATCGATGCACGTTTGCGTGAGGATGTTCACCTGCTGGGTGAGCTGTTGGGCAACACGATTCGAGAGCAGTACGGCGATGAGTTCCTCGACAAGATCGAGCAGATCCGTAAAGGCGCCAAGGCTGACCGCAGCGGTGCAGCCTCGGAGCAGGCAGCCGGCGAAGAGCTGAGCGCCAGCCTCAATCAACTCAAAGAAGACGAACTGCTGCCGGTGGCGCGGGCCTTCAATCAGTTTCTCAACCTGGCCAACATCGCCGAGCAGTACCAGTTGATCCACCGCCGCGATGAATCAACGCCGGCGCCCTTCGAGTCACGGGTACTGCCGGAGCTGCTGGCGCGTTTGCAGAGCGAAGGCCACAGCAGCGAATCCCTGGCACGCCAGTTGGGCCGGCTGGAAATCGAACTGGTCCTCACCGCACACCCCACCGAAGTGGCTCGCCGCACCCTGATCCAGAAATACGACGCCATCGCCGCACAGCTGGCCTTGCAGGATCACCGCGACCTCACCACCGCCGAGCGCGAGCAGATTCGTAATCGCCTGCAACGCTTGATCGCTGAAGCCTGGCACACCGAAGAAATCCGCCGCACCCGGCCCACGCCGGTAGACGAGGCCAAGTGGGGCTTTGCGGTGATCGAGCATTCGCTGTGGCACGCCATCCCGAATTATTTGCGCAAGGCTGATCACGCCTTGCATGCCGCCACCGGCCTGCGGCTGCCCCTGGAAGCCGCGCCGATCCGCTTTGCGTCCTGGATGGGCGGCGACCGCGATGGCAACCCGAACGTCACCGCACCGGTCACCCGCGAAGTGCTGTTGCTGGCGCGCTGGATGGCCGCCGACCTGTACTTGCGCGATATCGACCACCTGGCCTCCGAGCTGTCGATGCAACACGCCAGCCCGGCGTTGCAGGCCAAGGTCGGTGACAGCGTCGAGCCTTACCGTGCGTTGCTCAAGCAACTGCGCGAACGCCTGCGCGCCACGCGCCAGTGGGCCCACACCTCGTTGACCACCACCACCCCGGCGTCTGCCGACGTGCTGCAGAACAATCGCGAGCTGCTCGACCCCCTGGAGCTGTGCTACGAGTCGCTGCACACCTGCGGCATGGGTGTGATCGCCGACGGCCCGCTGTTGGATTGCCTGCGCCGGGCCGTTACGTTTGGCCTGTTCCTGGTGCGCCTCGACGTGCGTCAGGATTCCACCCGCCACTGCGCGGCCATGACCGAAATCACCGATTACCTGGGCCTTGGCCGCTACGAGGAGTGGGACGAAGAGGCGCGCATCAGCTTCTTGATGAAGGAACTGGCCAACCGTCGCCCGTTGTTGCCGGGCTACTTCAAACCCTCGGCCGACACCGCCGAAGTGCTGAACACCTGTAAGGAAATTGCCGCCGCACCTGCGGCATCCCTGGGGTCGTACGTCATCTCCATGGCCGGTGCTGCGTCAGATGTGTTGGCTGTGCAATTGCTGCTCAAGGAGTCCGGCGTACAACGGCCGATGCGCGTGGTGCCGCTGTTCGAGACCCTCGCGGACCTGGACAACGCGGGCCCGGTGATCGAAAAACTGCTGCTGTTGCCGGGTTATCGCGCGCGCCTGCAAGGCCCGCAGGAAGTGATGATCGGTTACTCGGATTCGGCCAAGGACGCGGGCACTACCGCCGCCGCCTGGGCGCAATACCGGGCTCAGGAACAGTTGGTGGAAATCTGTCGCGAGCAACAAGTGGAGCTGCTGTTGTTCCACGGTCGTGGTGGCACCGTGGGCCGTGGCGGCGGCCCGGCGCACGCGGCGATTCTGTCGCAGCCACCGGGCTCGGTGGCGGGGCGTTTCCGTACCACTGAACAAGGCGAAATGATCCGCTTCAAGTTCGGCCTGCCGGACATCGCCGAGCAGAACCTCAACCTGTACCTGGCGGCAGTGCTGGAGGCGACCTTGCTGCCTCCACCTCCACCGGAACCGGCCTGGCGCCATTTGATGGACGAATTGGCCGCCGATGGCGTCAGTGCTTACCGCGCGGTGGTGCGGGAAAATCCGCAGTTCGTCGAGTATTTCCGCCAGTCCACTCCAGAGCAGGAGTTGGGTCGTTTGCCCCTGGGCAGTCGCCCGGCCAAACGCCGGGCCGGCGGTATTGAGAGCCTGCGGGCGATTCCGTGGATCTTTGGCTGGACCCAGACCCGGCTGATGCTGCCGGCCTGGCTCGGTTGGGAAGCGGCGTTGAGCAAGGCCCTGGAACGTGGCGAAGGTGAGCTGCTGGGGCAGATGCGTGAGCAATGGCCGTTCTTCCGCACCCGCATCGATATGCTGGAAATGGTGCTGGCCAAAGCCGACGCCGACATCGCCCGGCTGTACGACGAGCGTCTGGTGCAGCCCGATCTGCTGCCATTGGGCGCGCACTTACGCGACCTATTGTCGCAGGCGTGCAGTGTGGTGCTTGGCCTGACCTGGCAGTCCCAGCTACTGGCCCATAGCCCCGATACGCTTGAGTTCATCCGCCTGCGCAACACCTACCTGGACCCGTTGCACCTGTTGCAGGCCGAATTGCTGGCCCGATCGCGGCAACAGGAAGCGGCACAGGACAGCCCTCTGGAACAGGCGCTGCTGGTGTCTGTGGCCGGTATTGCCGCCGGTTTGCGCAACACCGGCTGACATTTATGGCGTGTTCTCAATAGCTTGCAGACACACTGCGCCGGTCGCCGTAAAATTGGCGACCGGCGTTTTGCTGTCAGGGTTGTACCTGCCTATAAAGCCAGCGCGGCGCGGGTTTCTCCTACTTTCGGCGGCTTGTGTGGTTTGGGCCTGCTGTGTATCTTGATCAGCCTTTGGCCGTTTGTGCGGCCTGGACCCAAAATTTCCGAGATTGGCCCCATGCGGCGAATCCGAGCGTCATCTCTATAAAAAATTGAGGAGCACATCGATGCGCGTCATTCTGCTGGGAGCTCCCGGGGCCGGTAAAGGTACTCAGGCAAAGTTCATCACTGAAAAATTCGGCATTCCACAAATCTCCACCGGCGACATGCTGCGCGCGGCCGTCAAGGCCGGCACCGAACTGGGCCTGATCGCCAAGAGCGTGATGGACAGCGGCGGCCTGGTCTCCGATGACCTGATCATCAACCTGGTCAAGGAACGCATCAGCCAGGACGACTGCCAGAACGGTTTCCTGTTCGACGGTTTCCCGCGCACCATTCCCCAGGCTGAAGCCTTGGTGAAGGCCGGCGTCGAGCTGGACAACGTGGTGGAAATCGCCGTTGAAGACGAAGAGATCGTGCAGCGTATTGCCGGTCGTCGTGTTCACGAAGCCTCGGGCCGCGTCTACCACATCGTCTACAACCCGCCGAAAGTGGCCGGCAAGGACGATGTCACCGGTGAAGACCTGGTGCAACGTAAAGACGACACCGAAGAAACCGTGCGCCATCGCCTGTCGGTCTACCATTCCCAGACTAAACCACTGGTGGACTTCTACCAGAAACTGGCCGATGCCCAGGGCAAACCGAAGTACAGCCACATTGAAGGCGTTGGCTCGGTTGAGTCCATCACCGGCAAGGTACTGCAAGCGTTGAGCTGAAGCTGAAGGCGCGAATAACGATCCCGCGTTCATCCAGGATAAGCGCGGCGACCTCAGGTTTTTCGCGAGCAAGCTCGCTCCTACACAACGGCCCGCTTGCGGGCCGTTGTTGTTTATACTGGCGCACTTTTTTTCAACGTGGATGCATACACCGATGAGCACCTTGCTGGCCCTGGACACCGCGACTGAAGCTTGCTCCGTTGCCCTGCTGCACGATGGCAAGGTCACGAGCCACTACGAGGTGATCCCGCGCCTGCACGCGCAGAAGCTGTTGCCGATGATCAAGCAATTGCTGCTGGACGCAGGCACCACCTTGTCGGCGGTCGACGCCATCGCGTTCGGGCGCGGCCCGGGGGCGTTTACCGGTGTGCGCATCGCCATTGGCGTGGTCCAGGGCCTGGCGTTTGCCCTGGAGCGCCCGGTATTGCCGGTGTCCAACCTGGCGGTGTTGGCGCAGCGGGCGTTTCGCGAGCACGGCGCGAGCCAGGTCGCGGCGGCCATCGATGCGCGCATGGACGAGGTGTATTGGGGCTGCTACCGCGAAACTGCCGGCGAGATGCGCCTGATCGGCGCGGAAGCCGTCCTGCCGCCCGAGGCAGCGGCCTTGCCCGGCGATGCCAGTGGCGACTGGTTCGGAGCTGGCACCGGCTGGGGCTATGGCGAGCGCATCGGCGTGACGCTTGCCGGCCAGGATGCCTCGATGCTGCCCCATGCCGAAGACCTGCTGACCCTGGCACGCTTTGCCTGGGAGCGCGGCGAAGCCATTCCCGCCGACCAGGCCGCCCCCGTGTACCTGCGGGATAAAGTGGCGCAAACCAAGGCCGAGCGCGGGATTATTTGACGTCAAAAGTGCGGGCAATTTCAGCAAAAAAACGCCAATCGTCAGAATTTGCCCCCGCTTTTAAACCTTTTTCAAATTATGTGTTCTAGTTATCACCAGAGCATTTGCGCGCCATGGAAAGCGCCACTAAAATGCCATCACCGATACCGAGTTCGCATGTATGCGCATAGACGGCTTTTCATCACAGTCCTACCCCCTCAAGCGTAAGCCTCGCAAGGCGAACGTGACGGTAGACGAGTCCGTCGAAGACTCGCCCGACTTTGTTGAAATTCAGTCGGATAACGCTTCGGTTTCAATCCGTTCCCAAGGTGCCAGCGGCGAACGTATCAGCGGTGTGCCTGCCCGCCAGCAAGACATGGTTTTCCCCCGCTCCATGAGCAAAAATGTCGCCAATGCCCTGGCCAGCTACCTGACCACCGCCGGCTTTGTCGAATGGGATATGGAAGTGCTGGGCCTCGATATCCATATCTGATGCTGCTGCCTTACTACCTCGGTTGCCCGTCCTGGAGTGAAAACGCCTGGCGCGAGTACCTGTATCCCGCCGACGCCCGTTCCAGCGATTACCTCGCCCTGTACGCCCAAGTGTTCAATGCCGTTGAGGGCAACACCACGTTCTATGCCCGTCCTTCCGTTGCCACCGTGCAGCGCTGGGCTGAAATCATGCCCGAGCATTTTCGCTTCACTGCCAAGTTTCCGGGTGACATCAGCCACAGCGGCAATTTGATTGAGCAGTTGCCGGCGGCGGAAAGTTTTCTCGGGTTGATGAGCCCATTGGGCGAGCGCATTTCGCCGTTATGGCTGCAACTGCCGGCCAGTTTTACCCCGCAACGCCTGGGTGAGTTGGCCGGCTTTATCGACGGGCTGGAGCGCCCGATGGCGGTGGAAGTGCGCCACCTGGACTTCTTCGCCAAGGGCGACGCCGAGCGCAGGCTCAACCGCTTGCTGCGTGATCGGGGTGTCGAGCGCATCTGCCTCGACCCTCGGGCGCTGTTCAGTTGCACGTCTACCTCGGCTGCCGTGCTGCACGCCCAATCGAAAAAACCCAAGGTGCCGCCTCGCCCGGCGGCACTGACACAGTTTCCGCAAGTGCGTTTTATTGGCCACCCGGAACTGGAAGCCAATGACCCGTTCCTGGTGCCCTGGGTTGAAAAGGTCGCCGGCTGGATCGAAGAAGGCCGTACGCCCTACGTATTTCTGCACACCTCCGACAATCGCCTGGCCGCCCAACTGGCCCTGCGTTTTCATGACCAGTTGATGGCGCGGTTGCCCGGCTTGCCGGCCTTGCCGCAGATTCATCGTGAGCCCGCCGCGGAGCAACTGGGGTTACTCTAGGGCTCCTTTTCCCGACAGGAGTCAGTCATGGATGCCCAAACCCTTCGCGCCGAAACCTTCAAGGCCTTGCATGAGCGTGACCGTGCCTTCGTGATGCCCAATCCGTGGGATGCCGGGTCCGCCAAAATGCTCGCCAGCCTCGGTTTCGAAGCCCTGGCCACCACGAGCGCCGGCTTTGCCTTCAGCCTCGGCCGCCCGGATGCTGAAGGTGCGTTGTCCCTGGAAGACACCCTGGGCAATGCCGGGATGATCGTCCAGGCGACCTCGCTGCCCGTCGCCGCCGACCTGGAAAACGGCTTCAGCGACACGCCCCAAGGGTGTGCCGAGACCCTCCTGCGCGCCGCAGCTACCGGGATTGTCGGTGGCTCCATCGAAGACGCCACCGGCATTGCCGTCGACCCGATCTACCCCTTTGACCTGTCCGTGGAGCGCGTCGAAGCCGCCGTCGCCGCGGCGCGCAGCTTGCCGTTCCCCTTCACCCTGACTGCCCGCGCGGAAAATCTCCTGCATGGTCGTCTGGATTTGCCTGACACCATCCGCCGCTTGCAGGCTTACGCCGAAGCCGGCGCCGACGTGCTCTACGCGCCGGCGCTGCGCAGTGCCGAGGAAGTGTTGGCGGTGGTGAAGGCGGTAGCGCCCAAGCCCGTGAATATCTTGATGTCCGGTGCGCTGAAACTCAGCGTGGCGCAGTTGAGCGAAATGGGCGTCAAACGCATCAGCGTCGGCTCGGCCATGGCCCTGGCGGCCTACGGGGAGTTCTTCAGGGCGGCCCAGGAGGTTCACGAACTGGGCACGTTCACCTTTACCGAGCGCTCGATGCCGTTCCGCCAGGCCAATCAACTGTTTAAAGGCTGAGTTCAGGCCGCCAGGCGCAGGTTGTTGACGATCAGCGGGCGCGCCCAGCGGCTGTCGAAGTCCAGGGCTTTCTGCTGCTCAACCAGCTCTTCTGCCGGGAACGGCGGCGGGGCGGGTGGCAGCAGGTCCAGTTCGAACTCGGCAATCGGCAGGTGCAGCGGCCGTGGTTGCGGCGCCGGGCCCGGAACGGGCAGCGGTTGGCCGGCGTTCAGGACGATAGGGCGCACCCAACCGCTTTCAAAATTTTGCTGCTTTTGCTGGGCGACCACTTCATCCGCCGGGTACGGCGGCGGGGCGGGTGGCAGCAATTCCATTTCAAATTCGGCGATAGGCAGGAACAGCGGCTCAGGCGGGGCGATCTCGGTGTCTTTCACGTCACACCCGCGCTGGGTGACGATCTGCGACAGCAGGTCACTGCCTTCGCTGGGCTCGACCGCCGGATCTACGGGCGCCGCCGCGGACTTGGCAATCGCGCCAGGCGTGTCGCCGAGCTGATCGGCCAACGCCTGGGCGAAGAAGTCCTGCCACACATGACTGACGCCGGCCAGCGCTTGGGTATTGCGCAGGCCGAAGTGGTTGTGGGTCGGCAGTACACCGGTAAATAGCGAAGGAATGTCTGACATTTCTCTCGATCGTCGCTCAGCTCTGGCAAAATGCCGGATCCTTTTTTTTATCGGCCGCTTTTCGCCGATCCTTAATATTTTTGAGCGTAGTCACCGATGAGCGAACAACCAGCGGCCAGCCGCATTCGGGTCGAGGCTTTGGCCGACGGTTTTCAGGCCCGTGCCCAGCAGTGGGCCGAGCAGCTTGGGTTGCCGTTGCAGGTGGGTGAGGCGGATTTTGCCTTGCAGGTGGGTGAGCAGGGCCTGCAGTTGCAACAGCTGGGGCCTGATGCGCCAGGGCCGGTGCGGGTGGATTTTGTGGAAGGTGGTGCGGCGCACCGGCGTTTGTACGGTGGTGGCAGCGGGCAGATGATTGCCAAGGCGGTGGGTGTGGCCCAGGGTGTGCGGCCGCGGGTGTTGGACGCTACCGCTGGGCTGGGCAAGGATGCTTTCGTGCTGGCCAGCCTGGGTTGCGAGATGAGCCTGATTGAGCGGCAGCCGTTGATTGGCGCGTTGTTGGAAGACGGTTTGGCGCGCGGGGCTGAGGATTTTGAGGTGGCGCCGATTGTGGCGCGGATGAGGTTGCTCAAGGGCAATTCCATCGAGGTAATGCGCGATTGGGAGGGGGAGCCGCCGCAGGTGATCTATCTGGATCCGATGTTTCCGCATCGGGAGAAGACCGCGTTGGTGAAGAAGGAGATGCGGTTGTTTCGGCCTTTGGTGGGGGATGATCCGGATGCGCCGGCGTTGTTGGCGGCGGCGTTGGCTTTGGCCAGTCATCGGGTGGTGGTCAAGCGGCCGCGTAAGGCGCCTTGTATTGAGGGGGTTAAGCCGAGTCATGCGTTGGATGGGAAATCCAGTCGGTATGATATTTATCCTAAGAAGGCGCTGAAGTCCTGAGGTTGGGTTGGGTTGGGTTGGGTTGGGTGTACATATCCGTTATTTAGGTAACGGCCGCCTATGGTTCCGCTCTTACAGCGGGTCACTTTTGGC
>NZ_JACARC010000100.1 GCF_013386825.1 Pseudomonas sp. IPO3778
GCGGAACCATAAGCGGCCGTTACCGCAGCAACGGATATGCCCCCCGCCCCATCAGCCTCCACATGCCACCCCCCACCCAACGCCGTATACAAATTCACCTCCGCCACCAACTGCGCCAGCCGGTCAACAATCAACGCCTGCTGCGAATTGAACAACGATCGCTGCGCATCCAGAAACACCAGATTACTGTCCACCCCACTGCGATACCGGTGCTGCGCCAGGTCGTAATACGTCTGGTTGGCCCGAACAAAATCCCGCTGCGCCACCAGTTGATCGTTATACGTCTGCCGCGCCGCCAACCCATTCGAGACCTCCTGAAACGCCGTCTGAATCGACTTCTCATACTGCGCAACAAAGATGTTCTTCTGAATCTTCGCGTAATCCAGACTGGCCCGCAGGCTCCCCGCATTGAAGATCGGCAGATTGATCTGCGGCTGAAACGCCCAACTCCCCGAGCCCCCCTGGAACAACCCCGACAGGTCCTTACTGGTGCTACCCGCATTGGCCGTCAGCGTGACCGAAGGAAAAAACGCCGCCCGCGCCGCGCCAATGTTCGCGTTGGCTGCCTGAAGCTGATACTCCGCCTGGACAATATCCGGCCGCCGTTGCAGCAGGTCCGACGGCAACCCGGCCGGCACCCGGGCCACCAGGTCGTCGGACAGCGGGCGCGCCGGCAGCGAATCCGGCACCGGCCCACCCACCAGCAACGCCAGGCTGTTAAGGTCCTGGGCGACCTGGCGCTGGTAACGGGCGATGCTTGCCCGGGTACTCTCGACGCTGGTCTGGGCCTGGATCACATCGATCGACGTCGCCTTGCCGGCGGTCTTGCTGCGGAAGGTCAGGCGCAGGCTATGCTCGTCCGAGGCCAGCGTCTGCCGGGCCAGGGCCAGCAGTTCCTGGTCGGCGCGCCAGGTCAGGTAGGCGTTGGCGACGTTGGCCACCAGGCTCAGTTGCGCACTGCGCCGCGCCTCTTCGGTGGCCAGGTATTGCAGCATCGCCTGTTCACTGAGGCTACGCACCCGACCGAAAAAATCCAGCTCGTAGGCACTGATACCCAGCGTCGCCGAATAGGTGGAAGTGATCGCCGACTGGCCGGTACCGGTAACACGCCGCGGGACTTTTTGCCGGTTTTCGGCACCCGTGGCAGACACCGCCGGGAACAGGTCGGCGCGCTGGAGGCGGTACTGTGCCTGGAACGCTTCGACGTTCAGCGCCGCCACCCGCAGGTCACGGTTGTTCACCAGGGCCTGGCCAATCAACTGCCGCATCGCCGGGTCCCGGAACAGCTGTTGCCAGTCGGGGGCTTCAGCCGATGGGCCGACCCGGTCTGCGTTGTACACCGGATACTGCGCCGGCGTTGGCGCCTCGGGCCGCTGATAATCCGGGATCAGCGAACACCCGCCAAGCACACACACCACGCCGAGCATCAGTTTTTTCATCACGCGCCAACCATCCATTTGGCCAGGCCATGCCGGCCGCTGACCCCCAGTTTCGCCGCTGCGCGCTTGAGGTAGGTTTCAATCGAGCTGTTTTTTACGCTGAGTTTCTCGGCCATTTGCGGCACGGTGCCGCCGGTCAACAACCCCAGGCACACCTCCTGTTCCCGCGCCGATAAGGTGATGTCACTGAGTGACAGGCGTTTGTAGAATTCGCGCTGCAATTGCGACTGCTCCAGCAGGGTGTGGGAGGGCTCGGGTGCCACCCGCGGCGCCTGTCGATTGAGCTGCGCGTGGCGCTCGATCAAGGGCAGCAAGGTTTCCGACAGGCTCTTGAGAAACGACAGCTCGGCCAGGGAAAAGGCGCGTTGGGTGTGGGGGCGGTAGAACGAAATCACGCAGCGCCGATTGGCCTGGCGCGAGACCAGGTTGCACTGGTGGGAGGTGCCACGGGTGTGGGTGCTGTCGGCCCTGGCATTCATCTGGATCAACAGCGGGTCGTTCATGCCGAGCATTTTTTTCAGCAGCGGATGATCGTCGCGGTGGTGCAGGGTGCGCGGTGGCGGCAAGTCCTGCTTCAACCCGGCGCTGCCGAGTAACTTGATGTCGAGCACGCAGGCCTGGTGCTCGTCGAGGGCCCACTCACTGAGGTCCACCAGGTGCACCGGGACCCGCTTGTCGACCAGTTGCAGCATATTCGCCGCAAAGTGTTCAGTGCCTGTGCTGGAAACCAACTCTCCCAGCTCGAGGTAAAAATGCGGACTTTCCATATTCCGAATGCTGCGGGTCAGACTCATAGCCATCTCATCCTTGATGTCGAAAACCGTCGACGGTTGCCCCGTGTTTGCGCAGGCCTCCCGTTCTCCTTGAACCTGGGTCGGTGCTCGAGGCTTCATTTAGCCACGGGGATTTGTCCTACGTCTGTAGCGGAAACGAGGGACACAACCTGCCATAAATACCGCGCCAATATTTCGTCATTTCTGACAGATTTATTCGCAGTACTTGTAGGATTAGAGATGTTTAGAGTTTATTAACTAGTTGATATATATCAATAATATTGTTTTTTAAAGACATGAACGGCCGCTGGGCATCGGCCAGATATAGCCAATCTCCTACATCCATTTAATCGTTTCAGCACTGAACCATCAGCCAACCCCGGCACGGTACCCGGCTGTCCGGGTTTCGGGTGACATACGGGGCAGGGGGGCGATGCTTAAATCCCGTTGATTTCGCCTCGATGGGGCGTTGCGCGCCTATCGACACCTCACATGAGAAGGATCTTATGACGTTTTTCCCCCTGACCGCCGCCCAGCGGGATATCTGGCTGGACCAAATTCGCCTCGGTGACTCGCCGCTGTACAACATCGGCGGCTATGTCGACCTCGAAGGCCCGGTGAACCCCGAATGGATCCAGCGCGCCATCGAGCAATTGGTGGCCAAGCACGACGCCTTGCGCACGGTGTTGCAGGTAGGCGCCGATGGCTTGCCACTGCAGGCGTTTGCCGGGGCGATGACGGTCTCGGTGCCGCAACATGACTTCTCCCGGCGGCCCGATCCCGAGGCGGCGGCCGAGGCCTTGCTGCAGGAGCAAATGGGCCGCGCCTACGGGCTGGTGGACGAGCCGTTGTTCCGCTTCTTCCTGGTCAAGCTCGATGACCGGCATTACCGCCTCGGCACCCAGGCCCACCACCTGATTCTCGACGGCTGGGGCTTTGGCCAGATGCTGCAATCCCTGGCCGGCCTCTACAGCGCCCTGGAGCAGGGCCGGCAACCGGAACTGTCGGCGCCGTCCTATATCGACTTCATCGACAGCGATGAACGCTACCGCGAGTCGGCCCGTTATGCCCGGGACCGCCGCTACTGGCTGGACAAATACCAGGCGTTGCCCGAGCCGCTGCTGACGCCCCGTTACCATGCCAAGGGCCAGGCGCCGAGCAACACCCTGGTGGCGCCATTTCCGGCGGCGCTGCTCAACCGCATGGCGCGCGTGGCGAGCCGTTACCAGGCGTCGGCGTTCCACGTGTTATTGGCCGCGATGTACCTGTACTTCAGCCGCACCGGCCAGCGCCAGGAATGGGTGGTGGGCCTGCCGATTCTCAACCGTTCCAATGCGCGCTTTCGTTCGACCCTGGGGCTGTTTACCCAAGTCAGCGCGGTGCGTTTGCAGTTCAGCGAAGACATGCCTTTCAGTGCGCTGGTGCGTGGTGTGCGGGACCAGCTCAAGCAGGATTTCCGGCATCAGCGCTTCCCGCTGAGCGACATGAATCGCGAGCTGGGTTTGCTGCGCGCCGACCGTGGCCAGTTGTTCGACCTGTCGGTGTCCTATGAACAGGACGACCACGAGTTTCGCTACGGCCAGGCATCGGCCCGGGCGATCAAAGTCTCCAACCACCATGAGCCATTGCCGCTGGCGATTCATTTGCGCAGCAATCGTTACCACGACACGGCGTGCCTGCACTGCGTCTACAACGAGGCGTATTTCCAGGAACACGAGGTGCAGGCCCTGGCCGAACGCCTGGTGTATGTGCTGGAGCAGGGGCTGGAAAATACAGCGCTGGCCCTGGCGGATTTCTCCCTGGTGACGCCTGAGGAAACCGCGCAGTTGCAACGCTGGAACGCCACTGCCCAGGCGTATCCGGCGGGGCGCACCCTGCACGGGCGCATCGAAGCCCAGGCCGGGTTGACCCCGGGAGCGGTGGCCGCGGTGTATCAGGGCCAGCCACTGACCTATGTCGAGTTGAATCAACGGGCCAATGCCCTGGCCCATCAGCTGTTGGCGCTGGGGGTAAGGCCTGATGACCGCGTCGCGATTGTCGCCCGGCGTGGCCTGGAGACGCTGGTGGGGTTGCTGGGGATTCTCAAGTCCGGTGCCTGCTATGTACCGGTAGACCCGGCTCATCCCGCCGAGCGCCTGAATTATCTGCTCCACGACAGCGCGCCGGTGGCGGTGCTGACGCAGACGGATTTGCTGGAGCGCTTGCCGGTATTGACGGTGCCGGTGATCAACCTGGACCAGGCCACCGCGCCGGTGGCGAGCAACCCCGGCGTGGCAGTGAGACCGACCAATCTGGCCTATGTGATCTACACCTCCGGCTCCACCGGCCTGCCCAAAGGCGTAATGGTGGAACACCACACCGTGGCCAATCTGGTGGACTGGCATTGCCAGGCTTTCGACCTGCACTCGGGCAGCCACACCGCCAGCGTTGCCGGTTTCGGCTTTGATGCGATGGCCTGGGAAGTCTGGCCGGCCCTGTGCGTGGGCGCGACCCTGCACCTGCCGCCGGCCCACGACGGCGCTGAAGACATCGACGCGCTGCTGGACTGGTGGCGCGCCCAGCCGCTGGACGTGTGCTTCCTGCCCACGCCGGTGGCCGAGTATGCGTTCAGCCAGCCTGTCGAGCACCCAACCTTGCACACGCTGCTGATTGGCGGCGACCGTCTGCGCCAGTTCAACAACGCCCGCCGTTTTGCGGTGATCAACAACTACGGCCCCACTGAAGCCACTGTGGTCGCCACCTCTGGTGGGGTTGAGGTGGGGCAGCCGCTGCACATCGGCAAGCCCATCGCCAATGCCACGGTCTACCTGCTGGATGAACAGCAGCGGCCGGTGCCCATCGGCATCCCGGGCGAGTTGTACGTCGGCGGCAAAGGCGTGGCGCGCGGCTATTTGAACCGCCCGCAAATGACCGCCGAGCGCTTCCTGGATGACCCGTTCAACCCGGGCCGTATGTACCGCACCGGCGACCTGGCGCGCTGGCTGCCGGACGGGAATATCGAGTACCTGGGCCGCAACGACGACCAGGTAAAAATCCGTGGCGTGCGCATCGAGCTGGGTGAAATCGAATCCGCCCTGGCCGCTTATCAGGGCGTCACGGAAGCCGTGGCCCAGGTGCGCGAAGGGCAACTGCTGGCCTGGTTCACCGAGCACACGCCGGTGGCCATCGACCTGCTGCGCGCCCACCTGCAATCGCGCTTGCCGGATTACATGGTGCCGCTGGCCTACGTCAAGCTGGACGCATTGCCCCTGACCGCCAACGGCAAACTCGACCGCAAGGCGTTGCCGGCACCCGGTGCCGATGCGTTTATCAGCCGAACCTACGAAGCCCCCCAAGGCCCCACGGAAGCCACCTTGGCGCAGATCTGGGCCGAGGTGCTGCACGTCGAGCAAGTGGGGCGCCATGATCACTTCTTCGAGCTGGGCGGCCATTCCTTGTTGGCGGTCCAGCTGGTGCAACGCATGCGCCAGGCCGGCTTGCAGGCCGATGTGCAGGTGCTGTTTGGCCGGCCGACATTGGCGGCGCTGGCGGCAGCGGTCGGCCAGGGTACCGAGCTTGATGTACTGGCCAACCGTGTGCCGATGGGCTGCACGCAGATTACGCCGGACCTGCTGACGCTGGCCGAACTGGACCCGGCGACGATCGAACGCATCGTCGCCGCCATCCCCGGCGGCGCCGCCAATGTGCAGGAGATCTATCCGCTGGCGCCGTTGCAAGAGGGCCTGCTCTATCACCACATCACCGACGAGCGCGATCCGTACCAGCAACACGCCATGTTCAGCTTTGCCCGCCGTGACCAACTGGATGCCTTCGCCGAGGCGCTGCAACAGGTGATCGACCGCCATGACATCCTGCGCACCAGCCTGGCATGGGATGCCATTGAGCAACCGATGCAAGTGGTGTGGCGCGAGGCGCGGCTGGAGGTGCAGCCGATAAGCCTGGAGGGTGACTCCATTGTCGAGAAACTGCGCGAGCGTCAGTGCCCGCTGGATTTGCGCAAGGCTCCGCTGATGGCCCTGGATTATGCCGAAGACTCGCAGAACCGGCGTTGGGTGGGCATGCTGCGTTTCCATCATCTGGTGAATGACGCCACGTCGACCCAGGTGCTGATGGCGGAAATCCAGGCGCATCTTCAAGGGCTGCAACGGCAACTGCCGGAGCCGGTGCCTTACCGCAATGTGGTCGCCCAGACCCGTTCACCGGCACGCCAGGCCGGGCATGAAGCGTTCTTTCGCGAGCGGCTTGCGGACGTGGACGAGCCGACGCTGGCCTTCGGTTTGCAGGCGCGCCAGGCGGATCGCCACGAGACCGAAGAAGCCCACGTGCTGCTTCCCGACGCCCTCGGTCAGCGCCTGCGTGAACAGGCCCGCACCTTGGGCGTGAGTGCGGCGAGCCTGTTTCACCTGGCATGGGCCCAGGTCCTGAGTCGCGTCTCGGGCCGTGACGATGTGGTGTTCGGCACCGTATTGCTGGGGCGTTTGCAGGCAGGCGAGGGCGCTGACCGTGCCCTGGGCATGTTCATTAACACCTTGCCGCTGCGGGTGCGGCTGGCCGGGTTGACGGTGCGCGAGGCAATCAGGGAAACGCAGCAACAACTCAGCGCCTTGCTCGCCCATGAACAGGCATCGCTGGCCTTGGCCCAGCGTTGCAGCGGCGTCACACCGCTGTTCAACAGCCTGCTGAATTACCGGCATGCCTCGGCCGAAGCGTTGCAGGCGTTGCAGCCCGGCATCGAACTGCTGAGCAGCGAAGACATCCTCAGCTACCCGCTGATGCTGTCGGTGGACGACCTGGCCAGCGGTTTCCGGCTCAAGGCCAAGGCGCCCCGCAAGGTCGGTGCCCAGCGCCTGCTGGATTACCTGAGCACCGTGCTGACGGGGTTGACCGAGACACCCGAAGTGCCGCTGTTCGCTATAGAGGTGCTGCCTGCCACCGAACTGCAACAACAGATGGTGGATTTCAACGCCACCGACACCGATTACCCCGTGGACCTGACCGTCCACGCCCTGTTCGAAGCCCATGCCCGGCACACGCCCCACGCGGTGGCGGTGCAGGCCGGCGAGCAACAGCTGACCTACCGTGAGCTCAACGAACGGGCCAACCGCCTGGCCTATCACCTGCGCGAGCGTGGGGTGCAGCCGGACTCGCGAGTGGCGCTGTGCGTCGAGCGCGGGCTGGACCTGGTGGTGGGCTTGCTGGCCATCCTCAAGGCGGGCGGCGCTTACGTGCCGCTGGACCCGGGCTATCCCCGCGAGCGCCTCGCCTACATGCTGCAAGACAGCGCGCCGGTGGCGTTGCTGGTGCAGGGCGCGACCCGGGACTTGCCCGGGGAGGTGTCGATACCGGTGATCGACTTCGACCACTGCGCCTGGCACCAGGCGCCCGAAGGTAATCCGTTGGTGCCCGGGCTGAGCGTCGGCAACCTGGCCTACGTGATGTACACCTCCGGTTCCACGGGCACGCCCAAGGGCGTGATGATCGAGCATCGTGGCCTGGGTAACCTCATGCACTGGGGCTCTCAGCTGTGCCCGAACGCCGAGGGTGGCGCGTTGTTGCAGCGGGCGCCGTTCAGCTTTGACGGTTCGGTGTGGGAGCTGTTCTGGCCGCTGACCCATGGCATGCGCCTGGTCCTGGCGCGGCCCGATGGCCATCGGGAGCCGGCGTACCTGGCGCAGGTGATTCGTGAGCAACAGATCAGCGTGATCAAGTTTGTGCCGGCGATGTTGCAGCAATTTCTGGAGCTGGATGAGTCTGTGCTTTGCACCAGCCTGACCGACGTTTTATGCGGTGGCGGGGAGCTGACCGAAGCCTTGGCCCGTGGGGTTCAGGCGCGGTTGCCCAAGGTGCGCTTGCACAACGTCTACGGGCCGACCGAGGCCACGGTGGACAGCAGCGCCTGGACCCTGGAACCGGGCGCGCCGGTGCCTGCGGTGCAGTTGCCGATTGGGCGGGCCATCAGCAATACCCGGCTGTATGTGCTGGACGCGTACGACCGGCCGGTGCCGCTGGGGTGCAGTGGGCAGTTGCATATCGGTGGTGTGGGTGTGGCTCGCGGGTATCTGGGGTTGGCGCCGATGACGGCGGAGCGGTTTATCGACAGCCCGTTTGTGAGGGGGGATCGGTTGTATCGCACCGGGGATCTGGTGCGGTATTTGCCGGACGGGACTCTGGAGTTTTTGGGGCGTAATGACTTTCAGGTGAAGCTGCGTGGGGTGCGGCTGGAGCTGGGGGAGGTTGAGGCGCGGTTGGCGGCGCATCCTGGGTTGCGGGAGGTGGCGGTGTTGATTCGGGATGAGCGGTTGGTGGCGTATTTCACGGTGCGTGAGGTTGTGCCGAGTCTTGAAGACTTGCGTGTTTACATGGTGGAGGGGTTGCCCGAGTACATGGTGCCTTCGGCGTTTGTGCGGATGGAGGCGTGGCCGCTTAATCCGGCGGGGAAGCTGGACCGCAAGGGGTTGCCCGAGCCTGGGGTGGAGGCTGTTTTGAGTCGTGCCTATGAACCGCCTCGGGGGGAAGTGGAGACGGTGATTGCCGGGGTTTGGGCGCAGGTGCTGAAGTTGGATCGGGTAGGGCGTCAGGATCATTTTTTTGAGTTGGGGGGGCATTCGTTGTTGGCCGTGGGGGTGGTGGCGCGGCTGCGCAAGGCGGGGTTGGAGGTGGATGCCCGGTCGTTGTTCAGTCAGCCGACGGTGGCGGGGTTGGCTGGGGTGGTTGGTAGGAGGGTGGAGCGGGTGGAGGTGGTGCCTTCTGTGGGGATTCCGCAGCTTGGGCGGCGGCGGCGGATTTGAGTTTTTTTACCGTGTACATATCCGTTGCT
>NZ_JACARC010000101.1 GCF_013386825.1 Pseudomonas sp. IPO3778
CGCGGAGCAATGCCGGAGTGAGGGCACACCGAGCCTAAGCGAGGTGCCGAGTGGTGGGGCAAGAGCCTTTTGGTTACTTTTGGGCTCTTTTCAAAAGTGACCCGCTGTAAGAGCGGAACCCATAGCGGCCCCGACCAAAAAAACGGATATGCCCCCCATCCAAGCCACTCCAATAATTACGAAAGTTCCCCACCGCCATCCCCTTTGTCCCCGCTTCCCATGTCACCCCCGCCCCCCCGAATCCTCTAATTTCCCAACCCTGCGGGAAGCCCCCCGGCCCATCACCGTGCCCGTGCTTTAAACCGGGCCTCCCAGGCACTTACGCGACAGCTGAAAACGGACTTTCTCCTCAACCGTATCCGACTCAAAAAAGCAGGTTACCCCCATGCAGTTCAGCAAATTATTGGCAGCTCTTTCCACCCACCCGATCCGCCTGCAAATGGACGAAGGCGACCTGATCATCCTGGGTGACGACGACGCGCTGGATGACGCCCTATGGGACCAACTGATCGCCCACAAACCCCAACTGCTCGACCTCGTCGCCCAACACGGCGGCGACTGGCTCAGCCCGGCCTACCGCATCACGCCGGACATGCTGCCCCTGGTCAACCTCGACCAACCCACCATCGACCGGATCGTCGCCAGCATCCCCGGCGGCGCGGCGAATGTGCAAGATATCTACCCCCTGGCACCCCTCCAGGAAGGCATGCTCTACCACCACTTGTCAGCCGAACAGGGTGACCCGTATGTGCTCCACGCGCAGTTCGTGTTCGACACCCGCGCCCGTCTGGAAACCTTCGCCCAGGCTCTGCAATGGGTCATCGACCGCCACGACATCCTGCGCACGTCGATGGCCTGGGAACGCCTCGACGAACCCCTGCAAGTGGTCTGGCGCAAAGCCCCGCTGGCCTGCGAAGAAGCCCGCCTCGACGGCGATGTGCTGACCCGACTGCACGCCCGCTACGACGCCCGCACTTACCGCATGGACCTGGGCCAGGCGCCCCTGCTGCGCCTGGTCTTCGCCGAAGACCCACGCAATCAGCGCGTGGTCGCCATGCTGCTGTTCCACCACACCATCCTCGACCACACCGCCCTCGACGTGGTGCGCCACGAGATCCAGCTGCACCTCGCCGGCCAGACCGAACAGGCCGGTGCCCCGGTGCCGTTTCGCAACTACATCGCCCAGGTTCGCCACGGCGTCAGTGAGCAGGCTCACGAAGGGTTCTTCCGCGAGATGCTCGCCGACATCGACGAACCCACCTTGCCGTTCGGCCTGCAGGATGTGCAGGGCGATGGCCATGGCATTGATGAAGCCCGCCTCGCCGTCGACACTGACCTGAGCCGTCGCCTGCGGGCTCAGGCACGACCGTTGGGCGTCAGCCCGGCCAGTGTGATGCACCTGGCGTTGGCCCAGGTATTGGGCAAGGTCTCCGGCCGCGAAGCCGTGGTGTTTGGCAGTGTGATGCTCGGCCGCATGGGCGCAGGTGAGGGCTCCGATCAGGCCTTGGGTATGTTCATCAACACCTTGCCGCTGCGGGTCGACGTAGGCGCGCAAAGCGTGCGCGACGGGGTACAACTCACCCACAAGCGCCTGACCGAATTGCTCAACCACGAACACGCGTCCCTGGCCCTGGCCCAGCGTTGCAGCGGGGTGGCCGCACCCACGCCGTTGTTCAGTGCGATCCTCAATTACCGCCACAGCGATGCCTCGGACACCCGGGCGGTGATCGATATCGCCGAAGGCATTCAGGTGCTGGGCGCCGAAGAGCGCACCAATTACCCGCTGACGGTCAATGTCGACGACCTGGGCGAAGGCTTTGCCTTGACCGTGATGGTGGACGCTTCCATCGGCGCCGCGCGCATTGCCGACTACCTGCACACGGCCCTGGAAAACCTGGTGCTGGCCCTGGAGCAAACCCCGGATGCACCGGTGCACAGCCTGGGTATCCTGCCCGCCGCCGAACGCCAGCACTTGCTGCATGGCCTCAATGCCAGCGCTCAGCACTACGCCGATTCCGCCCTGATCCACCAGCAGGTTGAAGCCCACGCCGCCCGCCATCCCGACGCCATCGCACTGCGCTTCGAACAACAGCGCCTGACCTACCGCGAGCTGAACGAACGCGCCAACCAGGTTGCCCACTGCTTGCTCGACCATGGCATTCGTCCCGACGACCGCGTGGCGATCTGCGTCGAGCGTGGCCTGGAAATGATCATCGGCCTGCTGGGTATCCTCAAGGCAGGCGCCGGCTATGTGCCGATCGACCCGGCCTACCCACAGGAGCGCATCGCCTACACCCTGCAAGACAGCGCGCCGCTGGCGGTGCTGGTGCAGGACAACACCCGCCACTTGGTGGGTGACGTCACGCCCATCGATCTCAACCGCCTGCCACCCGCGCCCATTGTTAACCCTAACGTGGCGATCAGCCCGTCGAGCCTGGCCTATGTGATCTACACCTCCGGCTCCACCGGCCTGCCCAAGGGGGTGATGATCGAACACCGCAACGTCGCACGGTTGTTCAGTGCCACCGAACACTGGTTCAAGTTCAACGCCAGCGACACCTGGGCGTTGTTCCATTCGTTTGCCTTCGACTTCTCGGTGTGGGAAATCTGGGGCGCGCTGATGCACGGCGGGCAGTTGCTGGTGGTACCGCAACTGGTCAGCCGCTCGCCGGATGAGTGTTACGTGTTGCTGTGCGAAGCCGGGGTGAGCGTCCTCAACCAGACACCGAGTGCGTTCCGCCAGTTGATCGCGGCACAGGGCCGCAGCCAGCAGTTGCACTCCCTGCGCCAGGTGATCTTCGGCGGCGAAGCCCTGGAACCGGGCATTCTCAAACCGTGGTATGCCCGGGTGACCAACGCCGGTACCCGCCTGGTCAACATGTACGGCATCACTGAAACCACCGTGCACGTGACCTACCGTGCGTTGGAGGCGGCGGACGCACAGTTGGTGGGCGTGAGCCCGATTGGCGTGCGCATTCCCGACTTGCAACTGTATGTGCTGGACGTCCGCCGCGCGCCGGTGCCGATGGGCGTGGTGGGGGAGTTGTACGTCGGCGGTGCCGGTGTGGCGCGGGGGTATCTCAACCGCGACGAGCTGACCGCCGAGCGCTTTCTGGTGGACCCGACGACCGGCCAGCGCCTGTACAAGACCGGTGACCTCGGTCGCCTGCTGGCCGACGGCAGTGTCGAGTACCTGGGGCGCAACGATGACCAGGTGAAGATCCGTGGTTTCCGTATCGAACTGGGGGAAATCGAAGCGCGCCTGGCCACCTGTGACGGCGTGCGCGAAGCCGTGGTAATTGCCCACGAAGACGAGCCGGGCGACCAGCGCCTGGTGGCGTACGTGATCGCGCAACAGGGCCGCGCGGCCACGGCCGCCGAACTGCGTGACCATTTGCTGCTGTCCCTGGCCGAGTACATGGTGCCCAGCGCCTTCGTGCTGCTGGACACGTTCCCGCTCACCACCAACGGCAAGCTCGACCGCAAGGCCTTGCCGGCACCCGATGCCGACGCCCTGGCCCGTCGTGGTTATGAAAAGCCACAGGGCGCGGTGGAAACGGCGATCGCGAGCCTCTGGCAAGACCTGCTGAAGGTCGACCGGGTCGGGCGCCAGGACAACTTTTTCGAGCTGGGCGGCCATTCGTTGCTGGCCGTCAAGCTGATCGAGCGCATGCGCCAGCTGGAGCTGAGCGCCGATGTGCGGGTGCTGTTCGGCCAGCCGACGCTGGCGGCACTGGCCGCTGCGGTAGGCGGGCAGCATGAAGTGCAGGTGCCGGCCAACCGGATCAGTGAAACGACCCAACGCATCACCCCGGACATGCTGCCGCTGGTGGACCTGGACCAGCCGGCCATCGATCATATCGTCGCCAGTGTCCCGGGCGGTATCGGCAATGTGCAGGACATCTACGGCCTGGCCCCGTTGCAGGCCGGTATTCTGTATCACCACCTGGCGACTACCGAAGGCGACCCCTACGTGTTGCAGGTGCAGTTCAGCTTCAGCGGCCAACAGCCGGTGGAGGCGTTTATCCGGGCGCTGCAAAGCGTGATCGAACGCAATGACATCCTGCGTACCGGCATTGTCTGGGAAGGCCTGGATGAGCCGGTGCAGGTGGTGTTGCGCCAGGCGCTGCTGGTGGTGGAGCAGATTGAGGTCGACCCTTCCAGCGACGTGCTCGCGCAACTGCAACAACGCTTCGACCCACGCCACTACCGCCTCGACCTGTCCCGCGCCTCGCTGATGCGCTTTGCCTACGCCGAGGATCAGGGCCGGCATGTCGGCATCCTGCTGCTGCATCACATCCTGCTGGACCACACCGCGCTGCAGGTGCTGGTGGAAGAAATGAGCGCCAGCCTCGCAGGGCACACCGCGCAGCTGCCGGACGCCGTGCAGTACCGCAACTACGTGGCCCAGGCGCGCCTCGGGGTGAGCGCCGCGCAGCATGAAGCGTTCTTCAGCGAGATGCTCGGGGATATCGACGAGCCAACCCTCGCCTTCGGCTTGCACGACGTGAATCGCGACGGCAGTGGTGTGCGCGAAGCGCACGTGCCGTTGGACCCTGCCCTCAGCCTGGGCCTGCGGGAGCAGGCCCGTCAGTTGGGGGTGAGTGCCGCCAGCCTGGTGCACCTGGCATGGGCGCAAGTGCTCGGCCAGGTGTCGGGCCAGGACGATGTGGTCTTCGGCACCGTGCTGCTGGGCCGCCTGCAAGGCGGCGAGGGCGCCGACCGGGCGTTGGGGATGTTCATCAACACCTTGCCGCTGCGGGTCAGCGTTGGCGCCGTCGGTGTGCAGGCCGGCGTACGGGCCACCCACGGGCGGCTGGCGCAGTTGCTGGGGCACGAACATGCGTCCCTGTCCCTGGCCCAGCGTTGCAGTGGCGTGTCCGGTGCGTTGCCGCTGTTCAGCACCTTGCTCAACTACCGTCACAGCGCCCCGGGTGAAGCGCCGGGCGCCCGCCCGTTCGCCGAGGCCGGGATCGAAATCCTCAGCTCCGAGGAGCGCAGCAACTACCCGCTGGTGCTCAACGTCGACGACCTGGGTGTGGGCTTTGCCTTGACCGTACAAGGCGTGGCCGAAGTGGATGTGCAGCGCGTCGGCGACTACATGCTCAGCGCCTTGCGCAACCTGGTGACGGCGCTGCAACAGGCGCCGACCACACCGCTGTATCACGTGTCGATCCTGCCCGCTGCCGAGCGGCATCAGGTGCTGGTGGGCTTCAACGCCACCGCCCGCGATTACCCGGCCGGGAATACCGTTCACGGGCTGTTCGAAGCGCGGGTGCTGGCCAGCCCGGAAGCCGTGGCGGCGGCGCATGGCGATGCCTCGTTGAGTTACCGCGAACTCAACCTGCGGGCCAATCGCCTGGCCCATTATTTGATCGATCAAGGGGTAAAACCCGGCGACAGCGTGGTCATCGCGTTGCCACGCTCCATTGATTTGCTGGTCAGCCAGTTGGCGATCCTCAAGTGTGCGGCGGTCTACGTGCCGCTGGACGTCAACGCACCTGATGAGCGCCAGGCTTTCATGGTGCAGGACAGCCACGCCAAACAGGTGCTGAATGACCTCGCCGCGCTGAGCCTCCACACGCAGCCGACCCACAACCCGAACCTTGCCCAGTCTGCCGAAAGCGTGGCGTACATCATGTACACCTCCGGCTCCACGGGTGCGCCCAAGGGCGTGCAGGTGCCGCACCGTGCGGTCACCCGGCTGGTGATCAACAACGGCTATGCCGATTTCAACCACCGTGACCGGGTGGCCTTTGCGTCAAACCCGGCGTTCGACGCCAGCACCCTCGACGTGTGGGCGCCGCTGCTCAATGGCGGCTGCGTGGTGGTGGTCGAGCACGCCACGCTGCTGTCCCAGGCCGCGTTCGCCGCGTTGTTGCAGGAGCAATCCGTCAGCGTGCTGTGGATGACCGCCGGGCTGTTCCATCAGTACGCCGACGGCTTGATGCCGATGTTCCGCCAACTGCGCTACCTGATCGTCGGCGGCGACGTGCTCGACCCGCAGGTGATCGGCCGGGTGCTGGAGCACGGTGCGCCGCAGCATTTGCTGAATGGCTACGGCCCGACGGAAGCCACCACGTTCTCCACCACCTTCGAGATCACGTCGGTGGGCGAGGGTGGCATTCCCATTGGCCGCCCCATCGGCAACAGCCGCACCTACGTACTGGACACGCGACAGCAGCCGGTGCCGCTGGGCGTGGTCGGCGAGTTGTACATCGGTGGCGCGGGCGTGGCCAAGGGTTACCTGAACCAGCCGCAACTGACCGCCGAGAAATTTATCGTCGACCCGTTCGGCGATGGCCTGCTGTACCGCACCGGCGACCTGGCCAGTTGGCAGGCGGACGGCACCTTGCTGTACCAGGGCCGCAATGACCATCAACTGAAAATCCGCGGTTTCCGTATCGAGCCCGGTGAAATCGAAAGCAGCCTGGCCAGCTTTCCCGGGGTTAAAGACACGGTGGTGCTGGCCCGCGAAGACGCGCCCGGCGACAAGCGCCTGGTGGCGTATTACACCGCGCAGTCGCCGTTGAGCATTGAAGCGTTGCGCACGCACCTGCAAAGCCGGCTGCCGGACTACATGGTGCCGTCGGCCTACGTCTGGCTGGAACTGTTGCCACTGACGGCGAATGGCAAGCTGGACCGCAAAGGCTTGCCGGTGCCGGATCAGGCGTCGCTGCTCAGTCGGGGTTTCGAAGCCCCCGAGGGCGAAGTGGAAACCCTGTTGGCGCAGATCTGGCAGGACGTATTGAAGGTTGAGCGGGTCGGGCGTTTTGATCACTTCTTTGAACTCGGCGGCCATTCCCTGCTGGCGGTGAGCCTGATCGAGCGCATGCGCCAGGCCGGCCTGAGCGCGGATGTACGGGTGTTGTTCAACCAGCCAAGCCTGGCGGCCCTGGCCGCGGCGGTGGGCAGTGGACGGGAAATTGTGGTGCCGGCCAATGGGATTGCGCCGGACTGCCAGCGCATCACGCCGTCGATGCTGACCCTGGTCACGCTCGACCAGCAGGCCATCGACCGCATTGTGGCCACGGTGCCCGGCGGCGCGGCCAATGTGCAGGACATCTACCCGCTGGCACCGTTGCAGGAAGGCATTCTTTACCACCACATCAGCGCCGAACAGGGCGACCCTTATTTGCTGCAATCGCGCATGGCGTTTGACAGCGTCGAGCGGTTGCAGGCCTTTATGGGCGCGCTGCAAAAGGTCGTGGCGCGCCACGATATCCTGCGCACCGCCGTGGTCTGGGAAGGCCTGGACAGCCCGGTGCAAGTGGTCTGGCGGCAGGCCGAGCGGATGGTGCAGGACGTTGCGCTGGACCCGGCCGACGGCGACGTGCTCGAGCAACTCCACGCGCGCTTCGATGCCCGCCACTATCGCCTGGACCTCACCCAGGCGCCGCTGCTGCGCATGGTGTATGCACAGGACCCGGCCAATCAACGCGTCGCGGCGATCCTGCTGTTCCATCACCTGGCGCTGGACCACACCGCCATGGAAGTGGTTGGCCAGGAAATGCGTGCGTTCCTGTTCAATCAGGCCGATGGGTTGCCGGTGGCGGCACCGTTCCGTACCTACGTGGCTCAGGCTCGCCTGGGCGTCAGCGCTCAGGAGCACGAACACTTCTTCCGTGACATGCTCGCCGACATCGACGAGCCCACGCTGCCCTTTGGCGTGCAGGATGTGCAGGGCGATGGCCGGGATATCGAAGAGGCCGAGTTGCCCGTCGACGCCGTGTTGGCGCTGCGGATTCGCGAGCAAGCCCGGCAACTGGGGGTCAGCGCGGCGAGCGTGATGCACCTGGCATGGGCGCAAGTGCTGGGGCTGGTGTCGGGCCGTCAGGACGTGGTGTTTGGCACCGTGTTGATGGGCCGCATGCAAGCCGGCGAGGGGGCCGACCGGGCGCTGGGCATGTTCATCAACACCTTGCCGTTGCGGGTGGAGGTGGGCGCCAGCGCGGTCCGTGGCGGGGTCAAGGCGACCCATGCCCGGCTCAGCGCACTGCTGGGCCATGAACACGCGTCCCTGGCGCTGGCCCAGCGTTGCAGCGGTGTGCCGGCCTCGCTGCCGTTGTTCAGCGCCCTGCTCAACTACCGCCACAGCACCCCCGGCGAAATGGCCCGCGACGGCCAGGGCATCTGGGAAGGCGTGCAGTTGCTTGGCGGTGAAGAGCGCAGTAACTACCCGCTGACCCTGAGCGTGGACGACCTGGGCGCGGGCTTCGGTTTGACGGTGCTGGCCCTGGAGTCCATCGGTGCGCAGCGCTTGTGCGATTACATGCACAGCGCACTGGAGCAACTGGTGGATGCCCTTGAGCAAACACCGGAAATGCCGCTGAATCAGTTGCCGATCCTGCCCGCCTCAGAGCGCGAAATGCTGCTGCACAGCTTCAACGCCACCGTCCGTGACTACCCGCAAGGGCTGACCCTGCACGGTGCCTTCGAAGCCCAGGCCGAGCGCCTGCCGCACGGGGTGGCGGTGATTCAGGACGGCCTGCCGCTGACCTATCAGGCCCTCAACCAGCGTGCCAATCAACTGGCCCATCACCTGCTGGGATTGGGTGTGCAGCCCGACGACCGCGTGGCGATCTGCTGCCGACGTGGCCCGCAGATGCTGGTGGGCTTGCTGGCGATCCTCAAGGCGGGCGCGGCCTACGTGCCGGTGGACCCGGCCTATCCGGCCGAACGCATCGCCTACCTGCTGCAGGACAGCGCCCCGGTCGCAGTGCTGGCCGAAGACAGCACCCGTGGCGTGCTCGGTGATGTCGCCATCGTCGACCTGCACGGTACGTACGCCAACACGACCAATCCCCATGTCGTAGGCCTGACCCCGACGAACCTCGCCTACGTGATCTACACCTCCGGCTCCACGGGCCAGCCCAAAGGGGTGATGGTGGAACACCGCACCGTGGAAAACCTGGTGCAGTGGCACTGCGAGGCCTTTGACCTGCGCGCCAACAGCCACACCAGCAGCGTGGCCGGGTTCGGTTTTGACGCGATGGCCTGGGAAGTCTGGCCGGCGTTGTGCGTGGGGGCGACCTTGCACCTGCCACCCGCCGATGTGGGCAATGAAAACATCGACGAACTGCTGGCCTGGTGGCTGGCCCAGCCGCTGGACGTGAGCTTCCTGCCCACGCCGGTGGCCGAGTACGCCTTCAGCCAGCACCTTGAACACCCCAGCCTGGGCACCCTGTTGATCGGCGGTGATCGCCTGCGCCAGTTCACCTCCGAGCGACGTTTTGTGGTGATCAATAATTACGGCCCCACCGAAGCCACGGTGGTCGCCACCTCGGGCCGGGTGCACGCCGGCCAGGCGCTGCATATTGGCAAGCCGATGGCCAATGCCACGGTGTACCTGCTCGATGCGCAACAGCGCCCGGTGCCGGTGGGCGTGGCCGGCGAGCTGTATGTGGGCGGCAGCGGCGTGGCGCGGGGGTATTTGAACCGCCCGCAGATGACCGCCGAACGCTTCCTCGACGACCCGTTCAACCCGGGCCGCATGTACCGCACCGGCGACCTCGCACGCTGGCTGCCGGACGGGAATATCGAGTACCTGGGCCGCAACGACGACCAGGTGAAAATCCGTGGCGTGCGCATCGAACTGGGAGAAATCGAAACCCGCCTGGCCGCCATAGAGGGCGTGAAAGAGGCCGTGGCGCTGGTGCGCGACGACCGGTTGGTGGCGTGGTTCACCGAACACACCCCGCTGGACATCGAAGCCCTGCGGGCCGAACTGCACAGCCAGTTGCCCGACGCCATGGTGCCGGTGGCCTACGTGAAACTCGACAGCTGGCCGCTGACCGCCAACGGCAAGCTGGACCGCAAGGCCCTACCGGCGCCGGATCAGGCCGCCATGCTCAGCCGTGAGTACGAAGCGCCACAAGGCGAGGTCGAAACCACCCTGGCGCGGATCTGGGCCGAGGTGTTGCAGGTGGAGCAAGTGGGCCGCCATGACCACTTCTTTGAACTGGGGGGGCATTCGTTGCTGGCGGTGAGTTTGATCGAGCGCATGCGTCAGGTCGGGCTGAGCGCCGATGTGCGGGTGCTGTTCAGCCAGCCGACACTGGCCGCACTGGCGGCAGCGGTGGGCAGTGGCCGGGAAGTGCGGGTGCCGGTCAATCGTATCGCGGCCGATTGCCAACGCATCACGCCCTCGATGCTGTCGCTGGTGGAGCTGGATCAGCCGACGATCGACCGGATCGTCGCCAGTGTGCCGGGTGGCGCGGCCAATGTGCAGGACATCTACCCGCTGGCGCCGTTGCAGGAGGGGATTTTCTATCACCATATCAGTGCGCAGCAGGGCGATCCGTACCTGCTGCAATCGCACCTGGCGTTTGACAGTCTCGAGCGTTTGCAGGGGTTTGCCCGGGCGTTGCAGACGGTGATCAACCGCCACGATATCTTGCGTACCGGCGTGGTCTGGGAAGGTTTGCAACAGCCGCTGCAAGTGGTGTGGCGTGAGGCCAGGCTGTCGGTGCAGGCGGTACAGGTGGGCGCCGGTGATGTGCTCGCGCAATTGCATAGCCAGTTTGATCCTCGCCACTCCCGTGTGCCGATGTCCGAGGCGCCGCTGGTTCGCCTGGTGTACGCCGAAGATCCGCTGTTGCAGCGGGTGGTGGCTATCTTGCTGTTCCACCACATTGCCCTCGACCACACGGCGCTGGACGGCGTGCGCCACGAGATGCAAGCCAGCCTGCTGGGCCTGCCCGGCATCACGGATGAAGCGACGCCGTACCGCAATTACGTGGCCCAGGCGCGCCTGGGGGTGAGTGAGCAGGAGCACGAAGGGTTCTTCCGCGAGATGCTGGGCGACATCCACGAGCCGACGCTGCCCTTCGGCCTTCAGGATGTGCAGGGCGATGGCAGTGCCATCGAGGAAGCCCGTGAAGGATTATCCCCCGATTTGACCCGGCGCCTGCGGGCCCAGGCGCGGTTACTGGGCGTCAGCGCTGCCAGTGTGTTCCACCTGGCCTGGGCGCAAGTGTTGGCCTGCACGTCGAGCCAGGCCAGCGTGGTGTTTGGCACGGTGCTGCTGGGCCGCATGCAGGGCGGCAAGGGCAGTGACCGGGCCCTGGGGATGTTCATCAATACTTTGCCATTGCGGGTGGACGTCGGCGGTATCGGCGCGCGTGCGGCGGTAAAAGCCACCCATGCCCGACTGACCACGTTGTTGGGCCACGAGCATGCGTCCCTGGCACTGGCCCAGCGGTGCAGCGGTGTGGCGGCGCCATTGCCGTTGTTCAGCGCCATGCTCAACTATCGCCATAGCGACAGCCAGCAAGCCCCGGTGTCCCCGGCCTGGGAGGGCATCGAAACCCTGGCCAGCGAGGAGCGCACCAACTACCCGCTGACGTTGAACGTGGATGATCAGGGCGACGGTTTCCGGCTGACCGCGATGACCCCGGCGCTGATTGGCGCGCAGCGTATCTGCGGTTACATGCAGGCGGCGTTGCAGGGCTTGGTCGAGGCGCTGGAGCACGCCCCGCAATTGCCACTGGATCAGTTGTCGATCCTGGGCCCGCAGGAGCGCGAGCAACTGCTGTGCGGGTTTAATGCGACCTCAGTCGACTACAACCTCGATCAGACCCTTCACGGCCTGTTCGAAGCCCAGGTGCAGCGCACGCCCGAGGCGCTGGCGGTGAAGGCGGGTGACCAGTGCCTGAGCTATCGCGAGCTGAACGCGCGGGCCAATCAGTTGGCCCATCATCTGCGTGAGCTTGGCGTACAGCCGGATTCGCGGGTGGCGATTTGCGCCGAGCGTGGCCTGGACATGGTCATTGGCTTGTTCGCGATCCTCAAGGCGGGCGGCGGTTATGTGCCGCTGGACCCGGCGTACCCGCTGGAGCGGATCGCCTACATGCTCAAGGACAGCGCGCCGGCGGCGGTGCTGGTGCAGGGTGCAACCCGTTCGCTGCTGGGTGACGTGACGGTGCCCGTGGTGGACCTGGACCGCAACACCTGGCAGCACCAGCCGGCCTCCAACCCACAGGTTCCCGAGTTGACCGCGCAGCATCAGGCCTACGTGATCTACACCTCCGGCTCCACTGGCCAACCCAAGGGCGTGATCAACGAACACGCGGGGGTGGTCAACCGCCTGCTGTGGATGCAGGACGCCTACGGCCTGACCGCCAACGACGCGGTCTTGCAGAAAACCCCGTTCAGTTTTGACGTGTCGGTGTGGGAGTTCTTCTGGCCCTTGTTCACCGGTGCGCGGCTGGTGATGGCGCGCCCCGGCGGGCACAAAGACCCGGCCTATCTGTGCGAAGTCATCGAAGCCGAACAGATCACCACCTTGCACTTCGTGCCGTCGATGCTCGATGTGTTCCTGGCCCACGGTGATGTCAGCCAGAGTGCCGGGCTGCTGCGGGTGATGTGCAGCGGTGAAGCGTTGCCGGGCAGTTTGGTGCGCCGCTTCAAGCAGCAGTTGCCAGGCATCGGTTTGTACAACTTGTATGGCCCGACCGAAGCGGCGGTGGACGTGACGGCGTGGAACTGCGCCAGGCCCCTGGTGCCGGACAACACTCCGATCGGCAAACCGATCGCCAATACCCGTATGTACCTGCTGGACGCCCGGTTGCAGCCGGTGCCCTTGGGTGTGGTGGGCGAGTTGTTCATTGGTGGCGTTCAAGTCGCTCGCGGCTACCTGCACCGTCCTGAACTCACGGCTGAACGCTTCCTCAACGACCCGTTCAGCCCAGGCCGGATGTACCGCACCGGCGACGTCGGGCGCTACCTGCCCGACGGCAATATCGAGTACCTGGGCCGCAACGATGACCAGGTAAAAATCCGTGGCCTGCGTATCGAACTGGGGGAAATCCAGGCGCGCCTGATCGAATACCCGCAGGTCAACGAAGCGGCGGTATTGGCCCGGGACGAGCGGCTGGTGGCGTACTACACCGGCGTGCAAGCCGATATCGAACACCTGCGGGCCCATCTGCTGGCGCGCTTGCCGGACTACATGGTGCCGGCGGTGTTCGTGCACCTGGCGGCGCTGCCCCTGAGCCCCAACGGCAAGCTCGACCGCAAGGCCCTGCCGGCACCGGGTGCCGAGTCACTGATCGTGCGCGAGTACGAAGCCCCGGTGGGCGACACCGAAATCACCCTGGCGCGCCTGTGGGCCGAGTTGCTGAAGGTGGAGCGGGTAGGGCGCTTTGATAACTTTTTTGAACTGGGCGGGCACTCGTTGCTGGCGGTCAGTTTGATCGGACGCTTGCGTCAGGAAGGCATGGAAGCCGATGTGCGGGGGTTGTTCGAACAGCCAACCCTGGCCGGCTACGCCGCAATTACCGAACGAATGGAGATCGTCCTGTGAGCATCATCGAACTGTTGGCGGCACTCAAGACCAAGGACGTGCAATTGGCGCTCAAGGGCGACCAGCTGTCGGTGCAGGGCAACAAACAGGCCCTGAGCGACCCGGCCCTGGTGGCCTCGCTGCGGGAACACAAACCGACACTGATCGAGCTGATCCAGTCCGGGCAGTACTCGGCCACCAAGGCCGGTGAAGTGGAGGTGCCGGCCAATGGCATCCCGGCGGGCGCGCAGCGGATTACCCCCGCGATGCTGACGCTGTCGAGCCTGAGCCAGGCCTCGATTGACCGCATCATCGAGACCGTCGACGGTGGTGTGGCCAACGTGCAGGACATCTACCCGCTGGCGCCGCTGCAGGAAGGCATTCTTTATCACCATGTGAGTGCCGAACACGGCGACCCCTACGTCATGCAGTCGCAGTTCGCCTTCGACAGCCTGGAGCGGTTCGAGGGGTTTGCCCGGGCGTTGCAGGGCGTGATGGACCGCCACGATATCCTGCGCACAGCGGTGATCTGGGAAGGTCTGGAAGAACCCTCGCAAGTGGTATGGCGCACGGCCCGGTTGCCCGTGCAGGTGATTGAGCTGAACCCTGCCGACGGTGATATCGCGGCCCAGTTGCATGCCTTGTTTGATGGCCGGCATTACCGCCTGGACGTCACCCGCGCACCGCTGGTGCGGCTGGTCGGCGCATGGGATGGCGCCCGCCAGCGCATGGTCGCCTTGCTGTTGTTCCACCACATGGCCCTGGACCACAGCGCCCTGGACGTGGTGCGCCACGAAATGCAGGCGTACTTGCAGGGCCGTGAGGATCAGTTGGGGCACGCGGTGCCGTTTCGCAACTACGTGGCCCAGGCGCGCCTGGGGATCACGGAGCAGCAACACGAAGCGTTCTTTCGCGAGATGCTGGGGGACATCACTGAGCCAACCTTGCCGTTTGGCTTGCAGGATGTGCAGGGTGACGGTGGGGATATCGCCGAAATCGACTGGGCGTTGCCGGCGGCCCTCAACCAGCGCCTGCGGGCCCAGGCGCGGCAGTTGGGGGTGAGTGCCGCCAGCCTGTTCCATGTGGGCTGGGCGCAGGTGTTGAGCGCCTTGGCCGGCAAGGCCCAGGTGGTGTTCGGCACCGTATTGATGGGCCGTATGCAGGGCGGTCATGCCACGGACCGGGCCCTGGGGATTTTTATCAATACCTTGCCGTTTCGGGTGGACGTGGGCGCCGGGGACGTGCGTGCCGGGGTCAAGGCTACCCATGCCCGGCTCACCACCTTGCTGCGTCATGAGCATGCTGCCCTGGCCCTGGCCCAGCGCTGCAGTGGCGTGGCCGCGCCGACGCCGCTGTTCAGTGCGTTGCTCAACTACCGCCACAGCGGTTCGGGCGCGAGTACCGAGGCGGTGTCAGCCTGGCAGGGCATCGAAATCTTGAGCTCCGAGGAGCGCACCAACTACCCGCTGACCCTGAGTGTCGATGATGTGGGCGACGGGTTTACCCTGCGCTTGCTCGCGTGTACCCAGGTCGATCCCCATCCCGTATGCGGCTACCTGCAAACCGCCCTGGAAAACCTCGTGCAGGCCCTGGAGCATGCGCCCGGGACCGCGCTGAACCAGGTGTCGATTCTTTCTGCAGCACAGCAGCGCCACCTGCTGGAGCAGCTCAATGCGACAGCCGCCGACTTCCCCCAGGGCACCACCTTGCACGGGCGTATCGAAGCGCAAACCCTGCTGACCCCGGACGCAGTGGCGGCGGTGTATGAAGGCCGCCAGCTGACCTACGCCGAATTGAATCAACAAGCCAACCTGCTGGCCCATCATCTGCTGGCGCTGGGGGTGAAACCCGACGACCGCGTGGCCATCGTGGCCCGGCGCGGGCTGGATACCCTGGCCGGGTTGCTGGCGATCCTCAAATCCGGCGCCTGCTATGTGCCGGTGGATCCGTCCCATCCCGCCGAACGCCTGAGCTACCTGCTCAGCGACAGCGCCCCGGTGGCGGTGCTGACCCAACACGCATTGCTGGAGCGTCTGCCCGCCCTCGACGTGCCGGTGATCAACCTGGACCGCTTCACCTGGCATCACCATTCGGCGAGCAACCCGCAGGTCGCCGTCAGCCCGTCGAACCTGGCTTACGTCATCTACACCTCCGGCTCCACCGGCCTGCCCAAGGGCGTGATGGTGGAACACCACACCGTGGCCAACCTGGTGGACTGGCATTGCACCACGTTTGACCTGTGTGCAGGCCGGCATACCGCCAGCGTCGCCGGGTTCGGCTTTGACGCGATGGCCTGGGAAGTCTGGCCGGCCCTGTGCGTGGGCGCGACCCTGCACCTGCCGCCGGCCCACGACGGTGCTGAAGACATCGACGCGCTGCTGGACTGGTGGCGCGCCCAGCCGCTGGACGTGTGCTTCCTGCCCACGCCGGTGGCCGAATATGCCTTCAGCCAACACATTGAACACCCGACCCTGCGCACCTTGCTGATTGGCGGCGACCGCCTGCGCCAGTTCACCCGGGCCCAGCGTTTCGAGGTGATCAACAACTACGGCCCCACCGAAGCCACCGTGGTCGCCACCTCCGGCCGGATCGAGGCCGGGCAGCCGTTGCACATTGGCAAACCCATGGCCAATGCCGCGGTGTACCTGCTGGACGAACAGCAGCGCCCGGTGCCGCTCGGGGTGGCGGGTGAGCTGTATGTGGGCGGCAAGGGCGTGGCCCGGGGGTATCTCAATCGCTCCGAGATGACCGCCGAACGCTTCCTGGATGACCCGTTCAACCCGGGCCGTATGTACCGCACCGGCGACCTGGCGCGCTGGCTGCCGGACGGGAATATCGAGTACCTGGGCCGCAACGACGACCAGGTGAAAATCCGTGGGGTGCGTATCGAACTGGGGGAAATTGAAACCCGTCTCAACCAGTTGCCCGGCCTTCAGGAAGTGGTGGTGCTGGCCCGTGAAGACCAACCCGGCCAGCCACGGCTGGTGGCGTACTTCACCGAAAACCCGCAGTTCGATGCCCTCGACGTGGGCGAGATTCGTGCCCATCTGGTGGCGCACTTGCCGGACTACATGATCCCGGTGGCCTATGTAAAACTCGACACGCTGCCCCTGACTGCCAACGGCAAACTGGACCGCAAGGCCTTGCCCAAGCCGGACCTGGCCGCCGTCTTTACCCGTGAGTACGAGGCGCCCCACGGCGACATCGAAACCGTCCTCGCACAGATCTGGGCCGAGGTGCTGCAGGTGGCGCGCGTCGGGCGCCAGGATCATTTCTTCGAACTGGGCGGCCATTCGCTGCTGGCGATGCGCATGGTGTCCCAGGTGCGTCAGCGGCTGGGCGTCGACCTGGCGCTGGGCGAGTTGTTCGCCAATGCCGAACTGGCGGCGGTGGCGCAGGTGGTGGCCCAGTCCGGGCGCAGCACCTTGCCGGATATCCTGCCGGCACCGCGGGATACGGCACTGCCGTTGTCGTTTGCCCAACAACGCCTGTGGTTCCTGGCGTTGATGGAAGGCGCCAACACCGCCTACAACATCCCCATCGGCCTGCGCCTGCGCGGGCAGTTGCACGTCGAGGCCCTGCAACGGGCTCTGGCGCGGATCGTTGCGCGGCATGAGACCTTGCGCAGCCGTTTCGCCCAGCAAGATGACGACGCCCACGTCGTGATCGTGCCTCCTGAAGAAATGATGCCCCTGCAAGTGCAGGACCTGCGTCGTCACCCCCAAGCCCAGCAGGTGCTGGAAGCGTTGATCCAGGGCGAAGCCTCGGCACCGTTCGATCTGCAACGTGGCCCGCTGCTGCGCGGGCGCCTGGTGATCATGGCTGACGATCACCATGTGTTGCTGTTGACCATCCACCATATCGTGTCCGATGGCTGGTCCATGGGTGTATTGACCCGCGAACTGATGGCGCTGTACCAGGCCTTCAGCCGTGGAGAGGCTGACCCATTGCCGCCGTTGCCGATCCAGTACAGCGACTTCGCCGTCTGGCAGCGCCTGTGGTTGAGCGGCGAAGTGCTGCACCGTCAAAGCCACTACTGGCAGCAAACCCTGGCCGGCGCGCCCGCCTTGCTGATGCTGCCCACCGACCGTCCACGTCCGGCCCAGCAGGACTACGCCGGCAGCGGCGTCGGCGTGCGCCTGGATGAACGCCTGACCGCCGGGCTCAAGGCCCTGAGCCAACGCCACGGCACCACGCTGTACGTTGTGATGATGACCGCGTGGGCCGCGTTGCTGACGCGGCTGGCCGGGCAGCCGGAGGTGGTGATCGGTTCGCCCGTCGCCAACCGCCAGCGGGCCGAGGTGGAAGGCTTGATCGGGTTGTTCGTCAACACCCTGGCGGTGCGCATCGATACCTCGGGTGAACTGAGTGCCGAGGCGCTGCTGGCACGGGTCAAGGGGCTGACCCTGGCCGCCCAGGCCCATCAGGATCTGCCGTTTGAACAGGTGGTGGAAATCACCCGGCCGTTGCGCAGCCTGGCCCATAGCCCGCTGTTCCAGACGATGTTGACCTGGCAGGACAGTGACGCGCCGGTGCTGGCCCTGGGGGACCTGAGCCTGGAAGGAATCGTGGAGGACAGCCACTTTGCCAAGTTCGACCTGTCCCTGAACCTCGGCGAGTCCCGGGGCGAAATCCTCGGCACCCTGGAATACGCCATCGCGTTGTTTGATGAGTCGACGATGCAGCGTTATGTCGGCTATTTCACCCGCGTGCTGCAGGCCATGGTCGACAACGACCAGGCGGTGCTGGAACACGCGGATTTGCTGGAGGATCAGGAGCGCGAGCACCTGTTGTTCGACTTCAACGCCACCGCCGTGAATTACAACCTCGACCAGACCCTGCACGGTATGTTCGAAGCCCAGGTGCAGCGTACGCCCGAGGCGCTGGCGGTGAAGGCCGGCGAGCATTGCCTGAGCTATCGCGAGCTGAACGCGCGGGCCAATCAGTTGGCCCATCATCTGCGTGAGCTTGGCGTACAGCCGGATTCGCGGGTGGCGATTTGCGCCGAGCGTGGCCTGGACATGGTCATTGGCCTGTTCGCGATCCTCAAGGCCGGCGGCGGTTATGTGCCGCTGGACCCGGCGTACCCGCTGGAACGTATCGCCTACATGCTCAAGGACAGCTCGCCGTCAGCGGTGCTGGTGCAGGGTGCCACCCGTTCGCTGCTGGGTGAGGTGACGGTGCCGGTGGTGGACCTCGGCCAGAACACCTGGCAGCGCCAGCCGATGTCCAACCCGCAGGTTCCCGGGTTGACCGCGCAGCATCAGGCTTACGTGATCTACACCTCCGGCTCCACCGGCCAACCCAAGGGCGTGATCAACGAGCACGGCGGGGTGGTCAACCGTCTGCTGTGGATGCAGGACGAATACGGCCTCACGGCACAGGACGCGGTGTTGCAGAAAACCCCGTTCAGTTTTGACGTGTCAGTGTGGGAGTTCTTCTGGCCCTTGTTCACTGGTGCGCGGCTGGTGATGGCGCGCCCCGGCGGGCATAAAGACCCGGCCTACCTGTGCGAGGTGATCGAGGCGGAGCAGATCACCACCTTGCACTTCGTGCCGTCGATGCTCGATGTGTTCCTGGCCCATGGCGATGTCAGCCAGAGTGCCGGGCTGGTGCGGGTGATGTGCAGCGGTGAAGCCTTGCCCGGCAGCCTGGTGCGCCGCTTCAAACAGCAGTTGCCGGGCATCGGTTTGTACAACCTCTACGGGCCGACGGAAGCGGCGGTGGACGTGACGGCGTGGGATTGCACCGGGCCGGTTACGCCGGACAACACCCCCATCGGAAAACCGATTGCCAACACCCGCCTGTACCTGCTGGACGGGCAGATGCAGCCGGTACCATTGGGCGTGGTGGGCGAGTTGTTTATCGGCGGTGTGCAAGTGGCGCGGGGTTACCTGCACCGTCCCGAACTCACGGCTGAACGCTTCCTCAAGGACCCGTTCAGCGCAGGCCGGATGTACCGCACCGGTGACGTCGGGCGTTACCTGCCCGACGGCACTCTCGAGTACCTGGGCCGCAACGACGACCAGGTAAAAATCCGTGGCCTGCGCATCGAACTGGGCGAGATCCAGGCGCGACTGCTGCAGTTCCCACAGGTCAACGAAGCGGCAGTAGTGGCCCGGGACTCCCGCCTGGTGGCGTACTACACCGGCGTGCAGGCCGATATCGACGCCCTGCGCAGCCACTTGCTGGAGCACCTGCCGGACTACATGGTGCCGGCGACCTTCATGCACCTGGACGCCTTGCCCCTGAGCCCCAACGGCAAGCTCGACCGCAAGGCCCTGCCGGCGCCGGGCCTGGAATCGGTGATCGCCCGGGAATACGTCGCGCCGCTGGGCGAAACCGAAGTCACCCTGGCGGGGCTGTGGGCGGATCTGCTCAAGGTAGAACGGGTGGGGCGTCACGATAACTTCTTCGAACTGGGTGGCCACTCGCTGCTGGCCGCCAGCCTGATCGGCCGTATGCGCCGGGCCGGGTTGTCGGCGGATGTGAAGGTGTTGTTTGGCCAGCCGACGCTCATGGCATTGGCTGCCGCCGTGGGCGGTGGCCGCGAAGTGGCGGTGCCGGCCAATGGCATTGCCACCGATTGCACGGGAATCACCCCGGACATGCTGACGCTGGTGACCCTGGAGCAACCCGCCATCGACCGCCTGGTGGCCAGCGTTCCCGGTGGCGCGGCCAACGTGCAGGACATCTACCCGCTGGCACCGTTGCAGGCCGGGATCCTGTATCACCACCGCGCGGTGCAGCAGGGTGACGCGTACCTGCTGCAGGCACAGTTCGCCTTTGCCAGCGTCGAGCGCCTTGAAGCGTTTGCCCAGGCGTTACAGGCGGTGATCCAGCGCCAGGACATCCTGCGCTCGTCGATGCATTGGGACGGGCTGGAGGAGCCGCTGCAAGTAGTGTGGCGTCAGGCCTCATTGCAGGTGGAGGCGTTTCAGTTGACGGGCGATGTGCTGGCGCAATTGCAGGCGCGCTTCGCTCAGCATCGCCTGGACCTGGCCCAGGCGCCGCTGATGCGCCTGGTGTACGCCGAAGACCCGGCCAACCAGCGGGTGGTTGCGCTGTTGCTGTTCCATCACCTGGTGATGGACCACGTTGCGCTGGAGGTGCTGCAACACGAGATGCAAGCCTGCCTGCTGGGCCGACACGAGCAGTTGGGCGCGGCGGTGCCGTATCGCAACTATGTGGCGCAGACGCGGTTGGGCCTGCGTGAGGAGGAGCACGAGGCGTTCTTCCGCGAGATGCTCGGGGATATCGATGAGCCGACGCTGGCGTTGAATGCACCGGGTGAAGCGCAGCAGGCACGCCTGAGCGTCGACCCGCTGTTGAACGGGCGCCTGCGCACCCTGGCCCGTCACCTCGGGGTGAGTGCCGCGAGCCTGATGCACCTGGCCTGGGCCCACGTGTTGGGCAAGGTATCCGGCCGGGAGCACGTGGTGTTCGGCACCGTATTATTGGGTCGCCTGCAAGGTGGCGAAGGGGCTGAACGTGCGCTGGGTGTGTTCATCAACACCCTGCCGCTGCGGGTCGACCTGGGGGAACGCACGGTGCACGCAGCGCTGATGGCGACCCACGCCAGCCTGACCCGGTTGCTCAGTCACGAGCACGCGCCACTGGCCCTGGCCCAGCGTTGCAGCGGGCTGCCGGCGAATACGCCGCTGTTCAGCGTGCTGTTCAACTATCGCCACAGTGCGCCCCACGCCGGTGGGATCTCTGAGGCGTGGCAGGGCATGCACGTGCTCAAGGCCGAAGAACGTACCAACTTTGCACTGTCCCTGAGTGTGGATGACCTGGGCGACGGGTTTGCCTTTGACGCCATGGGGCAGGGGGCGCCACGCCTCTGCGGGTACCTGCATGTCGCCCTGGAACAGCTGGTACAGGCCCTGGAACAAAATGCCGGGGGCGCCATCAGCCAACTGTCGATTCTGCCGCCGGCGGAGCGTGAAAAATTGCGGGTGGAGTTCAACGCCACCCAACGTGAATTCCCTCACGAACATACCGTGCAGCGCTTGTTCGAAGCCCAGGCCCAGGCGCGCCCGAACGCCATCGCCGTGGTGCATGGCGAGCACGCCTTGAATTACGGCGCGCTGAACACCCGCGCCAACCAGTTGGCCCATCACTTGCGCACCCTGGGCGTGCAACCCGGCGACCACGTGGCGATCCTGCTGCCGCGTTCGGTCGACTTGCTGATCAGCCAACTGGCGATCCTCAAGTGCGCAGCGGCCTATGTGCCCCTGGACATCAACGCCCCGGCCGAACGCCAGGCCTTTATGGTGCAGGACAGCGGCGCAGTCTGGCTGTTGACCCGCAGTGGCGAGCCGATCAATTACCCGGCCCGGCGCATCGACCTGGACACCCTGGCGCTGGACCCGCAACCGAGCCACAACCCGGACCTCTCGCAGTCTTCGGAGCGGGTGGCGTACATCATGTACACCTCCGGTTCCACCGGTACGCCCAAGGGTGTGCTGGTGCCGCACCGGGGCATCACGCGGCTGGTGATCAACAACGGCTACGCAGATTTCAATGCCCACGACCGCGTGGCGTTCGCCTCCAACCCGGCGTTCGACGCGAGCACCATGGATGTGTGGGGGCCCTTGCTCAACGGCGGCCAGGTGCTGGTGATCGACCCTGCCACCTTGCTCGACCCGGGCGCGTTTGGCCGGGCATTGAAGGCGGGTGGGGCGACGATCCTGTTCGTCACCACGGCGCTGTTCAACCAATACGTGCAGTTGATTCCCGACGCCCTGGCCGGGTTGCGCATCCTCCTGTGCGGCGGCGAGCGCGCGGACCCGGCGGCGTTCCGCAGCCTGCTGGCCCAGGCGCCGGCGGTGCGTCTGGTGCACTGCTACGGCCCGACCGAAACCACCACTTACGCCACCACGCATGAAGTGCAGGCCATTGCGGTTGATGCCGAAAGCGTGCCGATCGGACGACCGATTTCCAACACGCAAATCCATGTACTGGATGCGGACTTGCAGCCGGTGCCACTGGGGGTGGTCGGGGAAATCTGCATCGGCGGGCGCGGCGTGGCCAAGGGGTACCTGAACCGGCCTGAGCTGACGGCCGAAAAATTCGTCGATGACCCGTTTGGCGACGGTTTGCTCTACCGCACCGGCGACCTGGGGCGCTGGTCGCCGGACGGGCTGCTGGAGTGCATCGGGCGCAATGACGACCAGGTGAAGATCCGCGGTTTTCGCATCGAACTGGGCGAGATCGAGGCACGCCTGGCGACCTGTGCCGGGATCAAAGAGGTGGTGGTACTCGCCCGAGAGGATGCACCGGGGGACAAGCGCCTGGTGGCGTACTGCACCGGCGAGCCGCTTGCCATCGACGTGTTGCGCGGCCATCTGCTGCAGCACCTGCCGGAATACATGGTGCCGTCGGCCTATGTGTTGCTGGAAAAACTGCCGCTGAACGCCAACGGCAAGGTCGACCGCAAAGCCCTGCCGGTGCCCGCGATGGAGGCATTGGCAAGCCGCCTGTTCGAGGCCCCGGCCAATGACCTGGAGCAGACCCTGGCGCGACTCTGGGCCGAGGTGTTGAAGCTGGAACAGGTCGGCCGCCATGACAGTTTCTTCGAACTGGGTGGCCATTCACTGCTGGCGATTCGGTTGGTCAACCTGCTGGAAGAAGCGGGGCTTGCCGTGTCCCTGGCGGAGCTGTTCCAGCACGCCAGCGTGGCGTCGGTCGCCTCGATGCTCAGCCAGCGCACGGTGCGGGAAGACGACAGTACGCTGATCACCGTGCGCGCCAGCGGCAGCCAGCCGCCGTTGTTCCTGGTGCATGAGTTCAGCGGCATGGACGTGTACTTCCCGGCGCTGGGCCGGCACCTGCCGGGGGACTACCCGATCTACGGCTTGCCCGGCGCGCCCCTCGGTGACGCGCAGTTGCAGACCATGGAAGGCCTGGCGGCGCGGCTGGTGGGGATCATTCGGTCGGTGCAGCCCCACGGCCCGTATCGGCTGGCGGGCTGGTCGTTCGGCGGGGTGTTGGCCTATGAAGTGGCGATGCAACTGCAGGGGCAGGACGAGCCGGTGGCATTCCTCGGCTTGATCGACAGCTACGTGCCGCGCATGACCGACCAGGGCAAGGCGCGCTGGACCGGGCCGGATGCCCTCAAGCGGCATTTGTTGTTGCAGTGCATGGCGTATTGGAAGGCACAGGGAGGTGTGGATGAGCTGGCGAGCCTTGGGCAACTGGACGCGCAGATTGGACAGCTGGACTTTGCGGGCGTGTTGCAACGCTGCCGCGATCGGCATTTGTTGTACGCGCAGATGGCGGCGGCAACGGACGCGGAGCTGTTGAGTTTTATCGAGCGTGAAGTGGGCCACGGGCATGCCTTGGCGCATTACAGCCTGTTCCCGATGCCACTGGCGGTGCACCTGTTCAGCGCTGCCGAGCGGCCCACGGAATTGTCGCGGCGCAGCCTGGATTTGGGCTGGGATGAGGCGCTGGCCGTGGGCCAATTGCGCCGTATTGAAGTGCCGGGGGATCACCAGAGCATGATGCAGGCGCCCCATATCCAGGCGCTGGGGCAGGCACTGGGTGAGGCCCTGGCATTGAGTGAAGCGCCGGCTGTGGCGGTGCATCAGCCGTTGTTGCGGATCCAGAGTGGCCGCGCCGGGCAGGTGCCGATCTTCTGCGTGCCGGGGGCGGGGGACAGTGTGACGGGGTTTGTGGGGTTGACCGAGGCGTTGGGCCGGGACTGGCCGGTCTTTGGTTTGCAGCCCCGTGGGTTGGATGGGGAGGTGGTGCCTCACAGCCAGGTTGAGGCGGCGGCCTGCTGTTACTTGCAGGCGCTGGAGCTGGAGTGCCCGCAGGGGCCGGTGCATCTGGTGGGGCATTCGTTTGGGGGGTGGGTGGTGTTTGAGATGGCCACGCGGTTGCAGGCCCGGGGGCGTGAGGTGGCGTCGTTGACGCTGATCGATAGTGAGGCGCCTGGGGGGAATGGGGTGGTGGGCAGGCCCTATACCACGACGGCGGCGTTGTTGCGGCTGGTGGAGTCGATGCAGATCGCGTCGGGCAAGTCGCTGGGGATTGATGCGGTGGGTTTTGCCGGGTGCGATGAGGTGGGGCAGCGGCGGTTGTTGCATGCCGGGATGGTGGGGGTCGGGTTGTTGCCGGCGCGGTCTTCGGTGGCGGCGATGGATGGGCCGGCGCGGACTTATGCGTCGGCGTTGCGTACGGTTTATCGGCCTGCCCGGCGGTATGAGGGGGTTGTGCGGTTGGTGTTGGCGGAGGATCCGACCCTGGATGTGGCGGGGAATCAGCGGGAGCAGGGGGGGATGGTTGAGGGGTGGCGCCAGTGCGCCGGGTCGTTGGAGGTTTGGTATGGGCCCGGGAATCATTTTTCGTTGCTCAAGGCGCCGAATGTGTTGAGTTTGGCGGCTTGGTGGCGGGATGGGGTTTTTGCTGGGGAGCGGGTTTTGTGAGGTTTTTTGAGGGGGTACATATCCGTTGCTGCGGTAACGGCCACTTAGGGTTCCGCTCTTACAGCGGGTCACTTTTGGCAAACGCCCTGTACGGACCGGACACATGGTTGACGGGTGTGCGGGGACATGGTGGACACATTATGGC
>NZ_JACARC010000102.1 GCF_013386825.1 Pseudomonas sp. IPO3778
GGGCAGGGACGCCCCGTCGCGGCGGCCCGCGGAGCAATGCCGGAGTGCGGGCACACCGAGCCTAGGCGAGGTGCCGAGTGGTGGGGCAAGAGCCCTTTTGGTTACTTTTGGGGCTCTTTTCCAAAAGTGACCCGCTGTAAGAGCGGAACCAATAGCGGCCGTTACCTAAATAACGGATATGCCCCCACCCCAGCTCAATCAAACTTATAGCTGATAGCCCCCTGCACCTGCCCCTGATTCACATCCCCGGTTTCCTTGACGATGCTGCTATTGGCCGCCGAACCAACAAGGTGAATCCAGCTGGCACTGGTCAACAGCGACCACTTCGCATCCAAAGGAAACTCAAAACTCTGCGTCAACGTCAGGTTCTGAAACCCGGCACTGGCGTTATACGGCCGAAACCCCGAAGCCGCAGCCTCATTCGCATCCACCCCGAAAAACGTCTGCGCCTGACGCGCATCGGCAAAGTGCGCCATCAAACCGGTGCTGCCAATGATGCCGCTGCCCAACGGGTAACCCAGTTCACCGCCGAGCTTACCCACCACACCACTCTGATCACGTGCGCCTCCCACGGCCTGACCCACCTGGGCATACACCCGCCAGAACTCAGCCGGCGCGTACTGGATAAAGCCCCCCACCTCAGCCATGTCCGACACATCGCGCAAGCCGCGCAACGACCCGTTGGCCGTCCGCCCCGGCAGATAATTGATATAAGGCCCGGCCGTAATGCCATGGGTATTCAGGGCACTCCAGGTCAGCCCATCGTCGGTACCCAGGCTGACACTCCCCCAATCCAGGTCGAAATAAGGAATGGGCCGCGTTTCGTAGCGGCTGCCCGTCGGATCATGGGGCTGATAGCTGACGCCCACCCCGGCTTCACCGGTAATCCCGTCGGCCAGCACAGCCCCCGAAACGCCCCACAGCCCCAGTAAACCGGCGACTACAGCAAAAGTAACCCTGAACATGGAGCCATTTCCTTTTGTGAACATGCGCGCATGAACGCGCAAATACCCAGCCTTAGGCAAGCACTCATCTAGGTTGTAGCAACCTACAAAAATTGTAGCCAGTTCCGACACAACCACACGTCGAAACCCACCAAACCCTTTGAAAACAGGGGTTGGTGGCACTTGGCACACTCCGTGCTCTATCCCCTGCAAGCGCAACAGCGCGTTCCTACTTCATAGGTAAATGCAGATGATTCACTGGCATATCGTGTGTGACTTCGACGGGACCATCACCCCCACCGACGTCATCGACAACGTCCTCCAACGCTTCGCCGGCCCCGAGTGGGAAACCATCGAACAGGAATGGCTGGATGGGCACATCGGTTCGCGCGAATGCCTGAGCCGTCAACTGGCGCTGATCAAGGCGACTCCGTCCGAGTTGCTGGCCTACTTCGACAGTGTCGAGATCGATCCGGACTTCCCGGACTTCGTCGACCACGTCATGGGCCTGGGCGCTTCCATTGAAGTGGTCAGCGATGGCATCGAACAAGGCATCGCGCGGATTCTGTCGCGCAACTACGTGACCTTGTTGCCGATCCTGGCCAACCGCCTGCGCCAGGTCGACCAGAACAGCTGGCGCATCGATTTCCCGTATTCCAGCGACGCCTGCCGTGCCGCTTCCGGCAACTGCAAGTGCAAGTCCACCCCGCGCAACAAGCGCGTGCTGGTGATCGGCGACGGCAAGTCCGACATGTGCGTGGCCTCCACCGCCGACTTCGTCTTCGCCAAGGCCAGCCTGGCCGACTACTGCGAAACCAACAATATCCCCTACGTGCGGTTCGACACCTTCGCCGAACTGCCGGCATTGCTGGCCAAGCTGCCTCAGGGCATCGCCGCCAACGCCACCTCCTTCAGCACCTCTTCCGACAATCAGGAACTCTTCCACCATGTCTGATATCCGCATCGCTAGCGCAGAAGACCAGGTTCTTCTGGATAAAGAAGCCAAGTACTGCTCCTACGGCGACACCGTTCACTACATCGACCCTCCACGTATTTTCAGCCGTTGCGAAGGCTCCTACGTGTGGGACACCGAAGACCAGGCTTACCTCGACCTGCAAATGTGGTACTCGGCCGTTAACTTCGGTTACGCCAACCCGCGCCTGAACAACGCGCTGAAACAGCAGATCGACACCCTGCCGCAAATCGCCAGCCAGTACCTGCACAAAGGCAAGATCGAGCTGTCGGAAATGATCGCAGTCGACGCCAAGAAAAAATTCGGCCTCGACGGTCGTGTGCACTTCAACGTCGGTGGTTCGCAGTCCATCGAAGACTCCCTGAAAGTGGTGCGTAACGCCACCAACGGCAAGAGCCTGATGTTTGCCTTTGAAGGCGGTTACCACGGCCGTACCCTCGGCGCGTCGTCGATCACGTCGAGCTACCGCTACCGTCGCCGCTACGGCCACTTCGGCGAGCGCGCCAACTTCATCCCGTTCCCGTACCACTTCCGCGGCCCTAAAGGCATGACCAAGGAAGAATACGGCAGCCACTGCGTGCAGCAGTTCGCCCGCCTGTTCGAAACCGAATACAACGGTGTGTGGGACCCGAAAGTCGGCCAGAGCGAATACGCCGCCTTCTACGTCGAGCCGATCCAGGGCACCGGTGGCTACGTGATCCCTCCGATGAACTTCTACAGCGAGCTCAAGCAGGTCCTGGACCAGCACGGCATCCTGATGGTCGTCGACGAAATCCAGATGGGCTTCTGGCGTACCGGCAAGCTGTGGTCGATCGAACACTTCGACGTCAAACCGGACGTGATCGTCTTCGGCAAGGCACTGACCAACGGCCTGAACCCGCTGGGCGGCATCTGGGCCAAGGAAGAGTTGATCAACCCGAAAATCTTCCCGCCAGGCTCCACCCACTCCACCTTCGCCTCCAACCCGTTGGGTACGGCGGTCGGCCTGGAAATGTTCAAGATGACCAGCGAAGTCGACTACGGCGCGATGGTCATGGCCAAGGGCAAATACTTCCTGGCCGGCCTGCAGGAACTGCAGAAACGCTTCCCGATCATCGGCGACGTCGATGGCCTGGGCCTGGCCCTGCGCTGCGAAATCTGCGGCCCGGACGGCTTCACGCCAGACAAGGCGACCCTGGACTTTATGGTCGACGAAGGCATGAAAGGCGACATGGTGGTTGACGGTCAGAAACTCGGCCTGATCCTCGACGTGGGCGGCTACTACAAAAACGTGATCACCCTGGCACCGTCCCTGGAAATCAGCTACCCGGAAATCGACCTGGGCCTGAAGCTGCTCGAGCAACTGCTTGTGCGAGCGACCAAACGGTGAACCACGCTGAGATCGACCTCGGTGAAGGTGATGCCGGCTTCGTTCTCGGTAGCGGTCCGGTCGGGATCCTGTTGATCCACGGCCTGACGGGCACCCCGACGGAGCTCCGTCGGGTGGCCCAGGGTTTGGCCAAGGTCGGTAACTGCACGGTGTACGTGCCGACCCTGGCCGGGCACTGCGGGGACAACAGCGACCTGCAAGCCACCGGCTGGCAGGATTGGTACGAAGGCGTACGCAAGACGTTCGTCGCGGTGAAACAGCGCCACGAGCAGGTGTTTGTCGGCGGTTTGTCGATGGGCGCGGTGATGTCGATGTACGTGGCGTCGCAGTTCCCCGGCCAGGTCGCCGGCTTGTTGATGTACTCCACCACCTTGAAGTACGACGGCTGGAGCATCAGCAAGATGGCGTTCATCACGCCGTTTCTGATCCGTATTCCTTTCGGTGTGCGCCTGTTCCGCTTCACTGAGAAACCGCCCTACGGCATCAAGAACGAGCGCCTGCGGGCCATCGTCGAGCGGCAGATGAAGGAAGGGGAGAGCAGCGAGGCGGGGCTGTTGACCATGGAAGGCGTCACGGTGCGCGAACTGCACTGGATGAATGCCGTGGTGAAGAAACTCATGCCATCGATCAAGACCCCGGCCCTGGTACTGCATTCCATCGAGGATGACATCACCAGCCGCTGGAACGCCGATTACGTGGAACGCCACCTCGGCGGCCCCGTGACCAAGATCCTGCTGGACAACTGCTACCACATGATCACCGTCGACCTGCAATACCGCCGGGTGATCGAGTTGAGTGCCGAGTTTGTCGGGCAACACGCTGTTCCTGTAGGCGCGAGCATGCTCGCGAAGGACGTGAACGAAAACGCGGTCTGTCTGGTTTAACGCGGTGCGCTTGAGTTTTTCGCGAGCAAGCTCGCTCCTACAAGGAAACGTTGTGATCACCGCCCAAGCCTTTTCGACTGTTCGGGCCATCGAACGCAGTGCCTGGAATGACTGTTTTCCCGATGCCCTGGAGGATTGGGACTATTACGTGGCCGTGGAAAACGCCGCTATTGATGATTTTCAGTGGCGTTATCTCGCGGTGTTCGACGACGCCACGCTGGTGGCGGTTGCGCCGGCGTTCATTACGCGTTATCGCCTCGACACCACGGTGTCGGGCGTCGGTAAGCGCTTTACCGAGCGCCTGGAGCGACTGTGGCCGGGTGTTTTGAAGTTGGGCCTGTATGCCATCGGCTCGCCGGTGGCAGAGCAGTGCAACGCGGGTATCGCCAGCCACGTTCCCGAAACGGAGCGCGAGGCGTTGCTTGCACAATTGCTCGCCGCCGCACGCCGGGATGCCGATACGTTTGGCGTCGGGCTGGTGGCGGTCAAGGATGCACCGACCAAGGATGAAGGCTGGTCAAACAGCTGCCTTGGGGCGGGCTTTCAAAGCATGCCCAGTTTGCCAACGGCACTCTTGCCGATCCCTTTTGGTTCAGTGGACGCCTACCTGGGTTCCCTGGACAAAGCCACCCGCAAGGACCTGCGCCGCAAACTGCGTGCGCCTGGCCCGCGCGTTGAGTGGCGACGTAATATCGACGACGTACTGCCGCGTATCATGGCGCTGTATGAGGCCACCCTGGAGCGCTCCGACCTGCAGTTTGAACGACTGCCGGCGGCCTATTTCACCGGTATCCTTGAACAGCTGCAAGAACGTGCGGTCTGTGTGCTTTATTGGGTGGACGAGCAAGTGGTGGCGTTCAACCTGATCCTGCTGAACCAGGACCGCCTGATTGACAAGTTTTTTGGCGAAGACATGGATTACAGCCGCGAATACAGCCTGGCCGTGCGCAGTTGGTTAACCAATATCGACTACTGTATTCGCCATGACATTGCGTTGTATGAATGTGGTCAGGCCGGCTATGCCAGCAAGTTGCTGCTGGGCTGCGAGTTCCAGGGCAACAGCATGTTTTTCCGTCACCGTAACTGGCTGGTCAACCGTGCGCTGTTCGTTGCAAAAGTGTTTCTTCGACCGGATCGATCCGACCCTGCCATGGCTGCTGCGATAAGCGAAACCTGATGATCAACAAGACCCGCCAAAAAGCCCGCCCCTTTGCCATTTCGCGTTGGAGCGTCCAGCGCAAGCTGGTGTTGGCGTTCTGGCTGGTCACGGTGATTCCGACGATGATCGCGGCGGAGCTGGCGGCGACGACCCTGTCGCAGATCTTCGACAGCAACGTGCGTATCTGGCTGCAGGAGTCCACCAAGATCGTCAAGGACGAGATTGGCGACATCCTCCACGACAACGCCCGGGTCGCCCAACTGTTCCTGCGCTACACCAAGCCGCCGTCGTCACGCCAGGCCGAGAAGCACGACAAACTGACCGCCGATATTGCCGCCGCCACTGACATCGACGTGGTCGCGCTGATCCGCAGCAGTGACCATAAAATCGTCTTCACCACGGCCGCCGATGACATCGTCAAGCAAATCAACCTGGCCAGTAATGCGGTGTTGCAGACGGTCGAGGTCGGCGGGGTGACTACCGGTGTGGTGGTCTCGACCTTTGAGACCAGCGAGGGCGGTGTGGACTACCAACTGCTCGTGGCCACCTACCTGGACAGCAGCTTCCTGACCAGCGTGGCCGATGTGCATTCCCTCGACCTGCGCCTGTACCTGGCCAACCCCAACGGCTTCTCGGAGATTTTCTCCACCCAGCGCTTCGTCGATCATCCCACCCGGATTCCGTCGGGCATCGAAGCCGCGCTGCGCAGCACCAAGCAGCCCAGCGAACAGTTCACCAGTAACTACAGCGGTTTGTACTGGCCGATTTTCAATGATGCCGGCGAGCTGCAAGGGGTGATCTTCAGTGGCTTGCTGCGGCACACCAGCCTGGTGGGCCTGGTGAACCAGAGCAACCTGTTCGTGCTGATTTTCCTGCTCAGCTCGGCATTGTCCCTGGGCGCCGGCATGTTGGTGTCCCAACGCCTGACCCGGCCGTTGCGGGATTTGTCCGAAGGCGTCAGCGCGGTGATTTCGGGCAACTACCAGCACCGTGTGGCGGTCAGCGGCGGCGACGAACTGGCGCAACTGAGCAGCACCTTCAACCACATGACCGAGCGCCTCGGTGAGTTGCATCACCTCGAAGCACAACTGCGCCGCCGCGACCGCCTGCATGCCCTGGGCGAAGTGGCGATGGGGCTGGCCCACGAAATTCGCAACCCGCTGGGCATTATCAAGACCGCCACCCAACTGCTGCACCGGCGCGCCGATTTGCCGGAAACCGACAAACGTCACCTCGAATACGTGATCAGCGAGGTCAGCCGGATCAACGACCTGATCACCGAGTTCCTCGACTTCGCCAAACCGAGCGCGCCGTTGCGTACGGTGCAGGCGGCACGTCCGGTGGTGGAAGAAATCCTCGGTTTCTGCGGGCCTGAGCTGTCGACCCATAACATCGACGCGCAAATTGATGACCAGGCCCCCGGCGCGACGATTTACGCCGATGCCAAACAGCTCAAGCAGGCTTGCCTCAACCTGATTCTCAACGCCATCGACGCCATGCCGGGCGGCGGTCGCCTGACCCTGGGCCTCCACAGTGTGGGCGGTAACACGGTGATCAGCATTGCTGACACGGGGGAGGGTATTCCGCCGGACATGATCGAGCGGATCTTCACGCCATTCGTCACCACCAAGGCCTCCGGCACGGGCCTGGGTCTGGCCAAAGTCTTCTCGATCATGGAAAGTCATGACGGCAGCATCGAATGTGTCAGCGAGAAAGATGCCGGCGCCACCTTCAGCCTGTACATTCCGGCCCAGGGTGCAGACGACGGCGATGAAGAGGATGGTGATGACGCATAACGTATTGGTAGTCGACGATGAACCCAAGCTCTGTGACTTGCTCTCATCGGCCCTGAGCCAGAGCGGGATCCAGGTGTTTACCGCCGGCAACGGCCTGCACGCGCTCAAGGTGCTGGAGCAGGAAGACATCGACCTGGTGATCAGTGACTGGCGCATGCCCGGCATGGACGGGCCGGCGCTGCTGGCGGAAATCAAGGTGCGCTACCCGCAGCTGCCGGTGATCGTGATGACCGCCTACAGCACCGTGAAGAATGCTGTGCAGTCGATGCGCAACGGGGCCTACGACTACATCGCCAAGCCGTTCGATATCGACGAACTGGACATCACCGTGGCCAAGGCCCTGCAGTTTCGCGACATCATGCGCGACAACGCGCGCATGCGGGCCGAGCTGGATGAGCACGCGCAGTTCGACAGCCTGGTGGGCGACAGCCCGGCGTTTCGCCAGGTGCTGCACGCGGTGGATTCGGTGCGCGACAGCAACGCTACGGTGCTGCTAACGGGCGAAAGCGGCACCGGCAAGGAGATGGTCGCACGCGCTATTCACAAACACGGCAACCGCGCCGACAAACCGTTTGTGGCGGTCAATTGCGCGGCCATTCCCGAAGGCTTGCTGGAAAGCGAGATGTTCGGCCACCGCAAGGGCGCCTTCACCGGCGCCGTGGCGGACCGGGTCGGGCGCTTTATGCAGGCCGACAAAGGCACGCTGTTTCTCGATGAAGTGGGCGACATGCCGTTGGCCTTGCAGGCGAAAATCCTGCGGGCCCTGCAAGAGCGGGTGATCGAGCCGGTGGGCGACCCGCGCGAGCGCAAAGTGGACGTGCGGGTGATCGCCGCCACCAACAAGAACTTGCTGGATGCGGTGGCCAACAAAGAGTTTCGCGAAGACCTTTACTACCGCCTCAACGTATTCCCGATTCCGCTGCCGGCGTTGCGCGAGCGGGTAGAAGACATCGTGCCCCTGGCCCGGCACTTCGCCCAGACCTTGAGTGCCACGGCGGGTAAACGCATCACTGGCTTCAGCCCCGAGGCGTTACAGGCCATGGCGGCGTATTCCTGGCCGGGCAATATTCGTGAGCTGCAAAACTGCGTGGAGCGGGCGACCATCGTCGCGGCGACGCCGGTGATCGAGGACATTGATTTGCCGGCGTATCTGTTTGCCTCCAAACCGGCGGAAGACGGGGTGGGCGCGATACTCAGCAACGGGCCGGGTGTGCCGCAGGATCTGGACGCGGCGCTGGCCGAGGTGGAGAAGGCTTACATCCTGGCCGCGTTGCAGGAGAGCAACGGAGTGCAGGCTGCGGCGGCGCAGAAGATCGGGATTTCCGAGCGCAGCTTTTGGTATCGGTTGAAGAAGCTGGGGATTCAGGTGGACAAGATTGTTCGCTAGGCGGGGCTGAGCAGTTGTTGGGTGTGGGAGTACATATCCGTTATTTAGGTAACGGCGACTTATGGTTCCGCTCTTACAGCGGGTCACTTTGGAAAAGCCCCAAAGTAACCAAAGGGCTCTGCCCCGCCTGTCGGCGCCTCGCTTAGGCTCGGTGTGCCCTCACTCCGGCTTTGGACCGTGGGCCGCCGCGATGGGCCATCCTTGGCCCAGCGCGGCTAACCCGGCGTCCTGCCGGGTTACCCACGCTCCAAAGCCTGCGTTCG
>NZ_JACARC010000103.1 GCF_013386825.1 Pseudomonas sp. IPO3778
GAAGAAACGGATATGTACTCGGTCCACCTCATCCCCAAGCTGTTGCCTGACCAACACTTCCCACACACATTGTCGTTTTCCCCAATCTCCCACCCGCCCAATGTCCCGTATTTACGGCCCCTGAAACCCGGCATGCCTTGTGCAATACCCCAATCCCCGGACTTCAGGCCTCACCAATCATGCAAGAACCCGCCCCTTACCCGCGACGATCCAGCCCGCTGCTCCTTATCAGCACCGCCACACTCTGCGGCCTGCTCCTAGGCTGCGGCCAAAGCGGCCCCACCGCCACCCGCAGTGACCAACCGGTAAAAGGCGGCACCCTGGTCTACGCCACCGACCGCGAACCCACCTGCCTCGACCCCCACGTGGCCGGCGACATGCCCCAGGTGTTCGTCGCCCAGCAGTACCTGGACTCCCTGGTCTCCATGGACCCCGACGGCCGCATCGGCCCCTGGCTCGCCAAGGCCTGGGAAGTGTCCCCGGACGGCCTGACCTACACCTTCCACCTGCGCAACGACGTGCACTTCACCGACGGCACCCCGTTCAACGCCGTCGCGGTCAAGGCCAACCTCGACCACATGGCCAACCCCAAGACCCAGTCGAGCACCGCAGGCGGCTACATCCGCCAATACCGCAGCACCGACGTGCTCGACGAATACACCGCCGTGGTGCACCTGGCCACGCCTTACGCGGCGTTTCTGGAAGTGTTGGCCCAAGGCTTCCTGGGCATCGAGTCCCCCACCGCACTGCTGCGCTCCCGCGACGTGAACTGCGAAAGCCCGGTGGGCAGCGGCCCGTTCAAGGTGGTGCGCTGGGACCGCCAGAGCCAGGTCGAGCTGGTGCGCAACCCCGACTACAACTGGGCACCGCCCACCGCCAAACACCAGGGCCCGGCCTGGCTCGACCGGATCGTCTGGAAGTTCATCCAGGAACCTTCCGTGCGCTTCGCCTCGTTGCAGGCCGGTGAGGTCGATGTCATCGAAGCACTGCCCCCCGAATCCCACGAGGCCGCCCGGCGCAATCCGGACCTGACCTTGGTGATCGCCCAGCGCCCCGGCAACCCCACCAACGGCACCCTGAACATTACCCGTGCGCCGTTCGATGACCTGCGGGTGCGCGAAGCCTTCGTGCGCAGTTCCGATATCGAGGGTGCGTTGAAGAGTGTGTACTTCAACGAATTCCCCCGCGCCGGCGGCCCGTTGAGCCCGGCCACGCGCTTCTACAGCCCGGAATTCCAGCACGCCCAGGATTACGACCCGGCCCGGGCCGCGCAGTTGCTCGACCAGGCCGGCTGGACTCAACGCGACAGCGAGGGCTACCGCACCAAGGACGGCAAGCGCCTGCAAGTCCATGTGGTGATGGGCAACCGCACGCCACCGTCGGAATACACCCTGTGGGAGCAGGTACAGGCCACCACCCGGCAGGCCGGCTTTGAGCTGATCGTCGACCAGATGAGTGACGTGCAGGCCACCCAGCGCCAGGCGGACTGGGACTACGACATTCGCCTCGGCTACTGGAACACCAACACCGCCGACGTGCTGCGGATCATCTTCGGCAGTGAGTTCATCCGCCCCGCAGGCGTAGGGGGTTATCACCAGAACACCGCAGGCTTCAGTGACCCGGCCTTCGACACGCTGATCCAGCAAGCCCTCACCACCCAGGACAGCGACCAGCGCCGGGCCTTGTATTACCAGGCGCAGAAGATCGCTTCCAGCCAGTACCTGCAACTGACCACCTACCCGCAAAGCACGCGGCTGGGGATCTACAAGACCACCCAGGGTGTGCGGCTGGAGCCGTCGCTGGCGGTGACCTATCTCTATGACGCATGGGTGAACAAATGAGCAATCCTTCACTTGCCAACCCACGCCACGAGCGCCTGGCCCGGCTCGGCAAACGCGCTTTGTGGCGCCTTGCCGGCGGGGTGCTGGTGCTCTGGGCGGTGGCCACGCTGACCTTCTTTGCCTTGCGCCTGATGCCCGGTGATCCGGTGCTGGCGATCCTCGGCGGCCCGAGCGGCAACCCCACCGCCGAGACCATCGCCGAAGCGACCCGCGAGTACGGGCTGGACAAGCCGCTGGCGGTGCAATACGCGTTGTACCTCGGGCGGCTGGTGCAGGGCGACTTGGGGGTTTCCTATTCCCAGCATCTGCCGGTGACCCGAGTGCTCGCCGAGCAATCCTGGCCGACCCTGGAGCTGACCCTGACCTCTCTCGCGCTGGCCTGGGTGCTGGTGCTGGCGCTGACGGTGCTCACCGCCGGGCGCCGACGCTGGGTGGCCAGCCTGGCCTCGCTGGCCGAAACCCTGGCCGCCGCGTTGCCGCATTTCTGGCTGGGGATTCTGCTGCTGGCGGTGTTTGCGTTCGGCCTCCGGCTGTTCCCGCCAGCGGGCAGTGATGGCTGGCGCACCCTGGTGTTGCCGTCGTTCGCCCTGGCGATTCCGCTGGCCGGGTTTATCGCCCAGGTCACCCGTGAATCCCTGGATTTGACCCTCGACCAACCCTTCATCCTGACCGCCCGCACCCGTGGCCTGAGTGACTTCAACGTGCGCTTCAAACACGCGTTGCGCCACGCCGTATTGCCGGGCATCTCGCTGTCGGGCTGGGCCATCGGCGCGCTGATCAGCGGTGCCGTGGTGATCGAAGTGATTTTTTCCCGCAAGGGCCTCGGCCGACAGCTGTACCAGGCGGTGCAGGCACAGGACCTGCCGCTGACCATCGGCATCAGCCTGGTGGTCGCCGCCGGTTACGTGCTCGCCAACATCCTGGTCGACCTGCTGTACCTGTGGGTCGACCCTCGCCAACAGGAGATTCCAGCATGAGCGGCCTGACCCTGGAAACACCGCTGCCCGCGCTGCGGATTCAGCGCACCACCCGCACGCTGCGGCCCGGCCCGCTGTTGGCGATGACCTTTCTGCTGCTGGTGATTGTCGCGGCGCTGGTGCCGCAGGGGTTCGCCTACAGCGATCCATTGGCCATCGTGCCCCGCGAGGCGTTTCATCCGCCGAGCTGGGCCCACTGGTTCGGCACCGACCAGTCGGGGCGGGATATTTTTTCACGGGTGATCTACGGCACCCGCCAGTCGCTGTTTATCGGCCTGGCCGCCACCGCGATCGCCATGGGCATCGCCATCGTGCTCGGCCTGCTGGGCGGGCTCGGCGGCGCGCGGGTGGACCGTAGCGTGGGTTGGTTGCTGGAAGTGCTGTTTGCGTTCCCGAGCCTGATCCTGGCGCTGCTGTTCGTGGCGATCTTCGGCAGCGGCATTGGCCCGCTGATTGTCGCCACCGGGCTGGGCAGCGCACCGGGCTACGCACGCATGGTCCGTGGCCAGGTGCTGGCGGTGCGCAACGCGGGCTACATCGAAGCGGCCCGGGCCCTCGGGCATCCGCCGCTGCGCATCATCCTGCGGCAGCTGCTGCCGAACGCCATGCGCCCGTTGATCGTGACGCTGACCATGGGCGTGGGCCAGGCGATTGTCTGGGCTTCGGCCCTGAGTTTTCTCGGCCTGGGCGCACGTCCGCCGGCGCCGGAGTGGGGGACCATGTTGTCCATGGGCCGCGACTTTATTGCCAACGCCTGGTGGCTGACGTTCTTCCCCGGCCTGTTCATCGTATTGACCACGCTGTCGACCACGGTCACTGGCCGTTACCTGCAACAACGCCTGGAGGGCCGTCTTTCATGAGCGACCAGAAACGCTTGATCGTTGAAGGGCTGTCCATCGAGTTTGCCGGGCAGTCGGTGGTACGCAATCTGTCTTTCACCCTGGAGCCGGGCAAAACCCTGGCGCTGGTGGGTGAGTCCGGCTCGGGCAAAAGCGTCACCGCCCGCAGCCTGATCGGCCTGGCGGGTGCGGGCGCGAAGGTCACGGCGCGCACCTTGAGTTACGACGGAGTGGATTTGCTCAGCCTGTCGGAACGCGGCTGGCGCCGTTTGCGTGGCAACGGCATCGGTTTTGTATTGCAGGACGCACTGGTGTCCCTCGACCCGTTGCGGCCGGTGGGCAAGGAAATTCTCGAAGCGCTGGAGACCCACGGCTGGGGCGACCGTCGCAGCCGTGGCGAACGGGTCATCGAACTGCTGGACCTGGTCGGTGTACCCGAACCGCAACTGCGTGCGCGCCAGCGCCCCGATCAACTCTCCGGCGGCCTGCGCCAGCGTGCGCTGATTGCCAGCGCCCTCGCATTGAACCCCGGCCTGGTGATTGCCGATGAACCCACCACCGCGCTGGACGCCACGGTGCAGGCGCAGATTCTGCAGGTGTTGCAGCAGATCAAGGCCCGCGGCGATTCGCTGCTGATCATCAGCCATGACCTGGCGGTGGTCGCGCAACTGGCGGACGAGGTGCTGGTGCTGCGCCACGGTGAAGTGGTGGAGCAGGGCCCGATGGATCAGGTGCTGCTCAACCCGCGCCACGCCTACACGCGCTCGCTGCTGGATGCGGTGCCCGCCGAGCATGCCCGTGGCACACGCCTGTCGCCGGAGCGCAGCAACGCTGTGGCGCAACCACGGCCGGGCGCGGATTCGCCGGTGTTGCTCAAGGCCACGGGCCTGGGCAAACGGTATGTCGGCCCCGATCAACAGTCACGCCAGGTGGTGGATGGCGTCAGCTTCGAACTGCGCGCCGGCCGCACCCTGGGCATCGTCGGTGAGTCCGGCTCCGGCAAAACCACGGTGGCGCGCATCGCCCTCGGGCTGCTGCAACCGGATGCGGGCGAGGTGCGTTTTCTCGACCAGCCGTGGGCCGCGGCAGGCGCCGGGCGGGTGGAGGAGAAGGCCCGACGTGTGCATCGCCGGGACATCAGCGTGATCTATCAAGACCCGCTGAGTTCATTCGACCCGCGCTGGACGGTCGGGCAGATCCTCAGTGATGCGCTGGACGTTGCAGGCATCGACGCCGAGCAACAGGCCGCCCGGGTGTCGCAGTTGCTCGACCAGGTCCGCCTGGCGCCGCAACTGGCCGAGCGTCGGCCCCTGCAATTGTCGGGCGGGCAGCGCCAGCGCGTGGCGATTGCCCGGGCGATTGCCAGCAACCCCAAAGTGATTATCTGTGACGAGCCGGTGTCGGCGCTGGATGTGTCGGTGCAGGCCCAAGTGCTGGATCTGCTGGCCGACCTGCAAGCGTCCCTGGGCCTGGCCTACCTGTTTATCTCCCACGACCTGGGGGTGATTCGCCACGTCAGCGATGAGGTGTTGGTGATGCGTCACGGCCAGGTGGTGGAAAGCGCCAGCGTCGAGGCGTTGTTCGAATCGCCCCAGCACGAATACACCCAACGCTTGCTGGGGGCCGTGCCGCGCTTGCCCGGTAGTGGCACACAACTGGTGGTGCCGGCCCTGGAGGCGGAACACCCCGGCTGGCTGTTTGATGAATCGCGCCTGTGGAAAATCGCCATCTAGACCTGAATCAAGGAAGTGCCATGAGCAAGTTGTCTGCTGTACCCAAGCCGCCGGTTGTGACGGTGGCCGAATTGAATGCCCGTGCCGACCGCATCCTGCCGCCGATCGCCGCCGGTGCTGCGCAACGGGAGCGCGATCGCCAACTGCCGTATGAGGCGGTGGCGCAGATCGCCCATGCCGGGCTGTTTACCGTACGGATTCCCAAGCGGTTTGGCGGCGCCGGTGGTTCGGTCAAGGACGCGATTGCCTTGCTGATTCGCATCGCCTCGGCCGACTCCAATGTGGCCCAGGCGTTGCGTCCCGGTTTCGGGTTTGTCGAGGGCCTGCTGGCGTCCCGCGCCGAGGGCGCGGAAGAGGAGCGTGAACGCTGGTTTGCGCGCTATCTGCAAGGCGCGGTGATCGGCAATGCCGGCTGGGAAGTCGGCGGTGCCAACGGTTCCATCAGCGCGCGTATCGTGCGTGACGGCGAGCATTTCCGGGCGTCCGGCAGCAAGTACTACAGCACCGGTTCGCTGTACGCCGACTGGGTCAGCGCCGTGGCCCTGGACGAAAATGACCAGCCCGTCTCCTTCATCCTGCCGCGCGACCGCCAGGGCCTGGAGCTGCTGGATGATTTCGACGCCATGGGCCAGCGCCTGACCGCCAGTGGCACCACCCATCTGCATGATGTGCAGGTGTTGGCCAGCGAGATCCGCACCCGCACCGTCGAGGAAGGCAAACGCACGATTGTCACGCCGTTTTTGCAAGTGTTCCTCGCGGCGGTGCAGGCGGGTATCGCACGCAATGCCTTGAATGATGCGGTGACCTTCGCCAAGGACCATGCCCGGCCGATCAAGCACAGCAGCGCCACGCGCTCGGTGGATGACCCGTATGTGGAACTGAGTGTGGGCGACGTTTCGGCCCGGGCGTTTACTGCCGAAGCGGTGGTGCTGCACGCGGCGGACGCCATCGACCGCGCCTGGGCCGCCGATCTTGAGGCGGTGGCCGTCGACCAGGCAGCGGTGGATGTGGCGCAAGCGCAATACATCGCGGCGGAGTCAGCGCTCAAGGCCGCCGAGCTGGTGTTCGACGTGGGCGGCGCGTCCACCACCGGCCGCGCCCATAACCTGGACCGGCACTGGCGCAACGCGCGCACCGTGGCCAACCACAATCCCCGGCACTGGAAAGCCGCAGCCGTGGGCGCCTGGCAACTCAAGGGCACGCCACCACCGACCTCGGGGCTGTTTTGAACCACGCCCTCGACCTTTCACACCCCGTGGGCGAGGTGGGCACCGGGCACGCGCGCCGGGTGCCGATGATCATCGGCTGTGCGCTGTTCATGGAGCTGATCGACGCTACGGCGGTGCTCACGGCGCTGCCGCAGATGGCCCGGGATTTCGGCGAGCCCAGCGTACGCATGAACCTGGTGGTGTCGCTGTACCTGCTGGCGGTGGCGCTGTTTGTGCCGGTCAGCGGTTGGGCGGCCGACCGGTTTGGGCCGCGTCGGGTGTTTATCAGCGCGATCGTGCTGTTCACCCTGGCGTCGGTGGCCTGTGCCTGTTCGGGCTCGCTGCTGCAATTGTCCCTGGCGCGTTTGGCCCAGGGCGCTTCGGGGGCGATGATGGTGCCGGTGGGGCAGGTGATCCTGCTGCGCTGGTCGGCGCGGGAAAACCTCCTGCGCGCCATGTCGTACCTGACGGTGGCGGCGCTGGTGGGGCCGCTGCTGGGTCCGCCTTTGGGCGGGTTGCTGGTGACGGTGCTGTCATGGCACTGGATCTTCCTGATCAACCTGCCCATTGGCGTGCTCGGGGTGATCCTGGTGCTGCGCTACATCCCGGATTATTCCGGGACGCCTGGGCAGCCACTGGATGTTCCCGGCCTGTTGCTCAGTGCGGTGGCGCTGGGCGGGCTGGTGTTTGGCTTCGAGGTGCTGGGCCACGGCCTGTTGCCGCGCCAGTGGGCGTTGCTGCTGATTGGCGGCGGGCTGTTGAGTGCCTGGCTGTATGTGCGGCATGCGCGGCGCACGGCGCACCCGTTGATCGATTTCTCATTGTTGAAAATACCGACCTTCGCGGTGAGTTTCTGGGGCGGCAACCTGATGCGCATCGGCAGCGCGTCACAGCCGTTTTTGCTGGTGCTGCTGTTCCAGCTGTGTTTCGGGCTTAACCCGTTGCAGGCCGGGCTGTTGAGCGTTGCCGGTGGCGTGGGGGCGTTGCTGATGAAGATGCTGGCGGTACGCATCGTCAGTCGCTTCGGCTTCCGGCGTACCTTGATCAGCAATGCCGTGCTCACCGGTGCAACCCTCCTGGCGTGCAGCCTGTTCGAGGTATCAACGCCTTACTGGATTGTAATACTGGTGTTATTTGGCAGCGGGATCATTCGCTCGTTGCAATTCAGCACCCTGGGGGCGTTGACCTATGCCGACGTGCCACCGGAGCAATCCAGCCGCGCCAGCAGCCTGTCGGCGATGACCATTCAGTTGACGTTGAGTTTGTCGGTGGGCATCGCGGCGGGCCTGCTCGGCTTGATCATGGCCGTGCGCGGGCATGCCACGGTCGAGCAGAGTGATATTGCCTGGATCATGGCGGGTGCCGGATTGCTGTGTGCCTTATCGGGGCTGGTTTATCGCAGGCTGTCGCCGCAGGCGGGCTCGGCGATTTATGCAAAACGCGCAGAGGGTATTTGATGATTCGTGCAGCCCATGTCGAGGACGCAGGTGACATTGCCTGGGTGCATATTCGCAGCTGGCAACAGGCTTATCGTGAGCTGATGCCGGTGGCTTACCTGGCTTCGCTGGAGGCGACACAGCCCCGGCGCGAAGCCTTATGGCGGCAGTCGATTGAGCAGGCAAACGAAGCCGTGTTTGTCGCAGAGGTTGATGGGCGTGTGGTGGGCTGGATTGCCGTGAGCCCGAGCCGTGATGAGGACGCTGATCCCGGCAACACCGGTGAAGTGCAGGCCGTGTATGTGCTGGCCGAGTATTGGGGCACCGGGGTGGGCAGGGCGCTGTGGCTCAGGGGCCTGGAACACCTCGCCAGCCAGGGCCTGGAGACGGCGACGTTGTGGGTGCTTGCCGGAAACCGCCGGGCAATTCGTTTTTACCAGAACGCCGGCTGGACAGCGCAGGCCGAATCAAGCCGGCCCCTTACCCGGGGCGGTTGTGAGTTGGAGGAAATTCGCTACCAATCCCAAAAACAACACTGAACCTGTGCCGAGGGCGCTTGCTGTGGTGAGGGAGCTTGCGGTGGTGAGTAAGCTTGCTGTGGAGAGGGAGCTGCTGTGGCGAGGGAGCTTGCTCCCGCTGGAGTGCGAAGCGCTCCCAGGATTTTGGGGCCGCTGCGCAGCCCAGCGGGAGCAAGCTCCCTCGCCACAGCAGCTCCCTGCCACAGGTGATTCGGTTGTCTGTTCCATTTGCTGACTATCAGGCACCGACGGTGCCATTTTTTGCCTGAAAGCTGCGCGGCCACAGGCGTCATTCAGGAATGTCATTGGCCATGAGCTCGTCTTTTTCATTGTTTCGCACCTGGAATGTCCAACACTTGCCGTCTACCCCGGCGGCGTTTGTGCGGCATTTCATCGGTCATTTCAAAGGATGGTACCTGGCGATTCTGCTGCTGCAGATTGCCGCCGTGGTGTGTTCGATCCTGATTCCCTGGGGCCTGGGGCAAATCACCCGTACCGTGAGTAACGGCCTGGAGGCGGACCGAGCGTTCGAGGTGCTGCGCTGGCCCTTGACCCTGTTCGCCGTACTGCTGGTGTGCGAGGTGCTGTTTACTCGCGCGGCGGCGGGCTGCCATATCCATGTGCTGCCGTTGCAGCGGCGTACGGTGACCCACGTGGTGTTCGCCTACCTGCAACAGCATTCCCACCGTTTTATCAGCAACGAGTTCGCCGGCGCCCTGGCGCACCGGGTGTCGGAAGTGACCCTCGGGGTGAACCAGACCCTGAGCATCCTGCTGTTCGACCTGATCCCGCTGCTGGTCACGCTGAGCCTGGCCACGGCGTTGCTGTGGACCGCATCGCCCCTGTTGGCGCTGTTCATGGCCGGCTGGTCGGTGGTGTTCATCGCCATCTGTTACCTGCTGGCGCGGCGCAGTCATCCGCTGGCCCAGCAGTATTCGGCCGCCCGCAGCACCAGCACCGGCAAGGTGGTGGACGCGGTGTCCAACCTGGCCAATATCCGCCTGTTTGCCCGCCATGCATTCGAGCACAGCTACCTGGGCACTTTCCTCGACAAGGAGGTGACCGCCGCCTACCGCTCCCTCGGCTACATGGAGCGTATCCGCTGGTTCCAGACCAGCTGTGGCGTGGTGCTCAAGCTGGGGCTGTTGCTGCTTGCCCTGTACCTGTGGCGCAGTCACCGCATCGATATCGCCGCGTTTGTGATGTCCACCAGCCTGTCGCTGTTGATCATCAGTGACGTGGGCAACCTGTCGCGGCGCTTTCTTGAATTCTTCGAAGCCACCGGCAATATCGCCAACGGCGTGCGCAGCCTGATTCGTCCCCATGAGGTCATCGACCAACCCGGAGCCAAGGCGCTGCAGGTCAAGCGCGGGGATATCGAGTTTCGCGACGTGGGCTTCAGCTACGGCGCCGGCCGGCCGATTTTCGAGCACCTGAATATCGTCATCCCCGCCGGCCAGAAAGTCGGCCTGGTGGGCGCCTCGGGCTCCGGAAAGTCGACCCTGCTGAGCGTGCTGCTGCGCCTCTACGACGTGCAGCAAGGCCAGGTGCTGGTGGACGGCAAGGACGTGCGTGACGTCACCCAGCATTCCCTGCACCAGCAGATCGGCCTGATCCCCCAGGAGCCCGGGCTGTTCCACCGCAGCATTCGCGAAAATATCCACTACGGCCGCCTGGATGCCTCGATGGACGAAGTGGCCGAGGCAATCCATCGCGCCGGTGCCCGTGAGTTTATCGACAGCATGGAGCACGGCTACGAATCCCTGGTGGGCGAGCGTGGGGTCAAGTTGTCCGGCGGCCAGCGCCAGCGCATCGCGATCGCCCGGGTGTTGCTGAAGAACGCGCCGATCCTGGTGATGGATGAAGCCACCTCCAGCCTGGACTCCATCACCGAGCGTTTCATCCAGGACAAGCTCGACGAAATCATGGAAGACAAGACCGTGTTGGTGGTCGCCCACCGGCTGTCCACCGTGGCCCATCTGGACCGGATCCTGGTGTTCGACAATGGCCGGGTCGTCGAGGACGGCAGCCACGAACAGCTGCTGCGCCAGGGTGGGCACTACGCGCGGTTGTGGAGCCGCCAGTTCAGCGATGCGCTGGACGAAGCGGTGCTGTGATCAGGCGGCGTACCGGGTACGCCGCGCAGTGCCGCTTAGATCGACAGGTGCAGCACCCGGTCATCCCGGGCGCTGGTTGGCGAGCGGCGCTTGTTGACCTTCAGCTCGCCCAGGTTGATCAGTAAGGTGCGGGTCACATTGCGGCTGAGCCCCAGCAGCTCGGCGGTGTGCACCTGGTTGTGGTGGCAGAGGCGGTAAGCGGCGGTCAGCAGGCTGCGCTCGACCTGTTCGTGGAGGTTGTCGATCTGTTCCTCGAACAATCGCTGGAAGGCCTGGTTGAGCAAATCATGGGCCGTGGTGCTGTCTTCCTGGCGCTCGATACGCAGGTTGGACATGCGCAGGTCATCGGCCTGGATCACGCCGTCGCGGCAGATCAGCAAGGTGTGGTGAATGACGTTTTCCAGTTCGCGGATATTCCCCGGCCAACTGTAGGTGGCCAGCCGGTGCTCGGCTTCCGGGCTCAAGATGACGTCGCCATAGCCCAGGCGGCGGGTGTAGGTGTCGATGAAATACTGCACCAGCGGCAGAATATCGCCGGGGCGATCCCGCAGCGGGCTGAGTGCCAGGTTGACCACGTTCAGGCGGTAGAACAGGTCCTCGCGAAAGTGCCCGGCGTTGATGGCTTTTTCCAGCTGCACGTTGGTGGCCGCCAGCACCCGCACATTGATCGCAATGCTCTTGCGCGAACCCAGGCGCACCACTTCGCGCTCCTGCAACACCCGCAGCAGCTTGACCTGGATCGACATCGGCAGGTCGCCGATTTCATCCAGGAACAGCGTGCCGCCATTGGCTTCTTCAAACCAGCCGGCCTTGGCGCCGAGGGCGCCGGTGAACGCGCCTTTCTCGTGGCCGAACAGTTCGGCTTCCACCAGGGATTCGGAGAAGGCGCCGCAATTGACCGCCACGAACGGCTGTTCCTTGCGCCCGCTGAGGTTGTGGATATGGCGTGCCACCAGCTCCTTGCCGGTACCGGTTTCGCCGATGATCAGCACGCTGGCTTCGCTCGGCGCGACTTGTTGCACATGCTTGAGCAAGGCCTTGGACCTGGGGTCTTCAAACACCTGCGCGGTGGCGCGGATGGAGGTGGCAAGGGCGGGCGAGGGCGGTAAGGTCAGCAGTTGCATGGTGATCCCTTTGAATAAAAGATCAGGAATAAAACGTCGGGATGGGCAGGGTATGGTTCAGTGCCCACTCTCCCAGTTCATGGAGTTTGTAATCCAGCGGGTCATGCAGGCTCTGGGTGCGCAAATTGCGCCAGTGCCTGTCGAGTGCCACCGAGGCGTGGGTAGCCCGCGCGCCGGTGACCTCGAAGACCTTGCTACAGAGCGCCAGGCCGTTGCGGCTGGCGGCGACTTTGGCGGTGGCGATGGCAATGGCCGCTTCGCCGCGCTCCTCGCTGGTCAGGGCTGAACCCTTCGCCCATGCCGAATCCAGCACCTGGCCGGCGTGCTCCACCAACAGGCGGGTGCTTTGCAGGGCTACCCAAAAATCGCCGTAGTGGCTGAGGATGTAAGGGTCCTGGGCGCTGTGGCTGGCGCTGGAGCGAAACCACGGGCGGGCTTCTTCCAGGGTGTATTGGCGCGCTTCTTCGAAGGCGCCTTCGGCGATGCCGAGGAAGATATTCGCGAAGTGCAGTTGCGCAATCAGCGGGCGCAGGCAGGCGAACGGTGTACTCAGGGGGCCGGGGTCCAGCAGCAGGTCGGATTCTTCCACACGCACGCGCTTGAAGGTCACGCTGCCGCTGTCGGTCTGGCGCTGGCCCATGTTGTTCCAGTCGTTGTGCAGGATGATCCCGCTGCGGGCGCTGGGGATGGCCGCGATCAGCAACGTGCCGCCGGCGCTTTCATCGATGGCCGAGGCGATCAGCATTTCTGAATCGTTGGCGCCGGAGCAGAAGTTTTTCTGCCCCGAGAATTCCCGCCAGCCGCTGTGGCGCTTGACCACCGTGCGCGTGTCCAGGGGGTTCAGGGTGTTGCCCCAGAACCAGTTGTTGCTGGCGGTCAGGCTGAACCAGGTTTGCCACTGGGCGGGGGTGGCGAACAACCTCACGGTGGCGAGCATCAGGTGATGAAAACCGAAGACGTGGGCGATGGAGCTGTCGACCCGGGCAAATTCGCGCACCACTTCGAAGGTTTCCGACCAGTTGGCGTCCAGGCCGCCGAATTGCCCGGGAATGCTCAGGGACAACAAGCCACTGCTGCGCAGGGTGTCGCGTTCGGCTTTGGGGGTGCCGCCGATGGCGTCCCGGTGCACGGCGGTGCGGGCGAACTCGGTTGCCAGGTCACGGGCAATTTCCAGCGGCGTCCTGCGGGTGCTGAGTAAGTTGACCGTCACGGGTAAATACCTCGTTGTTTAATTATCGAGCGTGTTGAGTGCCTTGACTCATTAGTTGCCAGAGCAAGAGCCATACCAAGTAAAAGTAAGCCGATAATGTGGGTGTTCTTGTTTGTGGGTGTGGTCGGTGACTCTCAAATACGCAACTTTTGTTGCACAGGTGTTGGGATTCGGACACTTGCTCTCGGGCCCGGCCGGGCGGGCCCCGGTTATGCTTTTAGCTATTAAGCATATAAGTCATTGTTGTTTTACGACGTTGTCTGGAATCGAACATTTCACCAGCAAAGTGTTGCGCTTGTGGCGGTTTAAAGTGGGCGATGGTCCCGTATTTATTGATGTTTTGACGTGGCACGAACCCTGCAAAGTTTGAATCAGAGCGCGACTATACGAATAGATGCTCCCACTGATACGAGACCCCAGGAGTATTTAATTCATGCGGCAACTGTTTGAACCACGCGCGCGTTTTTTTGCGTCACTGGCCACCGCTTCCAGCCTTGGCGTGCTGTTGATGTTGGTACACGGCGCGGCCTTTGCCGCCGAGGCCGACCCGACCCTGGCCACGGTGGTGGTCACCGGCGCCGAGGCCACCGAAGCACAGAAGGCCGAAAAACAGCTGGCCAATGTGCCCGGCAAAACCGCGGTGATCGATAACCGTAAAATCGAGCAGGGCCGCGCAGCCAATGCCGAGGACGTGCTGGCGTTGCAGCCCGGCGTCTTCGCCCAGGCCACCAGCGGCTCGGGCGCCAACAAGATTTCGATCCGGGGTTCGGGCCTCAATACCTTCTATCAAGGCTATGTGCTGGGGATTAAATTCCTCTACGACGGCCTGCCGCTGACCGGGCCGGGCGGCACCCAGGAAGACATGCTGGACATGGCCTCGGTGGACCACACCGAAGTGCTCTACGGCGCCAACGCCTTCCGTTATTCGGCCTTGTCCCTGGGCGGCGCGATCAACTTCGTGAGCAAGACCGGCCGCACCGATCCGGGCAATTACGCGCGCTTCGAAGCCGGCAGCTTCGGCTACCGTAAGCAGCAACTGAGCACCGGTGGCGTGGACGGTGACAACGACTACTACGTCAGCATCCAGCACAACGAGCGTGACGGTTACCAAGACAATACGCCGAACAAAGGGCAGGGCATCGTCGCCAACTTCGGCCACGTCTTCAGCCCGCAACTGGAGACGCGCTTCTATATTCGCTACAAGGAAGAAACCCTCAGCCAGGGCAATACCCTGACCAAGTACCAACTCAAGCACGACCCCACCAGCAACCTCGTGCCCATCGGGCGCAAGAAGGACGGCTCGACCCTGCTGGGCAGCACCACCACCTACACCTTCGACGACAATGCCAAGCTCGAAGTCGGCCTGGGCTACAACGATTACCCGCTGGACAACGGCTGGCGCTATTCGCCAACCCCCCAGGAATGGCGCTCCCAGGACGTTAACCTGACCCTGCGCTACTTGCGTACCGCCGACACCTTCTTCGGCCTGCGCAGCGACAGCAGCGTGACCTTCAGCAACACCCTGGCGTACCTGGCCGATGTGAAGTCCCACAGCCAGGCCACCGGCATCACCCAGCAGAAAACCAACTACACCGGCTCCCGGGACACGGTGTTTTCCCTCGGCAACGAACTGCAACTGAATGACCGTACGTGGCTGTCCACCGGGCTGTCGCTGATTGATATCAAGCGCAAGGCGCAGATCGAATACACCACCGGCACCAATACCAGCGCGTTCCCCAGTGGCGTGGAATACGACGAGACCGACGTCGCCCCGCGCATCGGCCTGCGCTACCAGCTGACCCCGGAATTCGAAGTGTTCGGCAACGTCAGCCGCTCGGTGGACCCACCGGTCACCTGGCAGTTGGGCAGCACCGGCACGCCGTATATCCGCGATGTGCGGCCACAAAAAGCCAACACTGTGGAGTTCGGGATTCGCGGCGGCCACGGCATTTTCGACGGCAGCCTGACGGTGTACCGCTCGTGGGTGCAGAAAGAACTGTTGTCGGTGGTGGTGCGCCAGGCAACCGCGACCCAGGACCAACTGGTGGCCACCTCCAACGGCAGCGCGACGATTCACCAGGGCATCGAAGCCGGCTTGAATGCGCAACTGTGGGACGGCGGCAATGGCGACACCGTGACCTTGCGCCAGGCGTACACCTTCAACGACTTCCACTACCGCAATGACGCGGTGTTCGGCGACAACCAACTGCCGGGCCTGCCGCGTCAGGTCTACCAGGCCGAGCTGGAATATCGCCAGGGCAGCGGGTTCTACGCGCAGCTCAACGCCCGGGCGGCGTCCAGCTATTACGTGGATTTTGCCAACTCCCTGAGCGCGCCGTCTTACACGTTGTGGGGCGCGAAGGTGGGCTACGAGGCCCCGAGCAAGAAGTGGGAAGTGTTCGTCGATGCGCGCAACCTGACCAACAAACGCTATGCCACGGCCACCAACACCGCGTATGACGCCAAGGGCCAGGACTCGGCCAACTTCTATGTGGGGGATGCGTTCAACGTGACCACGGGGGTGGCGTTTCACTTCTGACCGCAGGCTGGCGCTCTAACAAACAAAGGAAATCCTGTGGGAGCTGCTATGCCTTCAGACCGAGCGCGTCCAGCAACCGGTTTGGCCTTGTGCCTGGGGTAATCTGGCCGCAGGCACCCTG
>NZ_JACARC010000104.1 GCF_013386825.1 Pseudomonas sp. IPO3778
GGCACCCCGAGCCTAGGCGAGGTGCCGAGTGGTGGGGCAAGAGCCTTTTGGTTACTTTTGGGCTCTTTTCAAAAGTGACCCGCCGTAAGGGCGGAACCCATAGCGGCCGTTACCTAAATAACGGATATACCCCCAAAACTACTGCAAATTAACGAACAACCCCCCATCCACCAACAGCGAAGCCCCGGTCACATACCGCGCCATGTCCGAGGCAAGAAACACGATGGGCCCGGCAACATCCTCAGGCTCACCCAACCGCCCCAGCGGCGTACGCGACGTCATGTACGCCAACTTCTCCTCATCCGCCAAATCCTCCTTGTTGATGTCGGTAGCGATCGTCCCCGGCAACACCGAATTACAGCGAATCCCGTAAGGCCCCAACGCAATCGCACACGACTGCATCAACGAATGCAGCCCGGCCTTGGTCGGCGTGTAATGCGTTTGCATCCCGCCCCCCACCAACGCACTGATGGAGCTGACCGCGATAATCGCCCCTCCCTTGCCCTGATTCTTCATCTGGTTCGCCGCCGCCTGCACGGCGAAATAGGCGCCATTGAGATTGGTATTCACCGTCTTCAGATACACCTCACGCGGCATGTCGAGGAAGGAGTGAAACGGGCAAATCCCGGCATTGTTGACGAACACATCCACACTGCCAAACGCCTTCAGAGCACCCGCCACCAGCTTGTCACCAGTATCCGGATCCGCCGCATCACCACCCACTTCCACCGCCTGCCCCCCAAACCCCTTGATCTCCTCGATCAACGAAAACGCCGCCTCAGTCCCCTGGCCACTGCCACTGTGGCCAATCACCACTCGCGCCCCCTGGCGCGCGCATTCGCGGGCGGCAGCACGGCCAATGCCACGAGAGGCGCCAGTGATAATCACGGTTTTATCTGCAAGTAACATAAATGAACTCCTGGAAAACAAACGGCCTCAGCCGAGATAGTTGCCGTAACCGACCATGGCGATAGCGCCGAGAATTACTGCGATACCGGCAACCAACACGCTTTTGTTGGTAGCGCTGGTCCCCTGCCATTCACGGAAATACAGCCCCCAACCGTTGGACACGATGATGATGAACGACATGTGCAGCACCCACGAACTGGCGTCGTTCTGCAGGCGGCTTTCGCCCATGCCGTAGAAGAAAAACTGCAGGAACCACAAGGTCCCGGCGCACGCCACCAACAGGTAATTACGGAACAGCGGAGTGCTGCGATCGGTGTAGTTGTGGAACGTGCGGTTGCGCCAGTTCAGCCACAGGCACCAGAGGCCGTTGGTGGTCAGCCCGCCCCACATGATCACCATAAAGGTCACGTTGTTCTGGAACAGGCTGTTGGCACCGTGTTCAACGGCAGCGGCCGCCAGTGGACGCCCGGCGGAAATGCCGTAGCTGAAGCACGCGCTCAGCACCCCGGAGATCACCGCCACCAGCATGCCCTTGGCCACCGAGAACTCGCTGATGCTGGCGAATTTCACCGCTTCCGGCACTTCACGTTCCTTGATCAACCCGGCCTTGCCGCACACGGCGATGCCCACCAGCGATACCGCCACGCCCCACAGCACCCAATGCCCGCCCTGGGAGGCGAGCATCGAGGTCAGGGTGCCCTCGGTGGCGTCGGTGAACAGGTCGCGGTACAGCGCCGGCATCAAGGCGCCGAGGGCCGAGGTCAGGCCCAGTACCAGGGACATGCCCAGGGACAGCCCGAGGTAGCGCATGGTCAGGCCGAAGGTCAGCCCGCCGATGCCCCAGAGCACGCCGAACAGGTAGGTCCAGAGCAGGGTGCTGGTGTCGGCCTGGCGCAGGATGTCGGCCCAGCCGGGCACGGTTAGTTGCGCGGCAATCAGCGGCACGATCAACCACGACACCAGGCCGCCGGTGATCCAGTAGCTTTCCCAGGCCCAGCCACGGACCTTCTTGTAGGGGATGTAGAAACTGCCGGAGGCGAAGCCGCCGATGAAGTGCAGAATCACACCGAAGAGAATGATTTCCACGTAGTCGAATCCTTTTTATTGTTGTGGTACCGCGCTGATTCAGCCTGGGGTGAGGCTGAACATCGGGGTCAAATCCACGCTGACGGGCGAGGCGTCCGGGTGGCTGGGCATGATGTCTCGCATGTGCTGCCACCAACGTTGCATCAGCGCGGTACCGGGCAGTGCATCGAGGCTGTGGTGGTCTTCATGGGTCATCACGGCGAACAAGGCGTTGCTGGCCTCGTCGAGGAAGATCCGGTAGTCCACCACGCCGGCATCCCGCAGGGCCTGGGCCAGTTCCGGCCAGATCTCGTCGTGGCGGCGACGGTACTCGGCGTGCTGGCCGGGGTTGAGGGTCATGCGAAAGGCTCGGGTCTGCATCACTGGCCTCCGTGGGGTGGCGTGGGGCTGTAGATGCGCACCGCGTTGTGCAGGAAGAACTTGCCTTGTACGTGCTCGGGATGGCCCGCCATGCAAGCTTTCACCAGGCCCAGGGTGGCGGCGAAACTGGCCAGGTGATCGCTGTTGGGCCAGTCGCTGCCAAAGAAGCAGCGGTCTTCGCCAAAGGCTTCCCACAACACGGCCAGGCGGTCGTTGTAGAAGGCCGGGTCGAGGATCAAACCCTGGGGGCCGACCTGGGGGATCTCCGCCAGTTTGGCAAACACATTGGGCCGTTCGGCCAGGCGCATCAGGTCGGCGTGGTACGCCGATTCTTCACCGGCGGGCACGCTGGCGTTGGGCAGGTGATCGACAATGATGCGCAACTCGGGCAGGGCATCGCTCAGGTGCAGCAGGCCCTTGATCAATCGTGGGTTCGGGTTGGCGCTGTCCAGGCCGCGCCCGCATTCGGCGAGGCGACGCAGGCCCTCGATAAAGCCGGGGCGCGCCTGGTCGTCGAGCAGGTCGCGGTCCCACAGGTTGCCGTAGCGCAGGCCGAGAAACAGCGGCTCATTGGCCAGGGCGTCAAGGTCGGTGGCAAACGCCGGATGCAGCGGGTCGAGGTTGCCGACAAAACCGAGCATGCGCGGGTCGCTGCGCAAGGTTTCCAGCAGCCAGCGGTTGTCGTCGCGCCATGGGCTGGCTTCCACGGCAATGGCGCCGATCACGTTATGGTCGGCGGCCAGGGCCCAATAGTCCGCCGGCAGATGCGCGGCATACAGCGCGTTGCCCGGTTCTGGCCAGGGAATGCCCTGGGGGCGGCGCGGGTCGAACAGGTGCAGATGGCTGTCGATGATCGGGCCGCTGTAAGGGGTAAGAGGCATTGCGCAATCCTTGTCGGAAGAATTGATAGGGAAGGGCCCGCACGCTACCGCGCCAGGGCCCGTTGCACCACCTCAGCCCTGCAGGTACACCGCATGGGTATGGGTGTACTCATACAGGCCGTGCTTGCCATCGGCACCGCCGATCCCGGATTTGCGTACGCCGGCGTGGAAGCCTTGCATGGCTTCGAAGTTCTCGCGGTTGACGTAGGTTTCGCCGAACGACAATTCGCGCACCGCCTGCATCGCCTTGCCCAAATCGCGGGTGTAGATCGAGGAGGTCAGGCCGTAGTCGCAGTCGTTGGCCATGGCGATGGCCTCATCCAGGTCATCGACAATCTGGATCGGCAGCACCGGCCCGAAGATCTCTTCGCGCATGATTTCCATGTCGGCGCGGCAGCCGGCCAATACCGTGGGCTGGAAGTGAAAGCCCCTGCCCAGGTCGGCGACCTGCCCGCCGGTGATCAGGGCGGCACCTTGTTCCAGCGCGGTGCGCACCTTGCGGTTGACGCTGTCCAGGCCCTGGCGGTTGATCAGCGGGCCCATCTCCACATCGGCCTGGGCAATGGGGTCGCCGTAGCGGGTGGCGGCCATCGCGGCGCTGATGCGCTCGATAAACTGATCGGCCACCTTGCGCTCCACGTACACCCGTTCGGCGCAATTGCACACCTGGCCGCTGTTGATGATCCGCGAGTCACGAATGGCGTTTACCGCGAGGTCCAGGTCGGCATCGGCGAGGACGATGGCAGGTGCCTTGCCCCCCAGCTCCAGGTTGAGCTTGGTGATATTCGGTGCCGCCGCTGCCATGATTCGCGAGCCGGTGGCGACGCTGCCGGTGAAACTGATCATGTCCACACCCTTGTGGGCGGTGAGGGCGCCGCCGACGTGGCCGTCGCCGCAGACCACGTTGAACACCCCGGCCGGCAGGTCGGTTTCGGCCACCAGTTTGGCGAATTCGAAGCAGTTGTTGGGCGTCTCTTCGCTGGGCTTGATCACGATGGTGTTGCCGGTGAGCAACGCCGGGGCCATCTTGCGGGCGATCAGGAAGAACGGGAAATTCCACGGCAGGATGCCGGCCACCACCCCCAGGGGTTTGCGGAACAGGAAGATGTTTTCGTTGGGGCGGTCGCTGGTGATGATCTCGCCTTCAATGCGCCGCGCCCACTCGGCCATGTAGTCGAGGTAGTCGGCGGTGAAGTTGACTTCGACTTCCGCCAGGCCCGTGACCTTGCCTTGTTCCAGGGTGATGGTGCGCGCCAGGTGGGCGACGTTTTCCCGCAGCTTGGCGGCGATGCGGCGCAAGTGCCCGGCGCGGTCGATCGCCGGTTTGCGGGCCCAGTCTTTTTGCGCATGACGGGCAGCGGCCAGGGCCTGGTCGACGTCCCCGGCGGTGGACGCCGGGACCTTCGACAGCAGGGCGCCGGTGGCCGGGTTCAGCACATCAAGGTGCGCATCGCTTGGGGTAAAGCGGCCGTTGATAAAGTTCTGGTAGACCGGTACGGATGACATGGGCAGCTCCTCAGTAGGTACGTGACGGCGTCTTGGCCTCGGCGGCCGGGCGATAGCGGGCCAGTGTCGCCATGGCACCCTGGCGCAGCAGGCTGATGTCGATGGCCACCGCAATGAACTGGCAGCCCCAGGCTTGGTAGCGGCGGGCGTCGTCTTCGTTGGGGGCGAGGATGCCGCAGGCCTTGCCGGCCGCCAGCGTGGCGTCGACCGCGTGCCGGATACGTTCCTGCACCTCGGGATGCCCGGGATTACCGGCGTGACCGAGGCCGATGGACAGGTCGGCCGGGCCGATAAATACCGCGTCCACACCTTCGACCGCCGCAATCGCCGCGACGTTTTCCACCCCGAGGCGCGACTCCACCTGCACAATCAGACACAGCTGTTCATGGGCGGTGTTGAGGTAGTCGGCTACGCCGTCCCAGCGGGTGGCGCGGGTCAGGCCGCCGCCGACGCCACGAATGCCGTGGGGCGGATAACGCATGGCGCGCACCAGGGCCTGGGCCTGCTCGGCGGTTTCCACCATCGGGATCATCAGGGTCTGGGCGCCCACGTCCAGCAGTTGCTTGATCAGGTTGGCGTCGCTGCTCACGGCGCGCACCACCGGCGCGGTGGCGTAGGACGCCACCGCCTGCAGCTGGCTGAGCACGCTGGGCACGGTGTTGGGGGCGTGTTCGCCGTCAATCAGCATCCAGTCGTAACCGGTGCTGGCGACGATCTCGGCGCCATACGCCGTGGCGAAGCCGGCCCAGATCCCGTATTGCGCGGCGTCTTTACGCAGCGCGGCCTTGAAAGCGTTGTGGGGCATGTGCATGGCAGGAGTCCTCAGCGGTTATACGGACGATGCAGTGGGCAATCGGGGTTGAGGTCTACGCCGAACCCGGGCTTGTCCAGCGCAGACAAGCGCATCCGGCCATTTACCGGTACCGGTTCGCCGAGCAGTTGCGGGTGGAACATCGGCACCACCTCATCCGCCTTGGGCGCCATCATCAGGAACTCGGCAAACGGGCTGTTATGGCGGGTGGCGACAAAGTGGTAGCTGTAGACCGACGAGCCGTGGGGCACCACCAACGTGTTGTGGGCGTCGGCCAGGGCCGAGATTTTCACCAGCTCAGTGAGGCCGCCGCACCAGCCCACATCCGGCTGGATAATGTCGCAGCAGCCCATCTCCAGCAGCATGCGAAAGCCCCAGCGGGTGGCTTCGTGTTCGCCGGTGGTGACCAACATGCCTTTGGGCACGTTGTTGCGCAGCGCTGCGTAGCCCCAGTAGTCGTCGGGCGACAGCGCTTCTTCAATCCATTTCAAGCCAAATTCGTGAGCGCCGGTGGCCAGTCGGGTGGCGTAGTTGAGGTCCAGGCTCATCCAGCAATCGAGCATCAGCCAGAAGTCCGGGCCGACCCGTTCGCGCATGGTCGCCAGCGCCTCGAGGTTTTTGCGCAGGCCTTCTTCGCCTTCCGACGGGCTGTGGTGCAGGGGCATCTTGCCGCCGATAAAGCCCATCTTCTGGGCGAGGTCCGGGCGGGCGCCGGTGGCGTAGAACTGCAATTCATCCCGCACCGCGCCGCCGAGCAACTGGTGCACCGGTTCCTGGCGGATCTTGCCCAGCAGGTCCCACAGCGCCAGGTCCACACCGGAGATCGTGTTGATCACCAGGCCCTTGCGCCCGTAGTAGAGGGTGGACTGGTACATCTGGTCCCAGAGTTTCTCGACATCGGTGACGCGGGCGCCTTCCAGGAAGCGCGCCAGGTGTTTCTCGACGATATACGCGGCGGGTTCGCCACCGGTGGTCACGGCGAAGCCGACGGTGCCGTCGCTGGCCTCGATTTCCACCACGAGCGTGCCGAGTACGTTGATCCCGAAACTGCGGCGGCTCTGGCGGTACTCGGGGTATTTGCTCATGGGGGTGCTGATGTGATCGTCGATCCAGTGGCCGTCTGCCTGGTCGTGGTAATCCGCGCCGCCGCCGCGCAGCACAAAGGCGCGTACGTGCTTGATAGTGATGTTGCCCATGGTGTGACTCCTTGATTAAACAGTGGCCGGCGTGTTCGTCGCTTTTTGGCCTGGCGAATGGATACCGAGCACCAGCAAGGCGGCGATCACGGTGGTGGCAGACAGCAGGTAAAGGCCGGCCGCCGGGGAGTGGAAGGCGGTTTCCGCCCAGTTCTTCAGCACCGGGGCGATAAACCCGCCGAGGGCGCCGAAGGAGTTGATCAACGCGATGCCGGCGGCCGCGGCGCTGCCCGCCAGGTAGCTGGAAGGGAAGGTCCAGAACACCGGTTGCACGGCGATAAATCCGGAGGCGGCAAAGCACAGGGCGAGCATGCCCAGCAGCGGGTTGGCGAAGGTCACCGAGCAGGCGATGCCGGCGGCGGCCATCAACAGGGTCAGGGACGCGGTTTTGCGACGCCCGCCGGTGCGGTCGGAATAGCCGGGAATCCACCACGCGGCGAACAGCGCGCAGACCCATGGAATGGCCGAGACCAGGCCCACCATCAAACCGACCTTGGTGCCCAACAGGCCGCCGACCTGGGTCGGCAAGTAGAACACCACGCCATACACGCTTGCCTGGATCAGCAGGTACACCAGGCACAGGTACAGCACGCTGGGCTGGCACAGCACATTCAGCAGGCTGCGCCCGTGGGTGGTTTTGTGCTGGTCTTCGCGGTCCAGCAGGTCCTGGATCTGGCGCCGCTCTCCCACGGTCAGCCATTGGGCATCGGCGGGGCGGTTGTCCAGGTACCAATAGGCCCAGATGCCCACCGCCGTGGCCATCAGGCCTTCCACGGCGAACAGCCATTGCCAGCCGTGCACCCCGGAGAACCCGTCCAGCTCCAGCAACAAACCGGACAACGGGCTGCCGAAGATGAACGCCAGGGGCGCGCCAAAGTAGAAGAACCCCATGGCCTTGCCGCGGACCGCGGAAGGGAACCAGTAGGTGAGGTAAAGAATGACCCCGGGAAAGAAACCGGCTTCGGCCACCCCCAGTAGAAAGCGCAACACGTAGAAGCTGGTTTCGTTGTGAGCGAACACCATGGCTGCTGAAACCAGGCCCCAGCTGACCATGATCCGGCACATCCACAGGCGGGCACCGACGCGGTGCATGATCAGGTTGCTGGGCACTTCCAGCAGCGCATAGCCGACAAAAAACACCCCGGCGCCAAAGGCGAAGGCGGCATCACTGAGGCCCGTGTCGGCCTGGAAGGCTTGTTTGGCGAACCCGACGTTGGCGCGGTCGAGGAAGGCCATGATGTACATCAACAGCAGGAAGGGCAGCAGCCGCCAGGAAATCTTGGCGAGCAGAGACGCAGGCAAGGTCTTCATTGTTCAGTCCGGTGTTTTGTTCTTATGGGAAGGACTGTACGGCGCTCGATCTATACGCTACAAATCGAATCTCGCTTACAACTGATAACCTCAGGGTATCGATAACAAGGAAAAAAATGAGTAGTCCCACGATCTCCCGCAGCCTGTTCAACCGCCTGCGCTACAAGCATTTGCATATGCTGGTGGCCCTGAGTTCCAGCCAGAACCTGCACCGCGCGTCCCAAAGCCTGAACATGTCGCAGCCGGCGGCAACGCGCATGTTGCGGGAGATCGAGGACATGTTTGCCTGCGACCTGTTCGAGCGGCTGCCCAGGGGCATGCGTCCTACCGCGCTGGGCAAGGAACTGATCCGCTTTGCCGAGTCGGCCCTCAACGGCCTCGACCGCTGTGCCGAAGAACTGATGGTGCGCCAGCAGGGCGGCTACGGGTATTTGTCGATTGGCACCATCATGGGGGCGGCCCCGGACCTGGTGATGGACTCCATTGCGCAGATCAAGGCCCTCAACCCGCAGATGCGTATTCGCATCATGGGCGACACCAGCGACCAGGTGATCCAGTTGCTGGAGCAAGGCCGCATCGACCTGGCCATCGCCCGGCGCAACGCGGCCACCGACAGCGAGCATTACAGCTTCGAACCCCTGGGCAATGAACGCATGCTGGTGGTGGTGCACGCCGGCCATCCCCTGGCCCAGCGCCAACACCTGCCCCTGGCGGAGCTGGTCAGCGACTGGCCGTGGATCCTGCAACCCCAGGCCAGCCCGGCGCGTATCGGCTTTGATGAGGCGTTGCAGCAACTGGCGTTGCCCCAGCCGGCCGACATCATCGAGTGCAGCTCGGTGTACTCCATGCAGCAACTGATTCAACTGACCGACGCGATCATGGTGCTCTCGGAAAGCGCCCTGCGTGACTACCTGAAAATGGGCCTGGTGGTGGCCTTGCCGGTGGCGCTGGAGGTGCAGCTCGCACCGTTCGGAATCATGCTGCGCAAAGGCGACCCGGTGAGTCGGGAGCTGGGGCTGTTTGTGGACATGCTCAGGCAAAAGGCCGCGATGCTTTAAACACGGTGTGCAAAAGAACGTGGTGTGCCGGTGGGATATTAAATAGAATGAATCTCATTTGAGATTAACTCGCGCCGCGCAGGTTACTTGCCATGAATGATGCTGTATTGCCGACGCACCTGGCTGAACCGAGTCTTCACACCTTGTACCGCGACCATCGCAGCTGGCTGGAAAGCTGGCTGCGGCGCCGCTTGGGCAACGCCTGGGATGCGGCCGACCTGAGCCAGGACACGTTCCTGCGGGTGCTGGCCAGCGCCCAGCCGATCGCGCAATTGCAGGAACCCCGGGCCTACCTGGTGACGGTGGGCAAGCGGCTGCTGGTGAATTTTCACCAGCGGCGCAGCCTGGAACAGGCGTATCTCAACGCGTTGATGCACTTGCCTGAGGCTTGCGTACCGTCCCCGGAACAGCGCTGGCTGCTGCTGGAAACCCTGCAAGCCCTGGATGAGCTGCTCGACGGTTTGCCACCGCTGGTGCGTCGTGCGTTTCTCTGGAGCCAGCTGGAAGGCCTGGGCTATCGGGAGATTGCCGAGCGGCTCAAGGTCTGCGAGCGCACGGTCAAACGCTACATGGCCCAGGCCTACGAGCATTGCCTGCTGGTGGACCTGTGAGCCGCACCGCACCGGATCTTGCCCGGGCGGCGGCGCAATGGTTGGCGTTGCTGGAATCCGGCAGCGCCACCGAGCGAGATCACGCCAGCCTGCAACAGTGGCGCGACAGCCATCCCCAGCACGAACAGATCTGGCAAAAAGCCCAGGTGCTGCGTCAGCGGTTTACCGATTTGCCGCCGGCCTTGGCCATGGCCAGCCTCGATCGCCCGCAACCGGGACGGCGTGCGGTGCTCAAGCGTGCCTTGGGCGTGGCGGCGCTGGTGCCGACCGCCTGGCTGCTGAGCCGGCAATTGCCCATCGACGTGTGGCGCGCCGACCTGCACACCGCCACCGGCGAACGCAAGCGGGTACCGCTGGCGGATGGCAGCAGCCTGCAACTCAATACCGCCAGTGCGGTGGATGTGGACGTGGCCCGGCGCCGTGTGACGCTGGTGGAAGGGGAGATGGCGTTGACGGTGCCGGGGGCTGGTGCGCTGACGGTGCAGACCCGTTATGGCCAGGTGATTGTCAGCCAGGCTGAGGTGTGTGTGCGGCAGCTGTCTTCCGGGTGCCTGGTGTCGGTGTTGAAGGGGGCGGTGCAGGTGCTGGATCTACGTGGGCAAATGGTGGCGGTGCACGGTGGGCAGCAGGTACGGTTGCTCGCGTCCGGGATGGCGGCGGCGGTGGCGTTTGATGCGCAGCAACTGGGTTGGCGCGAGGGCGTGCTGACGGCGCAGAATCAGTTGTTGGGCGACTTTTTGCGGGAGTTGGAGCGGTATCGGGCGGGTGTGCTGCGCTGGGACCCGAGCCTTGAAACGCTGCGGGTGACCGGGAGTTTTCAGTTGGCCGATACTGATCGCATCCTTGCGTTGTTGGCGTCGACGATGCCGCTGGAGGTGCGGTCGCGCACGCGGTATTGGGTGACCCTCACGCCGCGTAAAACGGTTGCTTGATGCGATCCTTGTGGGGGCTGGCTTGGGTGTGGTGGCCTTGAGTATCTACATATTTTGCGCAGAGGGTTCTGTTGGGTTGAGTACATATCCGTTGCTGCGGTAACGGCCGCTTAGGGTTCCGCTCTTACAGCGGGTCACTTTTGGCAAACGCCCCAAAAGTAACCAAAAGGTCTTTGCCCCACCACTCGGTGCCTCGC
>NZ_JACARC010000105.1 GCF_013386825.1 Pseudomonas sp. IPO3778
CCCATAGCGGCCGTTACCGCAGCAACGGATATGCCCCCAGCGCTCAGCAACCCACCACATTGGCGTATCCTTACCCCCCAAACTCAAGGCTCGATCAAAACAATGCTGGTGATATCCAACAACGTGCACCTCCCCGACACCGAGATCGAGTTGACGGCCATCCGCGCCCAGGGCGCCGGCGGTCAAAACGTCAACAAAGTCTCCAGCGCCGTGCACCTGCGTTTCGACATCCCGGCCTCGTCCCTGCCTGACTTCTACAAGGAACGCCTGCTGGCCCTGCGCGACAGCCGCATCACCAGCGAAGGCGTGCTGATCCTCAAGGCCCAGCAATACCGAACCCAGGAACAAAACCGCGCCGACGCCCTCGAGCGCCTGGTAGAGCTGATCCTCAGCGCCACCAAGGTCGAAAAGAAACGCCGCCCCACCAAACCCACCCTGGGCTCAAAAAAGCGCCGCCTCGAATCCAAGACCAAACGCGGCAGTATCAAGGCCGGCCGCGGCAAGGTCGATTTCTAACCCGCCTTGCGACCCTCGCGGTACTTCGGCGCCTGCCGGTACAAGTACAAGCTCAACAGCAGCCCGCAAAACGCCGCGATCGCCGCAAACAGGAAGATCGAGACAAAGCCGAACCCCGCCGCAATCGCCCCGGCCAACGGCCCGGTGATCCCCAGCGACAAGTCGATAAACAGCGAGTACGCCCCCACCGCCGCGCCCCGGCTCGAGGCAGGTACCAGGTTGACCGCTTCCACCCCCAGCGCCGGAAACACCAGGGAAAAGCCAAATCCGCTCAACGCCGCACCTGCCAATGCCAAATGTGGATCCGGCGCGAGCCACAACAGCAGCAGGCCCAGGGTCTCTACCGCCAGGCAGACAATCGCCACGCGAAACCCGCCAATGCGGTTGATCAAATTACCGAACAACAACCGCGCGCTGATAAAGCTGGCACCGAACAGGCTCAGGCACAGCACCGCGTTATCCCAATGCTGGGTCGCGTAATACAGGGTGATGAAGGTCGCGATGGTGCCAAAACCAATGGAGCCCAGCGCCAGGCCGCAGCCATGGGGCAACACGCGCCCCAGCACATGCATGAACGGCAGGCGCTCGCCCACCACGATCGGTGCGGCGACTTTCCGCCAGGCCAGCAGCAGGCCCAGCGCCGCCAAAAGGATGATGCTGACGCCCATGCTCCACAGCCCCAAGTGGCTGACCAGCAGCACCCCCAGCGGCGCGCCGATGGCCAGGGCGCCGTAACTGGCGATGCCGTTCCAGGAGATGACCTTGGCGGTATTCGCCGCGCCCACCCGGCCAATGCCCCAGCCGATGGCACCCGAACCCACCAGGCTTTCGGCGCTGCCGAGCACCAGGCGGCCGATCAGCAGGCTGGTCAGGCTTAACGCGGGCATCTGGGAAAGCCACGCCGAGAGCAACATGAACACACCGCTCAACCCGCAGCCGGCGAGGCCGTAGATCACTGCGCGCTTGCTGCCCAGGTTGTCGATCATGCGTCCGGCATAGGGCCGGCTGAGCAGGGTGGCCAGGTATTGCACGCTGATCACCAGGCCCGCGATCACGGCGCCAAAGCCCAGGTCGCTGTGCACATAACCCGGCAACACGGCCAGGGGAATGCCGATATTCAGGTAGCCGATAAAGGTAAATAAAACGATGGAAACGACTTGCAGCGTGACCGCCATGGGTCGCTGGGTATCTGGCATGGGAGAGGTCCACTGTCGCAGCAGGAAAAGATAGGCTGCTTATGATACCGATGCCGGGCGCGCGCGGGGGCAGCAAACCAAACTTTTAGCGATCGGTGGAGGTGAGCAGTTGGGTGGTCACCAGGGCGGCGAGGGCGTTTTCCTGGGTGCCGAAGCGCTTGAGCAGGAGTGCCTGTTTTTCCGGGGTGAGGCGGTTCCAGACATCGACCATCTGCAGGGCAGTGTCGAGCAAGGCAGTATCGGGGGTGGTGTCGGTCATGGCGGGGCTCACGGTGTCAGGCGGTGTGGAAAGCGCCCAATGTCACGCTTTCCACACGGTCTGGGTACGGCACTCAGTCTTCGTTTTTACGGTCGACCGGTTTTGCCTCTTTGGGCTCGGGCTTGCTGGCGCCGGCCTGTTGCGGGGTTGGCTGCTCAGTTTCGTGCAGGCTTGGGAAGGGGAGATTAGGGATTTCGTGCATCGTCGTCGCTCCTCGCAAGATCTGTTTTTTCAATCGCAGGTGATTCCGCGCTTTCAAAAAGCTTGTGCAGGATACAGCACTGTAAATGACAGAAAGATTTTATCTCGAAAAATGAACCCGTCTTCATCCCGCCGGCGCACGTGACAGGGCGCCGCAGTGGATCCATTGTCATCGTACAACATCACCCTGAATGGATTGACATCGCGCTGTGGACTGAATATAACGCTAACAGTTGTATGACGACATATGACGTTACATTTTTATAGCGCCCGTAATACGGATCGCTCGGTCGCAGAACGTACGCCTCAAATCTAAAAATAATTAAGGTGAAGCGATGAAAATCAAAGGCATCCGTTGGTGGATGGTCGGGCTGATGACGGTCGGCCTGATTATTAACTACCTGGCCCGCAACACGCTCTCCGTCGCAGCCCCCACGCTGATGACCGACTTGAGCATCTCCACCGAGCAGTATTCGCACATCGTGGTTGCCTGGCAGGTGTGCTACGCCCTGATGCAGCCGATTGCCGGTTATGTGATCGATGCGATCGGCACCAAGATGGGCTTCGCGATCTTCGCCATCTCCTGGTCGGTGGTGTGTGCGTTGGCGGCTTTCGCTACCGGCTGGCAAAGCCTGGCAGTCGCTCGCGGCGCCCTGGGGCTGACGGAGTCGGCGGGCTTTCCCGGCGGCGTCAAGGCAATCACCGAGTGGTTCCCGGCCAAGGAGCGCTCCGTCGCCATCGGCTGGTTCAACTTTGGTTCTTCGTTTGGTGCGTTGCTGGCGCCGCCGCTGGTGGTGTGGGCGATTTTGCACAGCGGCTGGCAGTTGGCGTTCCTGATCGTCGGCGGCATCGGCCTGGTGTGGAGCGGGCTTTGGTTGTTGCTGTACAAACACCCCCGTGACCAGCGCCTGCTGGCCCAGGCCGAGCGTGAGTACATAGAAGCCGGCCAGGAAACCCACCTCAAGGAAGGCGTGCAGAAGAAGGCCAGCTGGAAGCGCATTCTCAAGAGCCGCAACTTTTTTGCCATCGCCTCGGCGCGCATGCTCTCGGAGCCGGCCTGGCAGACCTTCAACGCCTGGATTCCGCTGTACCTGATGACCGAACGGCACATGAACATCAAGGAAATGGCCCTGTTCGCCTGGCTGCCGTTTCTGGCCGCCGACATCGGCTGCGTACTGGGCGGCTACCTGAGCCCGCTGTTCCATCGCTACTTCAAGGTCTCGCTGTTCACTTCGCGCAAGCTGGTGATGTTGCTCGGTTGCCTGTGCATGATCGGCCCGGCGTGTATAGGCCTGGTGGACAGTGCCTACACCGCGATTGCCCTGCTGTGCGTCGGTGGTTTCGCCCACCAGACGCTGTCGGGCGCGCTGTTTTCCATCGCCTCGGACTCATTCGGCAAGAACGACGTGGCCACCGCGACGGGTGGCGGGCAGATGTGCGGGTTTATCGGGGCGGCGGCCTTTACCGCCGTGTTCGGTGTGCTGGTGACCAAGGTCGGCTACAGCCCGCTGTTTGTGGTACTGGCGATTTTCGACATCATCGCCGCCATCGTGATCCTGACGGTGGCCCGAGAGGTGGTCAAAGACCCGGAGCCCGCCGCCCAAACCGGTCACGGCGGCACGTTGCTGCCGGTGGTTTAGCCCTGGCGCTCCATGGCCGCCTTGTAGAGCGAGTTCTTCGGCTGGGCAAACACACGCGCCAGCATCGGTTCGAAAAAGCTCAGCGGCAGGGTGTCGTAGGCTGGATCGAACGCCGCCGCGTCGTACTTCGCGCAGAACTCGATGGTGTGCCGGTACTGCGGGTGGTCGCCAAATTGCTCGCGCAGGTGGCGGTCCATCCCCAGGTGATGGAAGAAGTAGTAGCCCTGGAAGATCCCGTGCTTCTCCACCATCCACAGGTTCTCGGGGCTTACAAACGGCTTGAGGATCGCGGCGGCGATGTCCGGGTGGTTGTAGGAACCCAGGGTGTCGCCGATGTCGTGGAGCAGGGCGCAGACCACGTACTCTTCATCACGCCCGTCGTGCCAGGCGCGGCTGGCGGTTTGCAGCGAGTGGGTCAGGCGGTCCACCGGGAAGCCGCCGAAGTCACCCTCCAGCAACCGCAGGTGCGCCAGGATTCGGGCCGGCAATTGGCGGGCGTAGGCGCTGAAATCCTTGGCGATGATCGCCCAGTCTTCCTGGGTGCCGTCCTGCATATGGGTGAAGCGGGCCTGCTGGTTCATCAAAGCCTCTCTTATTGTTTTTGAGGGACGGGGCTAGAACGGCACCTTGCCCAGGATCATGTCGCGGTACATCACAAAATCCCCCAACAGGCTGTACAGCGGATGCTGGAAGGTGGCCGGGCGATTCTTTTCAAAGAAGAAGTGGCCGACCCAGGCAAAGCTGTAACCTGCCACCGGCACCGCCAGCAGCAGCCACCAGGCGCCTTTGCCGATGGCGAACGCAAGAATGAAGATCACAAGGCTGGTGCCGATAAAGTGCAGGCGACGGCAGGTGCTGTTGCCGTGTTCGCTCAGGTAATACGGGTAGAAATCAGCAAAACTGTTGAATTGCCTGATATTTTCCACAGTGATCGGCCCTCTGTTTATTGTTCTGCCCGACAGATGTTCCGCGGGGAGCTTATTTGAGTCTAGAGTCATCAGTGGTAACAGCCAGTGACAATAGATGCCACTTTAGTATCCTTCGGATTCCTGGCTGTCGTTTCAGCCTTCCTTGTTAAGAAAACGCCATGAGCGAACGAACGACTTCTGCAAGCTGGGCGATGGGGATAGTCAAGGCGCTGGAGATGGACGGCCTGGATTGCCGTGCGTTGTTCAAGCAGCTTGGCCTGGATTACGCTGCGCTGAATGACCCCGATGCACGTTTCCCTCAGGACTCCATGACCCGGCTCTGGCAGCGTGCGGTCGAGCTGTCGGGCAACCCGGCGATTGGCTTGAACATGGGCAAGGTGGTGCGCCCGGCGTCGTTTCATGTGGCCGGCTATGCCTTGATGTCCAGCAACACTCTGGCTGAGGGCTTTATGCGGCTGGTGCGTTATCAGCGGATCATTGCTGAAAGCGCCGACCTGAGCTTCCGACTGTTACCCGAAGGCTATGCGCTGATTCTTACGGTGCACGGCGATCACCTGCCGCCCACCCGGCAAAGTGCCGAAGCGTCCCTGGCCTGTGCCCTGGCGTTATGCGGCTGGTTGACCGGGCGCACCCTGCAACCGCGCAAGGTGCTGGTGCAGGGCGATCAGCCGGCGGACCTGGGCCCCTACAAACAAGCCTTCCATGCACCGCTGGTGTTCAACGCGCCGTATGACGCGCTGATCTTCGAACGGGCCGATATGGAAGCGCCGTTGCCCACGGCGAACGAGGCGATGGCGTTGTTGCACGATCGTTTTGCCGGGGAGTACCTGGCGCGCTTTTCCGAAAGCCGGGTGACCCATAAAGCGCGGCAGGTGTTATGCCGGCTGTTACCTCAGGGGGAGCCCAAGCGCGAGGTGGTTGCGCAGACGTTGCACCTGTCCCAGCGCACCTTGCAGCGCCGTTTGCAGGAGGAGGGCACCAGCTTCCAGACCCTGCTCGACGACACCCGTCGCGAACTGGCCGAGCAATACCTGGCGCAGCCGAGCATGACCCTGCTGGAAATCGCCTACCTGTTGGGGTTTGCCGACCCGAGCAACTTCTTCCGCGCATTCCGCCGCTGGTTCGATGCCACACCCGGCGAGTACCGGGCGCGGTTGCAGGCGCTGCCGGTCAGTGACGCCAAAACGCCGGAATACACAGTACAAACACCGTAATGATCTCCAGCCGGCCCAGCAGCATGCCGAACGACAGGATCCACTTGGCGGCGTCCGGCAGGGTGGAGAAGTTACCGGCCGGCCCGATGGTTTCTCCCAGGCCCGGGCCCACGCCCGACACGGTGCTGGCGGCGCCGGTCAGCGCGGTCATCCAGTCCAGGCCGAGCAGCGACAGGGCCAGGGCGATGGCGCAGATGGTAATGGCGAAGAAAAATGAAAATGTCAGGATCGAACGCACGATTTCTTCATCGAGGCGATGGCCGTTGTATTTCTGCTTGATCACCGCACGGGGGTGAATCAGCTGGTTCAAGTTGGCCTTGAGCAGGATGTAGGCCACCTGGAACCGGAAGATCTTGATCCCGCCAGCGGTGGAGCCGGAGCAACCGCCGACAAAGCCCAGGTAGAAGAACAGCATCAGCGAGAAGTTGCCCCAGATGCTGTAGTCCCCCAGCGCAAAGCCGGTGGTGGTCACCACTGACGTGACGTTCACCGCCACGTGGCGCAGGGCATCCAGCCAATGCAGATCGGTGGTCCACCAATACCAGGTGCCGAGCACCAGCCAGGTCACCACCAGTAAGCCGAGCAAGCCTTGTACTTGCTGGTCTTTGATCAGTGCCCGGCGGTTGCCCCGCATCGTCGCCACATACAGGGTGAACGGCAGGCTCCCGAGAATCATCACCACCACGGCCACCCAGTGCACCGCCGGTTGTTTCCAGTGGGCCAGGGATTCGTCGGACGTGGAGAACCCGCCGGTGGAAATCGCCGACATCGCATGGTTGATCGCATCGAACAGGCCCATACCGGCCCACCAGAACGCCAGGCTGCCGAGGATGGTGATGCCCACGTAGGCTGCCACGATCAGGCGCGCCACCATGTGTGAGCGGGGCATGACCTTTTCCGAACGGTCGGAGGATTCGGTCTGGAACAGGCGCATGCCACCGATGCGCAGCAGCGGCAGGATCGCCACCGCCATGCCGATAAAGCCAATACCGCCGAGCCAGTGCAGCAGCGAGCGCCAGATCAGGATGCCCGGGGACATGGTGTCCAGGCCGCTGAGTACGGTGGAACCGGTGGCGGTGATGCCGGACATGCTTTCGAAGAACGAGTCGGTGTAGCTGATGTGCTGGGTCAGCAGGAACGGCAGTGCGGCGAAGATGCACACCACCAGCCAGCTTGTAACGGTGAGGAGGTACATGTCCCGGGGGCGCAGGTGCACGTGTTCCGGGCGGCCGGGAATCACCAGCGCGAGGCCTGCGACGAAGGTGATCATGCTGGCCCAGAGGAACGATGGCAGGTCACTGGTGCGGTCGAAAAACACCAGGGTCGCCATGGGGATGACCATGGCGATCGCCAGGGTGATCAGGAAGATGCCGATAATGAAACCGATTATCCGTAAGGTCGGCAACGCCATGAGGTCCGCTCGGTGTGACAGGGAAAGGCGCCATTCTACCTGCGGTGCAGGGCATGTAAACCGGGGGCTTTGGAGACGCTGCCGATCAAGTGTGGGAGCGGGCTTGCTCGCGAAAGCGGTGTGTCAGTCAAGACATCCGTCGCCTGGTACGCCGTCTTCGCGAGCAAGCCCGCTCCCACAGGGGATTTGTGCTGGTTGATGGGGCTTGGAGGGCAGGCATGAAAAAGGCGACCCGAAGGTCGCCTTGTTCAACTCGCCACTGATCAGAAGTCGTGATCAGCGTTATCCGGGTTCAAGTCGCTGATGCCCAGCTTGCCGGCCGCCTGTTCGATCGAACCGGTCTGCTTCACCAAGGCTGCGATTGCATCACGCACGATCTGGTTGCCTTTATCGTTACCGGCAGCGATCAGTTGGTCGTAATGCTCACCGTTGTTGGCGTGATCCACCATGACCTGAATCTTCGCTTCGGTCGACGCCAGGTCGGCCTTGAGCGTTGCATCGGCAGTCGGGTCAGCCTTGGCCACCAGGGACGACAGGCTGGCGCCGGTCATTTTGGTGCCGTCGGTGCGGGTGTACTCGCCCAGGTAAACGTTACGAATACCCTTGGCGTCGTAGAAGTGCGAGTTGTGGGTGTTGTCGCTGAAGCAATCCTGTTCGTCTTCCGGCGAGTTGGCTTCCAGGGAAACCTTCATGCGCTCACCGGCCAGTTCGCCCAGGGACAGGCTACCCATGCCGAACAGCATTTTGCGCAGGCCATCGGTCGGTGCCTCGGCTTCCAGCGTGGCGCGGTAGTTGTCTTCGACGTTGGGTTTCCAGTTGCCGACCATCTCTTCCAGGTCGCTGACCAACAGTTGCGTCACGGCGCGCAGGTAGGTGCGGCGACGCTCATTGTGGCCACCCGTGGCGCCATCACCGGTCATGTAGTCTGACGCAGGACGGTTGCCGGCGCCCGGGCCGGTGCCGTTCAGGTCCTGGCCCCAGAGCAGGAATTCAATCGCGTGGTAACCGGTGGCAACGTTGGCTTCGGAGCCGCCCAGTTCATTCAGGCTGGCGAGTTTTTCCGGGGTGATGTCTTTTACATCGACCTTGTCTTCGCCGACCTGGATCTCGTTATTGGCGATGATGTTGGCGCTGGCACCCGGGTTGCCCAGGGCGTGCTCGTAGGTCTTGTCGACGTAGTCGATCAGGCCTTCGTCCAGGGGCCAGGCGTTCACCTGGCCTTCCCAGTCGTCAATGATGGTGTTGCCGAAGCGGAACACTTCACTCTGCAGGTACGGCACACGCGAGGCGATCCAGGCGGTACGGGCGGCTTTCAGGGTGTCGTCGTTCGGGTTGGCGAGGAAGGTGTCGATCGCGGTTTGCAGGGTTTTCGCGGTGGACTCGGCGTCGCTGTACACCGCGAATACCATGTCAGCGTAATGCGCGACCACGGCCTTGGCGGCGGCCTCGTCAACCTGGCCTGCCGGGGCAGCCGCAGGGGCGGTGGTGCTGGCGGCGGCCGGGGCTTGAGGTGCGGCGGCCTTGTCTTTGCCTTCACCGCAACCGGCGAGAGCAATGGCAATGGCGAGAAGGCTGGCGGTGGCCAGGGGCATACGAATCATGGCGAACATCCTGCTTCGGTTGTTGAGGGGGCACGCGGGGGGGCGCAAAACTGCGACATAATGCGAAAGATTTGCATTTTGTGTAAAGGGTTATAAGTAGGAAATATTTAGTATCGATTTGCTGGCCACCGGTGCGCGCGCTCCCGGTGGCCAGCATGGCTTCAGAGAATGGCGGCGTTATTGCGTTGGGACTGTTTCAAGTAGGCCACCAGCTCCCGTGCCGGCAGGGGCTTGCTGTAGTGGTAGCCCTGACCTTCGTGGCAACCCTCGGAGATGATGTAGGCCTCCTGTTCGGCGGTCTCCACGCCTTCGGCAATCACTTGCATGCCGAGACTTTTGCCGAGCTGGATGATCGCTCGCACGATGGTGGCATCGTCGTCGTCGTCCAGCAGGTCCTGGACGAAGCTCTTGTCGATCTTGATCTTGTCCAGGGGCAGGCTTTTCAGATAGCTCAGGGACGAGTAACCGGTACCGAAGTCATCAATCGCAATCAACGCCCCGGAGCGGCGCAGGCTCAGCAGGTGCTGGGCGGCGGTGCTGATGTCTTCCATCAGGCCGGTTTCGGTGACTTCCAGCTCCAGGCTGCGGGGCGGCAGGCGGTAGATCTGCAGCAGGTTGTTGACCACCCGCGGCAGCTCGGCGTGGTGCAACTGCACCGTCGACAGGTTGACCGCCATGCGCAGTTCGGTGAAGCCCAGGTCGTGCCATTCGCGCAGTTGCCGGCAGGCCTGGTCCAGCACCCATTCGCCAATGGCAATGATGGTGCCGTTCTGTTCCGCCAGGGGGATAAACAGGTCGGGGGGCACCAGGCCGTGTTCCGGGTGCTGCCAGCGAATCAACGCTTCCACGCCCACCACGCGATGGTCGAGATAGCTGATCTGCGGCTGGTACACCAGGTGAAACTGTTCGCGGCTCAGGGCGTCGCGCAAATCCTTTTCCAGCTCGCGGCGGCGGCGCATTTCGCTGTCGACGCTGGCGATATAGAACTGGTAGCGGTTGCGCGAGCGACTCTTGGCGAGGGTCATGGTCTGCTCGGCTTTTTGCAGCAGCTTCTCGGTGCTGTCGCCGTCTTCCGGGAACAGGGTGATGCCGATGGTGGCACGCAGGCGAATCGGCTCATCGTCGAGGGCGAATTCCGCCTCAAGGTCATCAAGGATGCTTTGCGCCAGTTCGGCGGCTTCGTAAGGCTGCTCGATATCGGCCTGCACCAGGGCGAACTGGTCGCCGCCCAGGCGGGCGAGGGCGCCGAGGCGGCCGCTGTGGGCGCGCAAGCGGTCGGCCAGGGCCAGCAGCAGTTGGTCGCCGGCCTGGTAGGTGAACTGTTCATTGACGCTTTTGAAGTCATCCAGCCCCACACACAGCACCGCGACCCGGCGTTGCCGGCGACCGGCGTCGATCAGGATCTTGTCCAGTTGCTCCTGCAGCTTCTGGCGGTTCGGCAGGCCGGTGAGAAAGTCGTACTGGGCCATGCGCAGCAGGCTGTTTTCCGCCTCGTGGCGCAGGTGCGTATTGCGCTCGATGGACGCGAGCAACTGGTTGGCGGTGTTGATCCAGAGCCCCAGTTCGTTTTTCTCGTGGCCCTTGAGTTGCGGGATCTTGTGTTCGCTGGGCCGGTCGGGGTTGATCGAACTCAGGTGCTCGATGATGCGCGACAGCGGCTTGGTCAGCAGCCAGTGGTAGACCAGGTACAACACCAGGCCCATGGCCAGCGCTCGCAGCACGCCAGAGATAAAAATGATCACCGAACTGACGAGAAACCCCTTGCCGTAGTTGGCAGTATCGAGGGTGATGCTCAAGTCGCCGTAGTACTCGCTGTAAGGCCCGCGCCCCACCAGCGGGGTGGTGAACGTACGTTCCTGGCCCAGAATCAGGTCGGTCAGCCAGCGGGTCGGGGATTGTTGCAGGTCGCGGGTTTTTTCCGCGAGCATGGTTTCGTTGGGGTGGCCGATGGAGGCCATGCGCACCGCATCGTCCTGGAACAGGCCTTCGATGACCTGCATGCCCATCTCCCGGTCCAGGCTGTAGACGGCCTGGGTGGAGGGGTCGCGAAACATGTCGAGGATACGCTGGGCATCACCGGCCACGGCCTGGCGCGTCTTGTACGCATCGAAGACGATCTGCGCCGCGCTCAGTACCACGCCCACTGCCAATGCCGAAAGCAGTACCACCCGTAGCAACTTCACCGACAAGCTGTTTTTGAGTTCCAGCTTCAAAGGGTTATTCCTTGTTCCATGCGGGTAGCCTCAATATGCCATGAGTATTGGCAATCCCGTGATGGCAGTCAAAGGGACATTGCGGCGAGGGCAGGTTTTACGGTTTAGATGAGGCGCCTTGGATAAGACATTGGGAGGGGAATGGGGAGAGGGGCCAGGCTTGCAGAACGGTCGGCGGATCGTCCCCGCCGACTTTTGGTACCGTCTTGTCAGGGCGAACACGGATTTTCCGGGCCCGCGAGACAAACCGTCGAGTGTTCAGGGCACGTCAGGAATACGAAATTTTCGGCGGTTGTTGCTGTTCCTGCGCCTGAGGGTTGATTTGCCCCATGGTTTGTTGAGCCATGTCCATGGCTTTATCAAGCATGCCCAAGCCCTTGTCCAGAAGGTCCAGGCCCTTATCAGCCATATTAAGTGCTTGAGGGGCCATGCCGAGCAAAGATAGTGGATCCATATCAGATTCTCCTGCTGTCAAATGAGAGGAACATTCCTCTTACATGCTGCGTGGCAAAATCCCTCTGATGAGTTCCAGCTTTTTCCTGGCTTTTTTCCATTTGTAACTGCCCACAAAAAAGCCCGGCAATCGCCGGGCTCTTTCTACTGCAGGCCGTACTTAAGCGGTGAAGGTTTTGCCTTCGAACTGCTCAGCCACGAACTTCCAGTTGACCAGGTTCCAGAACGCTTCCACATACTTTGGACGCACGTTGCGGTAGTCGATGTAGTAAGCGTGTTCCCAGACGTCGCAGGTCAGCAGCGGGGTGTCGCCGCTGGTCAGCGGGTTGCCGGCGCCGATGGTGCTGGCCAGGGCCAGGGAACCGTCAGCCTTTTTCACCAGCCAGCCCCAACCGGAACCGAAGGTGCCGACGGACGTCTTGGTGAACTCTTCCTTGAACTTGTCGAACGAACCGAACGCAGCGTTGATGGCTTCAGCCAGTGCGCCGGTAGGTTGGCCGCCGGCGTTTGGCGCCAGGCAGTTCCAATAGAAGGTGTGGTTCCAGACCTGAGCGGCGTTGTTGAAGATGCCGCCCGAAGAAGACTTGACGATTTCTTCCAGGGTCTTGCCTTCGAACTCGGTGCCAGGCACCAGGTTGTTCAGGTTCACGACGTAGGTGTTGTGGTGCTTGTCGTGGTGATACTCCAAGGTTTCCTTGGAAATGTGCGGCTGCAGGGCATCGTGTGCGTAGGGCAGCGGCGGCAATTCGAAAGCCATGATGATTCTCCTAATCAGGTCAGTTGCGGTGAGCGCAAGGCCGATCACGGGCGGCCAAACAAGCGCCGGGGAGTTTGTACTCTTTGCGGCGCAGGGGCTGGATCATAGCACCGGGGGTGCGGCAAAACCACGCAACAACTGTGTGGGATAGAGGTTCCAGAGCGTTTTGGAATATCTACACGGCGCTGATTAATTGATAGGCCACGCTGAACATCATCGCCGCCACCAGCAGGTCCAGAATCCGCCAGGTGGCGGGGCGCGCCAGCCACGGTGCCAGCCACGCCGCGCCCAGTGCCAGGGTCATGAACCACAGCAGTGACGCGCTGGCGGCACCGGCCACGTAAGCGCCGGGTTCGGTTTGCTGGGCGCCGAGGGAGCCGATCAACAAGACGGTGTCCAGATACACATGGGGGTTGAGCAAGGTCACCGCGAGGGCGCTGAGCATCACCGCCTTCAGGGAGCGCACCTTGAGGTGCTCGCCCTGGCCCAGGCTCTGTTTCGAGCAGGCCCGGCGCAGGGCCAGGGTGCCGTACCACAACAGGAACGCCGCGCCGCCCCAACGGGCAATCGCCAGCAATAGCGGGTTATGCGCCAGCACGGTGGCCAGGCCAAACACACCGGCGGCCACCAGGATTGCGTCGCACACCACGCACAAGGCTGCCACAGGCAGGTGATGTTCACGGCGCAGGCTTTGCGCCAGGACAAAGGCGTTCTGGGTACCAATGGCCATGATCAAGCCAAAGGCCACCAACAGGCCGTTCGTATAGCTTTGCCACATAGGATTTACTCCGCGCCCGCCGCCAATTGCCGCAACACCGTCATGGCGCGCTCGGCATCGGCGCGGCCGACAAACAGGTGATCGTGGTAGTAGCCGGCAATCACGTTGCAACTGATACCGGCGGTGCCCAGGGCGGTGGCAAACGCGGCAGTCAGGCCCACGGCTTCCAAAGCAGAATGCACATTGAGGGTGATCCACGCCGCCACATAGTCGAAGGCCAGGCCGGCGCGTTCGGCCTGTTGGCGCTCGACGATCAGCGTCAGGCCTTCCTGCTCGCGAAAGCTGCCGATCACCTCGCAACCCTCGGGGATGAGGCCGTCGGCCAGGGTGCAGAACACGTAGTCGCCGTCGTTGAGCTGTGGGCTCATGCTGCGCAGCAGGGTTGCCAGGGCGGTTTCGCCAGCCATGTGGAAGGTCCTTGAATAAGAAGAAGCGATGCTGGCTATTCTCCCGCCCAAGGCTGTATAAGAAAAACCAATATTACTGATCGCTCATTAGGAAAACTGATGTTCGACTATAAATTGCTCTCCGCCCTGGCCGCGGTGGTGGAACAGGCCGGGTTTGAACGAGGCGCCCAGGTGTTGGGCATCTCCCAATCGGCGATCTCCCAGCGCATCAAGCTGCTGGAAGCGCGCATCGGCCAGCCGGTGCTGGTACGGGCCACGCCGCCCACGCCCACCGAAATCGGCCGCCGCCTGCTCAACCATCTGCAACAGGTACGGCTGCTGGAGCGCGACCTGCAAAGTCAGGTGCCCGCGCTGGATGAAGAGGGCATGCCCGAGCGCCTGCGCATCGCCTTGAATGCCGACAGCCTGGCCACCTGGTGGGCCGAGGCCGTCAGCGACTTCTGCGCCGAGCAGCACCTGCTGCTGGACCTGGTAGTAGAAGACCAGACCGTCGGCCTCAAACGCATGCGCGCCGGCGAAGTGGCGGCCTGCATTTGCGCCAGCGAACGCCCCGTAGCGGGCGCCCGCAGCCTGTTGCTCGGCGCCATGCGTTACCGGGCACTGGCCAGCCCGGCGTTTGTCGCACGGCACTTTCCCGAGGGCGTACGCGCCGATCAACTGGCCCGTACCCCCGCATTGGTGTTCGGCCCGGATGATTTCCTGCAGCATCGCTACCTGGCTTCCCTGGGCGTTGACGGTGGTTTCGAACACCATTTATGCCCATCGTCCGAAGGTTTTATCCGCCTCACGGAAGCCGGATTGGGCTGGGGCCTGGTGCCTGAATTGCAGGTACGCGACCAGCTGGAAAGGGGCGTGCTGGTGGAGTTATTGCCAGATAAGCCGATCGATGTGCCGCTGTACTGGCATCATTGGCGCAGTGGTGGACAATTGCTGGGCTTGCTGACCGATCACCTGGCACACACAACGGGGCGATGGTTGGTGCCGTTGGCGTGATGGCCAGCGTCAAGGCAACAGCGATGAAAAACGAAAGAATGCGGAGTAAGACATGAAAATTCTGGTCACCGGCGCAAGCGGCTTCATCGGCGGGCGTTTTGCGCGTTTCGCCCTGGAGCAGGGCCTGGACGTGCGGGTCAACGGGCGGCGCGCCGAAGGTGTGGAGCACCTGGTACGGCGCGGCGCCGAGTTTATCCAGGGTGATTTGAATGATCCGGACCTGGTGCGCGAGCTGTGCCGCGACGTCGAAGCCGTGGTGCACTGTGCCGGTGCCGTGGGGTTGTGGGGGCGTTATCAGGATTTCCACCAGGGCAATGTGCTGGTCACCGAAAACGTGGTGGAGGCCTGCCTGAAGCAGCGGGTCGGGCGCCTGGTTCACCTGTCGTCGCCGTCGATCTATTTTGATGGCCGCGACCACCTGGGGCTGACCGAAGAGCAAGTACCCAAGCGCTTCAAGCACCCGTATGCGGCCACCAAATACCTGGCGGAACAGAAGGTGTTCGGCGCCCAGGAATTCGGCCTCGAAGTGCTGGCCCTGCGCCCGCGTTTCGTCACGGGCGCTGGCGACATGAGCATCTTCCCGCGCCTGTTAAAGATGCAGCGCAAGAACCGCCTGGCAATCGTCGGCGACGGCCTGAACAAGGTCGATTTCACCAGCGTGCACAACCTCAACGAAGCCCTGCTCAGCAGTTTGCTCGCGACGGGCTCGGCGTTGGGCAAGGCCTACAACATCAGCAACGGCACCCCGGTGCCGGTGTGGGACGTGGTGAACTACGTGATGCGCCAAATGGACATGCCCCAGGTCACCCGTTACCGGTCCTATGGCTTGTCCTACAGCGTTGCCGCGCTCAATGAAGCGTTTTGCGCGATGTGGCCAGGGCGCCCGGAACCCTCGTTGTCGAGGTTGGGCATGCAGGTCATGAACAAAGATTTCACCCTGGACATCACCCGCGCACGGCATTATCTCGACTACCAGCCCAAGGTCAGCCTGTGGGCGGCCCTCGACGAGTTTTGCAGTTGGTGGAAAGCCCAGGACGTGGGACTTAAATAACCGGCAACACACCGGGAACCGAATTTGCGACCCAGGGTCGATCAGTGCGGCAGGTCGGGGTTTATACTCCGGCGCTTGGCTATCCATATGCCACCTCAAAGGTTTGAAGGTTGATTCATGCGTAACGATGCTAACGACGACTTTGACAACGTTCCCAGCCTGCGGGCTGACACCCCGGATGACGATGATTTTGAGCCGACGCCGGCCACGTCCGTGCGCTCCCGGCCAGCGCCGGTGGTCAAGGTCAAGAGCGCCAGTACCGGGCCGTTGTGGGCGTTGGTCGGCGCGTTGCTGTTCGCCTTTGCGGGCCTTGCCTGGTGGAGCTTCCAGCAGATTTCCCTGATGGGCCAGCAACTGGTGGCCACCCAGGAAAGCTTTGCGCGCATCAGTGAGGAAGCGGCGGGGCGCCTGCAGGACATTTCCGGCAAGGTGGTGGCCAGCGAGGCCACCGTGAATAACGGCAGCGAAGCCCTGAAGCTTCAGATCAAGCAACTGGAAACCCAGTTGCTGGAACAGGGCAAGCAGCAGATGGGCGTGGCCGGGCAGGCAACTGACCTGGACAAACGCCTGGAGCAAATGACCGCCAGCACCACTCAACTGTCCGGCGCCAACGCGCAACTGCAAGGGCAGGTCCAGGCGCTGACGGATGCCGTGGCAACCCTCAAGTCCCGGGACGCCGATTTCAAGGAGTTGTCTGCCGACGTCGCCGCCCTGAAAAAACAGGGCAACCCGACGGCCGCCATTGCCCGCCTGGAGCAGGACCTTGTGGTGCTCAAGAGCGTACAGGACAGCCGTCCGGCCGCCTCCGACGGCCCGTCCAACAAGGAGTTCGACGTGTTCCGCATCCAGACCACGCGCAACGTCACCACCTTGCAAAGCCAGGTGCAGAATCTGCAGCAGCAGATCAACCAGCCGGCGCGGGTAAGCCCTATCGGGCAGCAGTGATGTTGATCCTCTGTAGGGGTCATTACACATGACGCCTACAGGCCCTAGCACATTCAATGTCACCATCTGGTGACATTTCCCCCCGCCTTCGTTACTTGCCCTCTCCCCGCCCTTGTTTAGACTCCCGTCATCCCGAACATAATAAAAAGGGCTAATCATGACCATGCAACCACTGCCTGCCAGCAGTTGGCTGAACGCACCTGCCCATCACGCCTGGCTTGCCACCGAAGGTCAGCGCCTGCTGTCATTCGCCAAGGCGTCCAAGCTACCGGACGGCTTCGGCAACCTCGACGATCACGGCGTTTTACCGCCTGATGCCGTCGCCGAAACCATGAACACGGCCCGCATGACCCACAGCTTCGCCATGGCCCACGGCCTGGGCTTGCCCGGTTATGCCGACCTGGTGGAGCACGGGGTTGCCGCCCTCAGCGGCCCGCTTCGCGACGCCCGGCACGGCGGCTGGTTCGCCACGCCCAATGCCAGCGATGGCAACACCGGCAAGGCCGCCTACCTGCACGCCTTTGTGGCCCTGGCCGCAAGTTCTGCGGCAGTGGCCGGGGCACCCGGTGCACACACCTTACTCAACGACGCGACACACATCATCGACCAGTATTTCTGGAGCGAAGAGGAGGGCGCGATGCTCGAATCCTTTGCCCAGGACTGGAGCGGTCTGGAAGCCTATCGCGGCGCCAACAGCAACATGCACGCCACTGAAGCGTTCCTGGCCCTGGCCGATGTCACCGGTGAAACCCGTTGGCTGGACCGCGCGCTGCGGATCGTCGAGCGCGTGATCCATACCCATGCGGCGGAAAACCGGGACATGGTGATCGAGCATTTCGACAGCCACTGGCAGCCCCTGCGCGGTTACAACGAAGACAACCCGGCCGATGGATTTCGCCCCTATGGCATCACCCCCGGCCACGGTTTTGAGTGGGCGCGGCTGGTGTTGCACCTTGAGGCCGCACGCCTGGACGCCGGGCTCGTGACCCCTGATTGGTTGTTGACCGACGCCAAGGGCCTGTTCGCCAGCGCCTGCGAATATGCCTGGGCCGTCGACGGTGCTCCCGGCATCGTCTATACCCTCGACTGGAGCCAGCGCCCCGTGGTGCGTGAGCGCCTGCACTGGACCCATTGCGAAGCCAGCGCCGCTGCCCAGGCCCTGCTCAAGCGCACGGGCGAGCTGCATTACGAAATCTGGTACCGGCGCTTCTGGGAGTTCTGTGAAAGCCATTTCATTGACCGAACCCACGGCAGCTGGCACCACGAACTGAGCCCGAAAAACCAGCCCAGCAGCAAGATCTGGGGTGGCAAGCCGGACCTGTACCACGCCTGGCAGTCTGTATTGCTGCCGGGTCTGCCGTTGTCACCGAGTATGGCCAGTGCCGTGGCCACCGGGCGTTATGTCACCAAATGGTGACATTTGGGCGTCCCTTTGTTACCTGCACCTGAAAAATCCCTGTTTAAACTCGTTTGCAGCGCAAGCACCGACTTGCATGCATAACAACAAGAAAAAAGGTACTCAGATGAAAGCGATCAGTCGCCTCGCCGTAGCTATTTCCGTTGCCTCGTTGTTTCCCCTCAGTGCTTTTGCCGCCGACTCGAAAGGGACGGTTGAAGTTGTGCATTGGTGGACCTCGGGTGGTGAGAAAGCGGCAGTAGATGTCCTGAAGGCTCAAGTTGAAAAAGACGGCTTCACCTGGAAAGACGGTGCCGTTGCAGGCGGTGGTGGTGCGACTGCCATGACCGTACTGAAAAGCCGCGCCGTTGCTGGCAACCCGCCAGGCATGGCCCAGATCAAAGGCCCCGACATCCAGGAATGGGCGTCCACCGGCCTGCTGGATACCGACGTCCTGAAGGCTCCCGCCAAAGAAGAAAAGTGGGACACCCTGCTGGACAAGAAAGTCTCCGATACCGTGAAGTACGAAGGTGACTACGTGGCAGTGCCGGTGAACATTCACCGCGTCAACTGGCTGTGGATCAACCCGGAAGTCTTCAAGAAAGCCGGCATCACCAAAAACCCGACCACCCTCGAAGAATTCTACGCAGCGGGCGACAAGCTCAAGGCCGCGGGCTTCATTCCGCTTGCCCACGGTGGCCAGCCTTGGCAGGACAGCACCGTCTTTGAAGCTGTCGTGCTCTCGGTCATGGGGGCTGACGGTTACAAGAAAGCCCTGGTCGACCTGGACGAAAAAGCCCTGACCGGCCCTGAAATGATCAAGTCCCTGACCGAACTGAAGAAGGTCGCGACCTACATGGACGTCGACGGCAAAGGCCAGGACTGGAACCTGGAAGCGGCCAAAGTCATCAACGGCAAGGCCGGCATGCAGATCATGGGTGACTGGGCCAAGAGTGAATGGACCGCCGCCAAGAAAGTCGCCGGCAAAGACTACGAGTGCGTAGCCTTCCCGGGCACCGACAAGGCGTTCACCTACAACATCGACTCCCTCGCGGTGTTCAAGCAGAAAGACAAAGGCACGGCTGCCGGTCAGCAGGACATTGCCAAGGTCGTGCTGAGCGAGAACTTCCAGAAAGTCTTCAGCATCAACAAGGGCTCGATCCCGGTTCGTATCGACATGTTGAAAGACATGGGCAAATACGGCTTCGACTCCTGCGCCCAGACCGCCGCCAAGGACTTCCTGGCTGACGCCCAGACCGGCGGCCTGCAGCCGAGCATGGCGCACAACATGGCGACCACGCTGGCCGTACAAGGCGCGTTCTTTGACGTCATCACCAACTACATCAACAACCCGGCCGCTGATCCGGCAACCACCGCGAAGCAACTGTACAGCGCGGTCAAGTCGGCCAAGTAACGGTTAGTACTGAATGGCCTTGTGGGGGGACCCCTAACCCCCACAAGGCATGTTCCTGTAGTCCTTTTTCCCTGTACTGGATTTTCCCATGAGTTCTGTTGCTGTGTTCAGCAAAGCCTCGCCGTTCGATGCACTGCAGCGCTGGCTACCCAAACTGGTGCTGGCGCCGAGCATGTTCATCGTTCTGGTGGGCTTCTATGGCTACATCCTGTGGACGTTTGTGCTGTCGTTCACTAACTCGACTTTCCTGCCGACCTACAAGTTTGTAGGCCTGGCTCAATATGCGCGCTTGTTCGACAACGACCGCTGGTGGGTCGCGAGCAAGAACCTGGCAGTGTTCGGTGGCATGTTCATCGGCATCACCTTGGTGATCGGCGTGACCCTGGCGATTTTCCTCGACCAGAAGATCCGCCGCGAAGGCTTTATCCGCACCATTTACCTGTACCCGATGGCGCTCTCGATGATCGTCACCGGTACGGCCTGGAAATGGCTGCTCAACCCGGGCATGGGCCTGGACAAATTGTTTCGTGACTGGGGCTGGCAGGGCTTTCGCCTGGACTGGCTGATCGACCCGGACCGTGTGGTGTATTGCCTGGTGATCGCCGCGGTGTGGCAAGCCTCGGGCTTTATCATGGCGATGTTCCTCGCCGGCCTGCGGGGTGTTGATCAATCGATCATCCGTGCTGCGCAGATCGACGGCGCGAGCATGCCGCGCATCTACTGGAAAGTGGTGTTGCCAAGCCTGCGTCCGGTGTTCTTCAGTGCGGTCATGATTCTGGCGCACATCGCGATCAAGAGTTTCGACCTGGTGGCAGCCATGACTGCAGGTGGTCCGGGTTACTCCTCCGACCTGCCGGCGATGTTCATGTACTCCTTCACCTTCAGCCGTGGCCAGATGGGCATGGGTTCGGCCAGTGCGATTCTGATGCTCGGTGCGATTCTCGCAATCATCGTGCCTTACCTGTATTCCGAGCTAAGGACCAAGCGTAATGACTAGTCTTGTCGGCAAACCTGCCATCAGCCTGAGCCGCATCGCGATCTACGCGGTGCTGATTCTCGCTGTCCTGCTGTACCTGGTGCCGTTGGTGGTCATGTTGCTCACCAGCTTCAAGACCCCGGAAGACATCAGCACCGGCAACCTGCTGAGCTGGCCCACCGTGGTCACCGGTATCGGCTGGGTGAAAGCCTGGGCGACGGTTGACGGTTACTTCTGGAACTCGATCAAGATCACCGTTCCGGCCGTGCTGATCTCCACCGCCATCGGTGCGTTGAATGGCTACGTGCTGTCGATGTGGCGTTTTCGCGGTTCGCAACTGTTCTTCGGCCTGTTGCTGTTCGGCTGCTTCCTGCCGTTCCAGACCGTCCTGCTGCCAGCCTCGTTCACCCTCGGCAAGATGGGCCTGGCCAGCACTACGACGGGCCTGGTGTTCGTGCACATCGTCTACGGACTGGCCTTTACTACACTGTTCTTCCGTAACTACTACGTCAGCATTCCCGATGCACTGGTGAAAGCGGCACGCCTGGATGGCGCGGGTTTCTTCACGATCTTCCGCCTGATCATCCTGCCGATGTCGACACCGATCATCATGGTGTGCCTGATCTGGCAGTTCACGCAGATCTGGAACGACTTCCTGTTCGGCGTGGTGTTCTCCAGCGGTGATTCCCAGCCCATCACAGTGGCGCTGAACAACCTGGTCAACACCAGTACCGGGGTCAAGGAATATAACGTTGATATGGCGGCGGCGATGATCGCCGGGCTGCCGACCCTGCTGGTCTATGTGGTCGCAGGCAAGTATTTCGTGCGCGGCCTGACGGCCGGCGCGGTCAAGGGGTAATCATGGCAACGCTTGAACTTCGTAACGTAAACAAGACTTATGGCGCCGGCCTGCCCGACACCCTGAAGAACATCGAACTGTCGATCAAGGAAGGTGAGTTCCTGATCCTGGTCGGACCTTCGGGTTGCGGCAAGTCGACCCTGATGAACTGCATTGCCGGCCTTGAGAACATCACCGGCGGTGCGATCATGATTGGCGACCAGGACGTCAGCGGCATGAGCCCCAAGGATCGCGACATCGCCATGGTGTTCCAGTCCTACGCGCTGTACCCGACCATGAGCGTGCGCGAGAACATCGAATTCGGCTTGAAGATTCGCAAGATGCCTCAGGCGGCGATCGACGAAGAAGTGGCGCGGGTGGCCAAGCTGCTGCAGATCGAGCACCTGCTCAATCGCAAGCCGGGCCAGCTCTCCGGTGGTCAGCAACAGCGTGTGGCCATGGGGCGTGCACTGGCGCGTCGGCCGAAGATCTACCTGTTCGACGAACCGCTGTCCAACCTCGACGCCAAGCTGCGGGTCGAGATGCGCACCGAAATGAAACTGATGCACCAGCGTCTGAAAACCACCACCGTCTACGTCACCCACGATCAGATCGAAGCGATGACCCTGGGCGACAAAGTGGCCGTGATGAAGGACGGCATCATCCAGCAGTTCGGCACGCCGAAAGAGATTTACAACGACCCGGCCAACCTGTTTGTGGCAAGCTTTATCGGTTCACCTCCGATGAACTTCATTCCATTGCGCCTGCAACGCAAGGACGGCCGCCTGGTGGCGTTGCTGGACAGCGGGCAGGCACGTTGTGAGTTGCCATTGAACATGACCGATGCAGGCCTTGAAGACCGCGAAGTGATCCTGGGCCTGCGCCCGGAGCAGATCGTGCTGGCCGCCGCCGAAGCCACCGGTGCACCGACCATTCGGGCCGAGGTGCAAGTCACCGAGCCGACTGGCCCGGACACCCTGGTGTTTGTGCAAATCAATGAAACCAAGGTCTGCTGCCGACTGGCGCCCGATGTGGCGCCGCACGTGGGCGAGACACTGACCTTGCAGTTCGACCCGGCCAAGGTGTTGCTGTTCGACGCCAAGACCGGTGAGCGTTTGGGCACTGCCGCTTCGTTGCCTGCACAGGACCGTGCCGACAACGTCGCTCAATTCAAGGGACGTTGAAGATTCAAAGATGTGTAGGGGCTTTTGTGGGAGATCTCTCCCACAAAGAAGTAAACCGCGTTAGATAAAAACAGTTAATAACAATAAAGACGAGGATGTAGGGATGAAAAAGCAACACAACAACACCCGGCTGATCTGCCAACTGTCAGCAGCAGCAGCCCTGGTACTGTCCGCCAATGCGATGGCGGACGACGCATTCAGCGCCGATTCCAAATGGATGACCGGTGACTGGGGCGGCGAGCGTACCAAGCTGATCGAGCAAGGTATCGACATCAAGGCGGATTACGTCGGTGAAGTCGGCGCCAACCTCGGCGGTGGCTACAACAATGACAAAACTGCCCGTTACGCTGACCAGTTCGGTCTGGGCGTAGCACTGGACCTGGACAAGCTGTGGGGCTGGAGCAACACCCAGGCCAAGATCCAGTTGACCAATCGTAATGGTGCGAACATCTCCAACGACCGTATCGGTGATCCGCGTGCCGGCACCTTGAGTTCGTCTCAAGAAGTCGATGGTCGTGGCCACATGGTGCGTCTGACCCAGTTCTGGATTCAGCACCAGATGTTCGACAACAAGCTGGACGTGAAGCTCGGTTACTTCGGTGAAGGCGAAGATTTCAACACCTTCCCGTGCGACTTCCAGAACTTGTCGTTCTGCGGCTCCCAGGTCGGTAACTATGTAAACACCTGGTACAACTGGCCTGTCAGCCAGGCCGCTATCCGCGTGAAATACAACATCACGCCTGAGCTGTATGCGCAAATTGGTGCGTACAACCAGAACCCGTCGCAGCTGGAACACGGCAACGGCTTCAAACTCAGCGGCAGCGGCACCAAGGGCACCGTATTGCCGGTGGAATTGGTCTGGTCGCCGAAGGTCAATGGCCTGCCGGGCGAATACCGTGTGGGTTACTACAAGAGCACCGCCGATGCGGCCGACGTGCGTGAAGACGTCAACGGTAACGACGCTGGCACCACCGGCGCCGCCTTCCGTGTTCGCAACAGCAAAAGCGGTTACTGGGGCGTTCTGCAACAGCAACTCACCACCCACAATGGCGACGCTTCACGCGGCTTGAACATCGCGGCCAACGCCACCTTCCACGACAAAGACACCAACCTGGTCGACAACTACCAGTCGGTGATGCTTGTGTACAAAGGCCCGTTCGACGCCCGTACCAAGGATGACGTGGGTATCGGTGTGTCCCGCATCCATGCCAACAGCGACGTGAAGAAAAACGCCGAGCTGTACAACGAGGCCAACGGCTTCACCGATTACAGCGAATCGGGTTACGCACCGCTGCGCAACACCGAATACAACGTCGAACTGAACTACGGCATCCACGTCACCAACTGGCTGACCGTGCGTCCCAACCTGCAATACATCGCCAACCCAGGTGGTGTTAAGCAAGTCGACAACGCCGTTGTAGCGGGCCTGAAAATTCAGTCTACGTTCTAACGTTGTTGCGATAAGCTCCTTCTCTCTGTGCGCATTTTGCGGGTAGCCAAGGCTACCCGCTTTTTTTTGTGTGGGAGCTGGCTTGCCTGCGATGCGAGCCCCGCGGTGTATCTGCCACACCGAGGCGATGCCATCGCAGGCAAGCCAGCTCCTACAAAGATCTTCAGGACCGTGGCACATGCATGAGCATCCGCTGCAACGCTTTTTCAAATCCCTGCGCGAGCGGCCGGTATTCGCCTGGGAACGCTTTCAGATGCGCGATGTGTTGGTGATCGACCACCCGCTGTGCCAGGCGGTGTTCAGTCGCCAGGGCGCGCAATTGCTGCACTTTCAGCCCAAGGGGCAGAAGCCCTGGTTGTGGTGCGCGGCCAAGTGGCCGCAGGTGGGCGCCATTCGTGGCGGTGTGCCGGTGTGTTGGCCATGGTATGGCCGCCATCCCAGCGAAAACGCCTGGCCCTCCCATGGTTGGGCGCGGCTGATCGACTGGAAACTGCTGGACAGCAGCACGGACGACGATGGTGTGCGGTTGCACTGGCAATTGCAGTTATGCGATTGGCAGGTGGACTTGCATGCGCACCTGGGGGACACCCTGGAACTGCGCCTGGCCACCGAGCACCAGGACGAACTGCCTTGCCAGCTGAGCCATGCGTTGCACGCCTATTGGCGAATTGGTGATGTGGGTGAGATAGCGCTGTCCGGGCTTGATGGGGCACAAGGTTACGACCAGCTCAATCGCCAGGCCTGTCAGCAGGAAGGTGAGTTGCGGGTCGATGGCGGTTGCCAGCGGGTGTTCCAGCACGACGGCGAATTGCACCTCAAGGACCATGCCTGGCAGCGCGAGTTGTGCATTGATACCGGAGAACGTGCCGACACCGTGGTGTGGCACCCGGGCAGCCGGCCGTTGCTGGGGGTGAGTTTCAACGAGGCGTCGGGGTTTGTGTGTGTGGAGTCGGCGATGGCCGCGGCCAGCCTGGCGCCGGGGGAGAGGGCGCATTTGAGTTTGCAGGCCCGGGCTGGGGTTTAGCGGTGTGGCAAGTGGCTCTTTGTGGCGAGGGAGCTTGCTCCCGCTGGGGCGCGAAGCGCCCCCTTAATCAGGCAATTGAGTTCTTTTTGAAAGACTGCGATGGACCTATTGGGGCCGCTTCGCAGCCCAGCGGGAGCAAGCTCCCTCACCACAAAAAGCCGTTCAACAGCCTAGTTAAACTCATCCCCCACCGGATACCGGCTGTCATTCAAGCTCTCTTTGATCTTGCGCAAATGCGGCTGGAAATCCACCCCGCGACGCAAGGTCATGCCCGTTGCCAGCACGTCCAGCACCGTCAGTTGAATGATCCGCGAGGTCATCGGCATGTAGATGTCGGTGTCTTCCGGCAGCGGGATGTTCAAGCTCACCGTACTGACCTTGGCCAGCGGTGAGTTCTCGGCGGTGACACCCAGCACCGAGGCGCCGTTTTCCCGCGCAATACGCGCCACTTCCACCAGTTCACGGGTGCGCCCGGTGTAGGAAATGATCACGAACAACTCACCGGTGTGGGCCACCGAGGCGATCATCCGTTGCATCAGCACATCGGCATGGGCCGTGACCGACAGGTTGAAACGGAAAAACTTGTGCAGGGCGTCCATGGCCACCGGCGCCGACGCACCCAGGCCAAAAAAGTGGATCTGCCGGGCCTGGATCAACAGGTCGACGGCCTTGCTGATCAGGTTCGGGTCCAGTGCCTGACAGGCGCTGTCCAGGGAGGCGATGGCGCTGCCAAAGATCTTCTGGGTGTAGGCCTCGGGGTTATCATCGGCCCCCACGGCACGGCTGACATACGCCGCGCCACTGGCCAGGCTCTGCGCCAGCTGCAATTTGAGTTCCGGGTAACCACTCACGCCGAACGAACGGCAAAAGCGGTTCACGGTGGGTTCGCTGACCGAAGCGGCCTGGGCGAGGGCGGCGATAGAGAAGCGGGTCGCCTGCTGCGGGTTGAGCAGGATGACCTCGGCGACTTTACGTTCAGCCTTGTTCAGTTCTTCGAGGCGTTTCTGGATCTGTTCCAGTAGATTTCGCACGCGGTCCATTCATGTTTCCTTAGGGCGACGATGCAAATAAGGGTCGTCAACCAATCGACGAGCGGCCCTTTGCGGTGGCCTATCCTACTGAGGGTAGTTGAACACCACCACTCGGAATACGTTTTTCGGGAAAATGTTGTGGTTATTACTACATTTTTCCTTGAGTGATGCCTTAAAAAAAGGTATTTGTAGCTTAACTTGATAAAAGAACAAACATCATGCCTTTGATAACCGTAGAACCCTGCACCTTTGCCCTGTTTGGCGCCTTGGGTGATCTGGCGCTGCGCAAGTTATTTCCTGCCCTCTATCAACTCGATGGCGCGGGTCTCCTGCACGAAGACACGCGCATCCTGGCGTTGGCCCGTGAGGCTGGTTCCGAGCAACAGCACCTGGCCCACATCGAAAAAGAATTGCGCAGCTACGTCGGCAAGGAACTGGACGAAACCGTCGCCCAGCGTTTCCTGGCCCGCCTGACGTACCTGCACGTCGACTTCCTGAAGGCCGACGACTACGTCGCCCTGGCAGAAAATGCCGGCACCGAACAACGCCTGATTGCCTACTTCGCCACCCCGGCGGCGGTGTACGGCGCAATCTGCGAGAACCTGTCCAAGGTCGGCCTGGCGGAAAACACCCGGGTGGTCCTGGAAAAACCCATCGGCTCGGACCTGGATTCCTCGCGCAAGGTCAACGACGCCGTGGCGCAGTTTTTCCCGGAAAACCGCACCTACCGCATCGACCACTACCTGGGCAAAGAGACCGTCCAGAACCTGATCGCCCTGCGTTTTGCCAACAGCCTGTTTGAAACCCAGTGGAACCAGAACTACATCTCCCACGTGGAAATCACCGTGGCCGAGCAGGTAGGCATCGAAGGTCGCTGGGGTTACTTCGACAAGGCCGGCCAGCTGCGGGACATGATCCAGAACCACCTGCTGCAGTTGCTGTGCCTGATCGCCATGGACCCGCCGGCTGACCTGTCTGCCGACAGTATTCGTGACGAGAAGGTCAAGGTGCTCAAGGCCCTGGCGCCCATCAGCCCGGACGGCCTGACCACCCAAGTGGTGCGCGGCCAATACATTGCGGGCTACAGCGCCGGCAAGCCGGTGCCGGGTTACCTGGAAGAAGAAAACTCCAACACCCAGAGCGACACTGAAACCTTCGTCGCCCTGCGGGCCGATATCCGTAACTGGCGTTGGGCCGGGGTGCCGTTCTACCTGCGCACCGGCAAGCGCATGCCGCAAAAGCTGTCGCAGATCGTCATCCACTTCAAGGAACCGTCCCACTACATCTTCGCCCCCGAGCAGCGCTTGCAGATCAGCAACAAACTGATCATCCGCCTGCAACCGGACGAAGGTATTTCCTTGCGCGTGATGACCAAGGAGCAGGGCCTGGACAAGGGCATGCAACTGCGCAGCGGGCCGCTGCAACTGAATTTTTCCGACACCTATCGCAGCGCGCGGATTCCCGATGCCTACGAGCGGTTGTTACTTGAAGTCATGCGCGGCAACCAGAACCTGTTTGTGCGCAAAGATGAAATCGAAGCCGCGTGGAAGTGGTGTGACCAGTTGATCGCCGGGTGGAAAAAATCCGGTGATGCGCCCAAGCCGTATGCGGCGGGGTCCTGGGGGCCGATGAGCTCGATTGCACTGATCACGCGGGACGGGAGGTCTTGGTATGGCGATATCTGAACTGAAACTGCCTCAGGGCGTCACTGCCCATGAGTACCGCACCGCGCCGTTGCTGGCTGACGGCCTGGCCAATGATGTGGCTGAACAACTGCGAACGGCCATCAGTGCCCGTGGCGAAGCGACCCTGGTGGTGTCCGGTGGCCGCAGCCCCGTGGCGTTCTTCCAGAACCTTGCCAAGCAAGGCCTGGACTGGTCCAAGGTGACTATCACCCTGGCCGACGAGCGTTGGGTGCCGGTGGAGCATGCCGACAGCAACGCCGGCCTGTTGAAGAAATATTTGCTGCAAGGCCCGGCGGCCAAGGCGAAGTTCCTGAGCCTGTACAGCGTCGCCGCCACCCTTGACCAGGCTGCCGAGCAGGCCGATCGCCTGCTCGCCGAGTTACCGGCGATTGACGTGCTGGTACTGGGCATGGGCGATGACGGCCACACCGCATCGCTGTTCCCCAACAGCCCGAACCTGGCGCAAGCCCTGAAGCCGGACGGCAGCCGTCGTTGCTGGCCGATGCTGGCGCCGACCGTGCCGCACCAGCGCCTGACCATGAGTCGCGCATTGCTGGCCAGCGCCCACTACACCGTGCTGTCGATTTCCGGCAGCTCGAAATTGACCACCTTGAGCGCCGCGCTGGCCAGTGACGACGTTGCTGCCATGCCGATACGCGCGTTTTTGCAACCTACTTTAGAGATTTACTGGTGCCCATGAGCCAAGGATCAGCCGCGATGAACAGCCCCCAACCTACCGTTTCCATGGCGGACAAAGTTGCCTTGATCGACAGCCTCTGCGCCAAGGCGCGGATCCTGCCGGTGATCACCATTGCCCGTGAACAGGACATTCTGCCCCTGGCCGATGCCCTGGCTGCCGGTGGTTTGACGGCACTGGAAGTGACCCTGCGTTCGCAGTTTGGCCTCAAGGCCATCCAGGTGTTGCGTGAGCAGCGCCCGGAGCTGTGCACCGGTGCCGGTACTGTGCTGGATCGCCACATGCTGGAAGCGGCCGAAGTGGCCGGTTCGCAATTTATCGTCACCCCCGGGATTACCCGTGATCTGCTGGAAGCCTCGGTTCACAGCTCGATTCCGTTGTTGCCGGGCATCAGCAATGCGTCCGGGATTATGGAAGGTTATGGCCTGGGTTATCGCCGCTTCAAGCTGTTCCCGGCTGAAGTCAGCGGTGGCGTGGCGGCTATCAAGGCCTTGGGCGGTCCGTTTGGTGAAGTGAAATTCTGCCCGACTGGCGGTGTGGGCCCGGCCAACATCAAGAGCTACATGGCCTTGAAGAATGTGATGTGCGTGGGCGGTAGCTGGATGCTCGACCCTGAATGGGTCAAGAACGGCGACTGGGCACGTATCCAGGAAACCACCGCTGAGGCGCTGGCTCTGCTGGACTGATTGGATTTACTGAATCGTTGTTGCTGTGTTCTACGGCATTTTTGCGGTGCACTTGGTCGGTGCGCCGCTTTTTTTTGCCTGGGGAAAACCCTCAAGGTTGCAGGGGGCTTGAGCCTCATGGAGATCAAGTGTGGGGGCTGGCTTGTCTGCGATGGCGGCGGATCAGTTGCCCATGTACTGGCGGACACAGGGCTATTGCAGGTTGAGTCTCTATGCTCTGTTGGGCTGGTTGACTGAGTACATATCCGTTATTTAGGTAACGGCGACTTAGGGTTCCGCTCTTACAGCGGGTCACTTTTGGAAAAGAGCCCCAAAAGTAACCAAAAGGGCTCTTGCCCCACCACTCGGT
>NZ_JACARC010000106.1:0-280 GCF_013386825.1 Pseudomonas sp. IPO3778
CCGAGTTCGCTTTGGCCTTTGTTCTGCCTGAAAGCCGACCCCAGTGGTAGAAGCCAAGATAAAGGCCAGAGCGAAAGCCAAATCTGAAGCTGATGCAGCTCTGCTTTTCTGTGGGAGCTGGCTTGCCTGCGATGCAGGCAACTCGGTCTTCCAGATACACCGAGGTGATGCCATCGCAGGCAAGCCAGCTCCTACAGTGGACCGTGCCCGCTTTGGCTTTTGATTCTGCTTTTGCTTCTACACACTCAAGCCGGCCGGTAGGCCGGTAGGCCGCTGTGCT
>NZ_JACARC010000106.1:291-9485 GCF_013386825.1 Pseudomonas sp. IPO3778
AGTGGTGGGGCAAGAGCCTTTTGGTTACTTTTGGGCTCTTTCCAAAAGTGACCCGCTGTAAGAGCGGAACCAATAGTCGCCATCACCCAAATAACGGATATACACCCCATTCACGAGGCGCAAAAAAAAACGCCCCGAACCAGTCGGGGCGTTTTCAGATGATCAAGCTGCAGGCCTTACTTACCCTGCCAGCGTTTCAGCACCAAGGTAGCGTTAGTGCCACCAAAGCCAAAGCTGTTGCTCATCACGGTGTTGATGGTGGCGTCTTCACGGGTCTTGGTCAGGATCGGCATGTCAGCCACTTCCGGGTCCAGTTCCTCGATGTTGGCAGAACCTGCCATGAAGTTGCCTTCCATCATCAGCAGGCAGTAGATCGCTTCATGAACGCCAGCAGCGCCCAGGGAGTGGCCCGACAGGCTCTTGGTAGAGCTGATCGCCGGAGCCTTGTCGCCGAATACCGCACGCACACCTTCCATTTCCTTGGAGTCGCCGACCGGAGTCGAAGTGCCGTGGGTGTTCAGGTAGTCGATCGGGGTATCAACGGTGGACATTGCCATCTGCATGCAGCGGATGGCGCCTTCGCCGCTTGGCGCAACCATGTCGTAGCCGTCGGACGTCGCGCCGTAGCCGACGATTTCCGCGTAGATCTTCGCACCACGGGCCAGGGCGTGTTCCAGCTCCTCGACCACCACCATGCCGCCACCGCCGGCGATGACGAAACCGTCACGCTTGGCATCGTAGGCACGGGAAGCTTTTTCCGGGGTTTCGTTGTACTGGGTCGACAGAGCACCCATGGCGTCGAACAGGAACGACTGGCTCCAATGTTCTTCTTCACCGCCACCGGCAAACACGATGTCTTGCTTGCCCAACTGGATCTGCTCTACCGCAGTACCGATGCAGTGAGCACTGGTGGCGCAAGCGGAGGAGATCGAGTAGTTCACACCCTTGATCTTGAACGGCGTGGCCAGGCAGGCGGAAACGGTGCTGCCCATGGTCCGCGTGACGCGGTACGGGCCGACACGCTTGACGCCTTTCTCGCGCAGGATGTCCAGCGCTTCCATCTGGTTCAAGGTCGACGCGCCACCGGAACCGGCGATCAGGCCGGTTCGCACGTTGGACACCTGGTCTTCGCTCAGGCCGGAATCGGTGATCGCGTCCTTCATGGCCAGGTAGGCGTAAGCGGCTGCGTGGCCGACGAAGCGATAGATCTTGCGATCGATCAGCTCTTCGAGGGGCAGGTCGATGGAGCCGGAAACCTGGCTACGCAGACCCATTTCGGCATATTCCGGGTTGAAGCGGATGCCAGGGCGACTTGCACGCAGGTTAGCGGAGACGGTCTCTTTGTCATTGCCCAGGCACGAAACGATGCCCAGACCAGTGATAACGACGCGGCGCATGCGGATAACCCTTAAAAGTTGTCAGTGGAAGTGAATACGCCGACCCGAAGGCCTTCGGCAGTATAAATCTCGCGACCGTCGACAGTCACCGAACCATCGGCAATGGCCAGGTTCAGCTTGCCCTTGAGGACGCGCTTGATTTGAATGTTGTAGGTGACTTTCTTGGCGGTCGGCAAGACCTGGCCAAAGAACTTCACTTCGCCCGAACCCAGGGCACGACCGCGGCCCGGCAGGCCTTGCCAGCCCAGGTAGAAGCCAACCAGCTGCCACATGGCGTCGAGGCCCAGGCAGCCCGGCATCACCGGATCGCCTTCGAAATGGCAGGCGAAAAACCACAGGTCAGGGGTGATATCCAGCTCGGCGACCAATTCACCTTTGCCGTACTTGCCACCCTCTTCGCTGATATGGGTGATGCGATCCACCATCAGCATGTTCGGGGCGGGCAGTTGCGCGTTACCTGGGCCGAACAGCTCACCGCGACTGCAGCGCAGCAGGTCTTCCCGAGTAAAGGCGTTTTGTTTGGTCATGCGAGCTCCTCAATAATCCCATGCGGCAGGGCAGGGTAAATCTTCCTGGCCGACGACGCGTTCATGCCTCATGTCGGCAGCCTACACATAGACTATTGCGTTGTAGTGAAAGTCACAGCGTCAAGGTCATGAATGTACACTTGTGCACTGAAATTATAAACCGGGCCGGTTTACGGGCCCGTTCGGGTGCCTAAGACTGCCGCACTTTCGTCTTTCACGCCAGTCGCAGTTGGCTGATGGCACCGTGTTACTGCACCCATCGCTGTAGGATTTGCTGTAAATCCGTGCGTTTGAACGGCTTTGCCAGGTAATCGTTCATTCCGGCGGCCAGGCAGGCTTCGCGGTCGCCCTGCAAGGCATTGGCGGTGAGGGCAATGATCGGCAGGTCGGCGCAACCGGGCAACTGGCGAATCTGCCGGGTGGCTTCATAGCCATCAATGCCCGGCAGCCGGCAATCCATCAGGATCGCGGTAAAAATCAGGCTCTCGGCACTGCGAATCGCTTCGGCGCCGTCGATGGCGATGCTCACCTCGAACCCCAGGCTGCGCAGCATGGCTTCGACCACGGTGCGGTTGACCGGGTTGTCTTCCACCAGCAATACGTTGCGGCCTTCGCCCGCGCTGGGATTACCTTCGGCGTTGGGTGCGGGCACCGGCAGGCTCTGCTGGTAGATCGCCAGCGGGATTTCCAGGGTGAACACCGAGCCCTGGCCTTCTTCGCTCTGGGCGCGCAGGGTGCCGCCCATGCGTTCGGCCAGGGTGCGCGCGATAGGCAAGCCCAGCCCGGTGCCGCCGTAACGTCTTGAAATGGAACTGTCGGCTTGCTGGAACGCATCGAACATCAATTCCAGGCGTTCGGTCGAAATGCCAATCCCGCTGTCCCGTACGGTGCAGGTGAACCACAGCAATTGGTGGTCCAGGGTCTGCCAGTGCGGTTCGACGGTGACGGTGCCGTGCTCGGTGAACTTGAGGGCGTTGCCGATCAGGTTCACCAGAATTTGCCGGATGCGGGTCGGGTCGCCCTGCACTTGCAGTGAGCCCAGGCCCTGCGGGATGGGCACTTCAAGCGCCAGCCCGCGTTGCTGGGCGGCATGCTGGAAGGCCTGGGCGCAGCTGCTGATCAGCTCCACCAGGTCGAACGGAATGTGTTCCAGCTCCAGGGCCGCGCGCTCAATGCGCGAGAAGTCGAGAATATCGTTGATCACCTTCAACAGGTGCTCGGTGGACTCCGAGGCCAGCGCCGCGTATTCGGTCTGCTCCTCGGTCATGTCGGTGGTTTCCAGCAATTGCAGCATGCCCAGCACGCCGTTCATCGGCGTGCGCAGTTCATGGCTCATCATTGCCAGGAAATCCGATTTGGCATTGTTCGCCCGCTCGGCTTCTTCGCGGGTCTGGATCAGTTGGGCCATGGCCTGGTGCTGTTCGCGGCTGGCCTGGTTCAAACCGTCGGCCAGGTTATTGATATGGCGCGACAGATCGCCCAATTCCGAGTCATCGACAATAGGCAGTGGCGTCTGGTAGTCACCCTGCTGAATAGCCTTGACCGCATTGCCCATGGCACTGATGGGCTGGGACAGGCTGGCGGCCAGGCGACGGGCCAGCAGGAAGGTAAACAGCAGGGCGAACAGCGCGAGAATCCCGGCCTTGAACAGGATTTCCTGCTGGCGCTGGCTGAACGCATCGTTGGACATGCCGACAATCACCCGGCCCAGGTAATCCGCGCGGGGCGCCTTGGGCTCTGCGGTGCTGTCCTGGAAGAAGTCATTGCCCAGCTGGATATGTTGCAGGCGGATCGGTGCCTGGAACACTTTCACCGACAGCGAGCGATCGTGCTTCTCCGACGGTTGCTCGACATACACCAGAATGTTTTCCGAACTGTCCTGAATCTCCAGGAAGCGCACATGTGGCGTGGCCAGGGTGGCGCGCAACAGGCTTTCGAGCACGTCGTTGTTGCCGGAAATCACCCCGTATTCGGTGGCCGGCGCCAGTTGGTTGGCGATCAATTGGCCGGTGTGGTCCAGCTCCTGGCGCAAGTCCTGGATCCGCACGAACGTAAAGAAGCTGATCAACAACAATGTCAGCAGGAGTGCCGGGCCCAGGGTGATGAGCTGGGTTCGGGTATTGATGTCCCAACGGCGACGAAAGGTCATGGGCGTTTTTCTCCTTCGGCCAGGCGGGCGGCGACGTTGGTTTCGTCCACCTGTTCGATCCCCAGTGAGCGCGCAACCTGCGGGTTGCCCACGACTTTGAAGCGTTCCGGGTACAACGAACGCGGCCAGGCGGACGGTGCATGGTCCAGTAGCCGGTCGAGCACGTTCAGCCAGTCGGCCTGATCGCTGTAGGTGCTGGCCAGGCTGCCGGCCTTGACGAACCCGGCGTTGGGCCCCACCAGTGGCAATTGCCTGGCGTAGCTGCTGAGCAGCAGGTTTTTTGCGGTTTTCGGGTTGTATAACTGAGGGTCGTCCAGCCCGAGCAGCACGTCGCTGTTCTTGAACAGGCTTTGCAGCGGCCGACTGTCATTAATGTTGTCCCAAAGCTGGGGCACGATCTCCAGGCCCATGGGCGCCGCGTACTGGCGCAGTTCGCGGAGCAGGAATTGGCTGTCGATGCCATAAAGCACGCCGATGCGCCGGGCCTGGGGCAGGATGCCGGTGATCAGGCGCAGCTGGCGGTCCAGTGGCGGGTCGCTCCACAAGAGGCTGATCTTGGGTGGCACGCTGTCACCCAGGCGCTGGCGGGCTTGCAGGCGGCTGATACGCAGCACCAGGGTCGGCGGGCCCTGGGTGTCTTGCAGGCGCCAGTCGAGGCTGGGCAGGTCCAGCAGGATCAGGCGGGTGCTGGCCGGCAAGTGCGCGGGGGCGGGGAGGTCTTTGAGCGCGCTGAATGTCACGCTGTCGTCGGGGCGCTGCCGGGCGAGGGCCTGGACGAACGCTTGTACGCCCGGGCCGTCTTCGTCGGCGGTCAGCAGGATATCCGCCGCCCAGGCGGGGGCGGCAAACAGTAAAACCCCAAGCAACACACAGCGCCGCCAGAGCCGGGCGGTATAGGAGTGGGTCATCCGTGACGAGGCGCGGTCCATGCTAGAACTCTAACTCCGCACTGAAGTAGAGCACGTGGCGTTGGTCATAGTTGTTGTCGGGCCAGGTGGTGGGCTGATTGTCGAGCCGTTGTTGCAACATGCCGGCCAGTTCCACATTGGCTTTGCCCAACGCAATGCGCTTGGCCACCCGCAGGTCGACCCGTTCGAAGCGATATTGGTTGAGTGCGTCGTCGCCATAGTAGAACACTGCGCTGGACCAGCCATGGCCCCATTCACGCATCCAGCCGGCCGAGCCGCTGTTGCGGGCGGTTTGCTGTTTGTCCAGCGGGTTGGTGGCGCTGGCGTCCACATAAGCATAGGTGACGCGAAGCCGGTCGGCGGTGCTCATGCGCCAGTCGAGCTGGGTTTCGGTGCCGGTAAAGCGCGAGCTGTTTGAGTTGCTCGCGATGTACTGGTTGTTGCGCAGGGGCTCGCTGACCATGTCGCTGATTTCGTCGTAGAACAGCTTCACGTCCACGTTCAGCCCGATGTCGGCAAAAAAGCCGTTGTAGCCCAGTTCTCGGGAGCGCATCAGCTCTTTGTCGAGGTTGCCCGGGCCACGGGTCACCACGAAGTATTGCCCCGAGTTCTGGCCGTAGGCGGGCGAGCTGAGGTTGGTGACGCGGTAGCTCCAGTTGACGTTGTTTTCGAACATGTCCGGCGAGCGAATGGCTTCGGAGTACACCGCACGCAGGCCGTGGCGCGGGTTGATCAGGTAGTTGACGGCCACCCGGGGCGTCAGCGAGTTGCCGCTCAGGTGGGTGTCTTCGTACATCGCGCCGCCCTGCAACAGCCAGTGTTCGCTGGCGCGCCATTCGAGGTGGCCGAACAGCCGCCAGGTGGTGTCGTCAATGGTGCCGTTGAAGTAGGTGTCGGAGTCGGCGCGGTCGTAGCGGTAGTTCATGCCGCTGACCAGGCGCAGGGTGTCGGACAGGCTGAGGGTGTCCTGGACCTCCAGGTCGTAGCGGTTTTCCTTGGTGCTTTGGTCGATGTTGCCGCAGACGCTCTGGTTCGCGCCGTTGCGCCATTGATCCAGCACCTGGTTGCCCAACGCTTGTTCGGCGGCGCTGCCCGGGGGAGCGGTCCCTTGGCTGTAGGTGTCCATGTGCCGGGCCAAGCGCTCGGCATAGTTGGGATTGAGCTGCCACAACTGGGTCAGCTCCGGGCTGAACGACACCTTGGCGTCGCAGGCGCGCCAGATCTGCCGGCGATCCCACTGCTGGGCCGAGCCCTGGATATACAGGCTGTGATCGGGGTTGAAGTCGAAGTTCCAGCGCAGGGAACCGGCGTAATCCTTGGCGCTGACGTCAGAATTGTCACCGCCTTCGGTAATCCCGTCGAATACCGGTTGGTAGGTATACGGGCGTTGGTTGGTGCCTTCCTTGGCGTCCAACTGCCAGTCGATGCTTTGTTGTGCATTCAGGGTCTGGCTGACGGCGAGGCTGAAGCGGCTCAGGCGGCGACTGTCGCGGCGGTCGGCGCCCACGCGGTCGCTGTCAAAACCATCGTCCTGTTGCCCGGACAGCGACAGCCGCAGGTCGCCGGTTTCCCACCCCATGCCTTGGCTGGCATACCAGTCGTTGACTCCGCGTCCACCCTGGGTGAGTTTCATGCGGGTGCCGTGGCTGTTGGCAGGCGAGCGGGTGAGGATATTGACGACGGCCATCAGTGCGTTAGCGCCGTAGCTGACGGTGTTGGGGCCGCGGAAGACTTCGATGCGGTCGATGTCTTCCAGCGCCACCGGAATATCGCTCCAGTCCACGGTCGCCAGGCCTGCCCGGTAAACCGAGCGACCGTCGATCAACACCTGCATGCGCCGGGCGTCACCGGCCTGGGTGCCGTGGTAATTCACGGCGGCCTGGTTGCCGGTGGTGTAGCCGACCATCATCCCGGGCACCAGCCGCAGCAGCTCGGGGATATCCCGCGCGCCGCTGGCCTTGATCAACTCGCTGTCGATCACCGTCATGCTGCCGGGCACGGCGGCGGCCGATTGCTTGAGCCGGGTGGCGGTCAGTACCTGCGGCAGCGGTTGGCTGTCGAGGAACAGATCGTCCGCCAGCAACGGTGCACTGCACCACGGCATGCACAACAACGTCAGGACAAGAGATGAGCGAGGAGGAGGGCCCAAAGACACGGCACGGCCTTGATAATTACGGATAGCCGCCCATGTTAACTGAGGTGGGGCCTTTTGCCAGTCGTCGCCCCCGGAATTACTTCGCACCTTTGTCGCATTTTCCGACGAGCGTTTGAATTGACGCGGGGGCTGGCCGCAGGCGGGTCGCTCCGTATAATGCGGCCATCGCCACTGCTATGGATTAACGGATTGCATATGACTGAACAGCGCCCTATTGCGGTCCTGGGAGGCGGAAGTTTTGGTACCGCCGTGGCTAATCTGCTGGCTGAAAACGGTCATCGGGTACGTCAATGGATGCGTGACCCCGAGCAAGCCGAGGCCATTCGGGTCAACCGGGAAAACCCCCGTTACCTTAAAGGCATCAAGATTCACCCGGCCGTGGAGCCGGTCACTGATTTGCTGGCAACGCTGACCGAGTGCGACCTGTGCTTCGTCGCGTTGCCGTCCAGCGCCTTGCGTTCGGTGCTGGCGCCCCATGCCGAGCGGTTGGCAGGCAAGTTACTGGTCAGCCTGACCAAGGGCATCGAAGCGCATACCTTCAAGTTGATGAGCGAAATCCTTGAAGAAATCGCCCCCGCCGCGCGCATTGGCGTGTTGTCCGGCCCCAACCTGGCGCGGGAAGTGGCTGAGCACGCACTGACCGCCACCGTGGTTGCCAGTGAAGACGAGGCACTGTGCGAACGGGTGCAGGAAGTGCTGCACGGTCGCACCTTCCGTGTGTACGCAAGCGCCGACCGCTTCGGCGTCGAACTGGGTGGGGCGTTGAAAAACGTCTACGCGATCATCGCCGGCATGGCTGTTGCGCTGGGCATGGGCGAAAACACCAAGAGCATGCTGATCACCCGCGCCTTGGCCGAGATGACGCGCTTTGCAGTCAACCAGGGCGCCAACCCGATGACCTTCCTCGGCCTGGCGGGCGTGGGCGATTTGATCGTTACCTGCTCGTCACCCAAAAGCCGCAACTACCAGGTCGGGTTTGCCCTCGGCCAGGGCTTGAGCCTGGATGACGCCGTGACCCGTTTGGGGGAAGTGGCCGAAGGCGTCAACACCCTGAAAGTGATGAAGGCCAAGGCCCAGGAAGTGGGGGTGTACATGCCGCTGGTTGCGGGTTTGCATGCGATTCTGTTTGAAGGGCGTACCTTGAACCAGGTCATCGAGTTGCTCATGCGGGCCGAGCCGAAGACCGATGTCGACTTTATTTCCACCAGTGGTTTCAACTGAGGAACGCGCGATGAACGATCCGAAAGCAGCACCCAAATATGAGTCCATTGGTTTGCGTGTCCTGTGGATGCTGGTGTTTGCCCTGGTGTGGCAAGTGGCGCAGTTTCTGCTGGGCGCCCTGGTGGTGGTGCAACTGGTTTACCGGCTGGTGTACGGGGCGCCGAACCTGGGGTTGATGAATTTTGGTGACAGCTTGAGTCAGTTTTTGGCGCAGATTGGGCGGTTTGGCAGCTTTCACAGTGATCAGAAGCCTTGGCCGTTTGCTGATTGGCCGACGCCGCGTGTGCCGGAGGGTGAGGCTGCTCACAGCGTGCCGCCGGCGCCGCATCCGGCTCGTGATGAGGAACCCAAGCTATGAAGGTGTGGGTGTTGCGTCACGGTGAGGCCGAGGGGCATGCGCGTACGGACGCCGAGCGTAATTTGACGGCGCATGGGCGCGAAGAGGTGCTGCGCAGTGCGGCGTATCTGATTGGGCAGCCGATCCGGGCGATCATCGCCAGCCCCTATGTGCGGGCGCAGCAGACGGCGCAGTTGGTGCGTGAGGCGTTGGGGTTTGAGCCGGAGATTCGGACGGTGCCCTGGTTGACGCCGGAGAGTAATCCGCTGGAGGTGCTCAAGTATCTCGACAATGACGATGATGTGTTGCTGGTTAGCCATCAGCCGTTTGTGGGGGGGCTGATCAGTTATTTGCAGCATGGGCATTTGCGGCAGCCGCAGCCTATGAGTACGGCGAGTTTGGCTGAGCTGGAGGGGGATTTTCCGTTGGCGGGGTTGATGAGTCTTTTGGGGGTTCGGAATTCTTAGGCGGGGATTGGATTTGGGTACATATCCGTTGCT
>NZ_JACARC010000107.1:0-120 GCF_013386825.1 Pseudomonas sp. IPO3778
ATTCGGTGACTGACACACCGCATTCGCGAGCAAGCCCGCTCCCACATTTGGACCGTGCCCGCTTCTGATTTTGCCGTTGCTGTTGCTGTTGCCGTTGCTGTTGCTTCACCACACTCAAGC
>NZ_JACARC010000107.1:291-13675 GCF_013386825.1 Pseudomonas sp. IPO3778
CCGCAGCAACGGATATGTACCTAATAAAAACAGCAATTTGGTCGGCTACCAGGCCGCCACGACAACTAACCCCAAAACAAAAAAAAGGCGACCGAAGTCGCCCAAAATGCCTTGCGTGCTCATGTATCCCGGAAAGACCTAAGGCCTCTTACGCTTGTTAGCGTCTTTCCAGATAAAAATTCCAAACCCAACAAAGAACATCACCATGAGGCCAACCGTCAGCACTCCGGCAAATACCACATTATCGAAAAACATGACCGGCCTCCTGCACTTGCCCTGTTGCGATAGGGCTAAGTTAACCAAGAAGACGAAAGAAGAAATTGACGAGGATCAATGTCGCCCGCAACGGGACGTAAAGAAGGGAAATAACTGACCTGCATCAATCGATGCAGGCTGTATCAACGCTTTTTCGGTTTGTTTTTCGGCTTTTTCTTACCTTTGCCCAACGGCATCGCTTGCTCAAACGCCTGGCGCACTTCATTCAGTCGTTTGTCATTCAGGTCATGCACCCGTTTGGCCCGTTCGGCATTCAGATCAATCAGCTTGTCGTCATCACTCATGGCTTGGCTTACGTAATGGCTTGGATGCCCCAATAATGCGTCCTGCGCCAATCCCCCGTAAACAAAATCGATGTCATCCCACGCATTTGCCCGCAAAATCCCCCCTCCCCCCCCCCTCACACAGAGCGTTCGACGTGGCACTGCACAAGGACCTTCCCCCCCTGCTGGCCCTGCGCGCCTTTGAGGCCGTGGCCCGGCATTTGAGTTTTATCAAGGCCGCCGCCGAGCTGTCCGTGACCCAGAGCGCCCTCAGCCATCAAGTGCAAAAGCTCGAACAACACTTGGGAAAACCACTGTTTATCCGTCGCACCCGCGCCATCGATCTGACCGAAGACGGTCAACACTACTACGACCAAATCCACCCCGCCCTCGACGCCATCGCTGCCGCTACCCGCCAGCAACAAACCCCACCCGCCACCACCGTGCTGCGCATCGGCCTGCTCGCCTCGTTCGCCACCTTGTGGCTGGCGCCACGCCTGGCCGGGTTTCTCAGCCGCTATCCACATATCCAGGTGGAGTTGCTGCCGGCGATTCAACTGGCTGACGTCGCCGCCGCCGAGGTTGACCTGGCGATTCGCTACGGCAAGGGCGACTGGGCCGACGTGCAGGCCACGCGCCTGATGAGTGAAACCCTGTCACCCGTGTGCAGCCCGGCGTTCAAGGCCAGCCAGTTGGCGAACGGCCCGCTGTTGATGGCCACCTCGCACCGCCCTTTCGAGTGGACCGACTGGTCCCGGCATTACCAGGTGGACGTAGAGCACTACCCCAAGGCACTGTTGCACGACTACAACATCGTGGTCGAGGCCGCCGTCGCCGGCCAGGGCATCGCCATGGGCCGCCACCGCTTGATCGAACGCAGACTGAAAGAAGGCACCTTAGTGGAAGCCTTCGACTGGCCGCCCTACCACAGCGAGATCGGCTACTGGCTGATCGCCCCGCAAGGCGATATCCACGCAGCGGCCACCTGTTTCAGTGAGTGGCTGCGGGAAATCTGTGCCCACGCATGAATTATTTCGATACGTCGCGTTAGATCTATCCGTTTGTCGACCAAAACCCTGCCGCCCATGCTGAAGACTCTTCCTGCGAGGATTCACCATGAGCCACTCCATTTCCCAACGCGTACAAACCCTGGGCCTGAGCCTGCCGACACCCAGCCAACCGATCGCCAACTACGTCAATTACGTGATCAGCCAGAACCAACTGTTCATCTCCGGCCAAATCCCGCTGCTGGACGGTAAGCCTGCGTACATTGGCCGGCTCGGCGAATCCATCAGCGAGGACGAAGGCGCCAAGGCCGCCGAACTCGCCGCATTGGGCCTGCTGGCACAGTTGAGTGATGCCCTCGGTGATGATGTGTCGCGCCTGGTGCGCATCATCCGGTTGGGGGTGTTTATCGCCAGCAGCGGCGATTTCCAGCGCCAAGGCGCGGTGGCCAATGGCGCCTCAAACCTGCTGGTCAACGCCCTCGGCGACAAAGGCCGCCACGCCCGCACGGCCGTGGGTGTCTCCAGCTTGCCAGGCGGCGTAGCGGTGGAGATCGACGCAATTTTCGAGCTGCAGCCATGACCGCGCTGTCCCTGACAGAAGTCGGGGAACGGCGGGACGAAACGCCGGGCTGCCGGTCCGGCATCGTCCACTTCAACCACGCCGGTGCGTCCCTGCCCAGCCAAGGGACCCTCGACGCGATCATTGACCAGTTGCAACGCGAGGCCCGCGACGGGCCGATGGAGGCCGGCGAGCACGGTGCGTTATTGGCGGAGAAAGCCCGCCGCGCCGCCGCGCAACTGCTCAACGCGCCGGTCGCATCGATTGCCTTTGCCAGCAGTGGCTCCACCGCCTGGAGCATGGCGTTCCAGGCGCTGGGCCCGTGGCAACCGGGGGACCGCATTCTGGTGGGCCGCCACGAATGGGGCGGCAACCTGGCGAGTATGCAGACGGCCGTCGAAGCAGGCGCGCACGTTGAGGTGATCCCCTGCGATGACACCGGCGCCGTGTCCGTCGCCGGCCTGGAGGCCATGCTCGATGCCCGGGTACGGCTGATCGACCTGACCTGGCTCCCCGCCAACAGCGGTTTGATCAACCCCGCCGAGGCCATCGGCCAGGTGGCCAGGCGTCATGGCATCGCCTACTTCATCGACGCCGGCCAAGCCCTCGGCCAGGTGCCGGTGGATGTGCAAGCGTTGGGGTGCGATGTGCTCAAGGGTGCCGGGCGCAAACATCTGCGAGGCCCGCGGGGTACCGCCCTGCTCTATGTGCGGCCGGATTTTCTCGAGCGCTTGAACCCGGCCCAGCGCGATGTATTTTCTGCGCCCTGGAGCCCGGCGGGTTTTGAGGTGCGCAATGACGCCCGGCGCTTTGAAACCAGCGAAGTGTCCTTCGCGTTGTTGGCCGGCCTGGGCAATGCGTTGCTGGAGGTCAATCGACTGGGGGTTGAGCGGATTCGCCAGACGGTCCAGGTTCTAAGCGACACGATCCGCAAAGAACTGCGCGGGATCGACGGGGTGACCTTGCATGACGTGGGAGCGGCGGGAAACCAGTCCGGCCTGATCGCCTTCAACCTGGCGGGCTGGGACGCCTTTGAACTCAAGCGGCGCCTGGGGCTCAAGCGGATCAATATCGGTGCCAACGGCGTGCCCTATACCCCGCTGGACATGCAGGCCCGTCAGCTGGACAGCGTGGCGCGGATCTCCGTGAGCTACCTCAATACGGCACAAGACATCGAGCAACTGATCACGGCCCTGGGGGAACTGCGGGACTAAACCTCGACGTCCACCCACAACCCTTGCCGGGGTGCGTCTTCGATCAACGGCACCACCGGCACGGTGTTGTCGGCGTTGAGTTCGTCACCGGGCACAGCCAGGTGCTCCTGCGGATCCTCATCGGCTTCGCGGCGGCGCTTTTGCTGTTCCTGCTGGCGACGTTGCTCCTCACGCAACAACAGTGCCGCTTCCTCGGGATCGCGTTTTTGCAGGTCGATGGTGCTTTCGTTGGAGCCTGGCTGAACCGGCACCACGGGTGGGATATCCGGTTTCTGGCGCACCGGATCGAGTTGCGACGTGACCGGCACAACACTCAAGGGCAGCATGGGTGGGATCATAATTATCGGTCTCCTGTCAGCAGGCTGTCGGCTGGCGGGGCATCCACTTGAGCCTTCGTTTGCCAACTTGTGACTCAGTCGTCAGTGGCAAGTGCCTTGCCACCCGTCGATTGCAGGCCGAACCACCCGTAAAGCTTGGTAGTTTTTGTCAGAGTCCTTTGGCTGGGGCCCTTGTTCCGTTAAGATAGTCGGCTTTTTCACGGCGGGAGTCAGGCAGCATGGCGCAGCAGTATCAACCGGGGCAACGCTGGATTAGTGACAGCGAAGCAGAGCTGGGGTTAGGCACCGTTCTGGCACAGGACGGCCGCTTGTTGACCGTGCTCTATCCGGCCACTGGCGACACCCGCCAGTATGCGCTACGGAATGCGCCCCTCACTCGCGTGAGGTTCTCGCCGGGTGACACCATCACCCATTTCGAAGGCTGGAAAATGACCGTGCAAGAAGTCGACGACGTCGACGGCCTGCTGGTCTACCACGGCCTCAATGGGCAGAACGAGCAGGTCACCCTGCCGGAAACCCAACTCTCGAACTTCATCCAGTTCCGCCTGGCCAGCGACCGTCTGTTCGCCGGCCAGATCGACCCGCTGGCCTGGTTCTCCCTGCGTTACCACACCCTGGAACACACCAGCCGCCAGTTGCAGTCTGCGCTGTGGGGCCTGGGTGGCGTGCGTGCGCAACCTATCGCGCACCAGTTGCACATCGCCCGTGAAGTCGCCGACCGCATCGCGCCACGGGTTCTGCTGGCGGACGAAGTGGGCCTGGGCAAAACCATCGAAGCCGGCCTGGTGATCCATCGCCAGTTGCTGTCGGGCCGCGCCAATCGCGTGCTGATCCTGGTACCGGAAAACCTTCAGCACCAGTGGCTGGTGGAAATGCGCCGCCGCTTCAACCTGCAAGTCGCGCTGTTCGACGAAGAACGCTTTATCGAAAGCGATGCCGCCAACCCGTTCGAAGACACCCAGCTCGCGCTGGTGGCCCTGGAATGGCTGGTGGACGACGAGAAAGCCCAGGACGCGCTGTTCGCCGCCGGCTGGGATTTGCTGGTGGTCGACGAAGCTCACCACCTGGTCTGGCATGAAGAGAAAGCCAGCCCCGAGTACACCCTGGTGGAGCAACTGGCCGAAGTGATTCCGGGCGTGCTGCTGCTTACCGCCACCCCGGAGCAACTGGGCCAGGACAGCCACTTCGCCCGTCTGCGCCTGCTGGACCCGAACCGTTTCCACGACCTGCACGCCTTCCGCGCCGAGAGCGAAAACTATCGCCCGGTGGCCGAAGCCGTTCAGGAGCTGCTGGACAAGGGTCGCCTGTCGCCCGCCGCCCACAAGACCATCCAGGGTTTCCTCGGCAACGAAGGCGAAGCCTTGCTGACCGCCGTCAACGATGGCGACGCCGAAGCCAGCGCCCGCCTGGTGCGCGAGCTGCTGGACCGCCACGGCACCGGCCGCGTGCTGTTCCGCAACACCCGCGCTGCCGTGCAAGGCTTCCCGGAGCGCAAGCTGCACGCCTACCCGCTGCCGTGCCCGGACGAATACCTCGAACTGCCCCTGGGCGAACACGCCGAGCTGTACCCGGAAGTCAGCTTCCAGTCGCAGCCGGATGTGGACGAAGAACAACGCTGGTGGCGGTTCGACCCGCGCGTCGAGTGGTTGATCGACCAGCTGAAAATGCTCAAGCGCACCAAAGTATTGGTGATCTGCGCCCACGCCGAAACCGCCATGGACCTGGAAGACGCCCTGCGCGTGCGCTCCGGCATTCCGGCCACGGTGTTCCACGAAGGCATGAACATCCTCGAGCGCGACCGTGCGGCCGCCTACTTTGCGGACGAAGAGTTCGGCGCCCAGGTGCTGATCTGCTCGGAAATCGGCAGTGAAGGCCGCAACTTCCAGTTCTCCCACCACCTGGTGCTGTTCGACCTGCCGTCCCACCCGGACCTGCTGGAACAGCGGATCGGCCGTCTGGACCGGATCGGCCAGAAGCACGTGATCGAACTGCACGTGCCGTACCTCGAAACCAGCCCCCAAGAGCGGCTGTTCCAGTGGTACCACGAAGCGCTGAACGCGTTCCTCAACACCTGCCCGACCGGCAACGCCTTGCAGCACCAGTTCGGCCCGCGCCTGCTGCCGCTGCTGGAAAACGCCGACGACGGCGAATGGCAAGCGCTGATCGACGAAGCCCGCACCGAACGCGAGCGCCTCGAAGCCGAGCTGCACACCGGCCGCGACCGCCTGCTGGAGCTCAACTCCGGTGGCGCGGGCGAAGGTGACGCACTGGTGGAGGACATCCTTGAGCAAGACGACCAGTTCACCCTGCCGATCTACATGGAAACCCTGTTCGACGCCTTCGGCATCGACAGCGAAGATCATTCGGAAAACGCCCTGATCCTCAAGCCCAGCGAAAAAATGCTCGACGCCAGCTTCCCCCTCGGCGACGACGAAGGCGTGACCATCACCTACGACCGCAACCAGGCGCTGTCTCGCGAAGACATGCAGTTCATCACCTGGGAACACCCGATGGTGCAGGGCGGCATGGATTTGGTGCTGTCCGGCTCCATGGGCAACACCGCCGTGGCGCTGATCAAGAACAAGGCGCTGAAGCCCGGCACCGTGTTGCTGGAACTGCTCTACGTCAGCGAAGTGGTTGCCCCGCGCTCGCTGCAACTGGGCCGTTACCTGCCACCGGCCGCGTTGCGCTGCTTGCTGGATGCCAATGGCAATGACTTGTCGGGCCGCGTCTCGTTCCTGACCTTGAACGACCAGCTGGAAAGCGTGCCACGGGCCAGCGCCAACAAGTTCATCCAGGCCCAGCGCGACCAGCTGACGCCACGGATCAACGCCGGTGAAGAGAAGATCGCCCCGCGCCACGCTGAGCGTGTGGCCGAAGCCCAACGTCGCCTGGCAGCGGACACCGACGAAGAACTGGCGCGCCTGACCGCGTTGCAAGCGGTCAACCCCACCGTGCGTGACAGCGAACTGGTTGCCCTGCGCCAACAGCGCGAGCAAGGCCTGGCCATGCTCGACAAGGCGGCGCTGCGACTGGAAGCGATTCGGGTGTTGGTCGCGGGCTAACCTCGCCGCCCTACCCTGCCAAACAAAAAGGCCCGCGCAATGCGGGCCTTTTTTATTCACTGGGTTTCATCGGTAACCTTGATGCCCTCATCGCGGGCAAGCCCGGCTCCCACTTTGACGGTGTACATCAGCAACAACTCGGTCAACTGTGGGAGCTGGCTTGCCTGCGATAGCCTCACCTCGGCCTCAGGCAGTCACCGCCCTTGCCGGCACCTCACCCCCCACCAACCCATCCTTCATCCGCTGGGCATCCCTCACAAAACACCGGGACGCCTGGAACAGAAACAACATGGTCAGAAACAGCGCCACCGGAATCAGGTACATGGCATCGTGCAACCCAATGGCTTTATAAGCCTCGGTCATCTGCTCCGCCCCCGCCGCATACATCGCCGAATGAGCAAAATGATCCGACAACCCGCCCACCACAATCGGCCCCATGCCACCGCCCAGCAAATACAAGCCGGCGAAGAATAACGCCATCGCCGTGGCCCGCAGGCGCGGCTCGACCACGTCCTGGATCGCCGTGTACACGCAGGTGTAGAAGTTGTAGGCAAACAGCCAGCCCACACTGAACAACGCCACAAACACCCCAATCTCGATACGCCCCGCGTGCAACGCCCAAGCCGTGGTGACGGTGGAGATGATCAGGCTGCACGCCGCGAACAGCAGCCGGCCATTAGCGACACGTTGATGGATCTTGTCGGCAATCCAGCCGCCCAGGGTCAGGCCTACCAGGCCGGTAATACCGACGATAACACCGGTGGCGACTGCCGCATCCTGCAACGGCAGCAGGAAATAGCGCTGCAGCATCGGCACCAGGAACGAGTTACAGGCGTAGGTTGCGAAGTTGAAGCACAACCCGGCCAGCACCAGCCAGAGGAACGTCGGCACCGCCAGCACCCGGCGAATCGGCCGGTCGACTTTTTCCTGGGAGACTTGCACGGTTTCCGCTGCGCCGCGCTTGGGTTCCTTGATGTAGAACATGAACACCGCAAGGATCAGCCCCGGCACCGCCGCAATAAAGAACGGCGCACGCCAGCTGTCGAACGCCTTGACCATCGCACCGATGGTGAAGAACGCCAGCAACAGGCCCAGGGGCAGGCCCAGCATGAAGATCCCCATGGCCCGCGCCCGGCGGTGGGCCGGAAACAGGTCGCCAATCAGCGAGTTGGCCGCCGGCGCATAACTGGCCTCGCCAATGCCGATGCCCATGCGCACCAGCAAAAACGTCCAGAAGCTGCCCACCAGCCCATTAACGGCGGTCAGGCCGCTCCACGCCGCCAGGCCCCAGCCCATGAGTTTGCTGCGTGAGCCGGTGTCGGCCATGCGCCCGAGGGGCAAGCCGGCAATCGCATACACAATGGTGAACGCAGTACCGATGATGCCGAGCTGGAAGTCGCTGAGGTGCCACTCCATGCGGATCGGCTCGATGATGATCGCGGGGATGGTGCGGTCGAAAAAGTTGAACAGGTTGGCCAGGAACAACAGGAACAGAATGCGCCAGGCATTCGCCGCTTGGGTCGAGTTCTGCATGGGTCCGTCTCTTTTATTGTTATGTGAGCCGCGATGCCAGACGCATCCTGAGCCCGGAACCTGCAATCTAGTCAGCCCCGCGGTGATTGTCTGTAATGATTCGTAAGCCTGATGTCACTCCATCGGGCGACCCTGGCGGTCATCCCTATTCATTTAGTTCTAGTTGTTTATAAAGTCATCGCCAAATGATTAGAAGCAAACTGCCATCAAGCCTTGCAACCCGCTCAGGCTCTCTATACTCAGAGCAATGTCAGGCAAAGACTTATGACGGGACATGCTATGGAATGGCTTGGTTTGCATTTTTTTACCGACCTTCCGGACAGCGGGCACTTATTACTCAATTGCAGTCATAACCCCTTTCTGGTGCTACTGGCTTACGTGGTGGCCTGTGCAGCGGGCTTCGGCACCCTGGACATGGCTGAGCGCGTCGGCCATGTCGACAACCCCAAGGCTCAACGTCACTGGCGCTGGGTAGGCGCAGGCTGCCTGGCGGGCGGCATCTGGGCGACCCACTTCATCAGCATGCTGGCGTTCCAGGCGCCTATCGCCATTCACTACGAATTGATCATGACGTTCGCCTCGCTGCTGATCGCGTTGATCGCGTCGCTGTTCGCCATGCAAACCCTCAGTCACCCAAAGCTGCGCGTTCACCAATATGTATTGGCTTCAGTGTGGATGGGCCTGGGTATTGCGCTGATGCACTACGTCGGCATGTCGGCCATGCGCTCCGAAGCGGGCGTTTACTTTCAGACCGGGCTGTTCCTGGCCTCGGTGGTGATCGCTATCGGCGCCAGCCTGGCGGCGTTGCTGCTGTCGCTGTACCTGCGCAACGGCACCGGCATGTTCCATCAATTGCTCAAGTACGCCGCCAGCCTGGTGCTCGGCGCCGGCATCATCAGCATGCACTTCACCGGCATGGCCGCCATGCAATTGCTGGTGCCCGAGGACGTCGTGCAGTCGGCGTTGCCGGTGGACAACAACCCGGTCCAACTGGGCCTGCTGGTGGCGGTCATCGCCCTGCTGGTGATCGGCAGCAGCATCAGCGCCGCCCTGGCGGACAAGAAACTGCAACACAAGGAAACCGACCTGCGCCGGGTCAATGCACTGCTCACCGAGCTGGACCAGGCCCGGGCTTCGCTGCAACAGGTGGCACATTACGACGCCCTGACCAGCCTGCTCAACCGCCGTGGCTTCAACCAGATCTTCGCCGAGAAACTCGCAGAAAAAACTGCCACCGACGGCATGCTGGCGGTGATCTTCCTGGATATCGACCACTTCAAGCGCATCAACGACAGCCTCGGCCATGACGCCGGTGACGAACTGCTCACCGTATTGGCCAGCCATATCAAAAGCTCGGTGCGCAGCCATGACGACGTGGTGGCGCGGTTTGGCGGGGACGAGTTCTGCATCCTGATCAGCATCCACCATCGCGATGAAGCGCGGCACATGGCCCAGCGCATCATGCAGAAAATGAAAGACCCCATTGAACTGGCCGGCCGGCGCATGGTGATGACCACCAGCATCGGCATCAGCCTCTTCCCCGAAGACGGCAAAACCAGCGAAGAACTGCTGAAAACCGCCGACCTGGCGCTGTATCAGTCCAAGGATGCCGGCCGCAACAGCCTGAACTTCTTCAGTTCCAACCTGAAAACCCGCGCCTTCCTGGAGCTGCAACTGGAAGAAGAACTGCGGGCTGCGCTGCGGGGCAAGAACGAACTGGTGCTGTTTTACCAACCGATTCTTGACCTGAAAAAAGGCAAGATCACCCGCCTCGAAGCGCTGGTGCGCTGGCAACATCCCCAACATGGCCTGCTGACCCCCGACCGGTTTATCAGCATTGCCGAAAACAACGGGCTGATTGCCGAACTGGATCACTGGGTGCTGCGCCAGGCTTGCCACGACCTGAGCCTGCTGTCGGAACAGGGCCACACCGAATTGATCATGGCCGTGAATTGCTCGGCCCTGAACCTGACCCGTGACGAGTTGGCCGATGAAATCGAAAGCGCCCTGCGCTTCGGCGGGATCGCCGCCAACCGCCTCGAACTGGAAGTGACCGAGAACGCCCTGATGGGCAACATCAGCAGCACCCTGGCACTGCTGCGGCAAATCCGCGCCCTGGGCGTCTCGCTGTCCATCGACGACTTTGGCACCGGCTATTCGTCCCTCGCCTACCTCAAGCGCCTGCCGCTGAACACCTTGAAAATCGACCGCTCGTTTATCCAGGACATTCCCAAGTCCAACGCCGACATCGAGATCGTCCAGGCCATTATCGGCATGGCCCACACCCTGCACCTGCAGGTGGTGACCGAAGGCGTGGAAACCCTGCAACAGTTTGAGGTGGTGCAGAAGCACGGCTGCGATTTCGTCCAGGGTTACCTGCTCAGTGCGGCGGTGCCGATGAGTGATATCGGCGCGGTGATCAACGGCCTTGATCAGCACAACATGTTCAGCCTGCTGGGTCTTACCGGGGCTGAACCTGCCCCCAAAGACCCGCCTTCAGGTCGTACAGGCCCCGCCTCCATCGTTCGGCCAATTCGCTGACGCCGAATATTTGGCAAATCGCCATCATTTCATTAAAGAACCCCGACGAACGGCCGATTCATCAGAGTCCGGCCAGGATTTCCCCTTAAAACCCTAGGGTTAAACCCTATCGCCCAGGACCAGGACGCACTGTAAAGTCGCGATCTCCCACTCCGTGATGGCTATTTGATATTTTCCGGCCGTCCGTCCAGGCACATGGCGCACAATGACTTCTAAAAATAACTCTGCCACCGCGGTATCCGACGTGTTGCTGACAGCTCCTGCGCAACAGCCCTCAGGTTCAAAGTCATTGAGCACCGCCCGCCCGCTGGCCACCCAGCAATACCTGTACTTCACCGAGACCAATACCGACCGCATCCTCGACAACCTCGACGGCCTGCGCGACATGGTGTTCCCGCGCGCACCGCACCTGGAAGTCGACGGTGAACTGCGCAACGAGCAGGAATTCCCCTCGGTGTGCCTGATCGGCCTGGGCCGCTGCGGTTCGAACATTGCCCTGGACGTGGCAGAGTTGGTGTACAACGCCCGCAAGTTCTACCTCAACGAATTCAGCAATGAAGACAAGTCCACGGATAAGGGCTATCGCCCGGCCCAGTGGATTCGCAACAACCTGCGCCTGGGTTCGAACAAGGGCACCAAACCGGTATTCCTGGTCGAACCGCTGGTGATGCTGGGCGACCTGGACAAGGACATTGCCGGGCGCATCCGTTTCTCGCGCAAGGGTGAGAAAAGCGGTTTCCTGCGGGACTACAGCAAGATGAAAATCATGGACCTCTCGGAAGTCCATGCCGGTGGCGCCGGTAACGCGCCGATCCTCGGCCAGTACCTGGCCAAGATCATCCTCAACAAAGACACCCAACGTTTTTCCAGCCCCGACTGGAAGATGATCCATTCGTACCTGATCGACTCCTGCGGCATCAAGGCCAACCAGTCGCGCCTGTACTTCTCGATCTTCAGTGCCGGCGGCGGTACCGGTTCGGGCATGGCCTCGGAGTTCGGCCTGGCCCAGCAGCACTCGTACATGAACAAGACGTTCGACACCAAGCCCGCCGACGAGCACGACAGCAAGAGCGGCCATGCCTTCGTGTTCGAGCCGATCTTCACCAGCGGCATTTGCGTGCTGCCGAACATCTCCGATCACCGCAGCGAAATGTCCGAGGCACTGCACATCAACGCCGGGCGGCTGTTGTGCAAATACCTGTCGGAGGAATGGGACTTCTCGTACAACTTCGACAATGAAGACAGCAGCGAAGCCAGTGTGAAAGGCCGCATCCGGCCTTGGAACGCGATGATGCTGATCTCCAACGACATCATGCGGTATGCCGAAGAAAGCGACGACGGCAACATCCAGAACATTGACGTCAATGCCATGGAAAAGCACGCCAACCAGTACATCTCGCAGCAGATCTTCAACATTCTGACGGCCCAGGCGGTGACGACCGACTATGACCAGAACTATTTCCGTCGGGCCGGGATCGACATCGGCGAGACCATCCGCCTGGATGCCAACGACCTGTTCATGAGCCTGGCCGGCCCGGTGGCGATTGCCTATGCCGAGTCGGTGGTGCCGGAGACGCCGGCGCCGTCGAGTGACAAGTTCAAGGTGTTCGAAAAAGAGCCGCAGCGGCTGAATATTGATGACCTGTTTTTCCGTTCCATCGATCTGCCGCACTTCAACAAGGTGACCCAGGCGATCGAAGGCATCAGCCTGTTGCCGATTGAGTCCAAGCGGTACAAGGCGTCCCTGGAGCAGTACAAGAATTCCGGGTATGACGCGGCGGCGTTGCATGACCTGCACTTCTTCAAGAACTGCTCGTCGGTGGTGTCGATTGTGTCGTTGCCCAAGGATTACAAGCTGTCCTATATGGACCTGAACCGGCTCAAGACGCACCTCAACAGCCTGTTCCCCAACACGACGCTCAAGCGCTATGCGCTGGTGATCGGGGCGTCGGCCAACCTGTCGCTGACGACATTGATCGCTAAAAGCCCGTGCCTGTCGGATGACTTTTTGACGCTGATCGTGGCGTTTATCAAGCGCTGCTTTGCCCGTAACCCGTATCGGTTTGATGACACGCTGGATAATTCGATTCTGGATTTCATCATCCATGAAGATTTTGATGAAGACAGGATTGATGAACTGCTCAATGAGTTTGAAAACCCGGCGAAGATTCTGGATACCAACTGGTATGCGATCAAACCGATGTATGAGAAGAAGTATCGTGAGTTGATCAATGACAAGGATAAGTTTGTGTCGATCAACGATATTCGTCTGTCGCGGGATTGTGTGAAGAAAGCGATCAAGTATTTGCGTGAGATTTATCGTCACCGGATTGGGAAGACCAAGGTGATCTCGTTGAATAACCATACAGGGAAGACGGCGTAGGGGTGGTGTTGCTGGGGTGGGGGGTATATCCGTTATTTAGGTAACGGCGGCTATTGGTTCCGCCCTTACGGCGGGTCACTTTTGGAAAAGAGCCCCAAAAGTAACCAAAAGGGCTCTTGCCCCACCACTCGGCACCTCGCTTAGGCTCGGTGTGCCCGCACTCCGGCATTGCTCCGCGGGCCGCCGCGACGGGGCGTCCCTGCCC
>NZ_JACARC010000108.1 GCF_013386825.1 Pseudomonas sp. IPO3778
TAAGAGCGGAACCCTAAGCGGCCGTTACCGCAGGAATGGATATGTACTCGATCGACAGACCAAGGACCCACTCATGCTCAACAAAATCCTCATAGCCAACCGCGGCGAAATCGCCTGCCGCATCCAGCGCACCGCCCAAGCCCTGGGCTACCGCACGGTAGCGGTCTACAGCGCACCCGACGCCAACAGCCTGCACGTCCAGATGGCCGACGAAGCCATCAACATCGGCCCCGCCCCGGTCAACCAGTCCTACCTGAACATCGACGCCATCCTCGAAGCCGCCCACCGCACCGGCGCCGATGCCATCCACCCCGGCTACGGCTTCCTCTCCGAAAACCCCAACTTCGCCCGAGCCTGCGCAACAGCCGGCCTGACCTTCATCGGCCCCAGCCCCGAAGCCATCGAATTGATGGGCAGCAAACGCCTCTCAAAAATCGCCATGCTCAACGCCGGCGTCCCCTGCATCAAAGGCTACCAGGGCCCCGACCAGGACGACCCCACCCTGCAACAGCAAGCCGACCACATCGGTTACCCCCTGATGATCAAGGCCAGTGCCGGCGGCGGCGGTCGCGGCATGCGCCTGGTACACAGCCCCGACACCCTGCTGGACCACCTGCGCACCGCCCGCTCCGAAGCGCAAAACGCCTTTGGCAGCGCCGAACTGATCCTCGAACAAGCCCTGATCGACCCGCGTCACGTCGAAATCCAGCTGTTCGGCGACACCCACGGCAACCTGATCTACCTCGGCGAACGCGACTGCTCGATCCAGCGCCGCCATCAAAAAGTCATCGAAGAAGCCCCCTGCCCGGTCATGACCCCCGCGCTGCGCCAAGCCATGGGCGAAGCCGCGCTCAAGGCCGCCCGCGCCGTCAATTACGTCGGCGCCGGCACCGTCGAATTCCTGCTCGACCGCAACGGCGATTTCTACTTCCTGGAAATGAACACCCGCCTGCAGGTGGAACACCCGGTCACCGAACTGATCACCGGCCTCGATCTCGTGGCCTGGCAGTTGCACATCGCCGCCGGCCACCCCCTGCCCCTGAGCCAGGACCAGGTAACCCTCGGCGGCCACGCCATGGAAGTGCGCCTGTACGCCGAAGACCCGGCCCAAGGCTTCCTGCCGCAAACCGGCGACGTGCTGCGCTGGGAAACGGCAGCCGGCGTGCGCGTTGATCATGGCGTGCTGGAAGGCCAGCCCATCACCCCGTTCTACGACCCGATGCTGGCCAAGATCATCGCCCACGGCGCCACCCGCGAAGAAGCACGCCGCAAGCTGGTCAGGGCCGTGGAAGATTGCGTGCTGCTCGGTGTCGCCACCAACCAGCGCCTGCTGGCCAGCCTGCTCAAGCATCCAAACTTTATCGCCGGCGACTTCAGCACCGGTTTTATTGCCGAGCACTTCAGCGAGATCACGCCGCCCCACGCGACTCACGACGAACTGGCCCTGGCCGCCGCCCTGTTTTATCAACAGAGCGCCAGCGCCCACGCCAAGCCAGTCTCCGGCTGGCGCAACAACGCCAGCGTGCCGTGGACCTGGCAATTGGCCGACCAGGATGAATCCCGGGCCGTCAGCCTCAGTGTGCTGGCGGATAACGGGCTGCAGGTGGAGATTGAGCAACACGCCATCGACCTACGCGACCTCACCACCGACGGGCGCTGGGCCACCGCCGTCGTCAACGGCATCCGCCGCCGCACCGCGTACCACCTGCAAGGCACGCAACTCTGGCTGCCTGGCGTGCGCATCACGAACCAGACCCAGGCCGTTGCCACCCGCCAGGCCGAGGCCGGCAGCGGCACGGTCAAGGCGCCGATGGACGGTGCGATTGTTGAGGTTCGGGTCCGCGAAGGCGATTCGGTCAGCCAGGGCCAGCTGTTGCTGGTGCTGGAGGCAATGAAAATGGAGCACCCACTCAAGGCCGGCATGAGTGGTGTGGTCAAGCGAATCCAGGCGGTTGCGGGAGATCAGGTCAGGAGCCGTCAGATTTTGCTGGAGATCGAGTAAGGCCTGGGCGGAACTAGCAGGCTTGGCTACGCTCTATCCCCATCAGGACGGGAAGAGTACGGGAACCTGCGATGCCTCATTGGCTGATTATTGATCTTGAAGCCACAACGGATGAAGGCGGCTGGCCCGTGACCGAGATGGAAATCATCGAAATCGGTGTGAGCCTGGTCAACCGCCAGGGCCGCGAGCTGGACCATTTCCAGCGTTTCGTGCGGCCATTGCGCAGGCCGTTGCTGACGCCGTTCTGCCGCCAACTGACCCACATCACCCAGGCGAATATCGATACTGCCGCGCCGTTGATTGACGTATGGCCGCTGTTCGAACGCTGGCTCGGTCAACACCAGGCACGCCTGGAAGGCTGGGCGAGCTGGGGCGACTACGACCGCCAACAACTGGAGCTGGAGTGGCAGCGCCATGGCTTGAGCAGCGTGCTGGGCCAGACGCCCCACGTAAACCTCAAGCAACGTTTCGCCAAGGCCCGGCGCCTGGACAAGCCGCTGGGGCTCAACGGCGCGCTGCAACTGGCGGGCATGCAGTTCCATGGCCAGCAGCACCGGGCGCTGGAAGATGCGCGCAATACCGCACGGCTGCTGCCGTTGATTTTGCCCGTGTAGAAGGCATACTGGCCGACCTTTCTTGACCCTTTTCCGAGGATTCGCCCATGTTTAAAGTCAACGAGTACTTCGACGGCACCGTCAAGTCGATCGCTTTCGGCACTGCAGAAGGTCCGGCGACCATCGGCGTCATGGCCCCGGGTGAATACGAGTTCGGTACCGCCCAGCGTGAAATCATGCACGTGGTGTCGGGCGCGCTGACCGTCAAGCTGCCAGACAGCACTGACTGGGAAACCTTTGAAGCCGGCAGCCAGTTCAACGTGCCCGCCAACAGCAAGTTCCAGCTGAAAGTCGCCGTCGACACCGCCTACCTGTGCGAATACCGCGGCTAAACCCTGTAGGAGCGAGCTTGCTCGCGAAGAACCCAAGGGCGACGCGTTTAACCCGATTGAACGCGTTATCGTTAACGCCCTTCGCGAGCAAGCTCGCTCCTACAAAAAATGCCCGTCTCGCGAGAGACGGGCATTTTTTATTGCACGGACGGTTATTCGAGGATCGTCACCGGCATGCCGACTTCCAGGCGGCCCACCCCATCGTTGACCAGGTTCTGCCCGAACATCACATCACCCTCTTGTTCGCGGTAGGTCTTGAGCGTGGCCAAGGGTTCGCGGTCGGCACTGCGCTCGCCGCTCGCCGGGTCAATGGTGGTGAGGATGCAGCGTGAGCAGGACTTGACCACGCGAAACTCCACGTCGCCAATCCGCACCCGTTTCCAGCCATCTTCGGCAAAAGCTTCGCTGCCCTCGATCACCAGGTTAGGACGAAAGCGCAGCATTTCCATGGGGCGGCCAACCCGCCGGGACAGGTCATCCAGGGAGGCCTGGCCGATCAACAGCAACGGGAAACCATCGGCAAAGCCGACCTTGTCATCATCCTTGCCGTAGCCGGCCTCGGTGGTCCGCGCACGCGCCAACGGCACTTGCACCAGGCGCGTGGGCTTGCCGATGAACTCGCTGAGCCAGGCGCCCGCTGCATCGCCGGCATCCGGCACGCGCAAGGTGTCGCGCCAGATGGTCACGCCGCGTAACTCGGCATCGCTGCCGGGCAATGGCACGTCAAGGGCAGCCTGCCCTTCGGCGCTCAAAGTCAGGCCACCGGCACTGTTCCACAGTGCCGACAGCTGGCTCATTTTGGCCACCGCCCGCTGGGTCAGGAACCGTCCGCTGGCCTCGTCCACCAGCATCCAGCGTCGATCCCCATCGAGCCCGAGCGTGTCCAGGCCGATCTGCTGCAAGGTTTCACCCTTGCCAGACTTCAAGGGGTATCGGTACAACGCGCTGAGACGAAGCATGGGCCTGCATTCCTGAGGGGCAAAGCCGTCACCCTAAGCTCAAGCCGGTACTTCGTCCAGCATCAGGCGCTGACGAACCACGTCCACCAATTTGTCGGGCTGGAACTTGGAGAGGAAGTTGTCGCAACCGACCTTCTTCACCATCGAATCGTTGAAGCTGCCGGACAAGGACGTGTGCAACACCACGTACAGGCCGCGCAGACGCGGGTCGTTGCGAATTTCAGTGGTCAGGCGGTAGCCATCCATCTCGGGCATTTCAGCGTCGGTGAAGATCATCAACAGTTTGTCGGTCATCACCTGGCCGCTGTCGGCCCACCCCTTGAGCATGTTCAAGGCCTTGAGACCGTCGCTGGCGATGTGCATCTTCACCCCCAACTGGCCGAGGGTGTCGCGCAATTGCGACAGGGCCACGTTGGAGTCGTCCACCAGCAACACTTCGCGGCCACGGGCGCGCTCCAGCACCGGGTCTTCGAGTTTCTCGCGGGACACCTTGGCGTTGTAGGGCACGATTTCGGCGAGGACTTTTTCCACGTCGATGATTTCCACCAACTGGTCGTCGACCTTGCTGATGGCCGTCAGGTAATGCTGGCGCCCGGCACTCGCCGGTGGTGGCAGGATCGCCTCCCAGTTCATGTTGACGATGCGGTCCACACCGCCCACCAGGAATGCCTGCACCGAGCGGTTGTATTCGGTGACGATAATGGTGCTGTTGGGCCCCGGAATCAGCGGGCGCATGCCAATGGCCTGGGACAGGTCAATCACCGGCAACGTCTGGCCACGCAAGTTGACCACGCCGCAGACAAAGGGATGACGCTGTGGCATCAGGGTCAGCTTGGGCAGTTGCAGCACTTCCTGCACCTTGAACACGTTGATCGCGAACAGCTGCCGCCCGGCCAGGCGAAACATGAGGATCTCCAGGCGATTCTCACCCACCAGTTGTGTGCGTTGATCTACCGTGTCGAGAATGCCAGCCATTAAAGACTCCTGGGTTTAGCGGAAGGATACTGCGGGTCACTGAAGGTGGTTATCGGCAGCAAACGCCGGACCTTGACCCCGTTAAAATGCCATGTAAATCCATTGATGTCACACTGACATCATGCTTTACTGAACCCGCTTCAACGCAACACCCATCACCGCCGCCGCGCGACCACAAAGTCAGCGCGAGGTTCCCCTATGTAAGGGATTCCCCTACCCACAATCAGGACCAACCTGATATTCGCGATATCTAATAGCCATTAATGTGACGCCATTCTCATTGCATGAATGGAGTCAGGCTTTTGTTCGCTATCGCAAGCCCACGGCCCACGGGTCGTCCAAAGACTTATGTCTTGGCAACCGAAGAAGTTGTGCGAATAACCCTGAGAAATGTGGGGGACCCGGACGATGGCGGCGCGCAATCAAATAAAAGTCCTACTGAGAAGTCGGAACCGACCTACAGATCTTCGTCATATTTCAGCGGTAGTTTTAAGCCATTCACCCGGTGTGACATCTCATTATCCGACCGTATGTTGTGGAGACTTGCATGATGAACGACGGCAAAGAGTGGCAACTTGCACTTCCCGAGTTCCTCCTCGAGGCGGAGATGCTGCTGGCCAAGTCACAAGAGTGCTTGAGCCACCTGCATTTGATTCGCAACGACAGCGACGCCGTCGAGTGCATGAAAAACAGCCTGATCAAACTCGCGGAGAAGGCGGATGCTCTTGCGCTGCGGGCCATTGGTGAGTTTTCCCGGCACGTTCAGTACTTGATCAGCAACGCTGCCAGCCCTCTGCAATTGCATGACGAGGCGCTGGACGCCCTGAATGCATGCTTGACATTGCTGGCGTGGCAATTGGAGTTGATCGACACAAAAACCGGCAAACTCGGCCTGGATGAAACCGAACAAACCGTACTGATTGCCACTGTGGCCCAACACATCCCGCAAAGCGGCTTTGGTTATAAACATCACCCCATGCCCTACGCGATCTGAGTATCCCTCGCATTTAATCCAGAAAAATGTCGCATTCAATGGGCGACTTACCCAAAAACGACACGCGCAACTAATCCCGTGCAACGCAGTTATTGGCAGAAAAATATCAATAAGCCACTAACGACAATACTGATACAAAACAACTTCAATGATACAACTCCCTCGCTATTTGAATTCCGTGACTACCGCCCCGGGCGTTGCCGTGATTAATAGTACGCATCACGCTCGGCGCCAGGCGACCAACGGTAATAGTGGTGGTACCATGCCCCGCTCGAAGTGACTCAACTTCATGATGCATATAAACGTGAAACGCGCCTCCTATGTACGCCAGCCTGAAGTCACTCATCGCAAGGTCCGTGTCCCGAAGCAATGCACGCTGGATGACCCTCGCGTTGTGCCTGTGCTCATTCCTGCTCAGCCTGTGGGCTTATGCACAATCGGCCGATCTTCCTCCCGCCCTGCTGTTATTGAACCTCGCCACCTTGGTGGTGATAGGCCTGCAACAGTGGCGCTCACGCAAGTCCATCAAGTTCCAGCCCCAGGAATTGGCCGACCGCCTGTTGCAGGTGCAGGAAAACGAACGTCACCGCCTCAGCCGTGAACTGCACGATGACATCGGCCAACTGTTGACCGCCGCCAAGCTGCAAAGTGAATGGCTCAAACGCCGCCTGCCGGAAGACCTGCAAAGTCATTGTTCAGTGCTGTGCAACACCTTGAACGAAACCCTGGCCAAGGTGCAGGACGTCTCGGCCATCCTCAACCCCCGGCAGTTGGCAAGCCTGGGCCTGGAGGCCAGCCTGCGGGCGCACCTGCTCAAGACCCTGGAAAACACCCGGGTAAGCTGGAGCCTGGAGTGCCATCAACGGCTGACCGGGATCCCGGAAGAAATGGCCGTGGCCGCCTTTCGCATCACCCAGGAAGCCGTCACCAACATGCTGCGCCATGCCCAGGCACGTAACCTGCTGGTACGCCTGCAACGCCTGCCCGACGGCCTGTCGCTGTTTATCAGCGATGACGGCCAGGGCTTCTCGCCCGCCATCAACCCCGCCCTGGAAGGCCAACGGGGCATGGCCGGGATGTCTGAGCGGATTGATCAACTGGGAGGCACATTGTCCATCAATAGCCAGCCAGGCTTTGGAACACGGATCGAAGCGCTTTTCCCCTGGGCGCCCCGCGCCCTCGAACGGGCCAACCCCCATAAGGTTCTAGAGTGACGTGCAACTTACTCCTGGTGGATGACCACTCCCTGATCCGGGCCGGCGTGCGTGCGCTGGTCATGGATATTCCCGGCTACGCCGTCGTCGGCGAAGCCAGCGATGGCGCCCAGTTACTGGAGCGGTTCGAGGCGCTGCAACCCGACATCGTACTGCTCGACCTGTCAATGAAGCACACCGGTGGGCTCGACGCGCTGAAGGACCTCAAGCGCGCCTACCCGAAGAGCAAAGTACTGATCCTGTCGATGCACACCGACCCGGAACTGATCATGTGTGCCCTGGAGTCCGGCGCCCATGGCTACCTGCTCAAGGACACCACGGCCAATGAGCTGGAACACGCGCTGCTGGCCTTGCGCAACAACGAACGCTACCTGAGCCCGGCCATTGCTCACACGGTGATCAACCAGGCGCTGGTGCGCAATCAGGCCCAGTCCAACCCGCCGCCCCATAGCCACAACCTGACGGCACGCCAGCTGGAAATCCTGCGCCTGATCGTGCGCGGCAAGTCCACTCGGGAAATCGCCAATGGCCTGGGCTTGAGCATCAAGACTGTGGAAGCCCACCGCTCGCAGATCATGAAGCGCCTGCAGATTTTCGACGTGGCGGGCCTGGTGTTGTTCGCGGTGCGCGAGCAGATCATCAGCCTGGACGATTAGTCAGCAACGGCGAATCCACCGGCAAATGCACCCGGAGCGCCTGGGGCAACGCCGAGAAATGCAAGTCATCACCCTGAAGCGGCTCGCCGTCGAGGTTGATTGCCAGCCCTTCGGCGACCTTGATTTCAACCCACGGCAACCGCGCCCGCACAAACATATTGTCCAGGCCCCAGCCGTCCGTCATCAGGTTGCGCAGGGTACCGACCACTTCCTGGGGCGCCGGCAGAATGCTGATCTCCAGCAAACCATCATCGGCCAGGGCGTCGGGGCACAGCACATGGCCCCCGCCGGCCTGGCGCCCGTTGCCGATCCCAAGGGCCAGCAGCTCACCGCGCCAGTGAAAGTCGGGGCCCTGCAATTCCCCGTAGGCCGCACGCAATTCGCTGAAACGGGACAGGCCGGTAAACAGATACGCCGCACCACCGAGGACTTTCTTCAGGTCTTCGGAGGTGTTGGCGGTGACCTGGCTGCCAAATCCGCCGGTGGCCATATTAAGGAAGATTTGCCCGCCCACTTCGCCCAGGTCGATGGCACGGGCGGGCACATCCAGCAGGTCCAGGGCTTGCCCGGGCTCCAGCGGTACGCCGGCGGCACGGGCAAAATCGTTGGCAGTACCCAGGGGCATCAGCACCAGGCTGGCCTCAGTCTTCGCCCGAGCCATCGCCTCGGCCACATCCCGCAATGTGCCATCCCCGCCGCCGGCAATCAGCCGGGTGTAGCCATCGGCCAGGGCCTGCTCGACAAAACGCTGGGCATCCCCGCCTTCCCACGTCACACGCACGGCCAGCTCCCAGCCCTGCTCGCGCTTGCCCTGCACCGCCGCCCGCACCTGCTCGTTGAGGGCTTGCTTGCCGTGCAGAATCAACAGTGCCTTGGGTGTGCTCATGGATGAATGCTCCTGGGTTTAAAGGTTCCTGAGGGATGTTGACCGTGGCCAATCGAAAAAAAGCCATTGGGTATGAAAATTTACCGGGGGTTGTCGCATTTCTGACAGGGATCAACGTGCACTTTGCAAAATCGACCTAGACTTGTACCCATTCCCCTCCGACAAGGCCGTCGCCCCATGATCACCATGTCCGCCTTCCACTCCATGCTCATCCCCATCCTGACCGGCATGATCCTCCTGGCCGTTGGCTTCAACTTTCGCGACAAACCCGTTGGCGTGTTCGGCATGTGGATCGGCATGCTGCTGATCCTCGGCACCGTGGTTTACAAGATCCTCGCCAAACTCGCCGAATGACAATCTCACTCGCATTGCACAGGGCGGCCTCGTACACTCGGTCAATTCGTCGTTTTTAAGGTTGACCGCCTCGTGCTTGCCCGTCTTTTTGCCCTGCCCTGCTGCCTGTTTATCTGCCTGCTGACCCTGCTGCCCATGACGCCTGCCCACGCCGTGAGCCTGCCGGGCCTGCTGGGCAGCAGCACCAAAACCCAGCCGCAAGCCGACGTGCCGTTGGGCCAGTCCCTGGACGAAGTGATCAAGACCCTGGAAAACGACCAGCAGCGTACCAAGCTGCTGAGCGACCTGAAAAAACTCCGGGAAACCACGCAAAAGGCCCAACCGGCCGCCGAACTGGGTGTGCTCGGTTTGATCGGCGGCACCCTGTCCAGCCTGGAGCAACAGTTCACCGGTGCCGACAGCCCGATCAATCGCTGGTCCAACGAGTTCGACCAGGCCAAGGATGAACTGGTCGCACTGATGCTGCCGGCCAGTGAATGGCTGCCGATCATCTTTGCCTTTGCGATGATCCTGATGCTCTGGAGCCTGCTCGCGGCCATCCTGATCTGGCTCAGCCACCGGGTGCGCGAGCGCTTCGGCCTGACCGAAGAACTGCCCCAACACCCCAAGACCTGGGACCTGTTGCGCTTTGCCCTGCGCAAGCTCGGCCCGTGGCTGATCGCGTTGGTGATCACCGTCTATATGAGTTACGCGCTGCCTTCCTCCCTCGGCAAACCCCTGGCGATGGTGCTGGCCTACGCGCTGGTGGTGGGCACGTGCTTCTCGGCAATCTGCGTCGTCGCGTTTTCCGTGCTCGACGGCCCGCACCGCCACCGCGCCCTGTATATCCTGCGGCATCAGGCCTTTCGCCCGTTGTGGCTGATCGGCAGCTTTGCCGCCTTTGGCGAAGCCGTCAGCGACCCGCGCCTGGCCGAAAGCCTGGGCCAGCACTTGTCCCATGTCGCGGCGACCATCGCCAATGTCCTGGCTGCACTGTCCACCGGCGTGTTCATCCTGCGTTTCCGCCGGCCCATCGCCCACCTGATCCGCAACCAGCCGCTGTCCCGCCGCCTGACCCGCCGCGCCCTGAGCGACACGATCGAAATCGTCGGCAGCTTCTGGTACCTGCCGGCGTTGCTGCTGGTGGGCATCTCGCTGTTCGCCACCTTCGTCTCCGCCGGCGACACCAGCACCGCCCTGCGTCAATCGTTGCTGTGCACGGTATTGCTGGTGCTGTGCATGGTGATCAACGGCCTGGTCCGCCGCCACTCCCTCAAGCCCCAGCGTGGGCACAAACGCCATGCGCTGTATTCCGATCGCCTCAAAAGCTTCGTCTACACCCTCGCCCACCTGGTGGTGTGGCTGGTGTTTATCGAACTGGGCCTGCGGGTCTGGGGCCTGTCGCTGATTCGCTTTACCGAAGGCGACGGCCATGAAATCAGCGTCAAGCTGTTCGGCCTCGCCGGCACCTTGCTGTTCGCCTGGTTGATCTGGATCCTCAGCGACACCGCGATCCACCACGCCCTCACCCGCTCGCGCAAAGGCCTGGCCAATGCGCGCGCGCAGACGATGATGCCGTTGATTCGCAACGTGCTGTTCGTGACCATCTTCATCATCGCCGCCATCGTTGCCCTGGCAAACATGGGCATGAACGTCACGCCGCTGCTGGCGGGTGCCGGTGTAATCGGTTTGGCGATCGGCTTTGGTGCGCAGTCACTGGTGGCGGATTTGATCACCGGCCTGTTCATCATCATCGAAGACTCCCTGGCGATTGATGACTACGTGGATGTCGGCGGCCACTTGGGCACCGTGGAAGGCTTGACCATTCGTACGGTGCGCCTGCGGGACATCGACGGCATCGTGCACACCATTCCGTTCAGTGAAATCAAAAGCATCAAGAACTACTCCAGGGAATTCGGCTACGCGATCTTCCGGGTGGCGATTCCCTACAACATGGAAATCGACGACGCCATCAAGCTGATGCGCGACGTCGGGCAGAAGATGCGCAACGACCCGTTGCAGCGGCGCAACATCTGGTCGCCGCTGGAGATTCAGGGTGTAGAAAGTTTCGAGTCCGGCAGTGCGATTCTTCGCGCCCGCTTCAAGACCGCGCCGATCAAGCAGTGGGAGGTGTCGCGGGCGTTCAACCTGTCCCTCAAGCGTCACCTGGACGAGGCCGGGCTGGACCTGGCCACCCCGCGTTTGAGCGTACAAGTGGTGACGGCGGCCGGAGGCGTGCAGGAGAAAGAATAAGCGCTGCCCGGACGACGACAGGATCAACAACAATAATCATGGAGAGTCCTTATGCGTTTAACCGGTCTTACACACCAGTGGGTATTCGGCCTGCTGTGCGGCGTTGCCAGCAGCGCGGTCATCGCCGCCAGCAGCGGCCAGGACAGTGCCCGCGAAGCCATCGCCGCCCAGGCGAAAGTGCTGGAACCGGCCTTGCTGGAAACCCGGCGCGACATCCACGCCCATCCTGAACTGGGCAACACCGAACATCGCACCGCGGAGCTGGTGGCCAGGCAACTGCGGGAAATGGGGCTGGAGGTCAAGACCGGCGTTGCCCGCACGGGCGTCGTCGCGATCCTCAAAGGCGCCCTGCCCGGCCCGACCGTTGCCTTGCGCGCCGACATGGATGCGCTGCCGGTCAAGGAGGTTTCCGGCCTGCCTTTCGCCTCGAAGGCCAAGGGTGTGTACCTCGATAAAGAAGTCGACGTGATGCACGCCTGTGGCCACGACGCCCACACTGCCATCCTGCTGAGCACGGCGAAAATTCTGACCGGCATGCGCGATCGCCTGCCCGGGACCGTGGTGTTTTATTTCCAGCCGGCTGAAGAAGGCCCGAGCGACTTTATCCCCGACGGCAAGAACACCTGGGGCGCGAAAATGATGGTGCAGGAAGGCGTGATGAAATCGCCCAAGCCGGATGCGGTGTTTGGCCTTCACGTGTGGGCCGGCGTGCCTGCGGGGCAGATCGCCTATCGGCCGGGGCCGACCCTGGCGAGTTCGGATGACCTGCGGATCAAGATCCTCGGCAAACAGACCCATGCCGGGCGGCCGTGGGATGGGATTGATCCGATTACCGTGGGGGCGCAGACCATTGTGGGGCTGCAGACGGTGGTCAGCCGGCGTACCGATATTTCTTCGTTTCCGGCGGTGGTCAGTATCGGCACCATCAACGGTGGCACGCGGTACAACATCATTCCCGAGTCGGTGGATATGAGTGGGACCATTCGGTCCTACGACTATGGCATTCGCCAGAAGCTGCATGCGGATGTACGCCAGACCGTCGAGAAGATTGCCGAGAGTGGTGGGGCCAAGGCTGAGGTCACGATCATTGAGAAGTATGATCCGACCATCAACAACCCGGCGTTGACCGAGAAGATGCTGCCGAGTTTGCGTTGGGCGGCGAATGGCGACGTGGTCAACGCCCCGTTGGTGGGTGGGGCTGAGGACTTCTCGTTTTATGCCAAGGAAGCACCGGGGTTGTTTGTGTTTCTGGGGGTGACGCCGCGGGATCAGGACATGAGCAAGGCGGCGCCGAATCATAATCCGGGGTTCTTTGTGGATGAGTCGGCGTTGGTGGTTGGGGTTCGCACGTTGGCATCGTTGGCGACGGATTATTTGTATGCCAATGCGGGGGATTGAGGGGGGCATATCCGTTATTTAGGTAACGGCCACTATTGGTTCCGCCCTTACG
>NZ_JACARC010000011.1 GCF_013386825.1 Pseudomonas sp. IPO3778
GTGAAGAACCAAAAAAAAGCCCCATCACACCGGACGGGGCTTTCACATTCCAACTCAATCGCAGTGCTTAGAAAACCACACCCTGACTACGCAGGTAATCGTCATAAGTACCGCTGAAGTCGATCACCCCACTTGGGCTCAGCTCAATAATCCGGGTCGCCAGCGACGACACAAACTCCCGGTCATGGCTGACAAAGATCAGCGTGCCCGGATAGTTCTCCAGCGCCAGGTTCAGCGCTTCGATGGATTCCATGTCCAAGTGGTTGGTCGGCTCATCCATAATCAGCACGTTCGGCTTTTGCAGGATCAACTTGCCGAACAGCATGCGGCCTTGCTCACCACCGGAAATCACCTTCACCGACTTCAGGATCTCGTCGTTGGAGAACAGCATGCGGCCCAAAGTACCGCGAACCACTTGCTCGCCTTCCTTGGTCCAGCGGCCCATCCAGTCGAACAGGTTGGATTCGTCTTCGAAGTCCGAAGCGTGGTCCTGGGCGTAGTAGCCCAGCTCGGCCGCGTCGGTCCACTTCACAGTGCCCGCGTCCGGGGTCAGTTCGTTGACCAGGGTACGCAGCAGAGTGGTCTTGCCAATACCGTTCGGGCCGATGATCGCCACGCGCTCGCCGGCTTCAACCTGGAAGCTGAAGTCCTTGAACAGCGGCTTGCCGTCAAAGCCTTTGGCCATGCGATCGACGATGACCGCCTGGCGGTGCAGCTTCTTGGTCTGGTCAAAGCGGATGAACGGGCTGACGCGGCTCGACGGCTTGACTTCGGCCAGCTGGATCTTGTCGATCGCCTTGGCGCGGGAAGTGGCCTGCTTGGCTTTCGAGGCGTTGGCCGAGAAGCGGCTGACGAACGATTGCAGCTCGGAGATCTGGGCTTTCTTCTTGGCGTTGTCCGACAGCAGTTGCTCGCGGGACTGGGTCGCCACGGTCATGTATTCGTCGTAGTTGCCCGGGAACAGGCGCAGCTCGCCGTAGTCCAGGTCGGCCATGTGGGTGCAGACGCTGTTCAGGAAGTGACGGTCGTGAGAGATGATGATCATCAGGCTCGAACGTTGGGTCAGGATGTTTTCCAGCCAGCGGATGGTGTTGATGTCCAGGTGGTTGGTCGGCTCGTCGAGCAGCAACACTTCCGGATCGGAAAACAGTGCCTGGGCCAGCAACACGCGCAGCTTCCAGCCTGGCGACACTTCGCTCATCGGGCCGTTGTGCTGCTCGATGCCGATACCCAGGCCCAGCAGCAATTCACCGGCGCGGGATTCGGCGGTGTAGCCGTCCATCTCGGCGAAGTCGGTTTCCAGCTCGGCCACGGCCATGCCGTCGTCTTCGGTCATTTCCGGCAGCGAGTAGATGCGGTCGCGCTCGGCCTTGACCTTCCACAGCTCTTCGTGACCCATGATCACGGTGTCGAGCACGCTGAATTCTTCGTAGGCGAACTGGTCCTGGCGCAGTTTACCCAGGCGTACGTTCGGCTCCAGCATGACCTGGCCACCCGATGGGTCGAGGTCACCACCGAGAATTTTCATGAAGGTCGACTTGCCGCAACCGTTGGCACCGATCAAGCCATAACGGTTGCCAGCGCCGAACTTGACCGAAACGTTCTCAAATAGCGGCTTGGCGCCGAACTGCATGGTGATGTTAGCTGTGGAGATCAATTACTTTACCTATCAATAGCTTGAGGTGCGCTAATTTGGGCCGGGCCCATTTTGGGGCCCAGGCCAACGGGCATACGTCGGCAGCGACAGCCAGGCGTGGGCCCAGTCGCTGAGCAGAAAAATGGGGTGCATGTTGGAATTTGGCGCGCATTGTCGCATATGTCAGGCGGGAGTTGTATGGCGCTGCGAGGATGGATTCACCCGAGTCTCCGGCATCGCCAGCCACAACAGCCCCAATGCAACCGCGGCCACACCCGCCAGGGTCAGGAAAGCCGCGTTGTAACCCGCCCACTGCACGACAAAACCCGCCAGGCTGCTGCTCAGGGCCGCTCCCAGGCCGAATACCGTGGACAGCGCCCCCAGGCTCACATTGAAGCGCCCGGTGCCCTGGGTCAGGTCTTTGACAATCACTGGAAACAGCGCGCCGAACACTCCGGCCCCGACCCCGTCGAGCATCTGTACCGCAACCAGCCAATAGGGGTCATTGGACAGCGTATACAGCACGCCCCGCAGGGGCAGGATCATGAAGCCGGCGAGCAGCAGTGGCTTGCGCCCCCACACGTCGGCCTTGACGCCCACCAGCCAGGCCACCGGCACCATCACCAGTTGGGCCGCGACAATACACGCCGAGGTCAGTGGCGTGGCCATCTGCAGGTTGATCTGCGACAGCTTCTGGCTGACCAGCGGCAACATCGCCGCGTTGGCCAGGTGAAACAGCGCGCAGCAGATGGCAAACAGCAGCAGAGGTTTATTCGCCAGCAGTACGGACATTCCCGAAGGTTGTTCGTGTTCGACGCCGTGGGCAGGGTCGAAGCCCCGCGCCACGTCGTGGTCGATCGCCTTGGCCGACACGCAACTGACCGCAATCACACTGGATACCGCCATCACCGCCATCAGATAGAACACCGCCACCGGGCCAAACAGATAAGCGAACCCGCCGGCGAGGAGGGCCGCCACCGCGTTGCCTGCGTGGTTGAAGGTTTCATTGCGGCCGGTGCGGCGGGTGAAGGCGCGGGGGCCGGTGATGCCAAGGGAGATCGCCGAGATGGCCGGTGCGAACACCGAGGCCGCCGCTGCGCTGGCAGCCTGGGTCAACGCTACCAGGCTGAAAGAACTGACGAAGGGCAGGGCCAGGCAGCAGGCAGTCACCAACAGCGCGGCAATCGCAATCACCGCCCGCTTGCTGCGGGTTCGGTCAATCAGCGCCCCGGCGGGTGTTTGCGTCAGCAGGGCCGCGATGCCGGCGAGGGTCATGACCACGCCGATGCTGGCGGGGTCCCAGTGATGCACGGCCAGCAGGTAAATCGCCAGGTAAGGCCCCAGCCCGTCACGGACATCCGCGAGGAAGAAATTCAGGCTGTCCAGGGACAAGGTATTGCGCAGGTCAGAGCGAGTGGCCATGGCAGGTCTTCGAGCAAGAGGTCGGTAGCGATAGTGACCCGTGGCGTGAAGGGATAGTTCTGGCGTCTGAGTCGATCCCCGGCGCTCTCAGAGGTAGAAACATCTACAACGGTGGGATAATTGCATCGAAAAATAGCGCAAACCAACGTTTTCTCAGTGAATTTTATGGTTAACAGTTGAACATCCAATAAACGTGGCTTATTTTTCGTCCGTTCGCCCTACAGCGACGGCTCTTTACCGGTTCAGGGATGGCGAGGCTGTTGGTGTAGGGCGAGCTTCCTTTTTCGCAACAATTAGAACGTTTTGGAGACGCAAATGGACGTGCTGTCAGCCCAAGAGGCTATCTCCAGCAACAAGCACGCCTGGAACGAATCCGCCAGGCTGCACAAAAACACCGCCAACTGGAAAGCCTTGCTTGAGGATGTCGCCAAGCCCGGTTTCTCGCGCCTGGATCCGACCTTGACCGCATTGCTGCTCAAGGTCGGTGTCAATGGCAAGGATGTGGTGCAACTGGGCTGCAACAATGGCCGTGAAAGCCTGTCGTTGTTCGGGTTGGGCGCGCGCACGGTGGTGGGGATCGATCAGTCTGAAGCCTTTCTGCAACAAGCTCGCGAACTGGCCGAGGCTTCGCCCCACAATGCCGAGTTCATCGAGGCCGACATTCACCATTTGCCCCGCGGGCTGACCGAACGCTTTGATATCGCCTTGATCACCATCGGCGTGCTGAACTGGATGCCGGACATCGCGCTGTTCATGGCCCACGTCGCCAGCAGCCTGAAGCCCGGCGGCAGCCTGGTGATCTACGAAACCCATCCGTTCCTGGAAGTGTTTGACCCGACGGCGCCCAACCCGATGTTGCCGGCGAGTTCGTACTTCCGGCGCGAGCCGTTCGTGCAGCAAGAGGCCATTGTCTACGAGGGCGATACCGAAGGTGTTGCGGCTGCCTCCTATTGGTTCGTGCACACCCTGGGGCAGATCGTCAGCGGGGCCATCGCCGCCGGGCTGCAGATCAGCCATCTGCAGGAGTTTGCGCACTCCAACCGCGAGGCGCTGTACGACCCGTATGAAAACCAGCCGGCGCAATTGCCGCTGTGCTACACCCTCACCGCCATTAAACGCCCGGCCTGACTGGCTGCCAGGCAGGCAAAAAAAAGCCCGCGAGGACGGCGGGCCAAGGTGTTCACTGGAGTAGGTAGCCTTCACCCTATAGGTGGAGAAGTGAAGGCCATGTGAAAACCATGTCGCAGGAACGGATGGCCCCTCCGGTCAGCCTCTGCGGACGAAGGTCCGCATGGTTTGCCCCGGGCCCGTGCTGAAACGGGTGGGCCGGGGCATGCCTTCGTCGGCGGCAATAAACACGAAATGGTCACCCTCCAGCTGATAACTGGCCGGCAACTGCTTGCCGGCATCATCGCCCATGGAGTCTACCCAGGTAATGCTCTTGGGCGTGGTAGCAGGGTCCAGGGTAAAGCTGCCCGCCAGCAACACCTCGCCGCCAGGTGTAACGACCTTGAACTGGCTGCCGCTGATGGTGGTGATGGCGCCGGGCGCGCTGTGCTCATCGGCAGGGTTGAGTACGCCACTGTCTTCCAATGCGGTTTGTTCCCAGGTTCCCTGGAGCGCGTGGAGATCATCCTTTGAAACATACGTCATACAAACTCCTTTTTGATTAAAAACGGCCAGTCAATGCCCTGGGTTAGCCATGTCTGAAGGATTAGCTGAACCGATTTTGTGAGAATTGTCTGAATTCTTAATATTGTGTCCGAATTTTCCTAATAGTCTCGGGTAGTTAAGGCTATTTTATGCCCAGCTTCAGACACGGATGTTTACAAGCTGGTCTACGCTCAGCGCATCGGGAATGACCCCTAAGTATCTGAATGAAAACAATCTTCAATTATGTGGGACTTTTCCGGGGTCGGGGTGGTCCGATGACCATCGTTAGACCGTATGTGTTGTGTGTCGAGGGCGTTGTCCCTCTTTTTCACGCGGTTATTCAGCATTTCATGAATATGTGCGGCCGTTGACTGTCGACTTTTTTAAGGTGCATCCGTTTTGAATAAAACTCCTCGGTTCCAGGCTCATACAGCATCGGATGAAATTGATCTGTTTGAGTTGTGTCACGGCATCTGGCGGCAAAAAAAATTAGTGCTTGGATGCACGATTCTGGCGGGTGTCCTGGGCGTTGGGTATGCATTTCTGGCACCGCGGGAATATCAAGTCAGCAGCGTGCTGCGTCCCGCCGCCATCAACGAACTGGATGCGCTGAACCGCTCCGAAGTCTATAAGCTGCCCCCGGCCGATGCCCTGAACAAAGTGGGGGCACAACTGGACTCCTACGAAGCCCGCCTGGGGTTCTTCAAATCCCATGAGGAGCTGTTCAAGGCGGTCCAGAAGCCCGGGCAAAGCCTGGAGCAGAGTTTCGAAGAGTTCAACCGCAACTCCATCAACCTGAGCCTGCCTGACCCGAAAAAAGCCGACTCCCTCAGCAGTTATATCCGGCTTGAGTTGCAATACCCGAAAGACATCGATGGTGTGGCGATTCTCAACGGTTTTGTGGATTACGCCATCAATTTGGAACGTGCCCAGGTCGGTGCAGACCTGAAGGTGATCGTCAATAACCGCCTGAACGAACTCAAGGGCAAGATTGACGCGGCGCGTTCCAACTACGAAACCGAAAAGGAATCGAAGATTGCCAAGCTGCTTGAAGCCGACAGGCTTAAGCGGGCCCAATTGGGGGACGAGTTGGTTGCCCTGCGCTTACAGATGAAGATGGAGCGAACGGACCGGCTGCAGGAGCTGGCCGAGGCCATTTCCATCGCCAAGTCGATGGGCATCAAGACACCGACGACCCCCTCGTCGATGGCGGATGCCTCCCGTGGTGGCTCGAATCAAGTGATGCGCACCGAGGTCAATAATCAGAAGATTCCGCTGTATTTCCTGGGTACGGAGGCGCTTGAGGCGGAGCGCACGGCCTTGCAGGCGCGTACGAACGACGACTTTACCAACAGCCGCATTGCACAAATTGGTAAAGAGTTGCAGATGCTCGAGGTTAACCGCGAAGTGGAAGTGCTGAAAAAGCGCGGTAATGAAGACATTTTCTTGCAGGATGTTGAACCGTTACGCGCGGAAGTCGCGCGGTTGCGGGGTCTCAATATCGACATGAGTGGCCTGAAACTGGTCACCATTGACCGCCGTGCTCAGGAGCCACTGGAGCCGATCAAACCTAAAAAGGTACTGGTCATCGTGTTGAGCCTCATTGTGGGCTTGATGCTGGGTGTAGTGACGGCGTTGGGTCGCCAATTAATCCTGGGTCGCCGTGAAGCCGTGCCTTATTCGCTGCAGGATGACCCTCGACTCTCTCAGCGTCCACGCAAGGATGACGAACCGCACATTTAAGGCCGACAGCCTTCGGGCTTGCCGCCAGGCAAGTCCGCTCCCGCTCTTACTCGCACAGTCAATGGACACCTTTTCACAATTCTTGATTAACCTTTGGTTACAAAGTGTGGCTAAAATAGCTATCAATGGCCATGACCGGATTGTCACCCAGCCCGTCGTGTTGCCTGTTTGTGAATTGTGATTTCAGGTGCTGCATCTTCAATCCTCGGCCGTCGTGGGCACGCAGGAGCAGCCTGTTCTCTTCTGACTTGTGACGAATACCTTGAAACTCATTATTGTTGCTCTCTACGTTCTCTCTATTGCGTACGTTCACCTGCGTGGCCGGGTGCGACACAAGCTGGGCCGTCAGCTCAGCGATCACTCGACCTTCCTGGCGCCGGTGAACTGCTTTCTCTACCTGTTTTCCAAGCTGCCCAGCCGACCCTACCTGTCCCCCAGTGACTTTCCAGACCTGAGCCCGCTCCAGGAACATTGGGAAGAGATTCGCCTGGAAGGCCAGAACCTGCTGCGCGCCGGCGAGATCAAGCGCTCTGACCAATATAACGACGTGGGTTTCAACTCGTTCTTCAAGTCGGGCTGGAAGCGCTTCTATTTGAAGTGGTACGGCGACAGCCATCCTTCGGCGATGAAGCTGTGCCCGCGCACCACTGAACTGGTGCAAAGCATCGGTTCGATCAAGGCCGCGATGTTTGCCGAGCTGCCGCCGGGCTCCAAGCTGGTACGCCACCGTGACCCTTACGCCGGTTCCTACCGTTACCACCTGGGCCTGGACACGCCGAATGACCCGGGCTGCTACATCAACGTGGACGGTGAAAACTACTTCTGGCGCGACGGCGAGCCGGTGATGTTCGACGAAACCTTCATCCACTACGCCGAAAACACCACGCAGCAGAACCGCATCATTTTGTTCTGCGATATCGAACGCCCGATGAAGTACCGCTGGGCCGCTGCCTTCAACCGCTGGTTCAGCCGCAACGTGATGGCGGCGGCCGGTTCGCCCAACGATGCCGGTGACAAGACCGGTGGGTTGAACCGCGCCTTTACCCGCCTGTACAAGATCCGCCTGCGGGGCAAGGAACTGAAGAAACGCAACCGCGCGCGTTACTACCTGGAAAAGTGGGCGATCTTCGCCGGCTTGGCGCTGATCTTCATCCTGATCTGAATCTCTCAGCGGAGCGCATCAGCCTGGCGGATGCGCTCCCAGCTTGTCCCACATCTTCTTGCTGATTTTCTGCCGGTTGGCATAGCCCGCCCACGGGTCCTTCGTCATCCCCTGCAAGCGTTCATGCAGATTGGCTACCGTCCACTGCTGGGCGCCGTGCAAACGCTTCAACTCATCGCGACTCACCGGCACCGACACCGGCAGGCCCGGCCGCGCGCGCACCGAGTAGGCCGCCACCGTACTGGCGCCTCGGGCGTTGCGCAGGTAGTCGATAAAGATCTTGCCGACGCGATTTTTCGGGCCGGAGGTCGCGGTAAAACGTTCCGGCAGTTGTTGGGTCATGAACTGGGCGATCGCTTTGGCAAAGGCTTTCACCGTGTCCCAATCGTCCCGGCGCGCCAGCGGCACCACCAGGTGCAGGCCTTTGCCGCCGCTGGTCTTGACGAACCCATCCAGCCCCAACTCATCCAGCACTGACAAGGTCAGTTGCGCCGCCTCCACCATGCTTTTCCACGGCAACGCCGGGTCCGGGTCAAGGTCGAGCACAAACAGGTCGGGGGTTTCGATCTTGTCAGCGGTGGCGCCCCAGGTATGTAGCTCAACGGTGCCCATTTGCACGGCACCGATCAGCGCGGCCGCGCTGTCTATCTCCATCAGCCGTGCATGGCCCGGGTCCAGGGCCTGGTCCAATTGTTTGATATGCGGAATCGCCAGGCGCTCGGCATGCTTCTGGAAAAACGGCTCGCCCGCGATACCTTCCGGCGCCCTCAGCAAGGACACGGGTCGGTGGCGTAAAAAGGGCAGGATCCACGTGCTGATGCCCTCGTAGAACTGCGCCAACTGAAGTTTTTGGGTGCCGCTTTGAACGTCGATGACCCGGTCGGGATGGGTAACCCTGACGCCCGCCACGGCGCCGGTTTCAGCGGTCTTTTTGCGCGGTTTTTCCTTCAGCGACTTGGCCGCCCGCGGCTGCTCGTGAACGATCTGCTCCGCCGGCTTGTCGCTGCGCAGCCCGACAAAGGCTGCCTGGCGCACCACGCCTTCGCGGGTCCATTCGGCAAAGTGCACTTCGCCCACCAACTGCGGTTCAACCCAATGCACGCCTCGCGCCTGGGCACTGGTCAGCGGTTTGGCCAGTGGTGAAGCCTCGCGCTCCAGCGCCTTCAGCTGTGCGCTGATTTTTTTCAGCGCAGCTTGATCAAACCCCGTTCCCACGCGCCCGGCATACACCAGGCCGGTCTCGTCATTGACGGCCAGCAACAGCGCGCCAAACCCGCTGCGTGAACCCTGCGGGCGAGTGAAACCGACGATCACGAACTCCTGGCGCAGCCGGCACTTGAGCTTGACCCAGTCCGGGCTGCGGCTGGAGACGTAAGGGCTGCCGGTCCGTTTGCCGATCACGCCCTCCAGGGCCAGGTCACAGGCGCTTTCGAAGATGTCCCGGTGGTTGGCGGCAAAGGATTCGGAGAAGCGCAACAGCTTGCTTCGGCTGCGGGCCAATGCGTCCTTCAGCGCGGCGCGACGTTCTTCCACGGGCGCCTCCCGCTGGTCGCGGCCCTGGAGAAACGGCGCGTCAAACAGGTAATAGACGATGTCCAGGCTGCGGCCGATATCAAAGGCGTTTTGCAACGCCTGGAAGTCCGGCAAACCCTCGGCGTTCAGGCTGACGACCTCGCCGTCGAGCCAGCTGTCCTTGAGTTTCAGGGCCTCCAGGGCCTTGGCCTGGCGCGGCAGGCGATCGGTCCAGTCATGGCCATTGCGGGTGAACAGCCGCACCTCACCTCCTTGAATGCGCGCGAGGATCCGATAGCCGTCGAATTTGATCTCGTAGACCCAATCGCCGTCCGGCGCACGGTCCACCAGTGTTGCCAACTGTGGCGTGAACTGGTCGGGCAGGGCGGTTGAAAGTTTGCGGGTGGTTTTCTTCGGTGCTGCGGGCTTTTTCGCACGTCCCACGGTCGCATCGCTCAGCACGCTTTTCGGCTCGGCCTGGACCACATCGTAGTCAGCCACCGGGCGCGCCTGTTGATCGTTTTCCTTGATCAGCAGCCATTGCTCCTTATCGCCGCTGCCCTTGAGGCGGGTACGCACCAGCGTCCAGTCGCCGGCGAGCTTTTCGCCGATCAGGGTGAATTTCAGCTTGCCGGCTGCGTAGGCTTTGCGCGGGTCGTCGTGGGGTTGCCACACGCCGCGATCCCACACGATCACATCGCCGGCCCCGTATTGACCGGCCGGGATGCTGCCCTCGAAACTGCCGTAGCCCAAGGGGTGGTCTTCCACCTGTACCGCCAGGCGCTTCTGGCTCGGGTCGAGGCTCGGGCCCTTGGGCACCGCCCAGCTTTTGAGCACGCCATCGAGTTCCAGGCGCAAGTCGTAATGCAGGTTGCGTGCATCATGTTTTTGAATCACGAAGGTTAACGCCTGCGCCCGGTTCCGGCCGCGAGGCGCGCTGCCGGCAGGTTCGGCGGTTACCTCGAAGTCGCGCTTGGCGTTGTATTCACTCAGGGGCTTGGCCATGGCGGTCTACCTCATGAAGCCTTGCGGGATTTTTTCGCGGCGGGTTTCTTCGCCGGGCTTTTACCGGCCAGGCTGCGTTTGAGCAGTTCCGTCAAATCAATCACGTCGGCAGATTTGCGCTCATCCACGCCCTCGCCGGATTCCACGTCTTCGATCTTGCCGGCCTTGGCCTTCTTCGCCACCAACGCCATGATCTTGTCCTGGAAGCTGTCGCGGTACTCGTCGGGCTGCCAGTCGGCGCTCATGTCTTCCACCAGCCGCTTGGCCATGTCCAACTCGCCCTTGGCCAGGGTCGGCTTGGTCACGCCGCTGCCCAGTTCCAGTTCGTCCAGGCCACGCACTTCGGCGGGCCAGCGCAGCATGACCAGCACCAGCGCCGACTCCAGCGGCATCAGCGCTGCCAGGTGTTGCTTGGTGTGCAGCACCACGTTGGCCAGGGCCACCTTGCGGGTTTTTTTCAGGGTTTCCCGCAGCAGCGCGTAGACCTTGCCGCCGCGCTTGTCGGGCGCCAGGAAGTAGGGGGTGTCAATGTTCTGCAGCGGGATTTGATCGCTGGCCACAAACGCGATGATTTCGATGGTCTGGGTGGACTTGGGGTGGGCCGAGCGAATTTCGTCTTCGCTGAGGATCACGTAGCGGCCTTTCTCGTAGGCCACGCCCTTGACGATATTGTCTTTGGTGACTTCCTTGCCGGTGGCCTTGTTGATGCGCTTGTAACCCACCGGGTCCATGCTGCGCTTGTCCAGCCAGTCGAAGTCGACGCCCTGGGAGGACGTTGCCGAGACCAGCGACACCGGGATGTGCACCAAGCCGAAACTGATTGCGCCTTTCCAGATAGCCCTTGGCATGTCGATTTTCCTGCACGGTGTGAGTCTTCAGGTGACACGGCAGGTTCGGCAAAAGTTTCCCTGGATAGCCGGTTGGCGGTGGGGTTTTAGACAGATCGTGTTACACCTAATGAGAAACTATTTAGTTACCAAAGCCGAACCCAAGGCGTAGCGTGTTATCGAAAGCACGTATTACTCGCGCCCAGAGAGGCTTTGTCATGAACACCCGTTTGCGTAACCTTGCCGTATTGACGTTGGGCCTGGCCTTGAGTTCGCTGGCACAGGCGCAAAACCTGCCTGGCAGCAACAACCCCTACAACGGCCCGATTCACCAGGCCAACCCCAACAGCATGCAGGGCACCCAGCCCAACGCGCCGGCTGCGCGGGGCACCTTTATCCCGCCGGCCCAACGGCCGCCCACCCTGCAAAACGGCGGCATCGGCAACAGTGTCCAGCGCCGCGACGGCGCGCAGACCCCGCCGGCGATCCAGCCCAAAGCCCCCACGCGCGACGCCAATGGCAATCGCGGCGATTGAGTGTGTAAAGACGACAAGGAAACCCACCGTATGTTGCTACGTAAAACCCTTCTGGCGACCTTCTGCGCCGCTGCCTTGCTGCCTCTCGCGCTGCCCGTTTCGGCCGCCGACACCCAACAATTCCCCAGCGAACAGGGGAGTATCACCGTCACCCCGATCGCCAAGGGCCTGGACCACCCGTGGGCGGTGGCGTTCCTGCCGGACAAACAAGGCTTCCTGGTCACCGAGCGGCCCGGGAACCTGCGCTTCGTCAGCCCGGACGGCAAGCTCTCTGCGCCGCTGACTGGCGTGCCGAAGGTGTTTGCCAAGGGGCAGGGCGGCTTGCTGGACGTGGTGCTGTCGCCAGACTTCAAAGAGGATCGCCTGGTGTATCTGTCTTACGCCGAGGGCGGCGGCAAGAATGGCACCGCCGGTACGGCGGTGGGGCGCGGGCGCTTGAGCGATGACCGCAGCGGCCTCCAGGACTTCAAGGTGATCCTGCGCCAGGAGCCCAAGCTGTCCACGGGCAATCACTTCGGCTCGCGGCTGGTGTTTGACCGCGACGGATACCTGTTCGTGACCCTGGGAGAGAACAACGATCGGCCCACCGCCCAGGACCTGGACAAGCTGCAAGGCAAAGTGGTGCGAATCTTCCCTGACGGCCGTGTGCCGGAAGACAACCCCTTCGTGGGCCAGGAAGGCGTAAGGCCGGAGATCTGGTCCTACGGCCAGCGAAACCCTCAAGGCGCCGCACTGAACCCCTGGAGCGGCACGCTGTGGGAAAACGAACATGGCCCCCGTGGTGGAGATGAAATCAACATCATCGAGCGTGGGAAAAATTACGGCTGGCCGCTGGCGACCCATGGCATTAACTATTCCCTGACGCCCATTCCGGAGGCGAAGGGCAAGACCGCTGAAGGCACTGTGCCGCCGCACCACGTCTGGGAGAAATCCCCGGGGGTGAGCGGCATGGCGTTCTACGATGCCGACCGTTTCAAGGCGTGGCAGCACAACGTGTTTATTGGGGCGCTGGTGAGCCGGGAGTTGATTCGCTTGCAGTTCGATGGTGACAAGGTCATCCACGAAGAGCGTCTGCTGGACGGCTTGAAGGCGCGAATCCGCGATGTACGCCAGGGACCGGATGGCTACCTGTATGTGCTGACGGATGAAGATAACGGTGTGTTGTACCGGGTGGGGTTGAACCAAGACTAGCGGACACTGCAAATACCCCTGTGGGAGCGGGCTTGCTCGCGAAGGCGGTGTGTCAGTCGCTGAATTGGTTGACTGAACCACCGCCTTCGCGAGCAAGACCGCTCCCACACAAGCCCGCTCCCACAGGTGCGCAGCGTCAGGCCTACAACCCCAGCTCCGACAAGCCCGGATGCTCATCCGGACGCCGCCCCAGCGGCCAGTGGAACTTGCGTTCGCTTTCCTTGATCGGCAGGTCGTTGATGCAGGCAAACCGGTTCGCCATCAACCCATTCTCGTCAAACTCCCAATTCTCGTTGCCGTAGGAGCGGAACCAATTGCCGGAGTCGTCATGCCATTCATAGGCGTAGCGCACCGCAATGCGGTTGCCGGTAAACGCCCACAATTCCTTGATCAACCGGTAATCCAGTTCCTTGGCCCATTTACGGGTCAGGAAACCCTTGGCTTCTTCGCGGTTATGGGCGAACTCGGCACGGTTGCGCCATTGGGTATCCAGGGTATAAGCCAGGGATACCCGTTGCGGGTCCCGGGAGTTCCAGCCGTCTTCGGCCAGGCGGATCTTTTCAATCGCCGATTCGCGGGTGAAGGGCGGCAACGGTGGGCGTATTTCTGCGTTGGTTGACATGGGACGGCTCCTGAACACGTTGAAGTAACAGTGGGGTCAAAGTTGCAATAAGGTTCGCGCCATGGCGTGCGCGTTATCAGCAGCGGTTAAATCGCCCATCACCAGGGCGACGGTAATGGCGCCATCCATCAGGATCAGCAGGTACGCGGCCTGGCGTTCCGGCTCGGGGGTGCCATGTGCTCGACACAGTTCGAGGGCGTACTCGAACAGTTTCTGTTTATGGGCCTTGGCCAGCAGGCGCACGGGGTCTTGCGGGTCGCCGGTTTCGCCGCTGGTGTTGATGAAGGCGCAACCGCGAAAGTCGTCGGAGCCGAACCAGGTCTTCAGTGCACTGAACAGGCCCAACAGCCGCTCGCCGCTGGTTGCATGGCGTTCCACCTCGGTGCGCAGCCAGTGCATCCAGCGTTCGTCACGGCGTTGCAAGGCAGCGATCACCAGTTCGTCCTTATTGGCAAAATAGCGGTAGACGCTCTTTCGAGAGACGCCGGCGGTCTTCACCAGAAGGTCCATGCCGGTGGCGGCGATGCCGTTCCGGTAGATCAACTTTTCGGTAACGTCGAGGATGATGTCGCGAGTAATATCGTTCATGTTAACCACAGTAGAACGATCGTTCTCCTTGGTCAATTAATTATTTTTAACTCTGGGCGGGAAGACCTGAGCCACCCCATGGTGTAAGCTCTCGAGTCCTTCGGATTCGACCCCTTGCGAGCCCTATGCCGTCGTTATTCAAACGTTCCCTGTTGCCCAAGCTGCGCGGTTTTCCTATCGCTCCCGACGCTATCGAGGTGCTGTCCGGCGCGGCCGAGTACCGCCGCTGCCTGCTGGAGAAAATTTCCCAGGCTACCCAGCGCATCTACATCGTGGCGCTGTACCTGCAGCAGGATGAGGCGGGGCAAGAGATCTACGACGCGTTACACGCCGCCAAGGCCAAACGGCCCGGGCTGGATATCGTGGTGGTGGTCGACTCGTTGCGGGCCCAGCGCGGCTTGATCGGGGCCGGCAAGCAACCGGGCAACAGTGCCTGGTACCAGGCCATGACCGAGTCCCACGGCACCCAAGTGCCGATTTACGGTGTGCCGGTGCAAACCCGCGAACTGTTCGGCGTGCTGCACCTCAAGGGCTTTGTGATCGACGACAGCGTGCTGTACAGCGGTGCCAGCCTGAATAACGTGTACCTGCACAAGTTCGACAAATACCGTTATGACCGCTACCACCTGATCCACAACAAGGCCCTGGCCGACTCGATGCAGCACCTGGTGGAGCACGGCCTGGTGGCCGCCAAGGCCGTGCATCGCCTGGACCTGCCCAACCCACCGACCACCCGCAGCCTGCGCAACGACATCGGCGACCTGCGCAGCCGCCTCAAACACGCGGTGTACGACACCACGGCGGGGCAGTTGCCCAACGGCAACCTGTCGGTCAGCCCGTTGCTGGGCGTGTGCAAGAACAACCCCCTGAGCCGGGTGATCTGCGAACTGATCGCCAGTGCCCAGCACCAACTGACCATCTGCACGCCGTACTTCAACCTGCCGCTGCCGGTGACGCGGGAAATCAACCGCGCCCTGGCGCGCGGGGTGAAGATCGACATCATCGTCGGCGACAAGACCGCCAACGACTTCTACATCCCGCCAAGCGAACCGTTCAAGGTCATCGCAGCGCTGCCCTACCTTTACGAAATCAGCCTGCGACGCTTTGCCAAGCGCCACCAGCGCATGATCGACAGCGGCCAGTTGAACCTGCACCTGTGGCGCGACGGCGACAACACCTATCACCTCAAGGGCATGTGGGTCGACCAGCGCTACACCTTGCTGACCGGCAACAACATCAACCCGCGAGCGTTTCGCCTCGACCTGGAAAACGCCTTGCTGATCGATGACCCCAAGGGTGAATGGGTAGGGCCACGGCGTACTGAACTGGCACAGATTTTCCAGCACACCACGCGTATCGAGCGCTATCAGCAGTTGGAAACACTGGTGGAGTACCCGGCGGCCGTCGGCAAGTTTTTGCGCCGGGTCAGCCGGGTGCGGATTGAGCGGTTGCTTTACCGTATTCTGTAAACCTCAGGTCGGTTGCCCGGCAGCCGGCCAACGACTCAAGCACTGCACCCGATTCGACACTTGGGACTTTGCCTATTCGCCGGACGTTATTCGCCTTGTAGTTTCTCTGTTGACGGTTCTTAAGGACGGGAACTCTTGCCATTTTCATCGGTGAAGAGAACTTAACGTGTCGATAAACGTATCAAGCAATACCGCAAGAACCCCCAGCGCGCCTTCGGCCCCGGTGCAGACCCCGCAGGCTCAAGCAACGCCGTTGACTGAGCCCCTCTCCCAACCCTCGCTATCGCTTGTACCCTCTGATCCTTCGTCAGGTACACCGTCTGAGCACCAAGGAAAACGCCTGCCTCGCAGTCAGTTAAGGCAGGTGTCACTGAATCAGGCATCACCGCAGGACGTCACGGGGGTTTCTCCGGGAGGCAATGGCATACCGTCTCTGGAGCAGGCCAGACAAGCAGACGGCAGGTTGCAGAAAAACCTCACTCACTGGCTGACTACCGGCAAACTCAGGGCGCAACCCATTCCCGAAAATGCCTCTATCGAACCCTTTGTGGGCGCTTACCGCACGGCCGTAGGCGACCCGCAGGTGCAGGCATGGTTTAAGTCGAAACACCTGAATCTATCGACCGTGCGGGTGTACAGCGACAGGGTCGAAGGGGTGGTCGTGCGTGACGGCCAGGAGGTACAGGCGCAGTTTTCGACCACGGATGGTTCTGGCTGGTGGGAGGTCAGTGCGAAGGTGCGGGCTACCCAAAAAATGTTAAGCCCGAGCGATATCGGCATTCTGCTGCCGGATGCCAGCACCGGAAGTTTTAATCATGTTGATACGATTCTGGACTTTTACGGGGTCGTTATTCCTAACGACCCTACCGCGAGCAAGGTACTTGGCGAGCAGCTCAAAACCAGCGGCTGGCCGGTTATTTCCGACGATAAAAGAATTCAGTGGGCTCAGCAGCTCGCGCAATGCTCACAGCGGAACACCGACAGGGAAGGGCGTTCAGGTCTGGCCGTTCAGTTGAAGACGCTGCTCAACGGCAAGCGTGAGGGCGACGACCTTAAGCTGTCGGAGCAAACCGCAGTCGTTTCCCCTGAGTCGACCCTGGCGCAGAAAAGCCAGGTACCACGGCAACGCTTTCTCGAGTTTTTGGCGTCGCCACCCTTCAAGGCCTTTATTGAGAAAACCGGGTTCGGCGGCGCCAATCAGGGTTTCAGAATATCCGAGGGTACGCTCCAGTTACGCGACTCAGCCAACCAGTGGATCTCCCTGAAACGCTTTTTCGATGATGAAGTCAGTAAGGTCTCGGCGGGTGGAAATGCACAGGAGCGGGCCGCGGTTGACCGACTCAACGCTGACTTGAATCAACTGGTAGACATGAGCAACCACACAGGTAAAGCGCTCTATTCCACCTTCACCTATGACGTGCGCCAGGTACTGGAGTTTAACTGCCTGGGCAGCCCCGTCACGGTTGCGCAAACCCGCGACGCGGTTGACTGGTTGAACAGTCAGCTGCCGCCGCCGCCCACGGCCGGTGACTATGCGGGGCTGTCACCTTACACATGGACGGCCGGAGCACTATCACCGGGGAATTACCCCGTGTTGAAGGCGATGTCCAACGGGCCGGGCTCGGTGTCTGAACGGTTGGCCCGCTATGCGGTAGTGGCCCAGGCCAAGGCGGGCGGGGCCGCCGAACCCGACCTGACGCTGCACACCTTTTTTGATTCCCCCGACGCGCTGGCCAAGGCCGAGCAAATGGCCCGGGCGCTGGAGTTGGCGGAAGTGGCCGACGGCCGGCCGCTGTCCAGGGCCATGCGTCATCAGTTATTGAGCACTGCGCTCAAGCTGAGTGTGGACCCGGATCTACCCGGTAAGCCGGGTCTGGTTGCCGGCTACGACATCTATCAGCCGAACAACCTCGGGCGAACGCTGGATGAAGTGCGCAGCGATATTGAAAAACACCTGGAACGAAAGGGCGTCAGCGCAAGCAGTGCGCCGTTGGTGGCGCACCTGTTCCTGGCACAGGCGGCGCCCGAGTTTTTGATCCGGCCGGACCCCACTGTTTCGCTCCAGGCGCCAAAGGAACTGAGGCTGTCCCCGGGGCAAGTGACTGTGGGTTCCACGGCCTGGCTCGACATGCGCCTGGGCTGCGCAATGGCTGAAAAGCTAGCCGGTGCGGGCAGTTCGCGAGCAATGAACTATACGCAGATTCTGAACCTCACCCGCCTCAATGCCACGACACTGGAGCAAGAGGAACTGATCAAGGACCTGGGGGCCAAGCCCTTGCTGGATTGGGCGATCATGGCCGGCATTTTCCCCAAGACCCGGGACGGACGTTATTCGCCGGGTGACTATGAGGCGGCGTCAAAAGCCTTTGCCGCACGAGAGGAGGCCACGCGCCAGGCGTTCGCGACCCTCTCCCAATGGCCGGGCCCTGCGCCCGTGTATGTGCCCAACAGTTTCTCTTCGACAAAAACCGGGCAAATCGCTGAGGCCATCCTCAACAGCACGTTCGATGGGCGACGAGAACAACTGCTGGAATATGCCAATGAGCCGACAAAAATGGAGCAGCGATCCAGCTTTCCTTTTGACTCCGGCAAAGTGTTTACGATCGACAACCTGCGAACGGTTCTGAGCCTCACCCCGTTCGTGGGGAGCGTTGTGAATATTGCCGATGGAAATATCGGTGAAGGCCTCAAAGGCTTGCTGATCGACTTTACTTCCTTTGCGGCAACCGGCGGGCTAGTGACCGCCAAGGCGTTCTACAAGGGCATCAAGGCCGTGGTTCCTTTGGGCAATCGCGCCTTCAGCATGACCGCGTTGAAGGGGAGTGGACCGTTCTTGCGCAGTCTCTTCAACCCTCTGGACGGCACGCTCAACGTGCTGAAGTCGGGCGCAAGCGCATTAAGGTTCAGCAAAACCATGTTGTCCGGCAACTGGGTTTCCGTGGGCGAGGGCTTGTTTATGGCGGCGACGGCATTTGAAAAGTGCCGGTGGGGGATGGGGGTCTATGATCAGTTGGCCGCCAATGCTGCAACCCAGGCTGCCAATCGATACCCGGGGAGTCGCGCAGGCACCAGTCAAAATAGCCCGGTGTATGCTGTTCAGAAGGGGTCGAAGTGGTACGCGATCGACCCGGCTACGCGTCAACCAGCCGGGGCACCGCTTGAAGATTTCAAGGCCGACAGCGCCCTGGAGTAACGGCTTGCCAGCCACTCAGGCTGGCGTTTGAAACGTGGCTCGCAGGCCCCCGGGCCGCGTACTTTGCAGTCATGCGAATACGCGACCCGAGGGGTTTTATCAGTTCAAGCCAAGCTTGCCACGCAAGGTCGACAGGTCTTCTGCCAGGGTGTTGACCGGGCCAACCAGGGCTTTACGGTCAGCTTCCTTGACCTTGTCGTAGGTCTCAAAGCCGCCATCCTTGGTTTTGTACTTGGCCAGGATCTTGTCCACGGCGGCGAAGTTCTTGTCGACTTTGGCAACGAATGCCTTGTCTTGCTTCTCGATCTGCGGACGGAACAGGTCGACGATTTTCTTCGCGCCGTCGATGTTGCCCTGGAAGTCATACAGGTCGGTGTGGCTGTAACGGTCTTCTTCACCGGAGATTTTGGTTGCGGCCACTTCTTCAAGCAGGGCAGCAGCACCGCCTACGACTTTTTCCGGCGGGAAGGTCAGGCCGTCCACGCGGGTTTTCAGGTCGAGCACGTCGCTGTTGAGCTTGTCAGCCAGGGCGTCCAGGCCTTTGGTGGTGTTCTCGGAGAACAGGGTGTACTCGATGCGGTGGAAGCCGGTGAAGTCTTCGGCTTTCACGCCTTTTTCGTGGTCGTCGACACGGGAGTCGATCGAGGCGTCGAGGTCGCTGAACAGCTCGGCGATGGGCTCGATGGACTCATAGTGAACGCGGGTGGGCGCGTACAGCTTCTTGGCGGTCGCCAGGTCGCCTTTTTTCACGGCGTCGGTGAACGCCTGGGTCTGGGTGACCAGCTCACCGATTTCTTCGGTGACGTAGATCTTGTAGTCCGACACCGGCCCTACCAGGTCCAGCGGCGCGGTGGCGGCGAAGGCGGCCAGCGGCGAAAGGCTCATTAACAACGACAATGCGAGGGACGACTTCTTCATGGGACGATTTCCGCTCTGGGGTGTGTTTTAGGTGTTGGCAGTGGTGTGTGGATGTGTCGCATCAAGCAGCGTGCGCCCGATGAAATCCTGGGCCCCGGTGACGCCTGGCAAGGTGAAGAAATAACCGCCGCCGACCGGCTTCAGGTATTCCTCCAGGGGCTCGCCGTTGAGCCGGGTTTGCACGCTGATAAAGCCTTTCTCCAGGTCAGCCTGGTAGCAGATAAACAACAGCCCCATGTCCAGCTGACCGTTTTTATTGACGCCGTTGGAGTAGTTGAACGGCCGGCGCAGGATCAGGTTGGCCTGGGTCTGCGGGGTACGCGGGTTGGCCAGGCGGATGTGGGCATCGAGCTTGGTCAACTTGCCTTCCGGGTCCTTGGTGTAGTCCGGGACCTGGGTTTCTTTCTGGCCATCCATGGGCGCGCCACTGGTCTTGACCCGGCCAATGATGCTTTCTTGCTCTTGCAGGGGCGTGCGGTCCCAGCGTTCGACGAAGTTGCGGATGATCCGCACCGCCTGGTAGCTGCCATTGGCGGCCCAGGCCGGTTCGTCGCTGCCGGGTTGAACCCACACAATCTGGTCCATCGCCTTGTTGTCGTTGGAGTTCGGGTTGGCCGAACCGTCGCGAAAACCGAGGAAGTTGCGCGCACTTTGTGCCGGCTCGCCGGGGCGGGCAGGGGCCTGGGGCGGCACGCTGCCTTCCTGTTTCCAGCGCACCAGCAGCAGGTCCGGCAGGTTTTTCACGATGTCGCGCAGGGCGTGGATATTGGTATCCGGGGTGTTGGAACTGAACTGCAGGCTCAGGTCGCCGTGGCACTGCGCCGGTTCCAGCGCATCGTTGGGGAAACCCACCATGCGGATCAGGCGCTTGGGCTTGGCCGCGGCCAGGCCGAAGCGTTCGTCGAACAGCGACTCGCCCACCGAGACGGTGATGGTCAGGTTATCCGGCGTTACCACCGGGCCGAGGATGCCGGAGTCGGTGGGTGGCAGTTTCGGGTCGACCTGCACCACGGTGCCGCCGGTCATCAGGAACGCGATGCGCTCGTTCAGGGTGCGGAACAGCCGCTCCAGGTCTTCGCGGTCGCTGGCCAGCACATCGAACGACACCAGCATGCCGCAGGCCGGGCGCGGGGTGACGATACCGGTCTGGTGCTTGCCGTGGTAATCGTGATGGTCCTGGGTCTTTTCACTGCTGGGTGCGGTGGTGACTTGTGCGGCCGCGTTGGCGGCCATCGCCGGGCAGCTCAGGCTGCTGCCGGCAATCGCGGCGCCGGTGGCGGCCATGCCCAGCAATACACGACGACGCTGGGAAGAAAATTGTTCTGAATCACTCATGTCTACGGTCGTCTTCACTTCAGGCCGGAAAGGCCAAGGGCGGGGTCGATTCCATCGAGTGCAACGGCCAGAGCCTTGGCCTTGTCGGCGATCTGCTTGCGCTGATCGGCCGTGACGCTGTCATACGTGGCGTAGCGGCCATCGACTTTGAAACCGTTGAGCTCGGCGTCGAAGGCGCTGATCGCACTGTCGATGCCCGGCAGCAACGGCGCGGCAGACTTGGTCAACAGGGGGCGCATCAGGTCGACCACCTTGCGGGCGGCGTCCAGGTTGGCGGCGAAACCGTTGAGGTCGATATGGCTGTAGCGTTCTTCCTCGCCGCTGGCGGCGCGTACGTCGGCCAGGGTGTTGAGGTTGCGCACCACAATGCTCACCAGTTGCTCCGGCGGCAGCGACTGGGCCAGCAGTTCTTGCTTGAGGCGGGTGACGTCGGTGACCAGGCGCTGGGCAATCGGCGCCAGGCCATCGAGGTTGCGCTGCTGGAACAGGCCGTACTCAAGACGGTGGAAGCCGCTGAAGTCCGGGTCCTGTTCGCGTTTTTCAAAGTAATCGGCGCGGGCGTTGATCCCGTTGTCCAGCTCTGCCAGGCGTTGCGAAGCCGGGGCCAGACGCTGGTAAGCCTCGCGGGCCGGCACGTACAGCGCCTGGGCCTGGCTCAGGTCGCCGGCTTCAATGGCCTGCTCGAGCGCGGTGACGGCTTTGACCAAGGCGCCGCCCTGGCTGCTGAGGTACACGCGGAACTCCGACAACGGGCCGATAAACGCCACCATCGACGGTTTGGCCTTGGCTTGCGCGTCGGACTCGGCCGTTGGCGTCACCGTCAAGGTGCCCCGTGGGTTGCTCAACAGGCCGCAGGTGATCTGGTAGTCGCCCGGCAGCAGGTTGGCGTTGATCACCTGGCTCAGGCCCGGGGCGATGTTTTCACGCTCTTCGACTACCAGCACGCCGTCGAGGATTTCCCACTCAACGGCACGGTCCGAGCGGTTGATGATACGGAAACTGGCGTGGCCGGCCGGCACGGTGAGGGCATTTGGCTCACAGCTGTGGGCGTGGATGGTCACCGCGATTTCATTGTGGTTGGCCTGGCGCTTGGAGGCGGCCAGTTGGGAGGCGTAGTAGAACAGGCCACCGGCGGCGATCATGACGACCACCGAGCCGCCCACCGCCCAGCGCAAGGCACGGGAGGGCGGAGCCGGTTGAGGGGTTGGGTTGGACAAGAGACGGTCCTTACTGGCTGGAAACGGAAGAAGTGGTACGGGTAGCCGGCTTGCTCGGCGGCGCGGGCAGGAAGAACATCACCAGGGCCACCACCAGGTAAATCAGGTAGGCACCGAGGGTGCTGACCGTCGGGGCGTCCTGATAGCCGAACATGCCGGCCAGCACCGAACCCAACGGGCCATCCATCGGCAGCGTCGCGCTGAAATCGAACAAGACGGTTTGCAGGTGGTTCCACACCCCGGCTTCGTGCAGGGCTTGTACTGAGTTGGCGAGGATGCCGGCGGCCACCACCAGGATGAACAAACCGGTCCAGCGGAAGAACGCGCCGAGGTTCAGGCGCATGCTGCCGGTGTAGATCAGGAAGCCGACGATGATCGCCAGGATCAGGCCGAGCAGGGCGCCAATCGGTGCACCAGGGCCTTCGCTCTGCTGGAACACCGCCAGCAGGAAGAACACGGTTTCCAGGCCTTCACGGGCCACGGCGAAAAACACCATGGCGATCAGCGCGGTGACCTGGTGTTTGGAACCGGCCAGGGCGTGATCGAGGGATTCATGCAGGGAATGCTTGATGGAACGTGCCACCTTGCGCATCCAGAACACCATGGAGCTGAGAATGCCCACGGCCACCAGGCCGACGATGCCTTCGAACAGTTCCTGTTGTTTTTGCGGGAATTCGGCACTGACCAGTTCCAGTCCACCGCCGACCAGCAGCGCCAGGGCGGCTGCCAGAAACACGCCTATCCACACTGCGGGCATGTACTGGCCACGGCCAGTTTGCTTGAGATAGCTGGCAATAATGCCAACGATCAAGGCAGCTTCTATGCCTTCGCGCAGCATGATTAAAAAGGGAACAAGCATTCGGCACCGAATCGTCACTAGATAGGATGCTAAGTTGTAACATAATGATACTCATTACTAAACAGGGAATATTGACCTTTACTGAACGTTGACTGAACGGTGGTGGCAAACCGCAACCCCCACTAGAATGCGCAGCATCGTTCCAGCCACCGGATTGCGCCATTCCCCATGTCGGAAAAAGACACGATCTCCATCCATCTGGTGCGCGAAGCCCTGTTGCAGAGCTGCGCGCCGGGTGCGGCGACGGATGAAGTATTGATCAAGGTCGGGATTAGTCCAGCGCTGCTGGAACAGCCAGACGCCCGTGTTCCGGCGACGGCTTACGCGCGGTTATGGCGCTTGCTGGCGCGGCGCATGGACGATGAATTTTTCGGCATGGACCCGCGCAAGCTCAAGTCCGGCAGCCTGGAATTCCTGTGTCGCGCTTCCATGGCCCAACCGACCCTGGCTGCGGCGCTGGAAACCGGCCTGGGCTTTCTGTCGCTGATGTTCGAGCGCATGCCCGCACAACTGGTGCACCAGCAGAGCCTGGCGGAAATCGTCTTGTGGGAGCCGGAGCCGCAACCCAAGCGGGCTTTCACTTATTTCGCCTACTGGATGATCGTCCATGGCGTTGCCTGCTGGCTGGCGGGGCGGCGCATCCCGATCCTGGCGATTGAATTGCGCTGCCCGCAACCGGACTTTTGCGACGACTACCAGGTGATGTTCTCTGACAACCTGCGCTTCGACCGGCCCCGCACCCGGATGATCTTTTCCGCCGACTGCCTCGACCTGCCGATCAAGCGCAGCCCGGAAGAGCTCAAGCGCTTCCTGGCCCATGCGCCCGCCAACATCCTGGTCAAATACCGCGACCCCGACAGCCTCGCCACCCGCATCAAGACCGACCTGCGGCACATGCCCGCCGACACCTGGCCGGAAACCGAAGGCCTGGCGGCCTCCCTGTGCATCTCGGCGTCAACCCTGCGCCGGCGCCTGGCGGAAGAAGGGCAGACCTACCAAGGCCTCAAGGACAGCGTGCGCAAGGAACTGGCGATCGTGTGGCTGGCCGACGCCGACATCAGCTTTGCCGAAATCGCCACCCGCCTGGGGTTTGCCGATGCCAGCTCGTTCTACAAGGCGTTTCGCAAATGGTCGGGCTCAAACCCCGGGCATTACCGAAGTTTGATTCTCAATGAAGCCAGTTGAATCACGCAGCCTCGCTTTATCCATTTGCTAACTCTTCAGGGAGATATCTGTTGCGAAAATTATGGGTTGTGTTTTTTTGCTGCGCGCTATTCCCGCTGACCGCCTGGTCGGCGATGGGTATCGGTGATTTCACCCTGGGCATGCCGCGCCAGCAGGTCATCGAGATCCTGCAGCGCCATTTTCCGGCAGTGACACTGGAAAAGAACATGCTGTTTGAGCCGCCGATGCCTTACTACAGGGCACTTGAACCGAACCGCGCCTATAACCTGGGTGATGTTCCGATATACGTTGTGCGGGCCTACTTCGATGGGGCCGACCGGCTCAGTCAGCTGGGCATAAGCTTCAACACCACCGATGCCGAGCGGGTCAAAACGCTGGTGCCGTTGATGCGCCAGGCGCACCTGGCCCCAGGCACAGATGAAGGTCGGTATGAAGCGTTTTTCGATGACGGCGAGCTGACCTATTCCGTCAACAAAATGTTTGAGTGGACAACCGTCGAGATCGCTGACAAACGCATGTCTGACCTGAATATTCGGATGCGCGCCCACGACGACCAATTCGCCCGTTCGGTCCGGGAAAAGCACCCGCAGCTCTTCACCCCGTCCAAGTAGTGTGTGAAAAAATCAACGCGCCCGTTCCTGGTCGTTGATCCAGGCAAAAAAAAGCCCCGCGACCGAATGAGGGCGCGGGGCAAAAAATTGGCTGGATGCGACCAACCAAAGGAGCTCTTTAGATCACATCACTTGGCACTGGCGATGGTGGTACTCGGCTGCCAGCCACCACCCAACGCCTTGTAGATCGCCACGATGCCGCGATACAGATCCACTTCGGCCTGGGCCTGGGAATCTTCGGCGGCCAGACGCTCACGCTGCGCGTCCAGCAACACCAGGAAGTCCACTGTCCCTTCGCGGTAGCGAATCTCTGCCAGATCCGCCGCCGCACGACTCGCCTCACTCTGACGAATCAGTGAGACCAGGCGCTGCTGGCGTTTGCCGTAATCACTGAAGGCATTTTCCGATTCTTCCAGCGCCAGCAACACCTGCTGCTCATAGGTCGCCAGGGCACCGTCAGCCTCGGCATCCGCACCCCGCAACCGCGCCCGCACACTGCCCAGGTCAAACGCTGCCCAGGTGATGCTCGGGCCCAGCGACCAGGCATTCGCCGCCGCCGAACCAATCTGCGAACCACGCCCGGCGGTAAAGCCGAGGAAGCCGCTGAGGCTCACCCGTGGAAACAGATCAGCCTTGGCCACGCCAATCCGCGCGGTGGCCGCTGCCAACTTACGCTCGGCACTGAGAATGTCCGGGCGACGCTGCAGCAGTTGCCCCGGGTCACCAATCGGCAAGGCCTTGGCAATCGCCGGCAAGTCTTTCGGGCTCAGGTCCACGGTCAACTTGTCCGGGCGCTCGCCGAGCAGGGTAGCGATGCGATTACGCTCGCGCACTTCCTCGGCCTGCAGTTGCGGCACGCTGGCCTCTACCGCGGCCAGACGCGCATCGGCACGCACCACGTCGAGCTGATCGCCCACACCGGCATCCCGCAGGCTGACGGTGATGCCCCGTGAATCTTCCTGGTTCTTCAGGTTGGCAACGGCGATTTTCTCGCGCAGTTGCGCGCCCCGCAGTTGACCGTAAGCGTCCACCAGCTCGGCAATCATGGTGACTTGCAGCTGATACAGATCGGCTTCGGCCGCCTGTTGGTCAGCGTCGCTGGCTTCCAGGTTGCGGCGGATGCGCCCGAACAAATCCACTTCCCAGGCCATGTCCAGGCCCAGGTCATACCGCTCGCTGTTGACGCGGTTGGTGGTCTGGCCGGGAACCTGGCCTTTGCCCACGTCGCTGCTGACGCGGCTGGTGATCACCGGCATCACGTCGTTGGCGGCGTCGTCACGAATCGCCCGGGCCGCCCGCAGGCGGGCAAAGGCCACCCGCAGGTCTCGGTTGCCGTTCAGGGATTGCGTCACCAACTGGTTGAGGGTCGGGTCGTCGAACTGCTGCCACCAGATGCCTTCGTACTTCGCGTGGTCGTACTGCTTGGCGTCGGCGGCGGCCGTGACATTGGCCGCCTCCAGTGGCTGGGTTTTATAGTCCGGGCCCACGGCACAGGCGCTCAGCGCCAGTACCAGCAAGCTCGGCAAAAATACTTTCACGCTCATTGCTGTGTCTCCAGCTTCAAGGCCTTGGCCGCTTTACGGGCCTCACCGCGTTCAACAAACCGGCGGATCAGTACATAGAACACTGGCGTCAGCAGCAGACCGAAGAAGGTCACGCCGATCATCCCGGAGAACACCGCCACGCCCATGGCATGACGCATCTCGGCACCGGCACCGCTGGACAACACCAGAGGCACCACACCCATGATGAAGGCGAACGAGGTCATCAGGATCGGCCGCAGACGCAGACGGCAGGCTTCCAATACCGCCGCCAGCGGGTCGAGGCCTTCCTTCTGTTTATCCTTGGCAAACTCGACGATCAGAATCGCGTTCTTACAGGCAAGCCCCACCAGTACGATCAAGCCGATCTGGGTAAAGATGTTGTTGTCGCCGCCGGAGATAATCACCCCGGTGATGGCCGACAGCAGCGTCATCGGTACGATCAGGATCACCGCCAGTGGCAGGCTCCAGCTTTCGTATTGGGCGGCCAGTACCAGGAACGCCAGCAGTACGCAGAGCGGGAACACGAACAGCGCGGTGTTGCCCGAGAGGATTTGCTGATACGTCAGGTCAGTCCACTCGTAGGTCATGCCGTTGGGCAGTTCGTCTTTCAGCAGTTTTTCAATCGCCGCCTGGGCCTGGCCGGAGCTGTAGCCCGGTGCGGCGTTGCCGTTGATCTCGGCGGTGATAAAGCCGTTGTAGTGCATCACGCGGTCCGGGCCCGAGGTGTCGCTGACCTTGATAAAGGTCGCCAGGGGGATCATCTCGCCTTTGTTGTTACGCACTTTCAGCTGGCCGATCTGGTCTTCTTCCAGGCGGAACTGCTGGTCAGCCTGCACGTTGACCTGATAGGTCCGGCCGAAGCGGTTGAAGTCGTTGGCATACAACGAACCCAGGTAGATCTGCAGGGTGTCGAAGATGTCGCTGATCGCCACGCCGTGGGTCTTGGCCTTTTCGCGGTCGATGGCAGCATCGACCTGGGGCACGTTGACCGTGTAGCTGGTGAACAGGCCGAACAACTCAGGGGTGGTGCGGCTCTTGGTGATGATGTTCTGCACTTCTTTGTACAGCTCCTCATACCCCAGGTTGCCACGGTCTTCGATCTGCAGGCGGAACCCGCCGATCGTCCCCAGGCCCTGTACCGGCGGCGGCGGGAAGATCGCCATGTAGGCTTCCTGGATGCCGGCGTACTTGCCGTTCAGTGCGCCGGCAATCGCGCCGGCCGACATGCTTGGGTCTTTACGCTCATCGAACGGCTTCAAGGTCACGAACACGATGCCGCTGTTCGGGCTGTTGGTGAACCCGTTGATCGACAGGCCGGGGAACGCGACGGCGCTGTCCACGCCTGGCTGTTTCAGCGCGATGTCGGACATGCGCTTGATCACGTCTTCGGTGCGGTCCAGGCTCGCGGCGTCCGGCAATTGGGCGAAGGCCACCAGGTATTGCTTGTCCTGGGCCGGTACGAAACCGGTCGGCGTGTGGGCAAAGCCCAGCCAGGTCAGGACCATCAGGCCGGCGTACAGGAACAGTGCAATACCACTGCCGCGAATCACCCGGCGTACGGTACCGACGTAACCATGGCTGGCCTTGTCGAAGAAGCGGTTGAACGGTTTGAACAACCAGCCACCCAGCAACTTGTCGAGGAACCGCGAGAAGGCGTCTTTCGGTGCGTTGTGACCTTTAAGCAACACCGCTGCCAGTGCCGGCGACAAGGTCAGCGAGTTGAACGCCGAAATCACCGTCGAAATCGCAATGGTCAAGGCGAACTGCTTGTAGAACTGCCCGGTCAAGCCGCTGATAAAGGCCGCTGGAATGAACACCGCACACAGCACCAACGCGGTCGCGATGATCGGGCCGGTCACTTCGCTCATGGCTTTTTCGGTGGCCTGGAACGGTTCCAGTCCCAATTCAATGTTCCGCTCGACGTTCTCCACCACCACGATGGCGTCGTCCACCACGATACCAATGGCGAGTACCAGGCCGAACAGCGACAGCGCGTTGAGCGAGAAGCCAAACAGGTGCATCACCGCAAACGTACCGATCAACGATACCGGCACCGCCACCAACGGAATGATCGAGGCGCGCCAGGTTTGCAGGAACAGGATCACCACCAGCACCACGAGGATCAGGGCTTCGAACAGCGTATGTACCACCGCCTCGATGGAGCCCCGCACGAAGATGGTCGGGTCATAGACGATGCTGAAGTCCATGCCTTCCGGGAAGCTCTTTTTCAGCTCCGCCATCTTGTCGCGTACTTCGTTGGAGATCTGGATCGCGTTGGAACCCGGGCGCTGGAAGATCGGGATCGCCACCGCAGGTTGGTTGTTGAGCAGCGAACGCAGGGCGTATTGGCTGGAACCCAGCTCAACCCGTGCAATGTCTTTGAGGCGGGTGATTTCACCGTTGTCGCCTGCGCGAATAACGATGTTCTCGAACTCTTCCTCAGTGACCAGGCGGCCCTGGGTGTTCACCGACAACTGGAAGCTGGTGGCATTCGGTGCAGGTTGCGCACCCAGGGCACCGGCGGCCACTTGACGGTTCTGCTCGCGAATCGCAGTCACCACATCGGTGGCGGTCAGGTTGCGCGAAGCGGTTTTGTTCGGGTCCAGCCACACACGCAGGGAGTAGTCGCCCATGCCGAACAGTTGCACGTCACCCACGCCGCCCAGGCGTGCCAGCTCATCCTTCACATTGAGCAAGGCGTAGTTGGACAGGTAGAGCATGTCGTAACGCTTGTCCGGGGAGGTCAAGTGCACAACCATGGTCAGGTCGGGGGAGGCCTTGTCCACGGTAATACCGATGCGCGTCACTTCCTCAGGCAGTTTGGGCTGCGTGCGGGTGACACGGTTCTGTACCTGCACCTGCGCGTTGTCCAGGTCGGTGCCCAGGGCGAAGGTGATGGTCAGGGTCAGCTTGCCGTCGGCGGTCGACTGCGAGGACATGTACAGCATGTTCTCGACGCCGGTGATCGCTTGCTCCAGGGGCGCGGCGACAGTTTCGCCGATGACCTTGGGGTTGGCGCCCGGGAAGTTGGCGCGTACCACTACCGTTGGCGGTACCACTTCCGGGTATTCGCTGATCGGCAGCTGGAACAGCGAGATCGCGCCGGCGATCAGGATCAGCAGCGAGAGCACCGCTGCGAAGATCGGCCGCGAAATGAAGAACTTGGAAAAATTCATCTTGAGTTGTGTCCCTTAACCGCGTGGAGTCGCGACGGCTGCGAGCTTGGGCGCGGCTTTATCCGGCGCCACTTGCTCCAGGTTGCTGGCTTCAAGCGCTTGTCGTTGTTGTGCCAAGGCGGCGAGGGTTTCCTTGCTGGCCATCGGGATGGTTTCAGCAGCAACCGGCGATCCCGGGCGAACGCGCTGCAAGCCCTTGACGATGATCGTGTCGTCCTTGTTCAGGCCGCTGCGCACGATGCGCAAGCCTTCGATCTTCGGCCCCAGTTCCACGGCGCGGTAGGCCGGCTTGTCGCCGTCCATCACCAGCACGAACTTCTTGCCCAGGTCAGTGCCCACGGCCTCGTCGTTGATCAGCACGGCGGAGTAGGTGCCGCTGCCCACCAGCTTCAGGCGGGCATACAGGCCAGGGGTGTATTCGCCCTTGCTGTTATCGAACACGGCACGACCACGGATGGTGCCGGTGGCCGGGTTGACCTGGTTGTCGACGAAGTTCATCTGGCCCAGGTGCGGGTTGCCGTCTTCATTGGACAGGCCCAGGTACACCGGGGTGGTAGCACCACGGCGACCCTGGCGTGCGAGTTCGGTGTACTTGAGGTACACACGCTCATCGGCGTCGAAGTAGGCGTAGACCTTGTCGGTGGACACCACGCTGGTCAGCGGGGTGACGTCGGCGGTCACCAGGTTGCCGGCGGTGATCTCGGCACGGCTGACACGGCCGCTGATAGGCGAAGTGACGCGGGTGAAGCTCAGGTTCAGCTTGGCCAGGTCCAACTGCGCCTGGATACCCGCGACAGTGGCGTGGGCTTCCTGGGCGGCGGTGGTGCGCGAGTCGGCCAGTTCGGCGGAGATCGCATTGCTCTGGCGCAGGCGTTCGCCGCGCTGGGCTTCGTTATCGCTGCGGGTGGCGGCGGCTTTGGTTTGCGCGAGCTGTGCTTCGAGGCGGCGCACTTCAGCCTGGAACGGACGAGGGTCGATCTGGAACAGCAGGTCGCCTTTCTTCACCAGCGCGCCTTCAGTGAAGGCGACCTGATCGATCTGGCCCGACACCCGCGGACGAATCTGCACGGTTTCCGGCGCTTCGAGGCGGCCGGTGAACTCGTCCCACTCGTTGACCGGTTGTTCCAGCACCTTGGCCACGCTGACGTGGCTCGGTGGCATGGCGGCAGCTTGTTCCGGTGCCTTGCCGCAGGCGCTCATTACCACCACGGCCAAAATGGCCAGGGGAAAGCGCAAATGTTTGAGTGACTGTTCCATGAGGTACATCCGCCAATGTATTTAAGATGGGCGGATCATGCTCGGCGAGGTGCTATCTCACGAATCGAATGAAACAAAGGTAACTATCATTCGGAATGATATAAGCGTAAAGCAAGCCCTCTAGCATGGGGCTTTCGTTAGGGAGCTATCAATACGATTGATGACAAAGGACTGTTGCGCAGAATGCAAGGAACAGCACGGCCCTTAAACTGTCCTGCGGGCGTGCTATTCAAACGTGCACAGCGCCGGGTTGGTCGCTTTGCATTCGTTTCCGGTCCAGGCGCTGCCCACCGGCTTGGCATTGGCCTGGTTTTTCAGGGTCATGCTCACCGGTTCATGGTTCTGGTCCAGGTAGTGGCACGCCACCGAGGGCTGGCCCTTGTTACCCTGGATCACCGCCTTTTCAAACTGCACCTGGTGCAGGTCCGTCTGCTCCGTCATCGGGTTTTGCCCGGTCCATTGCAGGCCGCCGGGGCCGGTGGCCGCATAGACAACGACTTCCCCGGTAGCGGTTTTTTTGAACGCGTCGTTAATGGCGTTGCTGGCCGGGCACGCTCCGGTGGCTGCATAGGCGTTGCCAGCCAACGCCATCAGGGTCATCACGAGGGCTGAGGTCTTCTTGAACTCCCTATTCATCACGGGTGCTCCTGATCGGGCGAAATAGGCGTTGGCTGCATGCCACGTGATCTGAAGACTAGCCCAAACAGGCAGCGCCGGGCGCTGTTAAATCCACACGTCGTTGATCGCGGTGCGCTCGCCACCTTCGGCACCGGTGTTCAGCACGCCGCAGGGCTCGATCAACAGCAACTTGACCTCACCCAATGCGTGGGGCTTGTGCTCGACGCCTTTGGGTACCACGTACATTTCCCCTTGCCTGATCGTCACGGCGCCATCGCGAAAATCGATGCGCAGCGTGCCTTCCAGGACAATAAAGGTTTCATCGGTGTCGGCATGGTCGTGCCAGATGAAGTCACCTTCAATCTTCACCAACTTGAACTGGTAGTCGTTCATTTGCGCGACGACCTTTTGCGCCCATTGCTCGCTGAACAGGGTGTATTTTTGCGCGAAGTTGATCGGTGCGTAATTCGTCGAGGTGGAGGTGGCAGGCATTTGGAGGTTCCAGGGTTTCAATAGGCCAGGGCCCTAAGTTAGGCGCAACGGTCCCGCCGGATATTGAATGATCGTGCAGCGCGCAACGCCGTGGTGTGGACGCAACTGTTGGCTGGGCAACAGCAATCGGGCAGTTGTGGTTTACGCGGGACAGCGCACGGCCGACGGCTGTTTTCATCTGATTGATTCGATTGATATTTATTTATGGCATGGGCTCTGCAATGCACAGGTGAACCCTTTCACCCGTCGCTTCGCGGAGCCCTGTATGCCTTGCACTTTTTTCTCGCGTTCACGTTTTATCTGGCTTGGCGCAGCGCTGTTGCTGGGCCACGCCGCTGTGTCCCTGGCCGCGGAGGGCGACGACGCGGTGCCGTCCCTGGCCGGCAAGCGCATTGCCGTGAGCATGACCGGCACCAGTCACTACTTCGATATCAAGGCGTTCCAGGCCCAGGTCGACGAGATCAAGCGCCTCGGTGGCACGCCCATCACCCTCGACGCGGGGCGCAATGACAAGAACCTGGTGACTCAATTGCAAACCGTGGTCACCCAGAAACCCGACGCGGTGATCCAGACCCTCGGCACTCTCAGCGTGATCGACCCGTGGCTCAAGCGCATCAGCAAGGCCGGCATTCCGCTGTTCACCATTGATGCGCCGTCGCAGTACAGCCTCAACAACACCACCTCCGATAACGTTGCCACCGGCAAGGCCCTGGCCGACCAGTTGATCAAGGACGCCGGTGGCAAGGGCAAGATCCTGGTGTTCAACGGCTTCTACGGTGTGCCCGTGTGCGCGATTCGCTACGACCAGTTGAAGCTGGCGCTCAAGGATCACCCGCAACTGGAAATCATCCAGCCGGAGCTTCGGGATGTGATCCCCAACACGGTGCAGGATGCCTATTCCCAGGTGTCGGCGTTGCTCAACAAGTACCCGGCCGGCAGCGTCTCGGCGATCTGGGCCGCGTGGGACATTCCGCAGCTGGGAGCGAGCAAGGCGCTGATCGATGCCAAGCGCACCGAGATCAAGACCTACGGCGTGGACGGCACGCCGGAAGTGCTGGAGCTGCTGGGCCAGGCCAATTCGCCGGTAGGCGCGGTGGTGGCCCAGCAACCGGCGCTGATCGGCAAGACCGCCGTGCAGAACGTGGCCCGTTACCTGGCCGGGCAGCGCGACCTGCCCAAGGAAACCCACGTACCCACGCTGCTGACCACCGCCGCCAACCTGGCGCAGGTTCAGCAACTGCGGGGTGACTGATGGCAGCGGCCCCGGCGTTGCACCTGCAGCATCTGCGCAAGCGTTTCGGCGCCACCCTGGCGCTGGATGATGCGAGCCTGAAAGTCGAGCGCGGCACCATTCACGGCCTGGTGGGCGAGAACGGTGCCGGCAAGTCGACCCTGATCAAGGTCCTGGCGGGCATCCACAAGGCGGATGCGGGGCAGGTGAGCATTGACGGCCAGCCGTATGCCGCGTTGGCGCCGCGCCAGGTGGACGCGCTGGGTGTGCAGTTCATTCACCAGGAGCGGCTGTTGCCCGCGAGTTTTACCGTGGGCGAGGCGCTGTTCTTCGGGCATGAGTTACGCCGAGGTCCGTTTGTGGACCGGCGCCGGCAACAGCGCGAAGCCGAGCGCCTGCTGGCGGAATATTTTGAACTGCAACTGCCGGCCGGTGCGCTGGTGGGTGAGTTGAACAGCGCTGAACGCCAGGTGCTGCAAATCACCCGTGCACTGATCCGCAAGCCGAAGATCCTGGTGTTCGACGAGCCCAGCGTGGCCCTGGTCAAGCGTGAGGTCGACCAGTTGCTGCGGATCGTCAAGCGCCTGCGGGACCAGGGTTTGTCGATCCTCTACATCTCCCACTATTTGCAGGAAATCGACAGCCTGTGTGACGAGGTGACGGTGTTGCGCAACGGCCGTGATGTGGCGGTGGTGGAGCCACGCCATACCTCCAGCGCGCAGATTGCGCGGCTGATGGTCAATCGCGAGGTGCAGGACATGTACCCCAAGGCTCAGGTCGAACTCGGCGAGCCATTGTTGCAGGTGCGCGGGCTGAGCCTGGCCCGGCGTTACCGCCAGATCGACCTGGAACTGCGCCGGGGCGAAATCGTTGGCCTGACCGGGCTGGTCGGGTCGGGCGCCAAGGACCTGCTCAAGACCCTGTTTGGCGTGGTGCGGGCCGACAGCGGCAGCGTCCACCTTGACGGCCGTTTGTTACGCCTGCGTTCGCCCGGTGAGGCCATCGCCCAAGGGGTTGCCCTGGTGCCGGAAGAACGTCGCAGCCAGGGGATTGCGCCGCTGCTCTCGGTGCTGGAAAACCTCACCCTGGCCGGGCTTGAGCGCTTCAGCCGTTGGGGGTTGCTGAGCAAGCGCCAGGAACAGGCCGAAAGCGTGCGGCTGATCGAGGCGTTGGCGATCAAGGCCCCCGGCCCGCACGCCGCCGTCAGCCAGCTCAGCGGGGGCAACCAGCAGAAGGTGGCCCTGGGCAAATGGCTGAGCCGGCGCTCGGCGGTGTACCTGCTGGACGAGCCCTGCGTGGGGGTGGATGTGGGCGCCAAAGTCGAGATTTATCGCCTGATCGGGCGCCTGGTGGAAGAGGGCGCGGCGGTGCTGGTGTTGTCGTCGGACCTGCCCGAACTGCTGGGAATTTGCGACCGCATTGTGGTGTTGCATCGCGGCGAGATCGCCGGCCAATTCCAGGCCGGCGAGGCAGACAGTGATCAACTGTTGGCGTGTGCCACGGGTGCGGTGCAACCCAAGGTATCTGTGCCGGTGAAACGGGAGGTGGCGCATGTCCCTGCTTGAAACGGCGGCCCCGGGCTTGTCTCAGCGGTTGTGGGTGCTGCTATTGCGGCGTGGTTCGGTGGGCGTATTCCTCGCGATCCTGTTGGGGTTTGCGGTTGCCGCGCCGAACTTCCTGTCGGTGGGCAATATCGCCAATGTGTTCAGCCAGTCGGCCATTCTGGGCGTGCTTGCCTTTGGCCTGACCTGCGTGATTATCGGCGGCGGCTCCAACGTGGTGGCCGGCGGGCTCGACCTGTCGCTGGCGGCGAATCTTGGGTTGTGCGCGGCGGTGTTCAGCCGACTCAACAACGCCGGCCTTGAACTGTGGGCGAGCCTGCTGCTCACCTTGGGCTGTGGCCTGGCGGTGGGGCTGCTCAACGGCCTGGCCGTGGTGGTGCTGCGCCTGCCACCGTTGCTCGCAACCCTGGCCAGCATGAATGTACTGGCCGGGCTGGAGCTGGTGCTGACCGAAAACACCGTGGTGTCCACCGACTCACCGTTGCTCGATGTGCTCAGCGGCGGCACCTGGCTGGCCGTGCCGGCACTCGCGTGGGTGTTGCTGGTGACGGCCTTTGTACTGACGCTGTTGATTCAGCACACCGCCTATGGCTTGCGCCTGCATGCGGTCGGCGAGTATCCCCATGCCGCCGAGGCTGCCGGGATTCGAGTGCCGGCCTACGTACTTTCCAGCTATTTACTGTCGGGGCTGTGTGCGGCGCTGGCGGCGGTGTGTTCAGCGGCGTTTTTCAGCGGCAGCACCACCGGCTCCGGCGACATGCTGCTGTCGGTGGTGGCCATCGCGTTTCTCGGGGTGGTGTTTTCCCGGCGGCTGGTGGCGAGTATTCCCGGCACCTTGCTGGCGACCTTGTTGATCGGCTTTTTGATCAACGGGTTTCAGTTGCTCAACCTGTCGAGTTTCTGGGTCAACGGTGTGCAGGGGCTGTTGATTCTGCTGGTGGTCGCGGCGTCCAGTGCATTGAACCGGGGAGAGCATTCATGAGTGGGGTTTCAACGCTGCAAGCGCAGGGCGGCGGGTGGCGTGTGTTATTGCCCTTCACGTTGCCGCTGGTCTTTGTCGCCATCGTGGTGGTGTTCGCCTGGCAGGCACCGGGGTTTCTCAGTGGTGGCAACCTGAAAAGCCTGGTGCTGAATAACTTCGTGCTGCTGGCGATTGTGGCCATCGGCATGACCTACGCCGTGGCGGCCGGCGGCATTGATTTGTCGGTGGGCACGGCGCTGGATTTCGCCAGCTTCAGCTTTGTGGTGCTGCTGAATGCCGGGCACGGGTTGGGCATCGCAGTGGGCGGTGCGTTGGCGGCCGGGTTGCTGGTGGGGCTGTTCAATGCCGGGTTGATTGCCGGGCTGCGGATCAGCCCGTTCCTCGCCACCCTGGGCACCTTGTTTATCGGCACCAGCGCCCAACAATTGCTCTCGGACGGTGGCCAACCCATCTACATCGCCCAGGGTGTCAAACCGGAACTGGCGAGCTTCAGCCCGCTGGGTGTGCCGTTGCCGTTATTGATCGTGCTGGTGTTGGCGCTGGTCTACGGCCTGTTACTGGCCCGTGGGCGCCTGGGGCGCGAACTGCTGGCCCAGGGCACCCAGCCGCTGCTGGCGTACTACTCGGGGCTGTCGGTGCGGCGCATCGTCACCACCACGGTGCTGGCGGCGGCGCTGGCGTGCGCGGTGGCGGGGATTCTGCTCAGTTCGACGGTGAGCGCGTATGTGCCGTTGTCGGGCAATGCGTTCCTGCTGAACGCGATCGGCGCGGTGTTTATCGGCACCACGCTGAATCGCCAGGGCCGGGCGAATATCCCGGGCACGCTGCTGGGGGTGTTGTTTATCAACGTGATCGCCAATGGCCTGCTGCTGATCGGCTGGAATTTCTACTGGCAGCAGGTGGCCACGGGCGTGCTGATTTTTGTGGTGCTGGCCTTCAGCTTCGTGAGCCGAAGGATGGCCCAGCGGGCCTAGGGTTTATTCAGCCCTGAGCAGGGTCATGCTGGTTTTGACCAGGCCGCCAAGGTCGTTCTTGCTGGTAAAGAAGTAGCCATAGTCCTGCAGGTAAACCACCGTGCTGGTGGTGATGAGTTTTGCGCCGGTGCTGGTACAGCTCAGCTCCTTGGCGGAGCCACTCAGGTCTGCGTTGATCTTGCTGGCCGGCAGTTCGCGCTTGACCACGCAGGAATCGGTACGCGGCAGTACCCGGTCTTCTTCGGCGGTATTGCGGTTCAGCTCTTTCAGACTGAAGCCCAGGGTGGCGCCCACCGGCATCTGTTTCCAGTCACCCGTGAAGCTGAGCGCTTCGACGTTGCTGGCGTACGAGATAGTCAGGCCATCCCTTTTGGATTCGGCCTGGTAATTCAGATTGAACAGCCCGCGAAACATCACTTTTTGGGTGGTGTAGTATTTGCCGACTTCACGAACACGCACCTGTGCGCTGCGGGTATCCGGTTCAATGAACAACTCGGATTGCACGTTGCCGACGCCGAATTCGCTGCCCTGCACCAGGTGATGCAAGGGCTTGTTGGCGTTGGGCAGGCCCAGTGCGGTGATGGCGTCGAGCACCGGCGCCGGGATGGCGGGCGGCGTTACGGTCAGGGGGACCTGGGTGCGGGACGTTGCAACCGGTAGCTGCTCGAGTGCCGTTGAGGGCGTACAGGCGGCGTTCAAGAGGGCCTGGGTATCGGCGTCGGCGGCGCTGAACGGTTGGTCCTGGGGCGCTGTTTGCGTCTGGCCGAACGTCACCAGATTGTCGGTCGTGAGCCCGAAGGTGGCGAGGGTGCGATAGCTCTGGCGACTGCAACTGGCCTGCAAACGCATGCGCTGCTGGACGTAAGGCATCTTCTTTTGCTTGTTGATCAGAATGTGCGGCTCGTCGAACGCGCCCCAGAACTGCAACTGATCACCGGTGGATTTCAGGCTGGCACGGTCGATCAACAGCCAGCGCTCATTCGCTGCCCCTCTGACCACGCGCCAGTCCGGCCGGGGCGTGCGGGCACAGGCTTCGATAAAACCGGGGTTCTGTTGCAGATTAACGACCACCGCCGCCGTCAGGTCGCGCATCACCGTGAACCGTTCGGGCTGACCGTTGGCGGTCAGGGTGCCGGGAGACTCGATGAACAGCAGGTTTGCCGCCGGCGCGCTGCACGAGGCCCGAATCTGCGCAATATCCGGGGTGGTTGCGGTTTTGGCTGACACGATGTGCGCCTGGTAGCTCAGTTGGTCGCCATCGCGCATGACCGAATCCGCCAGCGGCGGCTGTTTGAGCATGTCGCCAAAGAGTGCCTGGCCATGGCTGACGGTGCTTGAGGGCTGAAGGCTGCAACCACTGAGCAGGCCAAGGGCGACAACAACCGCGATGCGTTTCATGAACCTTCCTTGCGATAGACGAAATCTCGATGAACAAAGGTTTTCGGCTGGCTGGGGCGGTTCTTGAGGGGGGAGTGAGGGCAAGACACCCGGGGCAAGCGCTCCCGGGGGCCTATTTTCTTTGTGGCGCTTATTTCTCCCAGTCGGCCTTGGGAATCAACAGGCCGTGGTTGCCGTTGTAGGCGGCGCGTTCAGGCTGTTTCCAGCCCTCCAGCAGCGCGTCGTCGAGGCGGTAGATTTCAACCCCCAGTGGCCGGCAGACCTTCAGCGGGTCTTCGGCGTCCGGCCCCCACATCGGCAGCGACAAGTCACCGCCGGGGCAGGTGGAGAGGGCGCACAGCAGGTCGATTTCGGCAAAGAACTCCAGGTAGTCGCCCTGCTTCGCCGGGCAGGCTTTCATGAAATACATGTCGTCGTGGTTGAGGCCGGTGCACTGGAAGATGTTCAGCACGTCGTGCACGTCGAACTCGGTCAGGCCGTGGGGCAGCACGGCGCGGGTCAGGTTGGAGTGGCAGTGGTGATGGAAGTCTTCGCCGGTGAGCATCTTGTTCACGTAAGGGTCGCAGCGCGTGCCCAGCAGGTCGTGCAGGCGCCCGCCGTGTTCGTCGATGCCGTAGTCGGCCAGGCTGTCGTCGGTGATGGTGACCATCGGCCGCAGAAAGGGCAGGTTCGACCACAGGCGGTCGTAGGTGGTGACGTGGGCGCCCTGGAGTTGGCGGGTGCGCGAGGCCCACATGCGTTCGCGGGGGTCGTTGGCGCTCCACACGTTGAAGTCGCCGACCTGCGGGCCCACCGGGGTGGTCACGCGGAACACATGGCCGGCGGGTACTTTCCAGGCGCGGCCGGTGCGGATCGGCACTTCGAATTGTTCGATCAGGGTGCGGCCGTCCCGGGACTCGCGCACGCGGTCATAGAAAGCTTTATCGACCTGCAAGGCGGCGCCTTTGCTGACTTGGTAGGCCGCTGGGTAGTCCTTGTACATGGTGGGTCCTCGCTTCAGGCTTTTGGGAGGCTGCTGATGATGTCCAGCAGCAGGGATTCGGAGTCGTTGAGGTAGCTGGCCAAGGCTTCGCCGGCCGCGTCCTTGTGGCCGTCAGCCAACAAGTCGTGGATCTGCCGGTCGCGCTCCAGCCAGGGTTTCTGGAAGGTTTCCTCGCTGGGTGCGTTGGAAAACACCAGGCGCATCTGGGCTGCGATATGGGTAAAAAACTCGTCCAGCAACGGGCTGCGCATCAGCCCGACGATGTGTTGGTGAAAACGCAGGCTGTGGGTACCGAAGGCCTGCCAGTTCTCACGGTCCTGGGCCAGTTGCGCGGCTTCGATGGACTCGAGCATCAGGTCGGACTGGTACTCGCGCAGCGGCTTGCTGGCCGCGATGGCCTGCAACTCCAGGGTGCGCCGCACCTTGAAGATGTCGCGCACTTCATCCACCCCCAGGCGGCGCACGATCACACCTTTATTGCGCACGTAACTGGTCAGGCCTTCACGGCCCAGGTGGTGCAAGGCTTCGCGCACGGTGTTGCGCGAGGCGTTGTAGGCGTTGACCAGCTCGCTTTCCACCAGCGGCATACCGGGCAGCAGGCGACCGCCGATGATGTCTTCGCGCAGTTCGATGGCAACCTGGTCGGCCAGCGACAGGCTGGGTTCCTTGGCTTGGCTCACAGTGGGGCTCCTTGGGCTCACGCCAGTTGGACGTCTTTGAGGAACTTGGTCATGCGCTCGCTGCGTTGTTCGAGCATGTCACGGGGGGCGGCGTCCTGGATAATCTCGCCGCCTTCCATGAACACCACGCGATCGGAGAGCTTGAACGCGAAGTTCATTTCATGGGTGACGATGACCATGGTCATGCCTTCGCGGGCCAGTTCCTCGATCACCGCCAGCACGTCGCCCACCAGTTCCGGGTCGAGGGCCGAGGTGGGTTCATCAAACAGCATCACCGAAGGCCGCATCGCCAGCGCCCGGGCAATCGCCACGCGCTGCTGCTGGCCGCCGGACAACTGGTGCGGGTATTTGCCCGCGTGCTCCAGCATGCCCACCTTGCGCAGCAGGGCCAGGCTCAACAGGCGCAATTCTTCACCGCCCCCATGGGCATGGTAGACGGGCGCCAGCATCACGTTCTCAAGCGCCGTCTTGTGGGGGAACAGGTTGAACCCCTGGAACACCATGCCCACCTGCACGATGCCACGCATATGCACCTTGTGCCCCAGCGCGCCTTGGGGTTCCTGGGTGCCGCGCAGGAACGGCTGGCCTTGCAGGGTGATTTCGCCGCGGTCCAGGCTTTCGAGGCCGTTCATGGTGCGAATCAGCGTGGTCTTGCCCGAGCCTGACGGGCCGATGATCGACACCACCTCGCCCCAGCGCACATTCAGCTCGACGCCCTTGAGCACTTCCAACTCGCCATAGGCCTTGCGCACGGCCCGGGCCTGCAAGGCGAACTCGCCGGGCTCGGCCTGGCCGCAGGCACGTGCCGTCGCCACCTGGTCGAGTTGGGCGGGGGCGATGACCTTGGGTTTGCGCCGGGTCACGTCCAGGTGGTTTTCCAGCACGCGCAGCAGCCAGCTGAACACCGTCACGATAAACACGTAGTAGAAGGCCACCGCCAGCATGGTCTCCATCACCAGGAAGTTCTGGGTGTAGAGCTGTTGGCCCACCAGCAGGATTTCCGAGAGCGAAATCACCGACACCAGCGAGGTGAGCTTGACGATGGTGATGTACTCGTTGGCCAGGGTCGGCAGCGCCACCCGCAGCGCCTGGGGCACCACAATCAACCGTTGCACGCCGCGATAACCCACGCCCAGGGCCTTGCCGGCTTCCCGCTGGCCCTTGACCACCGCCAGCAGGCCACCGCGATGGATCTCGGCGATGTAGGCCGCTTCACTCAGCACCAGGGCGATCAGGCCCGCCGAGTAAGGGTTGGACAACACCACGCTGGTGGACGGAAACACTTGGGGCAGGTTGTAGACGAAGATCAACAGGACCAGCAACGGCAGGCTGCGGAAGAACCAGATGTAGGCCCCGGCGCAGTCCCGCAGCCAGCGGCGTTCCGACTGCCGGGCGAGGGCCAGGAAAAACCCCAGCACAATGCCCAGCAGCCAGGTTTCCAGGCTCAGTTCGACCACGGTGCCGACGGCGCGCCAGAAGTCACCGTTCCATAACAAGCCCAGGGTGTAGTGCCAATCGAATTGCATACCGGTGCTCCGTGTTTCAGTTACCCAGTGCCGCACTGATTTCAGCGGCGTTCGGCTCGGCCAGGTTGTAGCGCGCGAGCAACTTGCCGTAGCTGCCATCCTGCTTGATCTGGTTCAGGGCGCCGGTCAGTTCCTGGAGCAACGCCGGGTTTTCCTTGCGCACGGCCAGGCCGACCACCACCGGGTAGATCAGCTCTTTGGAGCTGATCACGGTTTTGCCTTGCAGTTTTTCCACGGTGATCTTGGCCACCGCCGCGTCTTCCATCTGCACGTCCACCGCCTGGGCCAGCAGGGCCTGGGCCGCTTCCGGTGACGTTGGAAACTCGCGGGACTCGATCGCCGGCTTGCCGGCAGGGATGCAGTATTCAGCGGAGACCTTATTCAGCTTCGGCACCCAGGAGGCGCCCTTGATCGACCCGACGCGCTTGCCGCACAGGTCTTCCGGGCGCTGGGGTTTGAAGTCGCCGGCGCTGAGCACCATCAGCGAAGAACCGGTTTTCAGGTAGCTGAGGAACTCCACCTGCTTGGCACGTTCGGGCGTGACATACAGCGCCGAGGCCACCACGTCGAAACGCTGGGCATTGACGCCGAGGATCAGGTTGGCGAAACGGGTGTCGAGAAAGCGCGGTGTCAGCCCCAGCTGCTTGCCCATCAACTGCATGAACTCAGGGTCGAAACCCGCCGGGGTCTTTTGTTCAAGGTAGGTGTAAGGCGGGTAGGTGAGGTCGGAGCCGATCGACAGCTCGCCCGGTTTGAGGGTGCCCTTGATCTCGGCCGCCGACAGTAGCGGTGCCACACACGCCAGGGTGATCGCTAGCCCCAGGGTGCGCATGGTGTTCTTGCCCGTCAGACCTTTTTGCATGTTCGTTGCCTCGGTTGCTGGATGCAGGGGTGATTTGGATTGTTCAACAATCATGTATTAGTCAGTAAGCCTTTATCGTGCCAACTATTGGTTTTTAGGGGTTTTTGATGGGTTTTGACGGGGGTGAGGGTGCTTTTTTGTCGGCGCGCACACCAAATCGGGGCGATTCGTTACCGAGTGCTACGTTGTGGAGCAGGTTGTGGAGCAGGAATATTGCGGGGCATACAGAACGTACTTATTGATAAAGTGCCGGTTCAAAACCGAGAGTGAACCGCAATGACGTCGATGTCCCAACGCCGCTCAACCTTGATTGCCTTGTTGGTCGCCGTCACGTTTTTCATGGAGAACCTGGATGCCACGGTGATTGCTACCGCGTTGCCGGACATCGCCCGCACGTTTGGGGTAGGGGCGGTGGACGTGAACATCGGCATGAGCGCCTACATGCTCGCCGTCGCGGTGTTCATTCCCATCAGCGGCTGGCTGGCCGACCGCTTTGGCTCACGCCTGGTCTTTGGTTCGGCGATCGTGCTGTTCAGCCTGTCGTCGTTGCTGTGCGGATGGAGTGACAGCCTGCAGACCTTCGTCGCCGCCCGGGTGTTGCAGGGCATCAGCGGGGCGATGATGGTGCCGGTGGGGCGCCTGGCGGTGCTGCGCACCACCGAGAAAAAAGACCTGGTGCGGGCGATTTCATTTATCACCTGGCCCGGGTTGGTGGCGCCGATACTCGGGCCGCCGGTGGGTGGCTTTATTGTCACCCATGCGTCCTGGCCGTGGATTTTCTACCTCAACCTGCCGCTGGGCCTGCTGACCCTGATCGCCACGTGGGTGTTGATCCCCAAACATGACGAGGTCGACACCAGGGCGTTCGATTTCAGGGGCTTCCTGCTGGTGGGCGTCGCCAGTGCGGCGCTGCTGTACGGTGTCGAACTGCTTGGGCAAAGCCGTGGCAGTTTGGTGCAGGGCCTGTTGCTGAGTGGTGCCGGGCTGATGCTGGGGGGCTTTGCCTGGCGGCATATGCGTCGGCAGGCGCAACCCCTGCTGGCGCTGGCCGTGGTGAGCGTGCGCACCTTCAGTGTGTGCCTGTGTGGCGGGTCGATTTTCCGGGTGGCCATCAGCACCTTGCCGTTCCTGTTGCCGCTGATGTTTCAACTGGCCTTTGGCCTTTCTGCCTTCGATGCGGGGTTGCTGGTGCTGGCGGTATTTGCCGGCAACCTGGCGATGAAACCGTTCACCACGTCGGTGATGCAGCGCTGGGGCTTTCGCCCGGTGCTGATGATCAACGGCATTCTTGGCGTGTTGGCGATTGCGGCCTGTGCGTTGCTGGACCCGCGCATGAGCTGGGCACTGATCCTGTTCATTCTGTTCGTGGGCGGCCTGTCACGCTCCATGCAGTTCACCTTGTTCAATACCCTGGGGTTTGCCGATATACCCAAGGCGCAGATGAGCGACGCCTCAACCTTGTTCAGCATGTTTTTCCAGTTGAGCATGGCCATGGGGGTGGCGATCGGGGCGCTGTTGTTACGTTTTGCCATGAATTTACACGGCAACACCGGGCAGGCCGCGACCGCTGATTTCCAGCTGACATTTTTGTGGGTGGCGGTGATCGCGGGCGTGGCGCTGCTGGATAACCTGCGGTTGCCGCCCCGGGCCGGTGAGTCGGTGCTGCAACGCAAGTGAGCCACCATACCTTCGGGGTATGAAACAACACCTATTGAATATTGGACGGCATGCATCCTGCGCAGCAACCTGCCAAGACGTACAGCCGCAGGGCCCATAACAATAAAAGGCGCAACCATGACCGTGCTATTGAGTGAGCGCAGCCAGATTTTCGACCGTGCAGATGCCTACGCAGTCTCTGACTACGTGAACCAGCACGTCGGCAGCCACTGTATCCGCCTGCCGCCCAAGGGCCGCCCCCAGGCGAGCATCAGCCACCGGACCTTTTCCAGCCTGGACCTGTGCCGTATCAGCTACGGCGCGCCGGTGCGGGTAACGTCACCGGCCCTGGAAACCATCTACCACCTGCAGATTCTGCTGCACGGCCACTGCCGTTCGAACGCCCGTGGCGAAGAGCAGGTCCTGGGCCCCGGGGAAGTACTGCTGATCAACCCGGATGACCCGGTAGACCTGACCTATTCCGCCGATTGCGAAAAATTCATCATCAAAGTGCCCGTGCGCCTCCTGGAAAACGCCTGCCTCGAGCAGCACTGGACGTTGCCGCAGCCGGGCATCCGTTTTGCGGCTTCGCGCCACGCGCTCACCGAGATGGGCGGGTTCCTGCCATTGCTGGGGCTGATCTGCCACGAGGCTGAAAACGCCGCCGAGCCGGAAGTACAGGGCCTGTATGAGCGCATCGTGGCCAATAAGCTGCTGGCGCTGTTGGCCAGTAACGTCCTGCGGGTGATCCCCCGGCCCCAGCAAGGCGGCGGCTTTGAAGCGGTGCGCCAGTTTATCGAGGAGCACCTGACCGACGACATCAGCGTCGAACAATTGATGGCCGTCGCCAGGGTCAGCGAGCGGTCGCTGTATAGCCTGTTTGAACGCCAGGTCGGCCTGTCGCCCCGGGACTACCTGCGCCAGCGCAAGCTGGAGCGGGTGCACGCCATGTTGCAACTGGCCACGGCCCGCAGCGTCACCGAGGTGGCACTGGACCATGGCTTCGTGCACCTGGGGCGTTTCTCCGAGGCCTATCGCAAACGCTTCGGCGAGCTGCCTTCCCAGACGTGGAAGCGCCGGCTTGCGCCAGGCGGATAGCGAATTGCAGTCAGCGGATATTGAGGCCTAGAGCAAGCACATAAGGTGGGGTGGCCTGATACAAGAACAACGGAGGGCCTGCCCCATGATCAGCACATTCGACCGACTCGCCTCGCAACTGCGTGACTCCGTCCAGGAAGACCCCGCCACCGGGGTGTTCCGCTGCCGCCGCGACATCTTTACCGACCCCGACCTGTTTGCCCTGGAGATGAAGCACATCTTTGAAGGGGGTTGGGTCTACCTGGCTCATGAAAGCCAGGTGCTTGAGATCAACGACTACTTCACCACCTGGATCGGCCGCCAGCCCGTGGTCATCACCCGCGACAAACAGGGCACGCTCCACGGCCTGGTCAACGCCTGTGCCCACCGCGGTGCCATGCTCTGCCGCCGCAAACAAGGCAACAAAGGCTCGTTTACCTGCCCGTTCCACGGCTGGACCTTCAGCAACGCCGGCAAGCTGCTCAAAGTGAAAGACGCCAAGACCGGCGCCTATCCCGACAGTTTTGACTGTGACGGCTCCCACGACCTCAAGCGCCTTGGCCGCTTCGAAAACTACCGCGGCTTTCTGTTCGGCAGCCTCAGCGAAGCAGTGCCGGAACTCAGCGATTACCTGGGTGAAACCCGGGTGATCATCGACCAGATGGTCGACCAGGCACCCCAGGGCCTGGAAGTGCTGCGGGGCAGTTCATCGTATGTGTATGACGGCAACTGGAAGCTGCAGATCGAGAACGGCGCCGACGGTTATCACGTCAGCTCCGTGCACTGGAACTACTCGGCGACCATGGGCCGGCGCAACTACGAAGCCGAAGGCACGCGCACCGTGGACGCCAATGGCTGGTCGAAAAGCCTGGGCGGCGTGTACGCCTATGACCATGGCCATATCCTGCTGTGGACGCGCCTGCTCAACCCCGAAGTGCGCCCGGTGCATGCCCACCGCGAGGCGTTGGCCGAGCGCCTGGGCCAGGCGCGTGCCGACTTTATCGTCGATCAAACCCGCAACCTGTGCCTCTACCCGAATGTGTACCTGATGGACCAGTTCTCCACGCAGATCCGCGTGGTGCGGCCGATTGCCGTGGACAAGACCGAAGTCACCATCTACTGCATGGCGCCCAAGGGCGAAAGTGCCGAGGAGCGCACCACGCGCATTCGCCAGTACGAAGACTTCTTCAACGTCAGCGGCATGGGTACCCCAGACGACCTGGAGGAATTCCGCGCCTGCCAGACCGGCTACCAGGGCGCGACCACTCTGTGGAATGACCTCAGTCGCGGCGCCAAGCAGTGGGTCGAAGGCCCTGACGAAAACGCCCGGGCCATGGGCATGAACCCGCAGCTCAGTGGCGTAAAAACCGAAGATGAAGGCCTGTTTGTCCGCCAGCACGCCCATTGGGCGCAAAGCCTGCAACGCGCGATCGAGCGCGAGCGACAAGGCGTGATCGCCACGGACAAGGCGGTGCTGTCATGAGCCTGTCCCGTGACCGCCTGCTGGACTTTCTGTACCGCGAAGCCCGCCTGCTGGATGACCGCCAGTGGGACGAGTGGCTCGACTGCTACTCACCCCAGGTCGAGTACTGGATGCCGGCGTGGGACGACCACGACACCCTGACCGAAGACCCCCAGAGCGAAATCTCGCTGATCTATTACCCCAGCCGCGACGGCCTGGAAGACCGCGTGTTCCGGATCAAGACCGAACGCTCCAGCGCCAGCACCCCGGAGCCCCGCACCGCGCACCTGATCACCAACCTCGAAGTGCTGGCCGATGACGGCCAGCACGTGGAACTGCGTTTCAACTGGCAAACCCTCAGCCATCGCTACAAGACCACGGACATGTATTTCGGCACCTCGTTCTACCGCCTGGACATTCGCGGCGACCAACCGCTGATCACACGCAAGAAGGTGGTGCTGAAAAACGATTACATCCACCAGGTCATCGATATCTATCACATCTGAGGACACGCCCATGACGTATTCCATCGCCCTGAACTTCGAGGACGGCGTGACCCGTTTCATCGATTGCAAGGTGGGTGAAAAGGTCCTCGATGCGGCCTTTCGCCAACGCATCAACCTGCCCATGGACTGCTCGGACGGTGTCTGCGGCACCTGCAAATGCCGCTGTGAAACCGGTGCCTATGACCTGGGTGACGACTACATCGACGACGCCCTGAGCGAGGACGAAGCCAGTGAACGCCAGGTATTGACCTGCCAGATGGTGCCGCAGTCCGACTGCGTGATTGCCGTGCCGGTACCGTCGGGTGCCTGCAAAACCGGCACCGCGCAGTTTGCCGCGACCGTTGCGAGCATTACCCGGCACGCCGATGCGGCGCTGGAAGTCAGATTCGAACTGGACCAGGCACCGGTCTTTCTGCCGGGCCAGTACGTGAATATCGGCGTGCCCGACAGCGGGCAGACCCGCTCGTATTCCTTCAGCAGCAAGCCCGGCGACAAGCACGCCAGCTTTTTGATCAAGCATGTGCCGGGCGGGCTGATGAGTGGCTGGCTGGAGCGCGCACAGCCGGGGGATGGGGTGCCGATGACCGGGCCACTGGGCAGTTTTTACCTGCGTGAAGTGGCCCGCCCGTTGCTGTTGCTGGCGGGCGGCACCGGGCTGGCGCCGTTCCTGTCGATGCTGGAAGTGCTGGCCGAACGTGGGGAAGCCCGGCCGGTCACGCTGATCTACGGCGTGACCCGGGACCAGGACCTGGTGATGGTCGAGGTGCTGGATGCCTTCGCCAAACGCTTGGCTAATTTCAGCTTCGTCACCTGCGTGGCCGACCCGCAGACCGCGCACCCGCAGCAGGGTTATGTCACCCAGCACATGGCCGCCGACGTGCTGAATGACGGCGACGTGGACGTGTACCTGTGCGGGCCGCCGCCGATGGTCGACGCCGTACGCCAGCACTTCAAGCAGCAGGGCGTCACCCCCGCGAGCTTCCACTACGAGAAGTTCACCCCCAACGCCATCGTCACCGGCGACGCCGCCTGAGGAGCCCTCCCATGAATCCACGTTTCAACACCAAGGTCGCGCTGGTCACCGGCGCCGCCCAGGGCATCGGTCGCCGGGTTGCCGAGCGTCTGCTGGAAGAGGGCGCCTGGCTGGTGGCGGTCGACCGTTCGGAACTTGTGCATGAATTGCAGCATGCGCGGGCGCTGGTCCTTACCGCCGACCTTGAGCAGCATGCCGAGTGCGCGCGGGTGATGGCCGCCGCCAAGGCGCGTTTCGGGCGCATCGACATTCTGGTCAACAACGTGGGCGGCACCATCTGGGCCAAGCCGTTCGAGCACTACGCCGAGCCTGAAATCGAGGCTGAAGTGCGCCGCTCGCTGTTCCCGACCCTGTGGTGCTGCCATTGCGTGTTGCCGTACATGCTGGAGCAGGGCAGTGGTGCCATCGTCAATGTCTCGTCCGTGGCCACGCGCGGGGTGAATCGCGTGCCCTATGGCGCGGCCAAGGGTGGCGTGAACGCCCTGACCGCCTGCCTGGCCCTGGAGACTGCCGGCAGCGGCATCCGCGTGAATGCCACCGCACCGGGCGGCACCGAAGCGCCACCCCGGCGCATTCCGCGCAACAGCCAGCCACAGAGCGACCAGGAGCGCGTCTGGTACCAACAGATCGTCGACCAGACCCTGGACAGCAGCCCGATGAAACGCTACGGCAGCATCGACGAGCAAGCCGGCGCCATTCTGTTTCTTGCCTCCGATGACGCCTCTTACATCACCGGCGTGACCTTGCCGGTAGGAGGTGGCGACCTCGGCTGATCCACCGCTGTACCTGCAGACACTGACTCACAACAACAATAATGAGAGCACTGCCATGCGTACCCACGACGTCAATTCGATTATCGATAACGCCCGTTTCAACCGTTTCCACTGGCTGGTGGTCAGCCTGTGTGCCTTGCTGTTGATCTTTGACGGCTATGACTTGTTTATCTACGGCGTGGTCTTGCCGTCGATCATGAAGGAGTGGGGGCTGACGCCCTTGCAGGCCGGCGCGCTGGGCAGCTATGCGCTGTTTGGCATGATGTTCGGGGCGCTGATTTTCGGCAGCCTGGCCGACAAGTTCGGCCGCCGCAAAGGCATCGCCATCTGTTTTGCGTTATTCAGCGTCGCCACGGTGATCAATGGCTTTGCCAGCAACCCCACTGAGTTTGGTATTTGCCGGTTTATCGCCGGGCTCGGCTGTGGCGGCCTGATGCCGAATGCGGCCGCGCTGATTACGGAATACGCGCCGAAGAAACGGCGCAGCATCCTGATGGCGGTGATGTTTGGTGGTTACTCCCTGGGCGGCATGCTCTCGGCCGGTGTGGGGATTTTCATGCTGCCGCGTTTTGGCTGGTCGTCGATGTTCTTTGCGGCGGCGATCCCGCTGCTGCTGATGCCGTTGATTGTGTATTGGCTGCCCGAGTCCATCGGGTTCCTGATCCGCCAGGGCCGCCAGGAACAGGCGCGGGCGCTGCTCAAGCGGCTGTCGCCGGATACCCGGATCGACCCGGACGATGAGCTGCACATCAGCGCCGGCAAAGGCAAGGGCGCCTCGGTGGTGGAGCTGTTTCGCCATGGCCTGGCCTTGAGGACGGCGGCGATCTGGGTCGCGTTTTTCTGCTGCCTGTTGATGGTCTACGCCCTGAGTTCGTGGCTGCCCAAACTGATGGCGGGTGCCGGTTACAGCCTGGGATCGAGCCTGTCGTTCCTGCTGGCCCTGAACTTTGGCGGCATCGCCGGGGCGCTTGTGGGCGGTTGGCTGTGTGACCGGCTTAACCTGGTGAAGGTGGTGATCGGCTTTTTTATCGCCGCGCTGGTGTCCATCAGCCTGCTGGGCATCAAGAGCCCCATGCCGGTGCTGTACCTGCTGATCTTTTTTGCCGGCGCCACCACCATCGGCACGCAGATCCTGCTGTACGCCGGTGCCGCACAACTCTATGGCTTGAGCATTCGAGCCACGGGCCTGGGCTGGGCGTCCGGCATCGGCCGCACCGGCGCCATCGTCGGGCCGCTGCTGGGCGGCGCATTGATGGGGATTGAACTGCCCCTGCACCTGAACTTCATGGCCTTTGCCATTCCCGGGGCGATCGCCGTGCTGGCGATGACCGGGTATGCCCTGAATGAGCGTCGAGGCCAGCCTGCGGGGATAGCCGCACAGGCGCAGTGATTTACAGATCTGTCGATAACAATAACTAAGAGCAACGACATGAACACACCACGTATCTGGCTGTCCCTGTTGGGCATGCCCCTTGCGGCGACGGCGGCTGAAGGCGGTTTTATCGAAGGCTCCACCGCCAGCTTGCAGGCCCGCAATTACTACTTTAGCCGCGACTTCTCCGACATCGTTGGGGCCAACAAACAGTCGAAGGCCGAGGAGTGGGGCCAGGGTTTTATCCTGACTTACAAATCCGGCTACACCCCGGGGCCCGTCGGTTTTGGTTTGGATGCACTGGGCACCCTGGGCCTCAAGCTCGACAGCAGCCCCGACCGGACCAATACCGGTTTGCTTCCGGTCAAGGGCGATGGCAGTGCCCCGGACGATTACAGCCGTTTGGGGCTGACGTTCAAGGCCAAGTTTTCCAGGACTGAACTGAAGGTCGGTGAGCTGCAACCCAACCTGCCGGTGCTGGCGTTCAGCGATATCCGCCTGCTGCCGCCGAGCTATCAGGGCGTGAGTGTCAGCTCCGGTGAAATCGCCGGCCTTACGCTGCAGGCCGGCCATTTGACCACCACCAGCCTGCGCAACGAGGCGGGCGACGAGAAGATGATCGCCATGCTCGGCCACGTGCCGCAGCGCGGCGCCGAAAGTGATGCCTTCAACTACGTCGGTGGCGACTACGCCTTCAACACTAATCGCACCACCGTCAGCTACTGGCATGGCCAACTCAAAGACATCTACCGCCAGGAGTTTGTCGGCCTCAAGCACAGCCAGCCGATAGGCAACTGGGTGCTCGGCGCCAACCTCGGTTACTACGACGCTCGGGAAGACGGCGACACGTTGCTCGGCAAGATCGACAACCAGGCGTTTTTCTCCCTGCTGTCGGCCAGGCGTGGCGGGCACACGTTCTATGTCGGTTACCAGGCCATGTACGGCGACAGCGCTTTTCCACGGGTCTTCGCCAATATCTCGCCCCTGGGCAACGAGGTGCCCACCTACGAGTTCGCCTACACCGACGAACGCTCCTGGCAAGCACGGTACGACTACGACTTCGCCGCGCTGGGTCTACCGGGGCTGACCACCACCGTGCGCTATATCACCGGTGACAACGTGACCACCGGCGCCGGCTATGAAGGCAAGGACCGCGAGCGGGACCTGGATATCGGCTATGTGGTGCAAAGCGGCACCCTGAGCGGCCTGGGCATTCGGGTGCGCAACGTCATGGCCCGCTCGAACTACCGCAGCGATATTGACGAGAACCGGCTGATCCTCAGTTACACCTGGAAACTGCTTTAGACGCCCGCCTGGCACGGGGCTCGGCTAACGCGTGGCGGTATTGCGGATAGACGAGCCCAGTGTCTTGCGAAACATACTGATAAACGAGCGCACGCCCCAAACGCCGGCCACCTCCACGTACTGAGGAAACGCACGCGCCGATAGCCGCAACCGTTTTGGCCAAGAGGCATCAACGCCTCTCAAGGCTGATAGGAATAGGCAAACCTCCCAGATTTACCGGCATAGGTCGACGGTGATTACCTGACTACCATGGGTACACGTCAACCAAGAGGCATTTCCCATGAGTCTTCACAAAACCCTGTTTATCACCGGTATCAGCAGCGGCTTCGGCAAGGCCCTGGCGGCAGAGGCGTTGGCTGCCGGCCACCGCGTCATCGGTACCGTGCGCAACGCCGCGGCCCTGGAAGCGTTTGAAGCATTGTCTGCGGAGCGCGCCCACGGGGTAATTCTGGATGTCACCGACTTTGAGCGGATCGACAGCGTCATCGCCGAGGTGGAAACCCGCTTCGGCCCGGTGGACGTGCTGGTGAACAATGCGGGCTACGGTCATGAAGGCATTTTCGAAGAGTCACCGCTGGACGACATGCGTCGTCAGTTCGACGTCAACGTGTTCGGCGCCGTGGCGGTGACCAAGGCCTTCGTGCCGTACTTCCGTCAGCGCCGCAGCGGGCACATCCTCAACATCACGTCCATGGGCGGCACCATTACCATGCCGGGTATCGCCTACTACTGCGGTAGCAAGTTTGCGCTGGAAGGCATCTCCGACACCCTGAGCAAAGAACTCAAACCGTTCAACATCTTTGTCACGGCCGTGGCACCGGGCTCGTTTCGCACCGATTGGGCCGGCCGCTCGATGCAGCGTACGCCCCGCAGTATTGCCGACTACGATGCCAGCTTTGATCCGGTGCGCCAGGCGCGGGAAGAGAAAAGCGGCCACCAATTGGGTGACCCGCAAAAAGCCGCACAAGCGATGTTGACGTTGATTGCCAGCGACAACCCACCGGCGCATCTGCTGCTGGGCAGTGATGCGCTGGGCTATGTGCGGGAAAAACTCGCGCAGTCCCTGCGGGATATCGATCAGTGGGAGGCACTGACGCGGTCTACGGATGGTTGATGTCCGGGTCCCCAGGACACCGTTGACACCTTGGTTTTCGTAGGGGGTGAAGTCGAACTGAGGCTGACCGCCGCGAATATCGCTGCACCAAGGCGCAGGAATGACTGATCGAGGTTCGGTGAGCACAACGTTACGGAACGGCGATCAGGCGGGAACCCGTTTTGATAACTGCGCTCGACGCTCCATATGCTCATTCGCGACTCTCACCGCTTCGTCAGTTCGCCCCCACAGCCCCGTTATCTGCGCGACGATCTCCGGCCGCGCGGTACGTGGGTTCCCCGAGTTCATTGTCGGCTGCGGGTCGTACTCGAGCACGAGTTGCGTAAACTCAGCCGCGTCCCGACCTTTGAGCTCGGCGATGACCTTCAGCGCAAAGTCGATACCTGCCGTTACACCACCCCCTGTGATTCGGTTCCTGTCGACGCATACCCGTTCGTAGCTCGGTTCGATACCCAGTGCGATGAGCGGTTCGTAGAAAGGCCAATAGGTCGCTGCACGGTAGCCCTCCAATAATCCCGCCATAGCAAGCAGTACAGAGCCTGTGCATACGGCGGTTACATAGGTGGCCGTCTTTCCTGCGCGAGCAATGAAATCGAGCAGCTCCTGGTCCTTCATGATTTCAGGCGTTCCTCCGCCACCTGCGACAAACAGCACGTCCAGGTTATCTGGAACGTCATCAATCGTGATCGTGGGGTTGATGGTAACGCCCATATCGGTGGGAACGGGCTCCAGGGTCTTCCAGATGATGTGGGTTTTGGCATGAAGGCCGAACGCCGTCTGTGGGCCAGCCAGGTCCTGCAAAGTGAAACCAGGAAAAATCACCATGCCAATCTGCAGTTGGCGGTTTTCAATCGTATTGCTCATCTCATCAGACATTACCGTCTCCTCTCGTCGTACTTGACGAGAGAGTATTCCTGCTGGACGCTGCAGGTGAGTGGCTTAAACGACATCAAGCGATCGTTTTCTGCCAATTACTTTAAGGTTGAGAGCGGAGGCCAACGCCGTGCATAAAATTGCTGTTCTGGTATTGAATGACGTGGTGCCGTTGGACTTTGGTATTGCCTATCAGGTTTTCGCTTTGGCTTCTCAGGTCGATGGCAGCAACGCATACGAGGTGGAGGTGTGCGCACCCGAGCAGACAATTCGGTCCGCTGGCTTTGATATGCAGGTGCGGTACGGCCTCGACCGTCTTGAGTTAGCCCACACTATTGTCGTTCCAGGGTGTGAAGACCCGTTTGGAGAGGTTCCAGAGGCGGTAAGAATCGCTCTTCGCGAGGCCTATGTTCGGGGTGCAAGATTGGTATCAATCTGCACGGGGGCTTTTATCCTTGCCGCGAGCGGTCTTCTTGACGGAAAGCGCGCGACTACGCATTGGCGTTTCACCGAGGACTTGGCCAAGCTTCACCCAGAGATACACGTAGAACCTAACGTTCTGTTCGTCGATGAAGGAAGCATCGTGACTTCGGCCGGCGCGTCAGCAGGATTGGATATGTGTTTGCACCTCGTGCGACGCGATTACGGTCAGTCTGTTGCGGCAAACACGGCCCGCCTAGCGGTCGCGCCACTGTACCGTGATGGTGGTCAGGCTCAGTTTATTCGTCAGGAGCTTCCAGGCTCTCCAACGAGCTTAATGCCCTTGATCGAATGGGTACGGGACAATTTGAGCAGTTCGCACACGGTCGATAATCTTGCGGCACGAGCCAACATGAGCGCTCGCACCTTCGCTCGGCGATTTCAAGAACAGACCGGTACTACACCTTTACAGTGGCTTCTCACCGCTCGTATTGATCGAGCGCGGGCATTGCTTGAGGAGAGCGAGACATCGATTGATCAAACAGCATTTCTTTGCGGATTCGGGTCTGCGGTGACCTTCCGTTCACGGTTTCGGAGAGTCGTTGGCCTGACGCCCACGGAGTACCGGCGTCGTTTCAACTCGGCAAGCTAACGCTGTCATCGCAGAACCATGCCGGCGCTGTTTCCGGCAAACGAAGATGACGCCGCCGTCGCGGGGGATTCCATTACAGGCTATCCGGATCCCCAAAAAACATCTGAATCCGCGACCTTAACCAACGCTCCCCCGGATCATTGTCCTGGGACCCGCGCCACGCCATGTGCAATTCAAACGTGCGCACCGGCAATGGCGGCTCTTCAGCCCGCAAGCCACCCGCAGACGTCAACGCCTCAGCGGCATAGTCCGGCACGGTCGCGACAATATCGGTGCCCGCCAGCAACGTCCCCAGCCCATTGAACTGCGGTACCGCCAGCACCACATGACGCTTGCGGCCAAGTTTCTCCAGCTCTTCATCCAGAAACCCGCTCAAATCCCCGGCGAACGACACCAAGGCGTGGGGCCGTGCGCAGAAGTCGTCCAGGCTCATGGAGCCCGGCATGCTGTCGGCCCTCAGCAGCATCGGCTTGCTGCGGCGCAATACCTTGCGCTTGGCGTTGGCCGGCAGGTCGGTGGTGTAGCTCACGCCAATGGAGATTTCCCCGGAGGCCAGCAGGCCGGGCATCAGGATGTAGTTGACGCGGCGCACCACCAGCACGATGCCCGGGGCTTCGGCGCGCAGGCGCTTGAGCAGCAGGGGCAGCAGGGCGAATTCGACGTCGTCCGACAGGCCGATGCGGAATACGGCGGTGCTGGTGGCCGGGTCGAATTCGGAGGCGCGGCTGACGGCGGTGGAAATCGAGTCGAGGGCCGGGGAGAGCAGGGCGAAGATCTCCACCGCACGGGCCGATGGCTCCATGCTGCGCCCGGTACGCACGAACAGCGGGTCGTCGAACAGGCCGCGCAGGCGCGACAACGCCGCGCTGATGGCCGGCTGGCCCAGGAACAATTTCTCGGCAGCACGGGTCACACTGCGTTCATGCATCAAGGTTTCGAATACGATCAACAGGTTGAGGTCGACACGACGCAGGTCGTTACGGTTCATCTTGTGTCCCAGGCGGCGTCAGTAAACTTGACGGGAGCGGTCATATAAGAACAATGACCGGCATGAATCTTACGGGGAAAGGCTGGTACTCTGCACCGGCTAATTCAGTTTTCCTGCATGGTTTGGTGCGTTTTCCGTATGTGCGGAATCAATGACAGGCATGTCGACTATTAACGGCGACCGGTGGTCTTGCTCCGAAAGCCCAGATAGAGTTCATGGCAATAGAGGTTACTTTGACGAGGTTTGCGATGTCCCGCACGATCCGTTTTCACAAGTTTGGTCCGGCCGAGGTGCTCAAATGCGAAGAGCATGCAGCCGCTAAGCCCGCACCGGGCGAAGTGCAGGTGCGCGTCGAAGCGATTGGCATCAGCTGGTACGACATTCTGTGGCGCCAGAACCTGGCGTCGTCCCATGCTCGCCTGCCATCAGGCCTGGGCCATGAAATGGCCGGTGTGGTCGTGGCCGTAGGCGAGGGCGTCGATGACCTGGCAGTCGGTGACAAGGTCGCCAGCTTCCCGGCCGAGAGCCCCAATGATTACCCGGTATACGGCGAACAGATCGTTCTGCCGCGTTCGGCCCTGACCCGTTACCCGGATGTGTTGAGCCCGATCGAAGCCAGCGTGCACTACACGCCGTTGCTCATCGCCTACTTTGCGTACATGGACCTGGCACGGGTCAAACCCGGGCAGTTCGCCCTGGTGACAGACGCCAGCCACTGTGCCGGCCCTTCGTTTGTGCAACTGGGCAAAGCCCTGGGTGTGCGGGTGATTGCCGCGACCAAGACCAGTGATGAGCGGGAATACCTGCTGTCCCTGGGGGCAGAGAAGGTCATTGTCACTGAAGAACAGGACCTGCTGATGCAAGTCAACAAGTTCACCGATAACCGCGGCGTTAACGTGGTGTTCGATGGCTTGGGTGGCCCACAGATGTCGCTGCTGGGTGATGTGTTGGCGCCCCGTGGCAGCCTGGTGTTGTACGGCCTGCAAGGCGGCAATCAGACGCCATTTCCGGCCTGTGCCGCGTTCCAGAAGAACATTCAGTTCTTTGTGCACTGCATCGGCAACTTCACCGGCAAACCGGAGCTGGGGATCATCCAGGACCAGGTTGCCTTGCAGCGAGCCCTGCGTGACATCAATCAACTGACGGCCGACAAGGTGCTGGTACCGCTGAAAACCACGGTATTTCCGTTCAGTCAGTTCGTCGAAGCGCACCGTTACATGGACGAATGTCCGTGCCGTGAGCGCGTTGCCTTGCAGGTAGAAGCTGTTTGATCTGTGGGAATATTCTCAAGCGAGTATTCCTGCCCCCGGGCGCATGGGGTATATGCGCCATTTGACAGGGTTTAACCTGCTCACCGTTTGATCCGGGAATTTAAGGTTTGAGCCCGGTAAATCATACGCTTCCCCCTTACGCCGCCCTGAATCCCAGTGCGGCGTTGTCGTGTCTGGACGGCCCATACCGATGGCCCGCCGCCATCTGAACTGGTTTTTGCCCGGGTTCTGTATCTGTTAATCATTATTCAAGCGCTGATAATTGCCCCGTCACTTTCATCTCAAGGATTGAGCAATGATTGAATATCTGAAATCGCCACGCGTGTCCGTTACCCCCAATAACGTTGTGTATGCCCGGCCAGGCGCAAAACCATTATTAAAGTTGGTAGTGTCGGAAGTTTCTTTAGTTTGTAAGTTAAAGCGGAGTAGGAAGTTGTCAGGGTATTCCTAAGGCCGCCCATTTGAGCTTCGCGCCCCGGCGCTTGGCGCTTTTCCCGGGCTGGAAGCCCCGAAGCGGCCATTGCGTGATAGCACGCGGTGCTAATCTCATTTCAATGTCATCTGTTGCAACAGACAACGCCCCTACAGAAACAACAGATCCGGCACATACCGTTAACGGTCGCCCGAAACTGATATTTCAACTCAGGTAGTAGAACTATGAGCGCTATTCACGAGCAAGCCATGAACTATGTCTATCAACAAGTATTACAACGCTTGGTAGGGCATTTCTCTCGAACTGAACGCACTTCCCTTCAATTGTTGATTCAACGCATCGTGGTGGCGGCAGGCGGCATGGAGCGGATCGGTGAATACAAGGTGCTGGTGGCCCACGGCACCGGCGCCGGCAGCAGTTACGCCTTGACCTTGCTGCGTGCGGCCCAGCTGACGCTTGCGGGCCGCACGCCGCGTACCTTTCAGTTACGCGTGGCGACATTGCGCCATGCCGGCATGACGCAAACGGCGCTGGACACGCTGCATCGAGGCTACAGCGCGCTGTTCCTGCATGATGACCCGCGGGTCGAACTGTTGATGGTGGAGAACCGCCAGGTGTTGCCGTTCAACCACCTGCGGCCGGCGTCCGATATGGCGCAGGACACCAGCCGGCGCAACATGCTGATGGTGGGCCATCTGACCTCGGGGGACCTGGGCCAGACGTTGTGCAATGACGCCTACCTGGCGCTCGGCGATTTTTATCAGCGTGTGACCACGTGGCACGGCGGGGTGCACGCACTGGTCAGCGCAGACTCTACCCGCAAGCAGCGCGAGTACCTGGCATGGCTGAAGAAGGCGGCGCTGTCGGCGGGCGCCGCGGTGCCTGCGCGCCAGCCGTTGGTGCTCAGCGGGTTGTTTGCGCGCATGGACGAGTGGAGCGCCGAATATCACAGCGATGTATACGGCGAGCACCACGAGGCGGTTGATCAGTGCGACAAGGACCACCACCGCCACCTGGCCTATATCGGCATTGCCGACCTGCTGGATGCGGTGGAATACGCCAGCGGGCCGCTATTGAGGCAGTTTCTGGGCTATCGACCGGACGAGTTTGGCTTTCATTTCAGCCACCCGGGCTACGTGAACCCGTTGCTGATGGCCCATCTGCGCGGCCTGCAAGCCGAGTGCCTGCGGGAGCTGGATTATGAGGAGGGGGCCTGGGGGTTTACGCAGCAGGCCACGCTGTTTATGCGGCGCAAGCAGATTCCCGAACACCGGATTGAAAAAGCCGCCAGCCCGGAGGGCCGTGCCCTGTCGGCCAGCTACGCCCATGAGCAGTTCGGGCTGGACGAAAACCAACTGAGCTGCCTGATGTTTTCGCCGTTTATCCGTCACGGCGAGCGTCTCGAAAGCTTTTTGCGCCAATGCCATCCGGGCATGCTGGTGGCGCTCCCTGAGCTGCACAAGGCATTACAAGGCAAGCCTGTGGCCGAGATGCTGGTGCAATGGGCGACCGACATCAGCGGTTTGCCCATCAACCTGCTGCAACACCTCTACCGCAAGCGGCCGGCCACCGCGATTGTGCAGATGACCGCCGCGCCGAAGCGAGGTGCACCCGCCCTGGCAACCTGCCAACTGGCCGGGCGTTAAGGGCGTGCCGGCGGGTCAACAGCGATGAACCCCAAGGACGTCAGGCAAACCGACTTTGCCTACCAGGCGGTGTATCGCTACATGATTAATCTCATCAACGAAGTCGGCACCGACGCCCGGGTGAAACTGCCGTCATTGCGCCAGCTGTCGGAGCGTCTGAATGTGTCGATCTCGACCATTCAATACGCCTATTCCTTGCTGGAGAAGGAAGGCCGGGTCTATTCGGTGGCCAAATCAGGCTACTACGCCTGGCCGGTAGTGCATAAACCGGCAGGCAGCAGCGGCGGCGATCTGCTGGAACGGGTGTATGCCAGTGCGCGGCGTCCGGGAGCCCTGGTGCTCAGCGCCGATGAACCGGCACTTGGCGCGTCGCTGGACGGGGCGCTGTTGCTGATGGAGCGTGAGCTGCTGCGTCACTACCCGCGGCATTTGCAGCCCTGGTCGCAGCCCTGCGGGGTCTGGGAGCTGCGTGCGGCGCTTGCGGCGCGTTACACCTCGTCGCCCACTCGCTGCTGGCAAGCGGATGAGGTGTATATCGGCGCCGATCTGCGCGGGGTCCTGGAGATCCTGATTGAGGTGTTGGGGCTCAAGGGCGCTACGATCATCGTGGAATCACCGTGTGACTGGCTGATTCTGCGGTTATTTCAGGGGGAGGGCGTCAGGATCATTGAAGTGCCGTTCACGGCGGACGGAGGCCTGGACCTGACGCTGCTGGAGCAATCCCTCAGCAATGAACCGGTGCAACTGGCGCTGCTGTCGTCGGGCGCCAGCCTGCCATCAGGCAGCGTTATGTCCCACCATGATCGCCTGCAGTTAGTGCGGTTGTTGAACCAGCATGGCTGCTGGCTGTTAGAAAATGACAGCCATGGCGACCTGGGTTTCGAGCACCCGATTACCCCACTGCGGGACGTGGCCAACCCCGAGCGGTTGATGGTGTTTTCCACCTTCGAGAAGACGCTCGGGCCGGAAGCACCCTTTGGCTATTTGCTGTCCCGGCACTTGAGCGGCGAGTTGCAACGCCAGTTCCTGCTGCGCGCGTTCCGCTTGTCGTCCATCCGCCAGCGGGCGATTGCCCGGCTTTATCACAGTGGGCGGATCGACCAGCACCTGCGGGAGTTGCGACCCCAGCTCAAAGAGCAGGCCCGGCTAATGAGCCTGCGCCTGGACGAGCACCTGGGGGACCAGGTGAGCTACCGAATGCCGGCGGCCGGTGCGACCTTCTGGCTACGTTCCAGGCTGGCGGTGGACATGCGCCAGGTGTTCCAGCGCCTGCTCGCGTGCCAGGTGGTGATCGCCCCCGGGGAGTTATTCAGCATCAGCGGCCTGCACCGTCAGCATCTGCGGGTGAGCCATACGTTCGACAGGGCCCACAACCTGGAGGACGCACTGGGCGAGCTGTCCCTCGCCTTAAAGCAGGCGCAGACTGGGTAAGTGACCGGGCGCTGAATGAAATTTCGCTGATTGTTGTAGGATTTATAACGTCGCGGAGCAGTCCAACTCTCAGTAAACTGCACTCTTTTTCCGAATCCTTCTCTTTCAGAGGTTTATGCATGACTCTCAGTCCTTTTGCGGGCAAGCCGGCACCAGCTCAACTGCTGGTAGACATCCCGCGACTGGTAACGGCCTATTACACCGGCCAGCCTGATGCAGCGATCTCCACCCAACGCGTCGCCTTTGGTACCTCCGGGCACCGCGGCAGCTCGTTTGACCTGAGCTTTAATGAATGGCACGTGCTTGCCATCAGCCAGGCCATTTGCCTTTACCGTGAAGCCCAAGGCATCAACGGCCCGCTGTTCGTCGGCCTGGACACCCATGCGCTGTCTACCCCGGCCGGCGCCAGCGCCCTTGAAGTACTGGCCGCCAATGGCGTGCACGTGATGCTTGCCGAAGGCGATGAATACACCCCGACGCCGGCGATTTCCCACGCGATTATTTGCTACAACCGCGGCCGCACCAGCGGCCTGGCCGACGGCATCGTGATCACGCCGTCCCATAACCCGCCACAAAGCGGCGGCTACAAGTACAACCCGCCCAACGGCGGACCGGCCGATACCCATATCACCAAGTGGATCGAAGCCAAGGCCAACGAACTGCTGGCCAATAAACTGGCCGGGGTCAAACGCATCACCCACGCCCAGGCGCTGAAGGCGGACACCACTCATCGTCACGACTACCTCAACACCTACGTGGCCGACCTGGTCAACGTCATCGACTTCGATGCGATCCGCAACGCGGGCCTGCGCCTGGGCGTCGACCCGCTGGGCGGAGCAGGGGTGCGCTACTGGTCGGCCATCGCCGAACATCACCGCCTGAACCTGGACGTGGTGAATACCGACGTGGATTCGACCTTCCGCTTCATGAGCGTCGACTGGGACGGCCAGATCCGCATGGACCCGTCCTCCAGCTACGCCATGCAGGGTTTGATTGGCCTCAAGGACCGCTACGACGTGGCGTTCGCCTGCGACCCGGACCACGACCGCCACGGCATCGTTACGCCGTCCGGTGGTTTGCTGGCGCCGAACAACTACCTCGCGGTGTCCATCGACTATCTGTTCCAGAACCGCCCAGAGTGGCGAGCGGACGCAGCCGTAGGCAAGACCGTGGTCAGCAGTGGCCTGATTGACCGGGTTGCCAAACGCATTGGCCGTCGCCTGTACGAAGTGCCGGTGGGCTTCAAGTGGTTTGCCGACGGGCTGTTCGACGGCTCCCTGGGCTTTGGCGGTGAAGAAAGCGCCGGCGCCTCGTTCCTGCGCAAGGACGGCAGCGTCTGGAGCACTGACAAGGATGGCTTGATTCCCGCCCTGTTGGCTGCAGAAATGACCTCGCGCAAAGGCCAGGACCCGAGCCAGATCTACCGTGGGCTGACGGACGCACTGGGCGAACCGTTTGCCATTCGTGTGGACGCCAAGGCCACGCCGGCGCAGAAAGCCCTGCTGGGCAAGCTGTCGCCGGACCAGGTGACCTCCACGCAGTTGGCGGGGGAAAGCATCCAGCAGATCCTCAGCCACGCGCCGGGCAACGATCAGGCGATTGGCGGGCTGAAAGTCATGACCGAAAACGGCTGGTTCGCGGCGCGGCCATCGGGCACCGAAGACATCTACAAGATCTACGCCGAGAGCTTTATTGGCGAAGATCACCTCAAGCAACTGGTGGAAGAGGCGCAGGTGTTGGTGGACGGGGCGATCTCGTCTAACTGACACCCCAATTGCACCTGTGACTGATTAACCTGTGGCGAGGGAGCTTTTGTGGCGAGGGAGCTTGCTCCCGCTGGAGCGCGTAGCGCTCCCAAGATTTTGGGGCCGCTTCGCACCCCAGCGGGAGCAAGCTCCCTCGCCACATTTAAATTCGGTCAAGCCAGGTCGACCAACACGATCTCGCTGTCTTCAACCGCCGTCACCCGCAACACCTGCTCATCCTCAACCGCCACACCGTCTCGAGCGTGTGCACGCAGGCCATTGACGTCAATCACCCCGGTCGCCGGCACCAGATACGCCCGGCGCCCGCTGTCCAGCCGGTACTCGGCACTTTCACCGGCTTTCAAATTGGCCGCCACCAGGCGGGCATCGGCACGAATGCGCAGGCTTTCGCTGTCTCCGGCCTTGCCACTGGCCAAGGTCACAAAACCTTCGCGCTCACCCTTCGGAAATGGCTTGGCGCCCCACGACGGCGGCAAGCCTGCCTCGTTGGGTATAATCCAGATCTGGAAAATCTTGGTCGGGGTGGCTTCCAGGTTGTATTCGCTGTGGGCGATCCCGGTACCGGCGCTCATCACCTGCACGTCGCCAGCCTCGGTACGGCCCTTGTTGCCCAGGTTGTCGGCATGGCTGATGGCACCTTCACGCACATAGGTGATGATTTCCATGTCACGGTGCGGGTGTTGCGGAAAACCGGTGCCGGGGGCGATGAGATCGTCGTTCCACACCCGCAGGTTGCCCCAATGCATGCGCTTGGGGTCGTGGTATTCAGCGAAGGAAAAGTGGTGGTGAGCGTCCAGCCAACCGTGATTGGCGCCGCCCAGCGTATTGAAAGGTCGAAGTTCAAGCATGATCGTCTCCTGTGGATGGTGGCCATGATCCAACAGGCCAAGATCGATAAAAAGCGTAAAAAATGCAGCAATCCTATCGAATGCTTCGATGCCGATGCTCAGGGCTTATCTTCACTTCATCGCCTAACTGCATGAGCGCAAAGCAATTGGCTGGAACTGAGGGGCGTTTGCGGCGAACATAGGGGCCTTGTCCGAGTTAAAGCATCGCAGGAGTCCGCGTGCCGCAACACACCCCCGATCTGCCTCCCGAACTGCGGCCCCTGGCCGAAATGCCCCTGTTGAAACGGCTCGCCGCCCGATTATTCGGTCACGGCCTGACGCGCCTGCGCGCCCAGCACCGTTTCTCCTGGCTGCACGGCCAGGCTGACGGCTTTCGCAGCGGCCACACGGCGGGGGTGGAGTACGGTTATCAGGAAGGCAAGGCGGATGGCCTCGAGGAAGGCCGCCAGGTCCTGCTGATTCGCGACTTCCGCCCGGATGAACACACCGCGCCGGGGGTTGACGACAGCCTGTTCGATGACTGGCGCCTGCCGCTGACGGCTGAACTGAAAAAACGCATCAAGGCCGACGTGGCGCGCCTGCTGCCGGCACACGCCCAGCCGAGCGCGGCCCAATGGAAGATGATTTTCAGCGATACGCCGTCCACCTCGGTGATTGCTGGCGCCGGCGCCGGCAAATCCACCTCGCTGGTGCTGCGTATCCTGCTGCTGACCCATTACCTGGGCTTTGAGCTGAGCTCGATGACCGTGGTGACCTTCACCCGCGAGTCGCGCAAGGACTTCATCCACAAGCTCATGGAGATTCTCGCCTTGTGGGGCCAACCCCTTGGCATGAAAGAAGCCCAAGCCGTGGTGCGCACCTTTCACTCGCGCATTCTGCCGATGGTGCGCAGCCTGCCGGGGCTTGAGCGGCTGCAAGCCTTCGAGAACCTTAACGCGCGCACCGAGGCAGGCTTTGACGAGGCCGACAGCAACCCCTTCGAACTGCGGATCAACGACGCCCAGCGCCAGCAACTGAATGCCTGCTATCACCAGCTGCATGGCCGTCACGCGCGCTTTCGCGAACTGATTGCCCCGTTGGCGCGTCATGCCCTGCAACTCAGGGAGCTGGAGCGCGACCATCCGGATGTGCAGAAGCGCATGGCGGTGACCGAGCTGGCGGCCAAGCGCGATGAAGAGCTGTGTGATGTGATCGAAGACCTGTGGTTTCGCGCCGGTGCCTGGCCGATCAAGGGCATCGAGCCCAATCGCCAGACCTTTGATATCAACGGCGCGCAGTTTCATTGCCATGGCTACATTGCCGAACTGGACGCCTGGGTCGTACTGGGCTTCGACCCTCGGGAAAACGCCCAGGTCAGCCGTCCCGGCTCGAAGCTGTCGGTGCGTGCCGAGTGGGCCGTCAAGCGTACCCTGTTTCAAGCTTTCTGCCGTAAACCATTGATATGGTTAGAAAGCTACGAATCATCCAAGCGCCTTTTGAGCAGCTTGGCAGGTGACGCAACCGCAGGCCCGGGCTTCGATTACAAGGTCAAGGGCGAGCTGGGTTCAGCGCCGCTGCTGGACAGCTTTGTCGCTGCCGCCGGGTTTATCGAGAACCTGGGGCTGGACGTGCCCACCGCCGTGGGCAAGATGAGTTTTGCCAAGGATGACCCGGACCGTTTCTACTTCGAGGCGCTGAGCATTTTCTGGAAAGCCCTGGAAGACCACTTGCTGGACCAGTCGCCCCCGGTCATGACCTACAACCGGATGTTTTCGCTGTTTGGCGAAAACACCCCGGAAAACCTCAAGCTGCTCAGCGACAGTCTGCTGCGGCCGATGTCGCACCTGATGATCGACGAGTTTCAGGACGTATCGCCGCAGATCGTTTCCTGGATCCGTGCCAGCCTGCGGGAGATTCGCAGCCGTGGTCCGGCCATGCACGTGGGCCGTGGCGCCCAGCGTTCTTCGCTGTTGTGCGTGGGGGATGACTGGCAGTCGATCTATGGCTGGCGGGGCAGTTCGCCCAAGTATTTTATGGCGTTCAACCAGGAATTCCCGTCCCCCACGACCACGCGGGTGATGCTGGGCGAGAACTACCGCAGCCATCAGCACGTTATCGATGCGGCGGAACACATTGTGCGGGCGGCCCCGGCCATCAGCGGCAAGAAGGCCAAGGCCAGCGGCACACCCAAGGCGCTGGTGCCGGTTAGTGTGCGTGATCGTGACGACGCGGCCCTGGGCCAGCAACTGCTGGCGCACTATCAAAAGGGCGATTCGATATTAATGTTGTATCGAAAAAGCAGCGATAAGCTGTTGATTCAGGAACATATTCAGTCTGTAGTTAATCTGGATTCCAGCTTGCCGTACGATGCCCGCCGGCTCAAACAATTGACCTACCACAGTGCCAAGGGCTTGCAGGCAGACGCCGTGTTCCTGCTGGGAGATTGTCAGCACCTGACCAGCTCGCCCTACAAGAACCAGGTTTACCGCATGGCGGGCCTGGGCAAGTACGGTGATACCGAGGCTTACGACAGCGCGCAAAAAGACGAAGTGCTGCGCCTGGCCTATGTCGGGATCACCCGGGCAGTGAGCCATTGCTACTGGTATGTCGAAGCACAGGATGGCCAAGGGGTGAATGTGCCGAAGGCCTCGGACCGGGTGGCCGGGGATAAAGCGTTTTTTGATGATCAGCGAAAATGAAAAAGGGCCACCCCAGGGTGGCCCTTCTTTTATGCCCGCAGCGACAGCGGCGGCACAAATGACTCCAACTCATCCTCGACCGCCTCGATGATCCGCTCCACGTCGGCCGCGTTCATGACGGTGGCGCAGGGGATGCCGGCAATCGCGATCAGGGTTTCTCCGCTGGCGCGGTCGAACAGGCGGGCGATCATGCTGCCGGGAGCGTCCATGCTCGCCTCAAAGCCCATGGGATGAAAATGCCAGCGCATCAGCTGGCAGGCGTTGGGGAACGTTACTTTGTTCATATTGCCCACCTTGTTCATTGAGCGCTTCCTTTAGCTCGCTGCAGGGGCGCCATGACCGTCACTGGTCCTGGCCGTCGTGAGCACTAAAAATAGCATTCGTTCGTATCCGGTATGGGAGTTTTTTTATCCCGTTCGGCAGTTGTTTTCAGGAAGTTTGATGTAGGTCATGTCCTGCACGGCAATGGGCGAAAGGCCACTGGTCGGAAGTGCCAATTGGTCGTTGAGCCTGTGCCTGGAGTTGGGCAAGCTGCTTTTTTTTTAAGTTGGCTTAGAGTTTGCCATGCAAGACATCATTCCGGATGACCACCAGAACACCCAGACCACGGCCAAGTTGGTTCTGCGTCACCACCTGTGTTGGAGGGATAGAGACCTGGATGGGGTGATGTCCTACTACCACCCGGACATCCAGTACCACGATTTCTTCCAGAACCGCGTCGTGGGGGCAGAGGACCTGCGCGAGTATTTGCAAGCCAGCATGCCCCGTGGCGCCGATGAAGCCATCGAACACACCGACCGCATCCGCGCCGACGGCGACACCGCGTTCATCCAGTACCGCATTACCTTGCGCGGCGGCCAGGGCCTGGTGTCGTTTCGCACCAGCGAAGCCATCACCGTGCGTGACGGCCTGATCTGGCGTGTCAACGAATACGCGTCCCTGGTGCACGAACAGTCCGCCAGCCGCAGCGAGACCACACGCCCGACCGTCAGCCGCCTGGGCCTGTCGCCCCAGCAGTTGAGCTACATGGCCAACGACCTGCAACAGTACTTCCAGCGCCAGCAACCCTACCTGGACCCCGAGTTGGACCTGCAACGGGTGGCGAAGGAGTGCGGGTACAGCCGCAACCAGATGTCCTACCTGTTGAACCAGGTGCTGGGCCAAAGCTTTTACCGCTACGTCAACCAGGCGCGCCTGCAGCACCTGCTGGCAGCGCTGGACAACGCCACTCCGCCGATCCGCATCGACGAACTGGCGTTTGCTGCCGGCTTCAATTCAACGTCGGCGTTCTATAGCTGCTTCCGCCAGCACACTGGCCAGTCGCCCAAGGCCTACGTCAAACAAATTTCCCTGCGTGCACGCGCGCAAGACAGCCCCTGAGGCCAGGCTCTAGGATCACTGCCATCGAAGTGTGGTGGTGGAGCTTGGCATGCCTGCATGGCGCAATATCAGTTTATGGATGGACCAGCTGGACGAGCCGCTGGTGGCGCGCCCAGCCCTGGAGCACGACCTGGACGTCAACGTGGCCATTATCGGCGCCGGCTACACCGGGCTCTGGACCGCGTATTACCTGAAGCGCCAGGCCCCCGAGCTGAAGATCGCGATCATCGAAGCGCAAACCGCCGGGTTTGGAGCCTCGGGGCGTAACGGCGGCTGGCTGATGGGCAACCTGCTGGGGGAAGACCGGCTGCTGGCGGGGCTGTCCCCGGAGCAGCGCCGGGCCTCGTTTGACCTGCTGCACGCCATCCCCGATGAAGTGGCCCAGGTGATCGCGCGCGAAGGCATCGACTGCGACTACCGCAAGGGCGGCGTGCTGTATTGCGCCGCACGCTACCCCGAACAGGAAGCGAGCCTGCGGGCCTACCTGGCCAAACTCCACGCCCAGGGCCTGACCGACGACGATTACCGTTGGCTCGGCCCGCAGCAGTTGGCCGAACAGATCCGCATCGCCAAGCCGTATGGCGGTATCTACGCCCCCCACGTCGCCACCATCCACCCGGCCAAGCTGGTGCGGGGCCTGGCGCGGGTGGTGGAGCAGATGGGCGTCACGATCTACGAAAACAGCCCCGTGACCCACTGGCAGTCCGGCAGCCTGCGCACGGCCAACGCGTCGGTGCGCGCCTCATGGGTGGTGCCGGCGGTGGAGGGGTATGCCACGACCCTGGCGCCGCTGGGGCGCTATCAGTTGCCGGTGCAAAGCTTGATTGTCGCCACCGAACCGTTGCCGGCCAGCACCTGGGATGAGATCGGCCTGAACCGGGGCCAGGCGTTCGGCGAAAGCAGCCGGCAAGTCACCTACGGCCAGCGTTCAGCCGATAACCGCCTGGTGTTCGGTGCCCGTGGCGGTTATCAGTTTGCCGGCAAGCTGCGGCACAACTTCGACCTCACCGACAGCGAAATCGAGCTGCGTCGCTACCTGTTTGGCGAACTCTTCCCACAACTCAAGAAAGTTCGCATCACCCACGCCTGGGGCGGCAACCTCGGCATGTCCCGACGCTTCAAGCCCCACATGCTTTGCGATCACGCCGCGGGCATCGCCCTGGCCGGTGGTTATGGCGGTGAGGGCGTAGGGGCCAGCAACCTGGGCGGCCGCACCCTGGCCGACCTGATCCTGGGGCTCGACACGGAGCTGGTGCAGCAGCCGTGGGTGATCCAGCCGGGCCGGTTGGACGGCCTCAAGGCCTGGGAGCCGGAACCGTGCCGCTGGCTGGGCTACAACGCGATCATTCGCAGCTTTGCCCATGAAGACCAGGTGCTGGCCAACCCCAACACCGCGCCGTGGCGCCGTAAGTTGGCCAGCGGGGTTGCCGGGTTCATGGAAGGTTTCATGCACTAAGCCGTTTCAATCACCACAGGTATGAACATGAGCATTACCCAGTTCAAAGACACACTCAGCGCCCATTTGCCGGATTCCTCGCCCGTCGCGGTGCCGCTTGGCACGCCAGTGGCGGTGGCCTCGACCCTGAGCGTGGAGCGCAGCGACGGCGTCGAAACCGGCATCTGGGCATGCACGCCCGGGCGCTGGCGCCGGCAGATCGTGGCTCAGGAGTTTTGCCACTTTATCCAGGGACGTTGCACCTTCACCCCCGACAACGGGGAAATGCTCCACATAGAAGCCGGCGACGCACTGATGTTGCCGGCCAACAGCACGGGTATCTGGGACATCCAGGAAACCGTGCGCAAAACCTATGTATTGATCCTCTGATGCTTTGATCTTTGATCGCCTGCCATAAAAACAGCCCTAAAACCGCCAGGAAATCGAACCATGAGACCCATTGCCCTGTTGCCGCTGGTATTCGTCGCCACCCTCAGCCAAGCCGCCGAGACGGTGAAGATCTACAACTGGTCGGACTACATCGCCCCCGACACCACCAAGAACTTCGAGAAAGAAACCGGGATCGGCTTCACCTACGACGTGTACGACAGCAACGAAACCCTCGACGGCAAGTTGATGACCGGCAAATCCGGCTATGACGTGGTGTTTCCTTCCAACCACTTCATGGCCCGGCAGATCCAGGGCGGGGCGCTGAAGACACTCGACAAGAGCCAGTTGCCCAACTGGAAGAACCTCAACCCGGTGCTGCTCAAGGCCCTGGAAAACAACGACCCGGGCAACGCCCATGGCTTCCCGTACCTGTGGGGCAGCACCGGCATCGGCTACAACATCGACAAGGTCAAGGCCGTGCTGGGGGACAACGCCCCGGTGGATTCCTGGGACCTGATCTTCAAGCCCGAAAACATGAAAAAGCTGCAGAAGTGCGGCGTGGCGATCCTCGACAACGGCCCCGAACTGCTGCCGGCGGCGCTCAACTACCTGGGCCTGCCGCCCCACAGCAAAAAGCCTGAAGACTACAAAAAGGCCGAGGACCTGCTGATGAAAGTGCGGCCGTACGTGGCCTACTTCCACTCCTCGAAATACACCGCAGACCTGGCCAACGGCGACATCTGCGTGGCGGTCGGCTTCTCCGGCGACATCCTCCAGGCCGAAAGCCGCGCCAAGGAAGCCAAGAATGGCGTGAACATCGGCTACAACATTCCCAAGGAAGGCGCCGCCATCTGGTTCGACATGGTCGCCATGCCCGCCGATGCCCCGGATGAAAAATCCGGCTATGCGTTCATGAACTACCTGCTGCGCCCGGAAGTGATGGCCAGCATCACCAACTACGTGCACTACGCCAACGGCAACGCCGCGGCAGACAGCCTGGTGGACCCGGCGATCAAGAGCGACACCAAGGTGTACCCAAGTCCGGAAATGATGGGCAAGTTGTTTGCGCTGGAAGCGATGCCGCTGAACATCGACCGGGTTCGTACGCGGGTGTGGAACACGATTCGTACAGGTCGTTGAGTGGCAATATCTCGTTGATCGTTCCCACGCGCTGCGTGGGAATGCATCCTGTGACGCTCCGCGTCACGATTTAAGAAGGCTGTGCGAGTTCCCACTGTATTGATTCGGAGAGTTTCATTAGTTATTCGTCACACGGTGTTATACAAGCAGGCTGGAAAATACTTTTATTAGCGTGGAAAGTTCGTGACCGAAGTGGGGCGGCAATTACCCTGTTGACTGGCTGCTTTATTGAACTAAGGCAGCCGGTGCTACGCGGTGACTATTGCTCGCTGGCTTCATCAGGAAACTTCACGTTTAGATAAAAGGTAATTCATATGCTCGTAGAAAGTCTTCCCGTAGGCGGAACCTGGACCTACCCCGAACCCTCCAGCACGGCCCGCCCAACCTTGCGTGGTACAGACGCAAGCGAACGACTGGAGGCCAATCGTGGCCAGGATTCCGTCATTATCGGCGGCGGTGGTGGCGACCAACTCGTCGGGCATGTAGGCCGTAACAGTTTCAAGTATGAAAAGCCCACCGACTCACTGGCGAGTGACCCAGACCGGATTTTCAACTTTAATCCCAAAGACGACCGGCTTGATCTTTCGAAGATGCTCAAGAAGTTGAATATAACCCAAATCAAACGAACAGAAGGGCCGCCCCAACAGGTCGGGGATATGCAATTGACGTATTTGCGGCCCCAGGAAGTGGGCGTGCTGACGATTAAAGTAACGCCCGAAGGCGAGCACTTTGCTGTGCATGTCGACGGCGTTCATTTAACGGAAAAAAACATCAAGCTATTTAATAAACCCACGTAGACCCGGACCGTTTGCTGTTAGCGCTCAAGCATGACGTGCCGGGCTGCTCCGGCTTGAGCGCTGACCGGCTCAAGGGTTTTCCAGATCATGCCCCAACGACTGGATAAACAACGAAAACAGCTCCGGTTGTGACGAGATGTCCAGCTTGGCGTACAGATGCCGACGGTGAACCTTGACCGTGTCCGGCGAGATATTCAGCCGCTCGGCCATCGCTTTCGACGAAAACCCGCGCAGCACCAACCGCGCAATTTCCAGCTCCCGCTCCGACAACACCCCACTGCCAAAATGACTCAGCGCATCGCGAATCTGGCTGGCCATGGGGGCGGGTGCCGCTATCCGTTGGGTGCTTTGCTGCCAATGCTGCTGCATCAGCGGCAACACCCAGGCCGACAACGTAGTCATCAACCCCGTTTCCTCGGCGGTAAACAACCGCTGCATGCCCAACGACAGCGACAACGTCCCCGCACCGGGCAATTGCAGAATGAACTGCACCTCGTCTTCCAGCACGTTGTCGTGGAAATAATTGAGGAAGTATTCACTCTGGCGAAAGTGGTCCGGCGCGACTTCTTCCAGCCGGTACACACCACTGGCATAGCCTTCCCGGCAGGCCTGGAAAAACGGGTCGAGCAAGTACAAGCCATTGAGGTACACCAACATCGATGCCGGCTTGCTGCTCGGCTGCGCGTCGTATTCCTCCAGGGCCTGGGGCGGGCCGTCGGTGGGGTAGACGATGGCCAGGGCATTATCGAAAGGCAGGCATTGGTGCAACAACAGCACCAGTTGCTTCCAGAAACGCTCGGTGCCGATCTGCGCCACGGTGCGGCCCAGCCCCGCGTGCATGCCGACTTCCCTGAACAGGCTCATGTGCCGCTCCACACAAAGAATGAGGCCGCAAGGGTTCGACGTTTGCCCCGCGCCGTCAAGGGGAGTACTCCAATAGGGGAATTGGCCGCTCCAGGCACAGCGTTTAAGTTGGCCGTCAGTCAGCGGGGAACATACCCCGCGTCGCTTTGCCTTTTCGTTTCTGCCTCAAACCAAGAACAATCAAGAGGATAACGATATGAGTGCTCCTTCCACGCCCGACGGCGTGCTGAAACCCACCCTCAGCGTATTCGACGTGGTAGCCATCACCGTCTCGGCGGTCACCCCGGCCAGTTCAGTCTTCGTGATCGCACCGTTCGCCATCCAGCAGGCCGGCAGCGGGGTGTTCCTGGCCTTTGTGATGGCCGCGTTACTCGCGCTGATGTTCGCCTTTTGCTACGCCGAACTCGGCCGCGCCCACAACAGTGCCGGCGGTGAGTACGTGTACGCCAAGCGGGTGTTCGGCGGCATGGCCGGTTATGCGACGTTCCTTACGGTGCTGGTGATGTTGCTGTTTATCCCGCCGGTGCTGGCCACCGGCGCGGCAACTTACCTGAACAACGCCCTCGGCACACAATTCGACTCGCAGACCGTGGCCCTGGTGATCGTGGTGTGCAGCTACGCCCTGGGCATCCTGAATATCAAGCTCAATGCCTGGATCACCGGTACCTGCCTGCTGCTGGAAGTGGCGGCGTTGCTGGTGATTGTGTTTATCGGCTTCGGCAACCCGGTGCAGCCGGTCAGCGTGTTGTTGCAACCGCAAATCGTCGAGAACGGCCTGTTGCACCTGGCGCCCTGGGCCCTGGTGATTGGCGCCGTCGGCATTGGCCTGTTCTCCTTCAATGGCTATGGCCCGGCCGTGTTGCTGGCGGAAGACATGAAGTGCGGCGGCAAGGGCGTGCACAAGGCGGTGCTCTGGTCCCTGGGACTGGTGGTGGTGATTGAGCTGGTGCCGATCACCGCACTCTTGATCGGTGCGCCGTCCCTCAGCGCGATGATCAGCAGCCCCGACCCGATCGGCTACCTGTTGACCAGTCACGGCAATGAAACCCTGTCGCGCCTGGTCAGTGCCGGGATCTTCCTGTCGGTGTTCAACGCCATCGTCGCCATCGTGATCCAGATTGGCCGGGTGGTGTTCAGCAGCGGCCGCGATGCGCTGTGGACGCCGACCATCAATAAGCTGTTCACCCGGATTCATCCACGCTGGGATTCACCGTGGTTGGCTACGCTGTTCCTGGCGGTGCCTTCGGCGTTGCTCAGCTTCAGTTCCAACCTGGCGGACCTGACGTCCTTCAGCGTGCTGCTGATCATGCTGGTGTACCTGATCGTCGCGTTGAGCGCGTTGATGAGCCGGGTACTGCTGCGTGACCGTGAGCACCCGTATCGCATGCCGTTGTGGCCGGTGCCGGCCTTGCTGGCGGTGCTGGGCGCCGGCTACCTGTTGGTGACCTTGGCGATTGCTGCCTCGGTTCGCGACATCATGATTATCATCGGCCTGCTGGCGCTGTCGGTGATCCTGTATTGCATCAGTGGCCGGTTGAGTCCGGCGTTTCAGAAATTGTAAGGAGTGGTTATGCGCGCACGTCAATTGGGCATCACGTTGGGGCTGGGCACGCCCGGTGAGTTGAATGCCATCACCGACGTTCCAGGGGTTCGGGTCGGTCACAGCACGATCAAGGCCTGCATCAATGGCAAACAGGTGCGTACCGGTGTGACGGCGATTCAGCCCCGGCCCGGTGCCGCGCGGTATCAGCCGTGTTTCGCCGGCTACCACGTGCTCAACGGCAATGGTGACGCCACCGGCCTTGAGTGGATCAGCGAGTCGGGTTTGTTGACCACGCCGTTGGCAATCACCAACACCCACAGCATCGGCATTGTGCGCGACACGCTGATCGCCCTGGAGCGCGAAAGCCTGGCAGACCCGGCGGTGTACTGGTGCATGCCGGTGGTGATGGAGACCTACGACGGGTTGCTCAACGATATCTGGGGCCAGCACGTCGGCCCGGAGCATGTGCGCGAGGCGTTGGCCAACGCTGAAACCGGGCCGGTGGCGGAGGGCGCCGTGGGCGGTGGCACCGGGATGATCTGCCATGAGTTCAAAGGGGGCATTGGCACCGCGTCGCGGCGGCTGTCGGCGGAGCAGGGCGGCTGGACCGTGGGCGTGCTGGTGCAGGCCAACCATGGCAAACGCCAGGAGTTGCGGGTGGACGGGTACCCGGTAGGCCGGCAGTTGATGGACATCCCGTCACCGTTTGCCGATCGCGGTACACCCGGCATGGGCTCCATCGTGGTGATCATCGCCACCGATGCGCCGTTGTTGCCCCATCAATGCCAGCGCCTGGCACAGCGGGCGTCCATCGGCATTGCACGCACCGGCGGTGGTACTGAGGATTCCAGCGGGGACCTGTTCCTGGCGTTCGCCACCGGCAATCAGGATTTGCCGGTGGCCGATTACGGGCGCAAGGGTTTGCCCCTCAGCACGCGGCTGGACATGGTAAATAACGACCACATTTCGCCGTTGTTTAGCGCGGCGGCGGAGGCCGTGGAGGAAGCGATCATTAATGCGATTCTGGCCGGCGAAGAAATGACCACCGACCACGGTGTGCGGGTACCGGCACTGGACGCGCAAACACTCCTGCAGGCACTGCGCCAAACCGGCTGGCGCTATCAATAAATAGATTAAGTCTTGTCCCGGTAATACGGGACAAGTACTTAGATGGTGGCCATTCAATACTAGCAATGACACGGTGACACTTTCTTAGTGCACCTCAATCAATACTTTGGATCCATTCTTAATAAAATGCCTTTAGGAGTATTTAATATTTAAATAGCTGGATTTTTATAACGGCTTATTTGCCAGTGTTTGCAGGTTTTGTTCGCTTGGCCAACTTTTCCCTTGGATAAAAAGCGCTGGACGAATGATTTCAGGTTGTGTCAGTTTTCTTTCGCCTTCAAAAGGGGCGAGTGATCGGACTTACTCGCCAGAGTGGGTCCTGTCGGACAAAAACTGTTCCACTTGCAAACAAGGAAGTACGTTTATGTCAAAAGTAAAAGACAAAGCTATTGTATCGGCGGCTCAAGCAAGTACTGCCTATACGCAAATCGATAGCTTTAGCCATCAATATGACCGCGGCGGCAACCTCACGGTCAATGGCAAACCGTCCTACACCGTTGACCAGGCAGCCACCCAGTTGCTGCGTGACGGCGCCGCCTACCGTGACTTCGACGGCAACGGCAAGATCGACCTGACCTACACCTTCCTGACCTCGGCCTCCTCGAGCACCATGAACAAACATGGCATCTCCGGGTTCAGCCAATTCAACGCCCAGCAGAAAGCACAGGCCGCACTGGCCATGCAATCCTGGTCGGACGTGGCCAATGTCACCTTCACCGAGAAGGCTTCCGGCGGCGACGCCCACATGACCTTCGGCAACTACAGCGGTGGCCAGGACGGCGCTGCCGCGTTCGCTTACCTGCCAGGCACCGGCGCGGGCTATGACGGCACCTCGTGGTACCTGACCAACAACAGCTACACGCCGAACAAGACCCCGGACCTGAACAACTATGGCCGGCAGACCCTGACCCACGAGATCGGCCACACCCTGGGCCTGGCTCACCCTGGCGACTACAACGCCGGGAACGGCAACCCGACCTACAACGACGCGACCTATGGACAGGACACGCGCGGCTACAGCGTCATGAGCTACTGGAGCGAGAGCAACACCAACCAGAACTTCAGCAAAGGCGGGGTGGAAGCCTATGCGTCCGGCCCGCTGATCGACGACATCGCCGCGATCCAGAAGCTCTACGGCGCCAACTACAACACTCGCGCCGGCGACACCACCTACGGCTTCAACTCCAACACCGGGCGTGATTTCCTCAGCGCCACGTCATCAGCCGACAAGCTGGTGTTCTCGGTGTGGGACGGTGGCGGCAACGACACCCTGGACTTTTCCGGTTTTACCCAAAACCAGAAGATCAACCTCAATGAGGCCTCGTTCTCCGACGTTGGCGGCCTGGTGGGCAACGTTTCCATCGCCAAGGGCGTGACCGTCGAGAACGCGTTCGGCGGATCGGGCAACGACCTGCTGATCGGTAACGCGGCAGCCAACGTCCTCAAGGGCGGTGCCGGCAACGACATCCTCTACGGCGGTGGCGGTGCAGACCAGTTGTGGGGCGGCGCAGGCAACGACACCTTCGTGTTCGGTGCCAGCTCGGACTCCAAGCCAGGTGCGGCCGACAAGATCTTCGACTTCACCTCGGGCTCGGACAAGATCGACCTCACCGGCATCACCAAAGGTGCGGGCTTGACCTTCGTCAATGCCTTCACCGGTCACGCCGGCGATGCGGTGCTGTCCTACGCCTCGGGTACCAACCTGGGCACCTTGGCCGTGGACTTCTCCGGGCACGGCGTGGCGGATTTCCTCGTCACCACCGTTGGCCAGGCAGCGGTCAGCGACATCGTGGCCTGATTCACGGGTAAAGGAGGGCGGCGCACACGCGCTGCCCTCTGCCCTTGCATCCACCCCTTGAACGGGCGAAGGTGATGACGTTATTTCGCAGTACAGTGGCCTGGTGTACCCAGGTGTTGCTTATGTCGGCAGGAGCCACAGCAATGGCAAGCAGTCTGGTTTTACCTACGTCGGCGCAGTTGGCCGGGCATTGGGCGTTGCACCAGCAAGAGCAGGTGTGTGCGCTGGATTTGATTGAACAGGCCAACGCGCTCGGCGGTGATGTAGCGTGCGCCGGACAATGGCTGGGGGAAGCGCCCGTTAGTTGGACGCCGACTCCCGACGGTATCTGGTTGATGAATGCCGAGGGCACGGGCATTACCCATTTGAATCGCCAGAAAGAAGGCGAGTATCAGGGGCACGCCAAATCCGGTGCCGTGTTGTTATTACAGCGCGCACCCGAGTAGTGGGTTATATCGATATAACTTAAGTTTTAATGTTTGCCCGTCCCTTAATGGGGCGCTTGGCAAACTATTGCGCGTCATTCGGCTCAGGGAAGATCAGGCAACATGGCGAAGACCACTCCCGTTGCACCCTTGTTCAAAGCACTCGGCGACTACAAAAGTATTCTGATCAGTATTGGCTGCTTCACGGCATTGATTAACGTATTAATGCTGGTGCCCTCGATTTATATGTTGCAAGTCTACGACCGCGTGCTGTCTTCACAGAACGAAACCACCCTGGTGATGTTGACGCTGATGGTGGTGGGCTTCTTCGCGTTTATCGGTGTGCTGGAAGTGATCCGCAGTTTTATCGTGATCCGCATTGGCAGCCAGTTGGAGCGGCGTTTCAACCTGCGGGTGTACAAGGCCGCCTTCGAACGCAACCTGCAACGGGGTGAAGGTCACGGCGGGCAATCCCTGGGGGACTTGACCCACATCCGCCAGTTCATCACCGGGCCTGCGCTGTTCGCGTTTTTCGACGCGCCGTGGTTTCCGATTTACCTGTTTGTGATCTTCCTGTTCAACGTGTGGCTGGGGGTGTTGGCCAGCGCCGGGGCGGTGCTGCTGATCGGGCTGGCGTGCCTCAACGAGTACCTGACCAAAAAGCCCCTGGGTGAAGCCAGCGGGTATTCCCAGCAATCCACTCAATTGGCCACCAGCCACCTGCACAACGCCGAAACCATCCAGGCGATGGGCATGCTCGGTGCGTTGCGCAAGCGCTGGTTCAAGGTGCATTCGCAGTTCCTGGGCTTGCAGAACAAGGCCAGCGACACCGGTTCGATCATCAGTTCCCTGAGTAAATCCCTGCGCCTGTGCTTGCAATCGCTGGTGCTGGGCCTGGGCGCGTTGCTGGTGATCAAGGGCGACATGACGGCGGGGATGATGATCGCCGGCTCGATCCTGATGGGCCGGGTGTTGAGCCCCATCGACCAGTTGATCGCCGTGTGGAAACAATGGAGTTCGGCCAAGCTGGCCTATCAGCGTCTGGACAGCCTGATGCGTGAGTTCCCGCCCCAGGGCGAACAGATGGCCTTGCCGGCGCCCAAGGGCCAGGTAAGTTTCGAGCAGGTCAGCGCCGGCCCGCCCGGGCGGCGTGTGCCGACCTTGCATCAGGTCAGCTTCAACCTGGCGGCCGGTGATGTGCTCGGCGTACTGGGTGCATCCGGCTCCGGCAAGTCGACCCTGGCCCGTGTGCTGGTGGGCGTGTGGCCCACCCTGGCGGGCACCGTGCGCCTGGACGGTGCTGACATCCATCGCTGGGACCGTGACGACCTCGGCCCGCATATCGGCTACTTGCCCCAGGACATCGAACTGTTCAGCGGCAGCATCGCCGACAACATTGCACGCTTTCGCGAAGCCGACCCCCAGTTAGTGGTGCAGGCTGCCCAGCAAGCCGGCGTGCACGAACTGATCCTGCGGCTGCCCCATGGCTACGACACCGTGCTCGGCGACGAAGGCAGTGGCCTGTCCGGTGGCCAGAAACAACGGGTCGCCCTGGCCCGTGCGTTGTATGGCGGCCCGCGGCTGATCGTACTGGATGAGCCCAACTCCAACCTCGACACCGTGGGCGAAGCCGCCCTCGCCAGCGCGATCATGCAGATGAAGGCCCAGGGCAGCACGGTGGTGCTGGTGACTCACCGTTCTTCAGCGCTGGCCCAGGCCGACAAACTGCTGGTGCTTAACGAAGGCCGCTTGCAGGCCTTCGGCCCCAGCCAGGACGTGCTGCGGGCACTGTCCGGCCAGCGAGAACAGCCTAACGGTAGGAGCGAGCTTGCTCGCGAAAGTCGTTAACGATGACGTGGGCATCCTGAATCAACGCGGCGCCCTCAGGTTCTTCGCGAGCAAGCTCGCTCCTACAGTTTTTCATCAAGCCGCAAGGATCAGGCGCATGAGCAGCGACAGCAGCATTCAAATCAATCGCGATTACGAACAGACTCACCCCGAACACGACGCCCGTTTCTTTGCCCGCATGGGCTGGCTGCTGACGGTGGTCGGTGCGGGTGGTTTCTTCCTGTGGGCCAGCCTGGCGCCGCTGGACCAGGGCATTCCGGTACAAGGCACGGTGGTGGTCTCGGGCAAGCGCAAGGCGGTGCAAACCCTGAGCCCCGGCGTGGTCAGCCGGATTTTGGTGCGTGAAGGCGAGGCGGTGAAGCAGGGCCAGCCGCTGTTCCGCCTCGACCAGACACAAAACCAGGCCGACGTGCAGTCCCTGCAAGCCCAGTACCGCATGGCCTGGGCCAGCGTGGCGCGCTGGCAGAGCGAGCGTGATAACCAATCGACCATCACTTTCCCGGCGGAGCTGAGCGGTAACCCGGATCAAGCCTTGGCATTGGTCCTGGAAGGCCAGCGCCAACTGTTCAGCAGCCGCCGCGAAGCCTTTGCCCGGGAACAGGCCGGGATTCGCGCCAACATCGAAGGCGCCACCGCCCAACTCAACGGCATGCGCCGCGCCCGCAGCGACCTGACCGCCCAGGCCCAATCCCTGCGGGACCAGTTGAGCAACCTGCAACCCCTGGCCGACAACGGCTACATCCCGCGCAACCGGCTGATGGAGTACCAGCGGCAACTGTCCCAGGTGCAACAGGACCTGGCGCAGAACACCGGCGAAAGCGGCCGGGTGGAGCAGGGCATCCTTGAGTCACGCCTCAAGTTGCAACAGCACAGCGAGGAGTACCAGAAGGAAGTCCGCAGCCAGTTGGCCGACGCCCAACTGCGCAGCCTGACCCTGGAGCAGCAGCTGACCTCCGCGGGTTTCGACCTGCAGCACAGCGAGATCAATGCGCCGGCGGATGGCATCGCCGTCAATTTGGGCGTGCACACCGAAGGCGCCGTGGTGCGTTCCGGTGAAACCCTGCTGGAAATCGTGCCCCAGGGCACGCGCCTGGAGGTGGAAGGGCATTTGCCGGTGCACCTGGTGGACAAGGTCGGCACCCACTTGCCGGTGGACATCCTCTTCACCGCCTTCAACCAGAGCCGCACGCCCCGGGTGCCGGGGGAGGTGAGCCTGATCTCCGCCGACCAGATGCTCGATGAAAAAACCGGCATGCCTTACTACGTGCTGCGCACCACCGTCAGCAGCAGCGCCCTGGAGAAACTCCATGGCCTGGTGATCAAGCCGGGGATGCCCGCCGAGATGTTTATCCGCACCGGCGAGCGCTCCTTGCTTAACTACCTGTTCAAGCCGCTGCTGGACCGCGCCGGCTCGGCGTTGACCGAGGAATGAACATGAAACCGATGTTCATCGCCTTGCTACTCGCCTGCAGCAGCGCCCAGGCCGCCATGGGGCCGTTCGATGTCTACGAACAGGCCCTGCGCAACGACCCGGTGTTCCTCGGCGCCATCAAGGAGCGTGATGCCGGCCTGGAAAACCGCACCATTGGCCGCGCCGGCCTGCTGCCCAAGCTGTCGTACAACTACAACAAGGGCCGCAACAACTCCCAGGCCACGTTGCCGGACGGCCGTGGCGGCAATTATCACGATGACCGCAACTACAACAGCTACGGCTCCACCTTCACCCTGCAACAGCCGCTGTTCGACTACGAGGCCTATGCCAACTACCGCAAGGGCGTGGCCCAGGCGCTGTTTGCCGACGAGAGTTTTCGCGACAAGAGCCAGGCGCTGCTGGTGCGGGTACTGAGCTATTACACCCAGGCATTGTTTGCCCAGGACCAGATCGAGATTGCCCGCGCCAAAAAGAAGGCATACGAGCAGCAGTTCCAGCAGAACCAGCACCTGTTCCAACAGGGCGAAGGCACCCGCACCGATATCCTGGAAGCGGAATCCCGCTACGAGTTGGCCACCGCCGAGGAAATCCAGGCGCTGGATGAGCAGGACGCCTCGCTGCGGGAGCTGGGTGCGCTGATCGGCGTGCAAAGCGTCAACATCCACGACCTGGCCCCGCTGAACCCGGGGTTTGCCGCCTTCACCCTGACGCCGGCCAACTACGACACCTGGCACGAACTCGCCCTGACCAACAACCCGACCCTGGCCTCACAACGCCAGTCCCTGGAAGTGGCGCGCTATGAAGTGGAGCGCAACCGTGCCGGGCACTTGCCGCGGGTGACGGCCTACGCCAGTTCGCGGCAGCAGGAATCCGACAGCGGCAACACCTACAACCAGCGCTACGACACCAACACCATCGGCGTGGAGATCAGCATGCCGCTGTACGCCGGTGGCGGCGTCTCGGCGTCCACCCGCCAAGCCAGTCGTGCGATGGAGCAGGCCGAGTACGAGCTGGAGGGCAAGACCCGGGAAACCCTGATTGAACTGCGTCGCCAGTTCAGTGCCTGCCTGTCGGGCGTCAGCAAGCTGCGCGCCTACCAAAAGGCCCTGACTTCGGCGGAAGCGCTGGTGGTGTCCACCAAGCAAAGCATCCTCGGCGGGGAGCGGGTCAACCTCGATGCATTGAACGCCGAGCAGCAGCTGTACAGCACCCGTCGCGACCTGGCCCAGGCGCGGTACGACTACCTGATGGCCTGGACCAAATTGCATTACTACGCAGGCAACTTGCGCGACACCGACCTGGCCAAGGTGGATGAGGCGTTTGGCCCTATGAGCCGCTGATGCCTGGATGAGTATTGCTGGGTGCAAGGGGGCTTTTGGGGTGGGGGAGCTTGTTGTGGTGGAGGGAGCTTGCTGTGGTGGAGGGAGCTTGCTGTGGTGGGGGAGCTTGCTGTGGTGAGGGAGCTTGCTGTGGTGAGGGAGCTTGCTGTGGTGAGGGAGCTTGCTGTGGTGGGGGAGCTTGCTGTGGCGAGGGAGCTTGCTCCCGCTGGAGTGCGTAGCGCTCCCGCTTTTTTTGGGGCCGCTACGCAGCCCAGCGGGAGCAAGCTCCCTCGCCACAGCAAGCTCCCTCGCCACAGGTGGCAGCCTCGCTACAGGTATTTCAACAATAAGAAAAAGGACTTTTCATGATCACTGATTCACCTCGTTTCAAACCCTTCACCGCAGGCTCCTTGCTGCTGCTGTCCGTGGCGGCCCACGGGCAGTACCTCGAAACCGGCAAACCGGGCGATCCCGCCAGTTGGCGTTCGGCCGAGTTCCAGAGCGACTGGGGCCTGGAGCGTATGAAAGCCAACGAGGCCTACGCCAGCGGTATCACCGGCAGTGGTGTGAAGATCGGCGCGCTGGACTCGGGTTTTGACCCCAACCATCCTGAAGCCTCAAAAGACCGTTATCACGCGGTCACCGCCAGCGGCACCTACGTCGATGGCAGCCCGTTCAGCACCACCGGTGCCCTCAACCCCAACAACGATTCCCACGGCACCCACGTGACCGGCACCATGGGCGCGGCCCGTGATGGCGTGGGCATGCACGGCGTGGCGTACAACGCGCAGATCTACGTCGGCAACACCAACGCCAACGACAGTTTTCTGTTTGGTCCCACACCGGACCCCAAGTATTTCAAGGCGGTGTACAGCGCCCTGGTGGATTCCGGCGTGCGCGCGATCAATAACAGCTGGGGCAGCCAGCCCAAGGACGTCAGTTACCAGACCCTGGGCGACCTGCACGCGGCCTATGCCCAGCATTACAACCAGAACACTTGGCTCGACGCCGCCGCCGAGGTGGCCAAGGCCGGGGTGATCAACGTGTTCAGCGCCGGCAACAGCGGCTATGCCAACGCCAGCGTGCGTTCGGCCTTGCCGTATTTCCAGCCGGAACTGGAAGGCCACTGGCTGGCGGTGTCGGGCCTGGACAAGGCGAATAACCAGAAATACAACCAGTGTGGCATCGCCAAGTACTGGTGCATTTCCACGCCGGGGGCGTTGATCAATAGCACCATCCCGGAGGGCGGTTATGGGGTGAAATCCGGCACGTCGATGTCGGCGCCCCACGCGACGGGCGCATTGGCGCTGGTGATGGAACGCTACCCGTACCTGAACAACGAACAGGCCTTGCAAGTGTTGTTGACCACCGCCACACAGCTCAACGGCGCGGTCACTGACGCACCCACCGCCCAGGTCGGCTGGGGCGTGCCGGACCTTGGCCGGGCCATGCACGGGCCCGGGCAATTGCTGGGGCAGATGAATGTGACGTTGGCAGCCGGGCAGGGCGACGTGTGGAGTAACGGAATCTCCGACAAGGCGCTGATCCAGCGTCAGGCCGAAGACAGCGCCGAAACCCTGGCCTGGCAGCAAACCTTGCGGGACAAGGGCTGGGAAAACGGCGTGGGAGCCGGTGCGAGTCAGCAGGACCAGACCGACTATGCCGTTGGCACTGCCCGTGCGGCGGCAGCGGCCCAGCGTATCTATGAAGGCAGCCTGATCAAATCCGGCGCGGGCAGCCTGCTCCTGACGGGTGATAACACCTACCGTGGCCCGACCACCGTGAATGGCGGTCGTCTGTCGGTGAACGGCTCACTCACCTCTGCGGTAACGGTCAATGACAGCGGCACGTTGGGCGGCTCCGGGCGTATCGCGTCGTTGCAGGTGAATAACGGCGGCACCGTGGCGCCGGGCAATTCCGTGGGCACCTTGCAGGTGGCCGGGGATGTGACCCTCGCCGCCGGCTCCACCTACGCAGTCGAACTCACCCCTACCAGCAGCGACCAGATCGTCGCCACCGGCAAGGCCACCCTCGGCGGCGGCACCGTCACCCTGGCCCTGGAAAACAGCCCGACCCTGCTCAGCCAGCAACAGGCCGAGAGCCTGGTGGGGCGCCAGTACACCATCCTGCAGGCGGCGGGCGGAATCCAGGGCCAGTTCGGAGCCGTGCTGCCCAACTACGTGTTCCTGGGCGGCACGCTGGACTATGCTGCCAACGGCGTGCAACTGGCCATTGCCCGCAGTGACGCGAGTTTCGCCAGCGTCGGTGCCACTCGTAACCAGCGTTCGGTGGCGGCCGCTGCCGAGCAACTGGGCGCCGGCAACCCGGTGTATGAAAGCATCCTGCGTTCGGACTCACTGGCCACGGCGCAACAGGGCTTCCAGCAACTGTCCGGGGAAATCTACCCGGCCATCGGCACGATGTTGATCAATGACAGCCGCCAGGTGCGCGACGCCGTGGGCGAGCGCCTGCGCCATACGCCGGTGACCGGTGAAAGCAATGTGTGGGTCAAGGCGCTCGGCAGCTGGGGCAAGACCGACAGCCGCAGCGAAACCGCGGGCTACACCAGCTCCCTGGGCGGCATGCTGGCCGGTGTCGACGGCGCCCTGGACGAGCAGACCCGGGCCGGGCTGGTGGCCGGTTACAGCGACAGCTCCCTGAACATGGGCAGCGGCACCCACTCCTCGGGGTCCATCGACAGTTACCACCTTGGTGCCTATGCCGGCCATGAGCTCGGCAACTGGCGCCTGAGCCTCGGTGGCGCCTACAGCTGGCATCGCGGTGACGTGAAACGCGACTTGCAGTACGGCGAGGTCAGCGGCAAGCAGAAGGCCAAGCTGGATGCACGCAGCGCCCAGGTATTTACCGAGGCGGCCAACCGTTTGAACCTGCCAGCGGTGGCGCTGGAGCCGTTCGCCAACCTGGCGTACGTGCACCTGGACAACGAACGCTTTCACGAGAAAGGCGACGCCGCGGCGCTGGCGCGTGGCAGTGACAGCCGCGACGCGGTGCTCAGCACCCTGGGCCTGCGGGCGTCGAAAACCATGCCCCTCAATGACCGGCAGCAACTGGACGTTTCCGGTTCGTTGGGCTGGCAGCACAGCCTGAGCGCCGTTGAATCCGAGGAGCACCTGGCGTTTGTCGCCGGTGGGCCCTCGTTCGCGGTGCAAAGCTCGCCGTTGATGCGCGATGCCGCACTGGTGGGGGTGCAGGCCAGCCTGGCGTTGAGCAAAACCACGCGGGTCAACCTCGACTACACGGGCCAATTGGCGGGCAGGGAGAAAATCCAGGGCGTGGGGTTGAGCCTGAACTGGCAGTTCTAAACGGTACGCCACCTTCATGCAGGAGCGAGCTTGCTCGCGAAAAACCTGAAGGCAGCACAGTTATCCAGAAAGCCCGAGTCATCGTTAACGACCATCGCGAGCAAGCTCGCTCCTACAAGGAAGTCCACCGTGAAAACACCAAAACGAGGGTTTCAATCCGCCATCCCAACAGGCCCGGGCTACCCGCTCAAGGCCCTGAGTGGCGTGCCATACGGCGCGTTGCTGTGTTGCCTGGCCAGCCTGGGTACCGCCCAGGCCGCACCCTACGTGGAAACCGGGAAGCTGGGGGACGCTGCCAGTTGGCGCAGCAATGAATTCAAGGCCGATTGGGGCCTGGGCGCCGTGCATGCAGACGCTGCCTACGCCGCCGGCTACACCGGCAAGGGCGTGAAGCTGGGGATTTTCGACCAGCCGGTGTATGCCCAGCATCCGGAATTCGCCAGCCCCGGCAAAGTGGTCACGATCGTGACCGAAGGCATTCGCCAATACACCGACCCGTACATTCCGGTGAAGGCCGGGGATGTCTTTCGCTACGACGGCACGCCGTCCCTGGGCTCCAACGGCAAGCTGGGCAATCATGGCACCCACGTCGGCGGCATTGCGGCGGGCAATCGCGATGGCGGGCCGATGCATGGCGTGGCGTTCGATGCGCAAATCATCAGCGCCGAAAACGGTGACCCGGGCCCTGAAGACGGGATCATCCTGGGCAACGACGGCGCGGTGTACAAAGCCGGTTGGGATGCGCTGGTGGCCAGCGGCGCGCGCATCATCAACAACAGCTGGGGCATCGGGATTGGTGACCAGTACGCCAAGGGCGGCCGAGATCCGGCGTTCCCCAACTTCACGGTCAATGAGGCGCAGGCCCAGTTCAATAACATCCGGCCGATCCTCGGCACGATCGCAGGCGGCGCTTATCAGGGCGCGATCGATGCAGCCCGCAGCGGCGTGCTGACGATCTTCGCCGCCGGTAACGACTACAACCGCAACAACCCGGATGCGATTTCGGGCCTGGCCTACTTCGTGCCCGAGATCGCCCCCAACTGGTTGTCGGTGGCGGCCTTGCAGCAGAACCCCGACACCGCCAGCGCCGATCCTTACGTGATCAGCACCTTCTCCTCACGCTGCGGTTATGCCGCGAGCTTTTGCGTTGCGGCGCCTGGCACCAGGATCTACAGCTCGGTGATCAACGGCACCACCCTGGAGAACCTGACCACCGACTACGCCAACTTCAACGGCACCTCCATGGCCGCGCCCCATGTGGCCGGCAGCGCGGCAGTGCTGATGGAGCGCTTCCCTTACATGAGTGGCGACCAGATTTCCACACTGCTCAAAACCACCGCCACCGACCTCGGCGCACCGGGCATCGACTCGCTGTACGGCTGGGGCATGATCAACCTGGGCAAGGCCATTAACGGCCCGGGGATGTTTGTGACGGCTGAGGATATTCCGGCCGAGTTTCGTATCGACGGCGCCTACGGCTCCGGCCAATTCGTCGCGGACCTGCCAGGGATGGGCGCCGTGGTGGATGCCGGTAAACCGACCCAGCGTACCTGTACCGACGTGCATTGCGGGCTGGACGTGTGGAGCAACGACATTTCCGGGCATGGCGGCCTGACCAAGCAGGGCATGGGTGCATTGGTGCTGACCGGTACCAACACCTACAGCGGCCCGACCCTGGTCAATCAAGGGTTGCTGGCAATCAATGGTTCGATCACCTCCGACGTCACCGTGGGCAGCAGCGGGGTGGTGGGCGGTTCCGGGCACATCGGTTCACTCACGGCCAACAGCGGCGGTACCGTGGCGCCGGGCAATTCCATTGGCACGCTGAACGTGGCAGGGGATGTGAGCTTTGCAGCCGGCTCCACCTATGCGGTGGAGCTGTCGGCCACCAACAGCGATCGCATCGTCGCCGGTGGCAAGGCCACCCTCGGCGGCGGCACGGTGACCCTGGCCCTGGAAAACAGCCCGACACTGCTGACCCAGACCCAGGCTGAAAGCCTGATCGGGCGCCAATACAACATCCTTCAGGCCGCCGGCGGCATTACCGGCAGCTTCGGTTCGGTGCTGCCCAACTACCTGTTTCTCGGCGGCACCCTGAACTATGCCGCCAACGGCGTGCAACTGGATGTGGCGCGCAACGCCAACACCTTCGCCAGCGTGGCGGCCACCCCGAATCAACGCTCGGTTGCTGCAGCTGCCGAGCAGTTGGGTGCCGGTAACGCTGTGTATGAAAGCCTGTTGTCGGCGCCGAACGCGACCTCGGCCCAAGGCGCGTTCCAACAGCTGTCCGGGGAAATCTACCCGGCGCTGGAAACCGCGCTGGTCAATGACAACCGCTACCTGCGCGAAGCCGTGGGCGAGCGTTTGCAGCAAGGGGAAATGGGGGCGTCGACCCAGACTGTCGACAGCCGCGGCAACGTCTGGGTCAAGGCCCTCGGCGCCTGGGGCAAGACCGACAGCCGCAGCGACACCGCAGGCTACACCACCTCCATCGGCGGCATGCTGGCGGGTGTGGACGGCGCGCTGGATGAAGACACCCGTTTGGGGTTGGTGGCGGGTTACAGCGACACGTCGCTGAATATGGGCTCAGACACCCATTCCCGGGCGTCGGTCGACAGCTATCACCTGGGCGCCTATGCCGGGCATGAGATGGGTGCCCTGCGTTTGAGCGGTGGTGCGACCTACAGCTGGCACCGCGCCGATGTGAAGCGCGAACTGCAATACGGTGAAGTCACCGGCAAGCAGAAAGCCAAGGTGGATGCCCGTAGCACCCAAGTGTTCACCGAAGCGGCGTATCGCTTGAACCTGCAACCCCTGGCCCTGGAACCGTTCGCCAACCTGGCCTATGTGCATCTGGATGCTGACGGGTTTACCGAGAAGGGTGATGCGGCGGCGTTGAAGGGCGGGGATGACAGCCGGGATCTGGTGTTGAGCACCCTGGGTGTAAGGGCGCTGAAAACCTTGAATGTGTCCGATCACCAGACATTGGAGCTTTCCGGCACGTTGGGCTGGCAGCACAACCTGAGCAGTGTTGACTCCGAACGCCACCTGGCATTTGCGTCGGGGAGCCCGTCGTTCTCCGTGGAGAGTTCGCCTATGGTGCGCGATGCGGCCTTGGTAGGCGCGCGGGTCAGCCTGGCCTTGAGCAAGGATGCGAAGGTGAATCTGGATTACAACGGCCTGCTGGCCAGCAAGGAGAAAGTCCATGGTGTGGGTTTGAGCCTGGACTGGGCTTTCTAAACACCGCAGGTCGAAATGTGGGAGTGGGTTTGCTGTGGTGAGCGGGCTTGCCCCGCGTTGGGCTGCGAAGCAGCCCCATCAATCTGTGGTGAACCCGACGGGGGACAAGCCCCCTCACCACAGCAAGCCCGCTCCCACATTGATCCAGCTCCAATCGTCAATTTGTGCAGATTCGGCTTTCTCGACAATTCCAACAAAAGAGAGGCAATACCATGGGTGTCTTTGACTATAAGAACCTCGGGACCGAGGGCTCCAAAGCGTTGTTCGCCGATGCCATGGCGATCACGTTGTATTCCTACCACAACCTGGATAACGGCTTTGCCGTGGGCTACCAGCACAACGGGTTTGGCCTGGGGCTGCCGGCGACCCTGGTGGGTGCGTTGCTGGGCAGCACCGATTCCCAAGGGGTGATTCCGGGGATTCCCTGGAACCCTGACTCGGAAAAGGCCGCCCTCGATGCGGTGCACAAGGCCGGCTGGTCACCCATCAGCGCCAGCACCCTGGGTTACAGCGGCAAGGTGGATGCCCGGGGTACGTTTTTCGGCGAAAAAGCCGGCTATACCACCGCTCAGGTGGAAGTGCTGGGCAAGTACGATGGCGATGGCAAGCTGCTGGAAATCGGCATTGGTTTTCGCGGCACGTCCGGGCCCAGGGAAACCTTGATCAGCGATTCCATCGGTGATTTGGTCAGCGACCTGCTGGCGGCGCTGGGGCCGAAGGATTACGCGAAGAACTACGCGGGCGAAGCCTTTGGCACCTTGCTCAAGGATGTCGCGGCCTATGCCGGCAGTCATGGCCTGACGGGCAAGGACGTGGTGGTCAGCGGCCATAGCCTGGGCGGCCTGGCGGTCAACAGCATGGCCGACTTGAGCGGCCATAAATGGTCGGGGTTCTACACCGATTCCAACTACGTGGCCTACGCTTCGCCAACCCAGAGCAGCGGCGACAAGGTGCTGAACATCGGCTACGAAAACGACCCGGTATTTCGCGCCCTGGATGGCTCGTCGTTCAATTTCTCGTCCCTGGGTGTGCACGACAAACCCCATGAATCGACCACCGACAATATCGTGAGCTTTAACGACCACTACGCGTCGACGTTGTGGAATGTCCTGCCGTTTTCCATCGTCAATGTGCCGACCTGGATTTCCCATCTGCCCACGGCGTATGGGGACGGCATGACCCGCGTCCTCGACTCGGCGTTCTACGACCTGACCAGCCGGGACTCGACGATTATCGTGGCCAACCTGTCTGACCCGGCCCGGGCCAACACTTGGGTGCAGGACCTCAACCGCAACGCCGAGCCTCACAAGGGCAATACGTTCATCATCGGCAGCGACGGCAATGACCTGATTCAGGGGGGCAAGGGCGTGGATTTCATCGAGGGCGGCAAGGGCAATGACACGATCCGCGATAACAGCGGGCATAACACCTTTCTGTTCAGCGGGCAGTTTGGGCAGGACCGGGTGATTGGCTATCAGCCCACCGACAAGCTGGTGTTCCGGGACGTGGAGGGCAGTGCCGACTGGCGTGAGCACGCCAAGGGGGTGGGGGGCGATACGGTGCTGAGTTTCGGCGCGGAGTCGGTGACGTTGGTGGGGGTTGGATTGGCCGGGATTTGGGGCGATGGGATTTCCATCAGCTAAGTAACGCTGCTGTTGTGGCGAGGGAGCTTGCTCCCGCTGGACTGCGTAGCAGGCCCATTTTTGGGGCTGCTTCGCGCCCCAGCGGGAGCAAGCTCCCTCACCACAGGGTTAGTCAGTGTTTCCATCAGCTGATTTTGGTGCTGTTTTTGTGGCGAGGGAGCTTGCTCTCGCTGGACTGCGTAGCAGGCCCATTTTTGGGGCCGCTTCGCGCCCCAGCGGGAGCAAGCTCCCTCGCCACAGGGTTAGTCAGCGTCTGGGGAGGGGTTATCTCCAGTAGTGGCCGTGGTTCCAGTACGGGCGGTGGGGTTGGCCGTAGCCATAGCCGTAGTAATGACCTTGCGGCCAGTAGCCTCGCGGGCCGTAGCCGTAGCCGTAACCCCAATGGCCGTAATAGCGCGGGCCGGGAGGAGGTTGCACGATCACCACGCGCGCTGGCGCCTGGCGGATGATGAGGGTGTCGGCAAACACCGGCGTACTCGCCAATGCAGCCCACATCACGGGAATGAGTAGCAGAGCGCGCACCGCTCGGGACATGAATGCCATGGCCATGGTTCTCCGTCGTACCGCTTTCGAAGGTGAAGGCGGTTGATCGGTTAAACGCGGGGGCGGGGGAAATCCTTCGGTAAAACTTTGTTTATTTTTGTGCAGGCCGATGGTCGGCGGCGGTGGCTGAAAAACCCGGTATCGCGACGGATTCCCGGGACCCGGCACGTTCAAGGGTTACCCACCCTTGAGGAGTCGATCATGTCGCGCCTTGGATTGATGCTGTGTGCCGTGCTGCTGCTGGGCTTGAGCGGTTGCGTGGTGTCGCCTGGCTATTGCTGCTACCGGCCTTATTACCACGCGTACTCCCCGTACTATCACCCGTATTACCATGCCTACTACCGGCCGTATTACCGGTACTGATCAGCCAGGAAGGTGAGAGTTGGATCGTTCCCGCGCTCTGCGTGGGAATGCCGCCCCGGACGCTTTGCGTCCAACGGGCAACGCGCGGTTCACGTCTTGCGCGGTGGTGACGCGGAGCGTCACAGGATGCATTCCCACGTAGAACGTGGGAACGATTGCAAAAAAAACCGCGCTATTGCGCGGTTTTTTTATTTCTCCTTGATCACGGTGGCGACGTCACCGGCCTTGACCCGTACGTGCTTGCCGGCGATGTCGGTGAACTCGTAGAACCCGTCGGCGGTTTTTGCGTTCGGTACGTCCTTGGTCAAGTATTGGGTGCCATTCTGCAAGGTCACCACGGTCTGCGTGGAGCAACCGGCCAATACCAGTAACGTGAACATACCCAGTGCCAGACCCAAATTCTTCATACTCATAACCTTACCTTGACCCTTCGAAAACCCCGCGCCTGAGCGGTCGGGGGGAAACAAAATTAATCTGACTGACAGCCATCTGATCATTATTACGCAAAAAGTTGCGTGTGCCTTTGATCTATTACTGATTGCAACAGCCGGTCGGGGACGGCACTCTGTATGCATAACCAGTGTTTGATTCAGTGCCTGAAATGCCCAATCCCCTTGAAGATCCGCTCTATTACCTGCATAACTTCCGCCAAGTGCTCGACTGGCTGGGGCAGCGTTATGCCGATTTACTGGCCCCGGACGAAGCGCATTTCATTCAGCAATTTGACAGCTTGCCCCAGGCGTCCCAGGCCTTGCTGGTGCGCATGGTGATGCGCAAGGGCGCGCATTTTCGCGCGGGCAAACTCAACTATGTCGAGATTGGCGCAGCCCAGGCAGCGGTCGTGCCGTTGTTGGAACAGGGCTGGGTGACCGACCGGTGCCTGGTGTCGTTTGAAGCGCTGTTCGGCCTGTTGCAGAAAAGCGAAATCCTCACGGTGTTCAAACCCTGGATCGAGCAGCCCAAGGCCAAAAAGGCTGACTGGCTCGAGGCGCTCGCCCCGCAGTTCTGCGAGGAACGCTGCTTTCTGGATTGGTGCCCGGACCTGGCCGATCAGCTCTACAGCCTCACCGTGATGGACCTGTGCGACCGCTTGCGGCTGATGTTTTTTGGCAACCTCTATCAGGACTGGTCGGAGTTTGTGCTGGCGGACCTGGGGATTTTTACTTACGAGAAAGTCGAGTTCTGCCTCGAGTCCCGCGGTTTGCGAAGCCGTGACGATGTGCTCGGCTTGCTGTTTCTGCACCAGTGCCAGCAGGCGTTTGAAGCGGGTGAAGGGCTGGACCGGGTGCTGCAAGACATTGCCACCCTGCACACCGACAACCCGTGGCTGGAAAAGCGTCGGGCCAAACTCCTGTTTCAAGTCGGCCAATACTGCGAGCGCTGTGCCGAATTGGCCTTGGCCGAAACCATCTACCGCCGTTGCACCTATCCCGGCGCCCGGGCGCGGCTGATCCGGGTACTGGAGCGCCAGGAAGACTTCGCCCAGGCGATGCAACTGGCCCGGGAGGCGCAGTCGGCACCCGAGAGCGCCGCCGAGCAGCAGCATCTGCTGCGTGTGGTTCCCCGGCTGCGCCGCAAGCTGGGCGAACCGGCGATGCCCAAGGTAAAACCCCGCGACATCGTGCGCCTGGACCTTGAGCTACCGGCCCCGGAACCACTGATGTCGGTGGAGTATTGCGTGCAGGCGCACTTGAGCGACGACCGTGCACCAGTGCATTACGTCGAGAACAGCCTGATCAATTCGTTGTTTGGCCTGCTGTGCTGGCCGGCGATTTTTGCGCCGCTGCCAGGGTCGTTTTTTCACCCGTTCCAGCGCGGGCCGGTGGACCTGCACAGTGAGGACTTTCATCAGCGGCGTGCCGAGCTGTTTGCCGAATGCCTGGACCAACTGGGCGATGAGCGCTACAAGACCACCATCCGCCAGCGCTACGCAGACAAATGGGGCATCCAGTCGCCCTTTGTGTTCTGGAACGTACTCAGCGAAGACCTGCTGGACCAGGCCCTCGACTGCCTGCCCGCCGCGCACCTGCGCCACTGGTTCGAGCGCCTGCTGCTGGATATCCGCGCCAACCGCGCCGGCATGCCCGACCTGATCCAGTTCTGGCCCGAAGAAAAAACCTACCGCATGATCGAGGTCAAAGGCCCCGGTGATCGCCTGCAGGACAACCAACTGCGCTGGCTGGAGTTCTGCGGCGAGCACCAGATGCCCGTGACCGTGTGTTATGTGCGCTGGGCGGGGCAGGAGGCTTGAGCTACAGCGTCGCGGTGCGGGCGTTGTGCGAATTCACCGCCAAGGTCGGTGACCTCGACCTGCGTTTTACCCCGTCCCCCAGTGCCCAGGAAGGGATTGTCGGGCACCGCACCGTGGCTTCACGGCGCAGCGCCCACTACCAGAACGAAGTCGCGCTGGAGGGCGAGTACCAACAGTTGAAAGTCCGGGGCAGGGCGGATGGCTACGACCCGGACCGCAATCAGCTGGAAGAGGTGAAAACCTATCGCGGCGACCTGGACAAGCAGCCGGCCAACCACCGCCAGTTGCACTGGGCCCAGGTCAAGGTCTACGGCTGGCTGATGTGCCAGAAGCTCGGGTTGTCGGAGATTGTGTTGGCGCTGGTGTACTTCGACATTATCGGTGAGCACGAGACCCTGCTCAGCCAACGTTTTCAGGCTGCTGACCTGCATGAGTTCTTCAATCAGCAATGCGCCCTGTTCCTCGGTTGGGCCGAACAGGAAATGCACCAGCGCGAAGCCCGCAACATTGCAGCGGTTGCCCTGGGCTTTCCCCATGCGGCGTTTCGCCCAGGCCAGCGCGCCCTGGCGGAGACGGTCTACAAGGCGGTCAGCACCGGCCGCTGCCTGATGGCCCAGGCGCCCACCGGCATCGGCAAGACCGTCGGCACGATTTTCCCGATGCTCAAGGCCCTGGCGCCGCAACAGTTGGACAAGGTGTTCTTCCTGACGGCCAAGACCCCCGGCCGAAAATTGGCGCTGGACGCCGCGCAAGTGCTGTATGACAGCAGCCCCGGCCTGCCCCTGCGGGTGCTGGAGCTGGTGGCGCGGGACAAGGCCTGCGAACACCTGGACAAAGCCTGCCACGGCGATTCCTGCCCGCTGGCCAAGGGGTTTTATGACCGCTTGCCGGCCGCTCGCCAAGCCGCGTCCGGCGTGCGCCTGCTGGACCAGCGCAACCTGCGGGAAGTCGCCCTGGCCCACGATGTGTGTCCCTATTACCTGAGCCAGGAAATGGCGCGCTGGACCGACGTGGTGGTCGCCGACTACAACTACTACTTCGACTTCGGCGCCATGTTGTTCGGCCTGGCCCAGCTCAACCAGTGGCGGGTCGCGGTGCTGGTGGACGAGGCCCATAACCTGGTGGAGCGCGGCCGTTCGATGTACAGCGCCGCCCTGGACCAATACACCCTCAAAACCCTGCGCGAGATAGCCCCCGAGCCACTGAAAAAGCCTTTGCAGCGCCTGAACCGTGAGTGGAATGCCCTGCACAAGGCGCAAATGGCGCCGTATCAGGCCTATGCCCACAAGCCCGAAAAGCTGCTGCAAGCCCTGAGCCTGTGCACCAGCGCCATGGGCGAGTACTTCAACGACCATCCCGAAGCGCTCAATGGCGAGCTGCAAGCCTTCTACTTCGAGGCCTTGCAGTTTGCCAAGGTGGCCGAGCTGTTCAACGAACACTTTATCTTCGACATCAGCAAGCGCGAACTCAGCGGCAAACGCAACTCATCGACCCTGTGCCTGCGCAACGTGGTACCCGCCGAGTTCATTCGTCCACGGCTGACGGCGGCGCGTAGCAGCGTGCTGTTTTCCGCGACCTTGAGCCCGCGGCACTACTACGCGGATTTGCTGGGGATGCCGCCCGATACGGCCTGGGTCGATGTGGAGTCGCCGTTCAAGGCCGAGCAGTTGCAGGTGCATATCGTCGACCGGATCTCCACCCGGTTCGTCCACCGGCAGGCCTCCCTTGAACCGATCGTCGAGCTGATTGCCACCCAATTTGCCCAGGCGCCGGGCAACTACCTGGCGTTTTTCAGCAGCTTCGATTACCTGCAGCAGGTGGCGCAGTTGCTGGCCGAGCGGCACCCGCACATCCCGCTGTGGCAGCAGTCACGGGGCATGGCCGAGGCCGAGCGCCAGGGGTTTCTCGACCAGTTCACCCAGCACAGCCAGGGCATCGGTTTTGCCGTGCTCGGCGGTGCATTCGGCGAAGGCATCGACCTGCCGGGAACGCGACTGATCGGTGCATTTATCGCCACCTTGGGCCTGGCGCAACTGAACCCGGTGAATGAGCAGCTCAAACTGCGGATGGGCGCGATTTTCGGTGCCGGTTACGACTACACCTACCTGTACCCGGGCATCCAGAAAGTGGTGCAGGCCGCGGGCAGAGTGATCCGCAGCCAACAGGACCGGGGCGTGGTAATGCTGATCGATGATCGTTTTGGCGAGGCACGGGTGCGGCAGTTATTGCCGCGCTGGTGGTCGATCACTGCGGCGGATACACCGCGTCCCGCAACTGGTGGGTGAACCGGCCGGACATGCCTTCGTAGGCGGTATTGGTCAGCGCAACCACCGTGAGTTTTTGCTGCGGGTCGACAAACCAGCTGTGACCGTAGGCGCCGCCCCATTCCAGGGTGCCCCGGGATTGGGGGGTGCCCGTCAGCGCGGGGTCATTCAACACCGCCCAGCCGTAGCCGAACCCCCAACCCGGGTCCTGGGTTTGCGCCATGGCGCCGACCTGATCGGTGACCATCAACTGCACGCTGTGCGCAGACAGGATCGGCGCACCGCCCCGGCGAATGGTTTCCAGGAACCGCGCAATATCACCTGCCGTCCCGGCCATGCCGGCGCCACCGGAAGGGTAGGCCTGGGGATCGAGAATCCGCCGCACATCAAACAGTGCCGTGCTGTTGCCCGAGGTGATGGTGGCCTTGTCGACCATGCGCAACGGCTGCGGTGATCCATCCTGATACGCGGCGGCCAGCCGCGTGAGGTCGGTCACGGCAAACCCGGTATCGCGCAGACCCAGAGGCCCGGTCACCGACTCGTGGATCAATTCCGGCAAGCGCAGGCCCGACGCCTTTTCCAGCACCGCACCCAGCACATCGGTGGCCATCGAATACTGCCAGCGGGTACCCGGCGGGTAACTCAGGGGCACGCTGGCGATGCGCTTCAGGTTCTCGGCAAAGCTGATTTGCGGTTCGCCCAAACCATCGGAAACCCCGGCCGTGCGGTAAGGGCCTCGGGGGCTTTCCAGAAACCCGTAGCTCAAACCGGCGGTGTGGTTAAGCAACTGGCTGACGGTGATCACCGGGGTGGTGCCGTCCGCCAGCTTGGGAGTGAAGTCGGGCAGCCAGCGGCTGACCGGATCGTCCAGGCCCAGGCGGCCTTGCTCCACCAGGTGCATCGCGGCGGCAGAAACCAGCGGCTTGGTGACCGATGCCAGGCGAAAGATCGTGTCCTCGGTCATCGGCCGCCCGGCTTCCCGGTCCGCCAACCCCGCAGCACGGTGGTAAACCAGCTGCCCGTCCCGCAACACCAGCACCACTGTGCCCACCAGACGCTTGTCGGCAATGGCGCTGTCGACCACTGCATCCACTCGCTGGGCGAGTTGCGGGTCGTGGTTGTTGGCGCAGGCGAGGGTGGTGCAAAGCGAGGTGGCGAAGGCCACAAGGTGTCTGGTAGACGGCTGCATGGGTCAGGCTCTCTCATCGGCAGTGCATGACCAACAAATATGAACACAAGGGCCCCAGACTACAACGAGACACTGCACAGTTGCTGACTCAGTCCCCACAAACGTTCGGCTTGCTCCGGGTCGACGGCCCAGGTCCGTACTCCGTTACGCCGGGAGTCATCCTGCGACGGCGCAGCCACATCGCAATCTTCGCAGTAGACTCCGCCCAGACCCTCTAGTTGCGGGCTGACGGCGCACCATACCGACGTTGCGGCGCCTTGCTCGGGGCTCTTGTAGTGACTGGCGCGACGGATATTGCCTTGGTCATCCAGGGCACCGACGAACGCCAGGTCGTCCTTGTTCAGATAGCGGATCAAGTCAGTGAGAATTTCCCCTGGATGCACGGAGAATGCGCGCACACCATCAGCTATACCGCGTCGGTCGAGCGCTACCGCGAACAGCGCGTTGGCGGTTTTTGATTGGCCATAGGCGAGCCACTTGTCATAGAGTCGGCGCTCAAATTGCGGGTCATCGAAGTGCACAGGGCTGAGCCGATGGCCGAGGGACGACACCGAAACCACCCGTGCCCCGCGGGCCTGGCACAGCGCCGGCCACAGCCTTGCGGTGAGCTGGAAGTGGCCCAGGTGGTTGGTAGCGAACTGAGCTTCGAGGCCTCGTGCATCCCGTTGCAGTGGCGTGGCCATGATTCCGGCGCTATTGATCAGCAGGTCCAATGCCCGCCCGCTGGATAGAAAGTTTTCGGCAAAGCGATCAATTGAGGCCGGGTCGAGTAAATCGAGGCAGGTATGTTCAACGCCGATAATGCCCGAAAGATTGCGTTCGGCCTTTTGAGGGTCCCGTGCGGGAACGATCACCTGTGCACCGGCGTCGGACAGCACGCGAACAGTTTCCAGGCCAATGCCGGAATAGCCGCCAGTGACGATCACCGTCTTGCCACGCAAGTCACGGGCCGCCAAGGCTTGCAGGGCGGTAGTGCAGGCGTCGAAGCCGCTGCCAACCGGGATTTGTTTTTCAGTCATGAAAGATCTCCTTAAGGGAGGCCTAGGTTCCCCGCTGGAGCCCGGACGCGGAATGCCCTAGAGTCCGTGTTTCTGTCGCGTTCGTCCGGAGCTTTTATGGATACCCTTTCCGATGTGCTGGCACTGTTAAAAAGCCATCGCTCGACCTTCGCCGGCCTGAAGGCCGGAGGCACATGGGCCATTAACTTTGCGGCGCCGGACGGTATCAAGTTCAACGCGGTGGTGGAGGGCAGTTGCTGGCTGGAGGTGGAAGGGCTGGTGGTGCCGATGCGCTTGTATGAGGGTGATTGTTTCCTGTTGACCCAGGCACGCCCTTGGAGGCTGTCCAGTCATCTGTCGGGTGAAGGCGTTGACGCACGGGAGGTGTATGCCGAGGCGGTGGGCGGCATCGCCACACTGGGGGACACGGTGGATCTGTTTTTGATCGCCGGGCGCTTTATCTACGGGGATGACGCGCGACTGTTGCTGGACAGCCTGCCGCCGGTGCTGCGGGTGAGCGCCCACTCCGAACAGGCCGCCGTATTGCGCTGGTGCCTGGACCGCCTGGCCCGGGAATACGCCAGCCCGTTGCAAGGCGCGGCGTTGATGACCGAGCATTTGGCGCAAATGATGCTGGTGCAAATCCTGCGTCTCTATCAATCTTCCTTGGGTGCCAGTACCACCGGCTGGCTGGGAGCCTTGACCGATCCAAGGCTGGCTCCGGTGCTGCGGGAAATTCACGCGGCACCTGCCCGGCGCTGGACACTCAGTGAAATGGCCGGCGTGGCGAGTCAATCCCGCTCCACCTTCGCCTTGCACTTCAAGCAACGGGTAGGGCTGGCACCGCAGGAATACCTGACCCGCTGGCGCATGCACCTGGCGGTACAGGCCCTGAAAGCCAGCGACAACAGCGTGTCCACGATCGGCCAGTCCCTGGGTTATCAGTCAGACAGCGCTTTCAGCAGTGCTTTCAAGCGAGTGATGGCTTGTTCTCCCCGGGAATACCGCGAGCGAACCCCACACAAGGACCCCAGTGATGAGCGACATCCAGCAGCAGAAGGTCAAGGTCAACGGCATTGAATTGAACGTGCACATCGCAGGGTCCGAGAGCGGCCCGCCGGTGTGGCTGCTGCATGGCTTTCCCGAGTGCTGGCACTCCTGGCGCGAACAGATTCCGGCGCTTGTCGGCCAAGGTTACCGGGTATTTGTGCCGGAAATGCGCGGTTATGGGCAATCCAGCGCGCCGCCGGAAGTGGCCGACTATGACCTGCTGACCTTGTGTGCCGATATTCAGGGCGCCATGGACCTGTTCGGGCATCGCCAGGTCGCTATGGTCGGGCATGACTGGGGCGCGGTGGTGGCCTGGCACCTGGCGTTGCTGGAGCCTGAGCGAGTCACCCGGCTGGTGACGATGTCGGTGCCGTTCGCCGGGCGTTCGCGCAGGCCGGTGATCGAGATCATGCGTGAGCTGTACGCCGATCGCTTCAATTACATCCTGTACTTCCAGGCGCCGGGCGTGGCCGAACAGGAGTTGGGCGCCGACATCGAGCGGACCTTGCGCCTGTTCATGCAGGACCAGGACGTGTTCCTGCAGCAGAAACCTGCCAGTGCCACGCTGCTGGAAGGCGTTGCGCTGCCGGGCAAACTCCCGGCCTGGTGCAGCCAGCAGGACCTCGACGTGTATGTGCAAACCTTCGCCGGCGACGGCTTTCGCGGCCCATTGAACTGGTACCGCAACTTCGAGCGCAACTGGCAGCGCACCGAATTCCTGGCTGGCAAGCAGGTGCTGCAACCGACCTTGTTCCTGATCGGCGACCGCGACCCGGTGGGGGTGTTCGAGGCCCATACCCTCAAGCGCATGCCTGATTCAGTGCCGAACCTGCAACAAGCCGTGCTTGCCAACTGCGGCCACTGGATTCAGAACGAGCAGGGGCCCAAGGTCAACGAACTGCTGCTCGGGTTTCTAGGGCGAAGGTGAACGTCGCACCGCGCCCTGGCACGTCGATCAGGCGAATTTCCTGACCGTGCAATTGCAGGATGCGGTGCACGATGCGCAAGCCCAGGCCGCCATCGCGGCGGGCGCCGCCAATGGTGAAGGCGCGCAGGAACAGGCCTTCGCGCAGATCCGCCGCAATCCCCGGGCCGCTGTCGCTCACCGTCACTTCAACAACGCCGGCCCTGGGCGCCAGGGTCACTTCAACTTCGCCATTGAGCGGCGTGTGGCGCAAGGCGTTATCCAGCAGGTTGGTGAGCACCCGTTCGATCAGGCCCAGGTCCGCCAATACCGTCGGCACTACTGGCGGCAGGGTGGCGGTGAGGGTCACGGTGCGGGCTTCGGCGGTCAGTTCGAACTTCTGGAAGATGTCCTGCACCAGGTCGGGCAACGAAAAGCCTTCGATGACCGGCTGCACAAAGCCGTGTTCCAGGCGCACCAACTCCAGCAGCGATTGGGCCAGGCCGCCCACTTTGCGACTCTGGTCCAGGGCAATGCCCAGGTAGCGCCGGCGTTCCTGCGGGGTCAGGCTGGCGTCTTTGAGGGACAGGGTTTCCAGGTAGCCATGCAAGGAGGCCAGCGGTGTGCGCAGGTCATGGGATATATTCGCCACCATTTCCCGACGCTCTTGCTCTTGATGGGTAATGGCGCGCCACTGCTCACCCAGGCGGTTCTCCATCTGCACGAACGCATGGTCGAGCACGGCGATTTCATCCTGGCTCGCCACCTCGGGAGCCACGGCCTGCGGGACTTTCGGTGCGCCGTTGATATCGAACTGGCCGACCTTTTCGGTCAGTTGCCGCAGGGGCCGGGTGATCCAGGCAAACGCAGTCAAGCCCGCCAACAGGCACAGCAACGCCACCAGGGCGATGGACCACAGGGCGATGTTCAGTGCCATGCCGGTGGCGTCTCGGGCGTCGAACACATCGTGGGCTTCGCCCAACAACACCACATACAGGAAGCCTGTCTGCTGGCCGTTGACCTGCAACGGTGCGGCGCTGAATACCTTGAGGCCGTCGACGCTGCGCGGGTCGTCGCCAAGAATCGGCAGCATCGCGCCACTGAGGAAACGGCGCACCGGTTCCAGGTTGACCTGGTCGCGGCGCAGGTGGCCGCTGGGCGCGGCGTTGCCCACCACGCGGCCGTTGATGTCCAGCAGGTACACCTCGACACTCGGGTTCACCAGCATCAACTGGCCGAACAGGTTGCGCACCGCGTCCGGCTTGAGGCCGTCGGCGTCCATCAGTTGGGTATCGCGGGCGATGTGTGCGGCCAGGTCCCGGGACAGGCCTTGCACCACTTCCAGTTCATGCATGTGGTTGGAGCGCACTTGCAACCACGCCGAGGTGCCGCTGCAAATCAGCAGCAGCAGGGCGAACACCAGGGACAGGCGCTGGGTAAGGGTCAGCCTCATACAGATTGCTCGGCGAATTTGTAGCCACGGCCCCACACCGTGAGGATGCGTGCCGGGTTGGCCGGGTCGGTCTCGACCTTGGCCCGCAGGCGGTTGATATGGGTGTTGACCGTGTGTTCATAGCCTTCGTGGCTGTAGCCCCACACGGCGTTGAGCAGGTCCATGCGCGAAAACACCTTGCCCGGTTGGCGGGCGAAAAAGTACAGCAGGTCGAATTCCCGGGGCGTGAGGTCCAGCCGCTGGCCTTGCAGGGTGGCGTCGCGGGTCAGCGGGTTGATGAACAACTGGCCCAGGTCGAGGCTGCCGGCGTCCATCTTCAGGTTGCGGGCCATGGCGTCGACCCGGCGCAACAGGGCCTTGACCCGGGCCACCAGCTCCGGCATGGAAAACGGCTTGGCCAGGTAGTCATCGGCCCCCAGCTCCAGGCCGAGGATGCGGTGCAGCTCGCTGGAGCGCGCGCTGGTAATGATGATCGGCGTGTAGCGTGTCATCGCCCGGGCCCGCCGGCAGATTTCCAGGCCGTCGACACCGGGCAGCATCAGGTCAAGGATCAGCGCATCCCAGCCGCCTTGCTCCAGCAGGCGCAGGCCTTCGTCGCCGTCGGCACTGTGGACCACCTCGAACTGCTCGTCCCGCAAGTGCAGGCAGATCAAATCGGCAATATGGGCATCGTCCTCGACCACCAGGACACGTTTGGGCTGATCCATTGATAGAAACCTGTCTTCGTAATTCGCGCATTGTGCGGCTTTTGCAACAGTGTAGTTATCACGAATTGTTTAACTCTGCGTGAGGATTCCGCGACCACCCAAGGCCTAACCTTCACTCATCGCAATGGCCAAAAAAGCACGCAACCCCATTGTGGCGAGGGAGCTTGCTCCCGCTGGGTCGCGTAGCGGCCCCAAAAACTGGGAGCGCTACGCACTCCAGCGGGAGCAAGCTCCCTCGCCACAGTTTCAGCCACAGGGTTATTTGCCGGCCATAAGAGTTGGAGTTAAGGAGAAGGTCATGTATTCACGTCGACAGATATTGCTGGCCAGCGGCGGCCTCGGGCTCGCGGTCATCGCCGGTGGCCTGCTGCAGAAAATCAACGCCGGCCCCAGCCTGATCGCCGAAGCCGAGGCCGCCGAAAACTTTGAGGTCAGCCACACCGACGCCGAATGGCGCACCCTGCTGACCGCCGAGCAATACGGGATCCTGCGCGAGGAGGGCACCGAGCGCCCTTACAGCAGCGCCCTCAATGACGAACACCGCACCGGCACCTTCGCCTGCGCCGGTTGCGCATTGCCCCTGTATGCCTCCGCCACCAAATTCGACAGCCACACCGGCTGGCCCAGCTTCTGGCAACCCCTGGAAAACGCCGTGGCCAGCCACGTCGACACCTCCTTTGGCGTGGTACGCAAGGAAATCCACTGCCGGCGCTGCGGCGGTCACCAGGGCCATGTGTTCGATGACGGCCCGGCCCCCACCGGCCTGCGCTACTGCATGAACGGCGCAGCCATGACGTTCACTGCGGCTTAATTCAATGTCTTCTTATAAGGGAATTCCCCATGTGGCTTTTAGTTCTCGCCTATCTGGGCGGCGTGTTGACGATTGTCAGCCCGTGCATCCTGCCGGTTCTGCCTTTTGTCTTCGCTCGCACCGGCCAGCCGTTTTTGCGCAGTGGCTTGCCGCTGTTGCTGGGGATGGCGATGACCTTCGCCCTGGTCGCGTCGCTCGCGGCAGTGGGCGGCGGTTGGGTGGTGCAAGTCAATCAGTACGGTCGCTGGCTCGCGTTGCTGTTTGTTGCGCTATTCGGGTTGACGTTGCTGCTGCCAAGCCTGTCCGAGCGCCTGACCCGGCCACTGGTGGCGGCGGGCAGTCGCCTGTCGGAAGCCGCCGGGGCCGATTCGCGGCCGCGTCCGGGCGCATCGTTCCTCATCGGCGTGGCCACCGGGTTGCTGTGGGCACCCTGCGCCGGGCCCATCCTGGGGTTGGTGCTGACGGGCGCCGCGCTGCAGGGCGCCAGTATCGGCACTACCTTGCTCTTGCTGGCCTACGCGGCCGGCGCTGCCACCTCCCTGGCCTTGGCGCTGCTGGTCGGCGGTAAAGTCTTTGGTTTCATGAAGCGCTCCCTGGGTGCCGGTGAATGGCTGCGTCGTGGTCTTGGCGCGCTGATGCTGGCGGGTGTGGCGGCGATTGCCCTGGGCCTGGACACCGGGATCCTCGCACGCTTGTCGACCGCATCCACCGGTGGCCTGGAACAAAGCCTGGTGGAAAAACTCAGCGCCAAGCCTGAACAGAAGAGCGGGGCGATGATGGCGGGCGGCGCGATGATGGCTGCGAACCACAGCGACACGCTGCCGGTGGAAGGCCAGTTGCCGCCGCTGGACGGTGCCGTGCAATGGCTCAACTCCAAGCCACTGACTGCCGAGGCGTTGAAAGGCAAAGTGGTGCTGGTGGATTTCTGGACTTACTCCTGCATCAACTGCCTGCGCACCTTGCCGTACGTCAAGGCCTGGGCCGAGAAGTACCGCGACCAGGGCCTGGTGGTGATCGGTGTGCACGCGCCGGAATTCGCCTTCGAACGGGACGTCAACAACGTCACCAAGGCCATGAAAGACCTGGGCATCACTTACCCGGTGGCCATCGACAACGACTACAAGATCTGGCGCGCCTTCAACAACCAGTACTGGCCGGCGCATTACTTTGCCGACGCCAAGGGCCAGATTCGCTACCACCATTTTGGCGAGGGTGATTACGCCGAGTCCGAGCGGGTTATCCAGCAACTGCTGCGTGAAGCGGGCGCAACCAAAGTGGCGAGCGGCTTGATCGAGGCCGACGCCAAGGGCATCCAGGCCGCACCGGACATGAACGAAGTACAGTCGCCGGAAACCTACCTGGGCTTCCAGCGCGCCGAGAACTTCGTGTCCACCGGCACCCTGGCCACTGACAAGGTCGCCAACTACCCGGCAGCCGGCAATCTCGCGCTGAACAACTGGACCCTGGAAGGCCAGTGGAACGTCGGTGGGCAGCAAGCCACCCTCGCGGCGGCCAACGGCAAGATCGTCTACCGCTTCCACGCCCGTGACTTGCACCTGGTGCTGGGCCCTGGCGCCGACGGCAAGCCGGTGCGCTTCAAGGTCACCGTCGACGGCCAGGCGCCGGGTGATGCCCATGGCACCGACGTCGCACCGGACGGCAGCGGCACCGTGACCGAACAACGCTTGTACCAGCTTGTTCGTCAGCCGGGCGCGGTCAAGGACCGGACCTTCACCATCGAGTTTCTAGACCCGCAAGTGGCGGCCTACGCCTTCACCTTCGGCTAACCCGGCGACGTAACGCTTGAACTGAAAACCCAATCAATGTGGGAGCTGGCTTGCCTGCGATAGCGATGTTGAATTCACCACCGCCATCGCAGGCAAGCCAGCTCCCACCGTTGACCGTGTTTATTCTGATGTCTTGGAGTGAATGAGATGAAACTGCTTAATTACTTACCGGCCCTCGCGTTTGCTGCCTTCGTCGGCCACGCCTCGGCGTTCTCTTTCGGCCCGTCCGACGACGCGGTGGCCATCGCACCACCGGCCATGGACCTGCCGGCAGACGCCGGCAACCTGCAAACCGCGGTCTTCGCCGGCGGCTGTTTCTGGGGCGTGCAGGGTGTGTTCCAGCATGTACAGGGGGTGAAAAACGCCGTGTCCGGCTATGACGGCGGCGCAGCGGGCACCGCCCAGTACGACAGCGTCAGCGGCGGCGATACCGGCCACGCCGAATCCGTCTCGGTGACCTACGACCCGAGCAAGGTCAGCTACGGCAAGTTGCTGCAGATCTACTTCTCGGTGGCCCACAACCCCACGGAACTCAACCGCCAGGGCCCGGACAGCGGCACCCAGTACCGCTCGGCGATCTTTGCCCAGAACGCTGAACAGCAAAAAGTCGCCCAGGCCTACATCGCCCAGCTCGACGCCGCCAAGTCCTTTGATAAGCCGATCGTGACCAAAATCGAAATGGGCAAGGCGTTCTACCCGGCAGAGTCCTACCACCAGGACTTCCTGACCGAGAATCCGTCGTACCCGTACATCGTGATCAACGACCTGCCCAAGGTGGCCCAGCTGAAAAAACTGTTCCCCGACCAATACCGGGCAGAACCGGTGCTGGTGAAGAACCAGTAGGAGCACGCTTGCTCGCGAAGGTCGTTAACGATAACGCTGGCTGGCTGGCTGGCTGGATGGCTGTCTGGAGGGGAGCGGCGCCTTCAAGTTTTTCGCGAGCAAGCTCGCTCCTACAATTTTGCCAGGTAAGGCGCCAGGCGCCGGCCCATCTCTTCACCCAGGGCTTGCAGCCCGCTCAAGGGGCGGATCATCACTTCAAACTCGATGATCTGCCCTTGCTCGTTAAAGCGAATCAGGTCGATGCCCTTGAGTTGCTTGTCACCCACCCGGGCGCTGAACTCCAGCACCACGCTTTGGCCGTCGGCGGTGGCCAGTTCTCGGTGGTAGGTAAAGTCTTCAAACACGTTGAACACCGTGTTGAGGATCATCGACACCACCGGCGCGCCGGGGTAGGGCGTGTGGGCCATGGGCGAGCGGAAGACGGCATCGGGGGCGAGCAATTCAGGCAGGGCTTTCAAATCACCGGCCACCAGCATGGCGTGCCAACGCTTGAGGCTGTGGGCGGCTTGGGGAGATAGCTTCAATTCGTCGGACATGTCGGGCACCTGTTCTTATGATGGGCGGGGCGTTGCACCCCACCAACATAAGAGCGGCACCAACGCCGATCAATGATCCAAATTGACAGTTATATGATTGAGCCGCACACCACACCTGCCACGATCGACGACGATCGTTCCCACGCTCTGCGTGGGAACGCCGCCCTGGACGCTCTGCGTCCGCTCTTGACGTCGTGACGCAGAGCGTCACCGGATGCATTCCCACGCGGAGCGTGGGAACGATCAACGCGGAGCGTGAGAACGATCAATCATCAGACCACTTCCAGGTACGAGCTATGAATCGCCCGCGCCAACTCGCGCACGGTGTCGATAAATTCCGTCAGCCGGCTGTGCAGCCCGTCCTCCAGGATCTCGTCAATTCCGGTATACCGGAGCCGGGCCTCAAACTCCGCAGCCAAACGCTGGGCCGTGCGCCCGTAACTGCCCGGCAAGTCCGCCAGGATGTGGCTCAACTCCTCGATACACGCATGCAACGAGCGGGGCACATCACTGCGCAACAGCAACAGCTCCGACACCGACCGCGCATTCAACGCATTCGGGTACAGCTCGGTGTACGCCTCAAACGATGACAACGCCCGCAGCAACGCACTCCACTGGTAATACCCGCGTGCCGACAGGTCGCTGACCTCTTCAGACTCTTCGCCAAACATCTCATAGCGTGCATCCAGCAGGCGCAGGGTGTTATCCGCCCGTTCGACAAAGGTGCCCAGCCGGATAAACCGGTACGCGTCATTGCGCATGATCGTCCCGGACGTCGCCCCACGAAACAGGTGCGAACGCTGTTTCACCCAGTCACAGAAGTGGCTGATGCCATGGCGCGCCAAGCCGCCAGCCGCGATGCTGCGCATTTCCAGCCAGGTGGCGTTGAGGTTTTCCCACATGTCGGCCGTGATCCGCCCGCGCACCGCATGGGCGTTGCCCCGTGCGGCCCGCAGGCAGTTATAGATGCTCGCCGGGTTTTCCTCGTCCAGGGCGAAGAAGTGCAACATGCGCTCGGCGTCCAACTGCTTGTGGCGTTCGAGGTAACTGTCCAGGGTGCCGCTGCTGAGCAGCGACATGGCCAACTCATCCAGCCCGTCACTGCGCCCGGCCTGGGGCATCAGCGACAGCGAATAACTGACTTCCAGCATGCGCGCCAGGTTCTCGGCGCGCTCCAGGTAACGGGACATCCAATACAAATCTGCGGCGGTTCTACTCAGCATACTCAGCCCTCCACCACCCAGGTGTCCTTGGTTCCGCCGCCTTGCGACGAGTTGACGATCAATGAGCCTTCCCGCAGTGCCACCCGGGTCAAGCCACCGGGCACCAGGCGGGTTTCCTTGCCCGAGAGCACAAACGGTCGCAGGTCGATATGCCGTGGCGCGATGCCGTTTTCGACAAAGGTCGGGCAGGTGGACAGGCTCAAGGTCGGTTGGGCGATGTAGGCGTGGGGACGGGCCTTGATGCGTTGCCGGAAGTCCTCGATCTCGGCAGCGGTAGACGCGGGGCCCACCAGCATGCCGTAGCCGCCGGAGCCCTGGGTTTCCTTGACCACCAGTTCCGGCAGGTGCGCCAGTACGTGGGACAGTTCATCGGGCTTGCGGCACTGGAAGGTCGGCACGTTTTGCAGGATCGGTTCTTCATCCAGGTAGAACCGGATCATTTCCGGCACATAGGGGTAGATCGACTTGTCGTCCGCCACGCCGGTGCCGATGGCATTCGCCAGCACCACGTTGCCCGCGCAGTAGGCCGCCACCAGGCCGGGTACGCCGAGCATCGAGTCGGGGTTGAAGGCCTGCGGGTCGAGGAACGCGTCGTCGATACGGCGGTAAATCACATCCACGGCCTTCGGGCCGTCGGTGGTGCGCATGAATACCTTGAGGTCGTGCACAAACAGATCGGCGCCTTCCACCAGCTCCACGCCCATTTCCCGGGCCAGGAACGCATGCTCGAAAAACGCGCTGTTAAAGCGGCCCGGCGTCAGTACCACCACATTCGGGTTGTCCAGGCGGCTGGAGCTTTTCAGGGTCTTGAGCAGCAGGTTGGGGTAGTGGTCCACCGGGGCGATACGCTGTTTGGCAAACACCTCGGGGAACAGGCGCATCATCATCTTGCGGTCTTCGAGCATGTAGCTCACACCGCTGGGGGTGCGCAGGTTGTCTTCGAGCACGTAGTACGTGCCGTCGCCATCGCGTACCAGGTCAACCCCGGAAATGTGCGAGTAGATATCGCGGTGCAAGTCCAGGCCGACCATGGCCTTCTGGTAACCCTCGTTGCCGAGGACCTGCTCGGCGGGGATGATCCCGGCCTTGATGATGCGTTGGTCGTGGTAGATATCGGCGAGGAACATGTTCAGTGCATTCACCCGCTGGATACAGCCGCGTTCGATGACGCTCCATTCACTGGCGGGGATGCTGCGGGGGATGATGTCGAAGGGAATCAGGCGCTCGGTGTCTTGCTCGTCGCCATACAGGGTGAAGGTGATCCCGGCGCGGTGAAACAGCAGGTCGGCTTCACGGCGGCGCTGGGCCAGCAGTTCTGGCGGCGTATTGGCCAGCCAGCGGGAGAAATCCTGATAGTGCGCACGGCACACGCCGTTTGCATCATTCATTTCATCAAAGAAAGATCGAGCCATTCCAGTACCTTGTCAGTGCCCGGGGAACTACTCATGGGTGGCACTGCCGCTTTAGAAAACGCATTTTTTTATGAGCCCGTGGCTGATGGTGCCAGCAGGCCTGGTCCTTACTTTCTTTTGGGGTGGGCTCTGGGTCGGGGGGTAACGAATGCTCCTGTAATCAGGCGGGGCAGGTGGGTGATTGAAGGAGTAAAGCAATGCCTGTGCCATCGACCCGTAGCGACTCCCCTGTGGCGAGGGAGCTTGCTCCCGCTGGGGTGCGAAGCGCCCCCAGGAAGCAGGCCTGCTACGCAGTCTAACGGGAGCAAGCTCCCTCGCCACATAGAGCGCTCGATTGCCTCAAAACGGTGCATCAATTACTTGAACTTTGCACCAGCGCAGTTCTTCTAACGGGCTTCAAATACCTGCGTGGAGCACTGATCGTGCCCAGAATCATTTCCCCACAGAACCCCGAGTCGGCCCTGACCGACCACAGCGAGCACTCCGCGAAGATTTTCGGTTCACCCAAGGACCGTCTCGACTTCTACCGGCGCGAGATCCAGTACGAAACCAGCATCCTGGCCAACCGCACCGATGCCTACCTCACCGCCCAGTCATTCCTGGTGATCGCCTTTGTGTCCGGCATGGGCAACCTCAACCCGGAATGGGGCAAGCTGTTCACCCTGGTGGTGCCGGTGTTTCTGGCGATGCTGGGCATTCTCAGCTCCCTCAACGCCTGGCCGGGCATTCGGGCGGCCTACGACATCATCGATCACTGGCACTACAAACAAAGCGAACTGCTGCGCAGCGAACCGGTGATGGGCCTGGCGTACGACGAGTCGCCGCTGTTCAGCGAGACGGAGTCGTCCCATAAGGGCTATCGCAAATCGCTGCTGTTCTCGATGCGTGCACCCTGGTTGTTCATGGTGTTCTGGGTGATCCTGGGGGCCTACGCGTTCTATATCCAGGTCGACAACCCAGGCTCCTAGCCAATCGGAATGAACTTCCGCCCGGCGTTCAGCACCTTACGTTTACGCAGGGCCAGTTTTCCCAATCTGCGAAGAGGTGACCATGAACGCAACCGATAAAGACGATCCGCAAGTCAGCGGCCGCAATGATCCCGCCATCGACGGCGGCGAGCCCGCGCCGGGCACTGCTGCCGACGCGCCAAAAGACCCGACACCCGACGCCGACCCAAAGGCCAAAGAAAACGACTACAGTCCAGACTTCAAGCCCGAGCGCGAGCCCAAGCCTGAAACCGATGCCGATATCGATACCCAAGGCGGTTAGAGGAGACGGTCATGTCAGTTGAAATAGACGAAGACGATGAACTCAATGACCCGGGCAATGAAGACCCGGGCTCACTGATGGATGATGCCGAAGTACCGCTTAACGACCTGGATGATGCGGCCGACGTCGGCAACACTGAAAACCAGGAATAAGCCTCATGTGTGCACCTGGGCACGCCGTTCATACCACACCAGCATGGGCTGCGTGCTAAGGCCATGAACGACGATGCTCAGGGCTATCACCGATAGCGTCAGGTTCACCGCCACGGCGCTGCTGGTGCCCACCAGCCCATGGTTGATGGCGTAGAACAGGTAGTAAATACTGCCGATCCCGCGAATCCCGAACCAGCCCACCAGCCCCCGTTGATGGCGATCCAGCAGGCTGCCCCAAGGCATCGACAGCACACTGAGCGGGCGAATCACGCAAAACAGCAACGCACCCACCACCAGCGCCCGCCAGTCCCAGTGGCTGACCAGCACCACCCCCAGCAGGGTCACCAGAAACACCTCCATGGAACGTTCCACCAGGCTGCCAAAGGCGAGCATGTCGCCCATCATCACGCCTGCGGCGATCTGGGTGTCTTGCAACTCCCCGACGTCACCGTGCAATGCCTGCTCGGGTTCCACCTCCATATGGCCCACCAACGGTTTTGCCAGATGCTCGGCAGGGATTTGCGAATTGCCCGTGGACTTGAACTCTGCCTGGCGCAGCCCGAGGCCGGCGGCAAATACCGACAGAAACCCATAGCCGCCGATGGCCTCGGCCACCACGTAGGCCAGGGCAATCAAGGCCAGCGTCAGGTAATCATTCGGCGACAGGGTGCTGTCGGCATTGGTGATGCGCATCTTGAGGGTCAGCCGACCGATGCCCCGGCCCATCCAGTAGCCGGTCAACAGGCCGGCCGGTACCGCCCAGATCAGGTTCTTCAAGACCCAGCCGCCGAGCCAGTCACCGTCAAACCCGCCGTGTTGCATGAACATCAGCCCGAAGATCACGAACGGGAAGGCGGTGCCGTCGTTCAGGCCCGCTTCGCCGGACAGGCCGAACCGCAATGAGTCATAGTCCTGGGCATTGTTGACCTGCACCAGGCCCGCGAGCACCGGGTCGGTGGGCGCAAGAATCGCCCCCACCAACAGCGAAACGCCCCACGACAACCCCAGCAGCCCGTGCAGCACCAGGCACGTGCCGAGTATGGTCAGGAGCATGACCGGGCCGGCCATGCCAAACGCGATGCGCCAGGTCCGATGCTGGAGGGGCAGCCGCAGTTTCAGCCCGCTGACAAACAACGAGAACAGCACCGCGACTTCCGTCAGGTGCTCCATCCAGCGGGCGGAGGCCTTGATGTCCAGGTGCAGCAGGTCCATGCCCAGCGGGCCGATACCCACGCCCAGCAACAGGCACACCGCCGAGGTGGTGACTGGCATCCAGCGCAGGTAGGAGGAGGTGAGGGCGAGAATCAGCAAGACACTGCCGAGCACTGCCATCCATAAAATAAAGGTCATCAAAGGCTCCTGGACGCTGGGTCCTGAGACGTTTGAGGCGGGCCAATCGCAGCAGGTTCAAAAGGATTCACTCCAGCAGCACAGAACCGGTGGTGCGCAGGCGAATCATGTCGATCAACTGCCGCAACCCCGGCTGTGACTGGCGCCGGCTGGGGTAATACATGCACAGTGGCGCGCCGATGCAGGCCCAGTCGGGTAGCACTTCCACCAGGCGGCCGTCTGCCAGTTGCGGGAGCACGCGGTTTTCCAGGCAGTAGGCAATGCCCACGCCTTGCAGCGCCGCGTCGACGATGGTTTGGGTGTCGGCCGCGCTGAAGTGGCCGGGTACGTCGAGGCGCTGTTGGCGGGCGCCGTTGCCCAGTTCCCACTTGTAGGGGGTCTTGTCCCCCAGGTACATGCGCACACACGAGTGCGCGAGCAAGTCCTTGGGTACCTTAGGCGTGCCGGCCGTTGCCAGGTAGTCAGGGGAGGCGACCATGATCCAGCGCAGCTCGCCGGTCAACGGCACTGCCACCATGTCCTGGGGTACGGTGGCGCCATAGCGGATGCCGGCGTCGTAGCCCTCGGCGACGATGTCGAGCATGCGGTCTTCGATCATCACGTCCAGGCGCAGTTGCGGGTAGGTGCGGGTGAACTCGCCCAGCAGCGGCGAGATCAGCAACACGGCGGCGTCCTGGGGTACGTTCAGGCGCAGCCGGCCAATCGGTGCTTCGCGGTACAGCTCCAGGGTGTCGAGGCCGTCCTGAATCGTCGCAAAGCCGACACTGAGCTTTTCCGCCAGCACCATACCGGCGTCGGTGGGCTCCACTGCACGGCTGGTGCGGTAGAGCAACTTGACCCCCAGGCGCGTTTCCAGGTTACGCATGGTGTGGCTCAGGGCCGAGGTGGTCACCCCCAGTTCATGGGCCGCATGCCGGAAGCTGCGGCGCCGGATGATTGCCATGAACACATTAAGGTCGGCCAACTCGGAGCGGTTGAACGCAGCCATATCAAGCACCTTTTATAGGGTTTGGGTTGCACACGGCGTTGAGCCCGATTCAACCACGGATGATCTAGAGTAATCGTTTTTTTACTGTATGTTTCTGGCGGAGGCTTTTTTCATGAGTATCGAAACCATCAAGATCCCGGGCATCGACAAGGCCGTCTCGCGGATTGCGCTGGGCACCTGGTCCATGGGCGGTTCGATGTGGGGCGGTGCGGATAATGAGGTGTCGATCAAGACCATTCGCCATGCGCTGGCCAGCGGCATCAATTTTATCGACAGTGCACCGGTCTACGGCCTCGGGTTATCTGAAGAACTGATCGGCCGGGCCCTGCGCGGTGTGCGCCACACCGCCGTGATCGCCACCAAGGCCGGCCTGCAATGGGACGATGGCACCGTGCGCCGCAACGCCACGGCCCGGCGCATCCGCAAGGAAATCGAAGACTCCCTGCAACGCCTCGAAACCGACTACATCGACCTCTACCAGATTCACTGGCCCGACCCCCTGGTGGCCCAGGAAGAAACCGCCGGCGAGCTGGAAAAACTGCGCCGCGAAGGCAAGATCCTCGCCGTGGGCGTGAGCAATTATTCGCCGGCGCAAATGGACGACTTCCGCCAATACACTCACCTGGACACCGTGCAGCCGCCCTACAACCTGTTCGAGCGGGCGATCGACAGCGACATCCTGCCGTACGCCAAACAAAACGCCCTGGTGGTCTTGGCTTACGGCTCGATGTGCCGGGGCCTGCTGACCGGCAGCATGCACGCCGCCACGCGTTTCAACGGTGATGATGTGCGCAAGCTCGACCCGAAATTCAAGGCGCCACGCTTTGAGCAATACCTGGCGGCCGTCGCTGCGCTGGATGTATACGCCCGCGAATGCCACAGCAAGTCGGTGCTGGCCCTGGCCTTGCGCTGGGTGCTGGACCAGGGCCCGACGATTGCCCTGTGGGGTGCCCGTCGCCCGGAGCAACTCAAAGGCATCGAGGATGCATTCGGCTGGCAGCTCTCGGCCGATGACCTGCAACATATCGACCGTATTCTGGCCAGCACGATAAAAGATCCGGTAGGGCCGGAATTTATGGCCCCTGCCAAACGTTAGCCTTCACGACAGGGATGTCTTGCAGTTGCAAAACAACAAAAGACATCCCTTTGGCGTTGAGGTTTTTGGCATGAAGCGCGGTACCGTATTCAAGATCTTCGGTGGTTTGTTGTGTGTGGTGGCGGTGGCAGGCGCGTGGAAGTGGCGGGGTAATCCCGATGTGTTGTGGCAGATCGTCAGCCGCCAATGTGTACCCGACCAAAGCCAGCACCAAAACCCCAGCCCGTGCCTCACCGTTGACCCGGACAAAGGCTTTGCCTTGCTCAAGGACATCAACGGGCCTTATCAGGACCTGCTGATCCCCACCGATAAAGTCACCGGCATCGAAGACGTCGCGCTGACACGGGACCTGCTGCCCCATTACTTTGCCCAGGCCTGGAAACACCACGACGCGCTGTCCAGCGGCCTGGCCACGCCGATTGACGACCGCTATGTATCCCTGGCGATCAACTCCCGCTACGGCCGTTCGCAAAACCAGCTGCATATCCACATCGCCTGCCTGCGACCTGACGTGTTCAAAACCCTCAACGACAGCGCCGCGTCCCTCAATGAGCAATGGCAAACCCTGCCGGTGAAACTGCTGGGGCATACCTACAGCGCCCGTACCCTGTCGGCGGCGGACTTCGACCTGCGTGACCCGCTGGCGATATTGAATGAGTACGTACGCGCCCAGGGCGACGCCATGGCCAGCTACAGCCTGCTGCTGGCGCCAGAGGCCGACGGCAACTTCGTGCTGTTGACCACCCGGTTGACGCTCAAGGAGTGGAACCTGGCGTCCGCCGAAGAGCTGCAAGACCACCAGTGCAACCTGATGACCCAGGCTGCCCGCTGAATTCACGCCCACCTGGAGGTATCCACCACAACGACCTGTTTCCACTGTTTACGACATCCGCGACGCTATCCGTTGAACGAGTGTTCAGTTTCAATTATGTTGGCTGCAACCCCCCGCCGGGCAACCGGCGGGCTTGCGCTTTTTCTGATTGAACGAGAGGCACTGGCATGCGGTTTTCACCCTTTGTTGAGCGAATTGCAGGGCAGGGCGTCGCTGCCTGGGACATTCACCACGCCGCCTTCCAGGCCAGCAGCAAGGGCGAAGACATCATCATCCTGAGTGTGGGCGACCCGGATTTCGCCACACCGGCGTTCATCACCGACGCCGCCGTCGAGGCCCTGCGCCAGGGCGACACCCACTACACCGAAATCCCCGGCCGCCCGGCACTGCGGGACGCCATCGCCGCACGTTACCGCCAGTCCCTGGCTCGCCCACTGGATGCTGAAAACGTCATCACCGTGGCCGGGGCGCAGAACGCCTTGTTCGTCACCTCGCTGTGCCTGTTGCAGGCCGGTGATGAAGTGATCGTGCTCGACCCGATGTACGTCACCTACGAAGCCACGCTCAAGGCCAGCGGCGCCACGCTGGTGCGGGTACCGTGTTCCGCCGACCGGGGCTTTCGCCTCGAGCCGGCCCTGCTGGCCGCGGCCATCACGCCCCGCACCCGGGCGATATTTTTTTCCAATCCCAACAACCCCACCGGCGTGGTGCTCAACCCTCAGGAGTTGCAAGCGATTGCCGACCTGGCGATCGAACATGAGTTGTGGGTGGTGGTGGACGAGGTCTATGAAAGCCTGGTGTTCGACGGTGAATACCACAGCCTGGCCGCGCTGCCGGGCATGGCCGAACGCTGCATCGTAATTGGCAGCCTGTCCAAATCCCACGCCATGACCGGCTGGCGCATCGGCTGGATCGTCGCCACGCCGGCCATGGTTGCCCACGCCGAAACCCTGGTGTTAAGCATGCTGTATGGCTTGCCGGGGTTTGTGATGGAGGCCGCCACCGCCGCCATATTGGCCCACGATGAAGTCACCCAGGGCATGCGCGAAACCTACCGACGTCGGCGCGACCTGGTGGTCGCGGGCCTCAGCGGCTGCCCGGGCATTCACGTGCGCGCCCCGCAAGCGGGCATGTTTGTGTTGGTGGACGTGCGGGACACCGGCCTCAGCTCCCTGGATTTCGCCTGGCGCCTGTTCCGCGAAGCCGGGGTTTCCGTGCTGGATGCCGCCGCGTTCGGCGAACCGGCCCAGGGCTTCGTGCGCCTGTCGTTCACCCTGGGTGAAACGCGCCTGGCCGAGGCCTGCGCGCGCATCAGCGGCTTCGTCGCCAAGCTGGCCGGCGAACCCCGGATAGCACCTGCGGCCGCCATCATCAGCGTGCAGCCGATAGCGGCGAAGAAGATGATCGAGGTGCTCGACCTGCACAAACGCTTCGGCAATATCGAGGTGCTTAAAGGCATCTCCCTGACCGCCCACGAAGGCGAAGTGATCTCGTTGATCGGCGCCAGTGGTTCGGGCAAAAGCACCTTGCTGCGTTGTATCAACATGCTGGAAGTGCCGGACCAGGGCAGCATTCACGTTGACGGCGAAAGCATCAAACTCAACTACGGCCGCCCCGGCGCACCGCTGGTGGCCGATGCCAAACAGTTGGTGCGGATTCGCTCCACCCTCGGCATGGTGTTCCAGAACTTCAACCTGTGGCCCCACCGCACGGTGCTGGAGAACCTCATCGAAGCGCCGATCCAGGTGCTGCGGGAAAGCCGTGCCGAAGCCATCGAGCGTGCCGAAGCCTTGCTCGACCGGGTGGGCCTGGCGGCCAAGCGCAATGAATACCCGGCGTTCCTCTCCGGTGGCCAGCAACAGCGGGTAGCCATTGCCCGCGCCCTGGCCATGCGCCCCAAAGTCATGTTGTTCGACGAACCCACCTCAGCCCTCGACCCCGAACTGGTGGGCGAAGTGCTGCGGGTGATTCGTTCCCTGGCCGAAGAAGGCCGCACCATGATCCTGGTGACCCATGAAATGGCGTTCGCCCGGGATGTGTCATCCAAAGTCGCTTTTTTGCATCAAGGCCTGATCGAGGAAACCGGCTCGCCGGACTCGGTGTTTATCGACCCACGCAGTGAGCGTTGCCGGCAGTTCGTCAACGCGCATCAGACTCGCTAACTCCAGAAAAGACGGGGCAAGATCATGAAATCCAAACGATTGGCAAAGTGGTTGAGCAGTGCAGTATTGATGCTGGCGGCAGGTTCGGCGCTTGCAGCGGAAAAACCCATCGTGTTCGCGGTGGCGGCAGAACCCTACCCGCCGTTCACGGTGAAGGGCGGCAATGGGGAATGGACGGGCTTTGAGGTCGACCTGATCCACAAGCTCTGCGGCCTGATGAAGGCTGAGTGCCAGATCAAGGAAGTGGCATGGGACGGGATTATTCCGTCGTTGCTGGCGAAGAAAATCGACGTGATCTTCTCCTCGATGTCGGTCACCGACGAGCGCGAAAAACAGATCGCGTTCAGCCGCGCCTACTACGATTCGCTGCTGGGCATCGCCGGGCCCAAGGGCACCACCGTCGAGGTTTCACCGGCGGGCCTGAAGGGCAAGGTCATCGGCGTGCAGATCTCCACGGTGAGCGCCAACTACCTGAAGAAGTACTACGAGAAAATTGCTGACCTGAAGTACTACGACACCCAGGAATCGGCCAACGCCGACCTGATTGCCGGGCGCACCGACCTGATGATGGCCGACGGTATCGCCATCGCCATGATGGTCAAGACCCCTGAAGCCCAGGGCCTGGCCGAAATCGCCGAAGTGCCTTACGACCCGGTCATCGGCCGTGGTGTAGGGGCCGGCCTGCGCAAGGAAGACACCGCACTCAAGGCCCGCCTGGACAAGGCGATTGGCGAGCTGTTGGTGAGCAAAGACTACGCTGACCTCTCGCAGAGTGTGTTTGGTGTGTCGGTCAGCCCGTGCAAGCGTGCCGATACCCCGGCCTATATCAGCAAGGTATGTGACAGCCCCTACACAAACTGACCCGGTAGAAGGGGAGTGCTTGTGGCGAGGGAGCTTGCTCCCGCTGGGGTGCGAAGCGCCCCCCAAAAATGGGCCTGCTGCGCAGTCCAGCGGGAGCAAGCTCCCTCGCCACAGCAAGCTCCCTCGCCACAGGGTCATCGCCTGTCATAGAAATAGGGAGCGCCGATGTTCGATTTACTCAACTTCAGCGAGCAAGGCTGGGGCAACGCATTGCTCAAAGGGTTATGGATGACCCTGCAGATCTCCGCCGGCTCGTTTGCCGTGGGGCTGCTGATCGGCCTGGTGGTGGCCTGCGCCAAGCTCAATGCCCCCCGCCCGATTGCCCTGCTGATGCGCGGTTACACCACGGTGTTTCGCGCAGTGCCCGAGTTGCTGTTGATCCTGTTGCTGTATTACGCAGGCTCCATGGCGCTTAACGCGCTGATGCTGTGGCTGGGGTTTGAGCAGTTCAACATCAGCGGCCCGCTGGTGGCGGTGCTGGTGCTGGGGCTGGTGCAAGGGGCGTACGCCTCGGAGATTTTCCGTGCGGCCATCCTGGCCATTCCCCACGGGCAGATCGAAGCGGCGCGGGCCTTTGGCTTGAGCGGCTTTGGCCTGTTCCGCCGGGTGACCCTGCCGATCATGGCGCCGTATGCACTGGCCGGCATGTCCAACCTGTGGATCAACCTGATCAAGGACAGTGCACTGATCAGCGTGGTGGGCACCAACGAACTGCTGTACACCGCCAAACAGGCGGCGGGCTCGACCCGGCACTACCTGTTGTTTTACCTCACGGCCGCCGCCTTGTATTACCTGGTGACATTGGCCTCCAACTACCTGTCCGGGCGCCTGGAGCGACGTATTCGTCGCTGGATGCCGGTTGTCGAGTGAGCCGCACATGCCTGAGTGGATAAGTTATTACGCAGGACTGATCGCCAAAGGCTTGCAGACGACCCTGTCGTTGCTGGTGATTTCGGCCGTGTTCGGCTTCGCGCTGGCGGTGCTGGTGGCCTTGGCACGCTTGTCCCGGCGCAAGTGGCTGGCCCGTTGCGCACTGGGTTACACCAGCGTGCTGCGGGGTACACCGCTGCTGATCCAGATCTACATTTTCTACTACGGCCTGGGCAGCCTGTTTGCCCAGTTCCCGATGATTCGTGGCAGCTTTTTCTGGCCGTTCCTGCGGGAGGGCTACTGGTACATCGTGTTCGCCCTGGTGCTGTCGGTGGGGGCGTACGTCGGTGAGGTGATTCGCGGCGGCCTGCTGGCGGTGCCCAAGGGCGAAATGGAAGCCGCCTCGGCATTTGGCATGACCCCGCGCCAGGCGCTGTGGCGCGTGCGCTTGCCGAGGGCCATGCGCCTGCTGCTGCCGACCCTGGCGGGGGAGACGGTGATGCTGCTCAAGTCCACCGCGCTGGCCTCGACCATCGCGGTGGTCGACCTGCTCGGCGCCGCCAACGTGGTGCGTGCCCAGACCTTGCAGATCTACCAGCCGTTGCTGTTGGTGGCCGGGGTGTACCTGTGCCTGACCTTCCTGATTGAAGCCCTGTACGCCATTGCCGAGCGGCGTGGCACACCATTGCGCAGGTCTGCCGGATGAAAACCGATCGCTCGTTGCAAGGGATTGCCCTGTGCTCGCTGGCCTATGCGTTCCTGGCCTTGCAGGACGCCGGGATCAAATGGCTGGTGGCCGATTATTCGGTGTTTACCATCCTGTTCTGGCGCAGCCTGGTGGTGGTGGCCGCGTGCGTGATCGCCGGACGCATGGGGTTGCTCAAGCGTGCGTGGCACTCGGTCAGCCGCAAACTGTTGATCATCCGGGGGCTGTTATCGCTGCTGGCCTGGCTGCTGTATTACACCGCCGCCAAGGACCTGACCCTGGCGGAAATGACCACCCTGTATTTTTCCGCGCCGATCATGGTCACCTTGCTGGCAGCGCTGATCCTCAAGGAACGCGCCAGCCGCGGCCAGTGGATTGCGCTGATCATCGGTTTTGTCGGCGTGGTGATTGCCTGTCGCCCCAGCAACATGGTCGACCCGTTGCCGATCGCCCTGACGCTGGCGGCCGCGCTGTGTTGGGCCTTCACCTATATCCAGCTGCGCCAGGTGGACGACAACACCTCAGTGCTGGAACAAATGCTGATCACCAACGGGGTGTTCGTGGTGTGCATGGCGGTGGCGCTGCCGTGGACGCACACACCGCCGCCCACACCTGCCTGGCTGGGCATGCTCGGCGCCGGGCTGGTGGGCGGCATTGGCCAGTTCCTGTTGTTTGCGAGTTTCCGCCGGGCCACGGCGACATTGCTGGCGCCGTTCGAATACACCGGTTTGATCTGGGCGTTCCTGCTGTCGAGCCTGGTGTGGGGCACCTTGATGGACGTGTCACTGATTTTTGGCGCCGTGCTGATCGCCATCAGCGGCACCCTGGCCATGCTCACCGCCCGGCACCACGCCTCACAGGACGTGGTCGGCGCCGAATGCTCCGTGACGCAACCCTTGTATCCAGCAGCGGCAGATGTGCAGCCCGTTGGCGGGGCTGAAGGTGCCGGGGTTGAGGCACCACTCAAGCCAGAGTCCGTCGAGCATCGCCGATAAGCCGATGGCGGCCAGGCGGGTGTCGTGGATCACGAAACCTTCGCTCTGTGCCAGGTCGTCGAGCAGTTGGCGGATCAGTTCCAGGTAGGCGCGGTAGCTTTTTTCATGGGAGTCATTCACGTGGGCGGAATGGCGGATCAGGCTCCAGAACACCACCCACACGCCGAGGAGCTTGGGGTCCATGACCCGTGAGGAAAACGAGCCGGCGAGAAACGCATCCAGCCGCGCCGCCGGGCCCTGGGCCTGGTCGACTTCCTGCCACAGGGCGGTGGTCAGTTCGCTGGCGAGTTTGTGGTAGGTCTCGGCGATCAGTGCATCGATGCTGCCGAAATGATGATTGAGCAATCCCACCGAAACACCGGCTTCAGCGGCGATACGCCGTACGGAAATACCGGCATGCCCGTCCCGCGCGAGGCTGGTGAGGGTGGCGGCAATCAACAGGTCGCGACGGTCTTCGGCCACAGGCACACCCTTGGTAAATACAGATGATTGAACGTGCGTTCAATATATACCGGCAACACCAACAAGAGGAGGGCAACGGCATGGCAAAAGACCTTTCGTGGCACGTCCCCGGCGATTCCGGGAACACCCTGCACATTGGCGCCTGGCGCTTTGAAGGGGACGGCAGCGGCCCTCGGGTACACCTGCAGGCCGGCGTGCACGCCGATGAAATCGCCGGGATGCTGGTGTTGCACCACCTGCTGCCGCGGTTGCAGGCGTGCCAGGACCAGGGGCGGCTCAAGGGTACGGTGACCGTGGTGCCCCAGGCCAACCCGTTTGGCATCGGGCAGTTTCGCCAGGGGCGGTTGCTGGGGCGCTTTCACGAGGCCACCGGGCAGAATTTCAACCGTGGGTTTGATCATTCACTGGCCATGGAGCGCCCGGCCAGCAACCTGGCGCAATGGCAAAAAAGCCTGGTGCAACTGGCCGCCGATGCCGAGTTGGTGCTGGACCTGCACACCGATGATGAGGCGCTGCCGTACTTGTATATCCACCGTAGCTTTTGGCCCGAGGGCCGGGCGCTGGCGGCGGCGTTGCAAGTGGACGTGGTGATTGTCTGGGATGAGGGCGGTGATGGTTCGTTTGAAGAGACCATTATTGATCACGCCCAGCCGCGATTGGCCGCGACGATTGAATTGCGTGGGCAGGCGGATGTGAGCGACGCCCTGGCCGGGCGGGATGGTGATGGACTCTGGGCATGGCTCTGCGCCAGCGGGGTGATCGACGAAGTGCCGGCGATTGCCGATTGGCAGGGGCAGGTGGTGGACATGGGCTGCATGGAAACCATTCTGGCGCCGTGTGCCGGGGTGCTGGTGTTTGAAAAAGGCCTGGGTGAGCAGGTGGAAGAGGGCGAGCGGTTTGCGCGGATTATCCGGCGGCCTGGGGAGCCGGCGTCCGAGGTGGTTCTGTATGCGGCGCAAACCGGGCGCATGGTGACGGGGCACCGGGAGCGGTTGGTCTCCCAGGGTTCGGTGGTGGCCAAGTTCACTGGTTCACGGTTGTCTGACAGCTACAGTGGTGGGGTGTTGGATCCTTAGTGGAGGTATACATATCCGTTGCTGCGGTAACGGCTGCTATGGGTTCCGCCCTTACG
>NZ_JACARC010000109.1 GCF_013386825.1 Pseudomonas sp. IPO3778
CAGAGCGGGCGCTTGTTCGGGCGCTTTTCGCACTCTCGCGAGAGCTGGCTGAGAAGGATCACGGGCACGCCCAGTTCGCGTGCCATGAGCTTCGCGCTGCGGGTCATGTGGCTGACCTCCTGCTCGCGGCTGAACGTGCGCGAATCGGACTCCATCAGTTGCAGGTAGTCGATGATGATCAGGTCCAGACCGTGGCGGCGTTTATGGCGGCGGGCGGACGAGCGAATGCGGTTGATCGTCATCGAGGCACGATCAGAGATGAACAGCTTGGAGTGCTTTATCTTCCCGGCAGCGCTCATGAGTTCGGCGCCGTGGGTGTGCGGGGCTTTCCCATTCTTGATCAGCTGCAGCGGGACCCGGCCTTCGGATGCCATGAACCGATCCATCAGGCCGGTGTTGTGCATTTCGAGACTGAACACCATCACACTTTTGGCGGCGCGGATTGCGTTGTGGGATCCGATGTTCATCGCCAAGGTGGTTTT
>NZ_JACARC010000110.1 GCF_013386825.1 Pseudomonas sp. IPO3778
AACGGATATGTACACGGTCAAGCGCGACTCCTGAGCCACTGCATAAACCCTTTCTTCACAGGCACCACAGGCGCCTCCTGCGTCAAACTCTGAGCCGCATGCAACCGGAAATCCAACAAACTCTTCATCGCCTCACTGATGTCATGCCGCGCATCCAGACAAGGCTTCAGATACTCCTTCTCAATCCGGTACAACGTACAAAACGTCTTCGCCGAAAAGTCCGCCGGCACGCCCTGCTCCGACAAAATCCCCGCCTCGCCAATCACCTCCCCAGGCCCCATCCGCCCGCCTTCGAACTTGTGCCCCGCCTTGGTCAACATCACCGAAATCACCCCGGACTCAATGATGAACAGGTGATCACTCACCTCCCCCGCCGGCAAAATCATCTCCCCGGCGCGGAAGGTCTGCAACGTCATGTTCTGGCTGAACGTCTCCTTCTCCTCCTGCCTCAAGGTCGAGAAAATCGAAGAACTCTCCAACAACGCCCGCGCCCGGGAAACCGCCACCGGCGCGTTACTCTCGGCCGCCGACAACAAACTCACCCCCGCCGCCTGCAAATGCCGGAACGCCAAATCATAAAGCTGATTACGCACCTCACGCTTGAGCGCCATCGCCGGCACAAACCCGCTGATTTCATACTCCACCCCACCACTCGCCGACGTCTTGAATGCGACGCTGGGCGCCGGCTTGGCCAACAACGGGCGACACCCCTGCATCGCCCGTTCCAGCGCATCCAGCACGGTTTGCGGCCGCGCATGGGGGCTGACTTGCAGGCTGACCGCCAGCCCAAACATATCCGCCGGGCGTGAGAAGTTGATGATCTTGGCCTTGGCCGCCAACGAATTGGGCACCACCGCCAGGCTGCCCTGGGAGGTTTGCAACTGGGTCGCACGCCAGTCGATGTCGATCACCCGGCCTTCGGTGCCGTCGATGGAGATCCAGTCATCCAGTTGGTAGGGCTTGGTGGTGTTGAGGACGATCCCGGAAAACACATCGCTCAAGGTGCTCTGCAACGCCAGGCCAACGATGATTGCCACCGCGCCGGAAGTGGCCAGCACGCCCTTCACCGGCAGGTCGAGCACGTAGGCCATGGCCGCAATGATCGCGATCAGGAAAATCACCGCACCCACCAGGTCCTGCAACAGGCGCCCGGTGTGGCCGACCCGCTGCATCATCACCGCGCCGAGCAAGACCGTAAGGGTGCGCGCCGCAAACAACCACCAGCCGATCTGGAACGCCGTGGCCGCCAGGTGCAGCGCCACGTTGTCGCCATACGGCGCGACCTGCATCGGGTTCATGCCTTCGTTGAACAGCACGGCGCTGAACACCGCGAAGATCACCAGGCGTGCCACCAGCTTCCAGTTGCCGAAATCGGCAGAGATCAGGCGCCACACGGCGATGTCGATCAGCACCAGCGCCAGCGCGCAGAACATCGGGTGATCGGAGATAAATGAGGGCATCCAGGCGACTCCAGGGCGAATGCCATGAAGATCGCATGAAATGAGAACGCCGCAAACAAAATGTAGAAGCTGGCAAGCCAGCCCCCACAAGGGTTGGGTGAAACCCGCCTAGCGTTGCATCTGCCCGAATTGCCCGGACTGATAGTCGGCAAACGCCTGGTGGATCTCCTGCTCGGTGTTCATCACGAACGGGCCGTGGCCGACGATCGGTTCGTCGATCGGCTCGCCGCTGAGCAGCAACACCGTGGCATCGTCGCTGGACTCGAGGCGCAGTTGGGTACCGTCGCGCTCGAACACCGCCAACTGCCCTTCCCGCGCCACTTCGGTGCCGTTGATCCGCACCGTGCCGCGCAATACCACCAGCGCGGTGTTGCGCCCGGCGTGCAAGTCCAGTGTCACTGAGCGGCCGGCGTTGAGGCGCATGTCCCACACGTCGATCGGCGTGAAGGTGCGGGCCGGGCCCTTGACCCCGTCGAACTCACCGGCGATCAGGCGCAGGCTGCCGGCGTGGTCGGCCAGGGGCAGCGTCGGGATATCGCTGTCGAGAAGGGTCTGGTAACCGGCGTCGGTCATTTTGTCCTTGGCCGGCAGGTTGACCCACAACTGCACCATTTCCAGGGCGCCGCCGCTGCGGGCGAAGGCCTCGGAGTGGAATTCCTCGTGAATGATGCCCCTGGCCGCAGTCATCCATTGCACATCGCCCGGCCCGATGATGCCGCCAGCGCCGGTGGAATCGCGGTGCTCGACTTCGCCCTTGTAGACGATGGTCACGGTTTCAAAGCCGCGATGCGGGTGCTGGCCGACGCCGCGCCGTTGCTCGGTCGGGGTGAAGGCCGTGGGGCCGGCGTGATCCAGCAACAGGAACGGGCTGATTTGCTTGCCCATGGTGTCGTAGGAAAACAGCGTGCGAACCGGAAAGCCGTCGCCGACCCAATGGCCGCGTGGGCTGGTGTAGAGGCCGATAATCTTTTTCATAGGTGTCTCCCGTAATGGATACACCTTAAATCCGTAACCAATTCGGCGCTAGCCGGCAAAACCGGCCTTGATCGTCCCACCAGTAGAACGCCCACCCGGGACTGGATTATTTTATATTTCGGTCATAATATGGCGACAAATATTACGACCGTAATTTTCACCTTTCTCAACACGCTCACCCGCCCCACGGAGCCCGCCATGAACCCTCTCCCCCTCCGCCTTCTCACGCCCCTGGCCCTGTTAGCGGTACTCAGCGGCTGCAACAGCCAGGCCGACCCCGTCGCCGAAGCCCCCCTGCCCCGCCCCGTATTGGCCGCCAAAGTCGAGGCCGCCGGCAGCCAGCAAAGCGCCTACACCGGCGTGGTGGCCGCGCGCACTGAAAGCGATCTGGGGTTCCGCGTCAGCGGCAAGGTGATCGAACGCAAGGTCGATCCCGGCCAGCATGTGAACCGTGGCGACACCTTGCTGGTGCTGGACATCGGTGACTTTGAACTGGCCCTGCGCTCGGCGAAGAACCGCGTCAATGCAGCCCAGGCCCAACTGCGCCAGCGCCGGGATGACGAAGCCCGCTACCAGCGCCTGGCCAATACCGGCGCGGTGTCGCGGCAGATTTTCGACCAGTCCGCCACCCACCTGCGGGTGGCCGAAGCCGAGCTGGCCTCGGCGCAATCCGATGCCAGCCAGATCGAAAACCGCCGCACCTACTCGGTGCTCAAGGCCGATGGCGACGGCATCATCACCGACGTGCGGGTGGACCGCGGCCAGGTGGTGGCCGAGGGGCAAGTGGTGGCCCGCCTGGCCCACGACGGCGCCCGGGAAGCCATCGTCAACCTGCCGGAGAACCAGCGCGATCAAGCGTCGCAAAAAGCCCTGGCGTTCCCCTTCGGCGCCCCCGAACAGGCGGTGACCGCCACGTTGCGCGAGCTGTCCGCCAGCGCCGACCCGACCACCCGCACCTACCGCGCCCGTTATGTGTTGCATGGCGCCGTCGACCGCTTCGCCCTCGGCTCGACCATCACCGTGCGCCTGCAAGGTGACGGCCAGGCCCAACAGACCCGCGTCCCCATCGGGGCACTGCAGGATGCCGGCAAGGGCACCGGTGTGTGGGTGATCGGCACCGACGACAAGGTCAGCTTTGCCCCGGTCACCGTCGCCAGCCTCGGCCAGGAGGACGCCCTGCTCAACAGCGGCGTGAGTCCCGGCCAAGTGGTGGTCGCCCTGGGCGCGCACTTGCTGCACAGCGGTGATGCGGTACGCCTGTTGCCGGCTCAGGTCCTGGCCCTCAACCGTCAACAGGAACACTGAGCATGCGCGGTATCAACCTCTCTGAATTGGCGGTCAAGCATCGCGCGGTTACGCTGTTCCTGATCATCGCGATCCTCGCCGCCGGCATCTTCGCCTTTGGCAAACTGGGGCGCGCCGAAGACCCGTCGTTCACCGTCAAGGTCATGACCATCACCGCCGCCTGGCCCGGCGCCACGGCCCGGGAAATGCAGGAACAAGTGGCCGACCGCCTGGAAAAACGCCTGCAGGAGCTGGACTATTACGACCGCGTCGAAACCATCGCCCAGCCGGGGTTTGTGTCGATGCGCATGACGTACCTGGAGTCCACCCGCCCCAGCGAGATCCAGGACCTGTTCTACCAGACCCGCAAGAAGCTCAGCGACGAAGCCGCCAAACTGCCCAAGGGGGTGATCGGGCCGTTTTTCAACGATGAGTACTCCGACGTGTATTTTTCCCTGTACGCCCTGGAGGCCGAACACCTGCCCCACCGGCAGCTGGTGCAGATGGCCGAGGACATGCGCCAGGGCCTGCTCAACCTGCCGGGGGTAAAGAAGGTGAATATCCTGGGCGAACAGGCGCAGCGGATCTTCGTCGAGTTCTCCTATGAACGCCTGGCCACCTTGGGCATCAAGCCCGAACAGATCTTCGCCGCCCTCGCCGCCCAGAACGCCGTGGCGCCTTCGGGTTTTGTCGAAACCGCCGGCGCCCGGGCGTATATCCGTATCGACGGCGCCTTCGACAGCCTGGCGCTGATCGAAAACGTGCCGCTGGAAGCCAACGGCAAGCTGCTGCGCATCGCCGATGTGGCCACCGTCAGCCGGGGTTATGAAGACCCGCCCAGCTACCGCATCCGCCATCAGGGTGACCCGTCCCTGATGCTCGGGGTGATCATGGAGAAGCACTGGAACGGCCTGGAACTGGACAAGGCCCTCAAGGCCCAGGAGGCGAAAATCCAGGCCGACCTGCCGCTGGGGGTCAACTTCGCCAAGGTCTCCGACCAGGCGAAAAACATCAGCCTGGCGGTCAACGAATTCATGCTGAAATTCTTCGTCGCCCTCGCGGTGGTGATGGTGATCAGCCTGCTGGCCCTGGGTTTCCGGGTCGGGCTGGTGGTGGCCGCAGCGGTGCCGCTGACCTTGTCCATCGTGTTCGTGATCATGCTGATGACCGGCCGCGAATTCGACCGGGTGACCCTGGGTGCGTTGATCATTTCCCTGGGCTTGCTGGTGGACGACGCGATCATTGCGATCGAGATGATGGTGGTCAAACTCGAAGAAGGCTTTGACCGGATTCATGCGGCCACCTTTGCCTGGAGTTCCACCGCCGCACCGATGCTCACCGGTACGCTGGTGACGATTATCGGCTTCCTGCCCGTGGGTTTTGCCCGCTCGGGCGCCGGGGAATATGCGGGGAATATTTTCTGGATCGTCGGCTTTGCGCTGATCGCGTCGTGGCTGGTGGCGGTGGTGTTCACCCCGTACCTGGGGGTCAAGCTGCTGCCGCACATCCAGCCGGTGCCCGGTGGCCATGATGCGATTTACGCCGGCCGTTATTACCAGAAACTGCGCCGCCTGGTGGACGCGTGCGTGCGCAGACGCTGGATGGTGACCGGGCTGGTGGTGGCCGCCTTTGTGCTGTGTGGCCTGGGCATGGGCGTGGTGAAGAAGCAGTTCTTCCCCAACTCAGACCGTTCCGAGCTGATTCTTGAGGTGTACATGCCGCCGGGCAGCGCCTTCAAAAGCACCGAGGCGGTGGCGGCACAGGTGGAAAAGGCACTGATGGCGGAGCCACAAACCCTGATGGTCGACACCTACGTCGGCGGTGGTGCGCCACGGTTTTTCCTGTCGCTGAACCCCGAGTTGCCGGACCCGGCCTTCGCCAAGTTGATCGTACAGACCGCCGACGCCCATGCCCGGGACGCCCTGAAACAACGCATGGATGAACGCATCGCGGCGGGCGAGTTTCCGGCGGCGCGGGTGCGGGTCACCCAGTTGGTGTTCGGCCCGCCCGTGCCGTTCCCGGTGGTGTTTCGCGTGTCCGGTCCCGACCTGAATGTGCTGCGTGGCCTGTCTGAAGACGTGCGCCAAGTGGTCGCCGCCAACCCGCTCACCCGCGACAGCTTCCTCGACTGGGGCGAGCGTGCCAGCAGTTACCGCCTGGTGCTCGACCAGGATCGCCTGCGCCTGCTGGGCTTTACCCCCGACGGGGTGAAATCCCAGCTCAACGCGTTGCTCAGCGGCAACCCGATCACCGAAGTACGCGAAGGCAATCGCACCGTGTCGGTGGTCGCCCGCTCCCAGGGCAGCCAGCGGGAAGACCTCGGCAACCTGGACAACATGACCCTGACCAACAGCGCCGGCGTGTCGGTGCCACTGGCCCAGATCGGGCATTTCCAGGCGGTCATGGAAGAACCGATCCTCAAGCGTCGCAACCGGGCACTGACCGTGGAAGTGCGCGCCGACATTGTCGACGGCACCCAGCCGCCGGACGTGGAAATGGCCGTGTACAAGGACCTGCAACCCTTGATCGCCAAGCTGCCGGCCGGGTATCAGATCGTCATTGGCGGCCCGGTGGAAGAAAGCGCCAAGGCCAACGTCGCGCTGGCGGCACTGTTCCCGATCATGATCCTGCTGACATTGACCGTGATCATGTTCCAGGTGCGGTCGTTCGGGGTGATGTTCATGGTATTCGCCACCGCCCCGCTGGGGTTGATCGGGGCAGTGCCGACGTTACTGCTGTTCAACCAGCCGTTCGGGTTTAATGCGATCCTGGGGCTGATCGGGATTGGCGGGATCTTGATGCGCAACACCCTGATCTTTACCGACCAGATTCGGCAGAACCAGGACCTGGGCATGGTGATTCGTGAGGCGATTATCGAAGCCACGGTACGCCGGGCACGGCCGGTGATCCTGACCGCCCTGGCAGCGGCGTTGGCGTTTATTCCGCTGACGCTGTCGGTGTTCTGGTCGTCGCTGGCGTATGTGCTGATTGGCGGGGTGCTGGTGGGGACAGTGTTGACGTTGCTGTTCTTGCCGGCACTGTGCAGTTTGGTGTTGGGGCGGGAGAAGACGCGGGAAGCGCTGACCGCAAGCTGATCCAACAAACACCGCAGAACAGTGTGGGAGCTGGCTTGCCTGCGATGGTGGTGTATCAGTCAAATCATTCATGACTGACAATCCGCTATCGCAGGCAAGCCAGCTCCCACATGTTGATCTGCTTCCACAGGGAGTCAGTGGTGGTTTCAGATCAGCGTTTGGACAGCTCCATGATCATCCGGCTCAGCAGGTAAATCCGCGGCGCCACGCTCTCGACCTCGGCATATTCCTCCGGCGTATGGATATTGCCGCCAACAATCCCGAAGCCATCCAGGGTCGGCGTGCCCACGCCGGCCGACAAGCTGGCATCCGCCGCCCCGCCGCTGCCTTCAATGGTCAACGTGCGACCCAGCTCGCCATAAATCCCTTGGGCAATCGCCACCAGCTTGTCCGACTCCGGCGTCTGCGGCATCGGCGGCAGGCCGCGGTGCAGGCTGGTGGTCACTTCTGTCTCGGGGATCAGTTTGTTGGCCGAGACCCGCGCCAGGTCTTTCTCGATGCGGTCAAACTCTTCCGGCAATGCGGCCCGCACGTCTGCCTTGGCCGTGGCCGTGTCCGGGATCACGTTGACCCGGTCGCCCGAGTTGATCACGGTGAAGTTGATGGTGGTTTTCTTCTGCGCATCCCCCAACTGGCCCAATTGCAGGATCTGGTGCGCGGCTTCCATCGCGGCATTGCGCCCCAGTTCCGGAGCGACGCCGGCGTGGGCGGCCTTGCCCTTGACCTCGACCACGGCGGTGGCGCTGCCTTTGCGCCACACCACCAGGCCGTCCGCCGGGCGACCCGGTTCCAGGTTGAGGGTCACGTCGTGGCCCTTGGCGGTGTTGCGGATCAGTTCGGAGGCGCCGTCGGTGCCGGTTTCTTCGCTGGCATCCAGCAGGAAGGTGATTTGCGCGTAGTCCTTGAAGCCCTGGTTTTTCAGGACTTTCAAGGCGTAGATGCCGGCGACGATGCCGCCCTTGTCATCCATCACGCCCGGGCCATAGGCACGGCCGTCCTTGATGTGGAACGGCCGGGCAGCTGCCGAGCCTTCCTTGAACACGGTGTCCATGTGGGCCATCAGCAGGATTTTGGCCTTGCCGGTGCCTTTGAGGGTGGCGATGACATGGCTGTTATGGGCAGCGGCATCCGGCACCAGTTGGATGCTGAAACCCAGTTGCTTGAGCTCGTCGACGGCGATGTCACGCACTTGGGTCAGGCCCGGCTCGTAGCCGGAACCCGAGTCGATATTCACCAGGCGCTCCAGCAGTTTCAAGGCGTCGGCCTTGTACTGCTCGGAGTCGGCCTGGATAGGTTTATGGGGTTCGGCGCTGAAAGCCGGCAGGGTGAACGACAGCGCCAGGGTGGCGGCGAGTAACGTGCGGGGGAAGTTGAAGCGCATGAACCAATCCTTGTTTTTGTTGGAAGGTAGCGCTCCACCCTACCTGACAATAAACAATTTGTTGATCCTCAGATCGACCTTAACCAGCTTCCCTGCACCGAACTGACCCGGTTGCGCCCGCTGCTCTTGGCTTCGTACAGCGCCTGGTCGGCATCGTTCAGCCAACTGGTGGCGTCGCCATGGGCCGGCCGGTACGGCGCCAGGCCGATACTCAGGCTGGCGCGCAAGGTCGGGTCCTGGGCGTAGGCCAGGGAGTTGAAGCGATCACGCAGGGCGTCCATCACTTCGGTGGCGCGGTTCAGGGGCATGTCCGGCAGGATCACGCAGAATTCGTCGCCCCCGTAACGCCCGGCCAGGTCGGTGGCCCGCAGGTTCTGGCGCAGCACTTTGCTCAACTGGCGCAGCACGATATCGCCAGTGACGTGGCCGTAGGTGTCGTTGATGGTCTTGAAGTGGTCAATATCGATCAGCGCGATGGCGGCGCCCTGCTGGTCGCGGCGGCAGCGCTGAAACTCGATCTCCAGGTGGTCTTTCCAGGCGCCGTGGTTGAGCAGCCCGGACAGGCTGTCGGTGCGGCTCAGGGCCAGCAACTCGCGTTTGTGCCGGGCCAGGGTGATGGCTTGCCGGTAGCAGATCCAGCCCAGGGCCAGGGGATACAGCATCAGGATTGGCAGGCAGGCGTAAAGCTGGGCTTCGCTGGTGACGGCCGTCACTGCCGGGGTGAATACCAGCATCGAGGCACCGATCCCCAGGGCCTGGGCCACCCAACCGGCGAGCATGAACCGTGGGCCGCCGATGGCGACGTTGTTCATGGTCATCATCGACAAGGTGGTCACACTGGGCAGCGGGTTGAACTGCATGGCCCCCACCCAGAACCCGCCGCAGAACGAGTCGAACAGCAGGTTGCGGTGTTCTGCGCGCAGGGAGTTTCTGGAGTGCCGCGACCATTGGTAGGCCACATGGGGCCAGATGAACGCGTTGGCGATCATCACGCCCCACAGCCAGGCGGGCTTATCCAGTGGGTAGATGCCGGCGGCCACACAGATGAACCCGAGGGTTAATCCCAGGGTGCGCGACTTGTACAAGCGTGTGGCGAGCGAAAGTCCCTTTCCTCCTGCGGCTGGCATGGTCTGGCGAGATCCTGGATGAATGCACGAAGTCTATCAGGGCAACGGCAAATCGCCACTACCGCTCATAAGCTGGCCTTCAGCTGGAAAAGCCCCGGGCCAGCATCAACGCCACACCCAACAGCAACACCGCCGTGGCCCGCTGCAACAACACCCGGCGCCTGGGGTTTTCCAACACATGTTTGATGCGCTGGCCGAAATAGCAATACAGGCAACCGCTGGCAAATTGCAGCAGCAGGAACGTCAGGCCGAGGATGGCGATATCGGCCGCAGCGCTGCCCTGGCCGATGGCGGCAAACTGCGGGAACACCGCGCTGAACAGGATGATTGCCTTGGGATTCGACAGCCCGGTCAGCAGGCCCTTGCCGAACAGGCTGCGGGCATTTTCCGGGGTGGAGTCAGTGGCGTTGATCGTCACCCCGCTGCTGGTCCATTGCTTGTAGGCCAGGTAGAGGATGTAGGCCACACCCACCACCTGGATGATCCGGGTGATCAGCGGGTAATCCTTGATCAGTTCGGAAAAGCCCACGGCAAAGATCAGGATCGACACCAGGTAGGACACACTCGCCCCGAACTGCGCCGGCAGGGAGCGGCGCAGGCCGTCTTTCAGGCCGAGGCTGAGCAATAACAGGGTCATGGGGCCGGGGCTGAACGCAAGGGTGGTGCACAACAGCAGGAAATACAGGAACGAAGACAGCGTCAGCGCAGTGGCCATGGCGTGGGATTTCACAACAGGAAGTCAGGCGTGCAGTCTAGGGCGCACCTCGCGCCAGAGGCAGGTAAACTCCACGGATATATGCGCAGACTTTACCGGTAAAGTTGGCGGTAAACCTAAGGACAATACAATGCCCATTCCCGCGATTCACTTTCATGATCGGGCGCCGAAAGTGCAGCAGATCGTCGATGCCCTGGCCCATGCGATTGAGCAAGGCGAGCTGGCGGCGGGCAGCAAACTGCCGTCGGTGCGTGAGTTGGGGGCATTACTGAATGTGGGGAAATTCACCGTGAACGAAGCGCTGGACCGCCTGCGTGGGCGCCACCTGCTGACCTCCAGCCAGGGCCGCGGGCACTTCGTTGCCAGCAGCCTGGCGCAGCCTTCGTCCAGCAACTGGGTCGACTTACTGCCCCAGGACTTGCTCAGCGTGCTGCGCCGCCCCCTGGCCATGGCCCCCGGCGACCTGCGCCCCGGCGGCGGCCACCTGCCGGAAGACTGGCTGGACTCCGACGTACTGCGCCAGGCCATGCGCAGTGCCGTGCGCGCGCCCACCTTGCGCATCGCTGGCTTGGGCACCCCGGCGGGCCTGTTGCCATTGCGCCAGGCGTTGCAACAGAAACTGCACGGTGAAGGGTTGTCGGTGCCGGTGGAACAGATCATCACCACCCCCAATACGGTGCAAGGCCTGGACATGCTCATGCGCCTGCTGGCACGGCCCGGGGACACGGTGTTGCTGGATGCGCCGTGCTATTTCAACTTCCACGCCAACCTGGCATTGCATGGGGTCAAGGTGGTGACCATCGCCCGGCGGCCTGACGGTTTTGATTTTGCGGCGCTTGAGCAATTGCTCGCGGAGCATCGTCCCAGCCTGTACCTGACCACCAGCGTGTTGCACAACCCGACCGGGCATTCGTTTAGCCCAAGCCAGGCGTTCCGGTTGTTGCAACTGGCCCGGGAGTATCACTGCCACATCGTCGAGGATGATCTTTACGGGGATTTTCACCCTAACCCGCCGCCCCGTTTGGCGACGTTGGCGGGGTTGGAGCAGGTGACGTACCTGTCGGGGTTTTCCAAGGTGCTGACGGCGAATGCGCGGGTCAGCTATGTGGTGGCGGCGCCGCAGTTGGCGGCGAACCTGACCAATATGAAACTGATGAGTGGTGGGATTACCTCGGAGTTGTTCGAACAGATTGTGTATCGGCTGCTGAGTGAGGGCGGGTATGCCAGGCATCGCAAGCGCATGGTTCAGCGCCTGCTTGAGGCCGGAGGGCGGGTTGAGCAGTGGCTGCGGCGTTGTGGGTGTGAGCTGCCGATGGGGTTTGAGGGCGGGATGTTCATCTGGGCGCGGTTGCCGGCCGGGGTTAATGGCGAGCGGTTGGCGGAAGCCGGGTTGAAGCGCGGGATGGTATTGGCGCCGGGGGCGTTGTTTGGGTATGAGCCGGGGTTGCGGGATTTTATGCGGTTTAATGTGGCGCATTGTGATGAGCTGCGGGTTCAGGGGGTGTTTGAGGGGTTGTTGCGGGGCTGACGAGGTGGGTATATCCGTTATTTAGGTAACGGCGGCCGGGACTGTCAGATTTTTTGTGTGCGGGCCGATAATGGCCTGC
>NZ_JACARC010000111.1 GCF_013386825.1 Pseudomonas sp. IPO3778
GCCGTAAGGGCGGAACCAATATCAGCCATTACCTAAATAACGGATATGTACACCGCCAGCCCCCCTAATTGTGCAAAGCCCTGGCCGCCCCCAACAACCCCCGAAACTTAACAAACCGCGCCTGCAACACCACCCGCTGAGCCCCGTCCGGAAAAAACCGCTGCTTGACCGCCATCCCCGCCTGCAACAATGCAGCGCCCTGCCCGTTCGCCAAAAACCCAAGCTTCGCCGCCCCAATACACGCACTCAACTCACTGCCGTGCAACGTATAGACCTCCCGCCCAAGAATATTGGCCAGCAACTGCGCCCAATACTCACTGCGGGCCCCACCGCCCACCAGTGCGCAAGCGCCCACCGTAGCCCCGGCCGACTGCACCGCATTCAGCGCATCCAGCAGCCCAAACCCAACCCCTTCCATCACCGCATAACCCAGCATCGCCGGCGTACAGTCATGCCCAAGGCTCATGAAGCCACCCCGCAGCAACGGATCGTTATGGGGCGTACGCTCCCCCGCCAGGTACGGCAAAAACAGCGGATTGGAAACCGGCACAACCTGCCCGATCGGCAAAGCGGCCTGCACTTGATCCAGCAACGCCTGTTCATCCACAGACCCCGTCAACCGCGTCACCCACCGCAAACAACTGGCCCCGGCCAACAGGGCACCCATCGTGTACCACCGCTCAGGCAACGCATGACAAAAGCTGTGCACCGCACTCGCCGGATTCCCCGCCGCATGATCGGTAATCGCCACAATCGCCGCGCTGGTGCCAAGGGTGATAAACGCATCCCCCGCATTCACCGCGCCGATGCCCACCGCCGCCACCGGGTTGTCCCCGCCACCGCCGGCAATCACCAGGCCTTCGGCCAAGCCCAGGCGCAGCGCCGCAGCCGCATTCAAACCGGCACTGACCGCCCCGCCTTCCACCAGCCGTGGCATCTGGGCCAATCCCAACCCCGTCGCCCGCAACATAGGCTCGAACCATTCCCGATTGGCCACATCCAGCCACAGGGTGCCGGCGCCGTCAGACACATCACTCACACGCTCGCCACTCAAGCGCAGGCGCAGGTAATCCTTGGGCGACAGTACGCAATCAATGGCGCTGAACACCGCCGGTTCATGCTCCCGCAACCACAACAGCTTCGGCGCAGTAAGCCCGGCCATCGGCAAACTGCCGGTAACCTCGGCAAACTCCGTGCCCAACGCCTCAGCCTGGGCCATGGCGCGGGAGTCATCCCACAGGATGGCCGGGTACAACACCCGGTCGTCTTCCCCCAGCAATACCGCACCGTGCATCTGCCCGGACAAACCGATGCAACTGACTCGGCCATAGGCCTCTGGCTGATCAGCGCGCAATTGGTCCAGCGCCTTCAGGCACGCTTGCCACCAATCTTCGGGGTTCTGCTCGGACCAGCCCGTATGCTGGCGCGATATCGTCAGGCGCGCACCGGCATGAGCGAGGACGCTGCCCTGCTCGTCCATCAAGATCGCCTTGAGTTCCGAAGTGCCAAGATCAATGCCAAGGGAAACCGGGTTGTTCATATCAGGGGCAGCCGCATGAATGACGAATCTTCAGGGTGGGCGCGAGCCGCACGCTGTGTTTTTTACGCTTGGGCGACGCCATGCGCTCAAGCAGCAGGTTGACCGCACGGGCGCCGAGTTCCTGCACCGGTTGTGCGATCAAGGTCAGGCGCGGCACGAAAAAGTCCGCCCAGTCAAAATCATCGAACCCCACCAGGGCCATTTGCCCGGGCACCTCAATCTGTGCATCGCGCAAGGCGTGCATTGCACCCAGGGTCATCAAGTTGTTGCCCGCCATGATTGCGGTGGGCGGCGTCTCCAGGGCCAATAACTGCGCCGTGGCCAGCCGGGCCGGCTCGCTGCTGGAGCCGCCATTGACCAGCAACTGCGGCTCAAGCGGCAACCCCGCCGCCTGCAACGCGGCTTGATAACCGGCCACCCGTTCATCGGACGTACCCAGCCCCGCACGCCCGGAAATAAACCCGATGCGCCGGTGACCATGCTCGATCAAATGCGTCACCAGGGCCTGGGTGGACAGCGTGTTTTCCACCCCGACCTGATCGAAACGATCGCTCATCATCCGGTCCACCAACACCGCTGGCACTTGATTGGCCTGCAAGTAGTCCAGGGCCAGCGAACCGGTGGACGGCGCCAACAGAATGCCGTCCACCCGCCGATGGTGCAGCGCCGTGACCACCCGCAATTCCTGTTCGGGATCGTCGTGGGTATCGACGAACAGCATCATGTAGCCGTGCTTGGCGCACTCGGTTTCAATCGCGTGCACCGTTTCACTGAAGTAGTGGTTGGACAGCGCCGAGATCGCCACCCCAATCGTACTGGTGGTGGAGCGGGCCAGGGAGCGCGCCAGCGTATTGGGGATGTAGCCCAACTGCCGGATCGCGCTCTGCACCGCTTGCACCGTGTCCGGGCTGACCTTGCGGGTGCCGTTCAAGACGTGGGAAACCGTCGACGTCGACACCCCTGCCATTCGTGCCACATCCTCCATGGTTGCCACGGTACTCACTCCTGCGTGCTTTTAATGTTTGCTTGACCAACCGCTGTAGGAACCGACGTTGTCGCGGGTGATCAATTTTGGCGCCAGCAGGGTAACCGCTTCGGCCGGTGCTTTGTCATTGAGAATGTCATTGCCGACGTTCACCGCCGTCTGCGCCATGGCCCAGGGGTCCTGGCTGGCGGAGGCCTGGATCAGGGTGTCGGTCTTCAGGGCGTTCTCGATGTCCGGCGCACCGTCCACGGAGGTGATGATGATGCCGCTGCGCTTGAGCTGCTTGGCCGCCAGATCACTGCCGATGGCTTGGGGGTCGTTGATCGCAAACAGGCCGTCGATTTTCTGGAAGCGTGTGAGGTAGCCCTGCATCACGTTCAAGCCGCCTTCGCGGGAGCCTTTGCCGTCCTGGTCGTCCGACAGCACCTTGATGTCCGGCGCGCTGGCCAGGGCCGCTTTACAGCCTTTGACGCGATCGGTCACCGCGGTAACCTGCGGGCCGTTCTGGATAATCACGTTGCCCTTGCCCGAGAGCTTGTCGACGATGAACTGGCAGGCCAGCTTGCCGGCTTCGACGTTGTCGGTCTGCACCGTGGCGTTCACGCCCTTGGCGTCGACGTCCACCGCCACCACCACGATCCCGGCGTCCCGGGCTTTCTTGATGGCCGAGGCCATGGCCGACGGGTCGACGGCATTGAGCAGGATCAGGTCGACCTTGGACGAGATGAAGTTGTCGATCTGCGAGAACTGCTTGCTCAGGTCATAGTCAGCCGATACCGAGGTCACCTTGACCGCCGGGTTCAGCTCTTTGGCCCGGGCCGTGGCGCCGTCGGCCAGGGTCACGAAATACGGGTTGCCGAGGGAACCCATGCTGATGCCGATGGCTTTCAGTTCACGGGCTTGCACGGTGTGGGACATCAACACGGCAACGCCCAGGGAGGCGACAACAGGAAAAATGCGTTTGAAGTTCATGATGACTCTCTTGTGATTGTTGTTTGAGTGAAATCAGGTCCGCGCACCGGACTGGCGATAACGATCCAGCGCTACTGCGCCAATGATCACGATGCCCTTGATGATGTACTGCCAGATATCCGAGACGCCCAGCAGCACCAGGCCGTTGGTCAATACGGCGATGATCAGTGCGCCAATCAGCGTGCCGCCGATGGTGCCGACGCCCCCGGTAAAGCTGGTGCCGCCGAGAATCACCGCGGCAATCGCATCCAATTCATAGGATTGCCCCAGTTGCAGGCCGTTGGCGGCGAACAGGCGCGAAGCGCTCATCACCGCGCCCAGGCCGGCCAGCGCCCCGGACATGGCATACACGAACAGCAGGACTTTCCACACCTTGATCCCCGACAGCCGCGCCGCTTCCGGGTTGCCGCCCACCGAGTAGATCTGCACACCCATCACCGTGCGCCGCAGGATGAACCACGACAGCGCGATCACGGCCACGGCGATGATCACCAACCAGGGCACACCGAGCACCGAATCGTTGCCGATAAAAGCAAACGGCAGGTCGGGGTTGAACACGGTTTTGTCATCCGCCAGCAAGCGCGCCAACCCGCGCATGGCGGTCAGTGCACCCAGGGTGACGATAAACGGCGGCAGGCGCATAAAGGCGATCAGGCCACCGTTGACCAGCCCCAGCAACAACCCGAAGCCAACCCCGGCGGCAATCCCGAACATGCCGAATTGCGGCGACATCGACGCTTGCAGCGCCACCACCGCCGAGGCCGCAAGAATCGCGCCCACCGACAGGTCGATGCCCGCCGTGAGGATCACAAAGGTCATGCCCGCTGCCAGCACCACATTGACCGACGCCTGCTGGGTGATGATCGACAGGTTTTGCACGGTCATGAAGTTTTCGCTGGCCAGGGCAAAGCCCACCAGCAGCAACACCAACACCGGCAACATGCCCACCGTGCGCATCAGTTCCCGAATACGCTCAGCCTTGCCGATCGTTGCCACAGTCATGGTGTTGCTCCCGCTGGTTGTTGAATTAGCCATGGACGGCCACCTGCTCGCTGCCGGTGGCGAGGTCGATAATCGCCTCCTGGGAAATGTCCAGCCCCGATGCCCCGCCCACTTCGGCCACCAGTTGCCCTTCGCGCATGATCAGCACACGGTCGCAGGTGCCGATGATTTCCGGCAGTTCGCTGGAGATCACCACAATGCCCACGCCGGCCTTGGCCAACTGGTTGATGATGCGGTAGATCTCGGATTTGGAGCCGATGTCCACGCCACGGGTGGGCTCGTCGAGGATCAGCACATGGGGCTTGACCTCCAGCAGCCGCGCCAGCAGCACCTTCTGTTGATTGCCGCCGGACAACGCGCCGACATTGACCTTGCCCGACGCCACACGGATCGACAGGGACTTGATCGCATCACGTGAGCGTTGCGCACCGTGGCCCCGGTCGAGCACGCCGCCGGCATGGGCATCCGGCACACAGGCGCAGACGTTGATGTTGTCGGCCACGCTCATGTCGAGAAACAGGCCCTGGGCCTTGCGGTCTTCGGTGAGGTACACCACGCCGGCACGAATCGCGTCCGCCGGGTTGCGCAGTTGGGTGACGGATTTGCCCACCACCTCCAGGGTGCCGGAGGTGCGTGGGTCGGCCGCAAAGATCAGCCGCGCCAGCTCGGTGCGGCCCGCGCCCACCAGCCCGGCGATGCCCAGCACTTCACCGGCGTGCAGGTCGAAACTGCAATGGCGCACGCGCTTGCCGTCGGCCATGTCACGTACACGCATCACCACCTGGCCGGGGTCGTAGGCGGCATGTTCTTTCTTGTAGAAACCGGAAAGGTCGCGGCCCACCATCATCTTCACCAGCACTTCGGCCGACAGCACGTCCCGCGCCAGTTCGCCGACGTACTCGCCGTCCCGCAGCACCGAGACCCGGTCCGACAGCTCGTAGATTTCGGCCATGCGGTGGCTGATGTAGATGATCGCCAGGCCCTGGCTGCGCAGTTGTTTGATCAGCGCAAACAGGCGGTCGGTCTCCCGGGAGGACAGCGGCGTGGTGGGCTCGTCCATCACCAGGATTTTGGCGTGGGCATGCAGGGCCCGGGCGATTTCCACCAGTTGGCGCTCGGCGATGGACAGGCTGGCGACGCGGGTGGTGGCCTGGAACTCTGCACCGAGCCTTGCCAGCACCTCGGCCACCCCGGCTTCCATGCCCTTGCGGTCGATGGTCCAGCCACGGCGCAGTTCACGGCCCAGGTAGATGTTCTCGGCCACCGTGAGGTTCGGGCACAGGCTCAGTTCCTGGTAGATCACGGCAATGCCGAGGGCTTTGGCGGAGGCTGGATTGTAGCTGGCGACGGGCTGGCCATCGATGCGGATGGTGCCGCCGTCATCGGCCTGGTAGGCACCGGAGAGGATCTTCATCAACGTCGATTTGCCGGCGCCGTTCTCACCCATCAAGGCGTGGATTTCACCGGGGTAGACTTTCAGGCTGACGTTCTTGAGCACCCGCAGGCCATTGAAGGTCTTGCTGATGCCCTGCATTTCAAGCAACGGGTCAAGGCTCATGACTGAGCTCCTGGTTTTATTATTGTTGTGTTCGGGTGTTTGCCGATGACAGCCATCGGCAGACCTGATTGCTGCCGACTCTAATCAGATACATTTGTTTACGCAAGCGCTTGCGCAGGCCTTTTGTCGGTTGATTAAACGTTTCATCAGATGAAAAAACCTTCACTTGGTTAATGGCTGGCCACTATCTGGAAATCAAATAGTGTGAATAAACAGATACGCCTTCTCGGTACCTGGGCAATTCATGAATGATCCGCACAAACTTCCTCCCACCACCTGCAGGTCGCACCATGACTACCCCGAACCAGAACCTCACCTTGCTGTTTGGCCGTGCTTTGCTCGTCGCGCTGTTTCTTTTCAGCGGGATTGGCAAGCTGATGGCGCCGTCGGCCACCGTTACGTATATCGCGGCGTCCGGCGCGCCCTTCCCGTCTCTCGCCTACGGCATTGCGCTGGTGGTGGAGTTGGGGTTGGCCACGGCGTTATTGCTGGGCTATCGCGTGCGCCCGGTGGCGCTGTTGATGGCGGCCTTTACGTTGATGACGGCGCTGCTGTTCCACACTCACTTTGGTGACAAGGGTCAGCTGATTAACTTCTTGAAAAACCTGGCCATTTGCGGCGGTTTCCTGCAAATCGCGGTGTTTGGCGCGGGCAGCTTCAGCCTCGATCATTTGCGCTCCCAGCGTGCGGTGTTGAACTAAGGCAATCGTTTGAGGGCTGAAAGCTTCCGGGGGGATGTTTTCAGCCATCAAAACGCCACATTCTCTGCTATTGTCCAAGGACCTCATCTCCTCCTCATCGCCTCGTGCGATCTTCTGTGAGCATGCTCTGCGACACTGCCTTAAGCAGCGTCGGGCCTGAAGTTCACGGAATGCCCTGCGATGGAAAAACCTGCTCTCGATAACACGCCCGAACCCCAATCCCGGGCCGAAAAAATCGTCGAATTCAGACGCCAGAAAACCCTGCTCAAGACCGGCGCCCTGCAAGACGCGATCTTCAACAGCGCCTACTTTTCCAGCATCGCCACCGACGAAAAAGGCGTGATTCAGATCTTCAACGTCGGCGCTGAACGCATGCTGGGGTATGCCGCCGCCGATGTACTGAACCGCGTCACCCCGGCCGACATTTCCGACCCCGCGGAGCTGATCACCCGCGCCGCCGCCCTCAGCCTGGAGCTGGACACGCCGATCACCCCCGGCTTCGAAGCCCTGGTGTTCAAGGCCTCCCGAGGCATCGAGGACATCTACGAGCTGACCTACATCCGCAAGGACAACAGTCGCCTGTCGGCCATGGTCTCGGTCACCGCGCTGCGCAATAAAAACGACGCAATCATTGGCTACCTGCTGATCGGCACCGACAACACCGCACGCAAGCAGGAAGAAGCCGAGCGCAAAGGCTTTGAGCGGGCCCTGGAAGAAAAGAACCTGGAGCTGGAACACGCCAGCCACATGAAGTCCGAATTCCTCGCCACCATGTCCCACGAACTGCGCACACCGCTGAACGCGGTGATCGGCTTTTCCGAGGCACTCAAGGACGGCCTGGTGGGCGACATGAGCGAGATCCAGCGCGAATACATTGGCGACATCTTCACCAGCGGCCAGCATTTGTTGTCATTGATCAACGACATTCTCGACCTGTCCAAGGTCGAGGCCGGGATGATGGACCTGGAGCTGGAAGCCGTGGAGTTGGCGGGCCTGTTGGCCAACAGCCTGCTGATCGTGCGGGAAAAAGCCGCCCTGCAGCGCATCCAGTTGAAACTCGAAAGCCAGGATGACTTCGGCACCCTGGAACTGGACCTGCGCAAGACCAAGCAGATCATCTACAACCTGCTGGCCAACGCGGTGAAGTTCAGCGAGCACGGCGGTTCCGTGACCCTGTCGGTACGCGAGGTGAGTCGCCCCCAAGTGGGCCACGTCCCCGGCGACTGGCCCACCCACGGGTTTGCCCTGCAACCCAGCGCGCACCAACAGTTCCTGGAATTGAGCGTCAGCGACACTGGTATCGGTATCGCCCGGGACGACATGAGCAAGTTGTTCAAGGCCTTCAGCCAGATCGACAGCAGCCTGGCGCGCAAATTCGAAGGCACGGGCCTGGGCCTGGCAATGGTCAAGCAACTGACCGACCTGCACGGCGGCAGCGTTGCCGTGGCCAGCCGTGAAGGCGCAGGTGCCCGTTTTGTGGTGTGGCTGCCGCTGCATCGCGCACCGGATATGGAGGCCCCATGGCCGAAATCCTGATTGTCGAAGACAACGAGGCCAATATGCGCCTGGCCCGCCTTCTGTTGGTGAATGCCGGCCACAGCGTGTTGTGGGCCGCCGACGCCGAGACCGGCCTGACCCTGGCCCGGGAAAAACAACCGGCGCTGATCCTGATGGACATCCAGTTGCCCGGCATGGACGGCCTGGCGGCTACCTCGCTGCTCAAACAAGATCCCTACACCGCGCACATCCCGGTGATCGCCCTGACCGCCATGGCCATGAAGGAAGACCGCGATAAAACCCTGCGGGCCGGCTGCGACGCTTACATCATCAAGCCGCTGCGCTACAAGGAGCTGTACCAGGTGATCGACACACTGCTGCAAAAGCCCATCACGCCTCCGACTTGAGTCCTCTCCATGGCCAGCCAACCCGCAACACTTTTGATCGTTGATGATGAAAGCCAGGCACGCAAACTGCTGGAAACCCTGCTGCGCCACGAGGGTTACCAGACCGTGACTGCCGCCAATGGTGAAGAAGCCCTGCGGCTGGTCGCGCAACAGCCGCCGGACCTGATCCTGCTGGACATCATGATGCCGGGCATGGACGGCTATGAAGTGGCCAACCAGCTCAAGGGCAACCCGGCCACCGCGAACATTCCGATCATCATGCTCTCGGCCTTGAGTGAATCCAGCGCACGCCTGAGCGGCCTGGAAACCGGCGCCGAAGAATTCATCAGTAAACCGGTGGAACGGGTCGAGTTGTGGTTACGGGTGCGCAACCTGCTGCGGCTCAAGGCCCACAGCGACCAGTTGAAACACCACAGCCTGATGCTGGAGCAGCAACTGCTGCAACAAGGCCATGCAACCGCGCAACTGAACGTCCATGACCTGGCCCGCCTGGAACTGGAGAAAGCCCTGCGCCTGGCCGTCGAGCGTGAAGCGTTCGTGTTGCATTACCAGCCCAAGGTCGAGTTGGCCAACGGTCAGGTGTGCGCCCTTGAAGCCCTGCTGCGCTGGGACCGGCCAGGCTATGGCGCGGTGTCTCCGGCGGTGTTCATCCCGATCCTGGAGAGCCTGGGTTTGATCGTGCCGCTGGGTCGCTGGGTGATCGACAGCGTGTGCCGTCAGATCGCCGCCTGGCAATCGAGCGCGGTGGGCGCGGTCGAGGTGTCGGTCAACGTGTCGGGGCATCAACTGATCGAAGGCGATTTGATTGCCGACATCGCCCATTCCCTTGCCAGCGCTGACGTGGAGCCCCATTGGCTGGAGGTTGAATTGACCGAAGGCTCGCTGATGGAAAACACCCAGCACACCATCGCCAGCCTGCAACGCTTGCGGGCGATGGGGGTGAAGATCTCCATCGACGACTTCGGCACCGGCTACTCAAGCCTGGCGTACCTGCGGCGGTTCCCGATTGATACGCTGAAAATCGATATCGCGTTTATCCGCGAAGTCACCAGCAATCCCCAGGATGCCGCCATCACCCGCACCATCATCGAACTGGCCCACAGCCTGAAACTGCGGGTGGTGGCCGAAGGCGTGGAAACCCAGGCGCAACTGGAGTTTCTGCGGGAAGCCGGCTGCGATCAGATCCAGGGCTATCTGTTCAGCCGGCCGCTGCCGATGAAGGAGTTGGAGCGCCTGTTGCTGGATAAACGCAGCCTGGTCAGGCCGCAGCCTCACTGACTTCGAACAAGCCCGCCCGCTTCTGCAACTTGTTGGCATTGACCCGCACGGTTTCCGCGCGGGTCTGCAACACCCCCACCGTCAGGCGCATTTGCTCTGAAGAGCATGCTCCCTTGCCACAAGAAGTTGCGTTGAATCAATAAGATGCACCCGTATGTGGCAGTGAAATCTCTTCCCGCAGGAATTCGATCAAGCCTTGGTGCGTCGGGCCCAGGCGTTCGGCGCCGCTGACCAGTGCCAGTTCCGAGGGCGGCACCGCTGGCAGTTCGGTGCACAAACGATGGCTGGCCAGCACCGCACTGACCGGCAGGATGCTCAGCCCCAACCCGGAGGTCACCGCAGCCTGAATCCCGGTGAGGCTGTGGCTGCCGAACGCCACGCGCCAACTGCGCCGGGCCTTGTCCAACGCGCGTGTGGCCCGCTTGCGGTAGATGCAGCCTTGGGGGAACAGCGCCAGTGGCAAGGTCTCCAGTTCAAGGTCCTGGTCTTGCCCGCACACCCATACCAACGGTTCCGGCCAACGGGCGTGGCAGTCGCCGCTGCCGGTTTCACGCTTGACCAGGGCAATGTCGATTTCACCCGCTTCCAGCTGCCGGCGCAGCTCGGTGCTCATGCCGCTCACGGTTTCCAGCCTTGCCTCGGGGCGGGCCCGTACAAACCCGGAGAGCATCGAGGCCATGCGGGCGGCATCGAAATCTTCCGGCACGCCGAGGCGCACCGGCACCACGCTGGCTTCGGTGCTCAGGGCGTCGCGCGCTTCCCGGGACAGGTTCAACAACCGACGTGCGTAATGGGTGAGCAACTCGCCCTGTTCGGTGGGGCTGACGTGCTGCCCGGAGCGGTCGCGCACCAACAGCGTCTGCCCGGCGCTCGCCTCGAGCTTGCGAATCTGCTGGCTGACGGTGGACTGGGTGCGGTGCACGCGCTCGGCGGCACGGGTGAAGCTGCCTTCATCCACCACGCAGACCAGGGTGTGCAGCAGTTCGAGATCAAACATGGGGCGCCCTTCATATCGGCAATTCAACTGATGTGAAGAGGTTAATTTAATTTCCAACTGAGGGGTACTGTTCCTATGCTTCAGGCATTACTTGGCTCAATGAGGTGCCCCATGTCCCTTGAACACTCCCCTCGCCCGCTCTGGCTGACCTTCGATTGCTACGGCACGCTGATTCAGTGGGATGAAGGCCTGCGTGCGGCGATTGATCAGATCCTCACCGCCAAGGGTGTGCACCAGGTCGATACCGAGACGCTGATCCGTGTGTATGACCGTCATGAACATGCGCTGGAGCAGACGCCGCCGCACCGCCGCTTTCGCACGTTGGCGGGGCTTGGATTGCAGCAGGCGTTGCAGGAACTGGGGTTGCCCACCGATACGCAGGATGCTGCGGTGTTGACTGACAGCATTGGTGCGATGCCGCCGTTTCCGGAAGTGGTCGAGACCCTTGGGCGGCTCAAGGGCATGGGCTACAAGCTGTGCATTGTCTCCAACACCGATGACGATGTGATTGCCGGCAACGTGGCGCAATTGGGCGGCATGATTGACCGGGTGATCACGGCCCAGCAGGCCGGGGCCTACAAGCCGGATCGGCGGTTGTTTGACTATGCCCATGAGCAACTGGGGGTCAGCCTGGAGCAGGTGGTGCATATTTGTGCCAGCCCGCATCTGGATCATGCGGCGGCGCGGGATATCGGGTTTCGGTGTGTTTGGATTGATCGGGGGACTGGGCGGCAGTTGTTGCCCGACTACCGGCCCGATGGGATTTTGCCGACGCTGGAGGGTGTGCCTGGGTTGTTTGCGTCGTTGGGGTGGTGAGGTGGTTTGGGGGGCATATCCGTTGCTG
>NZ_JACARC010000112.1 GCF_013386825.1 Pseudomonas sp. IPO3778
CCCGCCGTAAGGGCGGAACCCTAAGCCGCCGTTACCTAAATAACGGATATGCCCCCACCCCCACCCCCACCCCGATTCAGATCACCCCACAAACCAACCGCTCACCCCCACCACCCAGCGGCTTGGGCATATCCGAATGGTTATCCCCACCCGCATGAATCATCAACGCCCGGCCCTTGATCTGCGCAATCGTCTTCAACCGCGGCGCCAACACCGGGTTGGTCGAGGTGCCGTCCATGTTCACATACAGCGCCGGCAAGTCCCCCAGATGCCCCTCACCATAAGGCCCCAGATGCTTGCCCGTCTTCTGCGGATCAAAATGCCCACCCGCCGCCAACGCCGCCACCTTCACGCCATCTTTAACCCCCGCCTCGCAACTGCCGTTCTCATGGATATGAAACCCATGCACACCCGCCGGCAGCGACTTCAGGTCAGGGGTAAAAATCAGCCCGTAGGCGGACTCACTGATGGTCACCGTACCCACAGGCTGCGGCGCGCCATCCGCACTGACGAGGTTGACCGGAACTTGCAGGGTGGCCGCTTGAGCGGTACCGATGACGAGGAGGCTTGCCAGGCTGAGCCAGTGAATACGATTCATGAGAAGTTTCCCGAAAAGGTGGATAGAAGTGAGCAGTCTCGGGAAACACAACGACCAACCCACCCAAATAATTCCGTTGGAAAAAACATATTTTTCCAACGGAATATTCACCCAGGCTTAGCTGTTAAGCCTCTCCTGCCGCACACTGTGTACCGGCGTCACCTCATTGCCCAGGCACCGCCGACAGCTATAAACCCCCAGCACCACCGGCTTTTTCAACGCCTCGCGTTCAACCCGGGTGTGCGCGACAAACCGATAGCCCTGGCCCGTTGCCGTGGCGATATAGGCCGAATCATCGTCCCCCAACGCCCGCCGGATCGCCTTGATCTGCGCCCGCAGATTGCATTCCTCCACCACCAGCCGTGGCCAGGCGATGTCCAGCAATTGGGTTTTCTCCAACAGTTCGCCAGGCCGCGAAGCGAGGGCAATCAACAGGGTCAGCGCCCGGTTGCCCAAGCTCACCGGTTCACCGTTTTTCAGCAGCAGATGACGTCGGGGCAGCAGGCGATAAGGGCCAAAGTGAATTTCCAAAGCGCTGTCTTCAAGGTGGCTGCGTTGTGAATACGTCATGTGATTAACCTTTGTGCTTGTTCAAGGCAGAGCCCCGCACGTCTCCCTTTCGCGCAAGGCTGCAAGGGAGGGTCAGGTGTGGCGCGCCGGGATCGTAGTCATAGATCACCTGGAGGTTGTTTTATATAAATCGCTATTTAGTGCAAGTGCACTAACTTGGGCCGGCGAAAGTTGTGGAGTGTTATTGAGCAAGCCCGCGCCGAGCTATGAAACGCGATGATCAAGTCGATTTTGTTACAAACGGAAATATCTGCAAAGTTGGGCAAATGGCTATTATTTAAAAGTGTGAAGTTGTCGGATTTATTTTCAAAAACTGTTGGGTGGTCAACGTTTTGGCTCAGGGGTTAATGGCCTCTGCAGGGTTCAATACCGTTCAGTTTCACGCTGCGGGTCCCGTAATCATTGGGCTTCGTTGTGTATTGGATTTTTAACAAAAGTTCCGCACGCACAAAGTGATGAAATTTTCTCAACGCTGCCTTGAGCCGGATTTTTCACAGCACCCGCCCTGAACGTTTCACAAGCTTTCACAGCGAAGGCGTTTTATTCATGAGTAGTATGGGTCCCATGCAAACCGACGGCTGCATTGCCAACTCACTGTCTGACGCTGGGAGTTTGGTTCGGTTTGCATGCTGGTTAACTTCCCTATCGATGCAAGGAGATTGAACATGGCTACTACTCCACCAGTAAGTGCAGGCGGCGCCGACGACGCTATCGCGAAGATGGAAGCAACTTTCAACATGGCTATCGAGAAGTCGGCCAAGATCACCGAGATCAGCACCGCGAAAAAAGCAGAGCTCGACGCCACCAAACAGCGTCCGCAGAACTGATTCGCCATGCGGGCAGCGCCGGCGCTGCTCGCATACCTGCCTCGTCCTGCCTCACCCCGTTGCACCGTTGTTGATCGGCACAGGTGCTGTTGCGGCCTGTGATTCTCAAGGGGGCAAACCCAACCATGACAGCCTTGATTTCCCTGGGCCTGCCCGCCGCGAATGGCGCGCCGACCCTGCTTGTGACCCACGGTTTGCACCAGGGCAGTTCCCTGATGCTCGACCAGCCGGTCTACACCCTTGGCGCCGCACTGGCCGCCGACCTTCAGCTCAGCGATCCCGGGATCGCCGAGTTGCACCTGCGCCTGCGCTTTGAAGGCGCCCAGGTGGCCGTCGAAGCCCTCGGCGGTGATGTACTGATCACCGGCACTGCCGGTGATGTGCGCATTCCCCAAGGCAGCGGCCATCGCGCGCGGCTGCCGCTGCAACTGCGCATCGGCACGGCGGGTGTGAGCCTGGCGCTGCCGGGCAGCCCTGAAAAACCGCCTGCGGCAACCCGCACGTTCACCCCTTGGATCATCGCCACCGCGCTGCTGTTTGTGTGCGCCGGTGCCTTGGCGTTTCGCAATGATCCGCCGCAAGCGCAGGCCGTCATGCCGGTGGCTGAAACAGCCGTGGCCAAGCCGTCCCGCGCCGAGGCCAAGGCCTGGTTCGAAGGGCAATTGCAGGCCGCCCACCTGGACGCCGTGAAGGTCAACGATGTCGACGGCCAACTCAATGCCGTCGGTTCTTTCGAGCGGGCGCAACAGCCCCAGTGGCTCGCCCTGCAAAAGGCCTTCGACCGGCGTTATGGCCAGCAAATCGTGCTCAACCCGCGGGTCGCGGTGCGTGCGGATGCGGCCCGGCCACGGGTGCGTTTTCAAGCGGTGTGGTTCGGCACCAATCCCTACGTGATCAACGACAGCGGCAAGCGCCTGTACCCCGGCGCGGCCCTGGCCGACAACTGGGTGCTGGAACGCATCGAGAACAATCAGGTGATCCTCGCCCGTGGCGAAGAACGCTTCACCTTCACCCTATGACGCTGCTTTTTTCAGCTAAGGCCCCGGGATGAAAGTCGAACCCCGTCCGTTGATTCCCAGTGATGTGCGCAGCGCACCGGTCGAGGCGATTCGCCCGGTCAATTCGCGCCAGGCCACTGCTTTTGAAGCGGTGCTGAAAACCCGCAAGGTCCAGTCCCGCCGCTCCTTGCGCAGCGACCTGGAAGAACTCACCAGCGCCGCCGGCGTCGACTCGCTGCTGTTTGGCAGCGCCCGTTCCCTGGAGCTGCTGGAACACGTGATGCAGCACCTGTTGCCGAGCCTCGACGCCGAGCCGGAGATCAAGGCCCTGGCCCACGACCTGATCAGCGAGGAAATCGAGATGCGCCGCACCCTCGAACAACAACGCTCGGAGGTCCAGGCCTGATGTCCCGGGATAACGACGACGCGGTGCAATTGCTCAAGGGCATTGGCGAGCTGTACCGGCGCAACGGCCAGTCCCAGCGCGCCCTGGTGATGTTGCTGATCGCCGTGAGTGTGGCGCCCAACGACGGCCTGCTGCTGCGCTCGCTGGTGCTGGCGTTCACCGACAGCGGTGACGCCGCCCGTGCACTCTCGGCCCTGGACCGCCTGGTGGCGCTGGAAGGCGAGTCCGCCAGCCTGTTGCTGCTGCGCGCCCGTGCACTGTGGTACGGCGAACGCAAGGACGAAGCGCGTCAGTGCTTCAAACGCTACCTGGCTGCACGGAGAGTGGCGCCATGAACCTGCTCAATCGCCTGAACGGCATCGCACGCATGGCCGCCCAGCGTACCGACGTGATCATCGTCGCGTTCATGCTGATGGCCATCGTGATGATGATCATCCCGCTGCCCACCTACCTGGTGGACATGCTGATCGGCCTGAACATCGCCCTGAGCATCCTGATCCTGATCGTGGCCTTCTACATCGGCCACTCGGTGGAATTCTCGGCGCTGCCGCCGCTGATTCTGCTCAGCACTCTGTTTCGTCTGTCGCTGTCCATCACCACCACCCGTTTGATTCTGCTCCACGGCGACGCCGGCCATATCGTCAAGGCGTTCGGCGACTTCGTGATTGCCGGCCAGGTGGTGGTGGGCATGGTGGTGTTCCTGATCATCACCGTGGCGCAGTTTGTGGTGATCACCAAGGGGGCCGAGCGGGTCGCGGAAGTGGCGGCGCGCTTCACCCTGGATGCGATGCCCGGCAAACAGATGAGCATCGACAACGACCTGCGCAACGGCGATATCGACCAGGCCGAAGCCCGCCGTCGGCGTTCGCGCCTGGAGCGGGAGAGCCAGATGTTCGGCGCGATGGACGGCGCGATGAAGTTCGTCAAAGGCGATGCGATTGCCGGGTTGGTGATCCTCGCGGTCAACCTGCTGGGCGGCATGCTGATCGGCATGATCGAGCGCGACATGGCCTTCGGCGCGGCGGTTCACACGTACTCGTTGCTGACCGTGGGCGACGGTTTGATCGCACAGATCCCGGCGCTGCTGATCTCCGTGGCGGCGGGCACCGTGGTCACCCGGGTCAACAGCGACGGCGAAGCGGGCGACTTGGGTAGCGAGATTCTCAAGCAACTGGGTGCCAGCTATCGGGCCCTCGGCTTGACCGCGCTGATCATGGTCGGCGTCAGCGTGATCCCGGGCTTTCCGACCTGGGTGTTCCTCGGGTTGTCGCTGGTGTTCGGCGGCGCGGCGTTCGTGATGTACCGCCGGCATACCCGCGAACATCAGGTAGAGCCTGAAGCCCTGATCGAGACGCTGGAGCCCGTGGTGGAAGTGCAGGCCGAGCAGGATTACGGCCTGGCCCCCGACACCCGCGTGCTGCTGACCCTCGGCAGCGCCCTGGCCCTCAGCGCACCGCGCCAGTTGCTGGGCCAGCGCATCGAAGCGCTGTGCCACGACCTTCGCAGCGACCTCGGCGTCGACGTGCCGGTACCGGGTGTGCACATGGACGCCAAGGCCACGCCGGGCAGTTTCCGGGTGTCCCTGGAAGGCGTGCCGGTGAGTGAAGGGGAGATGCCGGTCAACTGCCTGCTGTTGCAGGACGACCCGGTGCACGTGCAGTTGCTGGACATCGCAACCTTGCAAGCCGACTCGCCCCTCAACGGCCGCGCCGCCCACTGGATCGAACGCCAGCACGAAGACGCGCTGCGCAATGCCGGCATCGGTTTCCTGCTGCCCGACGAAGTGCTGCGCGGCGTGCTGGAACGCAGCCTGCGCCGCTACGCCGCGGACTTCCTCGGGATCCAGGAAACCCGCCTGCTGCTCGAACGCACCGAAGCCACCTACGGCGAACTGGTCAAGGAAGCCCTGCGCCTGGTGCCGTTGCAGCGGGTGGCCGAGACCCTGCGCTTGTTGGTAGGCGAAGGCGTGTCGATCCGCAATCAACGGGCCTTGCTCGAAGCCATGGTGGAGTGGGGCGCCCGGGAAACCGACGCCGGCCGCCTGGCCGAACACTTGCGCGCCGCGTTGGCGCGGCAGATCAGCCATCAATACGCTGACCGTAATCGGGTGATCGGTGCCTTGGTACTGGCGCCGGGACTGGAAGACCAGTTGCGCGCGTCCCTGCGTCGCCAGGAACCCAGCCGCGACGTGATCCCCGAGGAGGTCAACCGCGCCTTGCTCACCCAACTGCGCCAGGCCTGCGACAAAACCATCGAGGCCAACAGCGCGGTGTTACTGGTGCATCCGGAACTGCGCCGCAGCCTGCGCCGCCTGGTGGTGCGCGGTGAACTGGAGCTGGCGGTGTTGTCGTTTCGTGAACTGGCCACCGAATACAACCTGCAAGCGTTGGTCACCATCAGCCTCACCGACATCTCCAACCGCCGTGCGCCTGCTGCGGCTTCCGTCACTTCCCTGGCGTCTGCCTCATGATCCGTTTTTCTCTGTTGTTGCTGGCGTTGACCTCGTTTTTTTGCAGTGCCCAGGACATCCCCAACGGCGCCCAGGGTTCCATCAGCCTGGCCTCCGGTGAAGGCCGGATCCTGCATTTTGTGGCGCCGGTGGAGTCGGTGCTGGTGGCCGAGCCCGGGATTGCCGACCTGCAGGTGGTGTCGCCGGGGGTGATCTATATCTTCGGCAAGGCGCCGGGCAATACCAGCCTGATTGCCCTTGGCAACGACGGCAAACAGCTGGCCAGCCTGACCCTGGCGGTCAGCAGCGCCACCCAGGCGGTGACCACGCCGATGCAAGCATTGCACCCCGGCACTGGGGCGCAGATCAGCGGCGCCGGCAACCGCCTGATCGCCAAGGGCACGGTGCGTTCGGTGGGCGAAGCGACCGACTTGAATGCGTTGCTCAACCCTCAGGGCCAGGGTTTCCAGAGCGCGGTTAACACCACCGAATATGCCGGTGCAGCCCAAGTCAATTTGCGCGTGCGCTTCGCTGAAGTGTCCCGCTCCGAGCTGCTGCACTACGGCGTGAACTGGAACGCCATGTTCAGCAACGGCACGTTTTCCTTCGGGCTGATTACCGGTGGGCCGCTGGCGGCGGCAACCGCTGGCGGGTTGGCGGCGGCGGGCAGCGGTTCGGGCAACACCAATATCGACGGCATGCTCGATGCGCTGCAGGCCAACGGGATTCTGCAAATTCTGGCCGAGCCGAATATCACCGCCATGACCGGGCAGACCGCGAGCTTTCTGGCGGGGGGTGAAGTGGCGATTCCGGTGCCGGTGAATCGGGACCTGGTGGGCATCGAATACAAGTCGTTCGGCGTGTCGCTGCTGTTCAATCCGACCCTGCTGCCCAATGGCCGTATCGCCCTGCAAGTGCGCCCGGAGGTCAGCAGTGTGGTGAGTGGCGGCACGGTGGATTTCGGTAATTTCCATGTACCGTCGTTCAGCGTGCGCCGCGCCGATACGCGGGTGGAAGTGGGCAGCGGGCAGACCTTTGCGATTGCCGGCCTGTTCCAGCGTGAGAGCAGCCAGGACATCGAAAAGCTGCCATTGCTGGGTGACTTGCCGATCCTGGGCAACCTGTTCCGCTCCAAGCGTTTTCAGCGTAACGAAACCGAGTTGGTGATTTTGATCACGCCGTACCTGGTGGAGCCGGTGCGCAGTCGCACCCTGGCGACGCCGCTGGATGCACAGCCTGCGACCGCCTCAGCGGCGGGGCCGCGCAGCGGTGGGGCGTTTGGTTTTTACATGAATTGATGAGGGGGCATGTCATGAAAGTTTCGCGTTTGTTGATGTGTTTGCCCTTGTTGGTGGTGGGCTGCAAGGCGCATTTGGCGCCGGTGTATTACTCGCCGCAGTATCAGGCGGACGGGCTGCCAAGCCAGTGCCAGCAGCCGCCGGCCAAGGACGAGATCGGGCTGGATGAGGATTTCAAGGCGACCTTGCCGTTGGGCTGTGCCAATAATTTGAATTTGATGCAGATGGTGGAGCAGCGCCAGGATTTGAATCAGGGCCGGGCCACCGGGCCTGCGATGGCAGCGCCGGTCGGGCGGGCGGCGCAGGTGTATATTGAGGGGTTTGACCGGGAGCAGTTGCAGCGGCGCCAGGCGCAGCAAGAGGCCAAGGCTGGCGCACCGGGAGCCGAGCAATGACCCGCCGTGCGCATTCCCCCTGTGGGAGCTGGCTTGCCTGCGATAGCGGTATTCCCGGCCCAGCAGATCTGTCTGCCAC
>NZ_JACARC010000113.1 GCF_013386825.1 Pseudomonas sp. IPO3778
CTTTTCAAAAGTGACCCGCCGTAAGGGCGGAACCATAGGCGGCCGTTACCTAAATAACGGATATACACCCAGCCCAGCCCCACCCGCGACAACCCACTCAAAGCACCAGCCGAATCTGCGCACACAACCCGCCCCCATCCCGATTGCTCAAGGTCAATTCCCCGCCAATCGCCACGGCCAGCTGTTGGGCGATCGCCAATCCCAGCCCGGTACCGCCGGTGCCGCGATTGCGCGAACTCTCCACCCGGTAAAACGGCTGCATCACCTGCACCAGTTCATCCTGGGCAATCCCCGGCCCCCGGTCCAACACCTTGATCGACAGCTCCCCCGACGCCGTCGAGCCCACCTGCAACTGCGCCGCCCCGGCAAATTTCAGCGCGTTGTCCACCAGGTTCACCAGTACCCGACGCAACGCATGGGGCCGCGTGTCCAGCACCACCGCGCTTTTACCGGTGAGGCTCACTTGCTTGTCCATGTCCTGGTAATCAAACACCAGGCTGTCGAGAAACGCATCCAGGTCGATCCGGCAACTGGCCTCGGTGGAGCCGTGCACACTGCGGGCATACGCCACGCCCTCGCGCACCAGATGCTCCATTTCCCCCAGGTCACTCCAGAGCTTTTCCCGGTCCACCGAGTCTTCCATAAACTCGGCGCGCAATTTCATGCGGGTGATGGGTGTCTGCAAGTCATGGGAGATCGCCGCCAGAATCTGCATGCGTTCCTTGAGGTACTCGGCAATCCGCTTCTGCATTTCATTGAACGCCGCCGCCGCATGGGCCACCTCGGTGGGGCCGGTTTCGTCCAGCGGCGTCGGGCGCGCATTCGGGTCGAGGGTTTCCACCGCCCGTGCCAGGCGCGTCAGCGGGCGGATGGCGATACGCACGGCGACCCAGGTGCAGATCAGCAACACCACCAGTTGCAGCACCAGCACCACCGGCAGCCAGAACGCAAACGGGATGGGCTTGGGGTACACGTCAATGGTGACCGGGCTGCCATCGGCCAGGGTCAGGTGCGCCTGGAAGTGTTTTTGCAGGCCCGGGATGTCGCGAAAGGTCAGCGGGTAGTGTTCGCCCAGGGCATCGGTCAGCGAGGTCGCGGCCATGGGCATGTCGTCGCTGGCCATCGGTTCACCGGGTTCGCCGGCATTCAACAGGTAGCGGTAGGCGTTGCGGTCGAGGCGCGGCAGCCAGCTGGGGCGCTCGGCGGCGGGCAGGCGGTCGAGGATTGCGATGGACGTGGATACGTCGTTCTCCAGGTTGCCCAGCATCACGCTGCGGGCGCTCATGTACCGCTCATAGAACTGCGCGCTGAACGACAGCGCGTTGGCGCACAGCAGGCTGACGATGAAAATCACCGACAGTTGCGCCGCCAGGGTGCGCGGCCAGCGGAACGCGAGGGTCATGCCGAGTCCCCAAGGATTTCCACCGCGAGGGAGAACACATAGCCTTCGCTGCGCACCGTCTTGATGTAGGCCGGCTCGCGGGCGTCGTCCAGCAGGCGCTGGCGCAGGCGGCTGACGAGCAGGTCGATGGAGCGGTCGAACAGGTCCGCGTCCCGGCCCTGGGTCAGGTTCAGTAATTGGTCACGATTGAGCACCCGTTGCGGGTGGTCGAGAAACACCCGCAGCAGGCGGTATTCGGCGCCGCTCAAGGCCACCAGGGTGTCGTCTTCGTCCAGGAGGTGGCGGGCGGTGGTGTCCAGGCGCCAGCGGCCAAAGCGGATCAGCCGGCCGCTTTCGGTCACCACCAGGTTGGGTGGCAGCATCCGGGTGCGCCGCAGCACCGCGTTGATGCGGGCCAGCAGTTCACGGGCGGCGAAGGGCTTGACCAGGTAATCGTCGGCGCCCATTTCCAGGCCGATGATGCGGTCGGTTTCATCGTTGCGCGCGGTGAGCATCAGGACCGGCGTGGCCTTGTGCTTGCCCACCCGCAGTTCCCGGCACAGCTGCAAGCCGTCGTCGCCGGGCATCATGATGTCCAGCACGATCAGGTCCACGGGCGTGGTGTCCAGGAAGCTGCGCATCTGCCGGCCGTCAGCGACCACGGTGGTGCGCAGGCCGTTCTTCTTCAGGTAGTTGCCCACCAGTTCGCGGATCTCCCGGTCGTCATCGACAATCAGAATGTGATCGACGTGATCCATGCTGCCTTCCTCGTTGAATAGTCATTGATGCGCAGTCTAGCCACTGCCGGCGGGCTTGCCTTGTGCCCTTTGTATTGCAGTGTATCTGGCAGTGACGAGATACACATCGACGCAAAAAACCGGGCCTGGCCGACACAATCCGGATACCTCCCACGGTTCAAATGAGCCCATCGAGGTCATCCGCCTCGGCCCACTTGAAACCCCGAGGAACTGCACATGAATCTCAAATCCACCTATGCCACCTGCCTGTTTGCCTTACTCGCTGGCCTGAGTGTTGCCGCCCATGCCGAATCCACCGCCAGCCCGCCGGATATCCACCAGGTGGTGTCGATCTCCGAAGAGGCCGGCGGTGCGCTGTGCGGCATCGTCAACTCGCACCTGACCTACCTCGACGCCGAGGGCCAGCGCCATGTCCTCGACTACCGCAAGTTTTCCAGTAACTGCCTTGAAGGCAGCTGAGGAGCCCGGCCATGACCCCACTCAACAGCTTTCTCAGCGCCCTGGCGTTTTCCATGGCGGGTGTGGCGGCGGATGTGAATGCCGCCACCGCGAAAAAACTCACTGGCAGTGAAACCTGCTTCCAGAATACGCCCGTGGCGCAAACCGGCGCAGGTCGCAAACGTGCCGAAATCCCCCCGACTGCAAGGGAGTGCCCATGAACTTCATCCCGATCCTGCGCCGCTTGCGCGCCTCAAAAGGCGTGCTCCTGCTGGCACTGGCCGTTGCCTTGGTGGGCGTACCCAAGGCGGTCAATTACTTGATCAACGACGTCGACGCCGAAAGCATCAGCCAGTCCGATGAGCGCATGCCGTCCCTGGAGGGCGCTGTGGCCTGGCTCAACTCGCCGCCGCTCACGGCCGAAGGCCTGAAGGGCAAGGTGGTGCTGGTGGACTTCTGGACTTACGACTGCGTCAACTGCCAGCGCAGCCTGCCGTACGTGAACCAGTGGGCGAAAAAATACGCCAAGGACGGGCTGGTGGTGATCGGTGTGCACACGCCGGAAAACGCCTACGAGAAAGTCCTGGATAACGTGCGCAGCCAGATCAGGAAACTGGACATCCACTACCCGGTGGCCATCGACAACGATTACCGGATCTGGCGCGCCTTCGATAACCAGTACTGGCCCGCCCATTACTTCTTCGACGCCACCGGCAAAGCGCGCTACAGCCATTTTGGCGAGGGCCGCTATGACAACCAGGAGAAAGTTATCCAGGCGTTGTTGGAAGAGGCCCGGGTCGCCCGCTCAACGTGAGGGTAGTTTCCAGCGCCCACGATACTGTTCGTACTGCGCCACGGGCAGTTGTACCAGCAGCGGGTGTTCTCGCGGGTCCAGCCAGGCGAACAGTTGTTGTATCTGCGCCGGGTCCATCGCCGTGCAACCCAATGTCCCCGCACGATTGCTGCGCCAGATGTGCAGGAAAATACACGAACCGTCGTTGGCTGAGGCCGGCGTATTGTGCTCGACAAAAATCCCCTGGCGGTAGAGCTGGTCCTTGCGCAGCATCTGTTCGGAGCTGGTCCAGTCCTTGTTCACCGCTAAACTGTCGACCAAGGTGTTGTAATGGCTGGACTGGCTGTCGTCCACGCATTCACGGGTGGCGGTGCTGGTGGTGTAAGGCAAACGGGTAGCGGCAGTGGACGCGTAGCCGAAGGCGCTGCCGAGCGTGAAGATTCCGGCCGGAGCCTTGCCATCGCCTTCACGCTTGAGGGGCTGCTGGTCGGGGGCGGGTGTTGTAAGGCCGGTGCCCCAGGCCATGCCGTTTTTGCCCACCACGATAGCAAACGGTTCACCGACTTTCTGAAAGCCTTGCCCGTGCCGTTCGTAACGTTGTGCCGTGCCCTGGATGGCGTTCCAGTCCGGTGTGGTGACCACGATCAGTTGCCGGCTGTCGTCGGGGATTTGTGCGAACGCCACGTTTGAAAGCAGCGCCAGGAGCGCCCCACAGGTTTTGATTAGAGGGTTCAATGTCGTTCAATCCTTGAAAGTAGGGAAGCCTCAAACGCTAGTTTTGGCCGCGGATTTTATCAAGCCGAGGCTGTATGGCGATGTTACGGCATGGGGTTGATCGGGAAGTCCATGGGCTCGGCCTTGACCGGGTTGCGGCTGTACGTGAAATGCCACCACTCGCCGGCATAACCGGTAAAGCCTTGCTTGCTCATGGCGGCGGTGAGCCGTTGGCGATTGTGCCGGGCCGTCTGACTGATCCCGGGGTTTGCGGTGTGCGCCAGGTCATCGAAGCAGTCAAAGCCGGTGCCCATGTCCAGGCCGCCATCGGGCAGACGCCGCCCATAACCGGCGGTGCAATCCACCGCTGGGGTGTGGGCGGTCCAGGGTTGGACCGGCAGTGCATCGGGGCCCGTCAGGGTCACGTCCACAGCAGCGCCCCGGGAGTGGTTGGAGACTTTGGCCACATAACCCAGGCGCCAGAAGTCTTGTTTGTTCACCCGGGGATAGAATTCGGCCTTGGCCGGATCGCCCGGCAGATTGGCGAAGCGGCCCATGTTCGCCACCGCACGGCTGGGGCGGTAGCAGTCGAATACCTTCAGGCCGTAACCCTGCCTGGCCAGCTCGGCTTGCACCCGCACCAGTGCCTTGGCGGCGTCGGCAGACAGTACGCATTCTGCGGCGTTGTAGCCGTCCAGCGGCGCGCCGGTAAAGTTATGGGCGCTGGCGTAACGAATGTCCTGCTGGATGCTCGGGTCAAGGTTTCGCAGGTAAACCATGTTGGCCGGCCTGGGCGTGTCTGCGGCGACCGGCGCGGCAAGCACGATGAGGGTCAGGGCGGCAAGGGAGGAGGCATAGTAGGGCATGGCCGGGCTCGGACGGTGGCTTAAGCGCGCCACACTAGCAATGCCCGGCCCGTGCCGCCAGTGTTACGGCGCGGGGCCCGGCACGAACGCCACGCTGCCACCGTCACGCTTGTGGAACAGCCGCTCGCCATTGTCCGGCTGGGTGCGAATCACCTGATGATCGCTGCCCAGGTAGGCCACTGGTGCCGGCGCGTCCTTGGAGTACTGCGCGATGATAATCGTGCGCTGCGGGTCGAAGTGGCGGCCGCTGGTTTTGTCCAGCCACGCCATGAATGCTGCACTGTCACCCTGGCGCGGGAAGTCCTGGGTTTCAGCCACGTAGTAGAACGGCGCACCGTGGTTTTGCAGGTACATCGGCACCTTGTTATCGACTTCCACCATCACCATCTGCCACTCATTCCACGGCGCGCCTTTCACTGCCTGGGCCAGCACGTCATCGGCAAAACGGCTCACGCCGCCATTGCCATTGGTCCATGGGTACACCACCCCAAGCACCAGCAGCATCACCCCGGCGGCGATGCCGAACCCACGGTACCAGCCCCGGCCGACGGTGCCTTTGCGGGCAATACGCTCACTGACCCACCACGCCGCCAGCAACTGCGCGAACGGCACCAGAGGCAGCACGTAGTAACTGCGGCGGCTGCCACTGGCGGTGAAGAACACAAACAGCAGGCCCAGGCCCCACACCAGCCAGCGCGTATTGGGCGGGGTGTCGCGCCAGTGCCGCACGGCGAGCCACAGGCCGAGGATCCAGCACGGCGCCCAGGGCAAGGTGTAGGCGGGCAGGTAGATCAGGTAGGTGTAGATCGGCCCCATATGGTCGAACGGGTCGAAGAAGCGCACCACGTTTTCCCGGAACACCAGTTCCAGGCCGCTTTCACCGTAGGTCGGCGCGCCATAGAGGTGGGACAGAACAAACGGAATCGAATAGAACGCGCCGGCGATGATCACGGCCAGCACCAGGCGCAGGTTGAGGTGGCGCCTGTAGCGCTGTTCGCTGAGCAGGTGTGGCAACAGCACCAGGCCCGGCAGCACAAAACCGATCAACCCTTTGAACAGCGACGTGGCCGCCAGCAACAGGAAGAACACCGTGTAGCGCCCCAGCCGCGTATCGTCCGGCCCGCGCCAATACCACCACACCGCTGCCAGCACGCCGCACACGGTCAGCACATCCGCCGTGGCGACCCGGGCCCAGAAGATAAAGTAGAAGGTGGTCGCCAGCATCCAGCCGGCAATCAGCCCGGTGCCCTTGCGGAACAGGCGCTCGCCGATCAGGTAGACCAGCCAGATGCTCAGCCACGCCGAGATGACCGAGGACAGGCGCAACGACCACGGCCCCAGGCCGCCCATCAGGTTGGCAAAGCCGGTGATCAGCCAGTACGACGGCAGGGGTTTGTCGTAATACGGCGTGCCCTTGAGGTACGGGTCGAAGTAGTCGCCGCTTTGCAGCATCTGCAAGGTGATGTTCGCCCAGCGGGTTTCCGGGCCCCACAGGTCGCGGGCGCCCAGGCCCAGCAACAGGATCACGGCGGATACGCCAAGGAGCAGCAGCAGGGCGCCGCGCTCGGTTTTCCAGAAGGTCATGGGGCAGTTCCAATGTGGGGTAAGTGTTGAATGGGTCACCCCACCTTAGTGCGGCTGTGTTACGGCAGTTGCGGGTAGATGATGATCTCCAGGTCGCCCTTGTAATAACGCTTGCCCCCCAAGGGCAACTGACCGGCTTCGCGCATTTCGCTGGTGCTCCTGACCCGCATCAGCACGCCCACCGAGCCTTGTTGGCGCGCCTGCTTGAGCCAGGCCTGAACGCTGTCCAGGTCGACCTTGCGGTGCATCGAGTCGGCGTATTGCAGGCCGTAGCGCAGCTCGCCTTCGGTGTCGTAGAACGTCACTTCGGGCCGGCGCAGGCGCCATGACAAGGCGGAGGCCGAGCCCAGTTCGTTACTCAGCAACGCGTGGGTCTGTTGCAGTTCGTCCAGGTGCTGGAGCACAAACTGGTCAGGCATCTGGTTGTCTTCAATCAGCGCCGGCATGCCCGCCGGCAACAGCGCCACCAGCAGGCCGATGCCCAGGGCCGGCATCGCCCACAGTGTCAGCGGGCGGAACGCCTGCAGCAGGTTAACGAGCATCCAGCCCATCAGCACGATGAACGTCAGGGACAGGTTGAACATCTCGCTATGGCTGTTGCCGTACAGCGGCCTGTCGATTTGCAGGTAGATCAGGGTGACCATCGCCCCCAGGCCGATGCCCAGGTTGAGCAGGCCATTGACGCGCAGCGTGCGGGTGCGGGCGGTGGCCAGCAGATCGACCAGTGCGTGCCCCATCAGCAGCGCCAGCGGCAGCAGGCACGGCATGATGTAGGTCGGCAACTTGCCGTTGCTCAGGCTGAAAAAGCCCAGGGGCAGCAGCACCCACAACGCGAGGAAGACCATGGCGGGTTGGCGCTTGTCCTTCCAGGTCTTGCACAGTGTCGCCGGCAGCAGTGCCGCCCACGGCAGGCAGGACACCACCATCAGTGGCAGGTAGAACCACCAGGGCCGCGCATGTTGGGCGTTGTCGGCGGCGAACCGGCGGATGTGCTCATGCCAGAAAAAGAAGCGCCAGTAGTCCGGCTCCTGCAGGTGGATCGTCAGCGCCCACGGCAGGCACACCACCGCCGCCACCAGAATCGCCAGCGGGCCGTAGCGCAGCAGTTCCCCCAGGCGACGCTGCCAGAGCATGTACGGCAGGGCGATCAACACCGGCAGCAACCACGCGAGGAAGCCCTTGGTCATGAACCCCATGCCGCAGGCCACACCCAACAATGCCCAACTGGCGAGGCGCGCGCGCGGGGTGGCGCTGTCGAGGGCAAACCACAGTGCCGCCAGGCTCAGGTTGACCCAAAAGGTGAATTGCGGGTCCAGGTTGGAGTAACCGGCTTGCCCGGCCACCAGGCCGAAGCTCATATAGAGCAGCGCGCAGGCAAAACTCTTGCGCGGGTCGTTCCACACCCGGCGGGCGACCAGGTAGGCGAGCATGACGCCCAGGCCGGTGGTCAGGGCAGAGGCGATGCGCACGCCGAACAGGTTTTCACCAAAGATCGCCTGGCCCAGCGCGATCAGCCAGTAACCGGCGGCAGGTTTTTCGAAATAGCGCACGCCCATGAAGTGCGGGGATACCCAGTTGCCGCTCATGACCATTTCCTGGCTGATCTGGGCGTAGCGGGTTTCGTCGGGAATCCACAGGCCGTGCAGACCCAGTGGCAACAAATAGAACATCACGAATGCCAGTAGCAACACCGGCAAGGGTTTAAGGCGGGTCATGGTTATTGCACTCTCAGGCGGTATTGACGGCGGATCAGCAGAAGCGCTGGAACCGCCATGCGCGAGGGGGTAAGAGGAGTCAGGGTCGGGTAAAAATACGCCACAGAACGTTATTCCTTAAACAGTCTGTTAGTGGGGGCGGAACTGAATATCCTTGCACCCCCAGTCAAGCTTGTTAAATAGGTGGCGTCCAATCAGTCATCATCATGTTGTTAATGTGTGAAAAGTTAGCAAGCTAATAATCGAGTGAAAAAACGCCTATTAAAACTGTAAAAAATGCCACAGTCCGGCTGTCTTTTTGCTGAACGAATTTGAATGATTAAATGTAAAGAAGTGTCCTAGAGTTGTTTAAGCGCGGCGGCCCAATCCTTGCTGTTCATAATGCCCAGCGCTTTGAACTTTCCGTTGGGCAGAAGTTTTACAAACAACGCACTGCCGTACTCGGCATGGGCGGCGTGCTTGAAGCCCAGTGTTTCTTCAAAATCGCTGATGCAGGCGCTGTGGGTGACCACCAGCAAGTTGCGATCCGGCTGCTTGTGCGGACGCAGTTCCTCAGCAATTGCAGGGCCGCAGATGGCCAGCGGGCCCAAGGCCAATTCGGACTTGCCGAACATGAACAGCGAGGTTTGTGCGGTGCGGGTGGTGGGGCTGCTCAATACGTCGGTATTTTGCATGCCCAGTGCCTGGAAGGCCTTGCCGGTGGCGGTGGCGGACAACGATCCGAGGGTGGTCAGGCCGTCTGCCGGCCCCAGGCAGGTATTGGTGGAGCGGTCGCAGCGTTCTTCATGCCGTACCAGCACCACCAGGTCTCCGTTGCGCCAGGCCTCTACAGCGCCGGAGGTGAGCAGGCGATGGCCCACACCCAGGTCGAGGGGCGACCTTGGCCACATTATAAATGCCGTCACTGCCAGGCTGACTATCCCGACACCCACCACGCTAAGCCATAGCGTGCTCAGCTGTTTCAAAAAGGCCCAGCGCGAGCGAGACTTGCTCAGAGTCAGGTCAACCACACTATTCACCATTATTATTAACTTCCACGCGTAATCCAGTAACTGGCAAGGGCAAGTTAGGCAGGGCGCAAAGGGACAAGCGCTTATGCAGGAATGCACAAAAGCGTGTCACAGGCGCGCTGTCTTTTTGCTGAACATACCGATATTAAAAATTGTTCACTTGCACTAACGGGCGTTTGAAAATAACCGGCCTGTTATCTGCTCATGGGGGGCAATTTAAAGTGCGGCAGGTGGCAGCCGAGTGAAATCAATGTGAAAAAATTGCAGGGGGTCATGGGGCGCTCCTTTTACCCATGGTTGTGACATAAAAATGTGACAACCGTTATTCTCGGCCTCAATCCAGGAACCGGTGGGGTAGGGTGATGCTGCAGGTACAAGGGGTATTCAAGCGTTACGGCACACCGCAAGGGCCGTTGGCCGTGCTGGCGGGTGTCGACCTGTACCTGGGAGCGCGCAGCAGCCTGGCGCTGATGGGCGAGTCCGGCAGTGGCAAAAGTACGCTGCTGCATCTGGTGGCGGGGCTCGACCAGGCAGACCGTGGCAGCATCCAGGTCGGCGATCAACGCCTGGACCAGATGAGTGAGGCGCAACTGGCCCACTGGCGCCGCACCGAGATCGGCCTGGTGTTCCAGCAGTTCAACCTGATCGGCAGCCTGCGGGTCGAAGACAACCTGGCGTTCCAGGCGCGCCTGGCCGGGCGCTTCGATCCGGCCTGGCAAGCGCAGTTGGTGGAGCGCCTGGGCCTGGGGGACTTGCTCAAGCGGTACCCCGAGCAACTGTCCGGCGGCCAGCAGCAACGGGTGGCCGTAGGCCGCGCCCTGGCGTCGCGCCCCGGCTTGTTGCTGGCGGATGAACCCACCGGCAACCTCGACGAAGCCACCAGCGACGACGTGCTGCAACTGTTGCTCGACCTGCTGCAGGACAGCCCTACCAGCCTGTTGATGGTCACCCACAGCCCGCGCATCGCTGCGCGCCTCGACCAGCAGGTGGTGCTGCACCGCGGCCAGGTAGTCGCTGCGGACGCCTGCTGAAGTGCGCGTCTTCTACTGGACATTGCGCGCGCTCATCAGCCATTGGCGCCGTCACCCGGTGCAGTTTTTCAGCGTGCTCACCGGCCTGTGGCTGGCCACTGCGCTGTTGACCGGCGTGCAAGCCCTTAACAGTCAGGCGCGGGACAGCTACGCCCGGGCCAGCCAACTGATCGGCGGTGAACCCCAGGCCAGCCTCAGCGCGCCGGACGGTGCCAGCTTTCCCCAGGCCTTATTTGCCGAACTGCGTCGCGCGGGGTGGCCGGTGTCACCGGTGGCGCAGGGCCGCGTGACCCTCAAGGGGCATGAAGACCAGCGCCTGCAAGTGATGGGCGTCGACCCGGTGTCGTTGCCCGGCGGTGGCGCACTGGCCGGTCAGACCCTCGACCGGGCGCAGATGGTCGCCTTCTTCAACCCGCCGGGACGCACCTGGATCGCGCCGCAGACCTTGCAGGCGCTGGGCCTGAAAGAGGGTGATCAGCCACTGACGGCCGCCGGGCTGGCGCTGCCGCCACTGCACGCTCAACCGGACATGGCTCCCGGACTGTTACTGACCGATATCGGCTTCGCCCAACCGCTGCTGGACATGCCGCAGCGCCTGTCGCGGTTGTTGCTGGACAAGGCCTTTGCCGCCGCTCATCCCGCCTTGCCGCCGGAATTGGGCACGCAACTGCAGCTCAAGCAGGCCGAGGAAAACAACCTCGCGCGCCTCACGGAAAGCTTTCACCTGAACCTCGATGCGCTGGGATTTTTGTCCTTTGTGGTGGGCCTGTTTATTGTGCACGCCGCCATCGGCCTGGCCCTGGAGCAACGGCGTGGTCTGCTGCGAACCCTGCGTGCGTGCGGGGTGAGTGCGCGGATGCTGATTCTCAGCCTGGCGGTCGAACTCGGTGGCATGGCCGTGCTGGGCGGCCTGGTGGGCGTGGCCAGCGGGTACCTGCTGGCCAGCCTGTTGCTGCCGGACGTGGCCGCCAGTCTGCGTGGCCTCTACGGTGCCGAAGTACCCGGCCAATTAAGCCTCAGCCTGTGGTGGTGGCTCAGCGGACTGGGCCTGGCGTTGCTCGGCGCCTTGCTCGCCGGGGCCAGCAGTGTGTGGCGGGCGGCGCGTTTGCCGTTGTTGGCACTGGCCAATGCCCAGGCCTGGCACCAGGCCCATGGGCGCTGGCTGCGACGCCAGGGCTGGGTGGCCGGCGCGGCCTTATTGATCGCGTTGCTGGCGCTGGTGTTCGGTGACAGCCTGGCCAGCGGCTTTGTGTTGATGGCGGCCTTGTTGCTGGGCGCAGCCCTGGGCTTGCCGGTGGTGCTCAGCGGTGTACTCAAGGCCGTGCTGGGTCGCAGCCGTTCGGTGCTGGGCCAATGGTTTCTCGCCGATTGTCGCCAGCAATTGCCGGCCCTGAGCCTGGCGCTGATGGCCTTGCTGCTGGCGTTGGCCGCCAATATCGGCGCGGGCTCGATGACCTCGGGATTTCGTCAGACCTTCAATAACTGGCTGGAACAACGCCTGACGGCCGAGCTGTACCTCAACCCGCAAAACCCGGCCCAGGCCGAGGCGTTGCAAACCTGGCTGGAGCAGCAACCGCGGGTGCGAACTGTGCTGCCGACCTGGCAGGTCGCGGTGCAGCTGCAAGGCTGGCCGGCGGACCTGTTCGGCGTGGTCGACGACGCCACTTATCGTCAGCATTGGCCGTTGCTGGAAGCGGTGACTGACCCATGGGACACGTTGCTGCAAGACGACACCCTGATGCTCAGCGAGCAAATGGCGCGCCGGCTCAAGGTGCGGCTGGGCGATGTCATCCCCATCCCTACGCCCCAGGGCCTGTGGTCGCCGAAGGTGGTCGGCATTTACGCCGACTATGGCAACCCCAAGGGCCATCTGCTGGTGAATTCACGGCACCTGCTGCAGCACTGGCCCGGGTTGTCGCCGGCGCGTTTCAACCTGCGGGTATTGCCGGGCGACGTGCCACTTCTGGTGCGCGAGGTACAAACCCGGTTTGCCCTGGAAGACAGCCGCATCGTCGACCAGCAACAGCTCAAGGGCTGGTCGAGCCAGGTCTTCGAACGCACCTTCGCCGCCACGGCGGCCCTGAACAGCCTGACCCTGGGCGTGGCCGGCGTGGCGTTGTTCATCAGCCTGTTGACCCAGAGCCAGAGCCGCCTCGGCCAACTGGCGCCGTTGTGGGCGCTGGGGGTGACACGACGCCAATTGATGCTGCTCAACCTCGGCCAAACCTGGCTGCTGGCGGTGCTGACCCTGGTGCTGGCGTTGCCATTGGGTCTGCTGCTGGCCTGGTGCCTGGATGTGGTGATCAACGTCCAGGCCTTCGGCTGGCGGCTGCCGTTGCAGGTGTTCCCGTGGCAACTGGCGCAACTGCTGGGCCTGGCGATGCTGGCCACCTTGCTGGCGTCGGCCTGGCCGTTGTGGCAGCTGTACCGCAGTCGCCCGGCGGATTTGCTGAGGACCTTTGCCCATGAAGATTAAGTGCCTGCTGTGGGCGACATTCCTGTTGCTGGGCGCCTGCGATAAACCGCCTGCGCCTGAAGAAAGCTTCGCCGGGCTGGGCAGCCAGGCCGCGGACTTTGCCCAAGTGGTGCCCGGCAAGGTTTTCAGCTTTCCCGAGGACCACGGGCCCCATGACGGCTATCGCATCGAATGGTGGTACCTCACCGCCAACCTCAAGGACGCCGACGGCAATGCCTATGGCGTGCAATGGACGCTGTTTCGCAACGCGCTCAAGGCCGGGCCGACGCAACCGGGCTGGCACGACTCGACGATCTGGCTGGGCCACGCCGCCGTCACTTCGGCCACCCGCCATTACGCCAGCGAACGCTACGCCCGTGGCGGCGTGGGGCAGGCCGGGGCCCAGGCGGTGCCGTTCAATGCCTGGATCGATGACTGGAACTTTGCCACCCGGCCCGGCGCCGCCAGCCCCCTGGCGGATATGCAACTGGCGGCTGCGGGCGAGCACTTCAACTACGACCTGCACCTGACCTCCAGCCGCCCGCTGGTGCTCCAGGGCGACAACGGCTACAGCCGCAAATCCGACCAGGGCCAGGCGTCGTACTACTACAGCCAGCCGTTTTTCCAGGCCGATGGCCGCGTGACCATCGACGGCAAAACCTACCAGGTCAGCGGTACCGCCTGGCTCGACCGCGAGTGGAGCAGCCAGCCCCTGACCGCCAGCCAGACCGGCTGGGACTGGTTCTCCCTGCATCTGGACAGCGGGGAGCAGTTGATGCTGTTTCGGGTGCGGCAGAAAGACGGGCCGTCTTACCTGACCGGCACCTGGATCGACCCGCAGGGCCACACCCAGACCCTGCACAATCAGGACATCCAATTGACGCCACTGGGCATTACGGCCATCGATGGGCGCAGCATTCCCACCCAGTGGTCACTGAAAATCCCGGGCAAGCACCTGGACATCACCACGCAAGCGCTCAATCCAAACGCGTGGATGAACCTGAGCATTCCTTACTGGGAAGGGCCGGTGAAGTTCCAGGGTGGGGTGGGGTACCTGGAGATGACCGGGTACTAATTGTAAGAATCGGCTTACAAAATACTGGACATATATACAGCTATTAATTAGATTTCATCCCAGGTGACCGGATGTCACCGGTTACCTGAGCTTCAATTTTTTAACTATGGATGGATAAAAAATGAAATCTAAAAAAGCCTTTGTACTGGGCGCAGCCATGATGGCTGTCAGCTTCGTTTCGGCCTTCGCCCTGGCCGAGCAATACCCGTCGCAGAGCAACGTGCACCTGAGCGAAAAAAGCTTGAGTGCAGCGGACAAGAGTGGCCTGAAATCCGGGGGCAAAGTGCAAGCCACAGCGTCTTCGGCGCAGGTGCTGGATAAGCTCAAGGTCGCGCAAAAAGCCAAGCCCCTCGGTGTATCGAAGACGGTTGCCAGCGCGGTGAAGCATTCTGAAAGCGTGCAGGTTTCACCGGTGGTCCCGCTGGTGAAACCGGCGAAGGCGCCTGCTGCCCAGGCCGCGTTTGTGCCGCTGTGCGACAGCCTCGATATCAACGTCGGTTACAGCTATGACGGCTTGCTGAGCGGCGAATCCCAGTGCTTCCACTTCAATGTGCCAGCCAAGGCCAAGGTGCAGATTTACCTTGCCGGCCAGCAGCCGGGTACCGAAATGGCCCTGACACTGTTCCAGGACGACGGTCAGAACAACCTGACGGCACTGATCACGTCCGATAACCCGGGCAACAGTGACGAGATCATCAGTGGCATCCTTGAAGCCGGAGATTACTACTGGTTCCTGGAGGCCAAGGTGGCTGACGGTTCGGCCTTCGACTTCGGCGCGATCGTCAACACCGCGATCGACGCCTACGAGCCTAACGACACCCCGGAAACGGCCTTCGCCTTGCCAGACGGTTTGAATTACCTGACGGGCAACCTCGACAGCCCGGACGACCTTGATTACTTCGACTTCACCGCGGTACGCGGGCAGGGTGTCAGCCTGTTCCTCGGCGATGACGACAAGGGCCTGCGCAACCAGTGGATTTTCGAGTACTTCAATGGCAGCACCTGGGTCACCATTCCGGGTGGTTCGACGGCGACCTTCCCCAGCCGGGCGCCGGGCTTTGTCTACAAGGCGCGTGTGCGGGCCAACCCGGCCGAGGTGTGGGATGCCACGTCCGAGTACACGCTGACGTTCGGTTCAAGCCCGCACCTGGGCGCCTTCAATGTGAAGGGGGGCACGGTGACCCGGATCCCGGTGGGCATCGTGCCTCTGGCGACCCAGGCCGGACGTAACATGACCTGGTCCACCGAATGGAAAGACAGCACTGGCGTACCGTTGGTGGGGGTTACTTCACTGCTCAAGGTCGACAAACGCTTTGTTCCGGGCCCGGACTTCCACTGGACGGTCTTCCCGGCCATCACCGACAGTGCTGGCAGTACCTCGGGGAATGCGGAGTTGGGCGGTTGTGTCGGTGACTACCGTGCCCAGTACTACGACAGCAGCACCGGTGTGAAGTACCTCTGGGACACCTGGTACAACGTCGGCGGCTGGCGCATCGACCTCAAGGAACTGCCGAATGTCGGCGTCGGTGGCGATAACGTTCCCTATGTGAGCCTGGGGCATATCTGCAGCCAGGACATCATTGGCCGATAAGGGCGCATAAGCATCCTTCCGAGCATTGGACGCCCCACTTAGGTGGGGCGTTTTTTATTGGCTCTTTTTTGATTCGCGGGTTTGCGGTTCCCGGTGCAGGGTACCGAACAGGTAGTCCATCAGCGGCAGGACGATATTGAAATTGCGCCCCTGCATCAGTTCGCGGCGGTGATGCAGGGCGTGCAGGTGGTGCATCTGGCGGATCCACGGCAAGCGGGCCACGGGGTGGTCGGGGGGCAGGTGTTCGCAGGCGTGGAAAAACTCGTAGAGCAGGTAACCGAGGATCATGCAGCCGGCGAACAGGCCGGCGGCGTTGGGGTTGAGGTGTTTGAGCAACCACCAGGCGGGGAGGGTGATGACCAGGCTGTGGAGCAGGATGAGCCAGGCGGGGAACAGGATGACGCGCCAGTCTCGCGGGCTGTCGTAGGTCATGTGGCCGGGGGTGAAGAAGCTGTGGTGGTCGCCGGTGTGGCGGGCGTAGAACAGCCGGGCGAAAGTGTGTTTGTGGTGGCCCAGGTGGCGGTGGACGAGGTAGATGCACAGGTTGAAGAAAATCAGGGTGAGGGGGATGGTCAGCCATTCCAGCAGTTGGATGTCGTGGGTGGTGGACCAGAACAGGCTGACGCAGAGCAGGCCGTAGCCGAACACGAAACCTGCGTGGAGCCAGGGGTTGTAGTGGGGGGTGATGCTGGCGCGGTAGGTCGCGCGGAAGGCCTCGGTGGGGTGGGTCATTGGGGGCGCTCGGTGTTGTTTTTGTTGGGGGGTGAGAGTAGTTGGGATTGGGGGATTTGCTTGACTTGGCGGCCTCTGGGCCGACCAGGTTGTGGGGTTGTGTTGAGTACATATCCGTTGCTGCGGTAACGGCGGCTTAGGGTTCCGCTCTTACAGCGGGTCACTTTTGGCAAACGCC
>NZ_JACARC010000114.1 GCF_013386825.1 Pseudomonas sp. IPO3778
AAGAGCAAGGGCACACGCGGTCCAAAATGTGGGAGCGGGCTTGCTCGCGAATGCAGTCTTTCAGTTGATGCATTCGGTGACTGACACACCGCATTCGCGAGCAAGCCCGCTCCCACATTTTGACCGTGCCCGCTTTGGTCTTTCCTCTGCCTGAAAGCCGACCCCAGCGGTAGAAGCCAAGACAAAGGCCAGTGCGAAAGCCAAATCTGAAGCCGGTGCAGCTCTGCTTTTCTGTGGGAGCTGGCTTGCCTGCGATGCAGGCAACTCGGTCTTCCAGATACACCGAGGCGATGCCATCGCAGGCAAGCCAGCTCCCACAGGTGACCGTGCCCGCTTTTGATTTCGCTTTTGC
>NZ_JACARC010000115.1 GCF_013386825.1 Pseudomonas sp. IPO3778
TCCGTGATGAACCTTTTTTATGGGCGCCGTACGGGTAAAAGCTCCGTAAAATGGCTTTTTTCTCAAGAGAGCCATGCCATGTCGAAACACCTGCTGAGCCCCCAAGGCGAGTTTCCCCCCGTAGGCCTGGGTCGTCGTCTGGCAGCGATGTTCTATGACTTCCTGTTGTGTACCGCCCTGTTGATCGTCACGGCCTTCATCTACAAGCTGGTGTGGATGGGGTTTGTCGGGGAGGCCAAGCTGCGGGCGCTTTCTGAATCCGGCGCGCTGGATGGTGATCCGCTGTTGTCGACGATTTTGTTTTTTGTGCTGTTTGGTTTTTTTGCCAAGTTCTGGACGTATTCGGGGCAGACCTTGGGCATGCAGGTTTGGGGGGTGCGGGTGCAGAATGCTGATGGGTCGCGCATCAGCTTGTGGCAGGCGTTGTTGCGGTTTGTGGTGTCGATTGCGTCGTGGTTGTGCTTGGGATTGGGGTTTATCTGGTCGTTGTTCGACAAGCGGAAACGCAGCTGGCATGACATGTATTCGGATACGCAGTTGGTGCGGATTCCGAAGAAAAAGAAGTAGGTTTTAGATGGGGGGCATATCCGTTGCTGCGGTAATGGCGGCTATGGGTTCCGCCCT
>NZ_JACARC010000012.1:0-21499 GCF_013386825.1 Pseudomonas sp. IPO3778
GGGCAGGGACGCCCCGTCGCGGCGGCCCGCGGAGCAATGCCGGAGTGCGGGCACACCGAGCCTAGGCGAGGTGCCGAGTGGTGGGGCAAGAGCCCTTTTGGTTACTTTTGGGGCTCTTTTCCAAAAGTGACCCGCCGTAAGGGCGGAACCCATAGCCGCCGTTACCGCAGCAACGGATATGCCCCCCGCCCTCAAATACACCCAATATAGTTAGCCTGCTTCCTTTTACCCCAAGCCCTTGCCATGATGCGCCTACCGCCCGCCCGCGAACGAGTCCCCATGTCTGCCCCACAGCCCGCCGCCCCAAGTTCCTTGTCGATCACCCTGCAGATCGTCTCCATCGTTTTCTACACCTTTATCGCATTCATCTGCATCGGCCTGCCGATTGCGGTAATCCCCGGCTACGTCCACGGCGAACTGGGCTTCAGCGCCGTGGTCGCCGGGATAACCATCGGCTCACAATACCTGGCAACGCTGCTGAGCCGCCCAATGGCCGGACGCATGTCGGACAACGTGGGCACCAAGCGCGCCATCGTGCTGGGCTTGAGCGGCATCCTGCTGAGCGGCGTGCTGACTTTCATCGCCACATTGGTCCAAAACCTGCCCCTGCTGAGCCTCGGCATATTAATCGTCGGCCGCCTGCTGCTGGGCGTGGCTCAAGGCCTGATTGGCGTCGGCACCATCAGCTGGTGCATGGGCGCGGTCGGCGCCGAACACACCGCGCGCTCGATCTCATGGAACGGCATCGCCTCCTACGGCGCGATTGCCATTGGCGCACCGCTGGGTGTGGTGATGGTCGCCGATTACGGCTACACCAGCCTCGGCATCGCCCTCACGGTGCTGGCAGCCCTGGGCCTGCTGCTGATCCGCAACAAGCCCTCCGTGCCCGTGGTGCGCGGTGAGCGCCTGCCGTTTTGGGCCGTGTTCGGGCGTATCGCCCCGTTTGGTGCCAGCCTGTGCCTGGCGTCGATCGGCTACGGCACCCTCACCACCTTTATCACCCTGTATTACCTGAACCGTGGCTGGACCGGCGCAGCCTGGTGCCTGACGGTGTTTGGCGTGTGTTTTATCCTGTCGCGCCTGGTGTTCATCTCTGCGATCAACCGTTTCGGCGGCTTCACCGCCGCCATTGCCTGCATGACCATCGAAACCTTCGGCCTGACGCTGCTGTGGCTGGCACCGTCCACCGGTGTGGCATTGATTGGCGCCGGGCTTACCGGCTTTGGCTTGTCGCTGGTGTACCCGGCGCTGGGCGTGGAGGCGATCAAGCAGGTGCCCAACAGTAGCCGTGGCGCCGGGTTGAGTGCGTATGCGGTGTTTTTTGACCTGGCGCTGGCAATTGCCGGGCCGCTGATGGGCGCGGTGGCGTTGAACCTGGGCTATTCGTGGATCTTCTTCTGCGCCGCCCTGCTCTCGATCACCGGCCTGGGCCTGACCTTGATGCTCAAGCGCCGCGCTTACTGATCAGCCGTTTGCAAACCCGCCCGGGTGGATTGCGCCAGGGTGTGGTTGAAAAACCGCCCGGCCTCGGAAATCAGGTCGCGGTGGATGCTTTCACGGTCGACCCCGTCCGCATCGGTGCACATGGCAGGCATCGCGGCCAGTTGGCTCTCATCGCAAGGCGCCATGAACACGAAGTGCCCTGCCCCGGCCAACAGTTTGAAGTCCGGTGGCTCCGGCAGTTTGCGCGCCAGGGCCTCGGCGTTCTTGTCCACGGCCACCAGCTTGTCGCCGTCGCCGCTGTAGAGCAGCACCGGTACATGCACGTCCGCCAGGGTGTGGCGGCCAAACATCAGACTCAGTGGCGCCATCAACATCAATGCATGGATGCGCGGGTCGGCCTGGGGTTGCAAGTCATCGCGGTCGGCGATCAGCTCGCCCTTGGTGGTGCAGGCGTCGCGGTCTTCGGGGCGCTGTTGGCAATAGCGACGCAGACGGTCCAGGTCCGGTTTGGCACCGGCGAGGATCAGCGCGGTTTCGCCGCCGGCCGAGTAGCCGATAACGCCCACCTGATCGACGTTGACGAATGGCGACAGCATCGGGTCGCCGAGGGTGGCGGTGATGGCTTCGGAAATCTGGATCGGGCGCCCATACAGGTTGCTCAAGGTGCCCAGGCGGCTGTGGTCCTTGTAGTTGTCGCCAGGGTGCAGCACCGCGACCACCACAAACCCTTTGCGTGCCAGGGAGGTGGCGAGGTCGTGCAGGGCCAGGGGGGTGCCGGTATTGCCGTGGGACAGCATCAACATCGGAAAGCGGCCGATGGCGATTTTCGAATCTTCAGTGGCGGCGATGTGATAAGCGCCCACCTGGGTGATGTGTTCCTGGTCGGTGGACGGGTAGAACGCGACGGCTTTCATCGGCTGCAAATCCAGCGGGTCGAGAAAGGTCATGCGATGAAAGCCCACACTCCAATGAGGGCGCGGCGCGGGCGCGGCTTGCACTGAAATCAGGCCGCCGAGCAGAGAAAGAACCAAGACTGCACAAAGACGCATCATGGGGATGTCCACCTTTGCTGCGTAAGCCCGCGTAGCTATTGAAATATCCATGGTTCAGGCGCTCGGAACGGCAGGGTTTACCCATGCGTGCATAACCTGGGCCAAAGTAGTGACAGCGGGTAAACGAAAAAACTCCGTATTCCGTTCGCTTTTCAGGCGAGCAGAATACAGAGTTTAGGCGCCTCGAATCAGATTGATATCGAGGAACAGCAAAATTTACACAAGTCTTACGCAGCGGCGAACAATTGGTCGTTGATCACTGCGTGGGCGTCGCTGATTGCCTTGCTGCGCACTTCATCGCCGTAGCCCAAACCGTGAGCGCGGACGATCTCGATGTCGGTGATGCCGAGGAAGCCCAGCAATACCTTCAGGTAGTCTTCGTGAGCCACGCCGGTAGGCTGGCCAACATGCAGGCCGCCGGAAGTCGACACGATGATGACTTTCTTGCCACCGCACAGGCCTTCAGGGCCGGCTTCGGTGTAACGGAACGTCTGGCCGGCGACGGCGATGCGGTCGATCCAGGCTTTGAGCTGGGTCGGGATGGTGAAGTTGTACATCGGCGCAGCCAATACAATGGCGTCGGCGGCGAGGAATTCGGCCAGGGTCTTGGCGCTCAGCTCGGCTTCGTGCTTCTGCACCGCGTCACGCAATTCGGCAGCCGTGCCCAGGGCACCCAGGGTCACGCCGGAGAAGTGGGTAATGCCTTCGCTGGCCAGGTCACGGTAGGTCACTTCAGTGCCTGGCTCGGCCGCCTGCCAGGTCTTGACGACACCGGCGCTCAACTGACGGGAAACCGAGTTGTCGCCGAGGATGCTGGAATCGATATGCAACAGTTTCATGGGGTATCTCCAAGTAAGCATCGCCAGGGGCGACTGAATGGAAATAAGCCTACAGATGAAACCAATCATCGATTAGTCGGGCAAAATGCGATTGTTCGTCCCACTGACAGGACAGTCATCTTAATGGGACGAGACATAGATAGACGGGGAAGTGGGCGCCGGCAACGCGTAGGTGCGCTTCATCCAGTCAATCTCTTCAAGGGGCGTACGCCCGAAGAACCGCTTGAACTCACGGCTGAACTGCGAGGCACTCTCGTACCCCACCTTGGCGCAGGCCGTCGCGGCGCTGATATCACTCCTGAGCATCAGCAACCGCGCCTGATGCAAGCGCGTCGACTTCAGGTACTGCATGGGCGAGGTGTCGGTCACCGTACGAAAGTGCGCATGAAAACTCGGCACGCTCATCATGGCTTCTTTGGCCAGTTCCTCCACGTCCAGGCGCTGGTCGTAACACGCATGAATCTTGCGAATCGCCCGGGCCACCTTGCCAAACTGGCCCTGGCGATTCAGCGCGGCACGCATCGATCCGCCCTGCTCGCCCGTGATGATGCGGTAATAGATTTCCCGCATCAGGGTGGGGCCGAGCACCCGGGCTTCCACCGGCACACTCATTACTTCCAGAAAGCGCAACAGCGACTCACTGAGCTTGTCATCCATCGGCGAGGCGTACATGCCCTTGGGGCTGGCTTCAGGCGACGGGGCCAGCGCGTCAAGTTCCAGCATCAGCTCGGCCGCCAGGTTGAAATCCAGGCGCAGGTACACCGCCAGCATCGGCTCGGCTTCACTGGCCTCGGTTTCCATGGTGAACGGCACCGGCACCGACACCACCAGGTAGTGCTGGGCGTCGTAGACATAGATGTCTTCACCCAGGTAACCGCGCTTGCGGCCCTGGCACACGATCACGATACCCGGGTCGTAAAGCACGGGTATCCGTGTCAACGGCCGGTTGGAACGCAGGAAACGCACGTCATCCAGGGGCGTCAGGTTGTAGCCTTCCACCGGTGCCAACTGTCCCATCAGCTCGATGATTCTGCGGGTGCGTGGATGCTCAAGGCTCATTGGAATGCACTGGCCGGGAAAACCCAGAAGGTAACCCGCCGAAGCCTCACTGGCCAGCCAACTGGCGTCGCGAGCGGGCTGGCCCTTGAAGTTGGGGGTGGATTTGCCGACGCCAGGCGCGGATAGTTCGTCCCATTGACAGGACAATAGGCCCACCATGCAAGATCTGAATGACCTCTACTATTTCGCCAAAGTAGTGGAAGCCGGCGGTTTCGCCGCCGCCGGGCGCCTGCTGGGGATACCCAAGTCGCGGTTGTCGCGGCGCATTGCCGAGCTGGAAGAACGCCTTGGCGCCCGCTTGCTGCAACGCACCACCCGCCAACTGACCCTGACCGCCGTGGGTGAACGTTACCTGCGCCACTGCCAGGCCATGCTGCTGGAGGCGGAAATGGCCGATGAGGCGGTGGCCAGCATGTCCAGCGAGCCGCGTGGCCGGCTGCGGGTCAGCAGCCCGGTGGGCCTGGCGCATCAGTTCCTGCAGACCGTGGTGGCGGAGTTCCTCAGCGCCAACCCGCTGGTGCAGCTGGAGATGAACTTGGTCAACCGCCGCGTCGACCTGGTGGCCGAAGGCATTGATGTGGCCCTGCGCGTGCGTGAGCTGGGGGACGAAGACCCGCTGCTGGTGACCAAGCGCCTGCGCCAGGCACAAACCGCCATTGTCGCCAGCCCCGCCTTTGTGCAAGACCGGCAGATCAACACCCTCGAAGACCTCAAGCAACTGCCAGTACTGGGCGCCCTGGAAGCCGACCGCATGGTGCACTTCCGCATGCTGAGCCCGGAAGGCATTAGCCACGACCTGGTCATGGAAGCCCGGCTGGGCATCGACGACTTTCTGGTACGCAAGGCCTGCGCCCTCGCCAGCCTGGGGTTTACGGTGCTGCCGATGATGTATTGCGAAGAGGAATTGGCCAGTGGCCAGTTGGTGCAACTCTTGCCGGAATGGTCCTTGCCGGGTGGCTGGTTGCAGGCGGTTTACCCGCACCGGCGTGGCGTGTTGCCGGCCGTGCGGGCCTGGATCGACCACCTGGATAACGCCTTCAAAGGCTGCGGAGACCGTTTGCTATGAAAATGACCGAAGACCAAGTCGCCGCGTTTTGCCTGGGCTTGCCCGGTGCGCGGGAAGACTACAAATGGGGTGGCGTGCGGGTGTTCTCCATCGCCGGTAACAAGATGTTCGCCGTGCAGCACCTGCGGGGTGATTCGCTGGCATTCAAGGTCGACAAGGAACTGTTCCTGGGCCATGTGGACCGCCCGGGCATCCACCCGGCGCCGTATCTGGCTCGGGCCCAGTGGATCATCATGGAAGCGCCCTACCCGCTGAGCGCTGAAGAGCTGCGTGGCTTGTTGCAGCGTTCCCACCAGTTGGTGGTGAGCAAGCTGCCCAAGCGTACGCAGGTGGGGCTTAAGCTGGAGACATAACCCCTAGCGGAGGTTGAATCGACGATCCAGCGACAGCGTGCCCGCCCCCCGAGCGATGATGATCAGCAACAAGCCCGCGAGGACCAGATGGGTTGGCCAATCCCCCGGAAACAGGAAGACCTGGATCACCGCGGTCATTCCAAGCAATGCCAGCGCAGACATCCGTGAGAACAATCCCACTACCAGAAGCAGCGGAAACAGGTGCTCGGCGTAGGCTGCCATGTGCGCCGCCAGCCCAGGGGAAATGAACGGCAATGCATAGTCGGTGCGGAACAGTTCAAGGGTGGCTGGCGAGACGGTCAAGAAGCCTTCGACTTTCGAGCGTCCTGCAGTAAAGAAAAACCCTGCGATACCCAACCGGGCAACCAGTACCAATAGTGACTCGCCCAGCAACGCGCTGGTGCGGTCCGCCAATTGATTCCACCTGCCGCGCAGGCTTTTATCGTGAGTAGAGACTGTGGTCTGTAGTGTGTCCAAAACGAACTCCATGGGTGATGAGGCTATTGGCAACCAACGGGGTCGAGTCAATGATCAGCATGAACCCGGCCAGTGATCGAAAGTCCGGCGTTTTTTCCAGCGAGGCGTGTACCGCTTGATGCCCGGGGGTCGGCATGTCGGACAGCCCGATCCGGTAATCGCTGTAGACCAACGCGTGATGGACGTGGGCGTTGAATTGGCAAAAATGCGCAAGGTTCACGCCTTCATGGGCTGCCATCAATGAATCGACAATCAGCAAATCAAAGGGATAAACCGGCGGCGCGGCCAGCGCGACCAACTCCTGGTAAGACCCCGCATGGGCGATGCAGTAGTAACCCAGGCGATTCAACATTTTTTCTATGACGCACCGCTGCACCGGCTGTTTGTCTGCAATCAATATTCGTAACGTTCTATTGACCATGGTCTGAGTTCCAGGACGATGCAGGCGGGGCCTGCACGTTTTCAGCTATGCAACGTTGGCGGCTATCGGGCCTGGACCGCCGTCGAGCCATTGGAGACGATCACTTCCACCCGGCGATTCAGCTGGCGGGCACTGGCGGTGTCGTTACCGGCAACCGGGTATTCCTCGCCATAGCCATGGGTAATGATTCGTGCAGGGTCCACGCCTTGCTGAATCAGGGCGAACGCCACCGCATCGGCACGTCGCTCAGACAGCTTCTGGTTCGAGGTTTCGCTGCCGACGGTGTCGGTGAACCCTTCGATGCGCACTTTGCGTTCGAGGTTGTTCTCCAGGAAACCCGCCAGCTGTTGCGTATCGCGCCGTGCCCCCGACTTGAGGTCAGACTTGCCGGTGTCGAACAACACATCGCCAAAGGTAATCACCTGGCCACGGTCGCTCGGTTTGGCATCCAGGGCCTGCAAGGCCTTGAGCTGTTGAGTGCGAACATCCAACTGCACCTGGGTGCGCTCAACGTCGATATTGGCCAGGCCTGCGCTGGCTTCACGCCCGGCAATGGTCTGTTGCGCCAGGGCAATTTTCTGCGTGGCCAGGTACGCCAGTTGATCGAGACCCGCGGCCTTGCGGTCCGAGTTGGACAGCACGTCGGCCTTGCTCAGGGCGGTGAACGCGTCTTTGGTTTCGATCGGTGCCAGCGTGCTCGACTTGGGATTGTTTTGCAGGTCCGAGAACTGTTGGCGCGCGTCGAGCAACTGAGGGTTTTCCGGTGTCGCAGCACAGCCCGCCAATACCAGGGCAACAGCCGAGGCCAGGGGTAACAGCAAATAGGTACGCATGGTTAATCCTTAGCGGGTTGGAGTAGGAACTGACGCCGGTGCTTGCAGCATTTCCTGCTTGAGCACTTGAATGCCGCTTTTGGCGTCCGCCAGCGCTTTCTGCGTTTTAACCGTGGTCGCGGTGCGCTCGGCCAGGCTGGCATCCGCCTGAATCTGCTCTGCCAATGCCTTGACCTTCACATAGTTCTTTTCACCCATGTCCCGCTCCATCACGAAGACTTTGTCTTGTGCGGTCTTCATCTGCAGCGGCGCGTATTCGGTTGCCCCGGCAGACACGGCACGGTTGACCGCGTCTTTGGCGAGGGAAATCTGGTCCGTGGGGATCGGGGCACTGGCACACGCACTCAAGGTGGCCGCAGTGACCAGCAGCAACATAGCGGGCGCTCGGATGTTCAGGTTTCGATACTTCATTCAATGCTCCAACCAGTTCAAGTTGAGGAACTTCCAGGGACAAATCCCGTTACAGATGATGCGCGGCTCACGGGCTGGAACAACGACGAACGGGACTGCAGACTTGTAGGAAATTTCCCAAGCATCAAATCGCGCGCAAAAAAAAACGGCATTAAGCCGGCCCAAACGTGCAGAGATTCCTGCTAGATGTAGGTGTTGTAGCGCGACAGCCCTGCGAAGTAGAGAAACTCAAGGCAATCCAATCCTGGATAACCCAAATCGCACAACACGATATCGACCGCACCGTCCTTGTTCAGCAACGCCATCGCCTGTTTTCTAGGACAAGAACGCGAGGAAAAGTCATCAATTGCCTGCCAGGTACTCATAGACCAAGGCAGGCAAGTGTACGGTTTGAGTCTTATTTTTGAGGAAGGCGGTTCCCGCAGGGCTGTAGGGATTTTCCCAAGACCTGTTCTAGAAAACCGATAAGAGTGTGCCACCGAGAAACAACTGATCCATCCAGAACACCTGGTGCAGCAACACAATCACCCAGAACAGCACCTGATACGACACCTTGCGCGTCTTGTGACGGAACACTTGCTGGGCGATCAACGCCCCCGGCCAACCGCCTGCCAGCTCCACAGCGTGCAGGATGTTTTCCGGGGTGCGCCAGCCGTCTTCGCGGGCCTGGCGCTTGTCGCGCCAGTACAGCAAGAACGCGATCACGCTGACCACGCCGTAGGCCACCAGCGGGATCATAGAAACCCCGCGATACCCCAGCAGCGCCGAGCCCAATAGCGGCGCGGCGCAGAGCAGCGCAAACACCAGCGCCTTGAAGCGCGGATGCTGGATGCTCATGGCTTGACGGCCGACCAGTCGATCCAGCCGAACTGCCAGGTGGCCAGGATGACGAGGCCGAAGGCGATCCGGTACCAGGCAAACGCCGCGTAGCTGTGGCTGGCGATGAACTTGAGCAGCGCCTTGACCGCGATCATCGCGAAGATGAACGAGGTGACGAACCCGATGGCAAACACCGGCAGGTCATCGGGCTGGAACAGGTGACGGTATTTGTAGCCCGAATACACCGCCGCACCGACCATGGTGGGCATCGCCAGGAAGAACGAGAACTCGGTGGCGGTTTTGCGCGACAGGCCGAACAGCAGGCCGCCAATGATGGTGGCGCCGGAACGCGAGGTGCCCGGGATCATCGCCAGGCACTGGGCGAAGCCGACTTTCAGGGCGTCTTTCCAGGTGATCTGGTCGACGGTTTCGGCGTGCACTTCATGTTGGCGGCGCTCGGCCCACAACATGATGATGCCGCCGATCACCAGCGCCGTGGCCACGGTGATCGGGTTGAACAGGTAGTGCTTGATCAGGTCGGCAAAAATCACCCCCAATACCACCGCCGGCAACACCGCGATGATCAGGTTGATCGTGAAGCGCTGGGCGTTGCGTTGGGTCGGCAGGCCGATCACCACGTCCAGAATCTTGCGTCGAAACTCCCACACGACGGCCAGGATCGCGCCGAGCTGGATGATGATATTGAACGCTTCAAAGCGCTCGCCACCGAAGTTGATCAAGTCAGCGACGATAATCTGGTGCCCGGTACTGGAGATCGGCAAAAACTCCGTCAGCCCTTCTACAACCCCGAGTATCAGTGCCTGAACGGCGGTCCAAAGATCCATCGATTCCCCCAAAGGTCATGCCCGCGGCATGCCTCGTTCATATTTTTTAAACGTTCACTAACGAAGAGTACGCGGCGAAAGCTGCGCAAATAATCAAGACCGAGCTGCGAAAATTCCGTGAAAAATCAGGCAGGACTCAGGTTTTTTGATTCTGGGCCGAAAGCCTATCAGACAAGCCGGAAATGTCGATGCAGCACCCAAAATTATAAGAACACGGAGTGACAGGACCATGAACAGTTTGCGCAGTATGTCGATCAGCCGGCGCCTCTGGCTGATCCTGATTGTCGCGGTGCTGATGCTGCTAACCCTCGGCCTGCTTATGCTCAAGCAGATTCATGGCGACCTTTACCTGGCCAAGAGTGAACAAACCCAGCGGGTGGTTCTGACCGCCAGCGGAATCCTGACGTATTATCACAGCCTCGAAACCAGTGGCGTCCTGACCCGTGAGGCGGCGCAGAAGCAAGCTTTGAGCGCGGTACGTGGCCTGCGCTACGGCAAGGATGATTACTTCTGGATCAACGACCTCACGCCCGTGATGATCATGCACGCGGCCAACCCCAAACTGGATGGGCAGAACTTGTCGGCCATTCGCGACCCGGACGGCTTTGCGGTGTTCAACGAGTTCGTGATCCTGGCCAAGGCCAAGGGCGCCGGGATGGTGAATTACCGCTGGCCCAAGCCCGGGGCCGATGCGCCGGTGGCCAAAACTTCGTATATCCAGCTGTTTGAACCGTGGGGCTGGATTATCGGTTCCGGCGTGTATGTGGATGACGTGCAAGCCGAATTCCGCGGCCAGGTATGGAGTGCCTCGGTGGTGGGCCTGGTGATCGCCGTGGTCATGGCCCTGCTGGTGTTGCTGATTGCCCGCAGCATCGTGCGCCCGCTGCAGCAAGCGGTGAACGCCATGGCCAATATCGCCAGTGGCGAAAGCGACCTGACCCGCAGCCTCGACACCCACGGCCAGGACGAAGTCACCCAACTGTCCCGGCACTTCAACAGCTTTACCGCCAAGTTGCGCCAGGTGGTCGGCCAGTTGCAGACCTGCGCCAATGCCCTGGGCCAGTCCTCCACGGAGCTGGGCAGCAATGCCAGCGACGCCCATGACCGCAGCCAGCAGCAATCCCAGCAGATGGAGCTGGTGGCGACGGCGATCAACGAAGTCACCTACGGCGTGCAGGACGTGGCCAAGAACGCCGAGCACGCCGCCAGTGAAATGCGCGATGCCCAGGTGCAGGCGGAACAGGGCCAGCTCAATATCGACGGCAGCCTGCAACAGATCGACCAGCTGTCCACCACCATCAGCCAGGCGGTGGACGTGATCCGCACCCTGTCGACGGAAAGCACGCAGATTGGAGGGGTACTGGAAGTGATCCGCTCCATCGCCGACCAGACCAACCTGCTGGCCCTGAATGCCGCGATCGAAGCGGCCCGGGCCGGGGAGCAAGGCCGTGGTTTTGCGGTGGTGGCCGATGAAGTACGGCTGCTGGCCCAGCGCACGCAAAAATCCACGGCTGAGATCCAGGGCATGATCGAGCGGCTGCAGGGGCATTCGGAAGCGGCGGTCAAGGTGATCAGCGACAGCTACCAGGCGTCGCAACTGACCATCGAACAAGCGGGCCAGGCCGGCGCGAGTTTGACGGCCATCGGCCAGGCGCTGCGCAATCTCAATGGGCTGAATGCATCGATTGCCAGCGCCACGTTGCAGCAGGCGCATGTGGTGGAGGACATCAACCAGAACGTTACCCAGGCGGCCGGGCTTTCTCATAGCACCGCGTTGGCAGCGCAACAGTCGAGCGTGGCGAGTGCGCACTTAAAAGGCTTGAGCGAACAACTCGACGGGCTTCTGCGCCAGTTCAAGGTCTGACTCGATCTGTGCCAAAAGGGCTTTCTGTGGTGAGGGGGCTTGCCCCCCTGGGCTGCGAAGCGGCCCCAAAACCCTGGCACTCGGTTTGTCTGAAAGAACGTGTTTACCTTATCAGGGCCGCTGCGCAGCCCAACGGGGGGCAAGCCCCCTCGCCACAGAGGAGCTCTACCCCGCGCCCACCACTCTGGTTACAATCACCGCCCTCTTCGACTCCCCCAAGGAACCGCCATGTCCGGGCTTGAACTGTTTGCCGCCGCCCTGGGGGTGATCGCTGTCTGGTTGACGGTTAAACAAAACCCCTGGTGCTGGCCCATCGGCCTGGTGATGGTGCTGCTGTACACCTGGATCTTCTTCGATGTGAAGCTCTACTCCGATATGCTGCTGCAAGTGATCTACGCCGCCCTGCAGCTCTACGGCTGGTGGCAGTGGACCCGCGCCGGCGAGGTCAAGCAAGGCCGGCAGGTCACCAGCCTGGGCCTGCAACCGATCCTCCAGGGCCTGGCCGTGGGTGCGCTGGGCAGCCTGTTGCTGGGGGCGGCCATGGCCCACTGGACCGACGCCGCCCAACCATGGCTCGACGCGGCCCTGACCGGCTTCAGCCTGGTGGCGCAGATGTGGATGGCGCAAAAACGCGTGCAGTGCTGGCCGTTGTGGGTCGCCCTGGATGTGATCTTCGTCGGCCTGTTCCTCTACAAGGGCCTGTACCTCACCGCCGCGCTCTATGCCTTGTTCACCGTGATCGCGGTGCAGGGCTGGCGCGAATGGCGCGCCGACCCGGCGTTGCACGCATGAAAGTGGTGGTGCTGGCCGGCCCGGAATCCAGCGGTAAAAGCTGGCTGGCGGCCCAGTTGCAGGCGCATTTTGGTGGCGAAATGGTGGGCGAATACGTGCGCCATTTCATCGACCACCACCAACGCGACACCACCTTGGCCGATATCCCGGACATCGCCCGTGGCCAACTGGCCTGGGAAGATGCCGCCCGCCATCGGCAGCCGGCGTTGCTGATCCTGGACACCAACCTGCTGACCAACACACTGTGGAGCCAGACCCTGTTTGGCGACTGCCCGGCGTGGCTCGACAGCGAACTGCTGGCCCGCCACTACGACTTGCACCTGCTGCTGTCGCCGGAAGACGTGGAATGGACCGCCGATGGCCAGCGCTGCCAGCCGGAATTTGCCGACCGCCTGGCATTCTTTCAGGCCAGCCTTGACTGGCTGAGGCAACAGCACCTGCCACTGCAGGTGATTCGCGGTGACTGGCAAGCGCGCCAGGCCCAGGCGTTTGCCGCCGTGGAGCAGCTGCTACACCCGCTCCAGGTTGGCATTCAGCTTTAGCAGCAACGCCAGCAACGTCTGCTCCTCCTCCTCGGTAAACCCTTCCAGCGCCTGCGCGGTGCCCTGTAGCAGGACTTCCCTGGCCATCGGAAAGTTGGCTCGGGCAGCGTCTGTCAGGGTAATCAACCGGCTGCGTTTATCCGCAGGGTCCGGCACCCGTTGAATCATCCCGTCGCGCTCCATGCGGGCGAGCAATTGCGCCATGCTCGACTGCTCGACGCGAACGATGCGCACCAGTTCGGCCTGGGGCAGGCCCTCGCTGTGTTTGAGTGCCACCAGCACCGGAATCTGCGCCACGGCGAAGCCCAGTTCACGCAGGCGGCCTTCGTAAATCCGCGTAAAACTGCGGTGGGCGACGCCGATTTGTTGCATCGGGTGGGGAGCAGGTGATTGATCATTCATCGTGTCGTTGACTTTCCATAGGAGCCTATGCATCAAATGTATAGGATCCTATCAACGCCACCAAGGACAATTTTCATGAACCGCTCATTACGCGTTGCCATTGTCGGTGGCGGCCCCGCCGGGCTGACCCTCGCCCGGATACTTGAGATCAACGGTTTTGCCGTCAATGTGTTCGAGCGTGAGCGCGGACCGCTGGAACGCCCCCAGGGCGGCACCCTCGACCTGCACGCCGAATCCGGCCAACTGGCGCTGAAACGCGCCGGCCTGGAACACGCCTTCCGCCGCATCGCGCGCTACGAAGACCAAGGCTCACGCCTGATGGATAAACACGCGCACCTGCTGCTCGAAGACCCCGACCCCAGCGCCGGCGACCGCCCGGAAGTCGACCGCACGGCCTTGCGCCAGATCCTGCTGGATTCACTGTCTCCCGATTGCGTGACATGGGACGTCAACATCACCGGGGTTCATCCGGCGGACGATGCACGCTGGACCCTGCATCAGGGCGACACCCGTCATGGGCCTTTCGACCTGATCGTCGGCGCCGACGGTGCCTGGTCAAAAGTCCGTCCGCTGCTGTCGCGCTATCAGCCACAGTACAGCGGGCTGACCTTTATCGAATTCGGGATTGATGAGGTGGACCGCCGCCACCCGGCCATCGCCAGGCTGGTAGGTCGGGGCAAACTAGACGTCTCGGGCGACGCCCGGGCACTGGTGGTGCAGCGCAATGCCAACGCGCACTTGCGCGGCTACGCCATCTTTCGTGTTCCCATCGAGTGGGCCGAGCACCAATTCGACTGGTCTTCGCCTGAGGCTACCCGGCACTCATTGCTGGCCCAATTCGAGGGCTGGCACCCGGATATTCTGGCGCTGTTGCACGCCGCCAATGACCGGTTTCTATCCCGGGGCATTTACGCCCTGCCCGTCGGCCATCATTGGGCGCACCGCCCAGGCCTGACGCTGATCGGCGATGCCGCGCACCTGATGTCACCGTTTGGGGGTGAAGGCGTCAATGCGGCGATGCTGGATGGGGCGGAGTTGGCCCGGCACTTGATCGAAAACACCTCATGCTCCGAAGCGGTACACGCCTACGAAGCCGAGATGTTTGAACGCATTGAGCCCATTGCCCGTGACAGCGCAGAAGCGGCTGCCACCCAGCTTTCCCATGATGATATCGCCCTCTCCCTGGCGCATTTTCGCAGCCACCAGGGAGAGCACGACGGGTTGACGCCTCAGTAGCCCAACGACAACCCGGTATTGCGCCGTGGGTCGTTGGCCCCGTAGAAGCGGTTATTGCCGACCGGCTTGCCATCCAGGGACGGTGCGCCTACCAGGATAGCCGCCAGATGGTTGGCGTCCTGCGGGCCGGCAAACTTATGGCCCCAGCCTTCGAGGATTTTCTGGGTGTCGGGGCTCAGGGCAAAGCGCTCGATATTGGTCGCTTCAGGCAGCCATTGCTGGTGGAAACGCGGCGCGTCCACGGCTTCCTGAATGTTCATCTTGTAGTCGATCACGTTGAGGATGGTCAGCAACGTGGCCGTGATGATGCGACTGCCACCCGGCGTGCCCACCACCATCACCGCCTTGCCGTCCTTGGTGACGATGGTCGGGCTCATGGACGACAGCGGAGTTTTGCCCGGGGCGATGGCGTTGGCTTCGCCCTGGACCAGGCCGTACATGTTCGGCACACCGATCTTGGCGGTGAAGTCGTCCATTTCGTCGTTGAGGATCACCCCGGTCTTGCTCGCCATCACGCCGGCGCCGAACCAGTCGTTGAGGGTGTAGGTCACCGATACCGCGTTGCCCCACTTGTCGACGATGGAGTAGTGGGTGGTGTTATTGCCCTCGTGGGGCGAAACACCGGGCTTGATGTCCTGGGAGATCCCGGCTTTCTGCGGGTCGATGGCGGCGCGCAGTTTGGCGGCGTAGTCCTTGTCCAGCAGGTGGTCTACCGGGTTCTGTACGAAGTCCGGGTCGCCGAGGTAGCTGTTACGGTCGACGTACGCGTGGCGCATGGCTTCGATCTGGTAGTGCAGGCCCTGGGCCGAGTGATAGCCCAGCTCGGCCATCGGGTAGCCTTCGAGGATGTTCATGATCTCGCAGATCACCACGCCGCCGGAGCTCGGTGGTGGCGCGGACACTACGTGGTAGCCACGGTAGTCACACTCGACGGGCGCCAGTTCCCGGGTCTTGTATTTGTCCAGGTCGGCCTGGGTGATAAGGCCCTTGCCCGCCTGGCTGGAATCGACAATCGCCTTGGCGACCCAGCCCTTGTAGAACCCGTCGGTGCCCTTGGCGGAGATTTCCCGCAGGGTTTTCGCCAGGTCTTTCTGCACCAGCTTCTGGCCCAACAGCATAGGTTCGCCGCCGTGCAGGAAGATCCCGCGCAGGTCTTTGTCTTTCTTGAATTCGTCGGTGGCCGTGTGCAGCAGGTCAATGTCGCCCTGCTCCAGGGCAAAGCCGTCTTCGGCCAGCTTGATGGCCGGGGCGATCACCTGCGCGCGCTTGAGGGTGCCGTATTTGCTCAGGGCCAGTTCCATGCCCGACACGGTGCCGGGCACGCCGACGGCCAGGTGGCCTTTGGAGCTGAGGTCGGGGACGACGTTGCCGTCCTTGTCCAGGTACATGTCGGCGGTGGCGGCCAGCGGGGCTTTTTCGCGGAAGTCGAGGAAGGTCTTGCGCCCGTCGGCCAGTTGCACGGTCATGAAGCCGCCGCCGCCCAGGTTGCCGGCCGCCGGGTACACCACGGCCAAGGCGTAACCCACCGCCACTGCCGCATCCACGGCGTTACCACCGGCCTTGAGCACATCCTCGCCCACATGGGTGGCGAGGTGCTGGGCCGTGACCACCATGCCATTTTCGCCCGCCACCGGGGCCTGGGAGGCGGCGTGTACACCGCTGACGGTCAGCACCAGCGCCGTGGCAATCAATGTTCGGGTAAACGGTTGGTATTTCATCCCTGCATACTCTGTTTATTGGAAGAACTAGAAAGTAATACGTTTCGGATCCAAGCCCCAGCGTTATGCCGCGTTTGTGACAGAGCCTGTCGGTAACGGAATAATGCCCATGCTATATTCCGGGCCTTTACGCCGTGGGGCAGAGGCTTTTCGATGGTGATCAAGAAGACTGGCATTCGCGCCCAGCAAGCCGACCAGACCCGCGCGCGGATTCTCCAGGCGGCGGTCAAGGTCTTCACCCGCGACGGCTATTCCGGCGGGCGCGTGGACAGCATTTCCCGGGAAGCCGACTCCAACGACCGCATGCTGTACTACTACTTCGGCAGCAAGGAGCATCTGTTTGTGTGTGTGCTGGAACACACCTATGAACAGTTCAACAAGGCCGAAAGCAAGCTCAAGCTCGACCTGAGCGCGCCGGTGCAAGCATTGCAGGCGCTGGTGGGGTTTATCTGGAACTACTACGTCAAGCATCCCGAGTTTGTGGCGATTTTGAGTATCGAGAACCTGCACCAGGGCAAGCATGCGAAGCAGTCCGGCGAATTGCGGCGCTTGTCCGGGGAAGCGGTCGGGGTGTTGCGGCCGATCATTGAGGCGGGCCAGGCGCAGGGGTTGTTTCGCACGGACGTGGACATCAAGCATGTGTATTTGATGATTGCGTCGCTGTGCTACTTCTACAACTCGAACCAGCACACCCTGAGTTCGTTTCTGGGGGAGGATCTGGCGGACAGGGGTCAGCAGCGGGATTGGCTGGGGTTTATCAGTGATCTGGTGTTGCGTGGGGTACGGTAGAAACCGAATCAAAATGTGGGAGCTGGCTTGCCTGCGATAGCGGTGCGTCAGTCACTGAATTATTAGCTGATCCACCGCAATCGCAGGCAAGCCAGCTCCCACATTTGATCTCCATATGGCTTGAATTTGTCAGTGGGTGCCGGGATTGGCGCGCAGGTGTGCCACGGTTTTCTCCAGGCCTTCCCACTGCGGTGCATTGGGTGCAAAGCGGCTGCGCAGGTATGACGCCAGTTCCGCCACTTGGGTGTTGGACAGGCTGTCCTTGAACCCGGGCATATAGCCCAAGTCCCGGGTCGCCGGGGTGCTGATGCCCTGCAAAATCACCTTGATCAGGTTGTCCGGTTGGTCGCTGTGCACATTGGTGTTGGTCGCCAGTGACGGGCTGACCCCGAACAGCTTCGGCCCTTGCCCGTCCGCATGGCAGGCCTGGCACGCGCCTTCGAACACGCGGCGGCCATTGGCGTTGGGCATTGTCGCAGCGGCCACCACCTGCGCTTCGGCGGCGCCGCTGTCATTCAGCGAGGCCAGGTACACCGCCATGGCGCGGATATCGGTCTTGGGCAGCTTCGCCAGCTCGGTCACCACCGGTCCCATCGGGCCTGTCGCCACGCCGTGGGCATCGGAATAGCCGGTGCTGAGATAGGTGAACAGTTGGTCTTCAGTCCACGGCGTCGGTGCCTTGGACAAGCCATTCAACGCCGGCGCTTCCCAGCCGTCCACCGTGCCGCCCGCGAGGAACGCCTTGCCGCCCTTCTCCGCCCCCATCAAGTTACGCGGTGAGTGGCACGCCGCGCAGTGCCCCAGGCCATTGACCAGATAGGCCCCGCGATTCCATTGCTCGCTGCGCTGTGGCTGCACGGTGATTTCCCCCCGGCGCAAAAACAGCGCATTCCAGCCGGCCATCAACGGTCGGATATTGAACGGAAAAACCATGGCATTCGGCACCGGCGCCTGGCTGACCGGGGCCTGGGACATCAGGTAGGCATACAGCGCTTGCAGGTCGGCGTCGTTGATGTTGCGAAACGCGGTGTAGGGAAACGCCGGGTACAGGTTGCGCCCGTCGCGGCCAATGCCGTCACGCATCGCCCGCTCGAACGCCGGGTAGGACCAGTTGCCAATCCCGGTCTTCTCATCGGGGGTGATATTGCTGCTGTACAGCGTGCCGAACGGCGTGTGCATCGCCAGCCCGCCCGCATTGGTCGCCCCGCCCGGTGCCGTGTGGCACACCGCGCAATCCCCCACCGCCGCCAGCAAACGCCCGCGTTCCAGGGTGGCCTTGGACCAGGTGCCGGCGCTGGGCGGCGCGATCGGGGCGATTTCGCTGTGGAACGGCCACGCCGTGGCGGCCATGCCCAGCACCGCGCCAAACGCCGCGAACACTGAGCCAAACAACCACTTGCGGCGCTTCTCCGGGGACTTCGCCGGCTCCCCCAGGGTGCCGGCATTCAGGGCCGCCAGCACCCGCTCCGGGGTGATCGGCAACTCGCGAAAACGAATGCCGGTGGCGTCGTAGATCGCATTGGCAATCGCCGCCGCACTGGGCACCGAGGCAGACTCGCCGGCGCCCATTGGTGGCTGGTCCTGGCGCGGCATCATCAGCACGTCGATCTGCGGCACTTCAGGGAAGGTCAGGATCGGATAACCGCCCCACTCCTTGCTCGCCACGGTCGACTCTTCAAAGGTCACGCGTTCCTTGAGCACGCGGCTGGTGGACTGGATCACATTGCCGTGGATCTGATGCTGCACCCCCGCCGGGTTGATCATCATCCCCGCGTCGTGCCCGATCACCACCCGGGTCACCGAGACGTCGCCGGTGTGTTTGTCGATGGCCACATCCGCCACCCAGGCCGCCCACGCCGCGCCGAAGCCGGGGAACTTGCTGTGGATGTAGCGCGCGTAGGCAAAGCCCCGGCCCCGCAGCAGGTGGTCTTCATTGGCGGTTTGCATCGGTGCGGTGCGCGGGGCCCAGTTGGCCCGTTCGGCGGTGGACTTCACCAGGTCGATGGCGCGTTCGTCCTTGAGGTACCGCAGGCGGTATTCCACCGGATCGACCCCGGCGGCGAACGCCAGCTCGTCGATATAGGACTCATGGGCGAAGGTGTTGGGCAGTGCCGACACGCCGCGCATCCACGAGGCGCGCACGATGGGCGCCATGTCGTTGATGGTGACCCGCATATTCTCGATGTCGTAAGGCGGAATCGAGGTGCGGTCGCCCATCTCGAACATCGCCGCCACCGGCTCGACCCGGCCGGTCAGCAGCAGCGCCAGGGTGGGAGCGCCGTTGGACGGGTAGCTGGTTTCAAAGTCATAGGCGGCGATGCTGCCGTCGGCGTTCAGCCCGCCGTCCACCTCCATCAGCTGCGCGGTGCCCTTGGGCTCCCACAGGTGTTCCTGCTCGCGGGTCAGTTGCACCCGCACCGGCTTGCCCACGGCGCGGGACAGCAACAACGCGTCGGCACACACATCATCGGCGCAGTTGCGGCCGTAACAGCCGGCGGCTTCCATGCGGATCACGTCGATGGATGCTTCTTCGCATTCCAGCAACCAGGCCAGATCGGCCCGCAGCAGGTGCGGGTTCTGGCTGCCGGACCAGACCCGGCTGACCCCGGGCTGGTAATCCGCCACGCCACAGGACGGCCCGATGGAGCCGTGCATTTGATAAGGCCACAGGTAGGTGCGCGGCATGCGTTGGCTGGCAGCGGCCAGGGCTTCGTCGACGTTGCCCTGGTCGAGCACGGTACGGCGTACCCGTGGGTTGTCGCGAATCGCCTGTTCCACATCGCTCATGTCCGGCAACTGGTGGTTCCAGGGTTTCCAGTGCACCAACAATGCCTGGGCGGCCTTGATCGCCTGTTCTTCGCGCAAGGCGACCACGCCGACAAAATCACGGATCACCACTACCGCGACAATGCCCGGAATGTGGGCGATGGAGGCTTCATCCACCGTCAACAGGCTGTTGCCGACAAAGTCACCGCAGTCCAGGCCCGCATACGGCGGGCGGATCACCCGGCCATGGAGCATGTCCGGCACACGCATGTCGTGGACATAGGTCAGCTCGCCCGTAGCCTTGCCGGGGATATCCACCCGCGCGGCGCCCTTGCCCACCAGGCGGTAATCGGCGGTGGCTTTCAGCGGCGCATCGCCGCTGATACGCAGTTGGTCATGCTCACCCGTCACCAGCGCGCCATAGGTGGTGGTGCGTCCGTCGTCGGCAAAGATGACGCCCGCTTCGACCTTCAGGCTGTGTGCACTGACCGCCCAGCGTTGCGCCGCCCGTTCCAGCAGGAAACGCCGGGCTTCGGCGGCGGCGTTGCGCAGCGGGATCGCGTAGATTTGCAGCGTCGCACTGGCGATGGTCGCGCCCTGGTTCGGCACCCGTTCGGTGTCACCCAGCACCATGCACACCTGTTCCAGGGTCAGGTCCAGCTCTTCCGCGACGATCTGCGCCAGGGAGGTGCGAATGCCGGTGCCCAGGTCCACATGGCCGTTGAAGGCGTACACCCGCCCGTCATCGTTCACCGCAATAAACAGCCCCAGCTCCTTGGGCTTGACCGTCGGTGTGCCGCCTTTGGCCACCGGCCCCGAAGGCGGCAGCACGTCGTCGACGATCAGCAGCACGCCGGCCTTGGCCAGCCATTGGTCGCGGGAAGGGATTGTGTCAGTCATGGTCATCGATCCACGTTCAAGGCGTTTGGCGGGCGGCACGCAGCACCGCGCGGAGGATTTCGATATGGGTGCCGCAGCGGCAGAGGTTGCCCGACAGTTCGGTGCGCACCTCGGCTTCGCTGGGGTTGGGATTGCGGTCGAGCAAGGCCTTGGCGGTCATGATCATGCCGTTGAGGCAGTAGCCGCACTGGGCGGCCTGCTCGTCGATAAAGGCTTGTTGCACGCGGTGCGGGGTTTCGCGGGTGCCGAGGCCTTCGAGGGTGACGATGTCGCGGCCCACGGCGCCCGACAGCGGGAAGACGCAGGAGCGTGCCGCCACGCCATCGATGATCACCGTGCAGGCGCCGCACTCCCCCAGGCCGCAACCGTATTTGGGGCCGTTGAGTTGCAGGTCATTGCGCAGGATCAGCAACAGCGGGGTGTCCGCCATGGCGCTGACTTCGGTGGTGTGGCCGTTGACCTCAAGCGTTACCGTGATGTGCTGGCTGATCATTCGCTTCGCCCGTTGGCTTTGGTGAAGTGCCCACTACATCAAACAGTCAAAAAAAACGTCGCGTACCTGGGGTCTCGCGACACACTTGACTCGTGAAGTGGTTACTACATCAGTGCAGCGCAAGAACGGTGCCAGAAGATGGATGAATACCTGTGGCGAGGGAGCTTGCTCCCGCTGGACTGCGCAGCAGGCCCATCTTTTGGGGTCGCTTCGCAACCCAGCGGGAGCAAGCTCCCTCGCCACAAAGGGGTTGGGTTATCAACCTTGGAAGTTGGGGGATCAGCCTCGGAAGTCGGGCTATCAGCCTCGGAAGTATGGGGATCAGCCTTGGAAGTCGGGGATCAACCTTGGAAGTCGTGGATCAGCCTTGGAAGTCGGG
>NZ_JACARC010000012.1:21572-138003 GCF_013386825.1 Pseudomonas sp. IPO3778
TTGGAAGTCGGGGATCAGCCTCGGAAGTCGGGGGATCAGGCTTGGGGGTCGTCGATCATTTTGCGTAGCAGGAACAGGACGGCCACGCGTTCGGCGGGGTTGAGGTTGCTCAGGGTCAGTTCGGTGATGGTCGCAGCGCAAGGCACGGTTTGCTGCACCAGGGCGGCGCCGGATGCGGACAGGTTGACCACCACTTTGCGTTTGTCCTGGGCGTCGGGTTCCAGGGTGATCAGTTCGCGGGCCTTGAGGCGTTCGACGATGCCGCGGATGGTCGCCTGGTCGACGGCGGTGGCCTTGACCAGTTCGGTGAGCGAACTTGCACCGTGATCGCGCAGGGCACACAGGGTGACGAACTGCACGGCGGTGAGCTGGGAGTCGCCGACGTTCTGCTGGAAGATCGCCAGGTGGCGCTGGTAGGCCTTGCGCAGCAGGTGGCCGACTTGCTCGGAGAAAACGTAGGAATCAGGCACGGCAGGCTCGCGAAGGCGGTGGTCGATGAGGTGGCATGATGGCGGGGTTGTGGAAATGACTCAAGGTTCTCATTGCCGGAACACGGTCGAAATGTGGGAGCGGGCTTGCTCGCGAAGGCGGTAGTCGATGGGGTGGCATGATGGCGGGGTTGTGGGTTGGACTCAAGCATCAGCCACTGAAGGAATCAAATCGAATGTGGGAGCTGGCTTGCCTGCGATTGCGGTGGATCAGCCAGCTCTCTGTTGTCTGACACTCCGCTATCGCAGGCAAGCCAGCTCCTACAGGGGAGGTTTAGCGTGCCAGGGAGGCTTGGGGGGCTACCACGTCGCCGGCGATGACGACGGCTTGGTCATCAAGGTAGACATCGCAATTGCGCAGCGGGATGTCCATGTGGCACGGGGTCTTGCGGGTGCCGCCGACTTCGGTGTTGGGCCCGGTGGAGAACAGGAAGTTGCCGTAGAACGCCCGGGCATCCATGCACATGCCGTCGTTTTTATCGTGCAGGCCCATGGCTGTCCACTGCGCCCGCGGCTGCAGGCCCCAGCCGATGTGGGAGATTCCGTACACCTCGGGGTCGTTGAAGTATTTCATGTAGTCCCGCAGGTATTCCGCCTCAAAGCCGCCGTGGATGTTGGTGATAAAGCCCTTCTCGATCTCCAGGGTGATTTTCTCCCGGGTGTAGGTCTTGAACGGCAGCAGGATGTCGCCGATGTCCAGCACCAGCACACCTTCGGCGGTTTCTTCGTTGGGCCAGGAGAACAGGAAGCCACTCGGCCAGTGGTCCCAGCGCCCCGGCTCGTCGGCAAAGCCATATTCGGTAACGGACGGGTATTGCCCCAGCGCCGCGCGAAAATCGCTGCCGGCGCGGGATTTGACGTGGATCGAGCGAGCCTTTTTCAGCAATTCTTCAGCCGCCAGTACCCGCACCTTGTCTGCCTCGGTGGGCAGCATGCGCGCCAGCACTTCCGGGGGCTCCACCGCCAGCAGGATGCGCGTGCCGGTCTTGAGGATCTGCTCCTGCTCCGGCGAGTGCAGCAGCATCATGGTGTCAACGATCAGGTCCGCCGCCTCCAGCGCTCGCTGGGCCGCGATATTGCCGGTCAGCGCGGTGTCGCCGCAGTAGGCGGTCATGTCATTGCCCATCGCCCGGGGATGGTTGAACGACGGCAACTCCACCGCATACACCTTGGCCCCCAAACGCTGCGCCGCGTCCATCGCGGCGCGCACGGTACGCGGGTCGGAGTAATGGCTCTTGAGCACGGCAACGCTCTGGGTCGGATCGACCTTCGAGAGCTTCAACACGTGTTCAAACATCTGGGTCAGTTCGCAATCACTTACCGGCATTTCCTGTCTCCTCAGAGGCTGCACCAAGATCTGGCAGCGCGCTTCACTCTAGTGCGTTTTTATAGCGTATACGCCAATTAATAACGATAAGAACTGATTTCAGGCTTGACTGCAAGCACCACGCCAAAACGTTACCATTCCACACATACCCAATGTTTAGTGGGGTTAACCGGTGACACGGGATCGATATGGCCAAAAAACAATTTTTCTAGCGCGGGCTTTTCATTTGAAAAAATGAGCGTATACACTTTAAAAACCTTGCGGACAGACACCGCCGGCCATCATTCGAAAAAGAGGACCACGCCCCATGGGAAGCACACAAAAAATCGCAATCGTCGGCGCCGGCCTTGGCGGTGCCGCCGCTGCCACCCTGCTGCAACAGGCGGGGTTCGACGTGGACATCTACGAGCAGGCGCCGGAATTTTCCCGCCTGGGTGCCGGGATCCACATGGGGCCCAACATCATGAAAATCTTCCGGCGCATGGGCATCGAAAAACAGCTGGACCTGATGGGCTCGCACCCCGAGCACTGGTTCAGCCGCGACGGTGAAACCGGCGACTACCTGTCACGCATTCCCCTGACTGGCTACGGCGCGTCCTACATCACCGTGCACCGCGGCGACCTGCACGCGCTGCAGATGTCCACCCTCAAGCCCGGCACCCTGCACTTCAACAAGCGCCTGGAAACCCTCGAAGAAACCGACACCCAGGTGCGCCTGACCTTCGCCGACGGTGAAGTGACCTACGCCGACATCGTGATCGGTGCCGACGGCATCAACTCGCGCATCCGTGAAGAGCTGCTGGGTGCGGAAAAACCCCTGTACAGCGGCTGGGTCGCCCACCGCGCACTGATCCGTGGCGATCAACTGGCCAAGTACGACCTGAAGTTCGAAGACTGCATCAAGTGGTGGACCGAGGACCGCCACATGATGGTCTACTACACCACCGGCAAGCGCGACGAGTACTACTACGTCACCGGTGTGCCGCACCCGGAATGGGACTTCCAGGGCGCCTTCGTCGACAGCAGCCGCGAAGAGATGTTCGACGCGTTCAAGGGCTACCACCCCACCGTCCAGGCCCTGATCGAATCCACCGAAAGCGTGACCAAATGGCCGCTGCGCAACCGCAATCCGTTGCCGTTGTGGAGCCGTGGCCGCCTGGTGTTGCTGGGCGATGCCTGCCACCCGATGAAGCCGCACATGGCCCAGGGCGCCGGCATGGCCATCGAAGACGCGGCGATGCTGACCCGCTGCCTGCAGGAAACCGGTATCAGCGACTACCGCACCGCCTTCGAGCTGTACGAAGCCAACCGCAAGGAACGCGCGTCCCGGGTCCAGGCCGTGTCCAACGCCAACACCTGGCTGCGCACCCAGGAAGACCCGGACTGGGTCTACGGCTATGACCTCTACGCCCAACAGCTGAAATCGGGGGTGGCCGCGTGAGCAGCTTTCTCTACGGCGGCAACGTCCAGGCCAACGGCATTCGCCAGCACTACCTGCGCTACGGCGGCAAGGGCCCGGCGCTGATCCTGATTCCCGGCATCACCAGCCCGGCGATTACCTGGGGGTTTGTCGCAGAACGCCTGGGCCTGCATTTCGACACCTACGTGCTGGATGTGCGCGGTCGCGGCCTGTCGTCCACCGGTCCGGAGCTGGACTACAGCGCCGACACCTGCGCCGAGGACATTGGTGCCTTTGCCGACGCCCTCAAACTCGACCGTTATCACCTGATGGGCCATTCCATGGGCGCGCGGTTTGCCGTGCGCAGTGCGGTGCGCCATCCCCAAGGCGTGAACCGCGTGGTGTTGATCGACCCACCGGTGTCCGGCCCTGGCCGTCGTGAATACCCCAGCAAACTGCCGTGGTACGTCGATTCGATTCGCCAGTCACGGGTGGGCATGGATGCCGAGGCGATGCGCGCCTTCTGCCCTACCTGGACTGACGAGCAACGGCAACTGCGGGCCGAATGGCTGCACACCTGCTACGAACCGGCGATCGTGCGCGCCTTCAATGACTTCCACACCGTCGACTTCCATCAGGACCTGCCGCGCCTGGAGGCGCCTGCCCTGTTAATTGTTGCCGGACGCGGCGGTGTTATTCAGCCGGAAGATGTCGCAGAAGTCCGGCAGTTACAGCCAAGCCTGCAGGTCGCTCACGTCCCGAATGCGGGACACATGATCCCTTGGGACGACCTTGAAGGTTTTTTCACCGCCCTAGGCGACTTCCTCGGCCAGCCCCTGACTGCATAACGGAGACCACCATGCTCAAGCCTTACCGCATCGGCCAGATCGTGCCGAGTTCCAACACCACCATGGAAACCGAGATCCCGGCGATGCTCAACGCGCGCCAGGCGATCCGTCCGGAGCGCTTCACCTTTCACTCCAGCCGCATGCGCATGAAGCAAGTGCGCAAGGAAGAACTGGCGGCGATGGACGGCGAGTCCGACCGTTGCGCCCTCGAGTTGTCCGACGCCAAGGTCGACGTGCTGGGTTACGCCTGCCTCGTGGCGATCATGGCCATGGGGCTGGGTTACCACCGCAACTCCGAACAGCGCCTGCGCAAGGCCACTGCCGACAACGACGCCAACGCCCCGGTGATCACCAGCGCCGGCGCCCTGATCGAAGGCCTGAAAGTCATGGGCGCCAAGCGCATCGCCATCGTCGCGCCGTATATGAAGCCGCTGACCGAACTGGTGGTGAACTACATCCGCGAAGAAGGCTTTGAAGTGGTGGACTGGCGCGCCCTGGAAATCCCCGACAACCTTGAAGTGGCCCGCCACGACCCGGCCAACCTGCCGGCGATTGTTGCCGGGATGAACCTGGAAGGCGTCGACGTGATCGTGCTGTCGGCCTGCGTGCAAATGCAGTCGCTGCCTGTGGTCGCCAAGGTCGAAGCCCAGACCGGCCTGCCGGTGCTCACCGCCGCCATCGCCACCACCTACGCCATGCTCAAGGCCCTGGACCTGGAACCCATCGTCCCCGGCGCCGGCGCCCTGCTCTCCGGCGCCTACTAACCCTGCGTTGACAACACCTTTGTGGTGAGGGGGCTTGTCCCCCGTTGGGCTGCGAAGCGGCCCCAAAACCGACAATCGAGTTCCATCTGACTCAAAGCAGCAACACTACTGGGGCTGCTCCGCAGCCCAACGGGGGACAAGCCCCCTCGCCACAGGTGATGAATGAGGACTGAAAGATGAGCGAACAATCCGCCGACGCCAACTATCAGGGCGTCTGGGGCAACCGCATCGGCTTCGGCAAAAAGTCCGCGCTGCTGATGATCGACTTCATGCAGGGCTACACCACTGAAGGCGCGCCCTTGTTTGCGCCAGGCGTGGTCAGTGCCGTCGCCGAAAGCGTTGAACTGCTGGCCAGCGCCCGGCAACACGGGATCACCGTGGTGCACACCAATATCCGTTACCATCCCGGCCATTTCGCCGACGGCGGCATCTGGGTCAAGAAGGCGCCGGTGATGAAAGACATGGTCGAGGGCAACCCCCTCGCCGCGTTCTGCACCGAAGTCTTGCCCCTGGCCAATGAAGTGGTGATCACCAAACAATACGCCAGTGCGTTTTTCGGCAGCAGCCTGGCCCCGATGCTGCACGCCCAGGGCATCGACACCGTGGTACTGGCCGGCTGCTCCACCAGTGGCTGCATCCGGGCCACTGCCGTAGATGCGGTGCAACACGGCTTTCGCACCATCGTCGTGCGCGAATGCGTCGGCGACCGTCACTCGGCGCCCCATGAAGCCAACTTGTTTGATATCGACAGCAAGTACGGCGACGTGGTCAGCAAGCAGGAGGCGATGAGCACATTCAAGGAGCAATAAGGTTTCATTAAGAACCGCGCCACAGAGTGCGGTCTTGCACAAAACTGTGAGCCGCACCCGATCAAATGTGGGAGCTGGCTTGCCTGCGATGGCGGTGCTTCAGTCACAGCAGTCTCAACTGATCCACCGCCATCGCAGGCAAGCCAGCTCCCACATGAGAAAGCCGGTGCAACTCCCAGTCTTCTGTCACTGCCTTTGGAAGTCGCTTTCACAGCACTCCGAAGTGCTGAAAAAGCGGCCGTATAAAAACCATAAGTCACCGCCAGGAGACACCCCAATGCCCATTGCGAATGCAGCGCCCGCGACTACGGTCGCCGATCCGGTCCACACGCTCTACCACAAGATCACCTGGAAGCTGATTCCGTTCCTGTGTTTCTGCTACCTCGCGGCCTACCTGGACCGCATCAATATCGGCTTCGCCAAGCTGCAGATGCTCGACCAGCTGCACTTCAGCGAAACCGCGTTCGGCCTCGGCGCCGGCCTGTTTTTTGTCGGCTATATCCTCTTCGAAGTGCCGAGCAACCTCGTCCTGGAAAAGGTCGGCGCAAAGATCTGGATCGCCCGCATCATGATCACCTGGGGCCTGCTCTCGGCCTGCACCATGCTGGTCACCTCCACCACCCAGTTCTACATCCTGCGGTTCCTGCTGGGCGCCGCCGAGGCCGGGTTCCTGCCGGGCGTGCTGTATTACCTGACCACCTGGTTTCCCACCCATCGCCGGGGGCGGATCATTGCGCTGTTCATGATCGGCCTGCCGCTGTCCAGCGTGATCGGCGGCCCGTTGTCCGGCTGGATCATGGGCCACTTCGACAACATGGGCGGCCTGCGCGGCTGGCAGTGGCTGTTCCTGATCGAAGCGGTGCCCAGCGTGCTGCTCGGTATCTGGACGTTTTGGGCACTGCCCAACACCTATCAGCAAGCCAAGTGGCTGTCGCCTGAAGAAAAGACCTTGCTGGAAAACGAGCTGCGCAAGGACGACGCCGACGGTGCCCACAGCAAGCACAGCTTTCGCGACGGGTTCTTCAACCTCAAGGTGTGGATGCTCGGCGGTATCGACTTCTCGATCCTGCTCAGCGCCTACGCCATGGGATTCTGGATGCCCACGTTCATCCGCAACGCGGGCATCACCGACACCTTCCATATCGGCATGCTCACCGCCTTGCCCAGCGTGGCGGCCCTGCTGGGCATGCTGCTGATCGGTGCCAGCTCCGACAAACACCGCGAACGCCGCTGGCACATCATCGTGCCGTTTTTCATCGGCGCGGCAGCGATGGCCACCAGCACGTTTTTCACCCATAACGTGGTCGCCACCGTGGCCTTGTTTGCGATTGCCTCGGCGGCGATCATCGGTGCGGTGCCGGTGTTTTTCAGCCTGCCGGCGACCTTTCTCAAAGGCACCGCCGCGGCCACCGGTTTTGCCCTGGCCTGCTCCCTGGCGAACATCGCCGGCCTGGTGAGCAACTCGTTGATGGGGGTTGCGATTGACGTCACAGGCAGCAGTGCCGGGGCCTTGTGGTTTTTTGCCGGCTGCTTGATTCTCAGCAGCTTCCTGGTCATCGCCTTGCCGGCGAAACTGGTGAACCGTTAATAACAACAACTTATCGGGTGAGTCTCCATGCAAGGTTTCATCAAGCGCTGTGCCCTGCTTGTCGCCGTCGGCCTGTGTGCCGGTACGGCGCAGGCCACAGAAAAGGTCATCTTCGACACCGACTTCAACGTGCTCAACGATGACGGCCAGGCCTTTATCATGCTTGCCCAGTTGCATGCGCAAAAACGCATCGACCTGCTGGGCATGACCCTGGTCAGCGGCAACGCCTGGGTCGACCAGGAACAGGTCGACGCCCTCAAGGCGGTGGAACGCATGGGCGTGGAAAAGGAAGTGGGTGTGTATTCCGGCGCTGCCTATCCGTTGCTGCATGACTACGCCACCTATGAGGCGGAAAAAACCCTGTTCGGCTCCGGCTGGCCGGGGGCATTCAAAAACCCGCGCCCCACCAGCGCCTCACAGCTGATCGCGCCACCGGATGGCCTGGCCACCCACACGAAGCTGCGCAAGGAAACCGCCGCCCAGTTCATCGTCGACAGCGTGCGGGCCAACCCCCACGAGGTAACGATTCTGGCGGTGGGCCCGCTGACCAACATCGCCCTGGCGATTCGCTCGGCGCCCGACATCGTGCCGCTGATCAAGCGCATCGTGTACATGGGCGGTGCCCTGGAGATTCCGGGCAATACCACGCCGGCCGCGGAGTTTAACTGGTGGTTCGACCCGGAGGCCGCGAAGATCGTGCTGCGCTCGCCCATCGAACACGTGATTTTCCCCAATGATGTCTGTGAGAAAGTCACCTTCGACAAGTCAGTGTATGAGCGCGTGATTGCCCACCAAGGCGCGATTGCCGACCTGTATAAACACGAGTTCGGCCCGCTGTTCGACAAGGACCCGTCGTACCACAGCTTCACCTGGGACAGCCTGCCGGCGCTGTTTCTGGTGAACCCCGGGATCGTCACCGAGTCCCGCGAACTGTGGGTGGACGTAGACGCGACCTTCGGCGCCGATTACGGCCGGGCACTGGGCTACAAGAAAGGCGCGCCGGTGGGCACGCAGAAGGCCAAGGTGGTGTTTGCCGTGGACCAGAAACAGTTCTGGGACGGCTATGTCGGGCTGGTGACGCTGCCAACGCCGGTAAAAAAATAACGCCATCCATCACACTCACCCGTTGCGTCTGCGGCAAATGCCAGGCCAACGGGTGCCCCTCTGTGCCTGCCTGCCACTTTCCTTGAAATACCCCGCCAAACTCCCGCTCGCCTTCTTCGGAACGCCTACGGCGCAGGGCTCGACATAACGGGGTAAGTTCGGTCATCTCTCGTCCGACGTGCCTATTTCAAGGAGCTTCCATGAGCAGTGTCGAGTCCCGTTTCCTTGCGACCACCCGACCTATTCCGCCGGACGACAGCGCCTTCATCCCCCGCCTCCGTTCAACCGGCACGCAGCTGCCACTCAACGCTCCGCCAGCCGTCACGCACACCCCTGACGCGTTGACCGAACAGCCACCCGGGCAAACAGCCCCGCGTGCGAAACACGCCGGTTTCGGCCTGGCGCGTCAAGCGCTGGAAGACTCACTGCCCGCTGATGCGCCAATGCAAGGTGTACGGCAACGCCGCTCTTCAGCGCCCAGCGTCAGTCGGGATCCGAACACTTCAACCCGCGCCGAGGCCGATGAGGACGTGGCGAATAGCCTGGCGAATGCCGCCGACCCGCAAGCCGACACGCCCCTTGCGGTGCCTCCTCAATCGACCCTTGGACAATGGTTGAGCCAATTGCGCACTGCACTGCTCAGCCCGGCCTTTCAAGCCTTTATCCAGGAGGCCGGCTTTGACCCGTCCAGCATCAAGTTTCTTCCTTCCACCTCCAGCCTCAACGGGATGATCAACGGTAGGTTGGTGAGGTTCACCATCGAGAGTGCAGGCGGCTCGAATATCGCAATCCGCAACCTGGCCATTGCAGAAGCAAACGTCATCGGCAGCGGACTCCCCGCGCCCCTGTCTTACACTGAGGTCATGAGCGGCACGCTGAAAACCTCCATGGTCAACGCGTTCTACGACGACAGCTTCCCGTCCGCGCTCAAATCAGAGAAGGCTCGGGGCCCACAGGCCTTGGCGATGCATCGCCGAATCGTTGGCGATGTCTATGATAAAGATAACCTCGCGCAGCAACTGAAACGCATCAGTACCCGCCTGGACACGGGCCAAATCACACCCGCAACGCTCCCTTCTGTATTGGCCACGACCGAGGTCAATCTCCAGCCAGGCTCAACCTATGACCAACTGCACGCAACCGAGCCCGGGGGCGCGGCCAGCCTCGAGCGTTTCCTGAAAACCCTGGGCAAGCCACTGCCGGAAAACCGCGAGCAAGTCGACCAACTGGTGACCTTCCTCACCGGTAATGTCGACCTCTTTTCCGAAGAGACAATGTTGACGGTGGCTTATTCCCACGCACTGAGACAAGCGGCCGCAGGTAAATCAGAGCCCTCGGTCACTGTTCCCAGCCACTCGTTGCTGGGCCGCTGGCTCGACCTTTATCGCGGTTTGTTTGACCACGAGGCGGTCCAGGCATGGCTGGTCCGGCAAAACGTGGACCCGGGCACACTCAAGGTTGTTCCCGCGACCGGGCAGGCAACCGCCCTGGTGAACGGCTCCCCGACAACCTTCGACCTGGCAGACGATTCAGGCTGGGCGACTATTGCCGGCCCAATCCTGGCGGTAGGCAACCTCATCGCGCCGGGTGCCGAACAATCACTGCAGATGCCCCGCTTGAGCCGGTTTATCGACGTGCCCGTAAACATGGTCGCCCGCTTTTACAATGAGCCGCCCACTGACACTGCCGCTCAAGCCCTGGAGCGGGCCGAGTACCTGGAACACAGGGGTGCGTTCGATTCCCTGCTGGCCACCCCTGAGCACTCGATCCCCTCCCTTGAACACCATCAGCAGCAAGCGGCGACCTTTTACGACAACCTTGGCCGCGCCATGGCGGAAAAACGCAGGTTTGAACACATTGTCGGCACCACCGCAGCGCAACTGCCAAACGCCCGGGCTGAGGCGAAGAAATCTGCCGAGGCGATCATATTCAAGCTCACGGGTAAAACGGTGGATGCCGACACTATTTACCACAACCGCTTTGACACGGCCCGCACGTCCGAAGAACTGTCCCACCGACGTATCAAAAGCTCACTGCGCTTGCCGGATGCCTTATTGAAGAACTTCAGTGAGGCCGACTGGGTTCCCGGCATGCTCGACGCCACCTCGGGCCTGTACACGGATCCTGAGGGTTATGGAGAACACCACAAGTTTGCCCTCGCCCCTTCAGAGGTGATGAACGAAAGCTGGAAAACCGATCTCCAGACGCTCATGACGACCCAGCTGGATAATTTCTGGGACCAGCACCGTGACGACTTTCGCACGATCCTCAAAGGCCGGTTTATTGCCCAGGCCCGCCAGCAATGGCAGGCCTACGAAGCGCGTTCCCCGGCAGAGCAGGCAACGCTTGCAGATGAGCAAAAATTCACCCGCGACGACTACCTGCTGGTCATGGCCGCGGCGTCGAATGTTTCGGCGGACGAGCGTGCCCCGATAACCGTCGAGCAGTTGCAGGCATCGACAGCGACACGCGGTGTTGTCCGTGCCTACCCCCTGGACATCAATGGCTATGGGTCCGATATCGTGCGCTTCACCGCTCAGGACGATGGGCAGTACCTCTACTCCAATGGCCGGCGTGACGGCAGACAGGTGCTGTACGTGCCGGGAGGCGACCCGGACTTTGTTCGCTTCGACTCTCTGGAAAAAATGGACCAGTGGATCGTCGACCAAGCCAGGGATCCGGAGAAGCGCAAGGCGTTGGCGTCGCACTTCTCGGTGTATGACCGCCAGGACGGTATCAGCTATTACGGGGTCGACACCTCGCTGGCCAGGCTGGCGACAAACCAATGGGATCAGGAAGAAGGCATCACCATTGATCGCGGCAACATCCGTATTCACGGCGATGTCTTCCAGCACATCACGGATGTCACCGAAAAACGCATGAGCAGTGATGCGGATCTGGCGATCAAATCAAACAGCGAGGTCATTCGCGACGCTTGGCTCAACGACATTACTGTCGGGACAGGGTTGCTAGCAAAGTTGGCCCCCACGGGCATCATCGCCGCCGGGGTTGCCAGCACCGCCGCGATCGCTGAAACAGCCCTTGGCGTCGAAAAATCCGTTTCGGGTGACACCTTGGCCGAGCGCAGTGACGGCGCGTTGAAAGCGGCGGACGGTGCACTCAACGCCCTGTTTTCCGCGGGGGCAAGCAGCGTTCCTGAAGATCCTTTCGTGCTGCCAGGTGCCGGCGCGCCATCAACGCTCCCGCTGCAACGTGAAACCTTCTTTGACGGCGCCCCGTCGTTGGTCACCGAGCAATCATTGGCCGAAGATGCCTATGTCATCCCACGCTCCGACGGCTTCGATGTGGTGGACGGCGAGAAAGTCTACCGCTACAACCCCGAACAACCGGGGCAACTGACGGACCTTGAGTCCGCCGCACATGAGGCGGAGCTGCAGAACTACGAAGCCATTTGCCCGGTGCCTTCGGCGCCCGGTGGCCGCGTAAGGCGTGGCGCCAACGATGAGTGTTTCTCCAGGATCATCGTCAGCACCGGCAACGAGCTGCAACAGGAGTTGCAGGCGCTGGAACACGAGCGCCTGCTGCCTTCCCCGCGCAAACTGTTCAACAGCGACCGGTTCGTGGTTCGCGAAAGGCGCCTGCACAAAATGGTCGATACTGAATTGGGCGCCAAGCTGGTACCTCTGCCCACCCTCAAGCCTATTGAATACAAGACACTTATCGACGGAAAAATAATCGACGATCCTCACTTCGGCCTCCCTTCGGGAACCACCAACAAGTTCCTTGAGGCAGAAACCCGGGTGGTGAAGCTCGGCAGCATCAGCCCCGGCGTCAACGACCAACGTGAGATGCGCGGTATTGTGGTGTCCAGCCCTAGAGCAGGTGACCCCTCCCAATACCTCGTAGTCGAGGCCGATACCGCCGAATTCTATTACGTGAAGCTCACCACACCCGAGTCCACGAATGTGACGTTCACCAAATGTGGAGCGACAGAGTTTGAATTGGCGCTGGCAAAAAAATACCGATCAAAATTTTATGTACGCCAGGGCAATTCGGCACACCCCAACGACGCCAACTTCATCGCGCTGCCGAAACTGAAGGACGCCTACGCGTCACTGGAAAAAAATGGCTACTCGAAAGCGGACATCGCTCAACTGAAAGCCACCACCGCCACGATGAACGCCGAGCAGCAACGCGAAGTGGTGTTCCAGTTGCAAACCCGAGGCGCACTGGGCCAAGCGAATATTTCAATGATGCCGAACAAAGTTTCCGCCCTGACAAAACCCAGTCATTTCGCGAGTTTTACCGAAGAACAAAAAAACCGGTTTTACGCAATGAACGCAAAGGAATCGGTGGACCGTGCGATGAAGGCCACCGGACTGGGCCCCAGCAACCAGGTGCGCTCAGTCGCTGACATCAAACGCGCCGATGCCGCCAACGAAGCCCTTGTATGGTTGCGCAAGACCGCCAACCCCCGCACCCACGACCTTGGGGCTCAGGCCCTGAAAAGTGGCGCCGGAAACTGCGGGGAAATGAGCCTGCTCGCCCGGGACATCATCGCGCAGAGTGGGGGCAACGCCTATACCTGGAGCGCGGGCGACGCTCATGCATTCACCGTCGTTGGCGGCCCGTCGATATTACCTGGCGATACCGTCGACTTCTCCCAACCGCAGTGGGCTGATGCCTGGATCGTTGACCCGTGGGCCGAAATTGCCTGCCCCGCCCGGCAATACACCGCCGAACTGGAGGCCACCATGAACAGATGGGCGGCCTTGGGCTGGAAGATCCGGGACGGCGCAAACCCCAACATGAGCCCTCTCGACCGTAACTGGACAAACACGCTGTTCAATTTGCCGAAAAGCCCGGATGGCCAGGGCTACATTCAGCCGGCCTTGAGCGCGTGAACGGCCTGTACCCCGTCACAACACGGCGCGATGCCCGGCCAGATATGGTTTAATCGCGCCGTTTTTTGCCCACAGGAACACCCTGCTCATGAACCCGTCCGCCACCAAAGTCCTGGTCGTTGGTTACGTCTGGCCCGAACCCCGCTCTTCGGCTGCCGGCGGGCACATGATGCAGATTCTGGAAAGCTTCCTGGCCCAGGGCTGGGACATCACCTTCAGCAGCCCGGCCACCACCGGTGAGCACAAGGCCGACTTGCCCGCCCTGGGCATTCGCGAATGTGCGATCGAGCTGAATAACAGCAGTTTCGACACGTTTATCCAGCAACTGGCCCCGGATATCGTGCTGTTCGACCGTTTCATGATGGAAGAGCAGTTCGGCTGGCGCGTGGAGAAATGCTGCCCGAATGCCCTTCGCGTGCTGGAAAGCTCAGACCTGCAAAGCCTGCGGGATGCCCGCCAACAACGGCTCAAGGCGTTCCTGAAGGTTCATCCCGACGCTGACGACTTCAGCCCGCTGTTCAGCCAGGACCTGGCCGCCGAATTCGCCTGCATGGCCGACACCGACCTGGCCAAGCGCGAGATCGCCGCGATCTACCGCTGCGACATCAGCCTGATGATCTCCGATGTGGAGATCCGCTTGCTGACCGAGTACTTCAAGGTGCCCGCCGCCCTGCTCCACTGGTGCCCGCTGATGGTGGCGCCGCCCACCGAAGCCTTTGCGCCGTTTGAAGACCGCGCGCACTTCTTGAGCATCGGCAACTTCCGGCATGCGCCGAACTGGGATGCCGTGCTGTGGATGAAGAACAGCCTGTGGCCGCTGATCCGCCAGCAGTTGCCCGGTGCTCAACTCCACGTGTATGGCGCCTACACGCCGCCCAAGGCCACCGCCCTGCACAACCCGGCCCAGGGCTTTCATGTGATGAACTGGGCCGAAGACGCCTTGCAGGTGATGACGGCGGCGCGTATCTGCCTGGCACCCCTGCGATTTGGCGCCGGGATCAAGGGCAAGCTGGCGGACGCAATGCTCTGTGGCACACCGAGCGTGACCACACCGATTGGCGCCGAAGCCATGGGTGAACCGTGGCCCGGCGTGGTCGAGCACAGCGCCAGCGCCATGGCGGCAGAGGCCGTGGCGCTCTATCAAGACCAGGTACGCTGGGCCCAGGCGCAGGAAGACGGCCGGCAATTACTGGCCCGCCGTTATGCCAAGGACCTGCACGGTGCCGCACTGGTGGCGTGCCTGGAGCAGTGCCGGCGCGAACTGGCCGAGCACCGCCGCAACAATTTCACCGGCAGCATGCTGCGCCATCACCTGCACAAAAGTACCCAGTACATGGCGCAGTGGATCGAGGCAAAAAACCGCAGCGTTTAAACACCGACGCTGGCGAGGTGGCGCGCAAGGGGGCATTATCCTTTTCGCAACCACAATAAAGCGACGGCAGCATGACCCGAGCAGCGAGAATCACCGACCCTTCCTACGAGTTGATGGACGATCACAACGGTCTGTCCATCATCTATCGCCAACACGGCTTCCCGTGCCCCTTGGTGCGCTGGCATTTCCACAAGGAATACGAGCTGCACCTGATCGTCGCCAGCTCCGGCAAGGTGTTTATCGGCGACTACATCGGCAACTTCTACCCGGAAAGCCTGTTCCTCACCGGCCCCAACCTGCCCCACAACTGGATCAGCCAGGTGGCCGAGGACGAAGTGGTGCCCAAGCGCGACATGCTGGTGAACTTCACCGACGACCTGTTTGAAGGCGGCGGCCAGATCTTCGCCGAGCTCAAGACCCTGGCCCCACTGCTGGAACGGGCGCAATACGGCATCGAATTCCGCTGCAAAAAGACCATCGCCCAGGCCATGACCCTGATGCAACGCATCGAGGACGCCCAGGGCATGGCGCGCCTGGGGCACTTCTTCATCCTGATGGAAGTGCTCAGCGCCTGCGAGGACTACCAGTTGCTCTCCGGCGTGACCACCCCGCAACTGGCGGACGAACACAGCATCGACCGCACCAACCGGGCGGTGGACTACATCTTTGCCCACTACGCGCGGGAATTGTCCCTGGAGGAAGTGGCTGACTACCTCGGCATGAAGCCCACCTACTTCTCCCGCGTGTTCAAGCAGGCCACCGGGCGCACCTTCATCGAGTTCGTCAACCGCCTGCGCATCAGCAAATCCTGCGAGCTGCTGGCCGATGGCGACAAAGCCGTGACCGATGTGTGCTTTGAGTCGGGTTTCAACAACATCTCCAACTTCAATCGCCGGTTCCAGCAGCTCAAGGGCATGACACCGTCCCACTACCGGCGGTTGGCCGTGCAGCGCCTGACCGAGCAGAATCTGGCTTAATCCTTCCCCCCCTGTAGGAGCGAGCTTGCTCGCGAAAGTATTCCAGGCGCATCGCTGCGGTGGATGTACCTTTTTCGCGAGCAAGCTCGCTCCTACAGTAAACCGTTTCAGCTCTTTTCCGACCAAGTGCAAAAAAGTATCACTAAAAGTGCTCCCAAGGATTTGTCAGCACGCCAATTGAAGGCTGTAATCAACGCACACTCTTCCAGCTGTCGTGGAAGACACAACAACAATAACTGTCCTTCTGTAGCCCCTGGGCGCAGAAATGGAGTGCGCGATGAAGTTCACAGCTAAAGCTCTGCTTGCCTGTACCTGCATGACCCTCAGTGCCGTCAGTCTCGGTGCGCAAACCCTGACCATTGCCACCGTCAATAACAGCGACATGATTCGCATGCAAAAGCTCTCGAAAACCTTCGAGACCGAGCATCCGGAGATCAAGCTGAACTGGGTGGTACTCGAAGAAAACGTCCTGCGCCAACGCCTCACCACTGACATCGCCACCCAGGGCGGACAGTTCGACGTGCTGACCATCGGCATGTACGAAGCTGCACTCTGGGGCGCCAAAGGCTGGCTGGAACCGATGAAGGACCTGCCTGCTTCCTACGACCTGGACGACGTTTTCCCATCCGTACGTGATGGCCTTTCCGTCAAGGGTTCGCTGTACGCCCTGCCGTTCTACGCCGAAAGCTCCATCACCTACTACCGCACCGACCTGTTCAAGGACGCCGGGCTGACCATGCCTGAGCACCCCACCTGGACCCAGATCGGCGAATTCGCCGCCAAACTCACCAACAAAGACAAAGAACAGTACGGCCTGTGCCTGCGCGGCAAAGCCGGCTGGGGCGAGAACATGGCGCTGATCACCACCCTGGCCAACGGCTACGGCGCGCGCTGGTTCGATGAGAAGTGGCAGCCTGAATTCAACGGGCCTGAGTGGAAAGACGCCCTGACGTTCTACGTCGACAACATGAAGAAATCCGGCCCGCCGGGCGCCTCCAGCAACGGCTTCAACGAAAACCTGGCGCTGTTCAACAGCGGCAAGTGCGCGATCTGGGTCGACGCCAGCGTCGCCGGCTCGTTTGTGACCGACAAGACCCAAAGCAAAGTGGCTGACCACGTCGGCTTCACCTTTGCACCCCACGAGAAAACCGAGAAAGGGACGTCGTGGTTGTACTCCTGGTCCCTGGGGATTCCAACCAGCTCCAAGGCCAAGGACGCCGCCAAGGTGTTCACCACCTGGGCCACGTCCAAGGAATACAGCCAACTGGTCGCCAAGACCGACGGGATTGCCAACGTACCGCCAGGTACCCGCAAGTCGACCTACAGCGACGAATACATGAAGGCGGCGCCGTTTGCCAAGGTGACGCTGGAATCGCTGAAAGTCGCCGACCCGAAAGACCCGTCGGCCAAACCGGTGCCGTATGTGGGCATCCAGCTGGTGACCATTCCTGAGTTCCAGGCGATTGGTACCCAGGTCGGCAAGTTCTTCTCCAGCGCCCTGACCGGCGGCTCGACGGTGGAAAAAGCCCTGGCGGATTCCCAGACCTTCACCGAACGCGAAATGAAGCGGGCCGGTTATCCCAAGTAACCCGGGCACACCACCGTAATACTTTATGTGGGAGCTGGCTTGCCTGCGATGCAGGCACCTCGGTCTGTCAGTCAGACCGCGTTGATGCCATCGCAGGCAAGCCAGCTCCCACATTGACCGCGCTTCGACTCTCGCTCTGCATGTACCTGACTGGTCCTGATCACCATGAATACCACCACAGCCCAAGTGCAAACCGCTACGCCGGACACGCCGCGTAAAAGCCGCCTGATCAACCCCGGCTGGTTCCTCGTCAGCCCCTCGGTGGCCTTGTTGCTGCTGTGGATGATCGTGCCGCTGGGCATGACCCTGTACTTCTCACTGATTCGCTACAACCTGCTCTACCCCGGCGAAAACCAATTCGTGGGCCTGGAGAACTTCACCTACTTCATCACCGACTCGGGCTTCTTGCCCGGGGCCACCAACACCCTGCTGCTGGTAGGCAGCGTGTTGCTGATCAGCGTGGTGTTTGGTGTATTGATCAGCGCCCTGCTGGAAGCCAGCGAGTTCTTCGGTCGCGGCCTGGTGCGGGTGTTGTTGATTTCACCGTTTTTCATCATGCCCACCGTCGGTGCGCTGATCTGGAAAAACCTGATTTTCCATCCGGTGTCGGGGATTCTCGCCTACGTGTGGAAGCTGTTCGGCGCCCAGCCTGTGGACTGGCTCGCCCATTACCCGTTGCTGTCGATCATTATCATCGTGTCCTGGCAGTGGCTGCCCTTCGCGATCCTGCTGCTGATGACCGCCATGCAGTCCCTCGACCAGGAACAAAAGGAAGCCGCCCGCCTCGACGGTGCCGGCGCCATTGCGATCTTCTGGCACCTGACCCTGCCGCACCTGGCGCGTCCGATTGCCGTGGTGGTGATGATCGAAACCATCTTCCTGCTCTCGGTGTTCGCTGAAATCTTCACCACCACCAACGGTGGCCCCGGCTACGCGTCGACCAACCTCGCCTACCTGATCTACAACCAGGCGTTGGTGCAGTTCGATGTGGGCATGGCCTCGGCCGGCGGCTTGATTGCCGTGGTCATCGCCAATATCGCGGCGATTATCCTGGTGCGGATGATCGGCAAAAACCTGACTGACAAGCCTTGAGGGCCGCGCCATGACGCTTCAACAATCCCGCCGCCTGCAAAGCGTGTTGCTCGGTACCCTGGCCTGGGCCATCGCGATCCTGATTTTCTTCCCGATCTTCTGGATGGTGCTGACCAGCTTCAAGACCGAAATCGACGCGTTCGCCACGCCGCCGCAGTTCATCTTCACGCCGACGCTGGAGAACTACCTGCACATCAACGAGCGCAGCAACTACTTCAGCTACGCCTGGAACTCAGTGTTGATTTCGTTCAGCGCCACCGCCCTGTGCCTGCTGATCTCGGTACCGGCCGCCTACTCCATGGCGTTCTACGAGACCAAGCGCACCAAGGGCACGCTGCTGTGGATGCTCTCCACCAAGATGCTGCCGCCGGTGGGCGTGCTGATGCCGATCTACCTGCTGGCCAAGACCTTTGGCCTGCTGGACACCCGCATCGCGCTGATCATCATCTACACCCTGATCAACCTGCCGATCGTGGTCTGGATGGTTTACACCTACTTCAAGGACATCCCCAAGGACATCCTCGAAGCCGCCCGCCTGGATGGCGCAACCCTGTGGCAGGAAATGGTCCGGGTGCTGCTGCCGATCGCCAAGGGTGGCCTGGCCTCCACGGTGTTGCTGTCGCTGATCCTGTGCTGGAACGAGGCGTTCTGGTCGCTGAACCTGACGTCGTCCAACGCCGCGCCACTCACCGCATTGATCGCCTCCTACTCCAGCCCCGAAGGCTTGTTCTGGGCCAAATTGTCTGCCGTGTCGACCCTGGCCTGTGCGCCGATCCTGATCTTTGGCTGGATCAGCCAGAAACAGCTGGTCCGCGGCTTGTCCTTCGGCGCCGTGAAGTAACGGTTCCTTCAAACATATTTAGAAGCGGAGGCCCATCATGGCCAACCTGAAAATCAAGAATCTGCAAAAAGGCTTTGAAGGCTTGTCCATCATCAAGGGCATCGACCTTGAGGTGAACGACAAGGAGTTCGTGGTGTTCGTCGGCCCGTCGGGCTGCGGTAAATCCACCCTGCTGCGCTTGATTGCGGGCCTGGAAGAAGTCAGCGACGGCACCATCGAACTGGATGGCCGCGACATCACTGAAGTGACTCCGGCCAAGCGTGACCTGGCGATGGTGTTCCAGACCTACGCCCTGTACCCGCACATGAGCGTGCGTAAAAACATGTCGTTTGCCCTGGACCTGGCGGGTATCGACAAGAAAATTGTCGAGAGCAAAGTCAACGAAGCGGCGCGCATCCTCGAACTGGGCCCGTTGCTTGAGCGCAAGCCCAAGCAACTGTCGGGCGGCCAGCGTCAGCGGGTAGCGATCGGCCGCGCCATTGTGCGCAACCCGAAGATCTTCCTGTTTGATGAACCGCTGTCCAACCTCGATGCCGCCCTGCGGGTGCAGATGCGCCTGGAACTGTCGCGCCTGCATAAAGAGCTGCAAGCCACCATGATCTACGTGACCCACGACCAGGTTGAAGCCATGACCCTGGCCGACAAGGTGGTGGTGCTGAACGGCGGCCGTGTGGAACAGGTGGGCTCGCCGCTGGAGCTCTATCACCAGCCGGCCAACCTGTTTGTGGCGGGCTTTTTGGGCACGCCGAAAATGGGCTTCCTCAAAGGCAAGGTGACCCGCGTGGATGCCCAGGGCTGTGAACTCGAACTGGACGCCGGCGGCCGCATCAGCCTGCCCCTGATCAGCGCAACCTTGAGCGTCGGCAGCGCGGTGACCCTGGGCATTCGTCCGGAACACCTGGAAATCGCCTCCCCCGGGCAGGCCACCCTGACCGTCACCGCCGACGTCGGCGAGCGCCTGGGCAGCGACACGTTCTGCCACGTCATCACCGCCAGCAAAGAGCCGTTGACCCTGCGTATCCGCGGCGACATGGCCAGCCAATACGGCGAAACCCTGCAGCTGTACCTGGACCCGACCCAATGCCATCTGTTCGACGCTGACGGCGTTGCCGTGGCCCGCCCCCTGCGCGCTGCCGCCTGATTTCGCGAGAATTTCCCGATGAAACTGAACAAGCAAAACCTCACGCAACTGGCCCCTGAAGTACAGCTGCCGGCGTATGCGATTGCCGACACGCGCCAAGGCATCGCCCATATCGGTGTCGGCGGGTTCCACCGCGCCCACCAGGCGTATTACACCGATGCCTTGATGAACACGGGTGTGGGCCTGGACTGGAGCATCTGCGGTGTCGGCCTGCGCGCTGAAGACCGCAAGGCCCGGGACGACCTGGCCGGCCAGGACTACCTGTTCACCCTGTATGAACTGGGCGACACCGACAACACCGAAGTGCGGGTTATCGGTTCCATCAGCGACATGCTGCTGGCCGAAGACGGCGCCCAGGCGCTGATCGACAAGCTGGCCAGCCCGGAAATTCGCATCGTCTCGCTGACCATCACCGAAGGCGGCTACTGCATCGACGACAGCAACGGCGAGTTCATGGCCAACCTGCCGCAGATCCAGCACGACCTGGCCAACCCCGGCTCGCCGAAAACCGTGTTTGGTTTTATCTGCGCCGCGTTGACCCAGCGCCGCGCCGCCGGCGTTCCAGCCTTTACCGTAATGTCCTGCGATAACCTGCCCCACAACGGCGCCGTGACCCGCAAGGCCTTGCTGGCCTTCGCCGCATTGCATAACCCTGACCTGCATGATTGGATCAAGGCCAATGTGAGCTTTCCCAATGCCATGGTCGACCGCATCACGCCGATGACCAGCACCGCCCACCGCCTGCAACTGCACGACGAACACGGCATCGACGACGCCTGGCCGGTGGTGTGCGAACCGTTTGTGCAGTGGGTGCTGGAAGACAAATTCGTCAACGGCCGCCCGGCCTGGGAGACGGTGGGCGTGCAGTTCACCGATGACGTGACGCCCTACGAAGAAATGAAGATCGGCCTGCTCAACGGCAGCCACCTGGCGCTGACGTACCTGGGCTTCCTGAAGGGTTATCGCTTCGTCCACGAGACCATGAACGACCCACTCTTCGTGGCCTACATGCGCGCCTACATGGACCTGGACGTGACGCCAAACCTGGCACCGGTGCCGGGCATCGACCTGACCGACTACAAACAGACCCTGGTGGACCGTTTTTCCAACCAGGCGATTGCCGATCAGTTGGAGCGCGTGTGTTCCGACGGTTCGTCGAAGTTTCCCAAATTCACCGTACCGACCATCAACCGCCTGATCGCCGATGGCCGCGAGACCGAGCGTGCCGCGCTGGTGGTGGCGGCATGGGCCCTGTACTTGAAAGGCGTGGACGAGAATGGCGTGATCTATCGCATCCCGGATCCCCGCGCCGAGTTTTGCCAGGGGCTGGTGACGGAAGACGGGTTGATCAGCCAGCGGTTGCTGGGTGTGGAAGAGATTTTTGGTACGGCTATTCCCAACTCGCCCGAGTTTGTGGCAGCGTTTGAGCGGTGTTTCAACAGCCTGCAGGATGTGGGCGTGAGCAAAACGCTGGAGCGGCTGCTCGCCAATATCCACTGACAGAACCAAATCAAAATGTGGGAGCTGGCTTGCCTGCGATAGCGGTGTATCAGCTACATAGTTGCTGGTTGAAGGACCGCCATCGCAGGCAAGCCAGCTCCCACTTTGATCGCATTCTCACTCCAAAAACAACACTGCTGAGCGACGATCATGACCCAGCAAAACCTCTACCTCGGTATCGACTGCGGCACCCAGGGCACCAAGGCGGTCGTCCTCGACGCCACCAGCGGCAACGTGCTGGGCCTGGGCGCCGCCAGCCACAGCCTGATCAGCGGCGCCAACGGCCGCCGCGAACAGCACACCCAGGAGTGGCTGGACGCCTTCACCGAAGCCACCCACCGCGCCTTGCAACAGGCCGGCGTGGACGGCCAGGACATCCTCGCCATCGGCGTCTCCGGCCAGCAACACGGCCTGGTGCTGCTGGATGACCAGGGCCAGGTACTGCGCCCGGCCAAGCTGTGGTGCGACACCGAAACCGCACCGGAAAACGATCGCCTGCTGCAGCACCTCGGCGGCGAGCGTGGTTCCCTGGAACGCCTCGGCGTGGCCATCGCACCGGGCTATACCGTGTCCAAGCTGTTGTGGACCCGCGAACAGCACCCGGACGTTTTCGCGCGCATCGCCCATATCCTGCTGCCCCACGACTACCTCAACTACTGGCTCACCGGTCGCGCCTGCGCGGAATACGGTGATGCCTCCGGCACCGGTTATTTCAACGTGCGCACCCGGGAATGGGACCTCGCGCTGTTGCGCCACATCGACCCCGAAGGCCGCCTGGAAGCCGCGCTGCCTGAACTGATCGAAGCGGATCAAACCGTCGGTACTGTCCTGCCTGCCATCGCCGAACGCCTGGGCATCAACCCGAATGCGCGCGTCTCCAGCGGCGGCGGCGACAACATGATGGGCGCCATCGGCACCGGCAACATCGCCCCTGGCGTGATCACCATGAGCCTGGGTTCATCCGGCACCGTGTATGCCTTCGCCGATCAGGCCAACGTCAGCCCGCAGGCTTCAGTGGCAACGTTCTGCTCGTCCAGCGGCGGCTGGCTGCCGTTGATCTGCACCATGAACCTGACCAACGCCACGGGGGTTATCCGTGAGCTGTTCGACCTCGACCTGGCGGCCTTCAACGCCTTGGTAGCCGCGGCCCCGATTGGCGCTGACGGCGTGAGCATGCTGCCGTTCCTCAACGGCGAACGGGTGCCCGCCCTGCCCCACGCCACCGGTAGCCTGCACGGCTTGACCATGACCAACCTGACCCGCGCCAACCTGTGCCGCGCGGTGGTTGAAGGCACCACCTTCGGCCTGCGCTACGGCCTGGACCTGTTGCGCCAGACCGGCCTCGAAAGCCAGAGCATCCGCCTGATTGGCGGCGGTTCAAAAAGCCCGGTGTGGCGCCAGATGGTTGCCGATATCATGAACACCGAAGTGGTCTGCACCGAACAAAGCGAAGCCGCTGCCCTGGGCGCGGCGATCCAGGCGGCGTGGTGCCAGTCCGGTGAAAGCCTGGCGCAGCTGTGCCAGCGCTGCGTCAGCGTCGACGCGGCCAGCCGCACCCTGCCGGATGCCGGCAGCGTCAGCGCCTACCAGCAGGCTTATGAGCGTTATCAACAGCACGTGGCATCCCTTTAAGAGCGAACGAATATGTATTTGGTATGTGGCGAAGCGCTGTTTGATTTTTTCAGCGAGGACGATGCCAGCGGCAAGGCGTCGAGGGTCAATTACAAGGCGATTGCCGGCGGCTCGCCGTTCAACGTGGCGGTGGGTTTGCGCCGCCTGGGAATCGATGCGGGCTTTTTCGCCGGGATCTCCGACGACTACCTGGGCCGGCGCCTGTTGCAGGTGCTCAAGGAGGAAGGCGTGCGCGAGGATTTCCTGCTGGAATTCTGCGCGCCCACCACGCTGGCAATGGTCGCCGTGGGGGCCAATGGCTCACCGCAGTACAGCTTTCGCGGTGAAGGGTGCGCCGACCGCCAGCTGCAACTTGAACATTTGCCCGCATTGGGCGACGAAGTGCGTGGCGTCCATATCGGATCGTTTTCACTGGTGGTGCAGCCCATTGCCGACACGTTGCTGGCCCTGGTCCGCCGGGAAAGCGGCAAGCGCCTGATCAGCCTCGACCCCAACGTGCGCCTGAACCCGGAGCCGAACATCGAGCTGTGGCGTGCCCGTGTGGCCGAACTGGTCCAGCATGCCGACCTGATCAAGGTCAGCGATGAAGACCTGCACCTGCTCTACCCCGGCCAGACACCGGAAAGCGTCCTGCAAGGCTGGTTGCAGCACCGTTGCCAACTGGTGTTCCTGACCCGTGGCGGCGACGGCGCCACCGTGTTCAGCCGTCAGCACGGCACGTGGTCAGCGCCGGCCGTAAAAGTCGTCATGGCCGATACCGTGGGTGCTGGCGATACCTTCCAGGCGGCATTGATCACCTGGCTGACCGAGCAGCAACTGGACTCGGTGGAAGGCCTGCAACAGCTGACCCGCGAGCAGATCAACGGCATGCTCACCTTCGCCATTCGCGCAGCGGCACTCACCTGCGGCAAGACCGGTCCGGACCTGCCCTACCGTCGTCAGCTCGACTGACAGGCACCCCGCTCACACCCAATGCGCCACCCTGAAGCCACATAATATGTGGCTTTCAGCCATTATGTCGTCTGTCCGAAAGTCATGTGATGCGCGAGGATCTGTACTAAACCCTACGAAATGTATCGTTTTTTATAACAAAAGCAGGGCAGATAAATGCGCAATAAACGGACTTTCTCTCCTCGCGCCGTTTTGGCTGTCGGCATCCTCTCACTGCATTACCTCACGCCCCAGCAAGCCCAAGCGGCATGCGTGCTCACCCCGGGCCCGGGCAACGACACCTATACCTGTGACAGTGGCAGCAGCACCGGCCTCACTGACCTGCTGGGCAATAACACCCTGATTCTGCCGGCAGGTGGCACCGGTACCATCAATGGCGGCGTGACCTTTGGCACCGGCCAGGACGCGGTGCAAATCCGCTCGGGGCTGATTACCGGCGCGGTCCAGCAAGGCACCGGCATCGACGACTTCGTGATGAGTGGCGGGCAGATCCAGTCCCTTGCCCAGGGCGATGGCCGTGACACCTTTTTCATGAGCGGCGGCACCATCGTCGGTGCATTCGAAGACGGTGATGTGGCCCAACAGACCGGTGGCACCATCGGCCGGGTCGACATGAAGCTGGACAACAACATTTATGACATGTCTGGCGGGGCGATCCTCGGCAACCTGGTGACCGGTTTTGGTACCGATACGATCATCGTTTCCGGGGGTTCCATCGGCGGCAACATCAGCACCAGTGGCGGCGATGACAGCATCAGCATCAGTGGTGGCGTGATCAACGGCGAGATTCGCGCCAGCGTCGGCAATGACACCTTCAACTGGACCAATGGCGGCCAGATCAAATCCGCCGTGCTGATGGGCGATGGCAACGACACCGCGCTGCTCAGCGGCCTCAATGAAACCCTGCTCGGCTCCACACCCTCGATTGACGGCGGCCTGGGCAACGACCAATTGACCTTCGACAACACCACGTCCAGTACCGCCGCGCGTTACATCGGTTGGGAGACGGTCAACCTCAATAACAACTCACGCTTCGACCTGGCCGCAGACTTTTTCCTCGGCGACAGCGGCAGCAATACCGGCACCTTCAATATCGACGGCAGCAGCACGTTGGGCGTTACCCAAGGCAGCATCCGCCCCTACACCGCAGGCGCTCTGGCGACTCTCAATAACGCCGGCACCATCGACATGACCAGCCGCAGCAACAGCGCCACGGACACGTTGACGGTGTATGGCAACTATGTCGGCAACAACGGCCAACTGTGGCTGCAATCGGTACTCGGTGATGACAGTTCCGCCAGCGACAAGCTGGTGGTGTCCGACGGTACCATCAGCGGGCATACCCAGCTGGCCGTGACTAACCTCGGCGGCGCGGGCGGGTTTACGCAAAATAACGGGATCGAGGTGGTGCAAGCGCTCAATGGAGCGACCAGCAGCACCGACGCCTTTGCCCTGAAAGGCTCGGTGTCTGCCGGTGCCTACGAATACCTGCTGTTCAAGGGCGGCGTCACCGCAGGCACGGAGAACAACTGGTACTTGCGCTCCTCGGTGGTTGCCGTGCAACCGCCAGCAGTTGCGCCGGTGCCACCTACGCCACCGGTGGTGGTGCCCGTGCCCCCCATCCCGCCGGTACCGCCGGTGGTCGCCCCGGATGAGCCGCCCGTGGAACCACCGACCGCACAGCCCGTCGCGCCGGTTGAGCCCCCTGCTCCACCGCCCAGCCAGGAAGCAGCGGCCAACTCGCCCGAGTCGGCCGCCAGCAACCCTGTTTTACCATCCGCCATCGCCGGCGCCGAGCCAATCCCCTTGTATCGCCTCGAAGTGCCGGTGTACTCGGTGGTCGTCCCCGCCGCGCAATTAATGACGCTGCAAGCCCTGGGCACCTTCCATGACCGGCAGGGCGAACAGAGCCTGCTCAGCGAAACCGGAGCAGTGCCGGCGGGCTGGGGCCGCGCCTATGGCAGCGACTTCAACAAAAGCTGGACAGGCACCGTCTCGCCGAGCTTCGACGGTTCCATCAAAGGCTATCAGGTCGGCCATGACCTCTACGCCGCCGAGACCAGCGGCGGGCAGACCCAGCGTTTCGGTCTGTTCATCGGCCAAAGCCGCCTGCAAGGTGACATCAAAGGCTTCGCCATGGGCTTTGAGGACACCCGTTCCGGGCGGGTGAAACTGGACGGCGATAACTTCGGCGCCTACTGGACCCTGACCGACCCCAAAGGCTGGTATGTGGACCTGGTGGCCATGGGCACGCGCTTTGACGGTGACAGCAAGTCCGACCGTGACGTGAAGATCGACAACAAAGGCCATGCGCTGGCGTTGTCGGCAGAAGCCGGCTATCCCATTGCCGTGTCCGATCATTGGGTGGTGGAACCCCAAGTGCAAGTGATCAACCAGCACATCGACATGGACAGCCAGAACGACGGTATCTCCAAGGTGTCTTTCGATTCCCAGGATTACTGGACCGGCCGCCTGGGCGCACGTCTGAAGGGGCGTTACCTGGTGCAGAACACACCCATCGAGCCCTATGTGCGGGTCAACGCGTGGCGCACCTTTGGCGGCAGCGACACCGTGACGTACGACGATGTCGACCGGATTAAAACCGATCACAAGTCGTCCACCGCCGACCTGGGCGTAGGGGTTGTCGCCAAGTTGTCGTCCACCGTCAGCGTGTACCTGGCGGCGGACTACAACACCCAACTGGACAGCAATGCGTTTGAAGGTGTCAGCGGCAATGCCGGGGTGCGGGTCAGTTGGTAGGGATGGCTCTTACAGGTCGGCTACTCTCTTTTTACTGCCGCCACAACCTGTCAACTCTGACAGTTGTCATTTCTTTTTTTTGTGCCATAACTCAGGCATGAGAAAGGAGTAGCGAATATGTTATCCGTCATGCAACCCAACAGTCGGCGCACTCAACCAACAGATTCCAGGCCGGGTAGTAGAACGGTCTTTGCAATAACGATTATAGCGACACTGTTTGCTTGTGGGGGCGCTTTGGCGCAGCCGCTCAATCTAGGCGACGCTCAAAATACATTCGGGGCTTTTCGTCTGGATGGTATCAGTACCAACAGCAATATTATTGTTGTCGATTGGGGCGCTCTCAGTACTGGAGACAACAGCGAGAGCGCTTTGTTTTTGCAGGGAACCAACGGGACCGAAACCCTCGGAGGCGCGCTTTTACAATTCTCACTGCCCTGAAGATCCCGCCTGGCTTGCCGTCCCTGGCCCGAAACGGAGGGAGTCGGCAAGCAACATCCACGTGCCCCCCCTCTCGTCGACTTACGCTTCCTTTGGACAGGTCACCGCCCTCGCCACCACAGCTCCCACCACCGCACCGACCATCGGTGCCAGCCAGAACGCCCACAGTTGCATCAGGTATTCCCCTCCCGCAAATAGCGCCGGCCCGGTGCTGCGCGCCGGGTTGACCGAGGTGTTGGTCACGGGAATGGCCACCAGGTGGATCAGGGTCAGTGTCAGGCCAATCGCAATCGGCGCAAACCCCGCGGCCGAACCCGGACCGGTGACGCGCATGATGATGAACACAAAGAAGAACGTCGCCACCGCCTCAACCACCAACGCGGCCAGCAGGCTGTACTGCCCGGGGCTCAGGTGGTCATAGCCATTGGCGGCGAACGCGCCCATTTCAAAGTCTGGCCGGCCGCTGGCAATCAGCGCCAGCACGGCGGCAGCAACCATTGCGCCCGCGACCTGGGCAATGATGTAGGGCACGACATCAACGCCCGGCACACGACGGCCAACCCACAGGCCGATGGTCACCGCCGGGTTGAAGTGCGCGCCCGAAATGCCTCCCACCGCGTATGCCATGGTCAGCACCGTAAGGCCAAAGGCCAGGGCAACACCGGCAAAACCAATACCCAATTCCGGAAACGCCGCGGCAAGTATCGCGCTGCCACAGCCACCGAACGTCAGCCAGAACGTCCCCAAAAACTCTGCTGCGATTTTCTTTTGCAAACCCAACTCCACCTGATACCAACGCCATCCGATTGATGGACCCGGTGGCGACGGTAGCAAGAGGGATCACCCCGCCTGTATCAGACTTATCTGGTTAACAGGAAAGCTTAGTGTCTATGGCAGCGTTGCAACGACAGCGTCGTCGGTACCAACGCTATCCTCAGCACCTCCCGCCGCGTAGGTGCCGTTCGACGATATCGCCGTCAGCCGGCTTTCCTGACCGCCGCTGAATTGTGGAATAGCCACGGTGCCGGTCGTAGAAGTCCAGGTAGCGGCCTGAGCATGCTCACCGGCGTTTTCGCTGGTGAGTGCTACGGTGTTGTTATCACTCAACCCCACAAAGCCTATGTGCGTACCGCCCGCAAGCATCGGGATCAATTGGGTGATACCCGTCGAGGGTGTCCAAAAAGCCAATTGGCCGTGGCCATTACTGTCTTGGTAAGACACAACGGCATTTCCGTTATTGTTCAACCGAAGCCCGGCGATTCGAGGTGTACCCGGCACGCCGCTGATACTGCTCAGTTGAACCGGGGTGGCGCTTGGACTGGCCCAGTAAACGGCATGGGGCACATCCGGAGCCGAGAAGTGACAGGTGCCGACAAACTGCACCACATCATTGACGCTACTTACGCTGCAACCCGTGCTGCCGGCCGGTATGGGCAACGTCGTAGTAAAGAGCGTGCCGAGCAGTCCGGTTTTTTGCACGACTTTGGCGACGGTGTTACTGGACCCGGGATTCGGGCAGTTGAGAGCAACGCTAGGCACTCCATTTATAGGTGTGTTGTTAAAGTCGGCGACAAAGCAGTTGTCATGCAGCGCGGATACCTGAAGCGGCGCCGTGCTCCCCGAAAACCACAGGACTGCTGTCGCAACATTAGTACCACTTAAACTTGCCCCCCCTAACACATCGCTCTGGTTGAAGGCGGTGATGGCAGTGCGGACTTCGGGCAGCAATCCTGTGCCGAGTACCGAGACCGCTTGCAATGCGGCAGGTGCAGCACTTGGTGTTGAGCTGTTCCAAATTACAGCGGTGGACCGGTTGTCCGCCATTTTGCAGGTCCCGGCTATTTGCCCATTATTGTCGATAGCCAAGGCAGTACAGCCTTGGCCGCTTACCAGCGGCTGCAACGGGACTTCAGTGCCGGCAGTGATCGCGACCCACGCCACCGATGGCCCGGAAGAATTGCCCGGTGTGCAGGTGCCCACCACAACGCCCGAATTATTGACACCCTGGGAAACACATTGCGCCCCGGCGGCCGTTCCTTCCCCGACAAACGTGGCCGCGCTGACCAGCCCCGTATGGGCGATAGCGCCCACCATAGAGAGGGCAAGCGTACTTTTGATCAACTTTTTCATGGCTGTTCTTTCCCTGGAGGCCGAATTTCATGGTCGGCGAATGACACTTTTCAAGCGCCGGGCCACCTAAGTTATGGCATAGATTCCAGGGCCAACAACTGTCAAAGTTGACAGGTTGTGCGACGAGAAAAAAAGGCGTAATTGGTGGACTTCGAGCGATCACGGCAATGTCGCGAGCAGCACCTGCGTAGCCGAAATCGCGCTGGATGGGACGCAAGCAGCCGTTGACGCGTCATGACCCGATAGGTTTCTTCCGTGAAAACTGCAATGGTCTGGTTAGTGTGGGGCATGGCGCTGGCGACATCAGCGGTACATGGCGAGCACCTTGATACCGAGGTACCACTCGGGCTTGTTCCCTTTGAGTCCACCGCTTTTACATTTGATACGCATATTTTTGAAGATGTGCTGCTTAAGGCCGACTTATTTCCCGTCGCAGCAGACTCATATACATCGCCCGCCCTACTGCCCAATTGGTAGGCAAGATGAAGCTTTTGTCAGTAAAGCCTCAATTAATCCATGGTTAATCCGCCGAGACGAGAGTTGAATCGACCGCACTCGCACGGCTCCGGCCGTTGCCCAGGGCGGCCGCGACTTATCACGTTGATAAGCCCGCGAACGACTTGCGGAGATACACCATGAAACTGCGTACGTTAATGCTCGGTGCTGCACTGGCCCTGACGGCTGTCACGGGGATCGCGCAGGCGGATACCGCGCCCGTGGTCACGCCTTATAAATACGGCCAGAAGATGGATGTGCAGAAGGTGTTGGCCATGCATGAAACCGATACCAACGAGTGCAAAGTGATCAAGGCCGATATCAAGTTCGTGGACAGCGCCGGCAAAATCCAGGATGTGGGCTATCGCAAACTGTCCGAGGCCTGTGATTTCCAGAATTGATGCCCTGACAACGCCGTTGCAGGGGTGAGCCCGCTCGCTCCTGCGGTTGCCAAGCGTTATCCTTGCGCCCTTGTCTATCGGCTGAAAGGATTCGCCATGCAGTTGCACTTCCGCCCCCTCGCCCTGTTCACCGCCCTGCTGTGCTTCGCCCTTGCGCTGATCTGGGGTTTGCGCCCCGACCTGCTGCTGTGGGTGTGGAGTGTTGAATACTCCAGCGCCACCGGCCTGGTCGCCCGCCGCAATGCCGCGTTGTTCCTCGCCATCGGCATCATGTTTTACCGCGCCCGCCATGCCCCGCCCGATGCGACACGACACGCCCTGACCTCCGGCTTTGTGGCGGGCTGTTTTGTGCTGGCGACACTGGGAATCAGCGAATGGATCAGCGGCCACGCGGGCCCGGGGATTTTGCTGGCGGTGATCACGGAAACGGCGTTGGGCCTGGCATTTATCCAGGCCCGCAAGTCTTCACTGACTGAAGCTCAGCCGTCCGTTTAATAGTAGGGACGCGCTCCGGCTCTCTTGAGTGCCGGGGCGTGGGTATGCTTGAGGTCTTCGCGCAACTCGGTAATCAAGTTGCAGATCGCCCGACTGCTGTCGAGCTTGTTGGCACAAATGCCGGTCACCACCAGGTCAACCCGGTCATGGTCGATCTCGTGATAAACCTTCACCGTCAGCGAAGCGTCTGGCGCCTTGGTGACTTCACAACGTTTAGGCAGGAAACTTCCTTCAATAATGCCGCGTAGTTCCAGATCCGAAAGCATGGCCGACCTCTCCTTTTATGAGATTGCCAATCGATTGTTATCAATGTCGTTATTACGGGCGACCGTACTGAAACGGTTGCCCTTTGCGCCTTACCGGCCCTGGCAGGCGACTTCACTTACCCAGCGTACTAGGCCGATTCGAGACGCGTTGGATCCTTTCCTCATAAGCAGCAGCGTTACTTATATAAGTTACGTGGCAGACCGCCATTAACCCTCCGTTCGAGGGGTTAGTCACCGTGTGGCTCGCTCATTCAGAGTTGTAACAAGATCTTTTAAAGCATTAAACATGCCGCCAGGGATGCGCCGGTGCGCCCCTGAAAAATTGGCACATCCGGACAAAAAACATCGCGCCGGTTCATGCATCCTGCAATAACCCCCGTTTGGCATCATGCAAATTGAAAGGCCGCCCGTTATAAGTGCGGGAAAGGCACTTTTTATGTATTAAAAAACCCTATCCAAACGGGTGATTCACACCTTGATTAAACATTCGTTAGATGAAACGTTTAACCTGCCTGTGCCGCCACTCGTTCAGCAACATGTCGCAAACTATCGAAGTTGATATTGGCCCCTGAGTTGATCGCCACCCATGTTTGCCCCTGAATACCCGTCTTCTCGACATGCTTGCAGATGCCGGCCACGGCCAGCGCGCCGGAAGGCTCGGTGATCGACCGCGTGTCGTCGTAAATCAGTTTGATGGCACTGCACAGTTCGTCGTTGCTGACGGTGATCACCTCATCCACGTGGTGCCGGCAGATTTCAAACCCGTAGGCGCCGATCTGCGCCACGGCCGTGCCATCGGCAAAACTGTCGACACTCGGCAGCACCACACGCTCGCCGGCACGCAAGGCCGCCAACAGGCAACTGGAACCTTCTGGCTCGACGCCGATGATGCGCACTTCAGGGCGCAGGTATTTGACGTAGGCCGCGATACCCGCGATCAACCCGCCGCCGCCCACCGGCACAAAGATCGCGTCCAACGGGCCTTGCTGGTGGCGCAACACTTCCATGGCCACCGTGCCCTGCCCCGCGATCACATCCGGGTCGTCGAACGGCGAAACAAAGGCGCTGCCCGTGGCCTCGGCCAGTTGCAGTGCATGGGCCAGGGCAAACGGAAAGCTCGCCCCCTGCAACACGGCTTCGCCGCCGCGGGAGCGCACGCCCAGCACCTTCAATTCGGGGGTGCTGCAGGGCATCACGATGGTCGCCTTGATCCCCAACTCCCGCGCCGCCAACGCCACACCCTGGGCATGGTTGCCCGCCGACGCCGTTACCACGCCCCGGGCCTTTTGCTCATCGCTCAGTTGCACCAGCTTGTTGTAGGCACCGCGAATCTTGAAGGAAAAGGTCGGTTGCAGGTCTTCGCGCTTGAGCAGGATCTGGTTGCCCAACAACGCCGACAGCGCCGGCGCGGCCTGCAATGGCGTACGCACCGCCAGGTCGTAGACCGGGGCGGCCAGGATCTTTTTCACGTAGTGCTCAAGCAATCCCGAATCGTGGGCCTGGCTCGCTGGGCGGGTACTCATGGGTGTCTCCTGGGTGTTTACAGGGCCCAGGAGACGGAAAAACAAAACCCGCCTCTAGGGCGGGTTTGGGTGCAGCCGAGCGCTATCCCGCCAAATGAGGAATGGCGGTAATAATGCTTGGCTGGCAACGAAGGGTTTGAAATGTCATGAATCAAAATTAACCGGCGCTGCCGGGCAAGTCAATGGCGAAACGCCAGGCTTTACGGGAAGCATACGAAACGTATACGCTTTGTATATCCACTCAGCACAGTGAAGCTCATGGGCATCGTCAAGATCACCGACCAATTGCACGAACAACTCCGTCTGGCCAGCGCCACCATGGACCGTTCCATCAACGCCCAGGCCGAGTTCTGGATCAAGATCGGCCTGCTCGCCGAACTCAATCCGCACCTGGCTTACAACGACCTGATCAACAAACTGTTGCTGGACAAACCCGACCTGATCCGGGGGCGCAGCCAATGATCAAGACTGCCGAGCAACTCGCCGTGATGCGCGAATCCGGCCGCCTGTTGGCCAAGGTCTTCACCCTGCTCGATAGCTATGTCGCCGCCGGCCAGTCGACGCTTGAGATCGACAGCGCCGTGGAAGCCTTCATCCGCAACGACCTGCAATCGCGGCCCGCGAGCCTGGGCCAGTACGACTACCCCTTCTGCATCAACACTTCGATCAACGAGGTGGTGTGCCACGGCATGCCGAGTGCAAAAGACGTGCTCAAGGACGGCGACATCGTCAACATCGACATCACCCTGGAAAAAGGCGGCTTTATTGCCGACTCCAGCAAGATGTACATGATTGGCAACGTCGCACCCAAGGCCAGGCGCCTGGTTGAGATGACCTTTGAAGCCATGTGGGCCGGCATCCGCCAGGTCAAGCCCGGCGCACGCCTGGGGGATATCGGCTACGCCATCCAGAGCCATGCCCAGAGCAACGGCTACAGCGTGGTGCGTGAATATTGCGGGCACGGCATTGGCCGGGAGATGCACGAAGACCCGCAGATCCTGCACTTTGGCCGCCCCGGTACCGGAATGGAACTGCGTGAAGGCATGGTGTTTACCATTGAGCCGATGCTTAACCAGGGCAGCGCGAAGGTGCGCAGCTTGAAGGATGGCTGGACGGTGGTGACGCGGGACAACAGCTTGTCGGCGCAGTGGGAACATACCGTGGCAGTGACGCGGGACGGGTTTGAGGTGTTGACGTTGCAGCCGGACGCCTGAATCACACAAATCCCCTGTGGGAGCGGGCTTGTGTGGGAGCGGGCTTGCTCGCGAAGGCGGTGTGTCAGCCACCGAATGCATCAACGCGAAGACTGCATTCGCGAGCAAGCCCGCTCCCACATTTGGACCGTGCCCGCTTCAGTTTTTGATGATCGTTCCCACGCTCTGCGTGGGACCGCCGCCCCGGACGCTCTGCGTCCAGCTGACGATGCAAGGCTCAAGCCTTGCACAGTGGTGACGCAGAGCGTCACGGGATGCATTCCCACGCAGAGCGTGGGAACGATCACAAACGATCGCAGCTTGTCGGCGCAGTAGGAACCTACCGTGGCGGTGACGCGGGGCGGGTTTGAGGTGTTGACCCTACAGCCCGTCCGACCCAAATCACTGTAGGAGCGAGCTTGCTCGCGAAAAACCTGAGAGCACCGCATGCATGCAGGATATCCCCGTCATCGTTGACGATTTTCGCGAGCAAGCTCGCTCCTACAGTGGATCCGTTCACACCGCCTTGTCGCCATTCCCCGCAATCCGCTTCAACCCCAACACCATCAACCCCGCCCCCAACCCCATCGCCGCCATAAACAACGGGTACGAAATCCACCACGGCGTGCCCGCCGTCATCATGCTGAACTCCGACATCCCGCCCACGCTGGCGATCAGGTTCAACGGCAAAAACACCACGTTGATCAACGTCAGCTTGCGCAGCAGGTTGTTCATGCTGTTGTTCATCAGGTTGCCCCGGGCATCGATCAGCCCGGAGAACACGTTGGAGTAAATCTCCGCCTGCTTGTAGCACTGGTTGTTCTCGATGATCAGGTCATCGATCAGGCCCAATGTTTCAGCGCTGAAATGTTCCTTCTCCCCATGGTTGCGCAGGCGCGTCAGCACCGCGCCGTTGCTGTGCAGGGCGTTGATGTAATAGATCAGGCTTTCGCTGAGGCTGAACATCTGCATCAGGTGGCGGTTGCTCATCGATGCGTTGAACTGCTGCTGCAACTCCCGGGCGACCATCTTGATCACCTTGAGGTGGCCCAGGTAGTGGTGGATGTTGTTGAGCAGCAGGTCCAGCAATACATCCAGCGGCGTGCGCAACGGCCGGCGCGCCCCGAGCCCGGACAACTGGCTGTCATCGGTGGCGATCACCAGCAACTGATCCCCGGAAAACAGCAAGCCGCAGGACGCCACTTCAAACACCAGGTTGCCGCCGCCGGAGTAGTTCTCCGGGCGCTTCCAGATCAGGAACAGGTTCTCGGGGTGGAACTCGATGCGGGACACTTCGTCCGGGTCCAGGGCCGAGGCCAGGGCATGTTCATCGAGCTTGTAGCAGTCGCGCAGGTACTTGCGCTCGTGGGCGTCCGGATTGCTGAAGAGCAGGACGTTCCCGTCGTCCCCCAGGCTGTTGTACAACTTGCCGTCGGATAATTCAAAGCGCTGGATCATCGCGCGTCACCACACCTGGCCTTGACGCTTCAACTCCAGGCGTCGCACAAACTCCTCCAGCACCAGGGAATACAAGTCGTCTTGCAGGTAGGCGTCTTCGATGCCGGCGTCCATGTTGGGGTTGTCGTTGACCTCGATCACCACCACTTTATCGCCGGATTGCTTGAGGTCCACGCCGTACAGGCCGTCGCCGATCAGGTTGGCGGTTTTCACCGCCAGTTCCACCACCGCCTTGGGCGCCTCGTGGACCGCCAAGGTACGGCACTCGCCGTTGATGTCCTGGCCGATGGCCTTGTGGTTGTAGATCTGCCAATGGCCCTTGGACATGAAGTACTGGCAGGCAAAGATCGGTTTGCGGTTGAGCACGCCGATGCGCCAGTCGTACTCGGTGTAGAAAAATTCCTGGGCCAGCAACAACACCGAATGTTCGAACAGTTCGGCGGTGGCGGTCAGCAGCGCTTGCTGGCTTTCGACCTTGATCACGCCGCGGGAGAAACACCCGTCGGGGATCTTCAGCACCAGCGGGAAGCCGAGGCGCTCGCCCACCCGTTCGAAATCTTCGGGTCGCTCCTTGTAGAGAATTTCGGTGGCGGGCATGCCCAATTGATGGCTTTTCAGCAGGTCGGTGAGGTAGACCTTGTTGGTGCAGCGCAGGATCGACGCCGGGTCGTCCATCACCACCAGCCCTTCGCTCTCGGCCTTTTTGGCAAAGCGGTAGGTGTGGTTGTCGACGCTGGTGGTCTCGCGGATCAGCAAGGCGTCGTATTCGGCCAGGCGGGCGTAGTCCTTGCGTTCGATCAGCTCGACATCGATGCCCAGCCCCTTGCCGACCCGTACGAAATTCTCCAGGGCGCGGGCGTTGGAAGGCGGCAATTGTTCCTGCGGGTCGTGGAGGATCGCCAGGTCGTAGCGGGCCAGACGGCGGGAGCGCGGTTGCCGCCAGATCTTGCGGCTGAAGTTGTCCAGGGCATTGGCAAATTGATCTTCCTGATCATCGCGCAACTTGTGCAGCACCCCGGATTTAATACCTTCGATGTGCCAGCCGTTATTCTTGCGGAACTCAACTAACAGAATCGGACAGGGAAACGCTTCAAACAACTGCCGGGCCAAATCCTGCAAGGGTTCAATATTGGTTCGGCCAAAATAAAGTGTCAGGGTAAAGCCTTCGGTGTTGCTGTAGAGATGATGACTCAAGGCTTTATCAAGGGTTTTATCCAGGTCATCCAGGGCCAGGCCGTACAGCGACTTTTTCGTCAGTTCGCTGATGGTGCGCACCGACGGAATGACCTTGTGGCCCCGCGCCTCGGCCAGCAGCGAGCAGTAGTAACCGTGCCCCAGGTACTTGTAGCTGCGGCACAGGTTGATCACCTGCACCCGCTTGCCCGTCTCGTTTTCCCGGGTTTGCTCCAGGTACTCCTGGGCGGTGACGATGTCTTCGCTGGGGAAGTACGACGCCCAGTCTTCCTTGCGCTCGACAATGATCACGACTTGACTTGCACTCTTGGGAGGGCTGGAAAAATAACCGCTGGAAGTTATTGTCGCCGACACGGTTTGCTCGGATACTTCACGCCAATGACCTTGTACCGCTGACATAGTGATTGATCCGCTTTAGAGAACTAGACCTTTTCTATTAAGCACGATCTTTTAGAGAAGTCCCGTTTCGTTACGTAACTTTTACGGCGGTCACATGGCTCTTTCCTTTCGCGTTGCAACACCCGATGACGTGCCGTCATTGGTGGCACTGGAACAGCACTGTTTCACCACGGACCGGCTCTCCACCCGCAGCTTCCAATGGATGGTCAGCCGTGCCCACGGGCAACTGCTGGTGGCGGAAAACGACGGCGATTTGCTCGGCTACGCCCTGGTGCTGTTCCACCGGGGCACGTCCCTGGCGCGCCTGTATTCCATCGCCATCGCCGAGTCCTCCCGGGGCCTGGGCTTGGGCAAGCAATTGCTGACGCGCATCGAAGCCTGCGCCGTGGAACACGACTGCGCCTACCTGCGCCTGGAAGTGCGCACCGACAACCCCGGCGCCATTGCCCTGTACGAGCGCAATGGCTACCGACGCTTTGCCTTGATCAACGACTATTACGAAGACCACGCTGCCGCCCTGCGCCTGGAAAAACGCATCCTCCAGCACCAGGACGCGCGGGCGTTGAGCGTGCCCTATTACCAACAGACCACCGACTTCACCTGCGGCGCCGCCAGCCTGTTGATGGCCATGGGCGCCCTGGAGCCTGCGCGGGTGGCCCAGCGCCGGGAAGAACTGCAGATCTGGCGCGAGGCAACCACCGTATTCATGACCGCCGGCCATGGCGGTTGCAGCCCGCAAGGCCTGGCCCTGGCCGCCTGGCGCCGGGGCTTTCGGGTGCGCATGCAGGTCAACGTCAGCGGGCCGTTGTTTCTCGATGGCGTACGGGATCAGCATAAAAAAGATGTCATGCGTTTGGTGCATGACGCCTTCGAGGAAGAACTGGCATTGAGCGACGTTGAGCGCGTACTCGGCGGCCCGCTGGATTTACCCCAGGTACTGCGGGACGGCGGCCAGCCCCTGGTGTTGATCAGCAGCTACCGGTTGACCCGCTCCAAGTCGCCCCACTGGGTGATCGTCACCGACTGCGACGAAGACTTCGTGTACCTGCACGACCCGGACGTCGACCACAGCCAGCATCGCCAACCCATGGACTGCCAGCATTTGCCGGTCAGCCACGGGGAGTTCGAGCGAATGTGCCGGTTCGGCAACAACAAATTGCGCGCGGCGGTGGTGGTGTTTCCCAGGCCCGATGGGCCTCCAGACATCAGCTAACCTGTGGTTCACCACTGAACACAACTGCGGAGTCAGGAGCGTCCATGTTTCGATTCATAAAAATCACCGCCGCAGGCGGAATCGTATTTATCGTTCCCCTGTTGCTGATCGTGATCCTGGTCGAGAAAGCCTTACGCATCCTGGAAGGCCCGGTGTTAAAGCTGATGCCCATACTGGCCGGCAAAAGTGTGGCGGGGATTACCTTGTTCACCGTCGTGGCGCTGATCGCAATCGTCCTGATCTGCTTTTTGGCGGGGCTGGCGGCCAAGACAACACCGGCCAAGGCGTTTCTGCGCTTCCTCGAAGAAAACATTCTGGGCAAGGTACCGGGTTATCAGTTGCTCAAAGAAGCCACGTCACGCGTGGCCGGCCTGGAAGACCTGGAAGGCACGCGGATAGGGCTCATCAGCAACGATGAGGGGTGGCTGTTCTGCCTGGTGCCCGAGCAGGAAAACAACGGCTGGCTAACGGTGTACATCCCGGATGCAGGGCCCAGCGGCGCTACGGCCGGGGAACTCAAATTGTTCCCCGCCGCCAAGGTGCGAATCACCGGGCTTGCGTGCCTGCCCGTACTCACCTGCCTGCGCCTGGGAGGCCGGGGCGCGCTGGCCCTCGCCGAGCCCTGGTTACCGAAAGACTGACGCCCCGATCAATCTAGGCGACCTGCTTGATCCCGGCCTTGGCCTCCAGCTCGCGCACCAGCGGCAGCACGCGCTGGCCGAAGTACTCGACTTCTTCCTGGAAGTGCAGGAAGCCGGCCAGCACCAGGTCCACGCCGACGGCCTTCAGGGCGACGATGCGTTCGGCGATCTGCTGCGGGGTGCCGATCAGGTTGGTCTTGAAGCCGTCGTTGTATTGCACCAGGTCTTCGAAGGTCGACTTGGCCCAGTTGCCCTCGCCTTCCGGTGAGGCTTTGCCTGCCTGCTTCGCCGCGTCGCCAAACGCATTGACGGCTTCCGGGTCGGCCTGCTCGATGATTTGCGCAAGCACGGCGCGGGCTTCTTCCTCGGTGTCCCGGGCGATCACAAACGCGTTCACGCCGACTTTCACCGAGTGATTATTCGCGGCCGCCTTGGTCCGAATGTCATCGACCTGGGCCTTGATGCCTTCCGGGGTGTTGCCGTTGGTGAAGTACCAGTCCGACACCCGTGCGGCCATGTCCCGCGCCGCCCGGGAGCTGCCGCCCTGGAAGATTTCCGGGTGCGGCTCGCCCAGTGGCTTGGGTTTGAGGCTGTAGTTGTTGAAGCGGTAAAAGTCGCCCTTGAAGGTGAAGTTGTCCTGGGTCCAGATGCCTTTCAGGGCGCGGATGAATTCCTCGGAACGCCGATAACGCTCGTCGTGCTCCAGCCAGTGTTCGCCGATCGCCTGGAACTCGCCCTTGAACCAGCCGCTGACGATATTCACGGCGACGCGGCCATTGGTGAGTTGGTCGATGGTTGCCAGTTGCTTGGCCGCCAGGGCCGGTTGCCAAGGGCCGGGCAGGATGGCCGCAATCACCTTGAGTTTGGTGGTGGCCGCCAGCAACGCGTGGCTGAACGCGACGGACTCATGCTGGTATTCGGCGCCATAACCGGCGGTGAAGCGAATCTGCGTGAGGGCGTAGTCAAACCCGGCCTCTTCGGCGAGCTGCGCCAGCTTGCGGTTGTAGTCGATGCCCCAGTGGGTGCGCTGTTCGATCTTGCTGACCACCAGCCCACCGCTGACGTTGGGCACCCAGTAGGCAAATTTGACGGCTTGCTGACTCATTGAACGGTACCTCGCGCATTGGGATGTACACGCTCTTGAGCAGCAAGTGTGCCAGTGGCAGCCAGAGCCACGCGCTACAGGCCTTTGCACGGTGAACTGGCTGGAAAACACCCCCTGCAGCGGTGTCATGGATTGCAGCTGTTTGTCGTTTCGCTGTTGCCACAGCAACAGTTGAATCCACTCTGCCCCCATAAACACGGGTTGTTGCCCCCGGCATGGACTGTGCAAAGGCTCCCGTATTCAACTGCCCAGGAGCCGTCCCCATGACCGAACACCACGTGATCAATCCACTCTCCACCGGCGTCGATTATCCCGCCCTGGCCGCACGCTTCCGGCCGATTTTCCAGCGCATCGCCGAGGGTGCCGTAGAACGCGAACAAACCCGCGCCCTGCCCTACGAGCCCATCCAGTGGCTCAAGCAAGCCGGCTTCGGCGCCGTGCGCGTGCCGGTGGAATACGGCGGTGGCGGCGCCTCCCTGCCGCAGTTGTTTGAATTGCTGATCGAACTGGCCGAAGCCGACTCCAACGTGCCCCAGGCCCTGCGCGGGCACTTCGCGTTCGCCGAAGACCGCCTGAACGCCGCACCCGGCGCGGCGCGGGACATCTGGTTCAAGCGCTTTGTGGACGGCGATATCGTCGGCTGCGCCTGGACCGAAATCGGCAGCGTGGCCATCGGCGATGTCGTGACCAAAGTCAGCCCGGACGGCGATAAATGGAAACTCAACGGTGAAAAGTTCTACAGCACCGGCAGCCTGTTTTCCGACTGGATCGACGTCTACGCCCAACGCAGCGACACCGGCGGTGACGTGATTGCCGCCACCCGCACCCGCCAGCCGGGCGTGGTGCAAAGTGATGACTGGGACGGCTTCGGCCAGCGCACCACCGGCAGCGGCACCTCGCGCTTTACCGACGCCGTCGTGGAGGCTGAAAACCTCATCGACTTTGCCACCCGCTTCAAATACCAGACCGCGTTTTACCAGTTGGTGCTGCTCGCCACCCTGGCCGGCATCGGCCGCGCCGCCCTCAAGGATGTGGCGCATCAGGTGCGCAGCCGCAAACGGATCTACAGCCACGGCAACGCGGCCCATGTGAGCCAGGATGCGCAGATTCAGCAGGTGGTGGGTGAAGTGGCGGCACGGGTATACGCTGCCGAAGCCAGTGCGCTGAAAGCCGCGGTTCCGGCGCAGCGGGCTTATGTGGCGCGGTTCGGTGGGGACGATGCCGTGGAGCGCGCAGCCAATGTGGCTGCCGAGATTGAGTCAGCCACGGCGCAGGTGGTGGTCTCGGAACTGATCCAGCGTGCCACCAGCGAACTGTTCAACGCGCTGGGGGCCTCGGATGTGCGCCAGGGCAAAGCCCTCGACCGGCACTGGCGCAACGCACGGACGGTGTCGTCCCACAACCCGGTGATCTACAAGGCGCGGATTGTCGGCGACTGGGTGATCAATGGCACCGAGCCGCCCTTTGTATGGCAGATCGGCAACGGGCCGGCGCGTTAAAACGCCAGCTTGAAGCCAATCATCACCAGCATGAACGCCAGGCACGGGCGCAATATCCCGTCCGGTACCTTGCCGGCCATGTGGCTGCCGACGTAAATCCCCGGCAGCGAACCCAGCAGCAGGAAGCCCAGCAAGTGCCAGTCCATGTTGCCCATGCTCGCGTGCCCCAGGCCTGCAACCAGGGTCAGTGGCACGGCGTGGGCGATTTCGGTGCCCACCAGGCGCTTGGTGGCCAGGAACGGGTACAGGATAAACAGCGCCACGGTGCCCAGGGCGCCGGCGCCGATGGAGGTCAGGGCAACCATGGTGCCGAGGATCGCGCCGGTGACGATGGTCAGTGCATTAAGGTTGCGCGGCGCCATCTTGTAGTCGTCGCCGGCATGCCGTTGGGCAAACGCCAATAACCTGTTCTTGAACAGGATCGCCGTGGCCGTGAGCAACAGCACCACGCCCAGGGACTGCTTGATCACGGCGTTCAAGGCGGCGGGGTCGGTGTTCAGGCTCTTGAGGAACCACAGGGTCAACAACACCGCCGGCACGCTGCCCAGGGTCAGCCAACCGGTGATGGTCCAGTCGATGTTGCGGTTCTTGCTGTGAACCAGCACGCCACCGGACTTGGTGATGGCCGCGTACAACAGGTCGGTGCCCACGGCCGTGGCCGGGTTGATGCCGAACCAGAGCAGGATCGGTGTCATCAAAGAACCCCCGCCGACACCGGTCATGCCGACGATAAACCCAACAACCAGGCCCGCAATCGAGAAACCAAAATTACCCACATCCATTACAACTACCTGCGGCCTTATAAAATTCTGGCCGCAGCATAGCGATTTTTCTTATAACGACTTATATCAATACGATCTGACTTTATGCCTTTTTTGTCAGTCGCTGACTGCGGTACGCCTGGGTCTGATACGGGAAGGCCACCGTCTCGCGACCGCGCAAGTCCGGATGGGTGTCGATCAGGGTGTGTAATTGTTCGGTAACCCGCGCCTTTTCCGGCTCGGCCAGGGACGCGATAAAGCTCACGGAGAGAAAGCGGTCCATGATCACTTCCTGCGGGCTGCCTACATGGCTGTAGGGAAAGCAGGTCATTTCGGGGGCGGAAAAATACTCACCGGTGAACGCCTCGCGCCAACGGCCGGTGTGAAAACGCGGTGTATCACCCTCGTAGGGGGTGATGATTTCGGTGATCGCCGCGACCCAGTCCACCGACTCGTCCCGCACATTCCAGATCAGCCCCAGGCGCCCGTCCGGCTTGAGCACGCGGTGAATTTCCGCCAGGGCGGCCTCCGTAGCGAACCAGTGGAACGCCTGGGCACACACCAGCGCATCAGCGGTGGCCGCTTCCAGCGGGATGGCTTCGGCGGTGCCGGAAAGCAGGCGCACGTCCGGCAGCAGTTTCTGCAACTGCGCGCCCATGGCCCCTATCGGTTCGACCGCAATCAGCGTCGGCGCCACGGTGCTGAGCAAGCGCGTGAACTTGCCGGTGCCGGCGCCCAGGTCGATGACGGTGGAGTGTGGATGGATCTGCAGGGCGTCGGTCAGCCAGCCCGTGAGTTGCCGTGGATAGTCCGGCCGGCCTTGGGCGTACGTGACGGCCTGAGTAGAGAAACCCTGTTGAGCAGACGTGTGAACACCGGTCATTGCCAATCGCTCCTCTGGTAGTGCGGGGGCCCGTAGTGTGCGCCTTTGCCGATTTATTTTCTAATCGCTGCATCCGTTTGTGCGTGTCGTGGGTAGTACAGGCAGCAGCGCCTCGCTGCCCTTATGGAGAGACACCGATGAACGCCAAAGCAATGTTCTGCGTGACCTGCCTGTTAGCGGCTGCCCCCACCGCCTTTGCCCAGACCGTGCCCGACAGCATCAAGGTGCCGGACGGTCACAAGGTGGCGATGGAAACCACCGGCGTCGGCGAAATCACCTACGAATGCCGGGACAAGGCCAACGCCGTCGGCCAGACCGAATGGTTCTTCGTCGGGCCCAAGGCCGTGCTCAATGACCGCAGCGGCCAGGCAGTGGGCAGCTACTTCGGCCCGCCGGCCACCTGGCAGGCCAAGGACGGTTCGAAAGTCACCGGCACCCAGTTGGCGGTGGCGCCGTCCAGCGCGGGCAACCTGCCCTATCAATTGGTCAAGGCCAACCCCGCCGAAGGCAAGGGCGCCATGAGTGGCGTCGCGTATATCCAGCGGGTGGCCCTCAAGGGCGGCGTTGCGCCGAGCACCGAATGCACGGCGGCCAACAAGGGCAAGCAGGAAGTGGTGAAGTACCAGGCCGACTACATCTTCTGGGCGGCCAATTAAGTAAAGTCGTCTACGCTGCTGCAAAAGCGCCCCGGGCTCACCGCCGGGGCATCGACCTGGAAACCGTGTCCTTGCCTGAAACCGTTTTTGACTATGAAGCCTGCCTGCTGGCCTGCGCCCGGGGCGAACCACTGGCCCTGCGCCGCCTGTATCAACAGGAAAGCAGCCGGCTGCTGGGTGTCGCCGTGCGCATCGTGCGGGACAAGGCTTTGGCCGAAGACGTCGTGCATGACGCCTTTATCAAGGTCTGGAACGGCGCCGCCGGCTTTGACCCACACAAAGGCTCGGCGCGCGGCTGGGTGTACAGCGTGACCCGGCACCTGGCGTTGAATGCGGTGCGCAGCAATGGCCGCGAAGTGCCCCTGGGCGAAGAGCATGAAACCGTGGAACACAGCGACACCTTCGAGTATCAGGCGCGCTCGGGGCGAATCTACCGTTGCCTCGAACAACTGGACCCGGGCCGCCGCACCTGCATCCTGCATGCGTATGTAGACGGTTACTCCCACAGCGAAATCGCGCACAAACTCGGCACCCCGCTGGGCACCGTGAAAGCGTGGATCAAACGCAGCCTCGCGGCATTGCGTGAGTGCATGGCATGAACAGCATCGACGAACTGGCCAGCGAATACGTGCTCGGTACCTTGCCCGCCGAGCAACGCGCCGAGGTGGAACAGCGCCTGGCCACCGACGCCGGGTTGCGCGCGGCGGTGGACGCCTGGGAACAGCGCCTGCTGCCCTTGACCGAGCAGGCTGAACCGGTGACACCCTCACTGTATTTATGGCGACGCATCGAGCGCAGCCTGGGGCACTCCCCCGCCCCGGACGCGCCCGTCTCGTGGTGGAACAGGCTGGCCCTGTGGCGCGGGCTGGCGGGTGCCGGCATCGCGGCGAGCCTGGTATTGGCGACGCTGCTGCTGACCCCACCGGCAGCCGTCAACCCGACCGCTTATGTGGTGGTGCTGGTGGCCCCGCAAAACCAGGCGCCGGGCTGGGTGATCCAGGCCAGTAACACCCAGGAAATCCAACTGATCCCCCTGGGCATCATGGAAGTGCCGGCGGACAAGACCTTGCAGTTCTGGACCAAGGGCGAAGACTGGCAAGGCCCGGTATCCCTCGGTTTGGTCAAGCCCGGGCAATCACTCTCGGTGCCCCTGGACAAACTCCCGCCGCTGGCCCCCAACCAGCTGTTTGAGCTGACCCTGGAAAACTCCGGCGGGTCGAAAACCGGCAAGCCGACAGGTCCGATTCAGGCAATCGGCCGGGCCGTTAAAGTACTCTGAAGGTAATGCAATGTTGTGGCAGGCCCGTTCGTGCACGTGCATTACATCTCGGAGCTGTAGCGTCATCATTGCGCTATAGAATCGGGCTCGAAAACCCGGCTCCCTGGACCCTCCATGCCCTCAAAAACCCGTTCACTGCTGATTCTCGCCCTCGTCGTCATCTTCACCGGCATCGGCGCCGGCCTGGGGGGCATGCTCCTGGCGTTGCTGCTGCACGGCATCCAGCACCTGGCCTACGGCTACAGCCTCGACAGCCTGATCAGCCATGAAACCTTTTTGCTCGGCGTCACCGCGGCCTCGCCCGAACGCCGGGTGCTCGTGCTGATCACCTGCGGCCTGGTGGCGGGCGTGGGCTGGTGGTTGATCTACCGTTATGGCCGGCCACTGGTGAGCATCAAGCAGGCGGTCTCGGCCCAGGCGCCGATCATGCCGCCCAAGACCACCCTCGCCCACGCCGTGCTGCAAATCATCACCGTAGCCCTTGGCTCGCCCCTGGGCCGTGAAGTGGCGCCACGGGAAGTCGGCGCACTGGCCGCCACCTGGTTGTCACAGCGGGCACGCCTGGCACCGGACATGCACCGCCTGATCGTCGCCTGCGGCGCGGGCGCGGGGTTGGCGGCGGTGTACAACGTGCCACTGGGGGGCGCGGTGTTTGTGCTCGAAGTGTTGGTGGGCGTGTTCAGTTGGCCGGCAGCGGTGATCGCCCTGGCCACCTCGGCCATCGGCGCCTCGGTGGCCTGGATCGGCCTGGGGGCGGAGTCGCAATACGTGGTGCCGCACTTTGTGCTCAGCCCCGGGTTGATCGCCTGGGCGCTGATCTGCGGGCCGGTGTTTGGCCTGGCCGCCTATGGCTTCACTCGCCTGACTGGCGCGGCCCGCAGCAACGCCGCCCGTGGCTGGCGGCTGCCGGTATTGTCGTTGATCAACTTCACGATCATCGGTGGCCTGGCGATTTTCCTGCCGCAGATTCTGGGTAACGGCAAAGGCCCGGCGCAGTTGGGCTTCGACAGCGAGTTGACCATCGCCCTCGCCGCCGTGCTGCTGGTGGTCAAGGTGCTGATCACTGCCGGCACCCTGCGGGCCGGTGCCGAAGGCGGCCTGTTGACCCCGGCGCTGGCCAACGGCGCCTTGCTCGCCGTCATCCTCGGCGGCGCCTGGAGCCTGCTGTGGCCCGGCGTACCGCTGGGAGCGTTTGCGATCATCGGCGCGGCGGCGTTCCTGGCGTCGAGCATGAGCATGCCGCTGACGGCGATTGTGCTGGTGGCGGAATTTACCCGCATCGACCATGACTTCCTGGTGCCGATCATTCTCGCGGTGGCGGGCTCGATGTGCATGAGCAAGCTGTGCCTGTTGTGGGAAAAGCGCTGAAGAGGCTGGATTAAAAACCCGTCACGCGCCATCCTCCGCGCTTTAAGCCGCCCCATCAGCGGCGCTCTACGCACAAAGGACAGCCCCATGCACGATCAACCCCTTGCCGCCGCCGATTTCGAGTTCATCGACGAAACCCTGCTCAAGTATGGCGACGACCATTCGGTGCTGAACCTGGCCGAGCTGGACGGCTACTTCACCGCCCTGGTCTCAAGCCCCGCCCAGGTGGATGTGGCCGAATGGTTCCCCGGCATCTTCGGTGGGCAGAACCCGGATTGGGAAAGCCCGGAAGAAGCCAAGCGGTTTCTTGAGCTGAGCGTGCGCCATATGAACGCTATCGCCACCCAACTGGCGACCGACGCCCAGGGTTTCAAGGCACGTTTCGATGAAACCGAGCATCAGGGCCAGCCATTGACCCTGGCGGAAGAATGGTGCTTTGGTTATATCCGTGGCGCCGCGATTGGCAACTGGCCAGAGCTGCCCGTCGAACAGGCCGGGCAACTGGAGAAGATTTCCTGGTGCGCCGAGCAGGACAACTTCGAACTGCCGGCAGACCTGGATGTTGATGCCCATCAGCAACGGGTAGCCGCTATCGAACCGGCCGCCCGCGCGTTGCACGACTACTGGTTGGCCCAGCGCTGATTTAACGCAACACCTGTGGCGAGGGAGCTTGCTCCCGCTGGGTGCGAAGCGCCCTTGGCTTTTTAGGGCTGCTCCGCAGCCCAGCGGGAGCAAGCTCCCTCGCCACAGCAAGCTCCCTTGCCCACAGCAAGCTCCCTCGCCACAGTGTGTTTTGCCTCCAGGTTCAGTTGCCGCTATTTGAAGTCGACATCAAACGCCTGATAGAACGCATTGCCGGTGTTGGCCACGATCCACATCAACACCAGCACATGCCCGCCCTTCTTGCCCTTGGGCAATGTCACTTGATGTTCAACCTTGGCCTTCAGTTCAGCCGAGTGCTGGTAGTACGGCACCTGAGGGTAAAAATCCTCGTGGAAAGGCGTGGCCTCCAGTTGAGCGCGGCTGATGCGCTGCTTGGGGTCCCAGCCGTCCCGGGTGATCAACCAGCGATAGCCACGGGTCACGTGCGCAGCGGTGTAGTCCCACTGCACCTTGAACACCTGGCCGGCGTCCACATTCAGCAAGGGCCAGGTAAACGGGGTGTTGAGCTTCTTGCTCATTTCGTCGTCGGTGAAGTTCACACAGTCGCGGGCATCGGTCTTGCCGCCGCTGAGGATGTGCCCATCGCCGGGCGGCGTGACGCTTTGGTCGTCGGTTTCATAAGGCGCCGGAAACGGCCCCGCGCTGAGGGCCGGGAAGTTCTTGCCGCCTTCCATTTCGTTGACTTGCCAGTTTTCCAGCAGCCCGCGTTCCACCGCCACCGAGCCACGGCTGGCCGGGGTCACGACGCGACCATGCCTGAGTTGAGTCTGGGGTTTGTTCATTTCAGTCACTCCTTGATTGAAGGCTTCCCGTCATGGGAAGCGCCTTGAACTTAGCCCACCCCGCCGGGTTGTCTACCCGACAGTTCTGTCAGACAAATCGCGCCATGTCCTTGTTTTGCGGCGTTTTCACAGTAGTCCTTCAGCGGGCCTATCGTCGGTCCTACCCTGCGACAGGCGATCGGACTACAGCTGCCGTCCGTGAACACCCGGCTTCAGGTGTTGAGGATCATCTCAAAGCCGCCATAAATCATGCGTTGCCCATCAAACGGCATCGGATTGGCGTCCGCCTTCAGGCGCGGGTCCTCCATCACCTTGCGCATCCCGGCATCACGCGCCTGCCGTGACGGCCACACGATCCAGGAATACACCACGGTTTCATCGTCCTTGAGCTTCACCGCCATGGGGAAAGAGGTCACCTGCCCTTGGGGTACATCGTCGCCCCAGCACTCGACGATATTCAGCGCGCCGTGCTCCTTGAACACCACGGCCGCGGCCTTGGCATGCTGGATGAATTGTTCGCGGTGTGCGGTGGGTACCGCAATCACACAGCCATCTACGTAAGACATGGTCAATCTCCTGATGCGACGGGTTGTTGTGCCTGTAGTCGATCAATCAGGCGCTCAATCGACATCGACGTGGGAAATATCGACCAGCGGTGGTTTAACCCTTGCGAGGCCGGGACGATTCTTGATATGACAGGCGCCTTCAACACAACAACCCGCTCAAAGGACTGACTCACCATGACCGCCCACGCCAGCGCCTTCCACGCCCTGCACCACGCCCACTTGTTGATCCTGCCCAACGTCGCCGATGCAGGCGGTGCACGCCTGGTGGCGCAACTGGGCAGCCAGGCCGTCGCCACCAGCAGCGCGGCCGTTGCCTGGACCCACGGCTACAAGGACGGCAATCACCTGCCCCTGCCCTTGCTGGTGAGCACCGTGCATTCCATCACCCGCGTCATTGACGTACCGCTGAGCGTGGACATCGAGGCGGGTTACTCCGACGACCCGGAGCAGGTCGGCCGGGTGATCCAGGCCGTGATCGACGCAGGCGCCGTCGGCATCAACCTTGAGGACGGCGCCGGCACGCCTGACCTGCTGGCGCGCAAGATCGAGGTCGCCCGCCGTGTGGCGGACAGCTGTGGCGTGAAGTTGTTTATCAACGCCCGCTGCGACGTGTACCTGAAAGGCCTGGCGCCCGAGCCGCAGCGCCTTGAGGAACTGCTCAAGCGTGCGGCGCTGTATCAAGGTGCCGGTGCCGACGGCCTGTTCGCCGCCGGTATCCACCTGGAGCAGGAGATCCGGCAGCTTTGCCAGGCAACCACCCTGCCCGTCAACGTCCTGGCCTGGGCCGGCCTGCCCGCGCCCGAGACGCTGCAAGCCCTGGGCGTGCGCCGGCTGACGGCGGGCTCGAGCATCGCCGAGTTCCTGTACGGTGCGATGCACAGCCTGGCCGAAGGCTTCCTGCGTACCGGGCAACTGGATACCCACGAACTCAAGGCGTTCACCTATGGCGACTTGAATGGTCGCATGGCGGATTAAGGCGCCCCGCGCACCAGCGGCATATTGCTCACAATAAACTCGATAAACACCCGCAGCTTGGGCGGCACCTGCCGCCCCGACGGCCACAGCAGGTTGAACTGGCCGCCCTCCCAGGTGTAATCCCCGAGCACCTCCACCAAACGCCCGCCCGCCAGCGCATCGCGCACCACGAAGTCAGCGGCGTAGGTCAGGCCCTGGCCTTGCACGGCCAGCTCCATGCGGCCTTCCACCGAATTGCAGACCATCGAGCGTGGTAGCTCAAGTTCCAGTGCGCGCTCATCGCGACGCATCTGCCAGGCCTGGAATTTGCCGGAGGCGGGAAAACGGAAATGGATACAACGATGCCCGTGCAGGTCTTCCGGGCAACTCGGCGTGCCGTTACGTGCCAGGTAATCCGGGGAACCGACGATCAACATTCGGTACGTACCCAGCGGGCGGGCCGATAACCCCGAATCCTTCGGCGCACCGCTGCGGATCACCGCGTCGAAACCTTCAGCGATCACGTCAGCCAGGCGGTCGTTGAACTCCAGGTCCAACTGGACCTGCGGATACAGCGCCTGGAATTCACCGAACATCGCCAGAAACGGCCGGGCAATCATCGGCAGCCCCACCCGCAGCGGCCCTTGAGGCGCTGCCAGGGTTTGCGAGAGTTCTTCACCCGCCACTTCCAGCTCCGCCAGCACGCGCCGACAACGCTCGACAAACTGCGTGCCCTGGGCCGTGAGGGTGATGCTGCGCGTGCTGCGATGGAACAGCCGCACCCCAAACTTTGCCTCCAGCCGGGCGATGCTCTTGCTCACCGCCGACGCCGAGATACCCAGCGCCCTGCCCGCGCCGACAAAACTGCGGGCTTCGGCCGCCGCGACAAATACACCGATGGCATTCAGGCTTTCCATACGCTTATCCATTAAGGACTCTGGAGTCCATTCTAAACAGAACTCAAGCCCATTTTTCCGCTAATTGTTCAAGCCTATGGTGGTCGCTCGTTCCTCAGCCACAGGCTTTTACCCATGAATATTTTCCTTACCGGTGCCAATGGTTTCGTCGGCGGCAGTGTCGCCCATCACCTGATCGCCCAAGGCCACCGCGTGCGCGGCCTGCTGCGCGACCCGCAGAAAGCCGAACGCCTGCAAGCCTTGGGCATTACCCCGGTGATCGGCAGCCTGGATGATCGTCAGCTGCTAATCGACGAAGCACGTCAGGCGGATGCCGTGATCGATGCCGCCAACAGCGACCACGCCGGCGCCGTCGACGCGTTTATCGAGGCGCTGCGTGGCTCCGGCAAGCTGCTGATCCACACCAGCGGTTCCAGCATCATCGGCGATGACGCGTTGGGCAATACGCTGTCCGAACACATCTTCGACGAAGACACGCCCTTCATCATCGAGCCACCCAAGCAAGCCCGCTACGATATCGACCTGCGCCTGATGGCCGCCGCCGAACTGGGCATTCGCAGCGTGGTGATCTGCCCGAGCAACATCTACGGCGTGGGCCATGGCTTGACTGATCACAGCTTCCAGTTGCCGTTCCTGATGGCGCGCGCCCGAGAGACCGGGGTGATGCGCATCGTCGGGGCCGGAATTAATCGCTGGTCCAACGTGCACATAGATGACGTCGCGCACCTGTTCCTGCTGGCCGTGGAAAAAGCCCCGGCGGGCGCGTTTTACTTTCTGGAGAACGGCGAAGCGTCGTTTTTCGACATGGCCGCCGCACTGGCCAGGCGCATGAACCTGGGCGCGGTGCAGTCATGGCCGGCCGAGGAAGCCGAGCAACACTGGGACCCGACGCACGTGCATTACACCTTCGGTACCAATAGTCGGGTCAAGGCCAAGCGTGCTCGCGCGGAACTGGGCTGGACGCCGCGCCACCGTTCGATCCTGGACTGGATCGGCCATGAGATGCCGCTATGAGTACGTGCTGTCCACGGCGAAGCATCCGCTAGCCAGGAAAAATGGCGTGACGCGATGATCAGGCGCACGCCATTTGCCACGGACAGGCCCCTGACTCACAACACCCTCTGACGCCCGGCATGCCCGTGCAAATCCGCATCGGCGGCGCCGAGCGCCGATTCTGGTGGATCGCCGGTTTTGCGCAAATGGCCTGCGGTGGCACGCACCCGCGCTCTACCGGTGAAATCGGGCCACTGGCGCTCAAGCGTAAAAACACTGGCAAGGGCAAGGAGCGCATCGACGTGATGCTGCTGACCTGAGCTCGCGTCACGCCGGCTGCGATCCCCGCTCGACAACGGTAGCGTGTTTGGCCGATTATTCGTGTCCGCCAAACGCCACCCGCCTTGAAGCAGGAGCCTTGTACCTTGAGTTCGCAGAAAACCGTGACCGTTACACCGCCCAACTTTCCATTGAACGGCAAGGTAGCGCCCCCCGGCTCCAAATCCATCACCAACCGCGCTCTGCTGCTGGCCGCCCTGGCCAAGGGCACCAGCCGCCTGAGCGGCGCGTTGAAAAGCGATGACACCCGCCACATGTCGGTGGCCCTGCGGCAGATGGGCGTGGTGATTGATGAACCGGACGACACCACGTTCGTGGTCACCAGCGTAGGCAAGTTGCAATTGCCGGCGCAGCCGCTGTTCCTCGGCAACGCGGGCACGGCAATGCGCTTCCTCACCGCCGCCGTGGCCACCGTACAAGGCACCGTGGTGCTGGACGGCGACGCCTACATGCAAAAACGCCCGATCGGCCCGCTGCTCGCGACCCTCGGCCAGAACGGCATCAAGGTCGACAGCCCCACCGGCTGCCCACCGGTGACGGTGCACGGCAGCGGCCGGGTGCAGGCCAAGCGTTTCGAGATCGACGGCGGCCTGTCGAGCCAGTACGTGTCGGCGCTGTTGATGCTGGCGGCGTGCGGCGAAGCCCCGATTGAAGTGGCCCTGACCGGCAAGGACATCGGCGCCCGTGGCTACGTCGACCTGACCCTGGACTGCATGCGCGCCTTCGGTGCCCAGGTGGACATCGTCGATGAAAGCACCTGGCGCGTGGCCCCCACCGGCTACACCGCCCACGACTACCTGATCGAGCCAGACGCTTCCGCCGCCACTTACTTGTGGGCCGCCGAAGTGCTGACCGGTGGCCGTATCGACCTCGGCGTCGCCCCGCAGGACTTCACCCAGCCCGATGCAAAAGCCCAGGCCGTGATCGCGCAATTCCCGCACATGCAGCCGGTGGTTGTCGGTTCGCAGATGCAGGATGCGATCCCCACCCTCGCCGTGCTGGCCGCGTTCAACCACACGCCGGTACGCTTCACCGAACTGGCCAACCTGCGGGTCAAGGAATGTGACCGGGTGCAGGCCCTGCATGACGGCCTGAATGAAATCCGTGCCGGTTTGGCGACCATTGAAGGTGATGATTTGCTGGTGGCCAGCGATCCGGCCCTGGCGGGCACTACCTGCAACGCGCTGATCGACACCCACGCCGACCACCGCATCGCGATGTGCTTTGCCTTGGCGGGCCTGAAGGTGTCGGGCATCAGGATTCAGGACCCGGACTGCGTCGGCAAGACCTATCCTGAGTACTGGAAAGCGCTGGAAAGCCTTGGGGTCGAGCTGACCTGGTAAGCCGTCGGCGCCGGTAACGGGAGGGAGTATTGATGACGATTCGCCAACCCTGCCCTCCCGGCGCCTGCGACTGCAAGCGTGAGCAACTGCTCGACCTTCCCAGCGCCGATGCACGCATCCTGCACCTGACGCGCCAGGAAGAAAAACGCCTGCTCGAACGCCTGGAAAACCTGCAAAGCCTGCCAGACCTGGAGCGCATGCAACAGCTGATGCACCAGCAACTGGGCATCCGCGTGCACATCGCGCCCGGGCATACGGAAGTCAAAAGCATGCGCGGGATCCAGATCGTTATCGATGAGCTGCCGGGGCTGTGTCGCAAGACCCGGCAGTCAATTCCGGCAGCGATTCGCAAGGGCATGGAGAAGCGGCCGGAGATTGCGTACCGGTTGCTGGATGCCCATGACTTGTTCAGGGAGGTTTGAGTGGTTGCCGCGAATGGCACGGATAAAATCCGGCGAGTCCTGCGTCTGTTACTCGCTGTTTTTTACTTCGTCGCGGGCTGTTTTCACCTATACGCCACTCAAGGGTTCGTTAGCATTGTTCCGGATTGGGTGCCTTACCCGTATTCCGTGGTGGTACTCACCGGAATAGGGGAGTTGCTGGGTGCCCTGGCGCTGCTTGCGCCAAGGCTACGCAGGCTTGCCGGCGCGCTGTTTGCCCTCTACGCGGTCTGTGTATTTCCGGCAAATATCAAACATGCAATCGAACATATCCCGGTGGGTGGTGTAGACCTGGGCTGGGCGTATCACGCGCCCCGACTGGCGTTTCAACCGGTATTAGTGTGGCTGGCGTTGTTCTGCGGCGACTGGGTCACATGGCCATTCAGGCGGTTTCGCAAGGCTCGAGACTGACAAACAGCTGCCGCCCCAACTGCGCCACCGTCTCCAGATGCTGCTCGGCGGCACCGCTCTCCGAGTCCAGCAGCAGCTCGGAGGTCAGCACTTTCGCCCCACAGTAATCAAAGATCCCGTGGTCGATTTGCGTGCGCATCGCGTTGGCGTAGCCGTGGCGTTCAAACACACCTTCATCCGCCGCGCCCACACCCAGCAAGTGCACCTGCAAATGGCCAAGCTTTTTCACCACCTTGGTTTCAAGGCTGTAGTCGATTGCCCAGCCGTTGACGAACACCCGGTCGATCCAGCCCTTGAGCAAGGCCGGCATCGACCACCAGTAGATCGGGAACACCAGCACCAACGCGTCGGCGCGGTCGAGCCGGGCCTGTTCGGCCAGCACGTCGGCGGGCGGCGTGGCGCGGGTGCGATGCACTTTATGGTCGGCGGCGCTGTAGCGCGGGTCGAAACCTTCGGCGGCCAGGTCGGCGATTTCGAAGGTGTGGCCGGCGGCCGTGATGCCGGCCGCCGCCTGTTTGGCGAGGCTGTGGGTCAGGGAGTGGGGATCGTGGTGAGCAATAACGATCAGGGCGTGCATGGCAGTGACTCCTTCGGGGTAGCGGCGGGAAGGCAAATTGAGTAGGCTTGGGCTAAGTTACCGTTGGTAAGTTACTTTTGGTATATAAGCATGTCAAGCGATCAATCCCCTGCCCCTCGCCGTCGCCTGTCCCGGGATGACCGGTTGCGCCAGTTGCTCGATATGGCCTGGCAACTGGTGCGCGAAGAAGGCACCGATGCCCTGAGCCTGGGGCACCTGGCGGAGTTGGCCGGGGTAACCAAGCCGGTGGTGTATGACCATTTCGGCACCCGTGCAGGGCTGTTGGCGGCGCTGTATGAAGACTTCGATGCCCGCCAGAACCAGGTGTTCGCCAGCGCCATCGAGGCCAGCGAGCCCACCCTGGACGACCGCGCCTGGGTGATCGCCTCGTGTTATGTCGACTGTGTGTTGCTGCAGGGCCGGGAAATTCCCGGCGTGATTGCGGCGCTGGCCGGCAGCCCGGAACTGGAAAGCATCAAGCGAGCGTACGACGTGATTTTCCTCGGCAAGTGCCGCGATGCCCTCGCCCCGTTTGCCGTAGACGGCATGATAAGCCAAGCCGGCCTGAGGGGAATGTTGGGCGCGGCAGATGCCCTGTCCCAGGCCGCCGCCAGCGGGGAAATCAGCCCGGTGGAGGCGCAGGAAGAGCTGTTTGCGAGCATCAAGGCGATGGTCAATCGCGGACGTGTTTAAAAAGAATTAAACAAGGGCGGGGAATAAACCGGCGCGACGGGTGTTTACCTGAGTACGCCTTGTGAATACAGCACAAGGCCAGTACTCAAACCAAGAAAAACCCCCAGGAGTTCGTCATGCTGAAAAAATTCTCCCTTGCTGCCGCTGTTGTGATTGCGTGTGCTTCGACCATGGCCTTCGCCGCCCCTGCCACCATCGCTGACAGCGCCAAGGGCAAAGTCCTGGTGGATGGCAAGGGCATGACCCTGTACACCTTCGCCAAGGACAGCGCCGGCAAATCCGCCTGCAACGGCCAATGCCTGGCCAACTGGCCGGCCCTGACCGCCTCGGCCGGCGCCAAGGACGCCGATGGCTACACCGTGGTCAGCCGTGACGATGGCAGCAAGCAGTGGGCCTATAAAGGCCAGCCGCTGTACACCTGGGTCAAGGACAGCAAGCCGGGCGACATCACCGGTGACGGCGTTGGCGGCAACTGGAACCTGGCCAAGCCATAACAGACATACCCATCAAAAAGTGGGAGCGGGCTTGCTGTGGCGAGCGGGCTTGCCCCGCGTTGGGCTGCGAAGCGGCCCCATCAATCTGTGGTGAACCCGACGGGGGAAAAGCCCCCTCACCACAGCAAGCCCGCTCCCACATTGTTCTGCGTTATCCCTGCCTTGCGTGCACAAACATCCGGGCTTTGTGGGTCATCTGGTCGAAGTGGCGATCGCGCTGTTTCTCCGCATCGACCATCGCTCGCTTGCCGTGCTTTTGCAGCAGGTAGGTGTGGATCTGCCGCACCTCCAGCGAGCTGTAGATCGACGCCACATCCAACAGGCCCATCAAGCCGTCGGTGCTGTAGTCGCGGGTGTTCATCAGCACCTGGGTACCGCGTACGCCACGCACCTGAAAGCCCATGGACTCAAACGCCGGCACCTTCTCCACGGCGCACGTCAGTTCGGCATGGGGGTAGCGGGCCAGCATGTCCTGGATCATCGCCCGCGCCACGCCTTTGCGTCGATGGCTGGCATGCACCGCCATATACGCCACGCCACACGCCTCGGGATCGTCCTTCACCGGCAGGTACAGCAGAAAGCCCATCACCTGTTCCTGCGCGTCCAGCGCCACGATCAATTCAACCGCAATGCCCTTCGACCCGCCCAGCGCGTCCAGGTACAGGTGCACCTCGTAGCCGATCGCATACTGATAGACGTTGTACAGCAGGTTGCTCGGCGGGATGGCGACCATGCTGATGTCGGTCAGGTAGTCGACCACCATCTGCAGAATCTGCGCGTTGATCGGCTCGGGGCATGGGGTTTCGTAACGGGTAAGGCTGAACATTCGAATTCCTGGTGTTTCGTGTCATGACGACGCGGAGTGTACCTGCTGGTTCATTGCGCACACACCTCCCGCAGGCAACCCCGCAGCCAGCGATGGGCCAGGTCGGCGTCCAGGCGCGGGTGCCAGAGCATTGATACGGTGAAGTCCGGGAACGCAAACGGCAGCGCAAAGCGGTGAAGATCGCTGTGCAAATTGCCGGTGTGGCGCTCCGGCACGCTGGCGATCAGGTCGCTGCTGCGGGCCAATGCCAGGGCGGTCGAGAAGCCGGCAACGATGGTCACCACGTCCCGGGTCAGCCCCAGTGTTTCAAGGGCTTGATGAATCTGGCCCTGATCGTGGCCACGGCGGGACACATAGATATGCTGGCCGCCGGCAAACCGCTGCGGCGTGATGTCGCCCTCACACAGCGGATGGCCCTTGCGCACCACGCCGATAAACCGGTCGCGAAACAGCGCCTGGGTCAGCACCTCGGGGCTGGCGCTGCTGTCTACCACGCCGGTTTCCAGGTCGACGCTGCCATCGCGCAGTGGCGTACTGGCCTTGTCCGGCTTGTGCACGAAGCGCAATCGCACCCCCGGCGCTTCCCGGGCGATACGCGCCAACAGCGCCGGGCCGAAACACTCAACAAAACCGTCGCTGGTGCGCAAGGTGAACGTGCGCACCAGTTGGCTCAGGTCAAGGGCCGCAGCCGGGCGCAACACGGCTTCGGCGTCCTGCACCAACTGGCTGACCCGCTCGCGCAGTTCCAGGGCGCGTGGCGTGGGCACCAGGCCACGGCCGGCACGGACCAGTAACGGATCCCCCGTGGTTTCCCGCAACCGCGCCAGGGCCCGGCTCATCGCCGAGGGGCTCAGGCGCAAACGCTGGGCGGCACGGGTGACACTGCCTTCGGCGAGTAACACATCCAGGGTGACCAGCAAATTCAGATCGGGTGTGGACACGGCAAACCTCACAGGGCGTTTGGCGCAACTATTAAGTGCAAATGCTGCGCCTTCCGCCATGTTAGGCCACGGGGTAGATTTCTGACAGCGGTCAAACCCAGGAACCTCTTGATGAAATCACCTGCACCCCGTGGCGCCCTCGCCGCCTTGTCACTGTCCATGCTGCTGGCGTCTTTGGGCACCAGCATCGCCAATGTCGGCCTGCCGAGCCTGGTGCTGGCGTTTGACGCGTCCTTTCAAGCGGCGCAGTGGGTGGTGCTCGCGTACTTGCTGGCAATCACCGCCGTGATCGTCAGCGTCGGGCGGCTCGGCGACCTGATGGGCCGCAGCCGCCTGCTATTGACGGGATTGTTACTCTTCACCGTGGCCTCCGCCCTGTGTGGCGTGGCTTCGTCCCTCGGGCTGCTGATTGCAGCGCGAGCCCTGCAAGGCCTGGGCGCGGCGATCATGATGGCGATGACCATGGCCCTGGTGGGCGAAACCGTCGCCAAGGAACGTACCGGGCGGGCCATGGGCTTGCTGGGCAGCGTGTCCGCGATGGGGACTGCGCTGGGGCCAAGCATTGGCGGGGGGCTAATCGCCGGGTTCGGCTGGCGTGCGCTGTTCTTCATCACGGTCCCACTGGGGTTGCTGACGTTTGCCCTCGCCCGCCGTTATCTGCACGTCGACCGTCGCGAACAGAAGCCTGCCCGATCGGCGTTGAATGTCCTGTCCACCCTGCGGGACTCGAGCCTGAACGCCGGCCTGGGCATGAGTGCACTGGTGTCGGCGGTGATGATGGCAACCTTGGTGGTCGGGCCGTTCTACCTGACCCACGGCGCAGGCCTCGACCCTGCCCGGATGGGCCTGACGATGGCCATCGGGCCGTGTGTCTCGGCGTTGATGGGCGTACCCGCAGGCCGTTTGACCGACCGCTTCGGCGCCGGCCCGATGACCATTGCCGGGCTGCTGGCGATGCTGGGCGGCTGCCTGTTGCTGTCGCTGATGCCGCTGAACCTCGGTATTGCCGGGTACATCGGCCCGTTGATCATCCTCACCCTCGGCTACGCCCAGTCTCAGGCGGCCAACAACACGGCAGTGATGGGCGAGGTGCCGGCGGACCAACGGGGTGTAGTCGCGGGTCTGCTCAACCTGTCGCGCAATCTGGGGCTGATCGCGGGGGCCTCGGCATTGGGCGCGGTGTTCGCGCAGACGGCCGGTGACCTCGCCACGGCCAGCCGTAGCGCAGTGGGAAACGGGATGCACGCTACGTTCGGCGTGGCGCTGGCCCTCGTGATCGCCTCCCTGCTGATGGTGGTGCTTGCCCTGCGCGATCAGGCCCGTAAACACTCTGCATTCAAGAACTGAGGCAAAAAGTTCGGACCAACGGGTGCATGGATGGCCCTTCATCGCGCATCATGGGCACTTTCAAGCTCAAGGGAAACGTCCATGCGCGCTCTGTCATTGATGATGGGTCTTACGACGCTGGCCGCCAGTCTGGTGTTTAGCGCCCAGGCGCAGGCGGGTGAAGAAAGCCTGTTGGTCGACTCGATCAATCAATACCGCAGCCAGGTTCAGCGCTGCGGCAACCAGGGTTCCCAGGAATTGCCACCGCTGGCCAGCGACACGCGGCTGGTGTTGCCGGTCAACAGCGTCGGCGACTTGCAGCAGGCGTTGGCGCGGGCGGCGTACCCGATGGTCAACGTCCAAGCCATCAGCCTGTCCGGGCCAAAAAACGCCGAAGCCGCCATGAAAGCCGTGCGCGAAAGTTTTTGCCGGGTGGTGCTCGACCCGCAGTTCATTGATATCGGCGTGAGCAACAGCGGCCAGGACTGGCGCATTGTGCTCGCCCGCCCGTTGCTGACCAGCGGCCTGGGTGAGAGCCAGACCGAAGGCAAGAAGGTGCTTGATCTCATCAACGCCGCCCGCCAGCAGCCCCATCAGTGTGGCGGCGAGACCTTTGCTGCCACCACACCGCTGAGCTGGAACGAAGCACTCGCCAACGCCGCCGCCGGTCACGCCCGCAATATGGCCAACGGCAACTTCTTCGATCACCTGGACCACGATGGCCGCACCCCGGGCGACCGGGCTGAGCTGGCGGGCTACATCGGCCAGCGGATCGGCGAGAACATTGCCGCCGGCATGGACACCCCACGCAAGGTGGTCGACGGCTGGCTCGCCAGCCCCGGGCACTGCGCCAACCTGATGAACCCGCAGTTCCGGGAAATGGGCGCCGCCTATGCCATGGACCCGAAAAGCGACGCGGGCATCTACTGGACGGGTTTGTTTGGCGTGCAGCAGCAATAGGGGTGTGTATCCCAACGTATCTTCCCGGCGAGGCGACACACTGCGAGGCGCGCCGCCACGGGGCATGACACATTCCGGATACGCCAGCACGGTTTCCTGTGCACTCCGGCCCACCCAGGGCCACTCACCAGGAAACCGTCATGTCCCAGAACAGCACCGTGCTCTACACCGGCAAAACCCACACCACAGGCGGCCGTGAAGGCGCGTCCCACAGCGATGACCTGCAACTGGACATCAAGCTCTCGCCGCCCGGTTCCAAAGCCGCCGGCACCAACCCCGAGCAACTGTTTGGTGCCGGCTGGTCCGCCTGCTTTATCGGCGCGCTGGGCAAGGCGGCCCAAACCCTGAAAATCCGCCTGCCGGCCGATACCGCGGTGAGCGCCGAAGTGGACCTGGTGAACAGCCCCGAACAGGGCTATTACCTGCAAGCCCGCCTGCGGGTCAGCCTGCCGGGCGTGGAACACGTGGCAGCCCGTGCACTGGCAGACCTTGCCCACCAGACCTGCCCGTATTCCAAGGCCACCCGCGGCAATATCGAGGTCACGATTACCGTGGCCTGAAGGCGGTTCAGCGGATGATTATCCGGCCGAGACATTAAAGTGCCATATCGTCGATAATCCCGCTGAACTGGCTCGATGCCGGGATGTCTGTAGCTTGATATCCCGCATTCAGCAACCCGTGGCAAAGAAGGCGCTCCCCAATGACAAACTGGCTGCAAGGCTGCGGCGAAATGGCCGAACGGGTTCGCCACCACGACTGGGCCAACACACCTCTGGGGCCGATTGATCAATGGCCGGACGTGCTCAAGACCACCGTTGCCCTGTGCCTGGCCTCAAGCTTCCCCCAGGCGATCGTCTGGGGCCCTGGGTTGACCACCTTGTACAACGACGGGTTTATCCCGATTCTGGGCAACAAACCCGTCGCACTCGGGCGGTCTTTCAGCGACATCTGGCAAGAAGCCTGGCCGCAAATCAGCCCCATCGCCGACGCGGCCTTTGCAGGGCACGCCACCTTCATCGAAAACTTCCCACTGATGATCGAGCGCGGCAGCGAGCCGGAAGAAGCGTACTTCACCTTCTGCTACAGCCCGATACGCGATGTGCAGGGTAATGTGGTCGGCCTGCTCGACACCGTCACCGAGACCACGGCCACCGTCGTCCTGTCCCGAAGCCTGGCCGAGCTGAACGCAAGCCTTGAGCAGCGCGTCAATGAACGGACCACCCTGCTGGCCCAAACGGAAGCGGCGCTGCGTCAATCACAAAAGCTCGAAGCCATCGGCCAGTTGACCGGCGGCGTGGCCCATGACTTCAACAACCTGCTGACGATCATTCGCTCATCCGTCGACTTCCTGCGCATGCCCAGCCTGTCGGAAGAGCGGCGCCAGCGTTACATGAACGCCGTTACCGACACCGTAGAGCGTGCGGGTAAATTGACCAGCCAGTTGCTCGCCTTCGCCCGCCGCCAGCCGCTGAACCCGGAAGTGTTCGAGGCGGGCCAGCGGGTGAAAAACATCGGCGAGATGCTCGAGGCAGTCACCGGCGCGCGGATTCACATACGGGTCGAACTGCCTGGGCAGCCGTGTTACATCCGCGCCGACTCCAGCCAGTTTGAAACCGCGCTGATCAACATTGGCCTCAACGCCCGCGACGCCATGAACGGCCAGGGCACCCTGACCCTGCGCGTCGACACCGAGCAGCCACTGCCGCGCATCCGTGGCGATGCAAGCTCGCAGCAGCGCTTTATTTCGATCGCCCTTACCGACACCGGCGGCGGAATTCCCGGCGAGTCCTTCGAGCGCATCTTCGAACCGTTCTTCACCACCAAGGCCGTCGGCAAGGGCACGGGCCTTGGGCTGTCCCAGGTGTTCGGCTTCGCCAAGCAATCCGGGGGCAACGTCGATGTCGCCAGCCAGGTTGGCCAGGGCACGGTGTTTACCCTGTACTTGCCACAAGTGATGGCTGAAGAGTGCGTAGAACGCTGCACGCTGGCACCTTCCGAGCTGATCACCGAAGGCGCCCAACGGCACATCCTGATCGTGGAAGACAACCTGGAAGTCGGTCGTTTTGCCAACCAGATCCTGCAGGACCTGGGCTACCAGACCACATGGGCGACCAATGCCGAACAGGCGCTGGAACTGGCCGGCGCAGACGGGATGGGGGTCGACGCGGTGTTTTCCGATGTGGTGATGCCGGGCATCACCGGCGTGGCGCTGGCCAAGGAGTTGCGGCGGCGCCGACCCGACCTGCCAGTAGTATTGACCTCGGGCTACAGCGAGGAACTGGCTGAAAGCGGCTACGAAGGCCTGGTGTTCCTGCCCAAGCCTTACTCCGCCGACCAGGTCTCCCAGGTCCTGGCCACGGTGCTGCGCAAGGGCTGAGCCCTACTCCGCCACCGCCACCTGATTGCGCCCCAGCGCTTTGGCGCGGTACAGGGCCTTGTCTGCGGTGTTCATCAAGCCGTGCAGGTCTTGATCGACCGCACGGGCCCAGGCCACGCCCAGGCTGGCGGTCAGGCCATGGACCGGCTCGCTGGCCAGCCCGGCGATGGCCTTGATCAACTGCTCGGCGATGTCCCGTCCGGTCTCAAGCGAGGTGTCCGGCAACAACACCGCAAACTCTTCGCCCCCCAACCGCCCGTAGACATCGGCCTGGCGAAACGATGCGCTGATCACCCCGCCGATCTGCCGCAGCACCTGGTCTCCGGCCTGGTGGCCGTAGGTGTCGTTGATGTTTTTGAAGTGGTCCATGTCCATCATCAGTGCGCACAACGGCTGCTGGTTATGGCGACACTGTTCGTAGAGCAACTGCGCATGTTCAAAGAACGCCCGGCGGTTCATCAGCCCGGTGAGTTCGTCGGTTTGTGCGGCACGGGTGGAAATATTGTGGGCCCGCTCCATTTGCCGGGTCAGGCGAAAGGCCTTTTCCAGGGCGTCGGACAGCTTGCGCGTGGCGCCGCCGACAAATGACGAAAACACCAGCACCGCCAGCCCCATCCCCACTTGCATCGAGGAGGGCTGAAACAGCAGCCAGACCGTACACGGCAGCAACACCAGCCCCATGGACACCAGGGTCATGTAGCGGTAGGCCGAATAACACGAGACCGCACTGACGGACATGCCCACGGTAAACAGCATCACCAGTGCCTGGGACAGTCGGTCGTCGGTGGGTATCAGCGCCAGTGCGCCCAAGCCCCAGACGCCGGCAGACAGCATCAGCGTCAACCAGTAGCGCCGCTCCCAGCGCGCGGGGGTGCGGTCACTGTTGGGGCAGCGAAACCAGGCCATGAACATCGAGATCCGCAGCAGCGACGTCGCCGCCAGCACCACCAGCCATACCACTATCACCGAGTGATCAAAACGGTCCCAGCACAGCCAGCACAGCATGGCGGCCGCCATATAACTGCCGAACACGGCCGAAAAAGACTGACGAAACAACTGGTGCAATCGATCTGTTCGCACCTGCTCCTCGATGAAGCCATCCTGGTCCAGCCCACGCCCAAGGCCATTCATTTGGTCCGCCTGATCTTACTGCCGCGACAAAGTGCCATTGTGGCATCCTGCCAGTAGCCCTAACAACTGAATCAAGCGTGCTAGAGCGCCGAAAGCAGGATAAATATAGGTGAACCCCTTCCCTCTCGCTCCAGGGACCAGAGCCGCCCATGAATACCCAACCCCTATTCACCCCACGATTGATTCTCAGGGCCCCAACGGTCGACGATGTGGCCAGTGTATTGGCCATCTATGGCGATCCCGAGACCCACCGCTACAACCCTGCCGGTCCGTTGGCGGATATCGCCCAGGCGAAAGCGGCACTGGATCGCTGGCTGGCCCATTGGGCAACCCACGGCTTTGGCCAATGGGCGATCAGCACCCGAGACGCGCCGGAGTGGGTGATCGGCTTTGGCGGCATCACGCTGTACCCCTACAACGAGGTTGAGCGGATCAACCTCGGCTACCGCTTTGCCGTCAGCGCCTGGGGCAAGGGCTACGCGACAGAGTTAGCCACGGCCGCGTTGCACTATGGTTTCAAGGCACTGGACCAGCCGCAGGTGTACGGCGTGGTGCGGCCCGGGCACCAGGCCTCAATCAAGGTATTGGAGAAGATCGGTATGCAGCGTATCGATGAACTGGACGATGTACCCGGGCAAGCGCCCAGCCTGGTGTACGTGGCCACCCGGCCCGCCTGACCTGTGTATCGCAGTGTGTCCAAGCCGCCCTCAGATACACACGCTTTAACCCGATGGTTTTCTCGAAACAGGCCGGATACACAACCGCGTTCAACTGTGAGCCAGGCACACAACCCGCCGCTGGAGGCTCGCCATGCACACACCGTTGAACACCTTACCCGGCTTCAAACCCCGCCGCCTGATGGGCGCGTCGCTGCTGGCCGTTGCGCTGTTGCAGTTCGGTGCCCTCGGCGTCGCCAGCGCGCAAACCACCCAGGCGCCCGCCGTTGCCGGCGCGAGCACCCACACCGCGTTCGGCCCGTTAAAGCATGTGAAGGCTGGCGTGCTGGAGGTGGCTTACGCCGAAGTCGGCCCGGCCGACGGCCCGGTGGTGATCCTGCTGCACGGTTGGCCTTACGACATTGACAGCTATTCCGACGTCGCCCCGTTGCTGGCCGCCCAGGGCTACCGGGTACTGGTGCCCTACGCCCGCGGCTACGGCGACACGCACTTCCTGTCCGCCAAGACACTGCGCAACGGCCAGCCGGCAGCACTTGCCGTGGACCTGATCGACTTCATGGACGCATTGAACATCAAACAGGCCGTGCTCGGCGGCTACGACTGGGGCGCACGTACTGCCGACATCGTCTCGGCGTTGTGGCCGGAGCGGGTCAAGGCACTGGTGTCGGTCAGCGGCTACCTGATCGGCAACCAGGCGGCCGGCAAAAACCCATTGCCGCCCAAGGCTGAGTTGCAGTGGTGGTACCAGTTCTACTTCGCCACCGATCGCGGCGCCGCCGGCTATGCAAAAAACACCCATGACTTCGCCAAGTTGATCTGGCAGATCGCCTCGCCGAAATGGGCATTTGACGACGCCACCTTCGACCGCAGCGCCAAAGGCCTGGACAACCCCGACCACGTTGCCGTGTCGATCTTCAACTACCGCTGGCGCCTGGGCCTGGTCCAGGGCGAGAAAAAATACAACGCGCTGGAACAGAAACTCGCCACCGCCCCGTCCATCAGCGTGCCCACCATCACGATGGAAGGCGACGCCAACGGCGCACCACACCCGGCGGCGGAAGACTACGCCAAGCGCTTCACCGGCAGGTACGAGTACCGGCTGATCACCGGCGGCATCGGCCACAACCTGCCGCAGGAAGCCCCGCAAGCCTTTGCCAAGGCCGTGATTGATGCGGACCACTTGTGATGAAGCGCCTGCACCTTGCGGCACTCGTCGCGGTGACCGCCGCCATCGTGGCCACGGCTACCGGGTTGGCCTTCGGCGGCCCTGATGGTACGAGTGAGCCTTCACCGATCTACGGCGTGACCATTCCCGACGGCTACCGCCAATGGGAGATGATCGCGCCGGCCCAGGAAGCCGACCCGCTGAATGAACTGCGGGTGGTGCTGGGCAACAAGGTCGCGCTCAAGGCCTACCGTGACGGCTCTTTGCCCTTTCCCGACGGCACCGTGTTGGCCAAGCTGGCCTGGAAACACGTGCAGTCGCCCGAGTTCAAGACCGCCTCGATTCCCGGCGCGGCTACCACCGTGCAGTTCATGGTCAAGGACTCGAAGAAATACGCGGCGACGGGAGGCTGGGGCTTCGGACGGTTTATCAACGGCAAGCCGGTGGACCAGGCCCAACATGAGACGTGCTTCGCTTGCCATCAGGCGTTGGTGAAGAACCACGATTACGTGTTCACCCGGCTGGCGCCTTAATGCTTCGCATCGTAATCCTGCCTGGCGGCCTCGATGTCGTGGCGCCGGGCGGTCGCCCACAGCGCGAGGGCGCCCAAGGGCTCGGTCAGTGACTGGCCCATCGACGTCAGCGCGTACTCCACCTGTGGCGGGCGCGTCGGCAGCACCGTGCGCGAGACGATGCCGTCTCGCTGCAAACCTCTCAGGGTCATCGTCAACATGCGATGAGACACCCCGGGGACCCTGCGCATCAGTTCGTTGAAACGTACCGTGCCCGACAACAGTTGGCCAATCACCATCACCGCCCATTTGTCCGCGACCCGATCAATGATCTGACCCAGGTCGCAATGTTGCGTGGCATTGCGGGCCGCATCGCGCTCTGAAGTGTGTGGCATTGATCTAATACTCCGACTTAAAGGGCACGAACAAAAAAGTGCGTTATGCACCTTGGTGTGCATTCTTGTTGACCAGCATAACAAATGTATAGTTGTGACAAGTCTCTTCTTGTTATTAAAGGTCGTTTATGAAAATCGGTATAAGTGGTGCTGGCGGATATGTGGGCGGCAACGTTTTATCGCAACTTGCATCCCGTGCAACCGATGATCAACTGGTCGCGCTTTCCCGCAGCCTCGCCGTGATACCGGGCATTGAGAGCCGGTTTGCTGACTTCGACCAGCCCGACAGCCTGGAGCACGCCTACCACGGGCTGGACCGCCTACTGATTATTCCCGGGGACAATCTGGAAAAAGGCGTGATTGGCGCGCAACTTGTTCACGCCATCGACGCAGCACTCGAGGCCCATGTCGGGCATATATATCTGCTCTCTGCGGCCCATGTAAAAGTTGCAGCGTTCTCTGACCTTGGCGCTTCTTATCTAAACGCTGAAGAGCACTTAAAGTCACACGCGCGCCATTGGACCATTCTGCGCATGAACTTCTACACCGAAACCTTCGTGCAATTAGCCGGGCCTGCGATTGCCCAGGGCGTGTTGACCGGACTGGGCGAAGACAAGATCGCCCTGGTGAGCCGTGATGATGTAGCACAAGCCCTGGCCGGTGCCGTCAGCGGCAACGGGCAGGCAAACGCAACCTACGAACTGACCGGGCCACACAGCCTGTCGGGCGAAGAACGGGCCCGCCTGTTACAGGACCTCACCGGCAAACCGGTGAAATATCAGGTGATCAGCGAGCAGCAACTTCACTCGCAGTTGGCGGGGCTGCCGCCGTACTACGCCAGTGCGGCGCTCTCCATGCAGAAAGCCTTCGCACTGGGAGCATTTGATACCGTGACCGCCGACGTAGAGATGCTTTGCGGCCACGCCCCCGCCGCCGCAGACGAGATTTTACGCCGTGTGGCCACCGACACGACGCCGAGGTCCTGATCCCGCAACCCGCTGGCGGGCCTGACTGAAGTTGATGCCGCTGGCGTGCGGGGGTCTATCAGGCTGGCACGCCCAGGATGATATGGGACGCCTTGATCACCGCCGTGGCGCTCACGCCCGGCTTCAGGCCCAACTCGGCCACCGCGTCGCGGGTCACGATGGAAAACACCTTCGAACCCCCTGCCAACTCGATCACCACTTCCGCATTCACGGCGCCGTCGTTCACGCTCAGTACCTTGCCTTCCAGGCAGTTGCGGGCCGACAGGCGGATGTCGCTGGACTCGGTCATCAGCATCACCCACGGCGCCTTGATCAAGGCGACCGCTTCCTTGCCCACGGCAATGCCGAGGTTGCGGATGCTTTCCATGGTCACCACCGCCACCAACTGCTCGCCGCCGGGCAGGGTCAACACGACTTCGGCGTTGACCGCGCCGTCCTGAACCTGGCTGACCTGACCTTTGAATACGTTGCGTGCACTGACTTTCATGGGAACGGTCCTTTTCTTGACTTATAAGTTAGGAATTGCCGCGCATCTTTAAACGTATCGTTGTGTAAAAACAACTATAGCGCCCTGCTCTGCCAGCAAGCCGCTGGAAAAATGCCGCACAAAAAAAAGGCCGCCCAATCGGCGGCCTTCCTTTAAAGCGTTTACCGGCGACTCATTAAAAGAGTGCGTAGGTGTAGTTGAAGATCAGGCGGGTTTGATCCTGGTCCGCGGTGCCGGTGTTGTGGCCGTGGTAGCTACCGGTACGGAAGGTGGTACCGAAGCCTTTCAACGGGCCGGCTTGTACGACGTAATCAAGACGGAAATCGGTTTCGCGCTCGGACTGATCGCTGCCACCGGCAACCTTGGCCTTGATGTCGCTACCGTTGAGGTAGGCAACCGAAGCTTTCAGGCCCGGTACCAGGGTTCTGAAGTCATACAGGTACTGGCCGAAATTGACTTGCTCACCCGCACGGGAGAACTGGCCAACCACGGCGTCGGTGAACAGGTAGAAGTCAGAACCACCCGCGCCTTGGGCGGTTGGGTCGGCAATGCTGCCCTGGTTGACCCAGACGAAGCCGCCGTCGTCACTCACACCGATGTGGCCGAGCATCAGCTGACTGCCGCCCAACTGGTAGGTGAAGGCCGCACTGTAGGTTTTGTTGTCGACTTCACCGGCGTGCTTGGCATAACCGCCGTTGTTGTTGAACGCGTAGCCAGCCGAACCGTTTTTGCCGTCGCTGGTGCTGTCGAAATAGCGCAGGTCGGTTTTGAACGATTGGTCATTGCCCAACGGCAGTACGTGGACCAGGCCGAAGTAGTTCTGTTTGTAGAAGTCTTCCAGGTCGGCGTAGTAGTACTGCAACGTCAGGTTTTTAGCGATGACGTTGTCGGAAGAACCAAACGGCTGGTAGTCAACACCGCCGAAACGGAAGCTGTCACTGTCGCGGCTGGCACCGGCGACGCTCAAGCCCGTGGAGTTGCTCGAGGCACGACCTTCGGCCTTGTTCAGCTCACCGCCCACGAACGTGACGTTAGGAATGTCCTTGGAGGTCAGGATACCGCCGTCAAAGGTTTGCGGCGCGACACGGCTGTCGTTGGACACCAGGATAGGCAGGACCGGAGCCAAACCACCGCCGACGTGCAATTCAGTCTGGGAAATGCGGAACTTAACGTTGCCGGCTGCGCGACCGAAACTGTCAGCAGGCTCGGTGCCATTGTTCTTGACCGGAAAGAAACTGTTGCCGTTACCCGTCAGGCCAGCGCCCGCGGCGTGGCCATCGCCACCGTCCAGACGCAAGGCGCCGAACGCCATCACGTCCAAACCGAAGCCTACGGTGCCTTGGGTGAAACCGGACTTGTAGTCGAAGCGCAGCGCTGTGGCCGTTTCGCGCAGGTCGTTCGCGGTACCGGAGCGAACGTCGGCGTTGTAGTACATGGTGCGCGAACTGATCGACGCATGGCTGTCTTCGAGGAAGCCGCTGTGACCGTCACCCGTGCCGAGTGAGCCAAGACCAAAACCATCTGCGCTGGCCTGTTGTGCCAGGACTGCTGCGGTGATGGCCAACGCTAATGTAGAGAATTTCATGTACTGCGCCCCTGTGAACATTATTTTTTTACTGTCCTTCGAGCAAATATCGTTGCAGCCCTGCAAACGCTGCGGATTGTGGCATGGGGCCCACGACGGAGAATGTGAAATTTTTGTCATGTAGCGATGAAAAAACCGTCATACAAAGGCCGTACAAGGCGGCCTTTTTTAAGGGTTGAATCTCATTGGGTTGTATGACGACTGCTAGAGCGCCGTGCGCTGATCAGGCTGGACTCGGTGGCGAAAATGCGAGAATTGGTAGGCAACCGCCAGCCACATAAACCACGCGGGCATCACGCAAAGTGCCAGGCGTGTGTCTGGGCGAAGTGCCAGCAAGCAAAGTACGAACCCGAGGAACCCAAGTGAAATCCATGCCATTGGTACGCCACCCGGCATTTTGTACAGCGATTTTTCATGTAGCTCCGGGCACTTTTTCCGATAGGCGATGTAGGACGCCAGGATGGTCGACCAGGTAAAGATCACCAGAATCGCCGAAACGGTCGACACGATGGTGAATGCCGTCATCACTTCCGGGACTATAAACAGCAGCAACACGCCCAGCAGCATCAGGAAGGTGGTAAACGCCAGGCTGATAAACGGCACACTGTTTTTAGACAGGCGCCGGAAAATCCCCGGCGCGTCGCCCAGGTCCGCCAGGCCGAACAACATCCGACTGGCGGAAAACACCCCGCTGTTGGCCGACGAAGCTGCCGACGTCAGCACCACGAAGTTCACAATCCCGGCGGCGGCGGGAAACCCGGCCACCAGGAACAGTTCAACAAACGGACTCTTGCTGGGCGACACCTGCTGCCACGACGTCACGGCGATGATGCACGCCAGGGCCAGCACGTAGAACAGGATGATCCGCAGCGGAATCGAGTTGATCGCCTTGGGCAGCGTCTTCTCCGGCGCGCGGGTTTCAGCGGCTGCCGTGCCGATCAGCTCTGTACCGGCGAACGAGAAGATCGCCATCTGGAACCCGGCAAAGAAGCCAAACACGCCGTTGGGAAACGCCGCCTGTTTATCCAGCAAATGGCTGAGGGAAGCCGTGACACCGGTGGGTGACACAAATGAGCTGGCAATCAGCACCACGCTCACGCTGATCAACGTCACCACGGCGATGATCTTGATGATCGCAAACCAGAACTCCACCTCACCGAACAGCCGCACCGTCAGCACATTCAAGGCAAACAGGGTCAGCAGCATCGCAATCGCCGGGATCCAGGCCGGCACGTGCGGGAACCAGTACTGGAAAAAGCCCCCGACCACCACCGCATCCCCCACCACCGCCACGCTCCAGCTCAGCCAGTACGACCAGCCGAGAAAGAACGCGGCACGCGGCCCCAGGTACGCACCGGCAAAGTCGGCGAAGCTTTTGAAGTTCAGGTTGGATAAGAGCAACTCGCCCATGGCGCGCATCACGAAATACACAAACAGCCCGATGATCATGTAGATCAGGATGATCGACGTGCCGGACAGCGCAATGATCTTGCCCGAGCCCATAAACAGGCCGGTACCAATCGCACCGCCCATGGCCATCAGTTGAATGTGCCGGTTGTTGAGGGTGCGTTGCAAAGCGGGCTTTTCAATAAGCCCGGGCGCGGTTGTTTTCATCACAAAACCTCTTGTTATGTTTTTGAGTTTTGGCAGAAAAAAGTCAGGCGGTTTTTATAGTTGGGACGGCGTCGGGATCAGCTGCGTTTGTTCTCGAAACCCTGCAGCACGTTGACCGCGTTGATCCCGATCTCATCGACCATGTAGCCGCCTTCCATTACAAACAGCGTGGGCACGCCGACGCTGGCGATGATCTCGCCGATGCCGAGGAAGTCGCGGCTGTCGAGGAGGAAATGGCTGATGGGGTCGTCCTTGAACGTGTCGACACCGAGGGAAATCACCAGTACTTCCGGTGAGAACCTGCGCAGTTGATTGCAAGCGTCGAGCAAGGCTTCTTTATAGGTGCTCCACCCGGTGTTTTTGGCCAGCGGGTAGTTCAGGTTGAAGCCCTCGCCCGCTTCTGCACCGCGTTCGGCACTGAAGCCCGAATAGTAAGGATATGAAACGGACGGATCGCCATGCAGCGAGACGAACATCACGTCGCTGCGGTTGTAGAAAATGTTCTGCGTGCCGTTGCCGTGGTGGAAGTCCACATCCAGCACCGCAACGCGCCGGGCCCCACGGGTGATCGCCTGTTGCGCCGCAATGGCTGCGTTATTCAGGTAGCAATAACCGCCCATGTATTCCCGCGCTGCGTGGTGCCCCGGTGGGCGGCACAGGGCGAAGGCACTGTTGTGGCCTTCATCGATCAACGCCAGGCCGGTGAGAGCGATATCGGCGCTGGTCTTCACCGCTTCCCAGGTGGTGCTGGTGATCGGCGAACCGGCGTCCATCGCGAAAAACCCGAGCTTGCCGTCGATGAATTGCGGCACCTGGTCATTGGCCAAATCACGCACCGGCCACACCAGCGGCAAGGCGTCGTGGGCACGACCGATCGCAGTCCATTCGGCCCAGGCGGTTTCTAGAAAGGACACATAGCGTTCGCTGTGGGCATTGACGTAACAGGCCCGGTCGAAGGTGCGCGGCACGATGATATCGCCCAGCCCAACCTGCTTGACCCGGTCACGCACCGTGTCGGCGCGGCTGGGTTGTTCGAAGGACGGCTTGAGCACGCCATCCTTGAGTTCGGTGCCATGGTGCAAACGATGAGCATCGCTAAAAACAGTCAACATGAAAGGCATCCACCCGTGAAAGACAGGTGATTATTTTGTTCTGGCTGCGGTGGGCTTTCTTTGCTTTTACGTGCGCCGATGCTAGCGTAAACGGGCGTTTTTACCCTAAAGAGCCACCATGAAGAAAAATAAAACCAAACAGGTCGCACTTGACGACACCGACCTCGCCATCCTCGCGTTGCTGCAGGCAGACGCGAGTATTTCCAACGCCGAACTCAGCGAGCGCCTGTCCCTGAGCCTTACCCCGTGCTGGCGTCGACGTAAGCGGCTGGAGGAAGAAGGCGTGATCAAGGACTACCAGGCCAACCTGGATCGCAAGATGCTGGGCCTGGAAATCATGGCGTTTGTGCATGTGCGGTTTGCGGTGCATTCCGACCACACGCCGGAGGATTTTGAAGCGGTGATCAAGGAACTGCCGCAGGTGCAGGCGTGCCACAAGATCACCGGCGATGCGGATTACCTGCTGCAGGTGCTGGCGGAGGATTTGGATGCTTACAGTGATTTTGTGGAGAGTGTTTTGAGGCGGCAGTTGGGGATTGCGTCAATTCAGTCGAGCCTGGCGTTGCGGGAAGTGAAGGCGACGAGTCGGATGGCGATTCCGGGGCGAGTGGGGAAGTGAAAGAAGTTGCGCTATCGGAGCTTCAAATAGGGATAGATACATGCCTCACTGGAATCGATTTGGTTCCTGCATCCCTGCTCATCGACACCCACGCCCCGCTCGACGTCCTTCAGGCTATGGCTGATTACCGCATTCGCACGGTGACTCAGGTCCTGGAAAACATCGCCTTTCGTAGTGAGCTGCAAAGCGACACTGTTGTGCTCTCTGACTTCGCTCAGTTGCTGGCCCTTCCGTTGCGCGGTGGCTGTGACGTGATGGATGTGATGGGTCGGCGTTTGCGGGAGCAGGTTGAGGCGCAGGCCGATTCGGTAAGCGAGTAACGCAAAACCCCTGTGGCGAACGGGCTTGTCCTGTGGGGAGGGAGCTTGTCCTGTGGCTAGGGGGCTTGTCCTGTGGCTAGGGGGCTTGTCCTGTGGCTAGGGGGCTTGTCCTGTGGCGAGGGAGCTTGTCCTGTGGCGAGGGGGCTTGTCCCCCGTTGGACTGCGTAGCAGTCCCGTTTCTTGGGGGGGCGCTTCGCACTCCAGCGGGCGCAAGCGCCATCGCCATGGGGTGAGTGGTCGTCCGTTAGAGCGTGGTGTCTGATGGGGGGCTGGGGCTGCTGCGCAGCCCAACGGGGGACAAGCCCCCTCGCCACAGGAGAAGCCCCCCCTAGCCACAGGATGAGGCTTCTCATCACAGGGCAAGCCCCCTCGCCACAGGACAAGCCCGGTCAGTTACGCAACGACTTCCTCATTTAAGAAGCCGTAGTCGACATACCCCTCGGCTCCGCCACCGTAGAACGTATCGCGATTGTAGGCGTTCAGCGCCACACCCCTGCGCAAGCGCTCGGGCAAATCGGGGTTGGCAATAAACAACCGCCCGAACGCCACCAGGTCTGCGTCACCGGTGGCAATGATCTGTTCGGCGCTGTCCCTGTCGAATCCGCCGGCGGCCAGGATTGGCCCGTTGAATACGTTGCGCAACGCCTTGGACGCTACGGCGGGCACGTTCACTTCGAGGTCGTCAGCGCCGCGGACGCGCGGTTCGACAATGTGCAGGTAAGCCAGGCCGTAACGATTGATCGCGCGGGCGAGGTAGCCGAAGGTCGCGCTCGGGTTGCTGTCGGACATGCTGCCGAACTGGCCACTGGGGGAAATCCGCAGCGCCACACGGTCGCCGCCCCACACCGACACCAGTGCGTCCAGGACTTCCAGGGTGAACCGCGCGCGGTTCTCGATGCTGCCGCCATAGGCGTCCTCACGGTGGTTGCTGCCGTCTTGCAGGAACTGGTCAGGCAGGTAGCCGTTGGCACCGTGCAATTCCACGCCATCGAAGCCGGCAGCCTTGGCCCGCTCGGCGCCTCGCCGGAATTCATCGATGATGCCGGGAATGTCCTCAATCAGCAGTGCACGCGGCACCACTTGCTCCGCCTCGGCGATGCTGTCGCCGGCACGGATCACGGATTTTTCTTCACTGCGGATCGCTGAAGGCGCCACCGGCAGTTCGCCGCCCGTGTTGTCCGGATGAGCCTGGCGACCACCGTGCCACAGTTGCAGGTAGAGGCTGGCACCCTTGGCGTGGACGGCCTCGGTGACGCGCTTCCATCCCGCCATTTGAGCATCGGTGTAGATCCCGGGCGCGCCGGCGTAGGCGATGCCCAGCGGTGAAACGCTGGTGGCCTCGGCGATCAACAGTGCGCCGTTGGAGGCGCGCTGGCTGTAGTACTCGACCATCAGGTCGCCGGGCACGTCGCCCGCTTCGGTGCGCAGCCGGGTGAGCGGCGCCAATACGATACGGTGGGCCAAGTGCAGCGGGCCAACCTGGGTTGGGCTGAAAAGCTCGGTCATGTTGAATCCTTGAAGGGTTATAAACGTGGAGGCCTAGACTTGGGCAATGCCGCCGTCGACAAACAGGTCGATACCGGCCACGTAGCTGCTGTCGTCGGAGGCGAGAAACAGTGCTGCCGAAGCGATTTCATCGGCTCGGCCCAGGCGACCGAGGGGCACCGTCTCGGCGAATCGGGCGCGAATTCTGGCGGCCTCTTCCGGGGTGGAAACCTGGCTGTCCATGATCGGCGTATCGATGGGCCCGGGGCTCAGGGTATTGACCCGAATACCGCGCTCTTTGAGTTCCATCGTCCAGGTACGGGCGAACGAGCGCACGGCGGCTTTGCTGGCGCTGTACATCCCGTGGGCCGGAAAGCCCTTCACGGCGGCAATCGAGCCGGTGAGGATGATGCTTGCCCCGTCGCGCATCAGCGGCAAGGCCTTCTGCACGCTGAACACCAGGCCGCGTACGTTGACGTCGAAGGTTTTGTCGAAATGCTCCGCCGCGAACTGATCGAGCAGGCGGTGCTCGATCATGCCGGCATTGGCGAACAGCACATCGATCTTGCCCTGGGTGTTCTGCACGGTGGTATAGAGGCGATCCAGGTCATCCGGCGAGGACACATCGCCCTGCACCGCCGTGACGTCGCCGCCGATCAACGCGACGGCTTCGTCCAGCTCCACCTGCCGGCGGCCGAAGATGAACACGCTGGCGCCCTCTTCCACAAAACGCTTGGCCGTCGCCAGCCCGATACCGCTGTTGCCGCCGGTGATAACCGCGACTTTGCCATTTAGCCTGCCTGGGTGACTCATGAGGTGCTCCGTCAAGGGGGTCCGTTACCGTTCGCCTGCGGTTGGCAGGCGACTGACTCAAAGGTTAGGTCCGATGCAGAGCACTCAGTAGAAGGGTCGGCGGAATGACGGTTATTCCTGTGACGCATGGCCACGTCTATTCACGCCGGTGCCGGGGTTTTTCATCACCTCTGCGATCATGTTCAACACGGGCCTGCAGGCGCAGAAGCTCGGGATTGCCTGGGGGTGATCGGCCTGGTCTACCTGGGGTTCCTGAGCTCCAAGGGCGCGAGCCTGGGGCTGTCCAAGCACCTCTAGCGCAGGGATTGCTGCAGGAACTCGCTGATCAAGGCGAGTACCTGCTGCTGGATCTGCGCTTTGGGACGGGCGCCCTTGGCATCCAGGCAGATGAAGCCTTCGCCGGGGTCGCTCTGTTCAATCCGCTCCACCGCGCCCGGCTTGCATAGAGGCAGGAAGCTGAAGTGGGTGGCGTCGCTGATTTCCACGTAGCGTGAAGTTGTCGGCGGCAGGCGTTTTGCCAGGTCGGCCGACTCCAGCGCGGCGGGCAATTCCGGGGACGGTGTGCCCGCTGCAATCACCAGCGTAGGCCGGTGCAACGCCGCCAGGCTTTCATCGCTGAAGCCGCGGGCGAAGCCCAGGTCCAGGGACACAATGGCGGCCACGCGCTGGTCGCTCAAGTCTTCGGCCAAGCGCTGTTTGGCCTGCGTCGTGCGACCCGCCTCGATCAGTTCGTAGGCCTTGCAGGGCGCGATCTCGGGATGCACTTTGCAGTCGTCGGTAAAGCGCTGCGGGTCAAACCGGGCGCCGCCGACTTCCAGTGCGGTCCAGCCACCGAGTGAGTGCCCCACCACGGCGACTTTGTGATCGGCCACCGCGCCAAACCGCTTGGGTTGGGCGATCACGGCGTCGATCACCCGGTGGATATCCAGGGGACGCTTCCATAGCTCGGAGGCGGCGGGCTGGGTGCGGTCCTTGCTGGTGGTGCCCGGATGGTTGGGCGAGGCGACGATATAACCCTGCCCGGCCAACGCACTGGCGAGCCAGGACTGGTTGATCCAGTTACCGAAGATGCCGTGGGAAATCACCACCAGCGGATGCTCGCCGGCAGCCGGCGCGGCGTCCCTCAAGGCCAGTGCACCCACAAACACCGGATTGTCCGCAATCAGTTGCGGCGTGCCGGCAGCCTGGGTCGGGTACCACACCGCCACCTGCAACGGCCTGCCGTGTTCAGCGTCGGGGATCACGATTTCCTGGAATCCGGTCCGCACCTCATTGGCCTGGGCCAGGCCGGTGACAACCATCCATAACAGCGCAGCACACAGCGTTTTCATCCTTGAGTTCCCTAAGTGGCTAAGCGCCATATTCTGCCATGGCCCACGTGGGAACACAGACCTGAAATCAACGCGCGTATAAACCATCAGACTATGGCAACTATCCGAACGGTATGACTACCATGCAACCACACTCCTTTCAGATAGCCCCCAATGATCAAAGCCAGCCTGCGTAGTCACCTGACCCTATGGTTTGCCGGTTTGTCGCTGCTCACGCTGGTGAGCGTTGGTTTTTACGTTGGGCATATCGCCACGGAACAAATGAAGCTCGCCAGTGGTAATGCGCTGCTCAGCACCGCCCGCTCCACCGCTGCGCTGCTGGCCGTACAACTGCGGGAACGCCAGCTTGAGGTGTCCCTGCTCAGCCGCGCGCCGGTGTTTCGCCGGGGCAACCTGGACGACCCGGATATCCTGACCTCCATGCAACTGCGCACCCAGTCCCGCGCCGAATACGCGTGGATGGGCGTGGCCGACAGTGACGGCCATGTGCGCCAGGCGGTGAACGGGTTGTTGGTGGACCAATCGGTCAAGGCGCGCCCCTGGTTCCAGGCCGGGTTGCAAGGCAACTACACCGGCGATCCCCACGAGGCGGTGCTGCTGGCCAAACTGTTGCCGGGCGCCACCGGTGAGCCTTGGCGCTTCATTGATTTTGCCGCGCCGATCCGCAATGCCGAAGGCCAGGTGATTGGCGTGCTCGGCGCCCACGCCCATTGGACCTGGGTGACCCAGATCGTCGATTCGGCCGTGATGCAAAAAGGCGCGGCACCGGACGTCGAGGCGCTGATCATCGACAGTGACGGCAAGGTGCTCTACCCCGAGCAACTGGCCGGTGAACAACTGCCCCAGGACCGGCTCTCGAACACCACCGGCTGGTCGGTCGACAATGGCTACGTGACCAGCGCAGTCGCGGTGCCCAGCCCGTCGAACTCCAGCCTGACGTGGTACATCGTGATGCGCCAGCCGCTGGAAATCGCCCTGCATCCCGCGCGCGTGCTGCTCTACAAGCTGCTGCTGTTGGGAGTGATCGCCGCGGTGGCTTTCGGCTTCGTGGCCTATTACCTGGCGCTGCACCTCAGCCGGCCCATCGAGGATCTCGCACGGTCGGCCAAGCAGGTCCAGGACCACCAGCCCGGCGCTTTTTTCCCCCAGGACCATTTCGTACTGGAGATCGCGCAGCTCGGACAGTCCATCAAAAGCATGACCCAGTCGCTGCTCGGCAAGGAGCGCGAGTTGCAAGAAACCAACGCCTCCCTGGAAGCCATCGTCGCCCAACGCACCGCGGCCCTGACCCAGGCCAATGCCGAGCTGTTGAACCTGGCCAGCCACGATGCCCTGACCGGCGTCTACAACCGCCGGCGCTTCGACGAAAAACTCGCGGAATACAGCCTGCTCTTCCAGCGCAGCGCGCGCGCGTTTGCCCTGCTGCTGATCGACGTCGACCATTTCAAGCGCATCAACGACACCCATGGCCATGCCGTCGGCGACGACGTACTGCGCCAGCTCGCGCAACTGATCCAGCAAACCACCCGCGCCACCGACTTCGTGGCCCGCTACGGCGGTGAAGAGTTTGCCGTGCTGCTGCCGGAAATCGAAGCCCCGGACAGCCCCGACGTGGTGGCCGAAAAGATTCGTACGGCGATCGCCGGGGCGCACTTTGAGTGGGTGGGACAGGTCACGGTGAGTGTCGGCATCGGGCTCGTAGAGGCCTCGGACAGTGACACGACGGTGCTGATCAAGCGTGCGGACCAGCAGTTGTACCTGGCAAAATCGTCGGGGCGTAATCGCGTGGCGTGACGGTGTATGCTTCGCGCTCTCAAAACCCAACGTCTCCAGGGAGGGCCGCATGGGCATTTTGGATCGTCTGTTGGGTGGGCGCTTTACCCTGCCGCCGCCCGAAGAAACCAACACCAGCCACGCCGCGATCATGCGGGAGGTGAATAGCCATGCCCATCGCCGATAACCTGCTGGCGTTTACCTTCGCCGCCACGCTGCTGACGCTCACCCCGGGCCTGGACACCGCCCTGGTGTTGCGCACCGCCACGGTGGAGGGCAAACAACAGGCGTTGCGCGCCACCCTGGGTATCAACGCTGGCTGTTTGCTATGGGGCGCGGCGGTGGCCTTTGGGCTGGGCGCGTTGATTGCCGTGTCCGAGGTGGCCTTCAACGTCTTGAAGTATTGCGGCGCGGCTTATCTGGCGTGGCTCGGCTTGAACATGCTGCTGCGCCCGCGCCGCTCGCTGGCCCCCGTCGCGGCAGACGGCAAGCCCGGCGCCAACTGGTTCTTGAAGGGCATGCTGGGCAACGTCCTCAACCCCAAGGTCGGGATTTTCTACGTGTCGTTCCTGCCGCAGTTCATCCCGCAGGGGCATTCCCTGGTGGCCTGGACATTCGGGCTGGTGAGCATCCATGTGGTGATCAGCCTGATCTGGTCGCTGGTGCTGATCGGCGCTACCCAGCCACTGGCCGGGGTGCTGCGGCGTGAAAAGGTGATCCAGTGGATGGACCGCACCACCGGCATGATCTTTGTGCTGTTTGCGGCCCGGCTGGCGTTCAGCAAGCGCTGAGGTCAGCGCCGGTCCCGGTGCCGCACCAACCCTTCGAGGGTAAACCGCGCCTGCATCAGCACCACGTCCCGCACCAGCTCCATTTCTTTCTGGTTCACTTCGGTCCAGTTCAGGGCGGAGAGCAGCTTGGGTTTCTGCACCCGAAACGCCAGGCCCTGGGTGAATAACGCCATCGAGTGGATCACCGTGCGCTCGTCGTCGACCGCAAGGCCCGCCAGGCGCGCGATCAGCAGGCGGATCACGTTGGTAATGCGTGACTTGAAGCATTCGTCGAAGGCCATGGTCGCGCTGTCGGGGCACAGGCCGGCTTGATGGCGATCCATAAACGCACGCCAGGCGGTGGTTTCAGGACTGTCCTGAATCGTCGAGACCACCGTGCCGAGGATGCCCAACGAGACCTCGATCAGCGCCTGATCATCAACGTCGGGATTGGCCAGCGCACCTTCCGCGGCCTCAACGGGCTCGGACATTTTTCGCCACAGCAGCGTGATCAAGTGTTCGACGCATGCCAGGTACACGCCTTCCTTGCCATCAAAGTAGTACTGGATCGCCGGAGCATTCACCCCCGCTGCGTTGGCGATGTCCCGGGTGGACGCACCGTCATAGCCACGCTCGCCAAACACCACCACGGCCGCTTCGACAATGCGTGCGCGGGTTTCTTCGCCTCGCTGATAACCCCCTTCGGCGGCCGGTTTATGTCGTGCCATGTGTCGCTCCGTTTTTTTAACGTAACCAAAATATACCAGTTGACAAATTTTCGCGAAAAAACGAATTTATTCCAACTGATATAAAACTGGAGTGACTTGATGTCTGCTGCACCTCCCTCATCTCAGGTCATTCCTGATACCACCGTCAACGGCCAGCGCGGCAAAGCCCGGCGTATTCTCATGACACTGGCCGGCGTTGCGCTGCTGCTGGGGCTGGCGTGGGGCGCCTGGTGGTGGCTCACCGGGCGCTTTATCGAGACCACCGATGACGCCTACCTGCAAGCCGACAGCATCAGCGTGGCGCCGAAAATCAACGGCTACGTCGCCGAAGTGCTGGTGGCCGATAACCAGACCGTCAAGCGCGGCGACGTGCTGGTACGCCTGGACGCCCGCAAATACCAGGCAGTGAGTGACGAAGCCTCGGCAACGATTGCGGCCCGCGAGGCCGACTTCGCCAAGGCCCAGGCCGACCTGGTGCAGCAGGATTCAACCATCGCCGAAGCCCGCGCCCAACTGCAAGGCGCTCAAGCCGACGCCCAGCACGCACAAACCGAAGTCGCCCGTTACGCGCCCCTGGCCCGTTCCGGTGCCGAGCCGGAAGAACGCCTGGCCCAACTCAACAACCAACTGGCCCAGGCCCGCAGCACCGTGGCCGCCAAGCAGGCCGCGTTGCGCTCCAGCCAAACCCGCTACGGCACCCTGCAAGCCCAGCTCAAGCAAGCCCAGGCACAACTTGGGGTGGCCAAGGCCAGCGAAGCCCAGAGCCAACTGGATGTGGACGACGCCGTCATCCGCAGCCCACTCGACGGCCGCATTGCCGATCGCGGCGTGCGTGTCGGCCAATACGTACAGCCCGGCACGCGCCTGTTGACGGTGGTGCCAGTGAGCGCGATCTACCTGACCGCCAATTACAAGGAAACCCAGATCGGCGAGATGCGCGCCGGGCAGACCGTCACCGTGCATGTGGACGCACTGCCAGGCCATGATATTCAGGGCCATATCGACAGCCTGTCCCCGGGCACCGGTGCACAGTTCGCGTTGTTGCCGCCGTCGAACGCCACCGGTAACTTCACCAAGATCGTGCAGCGCGTGCCCGTGCGCATTTCCCTGGATGTACCGGATGACGACGTTCGCCAGGCCCTGGTGCCCGGCTTGTCCGCCACCGTGGAAGTCGACACCCGCACCCACACGGCAGATGCCAACCATGGCTGAAGCCCTCTTGACCGACGTGCCCGCGGACAAACCGCGCAACGCGTCGCTGACAGACTGGATCGCGGTTGCCGCCGGCTCGCTGGGCGCGTTGCTGGCGACCCTGGACATCTCGATCACCAACTCGGCCCTCCCGCAAATCCAGGGCCAGATCGGCGCAACCGGCACTGAAGGCACGTGGATTGCCACCGGTTACCTGATGTCGGAAATCGTCATGATTCCCCTCGCCGCCTGGCTGACCCGGGTATTCGGGTTGCGCCGGTTTCTGATCGGCACCGCCTTGATGTTCACGTTTTTCTCGATGTTCTGTGGGCTGTCATCGAGCCTGGGCGCGATGATCGCCGGGCGCATCGGCCAGGGTTTTGCCGGCGGCGCGATGATCCCGACCGCCCAGACCATCGTGCGTACCCGCCTGCCCGCCCATCAGTTGGCCATCGGCACCACGATGTTCGGCATGACGGTGATTCTCGGTCCGCTATTGGGCCCGGTGATTGGCGGATGGCTCACGGAGAACATCAACTGGCGCTGGTGCTTCTTCATCAACCTGCCCGTCAGCATCACCTTGATCACCTTGCTGATCACCGGCTTGCCGAGCGAGCGCATGAACCTTCAACAGTTCATCAAGGCCGACTGGCTGGGCATCCTTGGCCTGGCCATGGGCTTGAGTTCACTCACTGTGGTGCTGGAGGAAGGCCAGCGCGAACACTGGTTCGATTCCCTGCTGATTATCTGGCTGAGCATTGCGATGGTGGTTGGCTTCTTCCTGATTGCCGTGGGGCAGCTGCGCTCGAGTACGCCGATACTGCGCCTGCAACTGGTGCTCAACCGCAGCTTTGGCAGCGTGCTGCTGATTGCCACGGCCGTCGGCGCCGGCTTGTATGGCACGGCGTACCTGGTGCCGCAGTTCCTCGGGATTTTGTCGGGCTACAACGCGCAGCAATCCGGTTCGATCATGCTGCTGTCGGGCATCCCGGCGTTTCTGCTGATGCCGATCCTGCCGAGAATGTTGGGCCGCCTCGACCTCCGGATGATGGTCGGTGTGGGTTTGTTGATGTACTGGGCCAGCTGTTTTCTCGACACTCAGCTCACCGCCCAGAGTGTCGGCCATGATTTTTACTGGTCGCAGATTCTGCGGGGCTTCGGGCAGATCCTGGTGATGATGCCCCTCAGCCAGCTGTCCATGCGGTCGGTAGAAGCCCGGGATGCCGGTGACGCGGCCGGGCTCTACAACATGTCCCGCAACCTCGGCGGCACCCTGGGGCTGGCGTTGCTGGGGGTGCTGATGGACCGGCGCAGCCACTTTCACGACGACATGCTGGGCGAAGGCATCCAGGCCAATACCCAACTGGCCCAGGACCAGATGGCGAACAACACCGCCAGCTACCTGGCGCAAACCGGTGACCCTTCTACGGCGTCCTTGCAAGCCCTCGGTAACCTGGCCAGCGACATCGCCCAGCAAGCGGCGGTGATGGCCTATAACGACGCGTTCTACGTGCTGGGACTCGCCATGCTGGCGTGCCTTCCCCTGATCTTCATCCTGAAAAAGCGCGCGGCGCAGGCAGGCCAACGAACATGATTTATCGCTCACTTCCCCTGCTCTTCACCGTCGGCCTGCTGACGGCGTGTACCGTGGGGCCGGACTACCAGGGCGCACCGGATGCCGCGCCAAAAACCCTGGCGGCCGGGCGCTTGCCCCACGCCGACAGCGGTCTGCCACGCACACCAGCTGTCGCTCAGTGGTGGCAAACCCTGGGCGACCCGCAGCTCAACCAGTTGGTGGCCCAGGCCCTGCAAAACAGCCCGGACATGGCAACCGCCCAGGCCCGGCTCAAACAATCCCGCGCCAGCCTGAGTGGCGCCAATGCCAACGCCCTGCCGAAGATCACCGGCGATGCTGCGATGCTCAAACTGCGCTCTCCCGACACCTCGGCATTGGGGGGCAGCAGCGGCGGCGGTCGCGGGCCCTTGAGTCTTTACCTCGCCGGCTTTGATGCCAGTTGGGAGGCCGACCTGTTTGGCGGCACTCGCCGTGCAATCGAGGCGGCCCAGGCGGAAAACGACGCGTCACAGGCGCAATTGGCCGATGCCCAAGTGCAACTGGCGGCCGAGGTGGTGCAGACCTATGCCGACCTGCGGGACCAGCAGGCGCGACTGGCGCTGGTGGATGCCAGTGTCGACATCGAGGAGCAGGCGTTGGACCTGACCCAACAGCGGCGCAGTCGTGGTGTGGCCTCGCAGTTGCAACTGGAACAGGTACTGACCCAGGCCGAAAACACCCGGGCTCAACGCTTGCCGCTGCAAGCGTCAATCGTTGAAGCCGTGGACCAACTGAACTTGCTGTGTGGCCTGGAGCCGGGGGAGCTGGATGCACAGCTCAACACGCCCCGTGCCCTGCCCGCCATCCCAAGCCAAGTGCCGTTTGCCGACCCGGCGGCGATTCTGAAAGCCCGTCCTGACATCCGCGTGGCCGAGCGCCAACTGGCGTCCAGCAACGCTCAGATCGGCGAGAAAACCGCCGACTGGTTTCCCAAGCTCAGCCTGATGGGCGACTTGTCATTCTCGGCGGCGGATCCGGGGCATCTGGCACGCAAGGACAGCGGCACCTGGCTGCTGTTGCCGCGGCTGACCTGGAACGCCCTGGATTTTGGCCGGGTGGCGGCCAGTGTCAAAGGCGCCGAAGCCGGGCGCGACGAGGCCCTGGCCCATTACAAAAGCGTGGTGCTGAGTGCGTTGCGTGACGCGGATGTGGCGTTGGCCCGGTATGGCAACCAGCGGCAGAACGTGGTGCTGTTGCGCAATGTGGAGTCGTCGGCGGTGCGGGCGGCGGACCTGACGCGCCAGCGTTATAAGGCAGGCACGGCGAGTACCCTGGACTGGCTGGATGCGGAGCGTACCCGGTACCAGGCGCAGGAGAGCCGGATTTCCGGGGATGCGGCGTTGCTCAAGGACTTTGCGTCGTTGCACAAGGCGCTGGGGTTGGGTTGGACGTTGTGACCGCTCAGGGCAACGCTTGACCCTGTGGGAGCTGGCTTGCCTGCGATGCAGACACCTCGGTGTATCTGATGCACCCAGTTGATGCCATCGCAGGCAAGCCAGCTCCCACAGGTATTCTTCGTAGATCGATCAGCGTGCCGTGTTAGCCCGCGCCGCATGCAGCTTCTTGTAGCTGTCAATCAACCGCAGATGCCGATCCAGCCCTTCCAGCTTCATGCTCGTCGGCGTCAAGCCGTAGAACCGCACGCTGCCGTTCACCGAACCAATCGCTGCGTCCATCCGCTCGTTGCCAAACATCCGGCGCAAGTTCACTTCGTAGTCCGCCAGTTCCAGGTCTTCGTCCAGTTCCATCTCCAGCACCGCATTCACGGCCTGGTAGAACAGCCCGCGCTCGACGGTGTTGTCGTTGTACTGCTGGAACATCTCCACCAGTTCCTTGGCTTCTTCGAACTGCTGCAAGGCCAGGTATATCAGCAGCTTCAGTTCCAGGATGGTCAACTGCCCCCACGCGGTATTGTCGTCAAACTCGATGCCGATCAAGGTGGTGATGTCGGTGTAGTCGTCCAGCTCACTTTCCACCAGGCGCTCAACCAGGCCCTTCAGCTCGGCTTCGTCAAGGCGGTGCAGGTTCAGGATGTCTTCGCGGAAAAACAGCGCCTTGTTGGTGTTGTCCCAGATCAGGTCGTCGATCGGGTAGATCTCCGAATAGTCCGGCACCAGGATGCGGCAGGCGGTCGCGCCGATGTGCTCGTACACCGCCATGTACACTTCCTTGCCCATGCCTTCGAGGATGCCGAACAACGTCGCGGCTTCCTCGGCGTTGGAGTTTTCACCCTGGCCGGAGAAGTCCCATTCGACGAATTCGTAATCCGACTTCGAGCTGAAGAAGCGCCACGACACCACGCCGCTGGAGTCGATGAAGTGCTCGACAAAGTTGTTCGGCTCGGTCACCGCGTGGCCTTCAAACGTCGGCTGCGGCAAGTCGTTCAGGCCTTCGAAGCTGCGGCCTTGCAGCAGCTCGGTGAGGCTGCGTTCCAGCGCCACTTCCAGGCTTGGGTGGGCGCCGAACGAGGCGAATACGCCGCCGGTGCGCGGGTTCATCAAGGTCACGCACATCACCGGGAATTCACCGCCCAACGACGCATCCTTCACCAGTACCGGGAAGCCCTGGGCTTCCAGGCCCTGAATCCCGGCCAGGATGCCGGGAAATTTCGCCAGCACTTCCTGGGGCACATCCGGCAGCGCAAATTCGCCTTCGATGATTTCGCGTTTCACTGCACGCTCGAAGATCTCCGACAGGCACTGCACCTGGGCTTCAGCCAGGGTGTTGCCGGCACTCATGCCGTTGCTGAGGTACAGGTTCTCGATCAGGTTGGACGGGAAATACACCACCTCGCCATCGGACTGGCGCACAAACGGCAGCGAAACAATGCCGCGTTCTTCGTTGCCGGAGTTGGTGTCGTACAGGTGCGAGCCGCGCAGCTCGCCATCGCGGTTGTAGATATGCAGGCAGTGGGCGTCGAGGATTTCCGGCGGCAACTCGTCTTTACGGCCGGGCTTGAACCAGCGCTCGTCCGGGTAATGCACAAACGCCGCGTTGGCGATGTCTTCGCCCCAGAACTGGTCGTTGTAGAAGAAGTTGCAGTTCAGCCGCTCGATAAACTCGCCCAACGCCGACGCCAGTGCGCCTTCCTTGGTGGCGCCTTTGCCGTTGGTAAAGCACATCGGCGAGTGGGCATCGCGGATATGCAGCGACCACACGTTGGGCACGATATTGCGCCACGACGCGATCTCGATCTTCATGCCCAGGCCCGCCAGGATGGCCGACATGTTGGCGATGGTTTTTTCCAGCGGCAGGTCCTTGCCCGCGATGTAAGTACCGGCATCGGACGCCGCGCTCGGCATCAACAACGCCTGCGCATCGGCATCCAGGTTTTCCACTTCTTCGATCACAAACTCCGGCCCGGCCTGCACGACCTTTTTTACCGTGCAACGGTCGATGGAACGCAAGATGCCCTGGCGGTCCTTGTCGGAGATATCCGCCGGCAGTTCCACCTGGATCTTGAAGATCTGGTTGTAGCGGTTTTCCGGGTCGACGATGTTGTTCTGGGACAGGCGAATGTTGTCGGTGGGGATGTTGCGGGTTTCGCAGTACAACTTCACAAAGTAGGCCGCACACAACGCCGACGACGCCAGGAAGTAATCGAACGGACCGGGGGCCGAGCCATCGCCCTTGTAGCGAATAGGCTGATCGGCCACCACGGTGAAGTCGTCGAACTTGGCTTCAAGTCGAAGGTTGTCGAGAAAGTTGACCTTGATTTCCATGCGGGATTACCAGAATAGCGAGCAAAATATGGCCGCCATTATCCGGGTTTCGAGGCGTAAGTCTTGTGCTTTCGGGCCGGGCCGATCGCTGGAGCCTGTTATCCGCCGCGCTGAAAGTCCGCGATCTGTTGCCACATCGCGATCGGGTTGGAGTACATCGGGAAGTGCCCGCACTGGGCAATCGGCGCCAACCGCACGCCGTGCGCCTGGATATGCGCCAGGTACGACAGATGGGCGTTCTGCTCGCCGTACATGAACATACGCGGGCATGCCAGGCCGAGGAATTTGCCCATCAGGTCGGCGTTATCCGACAGCTCGACCATCGACTGGAAAATCCCCCGCACCGCACCGGCGCGCACTTTATGCCTCAGGCTCGCCGAATAGAGCGCGCTGGCATAGGCCGGCGCCTGGCGGGTGCGCTCGATGAACGCGGTGAAAAACGCCTCGGGATCATCCGCCGGATAGTCGACGATCTGCCGGCTGAGGAAGCAGTCTTCGGGGGCGATATTGCCTTCGATATCGACAAAGCTCAGCACCCGGCCCGGGAACCGGTGCGCCAGCATCAGGGCGGTCAGGCCGCCCATGGAGTGGCCCACCAGATGGAACTGCTCGATGTGGAAATGCTCCAGCACCTGCACGGCGGTCTGCAGCAGGAACGGGATGGAGATTCGCGAGAGGTCGCTACACTGGCTTTCACCGCAACCGGGGGCGTCGTAGGCGACAAACGGATGACCATCAAACGCGGGCTGCAGGACGATGTCGGCGTAGTCTTCCTTGGTGGAGCCGAAGCCATGCAGGAACACAATCGGCGCCAGGGTGCCCGTGCGGTGGATCGTGGCGATGTTCAACGGCACACCGTCGACCGTCAGGGGGAGCTGGGTGTGAGTGAATGGCATACAAAGACTCCTTGAAAAAGGCTATCGCACCAACGGCTGCGGCGGCCCAAAAGCTGCCAATTTCAAGGATATGACGGCCGCGGTAAATACCGGATTCAGGAAGGTATCCATAGGCAAATCGTATGAATTCACGCAGCAACGCGTGAGGCGTTGCTCAGTCCGAGACGTGGGTGACCGGGATGGTCTGGTCATCCGGTGCCGGCGCACTGCCCTTCTTTTCCCGACGGTCGTTTATCCATTGGCCCACCTGGGTCTGGAAGTCGGCGGGCGACTTGCGGCTGACCTTTCGGGCAAGGTCAAGGATGGTTTGTTGGGCCAGGGCTTCTTCCATGCGTTTTTGGGCGGTCATCATCGCGGCGTGAATCGAGCAATGCCCGTCCAGCGCCCAGGCCGGCGGCTTGCCTTCGAACAGCGCACAGCGGCCGCGGATTTCCCGGCAATCAAAAATCAGCTTCTGGCCGTCAATCGCGTTGACGATATCCAGGATGCTGATCTCGTCCGAAGACCTCGACAGCTTGAACCCACCCCGCACGCCTTCGGTGGCCACCACCAGTTTTGCCTTGGCCAGCTTGGTGAAGATCTTCGCCAGGTAATCCAGGGGCACGCCTTGCAACTCGGCAAGATCACGCACGCTGGCCTCGCGGCTCTCGCCACCATCGCCTACCAGAAACACCAGGCAGTGAATGCCGTATTCAACGCCTGCGCTGTAAAGAGGCATCTAAATCTCCGACTAAATGAGTCGCATATTTTAGCCACCATCGGTCTCATCAGCAAGGACCTTCCCGAGAAAACGGGGCAGATAAATTTCTTGCCTCCTGTAACTACGATCAATATAGTCGTAGTTATCGAGAGCCGCTCGCTCACGAACTCATCACTTCTCACCCGGGGTTAAACATGAAACAGCAGATTCTGGTTATTGGCGCAGGTTTCGGGGGCATGTGGGCCGCGTTGAGCGCGACGCGCCTGTTCGACATTCACGGTCACGGCGACGTTGAAGTCACCGTGCTTGCCCCGCAGGCCGAGTTGCGCGTACGTCCACGCTTCTACGAACCGAATGCCCACCAACTGGCCACGCCCCTTGGTGAGCTGTTCGACTCGGTAGGTGTCAACTTCATCAAGGGCGCTGCCGAGCGCATTGATGTTGCGCAAAAACAGGTGGGTTACCTCGACGCCAGCGGCACCCCCCAGGTATGCCGCTACGACAAACTGGTGCTGGCCACCGGCAGCCGTCTCGCGGCGCCCAACATGCCAGGCGTTGCGCAATACGCCTTCGATGTGGACCAGATAGAGCAAGCCGTACGCCTGGAGAACCACCTCAAGTCCCTGGCCGCCCTTCCGGATAGCGTCGGCCGCAACACCGTCGTGGTGGCCGGCGGAGGCTTCACCGGGATTGAAACAGCGACCGAAATGCCGGCACGCCTGCGGACCCTCCTGGGTGACGACGCCGACATCGAAGTGATCATCGTTGATCGCGGCGCAAAAGTCGGCGCGTCCATGGGGGCCGAGATCAGCCAGTCGATTGCACACGCCTGCGAACAACTGGGGGTGAAATGGCGCCTGAAATCCTCGGTGGTCGCCGTCGATGAAAACGGCGTCACCCTTGACGATGGCCAGCGGATCGCCGCAAAGACCGTCATCTGGACCACCGGCGTGCGCGCCAGCTCGTTGACCGAACAGATTCCGGGCGAACGCGATGCCCTCGGCCGCCTGCATGTGGACGCGCACCTGCAAGTCATCGGCCAGCCAGACATCTTCGCCACCGGCGATGTGGCCTACGCTGCCACCGATGACCTGGGCAACCACGCACTGATGACGTGCCAGCACGCGATCGTGCTGGGTCGCCATGCCGGTAACAACGTGGCCGCGCAGATGCTGGGAGTGGCCGCCACGCCCTACCGTCAGCCCAAATACGTGACCTGCCTGGACCTGGGCGCATGGGGCGCGGTGTACACCGAAGGTTGGGATCGCCAGGTCAAGTTGACCGGGCAGGAAGGCAAATCCCTGAAGACGCAGATCAACACCGTGTGGATCTACCCACCGGCCGCCAACCGCGAAGCCGCCTGGGCCGCTGCAGATCCATTGATCCCGATTGCCTGAGGCGCCTAACCCGCGCTCAACCCCCACAACACATCCAGCACGTGTTGCGTCGGCCGCTCGACGTCCCCGGCGCGATGGGCGATACCCAGTTGTCGCCACAACAACGGCTGCAATGGCCGCATCACGATCCGGGCGTCGGGCAAAAGCGTAGATGCTTCATGGGGCAACAACGTCGCCCCATAACCGGCGGCCACCAGGCTTTTGATCGCATCGTTGTAGTTCAGTTGAATGCGCGGTGTGGGCTGATGCCCGTCATTGGCAAACCACTCGGACGTCAGGCGCGACAGCCGGGTGGTGGTGTCATTCAGGATCAAGGGTTGGGCGGCCAGCCACGCGGGTGTCACCACCGCGGGGCATTCCCGGCGTGCGGGCAAAAAAGCCATGACCGGATCGCGGCGCCATGGCTCAATCCGCAACCCCTTCACCGGCGCCTGTGGCAGCGCCACCAGGCCGATCTCCAGGGCACCCTCGGCGAGCTTTTTCAGCGTGTCCTGCGACGTGAGCACTGCCACCTGCACATCGATCGCGGGATGGTGTTGACTCAAGGTTTCCAACGCTTGCGGCAGCAACTGCGCAATGGCCCCGGTGGACGCGCCCAGACGCACACGCCCGGCCAGCCCCAGCACCTGACGCTCCACCTCCTCCAACGCCTGTTCCGCATCCGCCAACAATCGGCGCGCACGCTCAACCAGGGTTTCACCGATCGCCGAAGGCTGCACACGCCCGCGGGTACGTGACAACAACTGCCCGCCTACCCGCGCCTCCAGGTCGGCGATGTGCAAGCTGACGGTGGGTGGCGCGAGGTTCAGCATGCGCGCCGCTTCGGCGAACGAACCGAGGTCGGCAATCGCCACCAGCGTGCGCAGGCGGTCCAGGCTGATTTCGCGCATGGGTCACTCCTCATTCAGAAAAACTGAATTCCATCGTTTGGAAATTCAACTTTTCCTATGCTAGCCGCTCACCGAAGATTGGAACACCTGATTTCCTCTTCGAGCGCATCCCATGGCAAATCCTCTTGTATTTATCGATGGCGACCAAGGCACCACCGGCTTGCAGATCCATCAACGGCTGCGCGACCGCACCGACCTGCAACTGATCACCCTCAGCGCCGAACACCGCAAAGACCCCCAACAGCGCGCCGAGATGATCAACGCCTGCGACATCGCGATTCTCTGCTTGCCCGATGACGCCGCACGGGAGGCTGTCGCGAGCATCAAAAACCCGGCCGTGCGGGTGATCGACGCCAGTTCGGCGCACCGTACCCATCCCGACTGGACCTATGGTTTCGCCGAGATGAATCCGCAGCAGGCCCAACGCATTGCGACAGCGCAGCGGGTCAGCAACCCCGGCTGCTATCCCACCGGGGCGATCGGGTTGCTGCGCCCGTTGCTTGAGGCCGGGCTGTTGCCCAAGGACTACCCGACGACCATTCATGCGGTCTCGGGCTATTCCGGCAAAGGTCGCGCCGGGGTGCAGGAGCATGAGGGAAGCGACGCCTCACAGGCACCTGCTTTTCTGGTGTACGGCCTGGGGCTGGCGCACAAGCACGTGCCTGAGATTCAGCTGCAAAGCGGGCTGACGGAGCGGCCGATATTTGTGCCGGCCTACGGCGCCTTCCGCCAGGGCATCGTCCTGACCATCCCGCTGCAACTGCGGTTATTGGCACCGGGAGTGGATGCCGCACAGTTGCATGCCTGCCTGACACAGCACTACCGCGATGCCCGTCACGTACAGGTGCTGTCGATGCAGGCCGCCAACGAGCTGACCTACCTGGACCCTCAAGCCCTGAATGGCACGGATGACGTGCGCTTGATCGTGCGTGAAAACCACGAGACAGGCCAGGTCTTGCTGGCGGCCGTATTCGACAACCTCGGCAAGGGCGCCGCGGGGGCCGCCGTGCAAAACCTGGATTTGATGCTCAAGCCGAGACCTTGGCAATGAAGGTTCTCAAGTCCGCCAGCATCAACGCCGGCTGTTCCCAGGCCGCAAAGTGACCACCGGCCGGCATCTCGCTCCAGTGCACGATGTTGAACGTCTTCTCGGCAAATGAGCGCGGCGGCGGCACGAACACCGGGTCGCGAAAGGCGGCGAATCCGGTCGGTACTTGAATGTGAGTGCCGACCGGGAATTTCGACGAGCCCTCCAGGCGTTTGCCGTGGTACATCCACGTTGCGGTGACCACCGACGAGGGGGCGAGATACAGCATGATGTTGGTCAGCAATTGCGCTTCGGTAAACCGACTCCAGAGGTCCGGGCTGCCGTCAGCACTCTTGGGCAGATCGGCCCAGGTGCCGATTTTTTCCAGGATCCAGCCGGCTACCCCCACCGGGCTGTCGGCCAGCGCGACACCCAAGGTTTGCGGGCGGGTTTCCTGCAGGTGGTTATAGCCGGTTTCCCAGTCGATCAGCACGTCGCGCCGGGCAACGAAAGCCTGCTCCTGCGGCGTGGTTGCGACAGTGCCCTGCGCCACCAGGTCGGCCATATTCAAGTGAATCCCGAGTAACGCCTCCGGCCGGTCGTGGGCCATCCAGCCCGCGATGCCTGAACCCCAGTCGCCCCCCTGAACGATAAAGCGGGTATGCCCGAACAACCAAACCATCAGCCCGTGCATAAGCTCGGCGGCCCGACGCGGACCGATCACCCCGGTGATCGGCCGGGAGAACGCAAACCCCGGCAGTGACGGCACGATCACATCGTGTCCGTCAGCCGCCAGCGGTTCAAGCAACGCCTCGAATTCAAGGTACGAACCTGGCCAGCCGTGAAGCAGCAGCACCGGGGGCTTGGAACCGTCGCCGCGCACCTGCACGAAATGCAGGTGCTCGCCCTCGATCTCGGTGATGAAATTGGGCAGTTGATTGAGGTGCTTTTCCACCTGGCGCCAGTCGTAGGATTCAAGCCAGTAAGTGACCAGCCGCTTGAGGTCATTGACGCCAACGCCCGCCTCCCAGCCACCCAGATCGGGGAGTTGGGTCCAGTCGTAGGCGGCGACTTTGTCGCGGATGGCGGCCAGACGTTCGTCGGTGATGTTGATGGTGTAAGGCAAGATCATGGGATTCTCCTGGTGAGTTTCCGTATTGCATTGCTTTACGCAATACTCACCCCGACAAAATCAGTTGTGAACCCCATTACTCCGCTCAAGGCCTTTGCGCCAAACGCATAAGTGAGTTTTACGTGGACATCACCGACGAACTGGAAATCTTCACCCTCGTGGCCGAAACCGCGAGTTTCTCGGCAGCTGCACGCCACTTGAACCTTGCGCCGTCATCCATCGCCCGGGTGCTGGACCGCATGGAAGCACGGCTTGGGGTGCGCTTGTTGCTGCGAACCACGCGATCGCTGACCGTGACCCCGGAGGGCGCGGCCTACCTGTCGTGCGCCCGGCGGATCCTCGTCGACCTGCGGGAAACCGAACAGCAGATAACCGATCAAAGCTCACCCCGCGGGCGCCTGCGCGTCAGCAGTTCGCTGCTGTATGGCAGGACCTTCGTGATCCCCCTGCTGGCCGAGTTCATACAACGCTATCCGGACATCCTGGTGGACATCAACCTGACCGACACCGTGGTCGACATCGCCGCCGGCCAAGCGGACGTCGCGGTGCGAATGGGCCCGTTGCCCGACAGCGCCCTGACCTCCCGCCGGCTTGGCGCCACCCACAAGGTCATCATCGCCTCCCCCGGCTACCTTGCACGGCGCGGCACGCCGCAGGTACCGGAGGACCTGCTGAATCACGACTGCATCGGCTTCAACTTCAAACGCGCCGCGCCCACCTGGCCGTTTCGCAAGGATGGCCACGACTATTCACTGACGATCAAGGGCCATGTGGAAACCAATAACGGCGACACCCAGGGCCAATTGGCGGCCGAGGGCATCGGCATCGCACGGGTCTGCGCCGAGACCGTCGAAGACACGATCCAGGCGGGCCGGCTGGTGCCGCTGCTGGAGGCCTTCAACCCTGGCGACGGGGAAGAGATTCATGCCGTGTTCCTGGGGGGCACACACACGCCGGCACGGGTCCGTTGCTTTGTCGATTACCTGGTTGAGCGGTTCCAGTGAGCGTTAAACCGTGTGGCTACTCTGCGACGAGCTCAACGTAGCTCGACTCCCCACCGCCCTCCGCGCCCGACAACCAGCCCCACACGAAGGCCAGCGTGGTGCGCCCGGCGTCATCCACGCCTACGGTGCCCCGGGACCAGCCGGCCAGAATCTCGCCCTCGGTGGTCAGGCACTGATACAGCAACTCGATGGTAGTGGGACTTGTGGCGCGCCCGACTTGATTGCCCATGCGAATCCGGCCGCCCTGGTAAGTGCCCCAGATGGCGTTGGCGTCGACATGATAATGAAACACCGTGCCTGTCCCGGACAGCCCGTGGGTATTGCCGGCGACGATAAACCGGCGATTGTTCAAGCGTTCGCTGATGTGGGAAAAGGGGGTTTGCATATAAGGCACTTCCTTGATCGACAGGGTCCGTTCCGGGGCCGTAAACCTACCCCATAAGTCTTTAACCGGCCATGCAAAACCTGCACAATTACCGGCTTTTCCGCGACAGGGCGTCCCCCATGCAACGCATCGTGATTCTCGGTAATGCCGGCAGCGGAAAATCCACCCTCGCCCGCACCCTCGGCGAACGCCTCGACCTGCCCGTGGTGCACCTGGACCGCCTGTTCTGGTCGCCTGGCTGGGTCGAACCCGACGCCGAACAGTTCCGCACGCAGGTGCGCGAAGCAGTGGCCCCTGATGCCTGGGTGTGCGAAGGCAACTACGCGCGGCGCACCTTCGACCTGCGCCTGCCCCGTGCCGACCTGATCATCTGGCTCGATACGCCACGGCTCACCTGCTTTACCCGGGTGCTACTGCGCAGCGCACTGAACCGCCCTCGCCCGGATATTCCCGCAGGCTGCAGCGAAAAACTCGACCGGGCGTTCCTGACCTTTCTGAAGTACGTGTGGATGTTTGATCGAGAATCCCGACCACGTATCGAAGCGGTGCGGCTGGCGGCAGGGCCGCAGGTTCCGGTGGTGCACTTGCGGGGTAGTCGGCAGATCGAGGAGTTCCTCGGTAACTTACCCATGACGACTCAGTGCATGGACAGCGCACTATGATCGTTTGCCTGGATCACCCCTTCCCCGAACAGCAGCTCGCTGAAAACGATGAGCTTGACCTTCGGAACGTTTCAGCGAAGGGACGGCCAACGGTGCTGTTCCGGTGCGCAGCTACTGACCTGCGCCTCTACAACCTCAACCGTGCCGTTCTCGCTACCAAAATGAGTAAAGCTGCGATCAGGCCACCCTTGTTTTAAGTGCAGTCTGGCCTCCTGTTTTCGCCCTGTTTTCGTTGGGCGAGTTTTCAGCAGCGCCGAACCGAAAGCGCGCATGAAAAAAGACTGGCTCAAGTGAATTGGCGGGTGCCCGGCGACGGCTATGGCCAAGGCCAAATAGCTAACCTGGAAGCACCTCATCAGAAGCGCGCGCACTGGCGCTCTCGTTGAAAAGCCCAAGGATGAAATCGCGCACATGCACGATGCGCGGGTTGCGCATCGAGGCTTTATTCCACACCAGGTACAGATTGTTGGTAGGCGCGTTCTTTTCAGGGGTGATTGAAACCAGTCGTCCCGACTCCCGCGCCTCGGTGCATTGGTAGTCGGGCAGCACGCTCCAGCCCTGCCCCTTGATGACCAAGTCCTGAATGATGCGAAGATCCGGGATGGTCAGCGCCGCCTGCAGCGTCGGTGCAAACCGGAACATGGCCGTCCACACCGGCCGGATCAATGGCAGGTCTTCGTCATAGGCGATGAGCGGAAGGCTCGCTAGCCGTTCCGCCGTCGGGTGTTTACCCAGCGCGTCCGCCATCTGCGGCGCGAGCACCAGTAGAAAACGTTCGGTGAGCAGCCTGGCAAAGCCGTGCGAGTGTTCATCGGGCATGGACGCGGTGATCGCCAGGTCGGCGGTCGAGGCATTAAGAAGGCTGTAGATGCGGTCTCGGTTGCCCGTGTGCAGGCGGATCCGGAAACCTTGAGCCATCAATGGCGCCAGCCCTGCTGCAACCTTCGCATTGATGAAGTCGGAGGGCCCGGCGATATGCACGGTGCCCCCGCCCTCGCTGCCCAGGCGGTAGGTGGCCAACCGCATTTGCAGGCCGTCAAGCATGGGGCCGACCGCCCGCGCCAGTTCATCGGCCGCCTCCGTCGCGGTAACGCCTCGGGCACGCCGCACGAACAGGGGCTTGCCGACAAATGCCTCCAATGCCTGGATGTGCTGGGACGCCGCCGGCTGGGTAATACCCAGCGCCTCTGCCGCCCGGGTAAACGACTGCAGCCGGTAGGCCTCAATGAACGTACGAAGGTGATCCAGATGGCTCATGAGGTGATCGCGTCCCGGCTGCAACGCTATCGCGATAGAGGCTAGCGTCGACTCAAGCCATAAAATTATTTATCCGAAGACCACAGAATAATAATTTTTTCAATTTCAGGCAATTCTCTAACCTTTCGTATCCGTCGGAGTTGGCTCCGACCCCGTGCCGTTCGAGAGATCCATCATGCCCTTTGTCGTTTACATCTTCACACTCAGTGCATTCGCGCTGGGCCTTGCCGAATTCGTCCCCATCGGCCTGACTGACGTCATGGCGTACAACCTGAATATCGATGTCAATCAGGTGGGTAGCGCCGTGACCACCTACGCCCTGGGTGCAACGTTCGCGGCCCCCTTCCTGACGGCCTTGACGGCAGGATGGTCGCGCAAGCGGGTGATGCTGATGACGGTCCTGGTCTTCACCGCCGGCAGCCTGGCTGCAGCCTTTGCGACAAACCTTTCTACCCTGCTGATTGCGCGCTTCGTGGCGGGCATGGGGCACGGTCTGTTCCTTGCGGTGGCCTCCAGCACAGCGGCGCGCCTTGCCGGCCCGAAGAAAGCGGGCAGCGCGGTAGCGGTCGTGTTTGCCGGCTTCACCCTGGCCATGGCGATTGGCGTACCTGTCAGCACGTACCTGGGTGGCGTGATCTCTTGGCGCCCGGTGCTCGGCGCAATTGGGGCATTCGGTGCAGTGGGCTTCCTTGGCCTGCTGCTCGGCATGAAGGAGCCGCCAATGACTGAGGGCCAGGAACGTGTCGGCTCTGTGGGCGCAGCCTTTAAAGCGATCTTTAACCCGGTCCTGCTGCTCGCCGCCCTGGTGACGGTGCTCGGCTATGCGGGCTCGTTCACTGCCTATACCTATATCGCGCCGTTACTCACTGAGGTGACACAGGTCAGCAGCCACACCGTCGGCGTCTTCATGCTCCTCTATGGCGTGCTCGCCGCAACCGGCAACCTGATTGGCGGCGCACTGAGCGATCGGTTCGGGGTAAACCGCACCAGCGCAGCCTTGATTGCCGGCATTGCACTCATCGCCTTGGGGATGTGGGGTTTCGCGTCGTCGACGATCGCCATGGGCATCCTTGTCGGGCTGCTGGGCATGTTCACCTTCGCCGCAGTGCCGGCCCTGCAAGCCCGCCTGATGGGGGTTGCCGAGGTGCATGCGCCACACGCCCTCGGTGTGGCCGCCGGGCTGAACATCGCTGGATTCAACTGCGGTATCGCGCTGGGCTCGTGGGTGGGCGGTACGACGCTCGCCACGCTGGGCCTCTCGTACACCGGCCTCGCGGGCGCCTTGATTTCGGCACTGGGCCTCGTGGTGCTGCTCATGCAACTGGCGGGATCAACGCCGTTGGAACGTCGCGTGCTGTTGCAGCGCAGTGGGCGTAAATAGTAATGACTGGAAGGTAATAATCATGACACCCCTCAACAACGCCCCCGAGCGCATCACCGTACGAATTCCGACCGCGTCAGGCGACGAGATCGAAGCCTGGGTCTACCTGCCCGGTGGGACTGGCCCCCACCCCGTCGTGGTGATGGCCCACGGCATCGGCGCCATCAAGGCATGCGGGCTGGCCCCGTTTGCCGAGCGTTTTCGCGAGGAGGGATTCGTCGCCATCGCCTTCGACTACCGCAACTTCGGTGGCTCTGGCGGGCAACCGCGCGAAGTGCTCTCTGTACCGCGCCAGCGCGAGGACTATGCCACCGTTATCGGCTGGGCCGCTGACCAGCCCTACATCGACCCCCGCCAGGTGATCATCTGGGGAACATCGTTCGCCGGCATGCATGTCGTCGAACTCGCAGCCTCAGACACTCGCCTGGCAGGCGCCATCACTCAGGCCCCACTCACGGACGGCCTGGCCGCCGCAATCATGGCCCCGCCCACGCTTGGCATTCGACTGTTCGGGTTGGCGCTGCTCGATGTTCTCGGCGCCCTGGTGGGCCGCCAGCCGATCTACATCCCCGGCCACGGCAAACCCGGGGAACTGTCCATCGGTGCCACACCTGACGGTTTGTTCGGGGAAAGGCTCATGACACCGAAGGACGGGACGCCCTGGCATAACCGGGTGGCTGCCCGGTCCCTGCTGAGTTTCTCGTGGCGCCGGCCCGTGCGCCGCGCCACCTCCGTGCGCGTTCCCTTCCTGCTCGTCATTCCGCAGTCAGACTCGATCGCGCCAGTGCCTGCTGCGCTCAAGGTTGCACGCAGGGCACCGCGCGCCGAATTGTTCCGCAGCGCCGGTGGCCACTATGACGTCTACGAAGGCGGAGCGGGTTTCGCCGAGGTACTACGCACGCAGGTCGAGTTTCTCCATCGTCACGCCAAGACCGCCGCCGAAAGAAACCAGGTGTGAAGGAGATTGCGGCGGGCCGCCTCGTGCAAGGGCTGTTTGGCGAGCCGCCGAGAAAGAATGTTGTGAACATCAAAGTCGGCAGGCATCTGCGGTGATCCGCATGGGTGCCTGCATTCACTCAACGTTCAGCCGGCATAATCCTCACCCATGCCTTGCGCCGCCTGAGCCAAGCGCTGCACAGCGAGGCGGATTTCCTCCAGGTTGAGCGAGGCAAACCCCAGGCGCAGCGCATTCTCAGGTTGGTCAAACGGTGAAAACAGCCGACCGCCGCGCACCACCAGTTGCAGCGCCAGCGCTTTTTCAGCCAGTCGATTGACGTCGATTGAGTCGGCGAACCTGACCCACAGCGCCAGCCCGCCCTCCGGTTCCTGCACCGAGATCTGCTCGCCAAAAGCCGCCAGCAGGCAACCGAGCAGGGTTTCCCGACGCCGGCGGTATTCTTTGGAAACCCGACGCAGGTGCTTCTTCAGCTCGCCATCGTTGATCAAGTCCGCCAGCATCCGCTGCATCACCGCATCGCCCTGCCCCAGGCTTACCGCTGCCTTGCGCTCCAGCACTTCGATGACGTTCGACGGTGCAACGATGTAGCTGCAACGGAAGGTGCTGCCCAGGGACTTGGACAGTGAGCCGATGTAGATCACATGACGCTGCGCACTGTCGCTGGCCAGGGGCAGATAGGGCCTTCCGGCAAAGTGGTACTCGTGGTCGTAGTCCTCCTCGATGATGCAGAAGTCATGCAGCCGGGCCAATTCCAGGAGTTGTTGCCGACGCCCGGCGCGCAGGCTGACGGTGGTAGGAAACTGGTGATGAGGGGTGACATACATCATGCGCACGTTGTGCATCCGGCACAGCTCAGCCAGTTGATCGACCCGGCAGCCTTCCTCATCCAGGTCCACGGTGACCAGTTGGGCGCCCAACTGGCGGAAAATCTCCCAGGCCGGCGGGTAACTCAGGCGCTCGACCACCACCACATCACCGGGTTTGATCAGCACGCTGGCGGTCAGGTACAGCGACATCTGCACGCCCTGGGTCAGGCAAATCTGCGCCGCGTCGACCGTCAGGCCGCGATTATGGCGCAGCATTTCGGCCAGGGCATTGCGCAGGTAGTGGCTGCTGCTCTCGCTGCCATGGCGCACGGTGTTAGTGGTGAAGCTGTTGCGCAAGGCATTGCGGTAGTAGCGATGCAGCACCGCTTGGGGCAGCAACCGATGGTCACAGGCGCCATTATCGAAAAACAGCGCGCCCGGCTGCTGTTGCAGCGCGGTCACCTGCCCGCCCGGCGTGAAATAGGCCGCCGCCGGCGTCTCCTGCAGCGCCAGGGCAAATGACTTGGCCGCGCGGGGGGACGCCGCCGTGCCGGTCGCCAATTGCGTACTGACGAAAGTGCCGCGCCGTTGAATGCTGACCAGCCAGCCTTTGGTCACCCCCTCCTCGTAGGCAAGGATCACCGTCTTGCGGTTGACGTCCAGTAATTGCGCCATCTCCCGCGTGCCGGGCAACAGCGTGCCAGGGCGCAGGCGGCCGTCGACAATCGCGCCCACCAGGCCCTCGATGATTTTTCTATAGGACGCCTGCGGCTGTGCCCCGTCGAGCTTGAGCAGAGGCCGCCATTTGCGAAGCTGGACCATGTGAATTATCCAAAACTGGAGGTTCTTATGGTCCTAAGTCTAACGCAATAATCGAAGCTCAATTGCCCCGAGGTGTTTATGCAAAACCGTCATGTCGTTGAACTGCTGCCCTCGGGCAAATCCTTCGAAGCCGCCGATCAATTGCTGCTCGACGCCATGCTGGCCAGCGGTCTCGCCGTGCCCTTTTCCTGCCGGCGCGGCGCCTGCGGGTCGTGCAAGGTCAAAGTGGTGTCCGGTCAATATCGGCAAAAGCTGCACACGCCAGACACCCCGGCGCCCTCTTATCCGCTCGCGGCAGACGAGATGTTGCTGTGCCAGAGCCATGCCTGCAGCGACCTGCGCCTGGAAATCCCCGGCTGGTCACTGGACACGCCGGCGCTGGAAGTCAGCGCACAGGTGATCGGCAAACGCGCCCTGAGCGCCGACATCATCGAACTGGTGTTGCTCACCGCCCAGCCACTGGACGTCCGGCCCGGCCAGTACCTCAGGTTTCGCCTCGACGATGGCGACAGCCGCTGTTTCTCCGTGGCCAATCTGCCCGCACAGGATCAAGGCCGGTTGGTGTTTCATATCCGCCAGGTGCGTGGCGGCCTGTTTTCCGAAGGCATCCTGCCGACCCTGCAAGTGGGTGACACGGTGAAACTCGAAGGCCCCGTGGGCGCCTGCACCTGGCAACACGAAGACGAGCGCCCGGTGGTGCTGTTCGCCACCGGCACCGGTTATGCCGGCATCAAGCCTTTGCTGCTGACGGCCCTGGCCCGCGATGCGGAGGTCACCTTGTACTGGGGTAACTCAGCCCCGACGGACTTCTACGACGCGGAATTTCTCGAGCGGGCCAGCCAGGCCCATCCACGTTTTCACTGGCACCGGGTCCAGTCGGCAGACGCCCGTGTGCAGCACGTCGCGCTGGCACAGCCCCACCATTGGGCCGAGAGCCAAATCTACGCCTGCGGCAATGGCACGATGATCAACCAGGTGCGCGAAACCTGCCTGGCAGCGGGCGCGCAGGCCCATCGTTTTGTCGCCGAAGCCTTCGTGCCCAGCGGTGCATTACCCCAGACGGAATCACTCAAGGCGCTGGACCCGGTGCTGGAAAAAGTCGGCCCGCGCTACTCGCTGGACGGCATGCTGGCGGCCCGCGAGCAAACGGTGCGAGCCCTGGCCGCCATTGCGGGCCAATTGAAAGTCGGCATGACCACTGCGCAAGCCCTGCAAATGGCCAGCCAGACACTGCAGGACATGGGCGCGTCTCACACCTGGCACCCGACCTATATACGTTTTGGCGACGACACCGTCCGCACACCGCGCCAGGGTGTTGACCTGCTACGGAAGCTGCGGGCCACCGATATCGCCGTGGTCGACCTTGGCCCGGTGTGGGATGGCTATGAAGGCGATTATGGCGACACCTTCGTCTTCGGCGAACACCCGCTGCATCGCGCCTGCGTGACAGCCCTGCATGACGTGTTCGACGAAACCCGCGACGCCTGGCACCGCGGGCTGACCGGGCGCCAGTTGTATGACTTCGCCGAGCAAAGCGCCCTCTCCAAAGGCTGGCGCCTTGAGCGCAACCTGGCAGGACACCGCATCGCCGATTTCCCTCATGCGTTGTTCGGGCAGGACAAGTTGGCTGAAGTGGAGATCGTACCCAGCGAGATGGTCTGGGTGCTGGAGATACAGTTGTGCCATCCCACACTGCCGATCGGGGCGTTTTTCGAGGATATTCTGATTGGGGAGGCCAAGGGGGGTTAATCGGGTCGGCGCATCTGCCCTGTCTGGCGCTCACTTGCATCCATGGAACTTTCCAAAAAAATGATGTCAATTTGATAGCTCATCACAGGAGCGAAGTTATTTTGGAACAGTCAGCGTCAGGCTATTGGCTGACAAAACAGGAAGAGAGTGATGAGAGTCATCATTGCGATGTTATTGATGTTGAGTGGCTACGCGTATGCCGGTTGCAACACGATCAGTGACAACGATCAACGCGCCTACTGCAAAGCCAAAGTCGACGGCCAAAGCTGCGCCAATATCAGCAACAACGACCTTCGGGCACGTTGCTCGGCGCAAATGAGCGGTCAAAGCTGCAACAACATCAGCGACAACGATCAACGCGCCTACTGCAAAGCCAAAGTCGACGGCCAAAGCTGCGCCAACATCAGCAACAACGACCTTCGGGCAAGCTGCTCGGCGGAAATGGGCGGACAAAGTTGCGGCAACATCAGTGACAACGACCAACGCGCTTACTGCAATGCCAAAGTCAACGGCCAAAGCTGCAACAACATTCGAGACAACAACTTGCGTAACGAATGTGAGGCCATGAAGCGTTGATCCACAAATCCCGCGGGTCGGGTGACGAGAATCGACACTCCGTGCCCATGTGCCATCACGAGGGTGAGCGCAAGCACCACTTCGGGAGTTCATTGAAGGGATCGCCAACAACGTGGGTATCGATGCCAAATCAAATGAAACCTCAATGATCACCTCTGCCCACCCTCTCAGAATGAGTAAATCCTCAACGCTTCAGCAAGAGTTAACGCCTGAAGGCATGCCTCTTGGCTATCACGACAATCAACAGCGCCGGCAGCAGCAACACCAACGCTACCCAGGGAATAGCGCTGGCCCCCGAGGTTTCCAAGAGGACGCCGCCGATCACACCACTGCCTGCAAACGCAAGGTTAAAGACGGTAACCAGCATTGATTGCGCAATATCAGCGCCGTCACCGGCAACATCTGCCAAGGCGGTTTGCAATAAGGTTGGCGCACCACCGAAGCTCATCCCCCATAAGACGATGCTGATATAGATCGCACTGACGGGCAGGTCACTCAGCCCAAGGGCAAACGAAACCAGGGTGAATGCTGTCAGACTGAGCAATACCAGACTCCGAAGCCTGCCATCAATCAGCGTGCCGATCATCCATAGACCGAACACGGCCGCAATACCGAATGAAAGAAGGCCCCGATCTACCTGATCGGCCAACCCAACAGAGGCCAGGAACGCAGCAATATAGGTATAGAGGGTGTAGTGGGCCAGGATCCAGAGCATGACCACCGCCAGCACGGGCCGCACACCAGGGGTTTGCAAAACCCTGCGGAGCGGCAGGCGTCGATCGGAGCGTTGTCCGGGATAATCAGGCACGTTCAGATATATCCAGGTCATCAACAAAAGGCTGAGTCCTGAGAGAGTCCCGAACACGCAACGCCATCCCAGCAGTTTGCCGAGCCAGGCACCTAGCGGTACGCCTAGGGCAAGTGCCAAAGGGATGCCGAGCATGGCCAGTGCCATGGCGCGACCTTGCAGTTGTGGGGCGACCATCCGTCTGGCGTAGCCGGCCAGCAGGCTCCAGGCCAGACCGGTTGCAATACCCACCACGAAGCGAGCAGCCAGCGTCAATGAAAACCAGGGCGACAGGGCGGTCACCGCATTACAAGCGCAAAACACCCCGACGGCCAGTAATAGCACCCAGCGCCGACGCCAACCTTGCAACGCGAGCGTCAATGGAATAGCCGCCAACCCTGAGCCCAGGGCACACAGTGTCACCATCTGACCGGCCCACGCTTGCGACACACCAAATGCCTCGGCGATTTGCGGCAAAAGTCCTGCTGGCACCGTTTCGTTGGCGGTGGCGATAAAGCTACCCATTGTCAGCGCCAACAGGGCCGCCAGTGGGAGACGCCCGGTAGTGAGGTGTTCGGTATTGCCCGATGTCGTGAAAGAGCGATTTTCAACGTGCGATTTGCCGGTCATGACCTGTGCTCGAGAGGATGGGAGACACGAGTGTGATGAATTGCCATTGATTTGATAATTGGCATACAGTTTGATGAACTATCAAATTTGAATTGAATATGGCCACTGACCGATTGGGTGATATGCGTTTGTTTGTCGAGGCGGCAGCACTGGGCAGCTTGTCTGCCGCGGGACGCAAACTGGCGCTGTCACCCGCCGCGGCCAGCGCGCGCCTTATCAAGCTTGAGGCGGCGCTGCGCACCAAATTGTTTGATCGCACAACGCGTCAGTTGCGCCTCACGGAAGAAGGTCGGTTTTATTTGCAACAGTGCTGGGTCGCATTGCGGGCTATCGATGAGGCAGAAGCGGGGCTTCAAGCCAGTCAAAAAGAGGTGCGTGGCAAGGTACGGATATCCGCGTCTGCCGATTTTGGCCGCAATCTTTTGAATGACTGGCTTGAGGCATTCAGTGCATTGCACCCAGAACTGTCCGTCGCGCTGACGTTGTCGGATTCGGTGTCGAATCTGGTGCAGGACGATGTCGATCTGGCAATCCGGTTTGGACAGCCACATGAAAGCTCGATGATCGCCAGGCAGTTGGCTCCCAACTGGCGAGTACTGTGCGCTTCGCCTGACTACCTGGCTCGATACGGTGAACCTCAGACCCCTGCTGACTTGGTTAACCATAAGTTCATCGTGCTGGTAACTTCCGCAGGTCCATTGAACACCTTTCACTTTGCGGTGGACGGTCAGGAATGGAACCACACCGTCCCCATGAGCCAGGCATGGGAAACAAATGATGGCGCGCTCGCGCGCACATGGGCATTGGCCGGGCATGGCATCGCACGTAAGACCATTTGGGATGCGGCAGCCGATATCCGTGCTGGACGACTGAAAGTCCTGTTGCCCGACTTTTGTGTCCGAGAGGCCGGCGTCTACGCGGTATTACACGGCAGTCGTTACCGGGTTCCCCGCGTGCGTGTATTGCTGGATTTCCTTATCGAGCATTTCGATCGCGCAACCGATGCGCTGTTGCTCGACCTTAAAGTACCTAATGCTAGGAGGTCGTAAGCCACGAGCGCCGGCCCATGTCTAATCCTCGCGGCCTCCTCTGGCAGGGCAATCCGCAAGCAGAGACGGAGTCGACGGTGGCCAAGTCGGGGTTGTGGGCGTTGGCGCGACAGGCGTTCCTGGTGGCCGCCGGCAAGCCTGGCGATGGTTTATATAAAAACGTCTGACAGGCCGCTATCGACCCGAAGCGGACAGTCTTGCACAAGTGAAAAATGGTCCAAAACGAGCAATAGATCCGTCTAGCAAATGAAGTTGTCATGCATCGTGCATCATCTGTTCGAACTGGCGAGTGAGCTTTTCAAATCGCGGTGCATCACACGCTGGACAAAGGAAAGGCATTCTTCGTCCCGTAAACATAGACGTCAGACTACTGCACTTCATACAACGCAGATGTGTTTTTACGTATGCAGTTAGAGGCTCGACGAGCTGCTTGTTCAATCGACTTGCGAGAAAAGCGACCTGAGATCGATCGAACTGGTTCGTCAAGCTCAAGTGGCGTAGATACGTACAGCGAACGAGGCTAGTAATGTCATCGACCTCGAACTTCACATTGGCCAGTGAAAGTCTGGTGAGTTTGGAGATACGAGTAACAGGCTCGATGGATTCAAGGCGGAGAGGCGAGCCTCCACCCTGGCTACCGGACAGACGCAGCTCTGTCAGCTCGCTTAGCTTCTCAAGCCCGTCGAGTTGCCGCAGCCTTGGAAAGTCTCCAATTGCCAGATACGTCAAACCACTCAGTCCGGAAACGGGTTCCAGTGTCTCAATTTTTTTCGCCCATTCCAGCGTCAAACGCCGTGTATTAGTTAATCTATCAATTCCCTCAAGTGAAGCAAGCTTAAGATTGTAAAGGCGTAGTTCATTTGCTTTGCACCGAGAGAGCAGCGTCGGCCATATATTTGCTGAGACGTTCCGTAGATCCAGTTCGACACTTTCGGAAAGTTCTTGTTCAGAAAACTGGCCATCCAAACATAGCATCATGTCTCACATCCTTATAAGTTGTTCCGTGAGGCGAAACGGGAAGCCTCCCCAAGGCTTAGGGCGCCGAAGCTATCGAGTGGCGGCAAGGCTGCCCAGTGGCTCCTATTGGCCGATTTCTGCCTGTCACGACTGACCGAAATCGACCCAAAGCTGCCGGTCAGTGAAAATGAAAAAGGCGCAAAATTAACCTCGAAGCTTTTTCACCTTCAGCCTCGTAGAGTTTGCGCAATGAATCTTGATCGTGGAGTTTGTGTAGGTTGAAGTGATTATAGAAGGCTTGCCCCAACCGCTGATGCTTGAAGCTTCCTTGGCCCCACAGCCGGATGAACTCTTTATAGGCTGCGCGCTCGATCTGCAGCGACAAATTAGTTTCCATTTCGGTAGTCATCAATGAAGGTTCTCAAGCTTACGAACCGACCACGAATCCCTCAACCCCCTCCGTTGCGCACTGGAGGCGTTTTCGGCCAATAGCATTCATTCATGGACGACTTCGATAGACCCGGAGCTGCCTCTCAGAGAGCTAAAACTGAGATTGTCACTCGTCAAACAGAGTCCAACCATGGCAAATGCCGTCAAAATCTTTTGCCGTAAAAAATAATACAAGTTCCTCTGGGTCAAATTTTGTGTACAGCCAGTGCCCAGGAACAGGGCCTCTCGTTATCACGTATTCCAAGCGGTACTTTTGAACAACTGCAGAACTGAGAGAAGCTGAATTTAACTCAAATCTGTCACCTTGATTGAGCGCCCATAGCTTTCCAACAAGGCTATCATCAAGTACCACCTCTTCAGCTGTCTCCATCAGATGCCGTGCATGCAGCTTTTTTTGAAGCCTAACGCTTCTGGCCATAGATCAATCTACCTATAAACAGTCCGAAGGTCGGCATAATAATACTGGAACGCGGAGATGACCGCTTTGTGGCTACTTCAGCCGATTCCGACAGGCAGCTACTGGCCGAAAGCCGCTATTGATTAACGAGTCACTCAGTTCAAGGCAGCAGCCTACACTCGTCGTCGCTGAGGCGCCGTAGAAGCCTTCAACGCCTCAGCGACTAATCCATTGAGCGGGTTGAATACAGCCTCGTCTGGCGTCAGCTACAAGGCAGCTCCCGATCCATCAGCTTGCCCATCAACAGTACCCCCAACTCGCTGAGCTGATGAATAGCCAATGTCACGTCACGGTCTTTTCCGCTCAACGCCTCCGACAGATCAAGCAGCAATGCGCTGACCGAGGAGAAGGTTTCATAACTGTTGGCAATCAGACTTTCACTGCTGGCATCGGCAGCAACGCTGAACAACACCCCCGATGACGGGGCAGTTTTGGCGGGTGGATTGAGGTAGTGGTCCAAGGCGCGCTGGGCGGCCTGGTGGAGTTTTGGGTCGGGAGTTCCCGGAGGATTAGGGGTAACCTTGAACATTGTCTGGATGCTCCATTTTGGCCGCCACCTTTTCGCTACTAAACGAGAGGTGGCAGCTGTGTGCAGGTTAGTAGACCGGGTATTCCAGACAAAACCGGCGCGCCCGAGGGCGCCCTGCACACAGCCACCATTAAGTACAGACAAAGACGTCTGACAGATGATGCTCATGCACATTGCCTAGAATACGTCGGGCTACTAAACCCGATCACTGAGGTTTCAGCGACCGAGCAACCTTAGAGAGGCCAACCCAGGTGCACAAGCCGGCGGATTCTGACGCAACTGTAGGCAATGGAGCAAGGTGCCGTGCTCACCGCCTCAGCGCGTACGACAGGCCATGCCAAGGGACTGAAATAAATCAGTCCGGTTTTTCCTGATGATGAGTATCGACCTGACCAACGAGACTTGAACGCCTCAGTTGTTATAGCGCCCGCCCCTATCCTATCCTCGTGAATTCATCAGCCCCCGTCGATACCGGAACTCCCATGGACCTCGCCACCCTCAGCCTCTTCCTCCCGGCCTGCTTCGCCCTCAACATGGCGCCCGGCCCGAACAACCTGCTGTCCGTGAGCAATTCCACCCGCTACGGTTACCGCACTTCGTGCCTGGCGGGTATCGGGCGTTTGTTGGCCTTCGCCGGGATGATCGCCCTCGCCTCCGCCGGGCTGGCGGTGGTGCTGCAAACCTCGGAGTGGTTGTTTTACGGGATCAAGATCCTGGGCGCCGCGTATCTGTTTTATCTGGCGTATCAATTGTGGCGGGCCAATCCGCAGGCGGAAGCCGAATCGACGGCGGCCAAGGCAGGATTGTGGGCGTTGGCCCGACAGGAGTTTCTGGTGGCGGCGGGCAATCCCAAAGCGATCCTGATTTTCACCGCCTTCCTGCCGCAATTCGTCGACCCGGGCCAGCCGATCACCCCGCAATTCGCCCTGCTGGGCGCGATGTTCCTGGCACTGGAGTGGATCGCCATCAGCGCCTACGCGTACATGGGCTTGCATATGCGCCGCTGGTTTGCACAGCCTCGGGGCAAGCGGATGTTCAATCGCTGCTGCGCGGGGTTGTTGTCGGCGGCGGCAGCGGTCTTGTTGATGGCGCGCAGGGCCTGAGGACTGCGAAAAGCCGGCCTAAACGCATACAATCGCGCTCTCACCGCACTTCAGGCAGGCCAGTCCGTTCATGGCGCTCGACCCCATTACCATTCTGGTCCTCAGTATCGCCCTCGCAGGCGCCGCCGCGCTGTACCTGGCGGTCGAGTGGCGTAATGTGCGCGAACCTTCGCTGCTGTACTGGACCGCCGGTTTCTCCCTTATCAGCGTGGGCAGTACCCTGGCCGTGCTGCGGGCCAGCGGCTTGATGTTGATTGGCATCTGGTTCGCCAACGGGCTGTTGATCGCCGCCCACGGGCTCTTCCTGCTGGGGGTCGCGCGTTTCACCCAGGTACGCCTGTCTCGCGCCTGGTACCTGATGTTCGTCGCCTGGTTTGCCATGCTGCTCTTGCCGGAAGGCCCGTCGTGGTCCAAGGCCATGCTGCTGGCCAACTCGCTGCTGGTTGCCCTGCCGACCCTGCGGGCCAGTTTCCTGCTGCGCCCCCATGGCCGGTCACTGAGCGTGGGCGCGGTGCAGCTGCGCTATGTGCTGCTGGCTCACGGGGTGTTCTATGTGGCCAAGGCGTTGTCGGCGATTGTGCCGGGCACGCTGATCGATCTGACGGCGTTTCGCGGTCAGATCATTCAGGTGTCGCTGGTGGAAGGCACGATGGCGATCATGCTGATTGCATTGTCGATGACCGGCACCGAGCGCTACCGGCGTGAGGAGCAGATTGCACGGCTGGCCGCGCGGGATCCATTGACCGCCCTGTACAACCGCCGTGCCCTGGAGCTGCGGGCACCGGGCCTGTTGAACGGGGTGTCGCAGGCCCGGCCAGGGGCCTTGCTGCTGATCGATATCGACAATTTCAAGCTGATCAACGACCTGTACGGCCATACCGCCGGCGACCGGCTGCTGGTGGCGCTGAGCGAGATGATTCGCGCGCAGTTGCCCGATGATGCGCTGGCGGCGAGGTTGGGCGGTGACGAGTTTGTGATCCTGCTTAACAACAGCTCGAACCAGCAGATTGTCGCGCTGGGCAGCGCCCTGCGTGAACAGTTTCATCAAGCCGCCTCACAGGCGTTTGTCACGCCTGAAGCGGTGACCCTGAGCATCGGCGCCAGCCTGTTCGACACGCCGCCCGCGAGCCTGGCCGCGTTGATCGAGCAAGGCGATGCGGCGCTGTATGAGTCCAAGCGTGGTGGGCGCAACCGGATTCGTCTGGTTGACCGGACAGCCCTGAGCGCCGATTGACTCAAGCGACGGGTTCAGGCAATCAACCTTTGAGCGCGGCTTCAATCCCCGCACTATCAATCCTGGTCATGCCCATCATGGCATCAAACGCCCGCTTGGCTGCAGCGCGGTCGGGATTGGTGATCGCCGCCGACAGCACCCTCGGGGTGATCTGCCACGAAATACCCCATTTGTCCTGGCACCAGCCGCAGACGTTTTCCTGGCCGCCATGGCTGACAATCGCGTGCCACAAGCGGTCGGTTTCCGCCTGGTCGTCGGTGGCTACCTGAAAGGAGAACGCCTGGTTGTGCTTCACCCCGGAGCCGCCGTTCAGCCCGAGACACGGGATGCCCATCACCGTGAATTCCACGGTCAACACATCACCCTGCTTGCCCGCCGGATAATCCCCCGGCGCGTGATGAACGGCCGTTACAGCACTGTCCGGGAAGGTCCTGGCATAGAAGTTCGCCGCATCCAGTGCGTCGCCGTCGTACCAAAGGCAAATTGTGTTTTTGCTCATCATGACGATTCCCCTGATGGGAGGTTTGGACTTGCAGTGTAGTACCGGTAACGACAAAAATGCGCACGCGTCTTGGCGCGCCTCCCGCTTTACCCCCAACGGTGCAGATCATGAGTAACGGCGTAAAAATCGACCTGCGAATCATCCCGGTTCCCCAGTCCATCAGCCCCGAAGCCCAGGCCGCGTTACAGCGCCTGGTGAATGAAGATGGCGTGCCGCTGAACAGCCTGTACACCCTGCCCGCCGCCGACGACCACGACGGCTGGCGCCGCATGCAGGCCGCCGTTGCCCAACAGTACGCTGCGTCACAGGTGGGTCAGGCTGAACGCCTGAGTGCCCGCGTCGAGACGATCATCGTGGAAAGCGCCACGGTGTACCGAGCAACGCCGGCCGAGGGTGCCGAATTTGCCTATATCGACCTGCACGGCGGTGCACTGGTGTTCGGCGGCGGCGAAAACGCCCGCCTCGCTGCCGGCAAACACGCCGACCTGCACCGCATGACCTGTTACGGCGTGGACTACCGCATGCCACCGGACCATCCCTACCCCGCGGCACTCGATGACTGCATCGCGACCTATCGGCATGTCCTGTCGCATTACGCACCGGACAAGATCGTGATCGGCGGCCGATCAGCGGGCGGCAACTTGGCCGCCGCCACCGTGCTGCGAGCCCGCGACGAAGGCTTGCCGCTGCCGGCTGCGCTGGTGCTGTTGTCCCCCGAAGTGGACCTGACCGAATCGGGCGACAGCTTCCAGGTCAACCGCACCGTCGACCTGGTGCTGCCCAACCCCCTGATGAGCGTCAACCGGCTATACGCCGCTGGCGCCGATTTGGCTCACCCCTACCTGTCGCCGCTGTTCGGGGACTTTGAGCAGGGCTTCCCACCGACGTTCGTGCAAAGCGGCACCCGCGACCTGTTCCTGTCCAACGCGGTGCGCTTGCACCGCGCGCTGCGACGGGCTGAAGTGCCGGTGGAACTGCACGTTTTTGAAGCCATGCCCCACGGCGGTTTCATGGGCACGCCGGAAGATGCAGAGCTGTCAGCGGAAGTGGTGCGTTTTGTGCGCCACTGGCTGAACCGCGGCTGAGCACTGTGTGTTGACACACCCTGTAATAATCCATAAAGATAAGCGCCTTCTTCAGGGTGTGTCCTCAATGTCTGCAACGACCTTCAACTTTTCCGCCATTGGCTTGATTGCCAAGGCGCAAGGTTGCGTTGCGCACGCCCTCAAATCGAAGAAACAGTCGCTCATGTGACCGGGGCGCGCTGTCCCGTCAGATGAGCTGACAGGACATTGAGCGCGAAGGCCCCCTCCCTCTTGCTTACCTCCCTCTGCCCTTCTGACGGTGACTCAATCGGTCAACCATCAGGAGAAAGCGCATGTCATCGTTTCAAGGTATCTGGGTTCCCGTTGTGACACCGTTTCATAACGGCGCCATCGACTTCATCGGCCTGCGCCGTCTGGTCGGCCATCTGCTGGAAAAAGGCGTGGCCGGGATCATGGTCTGCACCACCACCGGCGAAGCCGCCTCGCTGAGTCGCCAGGAGCAGTTGGCGGTGCTGGACGCCGTGCTCGAACGCGTGCCGCCGCAACACGTCGTGATGGGCCTGGCGGGCTATAACCAGGTTGAGCTGTTGCAGTTCCAGATTGAAATTTTGAAGCGCCCGGTGGCCGGTTTACTGGTGCCGCCGCCGAGCTATATCCGCCCGTCCCAGGCAGGCCTTGAAGGGTTCTTTCGCACCGTGGCCGATGCGTCCAGCGTGCCGATCATTCTGTATGACATTCCCTATCGCACCGGCATTGCCTTCGACCAGGCGACGCTACTGAACATCGTCGCCCATGAACGGATCGTCGCGATCAAGGATTGCGGCGGGAACCTGGCCAACACCTTGGCGCTGTTGGCGAGTGGGCAGGTGGATGTGTTGTGTGGGGAGGACGTGCAGATATTCAACGCGCTGTGCCTGGGGGCAACCGGTGCGATTGCCGCGTCGGCCCATGTGCGGACCGAAGCGTTTGTGAAGCTGCATCGACAGGTTCGCGATAACCGGTTGGCCGAGGGGGGTGAAACGTTTTTTGGGTTGCTGGCGTTGATTCACACGATGTTCGTGGAGCCCAACCCGGCCCCGGTGAAGGCGGCGCTGGCGATGGAGGGCTTGATCGGCAGTGAGCTGCGGGCGCCGATGCTGAGTGCCAGTGAGGCCGTGATCAATCGGCTGCAGCACCTCCTGGCCACGCAGCAATAACCGGTGGCGAGGGAGCTTGCTCCCTCGCCACACAGCGGCTGTATGCCTACACCCTGCTCACCATGTAGGCGCGCCAGCCGCCGAATTCGGTGATGTCGGTGGCGCCTGCCAGGGCCCAGGGTTCACAGATAAACCCCTTCACGCTACGGCCATCCGCCAGGGTCAGGTTGCCGATGCCCAGTGGCGCCGGGATCTCGGCGACAAACTCGCCAAAGCGCGCGACAGGCATGTCCCACAGCTCGACGATGATCGAGCGGCCCGTCTCATCCTTGACCAACCCCGGCTTGGGCGGCACCGTGCCCGGCAACGCATGCAGGCGGTAGTGGCTCGCGGTGAGGGTTTGCTCCACCAGCACCGCATTGCGGCTGGTCAATTGGCCATTCAGCGGCATCCCGGTGAGGTGAGCACCGACCACCGCCACACGTACGCTGCCCGGCGCCTGGCGTGCAACCGCCGGTAGCGGCAGCGGGCGTTCGGTGGCGCCCAGCGGCAGGTCAAGGCCGGCCTGCCAGCGTTTGCCCAGATGGGTCAGCGCCGCGTCATGCCAGGCAGGCGCGATGAGGGTGATGCCGCAAGGCAAACCATCGCTGCGCATCCCGGCAGGCACAGCCAGGGCCGAGAGGTCCGCCAGGTTGGTGAAGTTGGTGTAGAAACCAAACTGCGAATTGTAGAGCACCGGCTCTGCGGCCATCTCTGCCAGGGTGCGAATCGTCGGTGATGTCGGCACCAGCAACGCGTCGAAACCGGCCAGGGTGTCGTTGATGCGGCGGCTCAATTCGGCCCGCAGGTATTCGGCCTTATAGGCATCGCAGGCACTGTACGTGAGGCCGTTTTCGACAATGCCGCGCACCACCGGATTGATCGCATCGGGGTTGTTGGCGAGCATGCCCTCCAGCGCCACCGTGCGCTCGGCGACCCAGGAACCGAAATACAGTTGCTCGGCGAGTTGCTGAAACGGGCTGAAATCCACCGGGGTGATTTCGGCGCCGAGGGCCTTGAACCGTAGCAGTGCCTGTTCAAACACCGCCTGGTTCTGCGCGTCGCCAAAAAACGCCAGGCTGGCCGGCACCGCCAGTTTGATCGTGGCGCCTACGGCCACCGGCGCGGTGTTGGGATTGTTGCGTGAATACGCATCGCTGGCGTCATAAGCGGCGGCCACACCCGCCACGGCCTCAGCGTCTTCAACGGTCAGGGCGAACACCGAAATGCAGTCCACGGTGCGGCACGCCGGCACCAACCCGGTGTTGGACAAACGGCCCTTGGTCGGCTTCAACCCGACAATATTGTTGAAGCCCGCGGGCACCCGCCCGGAACCCGCCGTGTCGGTGCCCAGGGAAAATGCCACGAGGCCCCGGGCAACCACCGAGGCCGAGCCCGAGCTGGAACCCCCGCTGACATAGTCCGGGTTGAAGCTGTTACCCACCGCACCGTAGGGCGAGCGTGTGCCGACCAGGCCAGTGGCGAACTGATCGAGGTTGGTCTTGCCCATCAGGATCGCCCCCGCCGCCCGCAGCCGGGCCACCACCGAGGCATCCGCTTGCGCGGTATAGGCAAATTCAGGGCACGCCGCCGTGGTCTGCCAACCGGCGGCATCGATGTTGTCCTTGATGGCGAACGGCACGCCATACAGCGGCAACTGCTCGATATCGCCACCGACCGCCGCAAGCCGCTCGGCCAGTTGCGCCAACTGGGCACGCAACTGCTGCGGTTGTACCTGGCTGATCCAGGCCGTGTCCGGGGCGGGAAAGGTGCCGGCCAGGGTCAGGAGAATGTCCGGGGTCAGCGCCTGGCTGCGGTAAGCGGCCTGCCATTCACCCAGGGTCCATCCGAGTTGTGCGTTGTTCATTAAGGATTCCATCTTGTATTCAAGTTTGGATTTCTTGAAGCAAGCGCTGGGCCAATTGCCTGCAAGCCAATAAATACGGGAGCCCGAGCGAAAATTGGCACGTTGGCCGCCCTGCACCGTGCTCCGTCATGAAGCAACAATGCGCCAAAAAAAGACATTCTGGCGGCCGCCCGGTTGCGACCTGCACGATACCGGCCTATGTTCGAAACCATGCTTTAACTGCTGCTGTCCATCCCATACGCCCTCCCGTAGCCAGGTGACGACATGCCCACCGCTTCCCGCCCCGCCGTGCTCGAACTGATCGGCAACACCCCGCTGGTGCGGGTCAGCCGTTTCGATACCGGCCCGTGCACGCTGTTCCTCAAGCTTGAATCCCAGAACCCCGGCGGTTCGATCAAGGACCGCATCGGCCTGGCCATGATCGACGCCGCCGAGCGCGATGGCCGCCTGCGCCCCGGCGGCACCATCATCGAAGCCACCGCCGGCAACACCGGCCTCGGCCTGGCCCTGGTGGGCCGCGCCAAGGGTTACCGGGTGGTGTTGGTGGTGCCGGACAAGATGTCCACCGAAAAGGTCTTGCACCTCAAAGCCATGGGCGCCGAAGTGCACATCACCCGCTCCGATGTCGGCAAGGGCCACCCCGAGTATTACCAGGACGTCGCCGCCCGGCTGGCCAAAGACATTCCGGACTCGTTCTTCGCCGACCAATTCAACAACCCGGCCAACCCCCTCGCCCACGAAACCAGCACCGCGCCAGAAATCTGGGCCCAGACCCAGCATGACCTGGACGCCATCGTGGTCGGCGTCGGCTCGGCCGGCACCCTCACCGGCCTGACCCGTTTCTTCAAGCGCGTGCAGCCCGAGCTGGCCATGGTGCTGGCGGACCCGGTGGGCTCAGTGATGGCGGAGTACAGCCGCAGCGGCACCCTGATCGAGCCCGGCTCGTGGGCGGTGGAAGGCATCGGCGAAGACTTCATTCCCTCCATTGCCGACCTGTCCAGCGTGCGCCACGCCTATTCCATCAGCGACGAAGAAAGCTTCGACCACGCCCGCCAACTGCTGCGGGCCGAAGGCATTCTCGGCGGGTCTTCCACTGGCACCCTGCTCGCCGCCGCCCTGCGTTACTGCCGCGAACAGACCGAGCCCAAGCGCGTGGTCACTTTCGTCTGCGACACCGGCACGCGCTATTTATCGAAGGTCTACAACGACCAATGGATGAACGACCAGGGCCTGCTCCAGTACAAACACTACGGCGACCTGCGTGACCTGATCGCCCGGCGCTTCGAAGACGGCCGGGTGATCAGCGTCGGCCCTGACGATAGCCTGCTCACCGCCTTCCAGCGCATGCGCCTGGCGGATGTCTCCCAACTGCCGGTGCTGGTGGACGGCCGGCAACTGGTGGGGGTGCTCGATGAGTCGGACGTGTTGCTCGGCCTGCATCACAACGCCGCGCACTTTTCCATGACCGTGGCCAGCGCCATGACCAACGCCCTGCACACCCTCGCGCCCAGCGCCAGCCTTGCGCAATTGCAGGCCGAGCTGGACCGCGGACTGGTCGCCATCATTGCCGACGCCTCGGGCTTTCACGGCCTGATCACCCGCGTCGACCTGCTCAATCACCTACGGAGATCCCTTGCATGACCCAGCCCGATAAAAGCGCCTTCGCCACCCGAGTGATCCATGCCGGGCAGTCCCCGGACCCGACCACCGGGGCGCTGATGCCGCCGATCTACGCCAACTCCACCTACCTGCAGGACAGCCCCGGCGTTCACAAAGGCTTCGACTACGGGCGCTCCCACAACCCCACGCGCTTTGCCCTGGAACGCTGCGTGGCCGACCTGGAAGGCGGCACCCAGGCCTTTGCATTCGCCTCCGGGCTGGCGGCGATTTCCAGCGTGCTGGAACTGCTGGACGCCGGCTCCCACGTGGTCTCCGGCAATGACTTGTACGGCGGCACCTTCCGCCTGTTCGACAAGGTGCGCCAACGCAGCGCCGGGCATCGCTTCAGCTTCGTCGACCTGACCGACCTGTCGGCCTTCGAAGCCGCGTTGCAGGACGACACGCGGATGGTCTGGGTCGAGACCCCGAGCAACCCGCTGCTGAGCCTGACCGACCTCGCCGCCATCGCCCGGGTGTGCAAGGCCCGGGGCATTCTCTGCGTGGCCGACAACACCTTCGCCAGCCCATGGATCCAGCGCCCGCTGGAGCTGGGTGTCGACATCGTGGTGCACTCCACCACCAAGTACCTCAACGGCCACTCCGATGTGATCGGCGGCATCGCCGTGGTCGGCCAGAACCCTGAACTGGCCGAGCGCGTGGGCTTCCTGCAAAACTCCGTGGGGGCGATTGCCGGACCGTTTGACGCCTTCCTGACCCTGCGCGGGGTGAAGACCCTGGCCCTGCGCATGGAGCGGCATTGCAGCAACGCGCTGGAGCTGGCGACCTGGCTGGAGCAACAGCCGCAGGTGGCGCGGGTTTACTACCCGGGGTTGGCGTCCCATCCGCAACATGAGCTGGCGCGCCGGCAGATGCGCGGGTTTGGCGGGATGATCTCGGTAGACCTGAAAACCGACCTGGCGGGTGCCACACGCTTCCTGGAAAACGTGAAGATCTTTGCCTTGGCCGAAAGCCTGGGCGGCGTGGAAAGTTTGATCGAGCACCCGGCGATCATGACCCATGCGAGCATTCCGGCGGCGACCCGGGCGCAACTGGGGATTGGGGATGGGTTGGTGCGGTTGTCGGTGGGGGTTGAGGATGTGGAAGATTTGCGGGCGGATCTGGCGCAGGCGTTATTAACGATTTGAATAACAACGCTGAAGACCGTGGCGAGGGAGCTTGCTCCCGTTGGGGCGCGAAGCGGCACTAATAGATGGGACTGGGGGGGGTTCCGTGTACATATCCATTTCTGCGGTAACGGCCGCTATGGG
>NZ_JACARC010000116.1 GCF_013386825.1 Pseudomonas sp. IPO3778
CACCGAGTGGTGGGGCAAAGACCTTTTGGTTACTTTTGGGGCGTTTGCCAAAAGTGACCCGCTGTAAGAGCGGAACCCTAAGCAGCCGTTACCGCAGGAATGGATATGTACACAGCCAAAACCGCCGTTACCGCAGCAACGGATATGTACCCAATCAAACCAGCCGCTCCCCCAGCAACAGAAATGCCCCCCCCATTCACCACAGCCAAACCGCAACATCAGGCCTATCACCCAAGCCAAGGATTGGCAGCCAAGTGCTCACGCTCAAACGCCTTGATTTCCGCACTGCGCTGCAACGTCGTGCCAATGGCATCCAACCCCAGCAACAACGCAGTCTTACGCAACGTATCAATCTGAAACGGAACCACCTGCCCGTCCGCCAAAAGAATCTCCTGCGCCTCAAGGTCCACGCTGATCTGCGCCTGTTCAGGCTGACCCACCGCCTGCCCCACCCGCTGCAACACCGCCTCGTCCAGCGTAATCAACAACACCCCATTACGCTGGCAGTTGTCATAAAAAATCCCGGCAAAACTGCTGCCGATCAATGCGCGAATGCCCATCTGCTTCAAGCCCCACACCGCATGCTCCCGGCTGGAACCACAACCGAAGTTTGGCCCCACCACCATAAAACTCGCGCCCTGCCAGGCCGGCTGGTTCAGCACGAATTGCGGGTTGGGCTCGCCCGACGGCAAGAAACGCAAATCAAAAAACAACCCGCGGTCCAGCCCGTTGCGGTCGATGCCCTTGAGAAACTGCTTGGGCATGATCACGTCAGTGTCAATATTGGCCGCCAGCATCGGCGCAGCCTTGCCGGTGATGCGGGTAAAGGGTTGCAGGCTCATGTGCGGTCTCCAAAGTGGCGAATGTCCGTCAGGCGGCCAGTGATGGCGGCGGCAGCAACCATCGCCGGGCTCATCAGGTGCGTGCGGGCACCCGCGCCCTGGCGGCCTTCGAAGTTGCGGTTGGTGCTGGAGGCGCAGCGGTCGCCCGGCTCCAGCACGTCGTCGTTCATCGCCAAACACATCGAGCAACCGGATTGGCGCCATTCAAACCCGGCGTCGATAAAGATCGCGGCGAGGCCTTCGGCTTCGGCCTGGTCGCGCACTTCGGTGGAGCCCGGCACGATCATCGCCCGCACGTGGTCGGCCACGTGCTTGCCGCGTACCACGCTGGCAGCGTCCCGCAGGTCTTCGATGCGGGCGTTGGTGCAGGAGCCGATAAACGCATGGCTGATAACAATCTCGCTCAGGGGCATGCCGGCCTCAAGGCCCATGTAGTTCAGGGCTCGGCGCATGTCCTGGCGCAGGATCAGGTCGCTGACGTCTTGCGGGTCGGGCACGCAGGCGCCGATGGGCGCGGCCTGGTCAGGGCTGGTGCCCCAGGTGACCATCGGCTCCAGGGCCGTGGCGTCCAGGTGCACTTCGAGGTCGAACACCGCGTCGGCGTCCGTGTGCAGTTCACGCCAGCCCACCAGGGCGCGGTCCCACAACTCACCCTTCGGCGCCCGGGGTTTGCCCTTGAGGTAGGCGAAGACTTTTTCATCCGGCGCCATGAAGGCTCCGCGCGCGCCCGCTTCCACCGCCATGTTGCAGATGGTCATGCGCGCCTCGACGCTCAGGGCATCGATGGTCGAGCCACGAAACTCGATGGCATAGCCGGTGGCGCCCGACGCGCCGATCTTGCCGATCAGCGCCATGATCACGTCCTTGGAGGTCAAGCCGTGGGCCAGTTCGCCGTCCACGGTCACGCGCATGCTTTTCAGGCGCTTGTAGACCAGGGTTTGCGACGCCAGCAAATGCTCGATTTCCGAGGTGCCGATGCCAAAGCCGAACGCGCCCAACGCACCATAGGTGGTGGTGTGGCTATCACCGGCGGCAATCACCATGCCCGGCAGGATAAAGCCCTGCTCCGGGGCGATCACGTGTTCGATGCCCTGGCGCTTGTCGAGGATGTCCAGCAGTTCAATCCCGAAATCCCGGCAGTTTTCCGCCAGGTACGACACCTGACGGGCACCGCCCGCATCCGGCATGGTGGCGATGCGCTTGGGCGTGGTCGGGTTCACGTGGTCGACCACCGCCAGCGCCGTACCGGGGCGCCATACGCCGCGTCCCGCCTCGCGCAAGCCGCTGAAGGCTTGCGGGCTGGTGTATTCGTTGATCACTTGGCGGTCGATGTACAGCAGCACATGGCCCTGGTCATCCAGGCGGCACACCGTGTGGGAATCGATGTGTTTGTCGTAGAGGGTTCTGGCAGAAGTCATTAGGGGGCTCGCTCAACGGTATGACTCCATCATAGGCAGCGCCCCCGCCCCATCAATCCCGCCTTGGTGATGACTCGGAACATGTTTCGTGTTGCATGAGTGGCCCATTCGAAACATTTGCTTTCATATCCGCCTTAGGGTTTTGGATTTCTCATCCGTCTTAACTTAGATACAGCCGCTCGCGTCAGCAAAAGCTACGGGCCGCGTTTTCCGGGCCTTTACTGCCCCCCTCCGATCAAGACCCGCATTCACATGTCGAAGAAGTCACGCTCAAAACTCTGGTTTCTCGTGCACAGCTGGCTGGCATTGCCCATCTGGTTCTTTGTGCTGATCGTCTGCGTCACCGGCACCCTGGCGGTGGTCAGCCAGGAGATCGTCTGGCTGGCCGACCCGGACATCCGGGCCAGCAAGCCCTCGGACGACGCCGAACTGCTCAGCTATGACCAGGTGATCGCCGCCATCAAGCGCGCCGAACCCGAGGTGATCGTCGCAACCCTGAGCCGCCCGGACGAGTCGCATTTCGCCCTCAGCGCCCGCCTCAGCTACCCCGACGGACGTTCACTGGAGGTCTACGTCAACCCGTACACCGGGGTGATCCAGGGCATCAGCCCGTCGTTCAACTTCCAGGCATTTACCCGCGCGCTCCACGGCTGGTGGCTGGTGCCCTTCACCAATGGCTACAGCTGGGGCTGGTACCTGGTTTCGCTGCTGGGCTTGCCGCTGCTGGCGTCCCTCGTCACCGGCCTGGTGGTGTACAAACGGTTCTGGAAAGGCTTTTTCAAGCCGACCCTGCGCTTCAACCATGGCGCGCGGATCTTCTGGGGCGACTTCCACCGGTTGAGCGGCATCTGGTCGATCTGGTTTATCGCGGTGATTTCCATCACCGGCACCTGGTTCCTGATCGAGGCCGCCCTCAGCGATAACCAGATTTCCATTTCCAGCGAGCCGATTGTCCCCGCGATCGCACGCGACAAAGTACCAATGTCCGCCCCGGGCGTGCCGGCCCCCATGATTCCATTGGACGACGCAATCAGTATCGCCACCCAGCGCATTCCCGGGCTTGAGGCCAGCTTCGTGAGCCTGCCGAGCAATGCCTACAGCCACCTGCGCATCGGCGGGCGGGGCTGGTACCCACTGATGTTCCAGACCGCAGAAATCAACCCGTACAACGGCGAAATCGCCGCCTCGCACCTGCTGTCCGACCGTTCGGCCCTGGAGTTCGTCACCGAGTCCATGCGCCCGCTGCACACCGGGGATTTCGGCGGGATCTGGATCAAGCTGATCTGGGCCTTCTTCGGCCTGGTGCTGAGCATGATGGTCTTGAGCGGCCTGCTGATCTGGACCAAACGCACCGCCCTGGCCACCCTCAACGCCCTGAAACGCGAAGCCAAGGCATCCCGGCAACCGGCGAAAATCCCGGCCTCGCCGGCTGAAACCACGGAGGGCAACCGATGAACAACGCCACGACGGTTCAACCGCCCTCGCCCCTGCGGGCCTTTTGGCTCAAGTGGCGCTTCCACATCAATATCCTGCTGTTGCTGGTGCCCCTGGGCTTCATGCCCAAGTATTTTGCCGACGCCGCGCTGTTTCGCGGTGACAGCGGCCTGGGTGAACGGGAGATCGGTGACGTGCAGGTCGGCCCCTGGAGCCTGAAACTCGCCGAATTGCGCAACGAGCCGCCGCGCCCGGACCCGGCGGGCCCGATGAAATCCTTCAATGCCGCCCTGTGCAACGCCTGCATCGACCAGGTCAAGGCGACCTACCTGCGCATCGGCAAACCCCGCAGCCTGCGGGCCGCCGGGGTGATTTTCTTCGGCACGCCGTACCGCATGGGCGCCGCCCTGCCGATCCCTGAACGCACCCCGCTGGATGCCGACGTGTGGATCACCATGGAAGGCTGGGACGGCGCCATGCACCAGGCCTCCATCCCCTTGAGCCAGGCATCACCCGCCACCATCGACTGGCTGAAAAAACGAGGAGTCAAACCATGACCTTGCAGCACTTGGCCCGCGCCTGTGGCGTATTAATCCTCGGCACCGGTTTCAGTACCGTCGCCCTCGCCCACAACCCGATGTGCGAATGCAAGGAAATCGCCGGCGAGCAGATCCAGTGCACCGGCGGGTTCTCAGACGGCAGCGGCGCCCCCGGCGTGACCCTCGACGTGATCGGCTATGACGAAACCATCCTGGTGCCCGGCAAGCTGGGTGAGGACTCGAAGCTGACCTTCAAGAAACCGTCCGCCGAGTTCTACGTGTTGTTTGATGCCGGCCCCGGCCACGTGGTGGAAATCGACCAAGCGGATATCCAGCCCCAATGAGTACGACCCACGTTGTGCGCCCGGCCGGTGCCGGGCACGAGACTCTCTACGTCCTGCTGCTGTGCCTGATGATCCTCGCGGTGGCCGGCACCGTGGTGGCCTTGCGCGGTGAAAGCCAGGAAGTCGCCGCCGTGCCCAGCCACCAACTGGACGCCCGCCGCGACCTCAGCGCCGCCGAGCAAGGCATCTACGCCGACCTGCGGGTGACCCTGGATGAAATCCACTTGCTGCAAGAGGAACACAGCACCCTGCCGACGCCCGGGCAACTGGCCGAAGAAGGCTTTGCGCCCTTCGCCCAGGACGCCAGTTCGGTGAGCCGCGGCGACCACCGCTGGCAGTTGCTGGACAGCGCCTACCTGGGCCTGAGCCAGACCCCGGCCCTCAGCGGTTCGCTGCTGATGCGTATCAGCGGCGCCGAGCCGGATATCTGGCTCAACCGCAACGCCAACCTCACCGCCCCTACCGACCTCACTGACCAGGCGCTGATCAACGCGGGCTGGCAGCAAGTGGTCGCGCAGTTCGATGCCGGTGTCACCCGCCAGCATCGTCATTGAATTCACGCTGTCGCCGAGAGAAGACCATGTCCATTTCATCGCCCTTATTACGCCTGGTGCTCGCGGGTTTGTTCACCCTGCTGCTGGCACCGCTGGCCAATGCGCTCCCTGATTCAGAGCACGCCAAACGCCTGCGCATCGGCATCACCCTGCACCCGTATTACAGCTACGTGGCCAATATCGTCGGTGACAAAGCCGAGGTGGTGCCGTTGATTCCCGCCGGTTTCAACCCTCACGCCTACGAGCCCCGCGCCGAAGACATCAAGCGCATCGGCACCCTGGACGTGATCGTGCTCAACGGCGTCGGCCATGATGATTTCGCCGACCGCATGATCGCCACCAGCGAGCGCCCGGACATCCCGGTGATCGAGGCCAACGCCAACGTGCCGCTGCTGGCCGCCACCGGCAACGCCGCACGCGGTGCCGGCAAGGTCGTCAACCCGCACACCTTCCTGTCCATCAGCGCCTCGATAGCCCAGGTGAACAACATCGCCCGGGAACTGGGCAAGCTCGACCCGGACAACGCCAAGACCTACACCCAAAATGCCCGCGCCTATGGCAAGCGCCTGCGCCAGATGCGCGCCGACGCCCTGGCCAAGCTCACCAGCGCGCCCAATCCCGACCTGCGGGTGGCCACGGTGCATGCGGCTTACGACTACCTGCTGCGGGAATTCGGCCTGGAAGTCACCGCCGTGGTGGAACCGGCCCATGGCATCGAGCCGAGCCCCAGTCAGTTGAAGAAAACCATCGACCAGTTGCGGGAACTGGACGTGAAAGTGATCTTCTCGGAGATGGATTTCCCGTCCAGCTACGTTGACACCATCCAGCGTGAATCCGGGGTGAAGCTGTACCCGCTGTCGCACATTTCCTATGGCGACTACAGCGCGCAAAAGTACGAAGTGGAAATGACCGGCAACCTCAACACCGTGGTACGGGCGATTCAGGAGTCGGGAGCATGACGGCGGCGGAACATCTGAAGGTGGCCAGTGTTGGCCCGACCCTCGACTTCAATAACGTGGCGCTGACCCTGGGCCGCACGGTGATCCTCGACGCGGTGAGTTTCCAGGTGCAGCCCGGCAGCATCCATGCGCTGGTCGGCCCCAACGGCGGCGGCAAAAGCTCGCTGATCAAGACCCTGCTGGGGCAAACCCCGCACCAGGGCCAGTTGAGCCTGCACTGGCCAGACGCACCCGGCACCATCGGCTATGTGCCCCAGGCGTTGGAGTTCGACCGGGGTTTGCCGATGACCGTCGACGATTTCATGGCTGCCATGTGCCAGCGGCGTCCGGCGTTTCTTGGGCTGTCCAGACATTACGCCGCCGCGATTGGCGATGCACTGGAACGGGTCGGCATGCAGGACAAACGCAAACGGCGGATGGGCGCCCTCTCCGGCGGTGAACGCCAGCGGGTGCTGCTGGCCCAGGGCTTGATCCCGGCACCGCACTTGCTGGTGCTGGACGAACCAATGTCGGCGCTGGACGAAGCCGGCATCCAGGTGTTCGAACGCCTGCTGAACGACTGGCGCCAGGCCGGGATCACCGTGCTGTGGATCGAACATGACCTGGAAGCCGTCGGCCGCCTGGCCGATCGCGTCACCGGCCTGAACCGCCGCGTGCTGTTCGACGCCACGCCCAAGGAGGCGCTGACCCCGGACCGCCTGCTGACCCTGTTCTCTACCCACCCACGGAGCCCGGCCTTATGAGCTACGAAGCCTTTCGCTTGATGGTCCAGGGCTGGGCGTCTTCCGGGTATTTGCCGGAAGCACTGGCCTACGGATTTGTGGTCAACGCCCTGCTCGCCGGGCTGTTGATCGGCCCGGTACTGGGCGGCCTGGGCACCCTGGTGGTGGTCAAGCGCTTTGCGTTCTTTTCCGAAGCCGTGGGCCATGCCGCGCTGACCGGCGTGGCCGTGGGCATTCTGCTGGGAGAACCCTACACCGGGCCTTACGGCAGCCTGTTCGGCTACTGCCTGCTGTTCGGCATCCTGCTCAACTACCTGCGCAACCGCACAGGCCTGGCGCCGGACACGCTGATCGGCGTGTTCCTGTCGGTGTCCCTGGCCCTGGGCGCGAGCCTGCTGCTGATCCTGGCGGGCAAGATCAACGTGCACATCCTCGAAAACGTGCTGTTCGGCTCGGTGCTGACGGTGAACGGCAATGACCTGCTGGTGCTGGCGGTTGTCGGCTCGCTGGTCATGGCCCTGGCCTTGCCGCTGTACAACCGCATCATGCTCGCCAGCTTCAACCCCCAACTGGCGGCGGTGCGTGGCGTGGCGGTGAAGACCCTGGATTATCTGTTTGTGATTCTGGTGACCTTGATCACCGTCGCGGCGGTCAAGGTCATCGGTGCGATTCTGGTGGGTGCGCTGCTGGTGATTCCGGCCGCCGCCGCGCGCCTGTTGAGCCAGTCGCTCAAAGGCTTCTTCTGGATCTCGGTGGTGATCGCCACCGTCAGCACCCTGTGCGGGATCCTGCTGCCGATCATCTTCGACCTGCCGATTCCGTCCGGTGCCGCGATCATCCTGGTCGCCGGCATCGCCTTCGCCCTCGCCGCCATCGCCCGCGGCACGGTCCCCAGCCTGAAAGGGAATCTTGGATAATGCGCCCGATTTTTCGCCCCCTGTTGCTGGCCCTGGCCATTGCCACACCGGCGCTCGCCGCCGACGGCGTCCAGCCGTTACGGATCAACGCCAACCAAGGCGTTGGCCATGCGGCCCTGAACATGGCCCACTCGGTAAAACCGGTGAAGGTCATCGCCGCCTTGCCGATCACCTATGGCTTGGCGCAGGTGTTGCTCAAAGGCACCGATGTGCAGCTTGAGCGCGCAGCGCCGGCCAACCTGCCCGGCTCGCGACAAGTCGCCTATTTCACCGGGCGCGGCGCGCAGGCGCTGAACACCCTGGCCCAGGACGCCGATGCGGCCATCGGCTTGCGCTCGTTATGGCCGGATGACCCGCTGTACCCGGTGGCCCGACGCAGCAATATCCGCATCGTCGAAGTGGACGCCGCCCGCCCGGTAGACGGTGGTTTGCCGGGGATTGCCGTGCAGCCGGGCGCCACCGATGGCCTGAACAGCCAGCCGTGGCAGGCCAGCAACAACATGGGCCGCATGGCCGATGTGATGGCCGCCGACCTCAGCCGCCTGGCCCCCGAGGCAAAGCCGCAGATCGAAGCCAACCTGGCCGGCCTCAAGCAACGCCTGCTCAAGCTCACCGCCGACAGCGAGGCACGCCTGGCCAAGGCCGACACCCTGACCGTGGTCAGCCTGAGCGATCACTTTGGTTACCTGGTGAGTGGGTTGAACCTGGAGCTGGTCAGCACCGATGCGCGTGCAGATGCGGAGTGGACACCCGAGGCGCTGCAGCAACTGACTGCGGGGTTGAAGGAAAATGAGGTGGCGGTAGTGCTGCATCACCGCAAGCCTGGCGATGCAGTACAGGCGGCGGTCACGGCGGGCGGGGCGAAGTTACTGGTGCTGGGTACCGATGGCGCCGACCCGGTGGCGGAGCTGGAAGGCAATGTAGATCAGGTGATCAAGGCGCTGTAACCCTGGTTCCTACAGGTAAAACACAATAAATGTGGGAGCGGGCTTGCTCGCGAAAGCGGTGTGACAGTCAATACAGACAGTGACTGACACGACGCCTTCGCGAGCAAGCCCGCTCCCACATTGGGTTCTATGTGATGCCCGAGACCTGGATCAGCCAGCAAGCGCCTGGCCGTCCATCTTCTGGCGCAAACTCATCGGACGCATGTCGGTCCACACCTCTTCGATGTAGGCCAGGCACTCTTTCTTCATCCCGCTTTTGCCCACGGTGCGCCAGCCTTCCGGCACAGCCTTGTAGTCGGGCCAGATGGAATATTGTTCTTCATGGTTGACCACTACCTGAAACAGGATGTCTTCGCGGTCGAATACTGAGGTCATTGCTGTTCTCCGTCGATGTAAGGCTGGCTGCGCACCACGCACAGCTGATGTAAGAAGGAACGTGCCAGCCCGGTAAAAAATTAGAGGCTGGCGACAGCTGCCGCCAGGGCACGACCAAAAATCTCGGCCACCCGGTCGATTTCTGCAGCCGTGATCACCAGCGGTGGCAGGAACCGCACGACGCTGCCGTGGCGCCCGCCCAGTTCAAGAATCAGCCCGCGCTTGAGGCATTCACGTTGCACCAGCGGTGCCAGTTGGCGATGCACCGGTGGATGGCCCTGGCTGTCGAGCGCGCCGTCAGGGTCCACCAGTTCCACACCGAGCATCAGCCCACGACCGCGAATATCCCCCAACTGCGGGAAGTCGCGCTGCAGGATGCGCAGGTGCTCACCAAGGCGCGCGCCCATGGCCGCCGCGTGGGCGGGAATGTCGTGGTCCTTGAGGTAGCGCATCACCGCCGACCCGGCCGCCATGGCCATCTGATTGCCACGGAAGGTCCCGGCATGGGCGCCCGGCAACCAGGTGTCGAGCCAGTCGCGATAGACCACTACGGCCAGCGGCAGGCTGCCGCCGATGGCTTTGGACAGCACCACCACGTCCGGGATGATGCCGGCGTGTTCGAAGGCAAACATCTTGCCGGTACGGCCAAAGCCACTCTGGATTTCGTCAACGATCAGCGCCACACCGGCTTGCTCGGTGATACGGCGCAGGCCGCGTAACCAGTCGAGATCGGCCGGGATCACGCCGCCCTCGCCTTGCACCACTTCAACGATCACCGCCGCCGGCAGCAGAACCCCGGCCTCGGGGTCGTTGAGCAGGTTTTCCAGGTAGTGCAGGTTGACCTTCACGCCTTGTGCCCCGCCCAACCCGAACGGGCAGCGATAGTCGTACGGGAATGGCAGGAATTGCACGCCATTGCCGAGCAAGGCACCCAAGGGTTTTTTCGGCCCCAGGCTGCCCATCAGGCTCAGCGCGCCCTGGCTCATGCCGTGATAACCGCCCTGGAACGACAACACCGTGCTGCGCCCGGTGGCGGTGCGCACCAGTTTCAGCGCGGCTTCCACCGCGTCGGTGCCGGTGGGGCCACAGAACTGGATCTTGGCTTCCCGGGCCAGCGCCGGCGGCAGCAGGCCAAACAGGTCCTGTACGAATTGGTCCTTGACCGGCGTGGTCAGGTCCAGGGTGTGCAACGGCAATTCATCGCTCAGCACCTGGCGAATGGCATCAATCACCACCGGGTGGTTGTGCCCCAGCGCGAGGGTGCCGGCACCGGCCAGGCAATCGATAAAGCTGCGACCTTCGACGTCCTCGACGTAGATCCCGCGGGCGCGCTTGAGCGCCAGGGGAATGCGCCGCGGATAGCTGCGGGCATTGGACTCCTGCTGGCGCTGGCGCGCCAGCAGCGGGGTTTCGTCGAACTGGTAGAGCGTTTCCGCAGGGACCGCCTGGGTCTCTTCAATACGGCTGGTAGCGACTGACATCTCTCGATCCCTCAATACGCTGATGATGGTGAACAAACTGCCAACCCGTTGGCGTCTGACCCAACGGCAGCGCACGGATTTCCTGTTCTGGAAACGCATCAGCACGGGGAGGATTTACACCTGTGGTCGTTAAAAACCGCTTTAGCGGTTTTACCCGGCAACCCCGGTGTATTTTTCATTCAGCGCATACAGGATGGCGCAGGTCTCTGCATCCAGCCGCCCGCTGTAATCACCGGGACGAAAATGCATCTGGAAGGCACGGACACGCTGCTGAAAACCCAGGCGATTTTTCGCCGGGGCATAACCGTAACGCTGAAATGCCCGTTCGACTTCAACCTCTGGCGGCAGGCCGACGTGGAACCGGCGTTGATAGGCCCGCTTGGCCATGTCCTCATACCAGGCACCAACGCCCGCCTCGAACAGGCAACGCCACGGTAACCGGGGCCCGGGATCGCTCTTGCGCCAATAGGCAATGTCCGAATGCCCGAGAATGTCGGTGGGGCCGATCGCCGGGTACCGTCCCTGGATGTCACGGATCAGGGCAATCAACATGTCGACCTGCTCCCCGCCATAGGCCGGAAAGGTAAACACACCGGCGTCATCCCGGGCCTGATTGACGATTTCAATGCCGATGGAGCGGCTATTGAGGTTGTCGCGCCCGGCCCAATGGCTGGCGCCGGCATGCCAGGCGCGCTGCGCCTCGTCCACCAGGCGCAAGACCCGCAGCTCGTCGTAGCCGGCGGCGCGGTAGCTCGGGTCATCCGGATCAGCCAACAGATAGTGGGCACTGACACCGTCCCCGGTGAGGGTACGCAGCGACGAAGCAAAGGGCGCGGCGGTGTAATGCACAATCACCTGGCGCACGGCTTCGCCCTTGCGTTCGTTAAAGTCTTTTGCGGGATAAGTGGAATCGATAACCAACATGGGCGCTGTCCTTTTCAACACAGGCTGAGTCATTCAGCCCGTTCAAACACAAAAAAATGACCGCCATCCTGAAGCCTTGCGCTTAAGGATGGCGGTAGCTATTTGTGCCGTGAAAAGAAGGTTCAGCGACGCAACGGCATGCCCAGCTCGACGCGCATGCCATCGGCCTGGCTGTCGAATTTCAGCGAACAGGAGCAGCGCTGCACGATCGCCTGGACAATCGCCAGCCCCAGGCCGCAACCGGGGCTGTTGCCGTTGCGCCAGAAGCGTTGGGTCAGGTGTTGCAGGTCTTCACTGGAGATCGGCGCGCCATGGTCACGCACGCGGAACACCACGTTATCGCCTGCGCTGGACACACTCAGTTCCACCCGCGTATCCGCCGGCGTGTGGCGCAGGGCGTTGTCCAGCAGGTTACGCAAGGCGGCGACCGCCAGGCCCACCGGCATTTCCACCGGTTTGCCGGAAAGATTGTCCGCCAGGATCAGATCAATGCGCTGGTTATCGCCGCCATTGGCATCCTGGATCGCCATCTGTGCGACCTGTTCGGCACTCGATTGCAGGCCGTCATCAAACGACAGGCTGCCTTCCACCCGCGCCAGCAGCAGTAACTGCTCCAGGGTGCGGTGCAAACGGTCGGCGCCTTCCTCGGCGTGGGCCAGGGACTGGTCACGGGCGGCACCTTCGGTCATGCGCGCCACTTGCAGGTGGGTCTTGATCGCGGTCAACGGGCTGCGCAGCTCATGGGCCGCGTCACCGGTCAGGCGGCGTTCGCGCTCGATGGTCTTGGCGATGCGCTGCAGCAACTGGTTCTGGGTGTCGAGCAGCGGCTTGAGTTCGCTGGGCAGCGGGCTGATCTGCAAGGGTTCGAGGGAGTCGGCACTGCGGCGCATCAAGGCGTCACGCATGCGGTTGAGCGGCAACAGGCTTTGGCCGATCCCCAGCCACAGCAGGCACAGGCAGCCCAACAGCGCCACGCCCACCGGCACCGACGCCGCCAGCAGGATCGACAGGTTCAAGGCTTCTCGCTCCACCTGCCGGTCGGCGGTGGTGATAAACAAATCGCCACGGGACAAGGTGAAGCTGCGCCACCCCACGCCATCAATCATCTGGTCGCGAAAGCCGCTCTTGCGTGACTCCAGGCCCTGGTCCGGCGTGGTGTGGCTGCGGGCGAGCACCACCCCGTGCATGGAGCTGACCTGGCAGGCCATGCCGCCCGGCACATTCAATTGCTCGGCGCTGAAATGCGCACCGTCACCGGCACTGGACAGGCCCGGCATCTGCTCCATCAGCCCCGCAACCATGCGCGCCGAAGCCACCAGGCGCTGGTCCAGGGAAAACATCATCTGGTTGCGCAGGTCGTTGAGCATCCACGCAGCGGCCAGCGCCCAGATCAGCACGAAAGCCGCACCGAGCTTGAAGGTCAGCCGCAGGCGCAGGCTCATCACGAAGCGTCCTCTCCCGCGTCAGCCGGGCCCAGGCGATAGCCCAGGCCACGCACGGTTTCGACGATGCCGTTGCCGAGTTTGCGCCGCAGGTGGTGGATGTGCACGTTGAGGGCGTTGCTTTCCAGTTCGTCGCTCAGCCCGTAGATGCTGTCTTTGAGCTGCTCGCTGGACAGCACCCGGCCGCGGTTTTGCAGCAGGGCCTGCAACAGTGCCTGCTCGCGGCGGGACAGGTCCACCGACTCACCGCCCAACAGCGTTTCGCGGCTGCTGGGGTTATAGGTCAGGCGCCCGTGCTCGATCAGGTTGACGCTGCGCCCGGCCACCCGACGCAACAAGGTGTGCAGGCGCGCGGCCAGTTCCCGCAGGTCGAAGGGTTTGAGCAGGTAATCGTCGGCACCGGCTTGCAGGCCGTCGACCCGGTTGGTCACCGAGTCCCGCGCGGTGAGGATCAGCACCGGAATTTCCAGGCCCTGGCTGCGCAATTGTTGCAACAGCTTCAAGCCGTCTTCATCCGGCAGGCCGAGGTCGAGTACCATCACGTCGAATTCCGCCACCTTGAGCATCGCCCGGGCAGCGGCTGCCGTGCCGACGCGCTCGACCGTCAGTCCCTGGGCGCTGAGCCCGGCAACAATGCCGCTGGCGATCAGCTCGTCGTCTTCACAGACCAGTACGTGCATGGTGAACCCTTTGCAAAATGTGAGGCTGATTAAAAAGGGAGTGGATTAAGCGCGCATTATGCCGCCAGCGCGCGTAAACCCGGATAATCCGTACTCCCTAGGATAGCCCGGTTAATCATCGGTTAATCAACACCACACATTGTGTGTCCCACTTGCTTCGAACTAAGGCTTGATCATGCGGCATCTGTTTATCTTTCTGCTGGTAGTGTTTGCTGGATTCGCCCAGGCCGCGCCTGGCAACAATCCTTTCGAGACCAAACCCGACTTTCTCCCGGTGGGCAAAGCCTTCACCTTTACCTCCGAGCGTCTGGCCTCCGGCGAAACCCAGCTGTATTGGCAGATTGCCGACGGTTATTACCTGTACCAGCAGCGCTTGAAATTCGACGGACTGGCCGAAAAACCGACGTTGCCCCAAGGCGAAGCCCATAGCGACGAGTTCTTCGGCGAGCAGCAGGTGTATCGCCAGGGCCTGGAAGTAAAAATACCCGCCGGCGCCACCGGCCAGGTCAAAGTCGGCTGGCAAGGCTGCGCCGATGCCGGCCTGTGCTACCCGCCGCAATCGATCACCGTGGACCTGGGTGGCAACCCCGCCGTGGCCGCCACCGGCCAGGCCCAGGACCAAAGCCTGGCCAGCGGCCTGCAACAGCGCAGCCTGGGCTGGAGCCTGCTGGTGTTCTTCGGCCTGGGCCTGCTGCTGGCCTTTGCCCCGTGTTCCTTGCCAATGCTGCCGATCCTCGCCGGCCTTGTAGTCGGCAGCGGCGCCAGCCCTCGGCGCGGTTTCGCCCTGGCCACCAGCTACGTGGTGTGCATGGCATTGATCTATGCCGCACTCGGCGTACTGGCCGCGCTGCTGGGCGGCAACCTCGCTGCCCTGCTGCAAACGCCATGGATCCTCGGCAGCTTCGCCGCCTTGTTTGTGATCCTCGCCCTGCCGATGTTCGGCTTCTTCGAGCTGCAACTGCCGGCCTTCCTGCGGGACCGCCTCGACAACGTCAGTCGCAACCAAAGCGGCGGCAGCCTGGTGGGTGCCGGGGTGCTCGGCGCCTTGTCCGGTTTGCTGGTAGGCCCCTGCATGACCGCGCCCCTGGCCGGCGCCCTGCTCTACATCGCCCAAAGCGGCAATGCCCTGCACGGCGGCCTGATCCTGTTTGCCATGGGCATCGGCATCGGCGTGCCGCTGTTGCTGCTGGTGACCGTGGGTAATCGTTTCCTGCCCAAGCCCGGCACCTGGATGAATATCCTCAAGGGCATCTTCGGCTTCCTGTTCCTCGCCACCGCCGTGCTGATGATTCGCCCGGTGGTCGGTGAAACCCTGTGGCTCGGCTTGTGGGGCGTGCTTGCACTGGTCATGGCCTACTGCGGCTGGCGCCTGGCCCACGAGTTCGGACGTACTGCCATGCTGTTTGGGGCCGGCTCGCTGGTGCTGGGCCTTTGGGGCAGCGTCTTGGTGATCGGCGCCGCCGGTGGCAGTGATGACCTGTGGCAACCGCTGAAGGTCTACAGCGGCTCGCGGGTGGCCGGTGCCCCCAGCGCCCACGAAGCCTTCATGACCATCAACGACCCGGCCGTGCTGCAAAGCCAACTCGACAGCGCCAAGGCCCAGGGCCAATGGGTGCTGGTGGACTACTACGCCGACTGGTGCGTGTCGTGCAAGATCATGGAAAAACAGGTATTCGGCAAACCCGAAGTACTGGATGCCCTCAAGGATGTGCGCCTGCTGCGCCTCGACGTGACCGCCGACAACGCCGCCAGCCGCGAGCTGCTGGGCCGCTACAAAGTCCCCGGCCCGCCAAGCTTCGTCTGGATCGGCCCGGACGGTGAAGAACGCCGCGCCCAGCGCATCACCGGGGAAGTGGATGCTGCAGCCTTCCTGCAACGCTGGACCCAAGCCCGGGACGCCCTCTGATGCTGACACTGACCATCGGCACATTCGCCATCGCCCTGAATCACTTGCTGCTGATCACGGCGTTGATCCTCGCCACCCTGGTGGGCTGGCGAGTGGCCAAGCGCGGCGGCGAGAACCCGGAGTCGGTGCTGTTTACCCTGTTTTTGCTGGGCATGCTCGCTGCACGTGTCAGCTTCGTGCTGATGTATTGGGCGTATTACAAAAGTGACCCGCTGCAAATCGTCGACCTGCGGGACGGCGGTTTTCTCGCCTGGCCCGGCGTCATCGCGCTGATCATCGGCGCCCTGATCTACGGCTGGCGCCGCCCGCTGCTGCGCAAGCCACTGAGCGCCGGGGTGATCACTGGCCTGGCGTTCTGGGCCTTGACCAGCCTGTCCCTGACCCTCTACGAAAAAGGCACGCACCTGCCGGACATCGCCCTGCGCAACGCCAATGGCGAAACCGTGCAACTGGCCGACTACAAGGGCGGCCCGCTGGTGATCAACCTATGGGCCACCTGGTGCCCGCCGTGCCGGCGTGAAATGCCGGTACTGGAAAGCGCCCAGCGCCAGCGCCCGGACGTGACCTTCCTGTTCGTCAACCAGGCCGAGAGCATGCAAAGCGTCAGCACCTACCTGGCCACCCAGGGCCTGAACCTGGACAACGTGCTGTTCGACGCCAGCGGCCGCCTCGGCCAGGCCGTCGGCTCCATGGCCTTGCCCACCACCCTGTTCTATCAACCGGACGGTCGCCTGATCAACAGCCATCTGGGCGAACTGTCCCAGGCCAGCCTGGCCCGCGCCATGGAGCGCTTCGAACCGATCAACGCCAAACCGGCCCTGCCGGCCACCACAAGGAATTCGCCATGCTCCGCCTCCGCCACCTGCTGACACTCCTGCCCCTGACTCTGGCCGCCAGCCTGGCCCATGCCGAGGACTGGCCGGCGCCGATCAAGAACATCGAGGCCAAGGGTGCCAAGATCATCGGCAAGTTCGATGCCCCCAGCGGCCTCACCGGCTACGCCGCCCAATACCAGAACCGTGGCATGGCGCTGTACCTGACGGCCGACGGCAAAAGCGTGATCGCCGGCAACCTGTACGACGCCGATGGCAATGACCTGAGCACCGCGCCTCTGGAAAAGCTGGTGTATGCGCCCATGGCCAAGGAAGTCTGGGCCAAGATGGAACACAGCAACTGGATCCAGGACGGCAACAAGGATGCGCCGCGTATCGTTTATCTGTTCAGTGATCCGAACTGCCCGTACTGCAACATGTTCTGGGAACAGGCGCGGCCTTGGGTGAAGTCGGGCAAGGTGCAGTTGCGACACATCATGGTGGGGATTATTCGTGAGGACAGCCCGGGCAAGTCGGCGGCGCTGTTTGCAGCCAAGGATCCGCAACAGGCCCTGGAAGCCCATGAGTCGGCCGGTAAAGGCAGCAAGTTGCAGGCGCTGGAAAAGATTCCGGCGGATATCCAGGCCAAGCTCGATTCGAACATGAAGCTGATGGACGAGCTGGAATTGTCGGCGACGCCGGCGATTTTCTATCTGGATGACAAGGGTGGGTTGCAGCAGCAGCAAGGGGCGCCGTCGCCGGATAAGTTGGTGAAGATTCTCGGGCCGAAATAGTTTCTGGGTGGGGGGTGGGGGCATATCCGTTATTTAGGTAACGGCTGCTGACGGTTCCGCTCTTACAGCGGCTCACTTTTGAAAAGCGCAAAAGTAAACAAAACGCTCTTGCCCCACCA
>NZ_JACARC010000117.1 GCF_013386825.1 Pseudomonas sp. IPO3778
GGGCATGCCGAGCCTAGGCGAGGCACCGAGTGGTGGGGCAAAGACCTTTTGGTTACTTTTGGGGCGTTTGCCAAAAGTGACCCGCTGTAAGAGCGGAACCCTAAGCCGCCGTTACCGCAGCAACGGATATGTACACCATAAAACCCCCACCCCTCACCCCAACAACTCACTCATGGCAATAATCTGCTCCGCCACCTGGATCAGCTTCTGCTGCCGACTCATCGCCTGGCGCCGCATCAGCGTGTAGGCCTCGTCCTCATTACACCCCTTCATTTTCATCAACAGCCCCTTGGCCGTTTCGATCCGCTTACGCTCCGCCAACTGCTGATCCCGCGCCTGCAGCTGAGCACGCATCGCCTGGTCACTCTCAAACCGCGCCATCGCCACGTCCAGAATCGGCTGCAACCGCTGCGCCTGAATCCCCTCGACAATATAGGCGCTGACCCCGGACTTGATCGCCTGCCGCATCACCCCCGGGTCATGCTCATCGGTAAACATCACAATCGGCCGCGGCTGGTCACGACTCACCAGCACCACCTGCTCCATCACATCGCGCCCCGGCGACTCGGTATCGATCAAAATCACATCCGGACGCACCGCCTCAACCCGCGCCGGCAGGTCAATCGTCAGCCCCGACTCATCGATCACCTCAAACCCGGCCTCAGTCAGCGCGGCCTTGAGCCGCCCCACCTTGCGCGGTGTGTCATTGATCAACAGGATTCGCAACATAAGGTCCTCCTGTCAGCGCGAGGCATGACGATTGGCAACGTCTGCCATGGCATGCAGGCGAAAGCTGCGGGCGTACCCGGCCGGGTCCGAACCGTCCCAGACCTTGCCGTCGATCAACTGGCTGCTGCGCATGGCCTCGCCACCGGCAGGCACACCCACGGCGCTGGCCGCTTGGCGATAGATATCCAGTTGCTGCACGCGTCGGGCGACGCCAAGGTAATCCGGGTCTTCGCGCAGCAGGCCCCAACGGCGGAACTGGGTCATGAACCACATGCCATCAGACACGTAGGGCAGGTTGACCTCGCCGTCGCCATAAAAACGCAGCGCGTGGGGATCCTGCCAGTGGTTGCCGAGGCCGTCGTCATAGTTGCCCAGCAAGCGCGGTTCGATGCAGTCCAGCGGTGCGTCGAGGTAGTGCGGCGCGCTCAACAGTTGCGCGGTGGAGCGGCGGTTTTCCGCGCTTTCCTCGATAAACCGGCTGGCCTGCAGGATCGCCATCACCAGTACCCGGGCGGTATTGGGGTATTGCTCCACAAACGCCTGGGTGCAGCCGAGGACTTTTTCCGGATGGTCCGGCCAGATCGCCTGGGTGGTGGCCAGGGTGAAGCCCTGATTTTGCTTCACCGCACTGGCGCACCAGGGCTCGCCCACACAAAAACCGTCGATGCGCCCAGCCTGCAGGTGCGCAACCATTTGCGGTGGTGGCACTACCACACTGTCCACATCCTGCAACGGATGGATGCCCTGGCTGGCCAGCCAGTAATACAACCACATGGCATGGGTGCCTGTGGGAAAGGTCTGAGCGAAGGTGAGTTTTGTTCGGCTTTGGTGCACGTGGCGGTCCAGTGCTTCAGGACTGGTCACGCCCAGCCGTTGCAGGCCGTGGGAGAGGTTGATGCTCTGGCCGTTCTGGTTCAAACCCATCAGTACGGCCATGTCGGTAGGCGCCACGCCGCCGATGCCCAGGTGCACGGCGTAAATCAGGCCGTACAGGCTGTGGGCGGCGTCCAGTTCGCCACTGACCAGGTTGTCCCGCAGGCTGGCCCACGACGACTGGCGTTTGAGGTTCAGCGTCAGGCCATAGGGCTGGGCAAAGCCCTGGGTGGCGGCGACCACCACCGAGGCGCAATCGCTCAGGGCCATGAAGCCGAGGTTGAGGCTGCTCTTTTCCGGGGCGTCGCTGCCGTTCACCCAAGCCAGGGGATCACTCATCTACATGCACCTTTCATAAAAAAACGCCGCTCCGTCGGGCCACTCACAGGGGGGGCCCGGGGTCACGACGTCTTTGTCCTTGAGCCCGTTCCGCCGTTGGCGCGGGCTGCGATAAGCAAGGCAAAGCAAGGCACATGCCACGGGCCGGGAAAGCCCGGCAGGCCGTCAGCTTTCCATCAGGATTGAAACTGGCCGGGCTCGCAGTATGGCCGCTCCTTGATCCCGGGCTTTGCAGGCATGTTCATCAACCGCCACCGTTTTGCGACCGTGTTGTTCTGGCTGTTGATGCTGGGCAGTTCCTGCGTGCTCGCAGGGCAATACCAGGCTCGTGATGAAAGCCTGCACACGTTTTTTACCGCACTGTCCTTGCCGTTGGGGCAGCCGATCGTGGTCAGCCAGGCGGCGGCCCGCAAGCGTATCAGCGGGGCGTTCGATTTCGATTCGGCCCAACCGCTCCTGGAGTCGGTCGCTCAGCAGCAAGGCTTGATCTGGTACAGCGATGGCCAGGTGCTTTACCTCTATGACGCCGATGAGGCGAAAAGCTCGGTGGTGACCCTGCGGCATATCTCGGTCGATATCTTGCGCGGGTTCATGCGCCGCTCGGGTCTCGACGAAGCGCGTTACCCGCTGCGGGCGAGCGCTGCGCGGGTGTTCTATGTGTCCGGGCCGCCGAACTATGTCGACCACGTGCTGCGCCTGGCTCAGCTGATGGACCGCCAGCGGGCCGAGCTGCGCATGGGGCCGCAGCGGATCGGTGTGGTGCAGGTGCTGAACACCCACGTTGCCGACCGGGAGTACGGCATGGGGGACAGAACCGTCACGGTACCGGGCATGGCTTCCATGATCGACAAGCTGCTGGCCGTCGAGCAGAAGAGTGCATCCCCCCGACAACCCGGTTTACTCGCCGACAAGACTATTTCGGTGCTGGCATACCCCGACACCAACAGCTTGTTGATCAAGGGCAAGCCGGCGCAGGTCAGCTTTATCGAAAGCCTGGTGGCGGAACTGGACGTGCCCAAGCGCGCGGTGGAGGTTTCGTTGTGGCTGGTGGATGTGGACCGTGATGAGCTCAAGAAGGTGGGCATGGCCCTGCACAAGGGGGCTGACGCGCCTTCTGCAACCCGGGTCATGACGCCCATCGAGGACGACGGGTTCATGAAGCGGATCACGGCACTGGAGCAACGTCGGCGAGCCAAGGTCACGGCGTTGCCGGTGATTCTCACCCAGGAAAATGTGCCGGCGGTTTTCAACGATAACCAGACGTTCTATCTGCCCCGGCCGGGTGAGGCCAGCGATGAGTGGCAGCCGGTGGTGTATGGCACACAGGTCAGTGTGCTGCCGCGCTTTGCCGAGGCGAATGAAATCGAGATGCTGCTCACCATTGAGGATGGGCGCCAGATGGGCAAGGCCGGCAGTCGTGACAAGCGTTCGGCCGCGGTGGAACGCATGGGGATCAGTACGGTGGTGCGTGTGGCGCCAGGGCGGCGGCTGCTGGTGGGGGATTTTCAGCGTGATACCGGCGCGGCCTTGTCTGGACGCTACTACGGGCCTATGGCCAATAGCGTGCGGGTGTTTGTCATCCAGGCGACGCTTGTGGGGGATGCCTTGCATTCAAGTGCCGAGCCGGGGCAGGCACCACCGCTCACGCCCTCCCAGCATGACCGGGTGAAGCGAGCATTTACCCGTGCGCCAGAGGGATAAAACCGTCGGTGTTCCGTTGGCGGGCAGCGTCGAAAAGTCTTACGCACCCAGTCTGAAAAACATCGAGCCTCTGGGCTTTTGCCTCTCCAATACGGCGGGTGAGCTTTTTATAGTCGCGACCTTGTTGGAGAGCCCGTGTTGGACATAAGGGGGAGTTGGGTGCAGAGGTGCGAATGGCTGGGGTGATGGATGGAGTAATGGCTGCCTCCATGGTCTTTGATCGCTGGACGCTGCACGGCGACGGCAGGCTGACCGGTGAAGGCGTTGAGATTCAACTACCGCCCAAGGAGTGGCAGGTGCTACGCCTGTTGCTGGCGTCGGCCGGTATGCTGGTGAGCAAGGATCGCCTGCTGGAACAGGCATGGCCCCATAACGAAGCCACGGAAGAGTCCCTGACCCGATGCATCTGTTCGTTGCGCAAATACCTGAAGGACGGCCGGGGCCTGATCAAGACGGTATATGGCAAAGGTTATCGCGTGACCTGTGCGGTCAAGGTAATGAGCCAGGCATCGAGCCACGTCTGCTCGACCTGCGGTCGGGGCCAGGCATGAGGGGCGCCTGGCGCAAGGGCGCACTGTCGCTCGCACTGTGCATCACCGGCGAAGCCAGGGCTTATTGCTGGGCTGAGGCCGCCAGCCAATACGGCATCGAGCCGGAGCTGTTGCAGGCCATCGCTGCGGTGGAGTCGGGCTATCGCGCCGGAGCCATGAATTACGCCAACAACAACGGCACCCGTGATATCGGGTTGATGCAGATCAACAGCATTCACCTGCCCCGTCTGCTCAAGGAGGGCATTACCGAGCAACGCTTGCTGGATGAGCCTTGCTTGTCCGTAGAGGTCGGTGCGTCGATCCTTGCCGACTTTATCAAACAGTTCGGCTACAACTGGACGGCCATCGGTTCCTACAATGTGGGCGGCGGGCCGGGGCCTCAGCGTGAGGCCTTGCGTCTTCGTTACGCGCAAAAGATCTGGGTTCGCTACGAGGAACTGATGGCGCACCGCAACTGATGATTGGACGGCACGCCTCGCATGCAGCCCTTCACCCCGGCTATAATCGCCGCCACCTTTCGCCGCCATCCGAGTCAATCCCGCCCATGTATACCCTGGCCCGCCAGCTGTTGTTCAAACTCTCTCCGGAAACCTCCCACGATCTGTCCCTGGATTTGATCGGTGCCGGTGGCCGCCTGGGGCTCAATGGTCTGGTGTGCAAGGCCCCGGCGAAAATGCCGGTGTCGGTGATGGGCCTCGAATTCCCCAACCCGGTAGGCCTGGCGGCCGGCCTGGACAAGAACGGCGCGGCCATCGACGGTTTTGCGCAGTTGGGTTTTGGCTTTGTTGAAATCGGCACCGTGACCCCGCGGCCGCAACCGGGTAATCCCAAGCCGCGGATTTTCCGCCTGCCGGAAGCCGAGGCGATCATTAATCGCATGGGCTTCAACAACCTGGGTGTGGATAACCTGCTGTCGCGTGTTCAGGCCGCGAAGTACAAGGGCATTCTGGGGATCAACATCGGCAAGAACTTTGACACGCCGGTAGAACGTGCCGTGGATGACTACCTGATTTGCCTGGACAAGGTCTACGCCCACGCCAGCTACGTCACGGTCAACGTCAGCTCGCCGAACACCCCGGGCCTGCGCAGCCTGCAGTTCGGCGATTCCCTCAAGCAATTGCTCGAAGCCTTGCGCCAGCGCCAGGAAGACCTGGCTGTGCGCCATGGCAGGCGAGTGCCGTTGGCGATCAAGATTGCCCCGGACATGAGCGATGAAGAAACCGTGCTGGTGGCCCAGGCCCTGGTGGACTCGGGCATGGATGCGGTGATCGCCACCAACACCACCTTGAGCCGTGTCGGTGTCGAAGGCCTGGCCTTTGGTGACGAGGCGGGTGGTTTGTCCGGTGCGCCGGTACGCGACCAGAGCACCCACATCGTCAAGGTGCTGGCGGCCGAGTTGGCGGGGCGCTTGCCGATTATCGCCGTGGGCGGCATCACTGAAGGCAAGCACGCGGCCGAGAAAATCGCCGCCGGTGCCAGCCTGGTGCAGTTGTATTCCGGTTTTATCTACAAGGGCCCGGCGTTGATTCGCCAGTCGGTGGATGCAATCGCGGCGCTCCCAAAAGGTTAATCCAGGCCCATTAAAAAGGTTCATCACGGATTC
>NZ_JACARC010000118.1 GCF_013386825.1 Pseudomonas sp. IPO3778
GACTCCAGTGGTAGAAACCAATACAAAGGCCAGCGCGATAGCCAAATCTGAAGCTGAAGCAGCTCTGCTTTTCTGTGGGAGCTGGCTTGCCTGCGATGGCATCAACTGGGTGTATCTGAAAGACCGAGGTGTCTGCATCGCAGGCAAGCCACAGTTGACCGTGCCCGCTTTAGCTTTTGATTCTGCTTTTGCTTCACCACACTCAAGCCGGCCGGTAGGCCGCTGTGCTCTTGCTCTGCTTTTGATCTTGATCTTAGGCGCCCCGTTAACCACGCTGGCCGAACGCAGGTATTACGGAGCGGGTAAACCGGCAGGG
>NZ_JACARC010000119.1 GCF_013386825.1 Pseudomonas sp. IPO3778
CAAAAAATCTGACAGTCCCGCTCTTACAGCGGGTCACTTTTGAAAAGCGCAAAAGTAACCAAAGGGCTCTGCCCCGCCTGTCGGCGCCTCGCCTAGGCTCGGTGTTCCCTCACTCCGGCATTGCTCCGCGGGCCGCCGCGACGGGGCGTCCCTGCCCCGTCGCGGCTAAACCGGCGTCCTGCCGGTTTACCCGCTCCTCAATCCCTGCGTTCGGCCTCGGGCTGAATGGGGCAGTCAGATCAAGATCAAGATCAAAAGCAAGAGCACAGCGGCCTACAGGCCGGCTTGAGTGGTAGAAGCC
>NZ_JACARC010000120.1 GCF_013386825.1 Pseudomonas sp. IPO3778
CCCGAACAAGCGCCCGCTCTGCTCTGACCTGCGCGAATCCGGTGCTATTGAGCAAGACGCCGACATCATTCTGTTCGTTTACCGCGACGAGGTTTACCACGAGCACACCGAGGCGAAAGGAATAGCCGAAATCATCATTGGTAAAGGCCGGGACATTGAAACCGGCACCGTTCGAACGGCGTTCCTTGGTCAGTACAGCCGGTTCGAGCAACTGGCTGCCGGATGGGTGGAGCAACCCAAGCCGGAAAAAGTTGCCAGCCTGGCCGACCGCTACAAATCAAAGGAGAGATTCTGATGCCTACCAGGCGCTTTGCGACACCCGAGCCCCGTGTTTACCGGTTTGCAGTGCACTGCTGCTCTTTCAAGGTGGACCTTAGCTCAACGCCTGATCACGCCTTGGCGCTGTTTGCGGACGAGGCGATGGCCATGCGCTATGGCGCCTGGATGTGGCCAACCACGTTTGAGGTCGTTGACCTCCTTGCCCCCAAGGAGGGCGATTCTTGAGTACTCAAATCAAAACCCTGACGGTGAAGCTGTCGGATGCCGAGATTGTCCGCAATGCCAAGCTTGAGCATGTGCGCGATCTACGGGACGCCAGTCACCCTGCGCTGCACTTCCGGTTCGCCAAAAATCGCGCACGCGGCTCCTGGTACCTGCTCAATAAGCGCCAATGGCATCGCATC
>NZ_JACARC010000121.1 GCF_013386825.1 Pseudomonas sp. IPO3778
AGCAGGCGCACCAGGTCCTGCAGCTGCACGTCCCGCAACCGCGCCGGCTTGGGCAGAATGCGTGCCGTGGTGAAGTGGATGAACTTGAGCTCCGCCATCGGATTGACCGGTATCAGGTCGAGCTTTCGGGCTTGCCGGAACGCGACGGCCAGCAGCCGGTAAAGCTGCTGGACGTAGGACAGCGACAGTTCAGCCTGTGCCGGCCACATCAGCAGCTTGTCGAGGCTCTGGGCGCTCACGTCGCGCAGCAGCAGATCGTCCAAGCGCGGCTTGAGCTGGCAGTTGATGGCCGACTTGCCCGCGGCCCGGCGCTTGTCGGACAGGGCCCGCGACTTGGCCATGCGGTCACCGAACCAGTCCAGTAGCTCCCCAACGGTCACCCATCCGGAAACACTGGCCGCGCCGTCGGCAGCGACGCGCAGGCGCACTGCCGGCAGTGCAGCGATCACCTGCTTGGTGTTCAGGTCGGGAAAGCCGCCGATGCGATGCCATTGGCGCTT
>NZ_JACARC010000122.1 GCF_013386825.1 Pseudomonas sp. IPO3778
GCGAAGGCGGTGTGTCAGCCGACATCAATATTTGCAGGACTGCCGCCATCGCAGCCTCGCTAAAGCTCGACAGCTCCCACCTTTGATCTCGGTTGATCGTTCCCACACTGATCGTTCCCATGCTCCGCGTGGGAATGCCTCCAGTGACGCTCCGCGTCACCGCGGTGCAGGACTTAAAACCTGCGCAACGGCCGGACGCAGAGCGTCCAGGGCGGCATTCCCACGCCGAGCGTGGGAACGATCATCACGGCCTGCTCAGCCATGCCGATGGCGAGATGTACCGGGTCAAAAGGCAGCGGTTTGCCACGGAGTGACTCAAGAC
>NZ_JACARC010000123.1 GCF_013386825.1 Pseudomonas sp. IPO3778
GATGCGATGCCATTGGCGCTTGTTGAGCAGGTACCAGGAGCCGCGTGCGCGATTCCTGGCGAACCGGAAGTGCAGCGCAGGGTGACTGGCGTCCCGTAGATCGCGTACATGCTCAAGCTTGGCATTGCGGACAATCTCGGCATCCGACAGCTTCACCGTCAGGGTTTTGATTTGGGTGCTCAAACGCTCACCTTCCCTTCTTTGATCAATATGGCCTGAGTGCGCATGACGCCCTCGGCGAGAAACAGGCGGATTTCGTACTTGGTCAACTGTCCGGGCGCACGCAAGCGTCCATCAGCGATGTCATGGCAGTAGCCGCAGGCCCAGGCGCCCTGGAAGTCATTTGGCTTCATGCCCATACCGCAGGTGCCGGCCAATCGGTAGTGCGCTAGCACTGTGGTGGACGGCTCACACGAGCAGCCCGGGAAACGGACCTGGCAGTCGCGATCGCGCGCAGCCTTGGTGAGCTTGCTCATTAGAATTTATCCTTGCCGTAACGACTTGCCATGCTGGTGACCTTCTGAGGTTTCTGCGGCTCAACCCATCCCGCCGCCAGTTGCTCGAACCGGCTGTACTGACCCAGGAACGCTGTTCGAACGGTGCCGGTTTCAATGTCCCGGCCTTTGCCGATGATGATTTCGGCTATTCCTTTCGCCTCGGTGTGCTCGTGGTAAACCTCGTCGCGGTAAACGAACAGAATGATGTCGGCGTCTTGCTCAATAGCACCGGATTCGCGCAGGTCAGAACAGAGCGGGCGCTTGTTCGGG
>NZ_JACARC010000013.1 GCF_013386825.1 Pseudomonas sp. IPO3778
TTACCGCAGCAACGGATATACCCCCGATCAAACCAGATGCAGATGGTTATCCCAAAGCCCCGCCGGCAACTCCAACGGCTTACCCACCAACGGCACCTGCCGGCAATCATAAAACCGGCAACGCCCCTGACCCGACGTCACCACAAACCCGTCCGCCACCGCACCCACCCCCGCACAGTCGGGCAACGGCCCGTCCAGCAGCAACTCCGCGCTGTCCATGTCCCAGATAAAGAACCGGTTCCCCCGGGGCGCCGTCAGCGCTACCAGGCGTAACTCACTGTGCACCGCCACACTGGCCGTGTAATGCCCCATGGCCTGCAACTGCTCATCCGCCACCGGAAAAGCCACAAACGCCTGCCCCGGCCGCTTGATCGCCAGCAACTCCGAGCGCTCATGGGACGCCCCCATAAACTGCTGCCCGGCGAGGATCGTACCGTCGCTGGCAATCCCCATATGCCGCACGCTGTTCATCTGCTGAGCCAGGGTTTCCTTGCTCAACAGCGTACCGTCGCGCTGCATCAGGACCAGGCTCGGCTCCATGGCATGCAGGTTCATCTCCACCCGGCTCTCGGCCTCGGTGCGAATCCCGCCGTTAGCCACCACCAGCGTCTCACCGTCAGGCATCCACGACACCTGGTGCGGCCCAATCCCATGGGTGGAAATCTCCCCGGTGTGCACCAGCCGCTCACCCTCAAACCGGTACACGCCCAGCAAGCCGCGCCCCGGATCAGAGGTGTCGTTCTCCGTGGCATACAGCCACTCGCCGTCCTTGTGAACCACCGCATGCCCATAGAAGTGACGATTGGCGTTGGACGTGATGGTTTGCAGCAGCGCCCCGTCCCGCAAGTCGATCAGGTAGCTCTCGGTGCCCGGCCGACGGGCGACAAACAGCGCAATCGGCAGCGTCGGGTGGTTGATGATGTCGTGGCAACGCTGGCCAACCTGGGTCGCAAACACCTGCTTGCCGTCCAGGTGGAAGCCGACGGCGTAGTGCTTGCCGTCACTGTCATCCCGCGCCGAGAGCAGCAGCGGGCTTTTGCCCTTCTGCTTGAACAGCGTCCAGCCACCCAGGGTAATTGCACTGAGCAGCACGCTACCGATCGCCAAAGCCTGTCGCCTGAGCATCATCAGTCACCGTCGTTGGCGTTAAAGCCCAGTTGGATGCCCAGCGCCTTGGCCAGTTCGCCTTCGTGCAGGCGGTGGACCACGTTGAGGCTGTCGTAGATATCGTTCAGTTGCTGACGCCCGGCATCGTCGGCCAGCAGTTCGTTCAGCGAACGCTGGTTGCTGGCAAACAGTTTCAGGGACGCAGCGTAAGCGGCGTCGATCTTGTCAGCCAACGGCTTTTGATCGGCAGGCAACAGGCCGCGCAGGCCTTTGTTGTCGACGCCTGCCCACACCGTCTGGGCGGCCGCCAGGCTGGCCTCCAGGCTTTGCAGGGACGACTGGCTGCGCCATGCATCGGCCTGGAACGGCTGCGGGATGCCCTTGGTCTGGCGGCCCATTGGCGTGCCGAGTTTTTTCTTCAGGGTGTCCAGTGCGGTCACTTGTACCCGTAGCAGATCCGCAATGGCTTCGTGGGAATCGGCGTAGCGCTGGTTAGGAAACTTGGTCATCTGCGCCAGCATGCCGTCGGTGCTGTTCCAGCTCGTCAGGATTTCTTCGGCGAGTTGCTTCTGCCGTTCGCCGATGGCCACCAGCAGTGGGCAGTAGCGGGCTTTTTGCGTCTCGTCCGCCAGGTCGGTCTTGGCGTCGTAGAGGATGTATTCGTAGGCCGACAGGCCTTGCACCACCACGCTGGATTTGGCCAGTGCGGCGGCGTCGATCTGCGGTTGGGCGGTCACCAGTTGTTCGACCTGACGGCCCACCAGGTTTTTCTTGTCGGGCCAGAACTGCACCTGCCACGAACGGTTGCCCTCGGCCAGTGGGCCGATCAACAACGGCTGTAGCTCGGCCCAGGCTTTTTGCGCGTGCAGGAAGTCGGCGCGGGCGGTCTCCAGGCTTTCCTTGCCCTGGCAGTAGGCCAGGGCGCTGACGGCCAGTTGGCGGTCGGCTTCGACCCAGCGGCTGTAGGTCGGCAGGATCACTTGCTTGGCGATGGCCGCGGAGGTCACCGCTTGCGGGTCCTGGGGCGAGCACGCACCGAGGGCGAGGGCGGCCAGGCTGGTGAACAACAACTTGGGACGGAACATGTCGAGCTCCCTTCTGTAATTAGGACAAAGCTTATAAAGAATTCAGGAATGCCAGCAGCGCAGCGCGCTGCTCGGCATTAAAAGACAACACATGCTGCTGCGCCGCCTGGGCCTCGCCGCCGTGCCACAGCACGGCCTCCATCAGGTCGCGGGCGCGGCCGTCATGCAAAAACTGGGTGTGGCCACTCACGGCCTGCGTCAAGCCAATGCCCCACAACGGCGGCGTGCGCCAGTCGCGGCCACCGGCCTTGAATTCGCTGCGGTTGTCGGCGAGCCCGTCGCCCATGTCGTGCAACAGCAAGTCGCTGTAGGGGCGGATCACCTGGTTGGCCAATTCGGGTTCGGCGGCGGTCGGTGCCGTGGTGAACTGCGGGGTGTGGCAGCCCTGGCAGCCGGCCTGGTAGAACAGGTTTTTCCCGGCCAGCACCTGCGGCGCGTTGACGTCACGACGGGCGGGCACGGCCAGGTTGCGGGTGTAGAACAGCACCAGGCGCAGGATGTTGTCGCTGACCTCAGGCTCGCCATCCGGGCCATTGCCGTTGGGCGCCTGTTTGCAGGCCACTTGTGCATCGGTGCAGTCATCGAACGGTCTCAGGGACGTGGTGAGGCCCATATCACCAGAGAACGCGTGAACATTTTGTTGATTGAGGTTCGGCTGCCCGGCTTTCCAGCCGAATCGACCGAGGACGGTCTTGTGTTGCGCGTCGTCCCAGACCCAGTTCGCCCGTCCGACGATGGCCTCTTTGTCGGCGGTTTTCGGGTCGGTGTTGCGCAAGATGTCGGCGTCGGGAATCGCTTCCAGCAGCCCCAGGCCGATCATCGGCGGTGCAACCCGGGCAGAGAAGCGTGTATCGGGATGCATCGGGCCGTAGCCGAGTTGGGTGATGTGCAGCGCCGGCTTGCGCAGCTCGACGACGGTGCCGTCCTTGAAGCTGATGTTGACCGGGGTGTAGTCGACCCGCACCTTGCCTTCCGGGACGACGCCGGGCACGGCCATGTCCTGCAACTGCCCACCGTAGACCGGCTCGGGGACTACACCCAATTGTTCGATGACCTTCGCGTACGCTGGCGCGTCGGGAATCGACAGGCGCACCAGCATCGACACCGCGTTGGGCGCATCAGGCAGTGGCGGATGACCCCGGCCGTCCTTGATATGGCAGTTCTGGCAGGCGTTGGTATTGAACAGCGGCCCCAACCCGTCGCGGGCGGTGGTGGTGGACGGTGCAATCACCCAGGGGCTGCGGAAGAAGCTGTTGCCCACGCTGAAGTCCAGGCGCCGGGTGGGCGACAGGTTAGCGGCGGGCAGGGAGAAGGCGTTCTGGTCGGTCTTCCTCACCGTTGTCGCGCCACCCGCGCGCGCTTCGCCTGGCTCCGCTTTGGTAAAGCGGGGCGCATCATCGCAGGCACTCAGGCTCAGGGCCATCAGTAGTGCAGACAGGCGAAGGGGCGAACGGGGCATCAGTCTTCCTGAACGTAGGCTGAAAATAAGGCCGCAAAGTCTAACAGGGCAGGGCGGATTGAATAAGAGCAATTATCGTTTGGTGGTATCCGATTCATTCCCGCTAGAATGACCGCACATTTTTCTCTGGAGGTGGCCAATGCAGGCTCTCGACGCTTTGCTCAACCGTGTTTCCGTGCCGCGACTGCTGGACCCGGCACCGACCCAGGAGCAGCGCGACCTGCTGTTCGCTGCCGCCATGCGCGCCCCGGACCACGGCCAGTTGCGGCCTTGGCGCTTCCTGACGGTGGAAGGTGCGGCACGTGAGCGCATGGGCACGCTGCTGGCCGAAGCGGCCCGCCTGCAAGACGCCGATGCGCCCCAGGCCTTTATCGACAAGGCCCAGGCCGGCCCGCTGCGTGCACCGTTGGTGGTGGTGGTGATTGCCCGCCTGCAGGAACACTTCAAGGTGCCCAAGTCCGAACAGCGCCTGGCGGCGGCCTGTGCGGCCCACGGGATTCTGCTGGCGGCGTATGCCCAGGGGATCGGTGCGGTGTGGCGCACCGGTGAGTTGTCGTACTCGGCACACGTGGCCAAAGGGTTGGGTTTGACGGGGGATGAGGAAGCGATTGGCTTCCTTTACTTGGGCACGCCACAAAACCCGCCGCGTACGGCGCCGAAGGAAGACCTGGCGCCGTTCGTGGCGGCCTGGACGGGTCAATAAAGCACCGCAACTCTAATGTGAACGGGCTTGTGTGGGAGCGGGCTTGCTGTGGTGAGCGGGCTTGCCCCTTCAATCTGGGGTGAACCCGACGGGGGACAAGCCCCCTCACCACAGGACAAGCCCCCTCACCACAGGACAAACCCCCTCACCACAGCAAGCCCGCTCCCAGATTGGGTCCTCACGGGTTTCAAGCTCGGGTCAAACCCGAAACTGATCCATCAGCTTCATCTGCTGGCTGGCCAGGGCATTGAGCTGGCTGCTGATGGCCGCCGACTCGGTGGCCTGGCCGGTGAGGGTTTCGGTCACGGTGCGGATCGCCGAGACGTTGCGGTTGACCTCCTCGGCCACCGCACTCTGCTGCTCGGCGGCGCTGGCGATTTGCAGGTTCATGTCGCTGATCACTGTCACCGCGTCGCTGATTTTGCCCAGGGCCTGCACCGCCTGATGAATCTGCCCGGCATTGTTCTGCGCCTGGCTCTGGCTCGAATGCATGGTCGCTACCACGCCGCGGGTGCCGGTCTGGATGCGTTCGATCACCTGGCGAATTTCCTCCACCGAGTCCTGGGTACGCTTGGCCAGGTTGCGCACTTCGTCGGCCACCACCGCAAAACCGCGCCCGCTTTCCCCGGCACGGGCGGCTTCGATCGCGGCGTTCAGGGCCAGCAGGTTGGTTTGCTCGGCGATGCTGCGGATCACTTCCAGTACCGAGCCGATCTGTTCGCTGTTCACCGCCAGGGCTTCGACTTCGGTCACCGCCTTGCTGACTTCTTCGGCCAGGGTGGTGATGTCGCGGGTGCTGCGCTCAATAATCTGCATGCCTTCACGGGCTGACTGGTCGGCACCCCGCGCGGCGCTGGCGGCATTGGAGGCACTGTTGGCCACGTCGTGGGCGGTGGCGCTCATTTCATTCGAGGCCGTGGCCACCTGGTCGATCTCACGGAACTGCACTTGCATGCCTTCGCTGGTCTGGCGCGCGATTTCCGAGGATTGGTCAGCGGTGCCACGGGCTTCGGTGATGCTTTGCTTGATCTGCGCGATGGTCGGCTGCAGCTTGTCGAGGAAGCGGTTGAACCAGTTCACCAGTTCCCCCAGCTCATCCTTTTTCCCGTAGGCCAGGCGCTGGGTGAGGTCACCGTCGCCGCTGGCGATGGCCTTGAGCATGGCGGCCACGCGGTTGATCGGCCGGGTCACGCCGGTGGCTGCCAGCCAGATCAGGAACAAGCCCAGCAGGCCGGCGACTGCGCCCACCAGCAATGCCTTGACGGTGCCGCTGGCTTGGGCCTTGTCGAGCATGGCCTGGAGTTTGAACGAGTCCGCCAGCAGCACTTGCTTGGGCAGCTTGATAACGATGCCCCAGGATTTGGCGTCGGCAATCGGCTTGACCGGGTACACGGCGCGGATCGTGCCGTCTTGCTCGCGGATCATGCGGGTATCGCTGGCCAACAGTTGCACGATGTCTTTGCCTTCGGCGCCGAGGGTATCAACGAGGTTTTTGCCGACCTTTTCCGGCTCGCCGCTGTAACCGGCAATCAAGCCACTGCCGGACAGGATTTCGAGAATCCCTGCACCGTTGAACAGCTCTTTTTGCGCCCCGTCGGTCGCCGCTTGCAGGGCATTGAGGGCGAGGTCGATGCCCACCACGCCGATCACCTTGCCGTCGACCAGCAACGGCAGGGAAATGGTGGTCATCAACACCGGTTTGCCGGCCACCGTGTCTTCATACGGGTCCAGCAGGCAGGTGTTTTTGGTGTCCCGTGGGCAGGTGTACCAGATGTTGTAGGGCGTGCCGCTGAGGTTGAGGGTGGTCTTGGTCAGGTCCTCTTCGACCATCACCGTGTTCAGGCCCTCACCGCCGGCGCGGCTCCAGTAGCTGGAAAAGCGGCCTTTTTCGTTGGACACACGGGCGGCATCGTTGACGAATTCGCTGTCTTTGCCGTCCAGGCCATTGGGCTCGAACGACAGCCAGATGCCGAGCACCTTGCTGTTGCGGTCGAAGGCGGTTTTCAGGCTGTGGTTGAGTTCTTCACGCAAGGCCCCGGCGTCCAGCGAGCGTTTGCCGGCCAGGGTGCGCAGGTCTTTGATCTGGTCGGCGAGGGCGGTGACCACCAACAGGCTTTCGCCGAAGGTCTTTTGCAGTTGTACGGCTTGTTCGGCGGCTTTGGCCTGCAACAGGTTCTGCACGCTGTCGGTGAGCATTCGCGAGCTTGAGTCGCTGATCAGTTGGTCGTTCTGGCTGGTCTGGTAGAGGTTCATGCCCACCACCAGCGCGATCACCCCCAGCAGGCAGAGACCGGACAACAGCACGATTTTCAAGCGAATGGAGAGGGTGTCGAACATAGAAGTACCCGCGAATGGACTTATTAGTATGCAAGCTCAGGCGAGTCCATTCGGCGCTATGCCCGGAACATCGGCTTGGGGCGGCCGTTCATGAGCGGGAGCCGATGAGCGGTAGGCGGGTGTCAGGTGGGATGTGGGAGGTGTTCCGGGCGCGACCAGATCCACAGGTTGCCCAGGCTCATTCCGGCAATGGCCAGGTAGATCGGCCAGCCGTGGTCGAGCATTACCAGCATCAGGCCGGCGCACAGCAACATGCTCGCCGTGGCGCTGACTTTGGCCCGGCGGGCGATGATCTTGCCGTTGCGCCAATTGAACAGGATCGGCCCGAACAGCCGGTGGTTTTCCAGCCAGGCACTCAGGCGCGGAGAGCTTTTGGTGGCGGCCCAGGCGGCCAGCAGGATGAACTCGGTAGTGGGCAAGCCCGGTACCACAATCGCAATCAAGCCAATGCCCAGGCTGACGTAGGCCAGCAGGCCGAATAGGACGCGGGCGATTTTGGATGAGGATTGGGTTTTGCCGGTCATTTTAGTGGGGCTTGCAGGCTGGAATGGGTTGCAGATTATAGAGACTGGCACCCGATCAAATGTGGGAGCTGGCTTGCCTGCGATGCAGACAACTCGGTGCATCAGGTACACCCAGTTGATGCCATCGCAGGCAAGCCAGCTCCCACATTAATTGGGGTTCTACAGAAAAATCAGGCCAGTTCAGGGCTGGTAGCGTACGCCTGTTCCAGCAGCACGGTGAAGCGCACGAACGCGTCAACTGCGCCTTTTTCCACTTCGGCTTCTTCCCCGGCGCTGAATTCCAGTGCGTCGAGGGTGCGGGTGAAGCTTTTCCAGCCTTCGGCGCGACCGCCTGCCGGTTCGCCCAGGTGACGGGCACCGAAGGTTTCGCTCAAGCCCAGGCCCACGGCCCGCTTGATCAGGAACGCGGCGCCCAGCTTGGAGCCTTCAGACACGAACAGCCAGCCGAGGGCTTCGGCTTTGCTCGGGTTTTTCACGGCGCCGGCGACCGGTGCCGGTACTTCGGTGTCCAGGTCGCCCAGGTCCAGTTTGGCCGCTTCGGCACGGCAGCGTTCGGCCAGGTCAGGGACGATCTTGATCAGCTCGGCGTCGTTGTACAGCGCCACCAGTTCCGATTGGAACAGGTACTGCGCGACCACGAAGCGGGCGAAGTTGGCCTGGGTTTCAAACGGTGCATGGGCCTTCACCAGAGCATCGAGCTTGGTATGGGGCTCGTTGGTGATCTGGTTCAGGCGTTGGGAGCGCAGGCTTGGGCGTTCAGCGGTAGGAGAAGCGGTCATGAAGATGTCCTTGAGAGGGGAAGCGTCTGGTTGCCAGGCTGTTATGAACTAGACGAACTAGAAGACGCGTCACAGTAAAAAATCCTCACCCCGGCGCAGATTAAATTCCGGCCGGGTGAGGCTCCATGGATCAGATGTCCCAGATCAGGTTGATCGCAAAGTTGCGGCCCGGTTGGGTCAGGCGGTCCAGGTTGGCCGGACCGGTCACGCCGGCTTCGCCCACGCTGTCGTAGCTGCGCACGTCATCCCAGTTCCAGTATTTCTTGTCGGTCAGGTTGTACAGGCCGCCGTTGATGGTCACGTCCTGGGTGACTTTGTAGAAACCGGTCAGGTCGACGATGCCGAAGCCCGGGGTCTTGAACGGGCCGTTGGCGCTGTTGCCATCGGGGGCGAAGAAGGTGGTGCTGTCGACACGGTCCTGTTTCTTGACCAGGGTCCAGCTGACCAGGGCGCCGTAGTTCTGCTGGTCGTAACCCAGGCCGAACACGCCCTTGAGCGGGTTGACGCTGTTCAGCGGTTCGCCGTTGTCGTCATTGCGCCCGTAGATGTAGGCAATCGAGCCTTGGGTGTACAGGCCCTGCGGCGCGCCAAATGCGTCGAGGTTCAAGCGGCCCTTGGCTTCCACGCCCTTGATGGTGGCGTGCTTGATGTTGTTGGCTTCGAACTGCTGGACGGTACCACCAGCGACCGAGGCGTCTTCGTCGATAAAATCGCGGTATTTGTTGTAGTACACCGCCACGTCAAACGAGCCCGCGTCGAAGTTGCCGCGAATCCCGGTTTCCACACCGCGGCTGCTTTCCGGCTTGAGGTCCGGGTTGGGTTCCACGGTGTAGCCCTGTTGCAGGTTTTCAAAGCGGCCATACAAGGCTTTGGCTGACGGTGTGCGATAGCCTTCGGCGTATTGGCCGAACCAGGTGTATTGCTCGGTCAGGGCATACGTGATGCCGAATTTGGGTGTTACACGGTGCCAGTTCTTTTCCGCATCGCTGTGGTCGTAGATGCGTGTCGGGTCCACGGTGTTGAGGAATTCCTGGGTCAGCTTGGGTTTGAGCTGGATGTAGTCATAACGCACGCTGGGCAGGAAGGTCCACTTGTCCCAGGCGATCTGGTCCTGGGCAAACAATGCATAAGAGTTGATGGTCGGGTCGGGGAAGTCGCTGGCTTTTTTCACGCTGTCGGCGGCCGACGGGCTGGGTGCGCCGATGGCGGTGCAGCCTGCGCCCACCGCCAGGCAGGTCGCGGCGCCTTCACGGGAGCCGGTGACTTTCTGCTGCTTGAGGGTGGTGCCGTAGGTCACGACATGGTCGGTTTCGCCGATGCTGAAGGCCTTGTCCAGTTGTGCGTCGAAAACCCACTGTTTCTCTTCGTACAGCGTGTCGCGAGTGCGCAATACCTTGCGCGATGGCTGGTAGATTTCTGCGGTGGTCTGGTCGGTCTTGGCAATCTGGTAGTTGAGGCTGGTCTTGATGTGATCGGCCATCGGCGAGTCGAGGGCGAACTTGTTCTCGATGCCGAAACGCTCACGGGTAATGGTGTCGTTGCCCGTACGGCCACGATAGAAGTTAAAGCCCTGGCCACCGACGAACGGGCCGCCCACCGCGTTTTTCAGGTTGGTGTCGCGGTCGTCCTTGAACTTCTCGTAGGTCAGGCCCAGGCGGTTCTCTTCACCGTAGTTCCAGCCCAGCTTGGCCAGGATATTGGTGGTACGCGCATCTTCCGGGTTGGCGCCGGTACGGGCCAGGCCGGTGGCGTTGTTGCCGTCATAGGACTCCATTTCGTGGCCATTGCGCTGGCTCAGGTGCAGCAAGCCGTCGAAGTCCTGTACGCGACCGGCGACGGTGCCGGAGGTCAGCCAGCTCTCGTCGGCGGAGCTGTAGCCGGTCTTCAGGCGGGCGCCATAGTCCTGGCCGGGCTTGATGATGTCGTCGGGGTCGAGGGTGAAGTAGCTCACCGCGCCACCGATGGCGCTGCTGCCGTACAAGGCTGAAGCCGGGCCGCGGAGGATTTCCACGCGCTTGACGATTTCCGGGTCGACGTAGTTGCGGCGGGTCTTGGCGTAGGGGCCGTTGAAGAAGTTGTCCGGGACTTCGACACCGTCCACCTGGGTCAGGATGCGGTCGCCGTCGATGCCGCGAATGTTGTAGCCGGCGTTGCCGGAACGGGTGCCGGCGCCTCCCACCGACACACCCGGTTCGTAGCGCACCAGTTCGCGGATGGTATTGACGTTCTGGCGGTCCAGTTCTTCGCGGTCGTGCACGGTCACGGTGCTGGGCACGCTGTCCACGGCCTGTTCCTGGCGGGTGGCGCTGATGGTCATTTGTTGCAAGGTGATGGTGCTGCCGGCGGCGCGCTTTTCCAGCACGATGTTGTTGTTGCTCAGTTTGCGGTAGCCCAGGTTGGTCCCCACCAACAGCCGGTCCAGGGCTTTGTCCGCCGGCAACGAGCCGCGCACGCCAGGGGACGACACACCCTGGCCCAACTCGGCAGGCAGGCCGACTTGCCAGCCGGTCACGGCGGTAAAGGCGTTCAGTGCCGAGACCAGGGATTGCTGCTCGATGCTGAAGCTGTAATTGCCCTGGCTGCGGGTGGCCGGCTCTGCGGCGCTGGCGACCATGACGGGCGCGCCGGCCAACAGAATGGCAGCCGTCAGCAGCGACAAGCCGTGACTGCGAACGGGCGAAGAGGACCGGCGGTTGAAACGAGAGGACATCGAGAGCGCTCCGGAAGGTACGAATCTTATAGTTGCGAAACCGAATCAAATAGGAATCAGTTGCATTGGCTATAACGAGACGTACCGCCGTTGGCTATCGAGTAAAAATAATTCTCATTTAGTTCAGGATCACCAGCGCCGGGTATTCCGAGAGCTTGGCCGAGGTGATGTGGGCGAGGGAGCGCACCACGTCCAGCGGTTGGTCGAGGCGGTAGTTACCGGTGACCGCAACGCTGGCGAGCTTGTCGTTGTTGTTGACGATCCAGCCTGGGTAGTAGCGGCGCAACTCGGCCAGTACTTCGCTCATCGGGCAGTTTTCGAAAATCAGCCGGCCGTCGACCCAGGCCAGGTCTTTGGTGGTGTCGAGCTTGGCCGGTTGGCCGAAGCCCTTGGGCCCGATGCGGATACTTTCACCGGCACTCAGGCGCACCCGTGCGTCATCAAAGGTGTTGCTCAGGTCGACATCGCCGCGCTGCACCTGAACCTGGGCTTCACCGTTCAAGTAGCGCACGGCGAAGGCTGTGTCGCGCACGCTGGCGCGCACCGGTCCGGCGTCGATTTCCAGGGGCAGGCCACGGCTGGGCAGCACTTCGAAAAACGCTTCACCCTGATACAGGCGGGCGATGCGCTGGTGGTCCTTGATGCTGCTGGAGAAAGCCGAATTGGTGTTAAGCAGGACTTTCGAGCCGTCGTCCAATTGCAGGCGCTGGCGCTCGCCCACCACGGTCAGGTGGTCGGCCTGCAGGCGCATGGGCAGGTTGCTGAAGCTGAACAGGCCCAGCAGCAGGACGGCGGCGGTGGCCAAGGGTTTCCAGTGGGGTTTGATGCGGCGCCAGGCGCCGGGTTTGCGCGGCGCATTCAGGGCGACGGCGGCGCTGTGCACCGGCGCGCCACCCCAGGCGTTCTGGGCCTTGATGAAGGCTTCGGCGTGCAGCGGATCGCTGGCGAGCCAGGCTTCGAACTCGGCCTGCTGCCCGGGTTGCGGGCACTGCAAGGCGATCAGCCAGTCGAGGGCTTGGTCCATAGCCGTGTCTTGCAACACCTCATGAGCCAGCTCATGGGGGTGCAGTTTGTTCGGATCCGTCACGGTGTTCCTCGGGTCTTCGCCACGTTTTAATCAAAAGTCCTACAGACTGTGCCGGCAAAGCTTAAGGGCGATCCAGTCTTTCGGCCACACCTATGCAGATGGCCATGATCAATTTCAGTTCCTTTTGCACGGTACTCAGGGACACGTCGAGCTGGTCGGCGATCTCCTGATAGCTGCAGCCGTGCAGGCGGCTGAGGATGAAGATCTGCTGTTGGCGGGCGCTCAACTGGCCGAGGCTGACACTCAGGTGTTCGAGCAATTGCTCGGCCTGTGTCGCGTCTTCCGGGGTGCTGACGGGGGAGGCGACGCTTTGCAGGACATCCAGCGGGACATCTTCCTGCAGGGTGCGGGCCTGGATCCTGCGGGCGCGCAGGTGGTCCAGCGCCAGGTTGCGCGCCGTCTGGTACACGAAGGGTTCGAGGTGATCGATGGGCCGTTCACTCAAGGCCCTTGTCACGCGCAGGTAGGTTTCCTGCAGCAGGTCCTCGGCGGTGCTGTGGTTGTTCACCATCCGCTGCAAGGTGCGCAGCAGAATCACCCGTTGGGTGAGGAAGACGTGGTTGAAGCGAGATTGGCTCACAGTGATACCAGACCGATTTGCAGCAAATGATAATGCTTATCATCAACACAAATGGCAAGGGGCACTTTGATCGGTTTGCGTTGGCGCAAGGCTGCGATCGACTGCGAAGCCGGCGTATTCCAGGCGATGCCGATATGTCTGAAGTACCTGTTCGCCTGGTTTACGGCTGCTTCGCAGTCGATCGCAGCCTTGCGGCCACTGAAGGTGTTACGGCGTTATACGCGATCCAGCAGATACGCCTGGTAGTCCGGAATCCGGTACTCGTGGGCCTGGTCCATCATCGGGCTGCTGAGCAGGTAGTCGGCGCTGCATTCATTGCAGGCCACCGGGATGTTCCACACCGCGGCCACCCGCAGCAACGCCTTGATATCCGGGTCATGAGGCTGCGGTTCGAAGGGGTCCCAGAAGAACACCAGCATGTCCACCCGCTGCTCGGCGATTTGCGCGCCCAGTTGCTGATCACCGCCCAACGGGCCGCTGATCATGGTGTCGATGGGCAGGCCCAGGCGGGCGCTCAACAAGTGCCCGGTGGTGCCGGTTGCCACAAGGTCGTGCCGGGCCAGGCGGTCTTTTTGCCGCTCGGCCCAGTCCAGGAGAAACACCTTGCAATGGTCATGGGCAACCAGGGCGATACGCTTGCGCGCCGCCATGGTTTTGTTCATGAAACCGATGCCGACCATGCCGTTACTCCGCGTTGCAGAGCGCCAGGCAGTTATCCAGCATACGGTTCGAGAAGCCCCATTCGTTGTCATACCAAGCCAGCACTTTCAACAATTTGCCGCTAACCTTGGTGTGATTGGCGTCGAAGATCGACGAAAGCGGGTTATGGTTGAAGTCACTGGAAACCAGCGGCAGGGTGTTGTAACCGAGGATTTTCGAGTGTTGGCTGGCGGCTTTCAGCAGCGCGTTGACTTCTTCGGCGCTGGCTTCTTTTTTCAGCTGTACGGTGAGGTCCACCAGCGACACGTTGATCACGGGTACACGCACGGCCATGCCGGTCAGCTTGCCTGCCAGTTCCGGCAGCACCAGGCCTACGGCTTCGGCGGCGCCCGTCTTGCTCGGGATCATGTTCTGGGTGGCCGAACGCGCGCGGTACGGGTCGGTGTGGTAGACGTCGGTCAGGTTCTGGTCGTTGGTGTAGGCGTGGATGGTGGTCATCAAGCCGCTTTCGATGCCCAGCTCGCGGTGCAGCACCTGGGCCACCGGTGCCAGGCAGTTGGTGGTGCAGGACGCGTTGGAGATGATCTGGTGGGATTGACGCAAAATGTCATGGTTCACGCCATACACCACGGTGGCATCAGCGCCCTTGGCCGGGGCCGAGATGATCACCTTGCGCGCGCCGGCAGTAATATGGGCGGCGGCCTTGTCACGGTCGGTGAACAGGCCGGTGCATTCGAAGACCACGTCTACCTTGTGTGCGGCCCACGGCAGGTCGGCCGGGTTGCGAATGGCACTTACGGCAATCCGGTCACCATTGACGGTCAGGCTTTCCTGATCGTGGGCGACCTCTGCTTCGAAAGTACCGTGGACGGTGTCGTATTTAAGCAGGTGGGCATTGATCGAGCTGTCGCCAAGATCGTTGATGGCGACGATCTGCAAATCCTGACGATAGCCTTGGGTATAAAGTGCGCGCAGGACATTACGGCCAATACGGCCAAAACCATTGATAGCGATACGTAGAGTCATTGGAAGGTGCCTGTCGTCGATTTGTTGTAAGAATTACAAGATTATTCGCATAAAAATAGAAAACAAGCCTTTTTAGTGGCAATATTTTGTTCAATCAACAACGAGTGACCTGAATCAACTGGTCCGATTGATCAAAAAGCACCCTGCCATCCCACCTACAGCGGGCTTTTGATCAGCATAGACATACAGGTCGCCACATCCGTTAGCCTGGAGTTCTACACATGCATCCCCGCGTTCTTGAGGTCACCGAACGGCTTATCGCCCGTAGCCGTGCAACCCGTGAGGCATACCTTGCGCTCATTCGCGGCGCTGCCAGCGACGGCCCGATGCGCGGCAAGCTGCAATGCGCCAACTTTGCCCACGGCGTGGCCGGGTGCGGCACCGAAGACAAAAACAGCCTGCGCATGATGAACGCCGCCAACGTGGCAATTGTTTCGTCATATAACGACATGCTCTCGGCCCACCAGCCGTACGAACATTTCCCCGAGCAAATCAAAAAAGCCCTGCGTGAAGTCGGCTCCGTGGGTCAGTTCGCCGGCGGCACCCCCGCCATGTGCGACGGCGTGACCCAGGGCGAGCCGGGCATGGAGCTCAGCCTGCTGAGCCGCGAAGTGATTGCGATGTCCACGGCGGTAGCGCTGTCCCACAACATGTTCGACGCCGCGCTGATGCTCGGTATCTGCGACAAGATCGTCCCGGGCCTGATGATGGGCGCCCTGCGCTACGGCCATCTGCCGATGATCTTCGTACCCGGCGGCCCGATGCCGTCAGGGATCTCCAACAAGCAGAAAGCCGACGTGCGCCAGCGCTACGCCGAAGGCAAGGCCACCCGCGAAGAGCTGCTGGAATCGGAGATGAAGTCCTACCACAGCCCGGGCACCTGCACCTTCTACGGCACCGCCAACACCAACCAGTTGCTGATGGAAGTGATGGGCATGCACTTGCCGGGTGCTTCGTTCGTCAACCCGTACACACCGCTGCGTGACGCCCTGACCCGCGAAGCCGCGCATCAGGTCACGCGCCTGACCAAGGCCAACGGTAACTTCACGCCGATCGGCGAGATCGTCGACGAGAAATCCATCGTCAACTCCATCATCGCCCTCAACGCCACCGGCGGCTCCACCAACCACACCCTGCACATGCCGGCCATCGCCATGTCGGCGGGCATCATCCTGACCTGGGATGACATGGCTGACCTCTCCGAGGTGGTGCCGACCCTGTCCCACGTGTATCCAAACGGCAAGGCCGACATCAACCACTTCCAGGCAGCGGGCGGCATGTCGTTCCTGATCCGCGAACTGCTGGAAGCCGGCCTGCTCCACAACGACGTCAACACCGTGGCCGGTCACGGCCTGAGCCGCTACACCCAGGAACCGTTCCTGGTGGACGGCGAACTGGTGTGGCGTGAAGGCCCGATCGAAAGCCTCGACGAAACCATCCTGCGCCCCGTGGCCCGTGCGTTCTCCCCGGAAGGCGGCCTGCGCGTGATGGAAGGCAACCTGGGCCGGGGTGTGATGAAAGTCTCCGCCGTGGCGCTCGAACATCAAATCGTCGAAGCCCCGGCCGTGGTGTTCCAGGACCAGCAAGACCTGGCCGATGCGTTCAAGGCTGGCCAACTGGAAAAAGACTTTGTGGCGGTGATGCGCTTCCAGGGGCCGCGCTCCAACGGCATGCCGGAATTGCACAAGATGACGCCGTTCCTCGGCGTGCTGCAGGACCGTGGCTTCAAGGTTGCCCTGGTAACAGACGGGCGCATGTCCGGCGCGTCAGGTAAGATTCCCGCCGCGATTCATGTCAACCCTGAAGCCCAGAGCGGCGGGGCACTGGCACGGGTGCGCGATGGCGATATCATTCGCGTGGATGGCGTCAAAGGCACCTTGGAGCTTAAGGTGGACGCCGAAGAATTTGCAGCGCGCACGCCTGCCACGGGCCTTCTGGGCAATAACGTGGGGGCCGGTCGCGAGCTGTTTGCGTTTATGCGTCTGGCCGCAAGCTCCGCAGAGCAGGGCGCCAGCGCCTTTACCTCTGCCCTGGAGACACTTAAGTGAAGCTTGCGCTGGTCGGTGATATTGGGGGTACCAACGCCCGTTTTGCGTTGTGGCGGGATCAGGCGCTGCATTCGATCCGCGTCCATGCGACGGCGGATCATGCCAGCCCCGAAGAGGCGATCCAGGCCTATCTCAAGGAAGAAGGCCTGGCCATCGGCTCGATTGGCGCGGTGTGCCTGTCGGTCGCCGGGCCGGTGAGTGGAGATGAATTTAAATTCACCAACAACCACTGGCGCCTGAGCAAGACTGCTTTTTGCAAGACCCTGCAGGTGGACGAGCTGCTGCTGGTGAATGATTTCTCGGCCATGGCCCTGGGCATGACCCGCCTGCAGCCCGACGAATTCCGCGTGGTGTGCGAAGGCACGCCGGAGCCGTTGCGCCCGGCGGTGGTGATCGGCCCGGGCACTGGCCTGGGTGTGGGCACCTTGCTCGACCTCGGCCATGGCCGTTGGGCGGCCTTGCCGGGTGAGGGCGGCCATGTCGACCTGCCGGTGAGCAGCCCGCGGGAAGCCCAGTTGTGGCAGCACATCTACACTGAGATCGGCCATGTCAGCGCTGAAACCGCCTTGAGCGGTGGCGGTTTGCCGAGGTTGTACCGGGCGATCTGCGCGGTGGACGGCCATGAGGCGGTACTGGACACCCCCGAGGCCATCACTGCCGCTGGTCTGGCGGGCGATCCGATTGCCCTGGAAGTGCTGGACCAGTTCAGTATCTGGCTGGGCCGCGTCGCCGGTAACAACGTGCTGACCACCGGCGGTCGTGGTGGTGTGTACATCGTCGGTGGCGTGATTCCGCGCTTTGCCGATTTCTTTATCAAGAGTGGTTTTGCCAGGAGTTTCGGCGACAAGGGCTGTATGAGCGACTACTTCAAAGGCATTCCGGTGTGGCTGGTGACGGCACCGTATTCCGGTTTGACCGGGGCAGGTGTAGCGCTGGAGCAGGCATTTGCGTAGGCAGTGATGGCGCCATCGCAGGCAAGCCAGCTCCCACAGGGGAATGCATTCCAAATGTGGGAGCTGGCTTCTGCGATGAGGCCCTCCAGAACAACGAATTATTAAGCCCGTCCCATCCCTAACAACAAGGACGACCCCGTGAGCGTAATCAGTAAATCCATTCTCCTGGTCGACGACGACCAGGAAATCCGCGAGTTGCTGCAAACCTACCTCAGCCGCGCCGGTTTCCAGGTGCGTGGCGTGCCGGATGGCGCGGGGTTTCGCCAGGCGATGAACGAAGCGCCGTGCGACCTGGTGATCCTTGATGTGATGCTGCCGGATGAAGACGGTTTCAGCCTCTGCCGCTGGATCCGCCAGCACCCGCGCCAGGCCCAGGTACCGATCATCATGCTCACCGCCAGTTCCGACGAAGCCGACCGCGTGATCGGCCTGGAACTGGGCGCCGACGACTACATCGGCAAACCCTTCAGCCCCCGTGAGTTGCAGGCGCGGGTCAAGGCCTTGTTGCGTCGCGCCCAGTTTGGCCAGGAACGCAGCGGTGGCGAGGTGCTGGTGTTTGGCGAGTGGCGCCTGGACATGGTCAGCCACCGGCTGTTTCACGTCGACGGTGAGGAAGTGATCCTGTCCGGCGCCGACTTCGCGCTGTTGAAACTGTTTCTCGACCATCCCCAGCAAATCCTCGACCGCGACACCATCGGCAACGCCACCCGTGGCCGCGACCTGATGCCGTTGGACCGGATCGTCGACATGGCGGTCAGCCGCTTGCGCCAACGCCTGCGCGACACCGAAAAACCACCCCGGCTGATCCGCACTGTGCGCGGCAGTGGCTATCAATTGGCAGCCAGCGTGGTTGCCGGCAATGCCCACTGAGCGCCTGCGTGAACTGCGCCGGCGGATTCCGGTACCCCGTTCGCTGCTGGGGCGGATGTTACTGCTGACCCTGTTGGCGGTGCTGTTTGCCCAGGCGTTGTCCAGTGTGATCTGGGTGTCGCAACTTCGGGCTACCCAGCTCGAAGGCCTGGTGACGGCTGCCCGCAGCCTGGCGCACTCGATGACCGCCAGCGTCAGTTATTTCCGTTCCTTGCCGGTGGCTTTTCGGCCTTTGGTACTCGACCAGTTGCGCAGCATGGGCGGTACGCGGTTTGTCGTGACCCTCAACGACAAACCCTTGGGCATGGCCGTGTTGCCGCAAACCCCACGCAAGCAGGCGGTGCTCGGCGCCGTCGAAGAAGTGTTGCGCCAGACCCTGGGCAGTGACGTGCATGTGTCAGTGGAATTCGTCAGCGCCGAAGACCTGCGCATCTTCAACGCCGGTTTGAAACTCGATGAGTTACCGCGCTCCTGGGCGCATTACGCACTGACCCTGGAACCCGTGAATCCGCCGGTGTTGGTGACCCAGATCCAGCTGGCCCAAGGGGAATGGCTGTACATCGCCTCCTTGTTGCCCGAGCCCTACACCAGCCTTGAAGAACAAGGCCTGCCCTCCCAGCAGGTGTGGTTTATCGTGCTGACCAGTGGCTTCCTGTTGTTGTTTATCGGCCTGCTGGTGCACTGGCAAAGCCGTCCGCTCAAGCGCCTGGCACGGGCCGCGCGAGACATGTCCCTGGGCGCCGACGTGGAGCCGGTGGCCGAAGGCGGTGGCAGTGAAGTGGTGGAAGTGGGGCGTGCGTTCAACGCGATGCGCGAACGCATCAGCCGTTACCTCACCGAGCGCAGCCAGCTGTTCAGCGCGATTTCCCACGACTTGCGCACCCCCATCACACGCCTGCGGTTACGGGTGGAGTTGCTCGAAGACGAAAACCTGCAACTCAAATTCGGCCGCGACCTGGATGAGCTGGAGTTGCTGGTCAAGGGGGCGCTGCAGTGTGTGAAAGACACCGATATCCACGAGAACATCGAGCCGGTGGACCTCAACCATGTGCTTGATTGCCTGGTGGAGCCGTACCTGGCGCCCAACGGCAATGGCCGTGTGACCCAGCATGGTCGGGCGCTCACCACCTATCCGGGCAAGCCGCTGGCGCTCAAGCGCTGCATCGGCAACCTGATCGACAACGCCTTGAAGTATGGGCAGAACGCCCATTTGCATATCGAAGACGATGGTGCGGAGTTCATTCTCCACGTCGACGACGAAGGCCCGGGCGTGCCGGAACAGCGCCTGGAGCAAGTCTTTGAACCCCACTTCCGCCTGGCCGGGCAGCAGCAAGGTTATGGGCTGGGGCTGGGCATCGCCCGCAACATTGCCCACAGCCATGGCGGTGAAGTGAGTTTGCAGAATTTGCGCGAGGGTGGATTGCGGGTGACCTTGCAGCTGCCCCGCAGCCTCGACTAGTTGCGCGAAGCTACTTTTGTGGCGAGGGGGCTTGTCCCCCGTTGGGCTGCGTAGCGGCCCCATCACGATCACCGCAGTCTTTCAGACAGATCACCGTCGCAGATTTCAGGACTGCTGCGCAGTCCAACGGGGGACAAGCCCCCTCGCCACAAAAAATTTCTCACCGCAGGGGCTGCGTTAAAGGCTCTGGCGCAACCTGGCCAAATCCCGCAACGGTGGCGCGCCAAACAGCCGGCTGTATTCGCGGCTGAACTGCGATGCGCTTTCATAACCCACCCGATAACCCGCCGCCGACGCTTCCAGGCCTTCGGCGATCATCAAGCGCCGAGCCTCCTGCAAGCGCAGCTGCTTCTGATACTGCAGCGGGCTCATGGCAGTCATTGCCTTGAAGCGGTGGTGCAAGGTCGAGACGCTGAGGTTCACTTCCTTGGCCAGGTCATCAATGCGCAGGGGCTGTTCGTAGTTGCCGTTCAACCAACTGATCGCCTGGCTGACCCGATGGCTCTGACTGTTGGCGACGGCGATTTCATACAGCCGATAACCCTGCGGGCCACGCAACAGGCGATAGAGAATTTCGCGATTGATCAACGGCGCCAGCATCGCGATGTCTTTCGGCGTGTCCAGCAAGCGCGTCAGGCGCAGCACCGCGTCGAGCAACTGGTTGTCCAGGCGGTCGACATACATCCCGCGTGAGGTCGGGCGCGTGGGCACGCCCATGGGGCCGGCTTCGGCGATCAGCGCGGTGATTTGCGCCGGGTCGATGTTCACCCGAATCGACAGGTTGGGGTCTTCCGGCGTCGCATCAAGGATGCGCCCGGCCACCGGCATCGATACCGAGAACACCAGGTAATTGAGCGGGTCGTAGGCGAAGACTTCATCCGCCAGGCGCACCTCCTTGCGGCCCTGGGCGAGGATGCACAGCGCAGGTTCCACCAGTACCGGCATGAAATCCCGCGGGGTGTTATGGCGGTTGAGGTACAGCGAAGTGATCGCGGTGCCGTAGGAGCCATCCTCCCAGGTGTGCCGGCGCACGATGCCGGCGAGTTCTGCGCGCTGCTTTTCCATATCGGCGTCGAGGGGTGTGGAGCGAAGATCGGGCGACGACATGGGACATCCTCGGGTGCTTTGACGATGGGCACAGCTTAGCGGCGGCTTTGCAAAGAGTGGTACTTCGATTCTGCACAATCCTTGCCTGATCCTGCGATAAATCGTGAATCAGGCAAGCAGCGGGCTGTCATCTGCCCGAAATACAGCCGTCATGCCGGGAATAAAACCCGCAGGCTGATTGTTATGTCTACGCATCTCGCAGGATTGTGCAATAAGCCGGCAGGAATCGACTAACTGCATACACACCCGCGCCAGTATCTTTGATCCTGTGGCAACACGCCCTCACAGTGCTTGCCGAGCATCACTTCTCAACGGGAGAGTCGAACATGTCCACCCCCATTCCCGCGAGCCATATGGCCTTTATCCGTGCCCGTACCGGGTGCAGCACCGAACTGGGTGCACGCTTGAGCAGTTTGATCGAACCGGGCCGCCAGGCTCAGGGTTGCCTGCAATTCTCGTTGCAGCACTCCCTGGCCGACCCGGATGTGTGGTTGGTGTCGGGCTTCTGGAGCAGCGAGCAGGCGATGAGTGCCTACTTCAGCTCGCCGGCGCTGATGGTCTTCACCGAGTTGTTGAATGACATGGTGGTTCGCAGCATGGACTTCCAGACCTTTACCGACGCCAGCGCCGTCAACGCCTATGGCGAGTACCTGCAACTGGCGGGTTAGTGCTTTAGAATGGCCGCCTTTCCCATTGGCCAGGACCTGCAACATGGCACGTAAAGAGTTTGCCCACCACGAAGCCGTTTCCGCCTTGGTGCGTGAAGATGAAGGTGGCTATAGCGCCGCCATCGCCGTGAAGGCGCTGGATGGCATGGGCGCACCGCGCTTTCACAAGATCCTCGATGGACAGAAGTTCAAGACCGCCTCCGACGCCGACGATGCCGCAGCTCTGCAACTGGAGCGCTTGGTCGATGTCGATGAAGACGGTCAGCTCTCTTGGGCAACTTCCGCCAACTAAAAACGCCGCTGATCCAAATGGGGGAGCGGGCTTGTGTGGGAGCGGGCTTGCTCGCGAAGGGGGCGTGTCAGTCAATGCATATGCCGACTGATCCACCGCATTCGCGAGCAAGCCCGCTCCCACATTTTTATCGCGTTCCAATCAGCGTTGCGCGGCGCCTGGGCGGTACATTTTGAACAGCGCTTCCGGCCCCAACTGAAAATAATCCGCCGGGCCGCCTCCACGCAGGATCGGCTCGGCGGCAGCGGTGTCGTACACGCCGTCTTTCAGCAGCCATTTGGCGATATGCACCGCAACCACTTCACCAAGTACCAACCAGCTAGGCACCCGTTCCTGGTCGGCGCGCTGCAGTTGAATGATCTGCGTCACCTTGCACTCGAACGACACCGGACTTTCACCCACACGAGGCACGGCGATTACCTTCGACGCCACCGGCGTCAAGCCGGCCAATTCAAACTCGTTGACTTCGGGAGAGACCGGCGCGCAACTCTGGTTCATCTGCTCGGCCAGCGGGCGGGTGGCCAGGTTCCACACGAATTCGCCGGTCTGTTCGATGTTGTTCAGGCTGTCTTTGCGCCCGACACTGGAAAACCCAATGATCGGCGGAATGTAGTTGAAGGCATTGAAGAAACTGTAGGGCGCCAGGTTCAGGCGGCCCTGGTTGTCGTGGGACGAGATCCAGCCAATCGGACGCGGGCCGACAATCGCATTAAACGGGTCATGGGGCAGGCCGTGGCCGTTGGCGGGTTCGTAGAAATGGATATCGTCGGACATGGCCGGGGTTCCTGCTGCGCGGTTCGGGGAGGGCATCATAGTGCAATCCTATGCTGCGGATTTCTATCATCCATATGGAATTTTCATACAGCCCCCACCTATTTTTCACAGCTCCCGGTTCAGTCTGCGCGCCAGGTCGACACCCCCAATAAGTCGACCGTTTGAACGACTGAGCCTTTGGAGCCTTCTGCACAATGAACAAACTTCCTCAGATCACCCTGGCGTTCTGGGTCATGAAAATCTGCGCCACGACCCTGGGCGAAACCGCCGGGGACTTGTTGTCGATGACCTTGAATGTTGGTTACGCCATCAGCTCGATGATCCTGATCAGCGTGTTCCTGGTCACCCTGGTGACGCAACTCTGGTCGAAAACCTATAACCCGGTGCTGTACTGGATTGTGATCCTGTCCACCAGCACTGCCGGCACCACCATGTCCGACTTTATGGACCGCACGCTGGGGCTGGGTTATGCCACGGGCTCGATGATTCTGGTGTCGATCCTGGTGGCGATCTTTGCCCTGTGGCGCATCAGCGGCGATTCGCTGAACGTGAACAAGGTCCAGACCTTTCGCGGTGAGCTGTTCTACTGGATGGCGATTCTGTTTTCCAACACCCTGGGCACGGCGCTGGGGGATTTCCTGGCGGATGATTCCGGGCTGGGGTTTGCCGGTGGCGCCTTGCTGATCGGCGCGAGTATCGCGGTGGTGGTGTTGCTTAAATACTTCACGCGGATTTCGTCGGTGCTGCTGTTCTGGGTCGCGTTTGTGCTGACCCGGCCGTTCGGTGCAACCCTGGGTGACTTCCTGACCAAACCCCATGAAAAGGGCGGGCTGGACTTTGGCACCATCGGCTCGTCGGCCGTTTTGGCGGCGGTGCTGGTGGTGATGATCGCCGGGGCGGCGTATGCCCAGCGCCGTTATGGGCGCCAGGCGGTGACCGAGCTGTCCTGAGGCCAATGAAAAAGAGGCCATATCAGTCAATGACATGGCCCCTTTTTTACACCTGCCGAACCCTTAGTCCGTGGTGATCCGCGAATGCTTGCGGGTGTCCTTCATGGTCACGTACACCAGCAGCGACACGGCGATACACGCGGTGACGTACCAGTAGTAGCCGGTCTCCATGCCAATGCTCTTGAACCACAGCGCGATGTATTCGGCGGTGCCGCCGAAGATCGACACGGTCAGTGCGTAGGGCAAGCCCACGCCCAGGGCGCGGATTTCAGTGGGGAACAGCTCAGCCTTCACTACGGCGTTGATCGAGGTGTAGCCGCTGACGATGATCAGCGCTGCCATGATCAGGAAGAACGCACCCCACCAGGTCTGGATGGTGTGCAGGGTGGTGAGGATCGGCACGGTGAACAGCGTGCCGAGGACGCCGAAGGCGATCAGGATCGGCCGACGGCCAACCTTGTCCGACAAACCGCCGATGATGGGTTGCAGGCACATGAACAGGAACAGCGTAGCCGCCGAAATGGTGGTGGAGTCGGAGATGCTCATGCCGACCGTGTTCACCAGGTATTTCTGCATGTAGGTGGTGTAGGTGTAGAACGCCAGGGTGCCGCCCATGGTCAGGCCGACCACGGTCATCAGTTCCTTGGGGTGGCGCATCAAGGTGCGCATGGCGCTTTCCTTGGCCTTTTCTTTCTTGGTGAACGACTCGGTTTCTTCCATGCCGCGACGCAGGTACAGGGCCACTACCGCGCACAGGGCGCCGATAGCGAACGGGATACGCCAGCCCCAGTCGTACAGTTGTTCGGTGGTCAGCAATTGTTGCAGCACGATCAGTACGGCCAGGGCGATGAGCTGGCCAGAGATCAGGGTCACGTACTGGAAGCTGGAGTAGAAGCCCCGACGTTCCTTGGTCGCCATCTCGCTGAGGTAGGTGGCGGAGGTGCCGTATTCGCCACCGACCGACAGGCCTTGCAGCAAACGGGCAAAGACCAGCAGGATCGGCGCACCGATACCAATGGCTTCATAGCCCGGGCTCAGGGCAATCAGCAGCGAGCCGAAGCACATCAGGTATACGGAAGCCATCAAGGCTTTTTTGCGACCGACCTTGTCGGCGTACAGGCCCATCAACCAGCCACCGATCGGGCGCATCAGGAAGCCCACGGCGAAGATCGCGGCGGTGTTCAAGAGTTGGGCGGTGGTGTCGCCTTTCGGGAAAAAGGTCTTGGCGAAGTACAGCGAGAAGGCCGCGTAGACGTACCAGTCGTACCACTCGACCATGTTGCCGACGGATCCGCTGAAGATCGACTTGATCCGGTTGGAGGTGGTGCGTTCTTTTGCCGGCGCAGCCGCCGACCCCAGAGGCAGGGAGTTGGAGTTATCCATTTAAGGATCCTTCATCTAATTGTTTTTGTGGAGCGCGCACTAGCGCAGCCTGGTCGGGGCTATAGCAGGAGCTGTGCCAGACAGGTGAAGGCCCGGTCTAGAAGGGTTTGCAGAATTTTTTGAGCGGAAAGTCGCTGATGATTGGAGGGTGATGAGCGGAAATCCGCTTATGGCTGCGGGCCTCATCGCAGGCAAGCCAGCTCCCACCTTTTGATTTGTGAATACATTCAAAGGTGGGAGCTGGCTTGCCTGCGATGGCGCCCTACCAGGCGATACAAGAACCGGTTTAGAGGAACGTGTCCCGCGCCAGGCCATGGCGCTGCATTTTTTCATTGAAGGTACGCCGGGGCAGTTGCAGCTCGGCCAGCACCGCCTTGATATCGCCTTTGTGCCGGGTCAGCGCCGCTTTCAGGCAATGGGCTTCAAACGCTTCCTGCTGCGCCGCCAGCGATTGCCCGGCTTCGATGCCTTCCGGCTCAGGTTCACCCAGCCCCAGTACCTGGCGTTCGGCGACATTGGCCAGTTCCCGCACATTGCCCGGCCAGTCATGGCTGAGCAGGCGGCCCAATGCCGGCCCACTCAAGGGTGCAACGCTGCGGCCCAGGCGTTCGGCGGCGCTTTGCGCGAAGTGCTCGAACAGCAGCGGAATGTCTTCCCGGCGCTCACGCAGCGGCGGCAGGCGCAGTTGCGCGACGGTCAGGCGGTAGGCCAAATCTTCGCGAAAACGCCCGGCGCGGGCTTCGTCCAGCAGGTCGGGTTTGGTGGCGGCGATGATCCGCAAGTCCACCTTGATGCTTTGATTGGAGCCGAGCCGCTCCAGTTTTTGCTCCTGCAACACCCGCAGCAATTTCACCTGTTGGGCCAAGGGCATGCTTTCAATTTCATCGAGAAACAGCGTGCCGCCGTCGGCGTATTCCAGCTTGCCGATGCGCTTGCCCTGGGCACCGGTAAACGCACCACTTTCATGGCCGAACAGCTCGGCTTCAAACAGCTGCTCGGGAATCGCTGCGCAGTTGAGCGCCACAAATGGTTTCTTCGCACGGGGGCCGAAATCATGCAGGCAACGGGCGACCAGTTCCTTGCCGCTGCCGGTTTCGCCGCGAATCAGCACGTTGACCGGCAGGCCTGCCAAATCCAGCACTTGCCGGCGCAGGTTCTGCAAACCCCGGGATACCCCCAACAGGCTCGACTCCAGTTGGGCCCGGTGATCAGCCTGTTGGTGCAGGCGGCGGTTTTCCAGCACCAGCCCACGCTTGTCCAGCGCCCGGCGCAGGCTGCTGAGCAGGGCTTCGGGGCTGAAGGGTTTTTCGAGGAAGTCGTAGGCGCCATCGCGCATGGCTTCGACGGCCATCGGCACATCGCCGTGGCCGGTGAGCAAAATCACCGGCAGGTCGGCGTCGCGCCGCTGCACTTCGGCCAGCAACTCCAGGCCCGTGAGGCCGGGCATGCGCACGTCGCTCAGGATCACCCCGGGAAAGTCCCGGGGCAATTGCGCCAGGCATTCCTCGGCGCGGCTGAACAATTGCACCTCAAAGCCGGACAGGCTCAGCCATTGCTCGACGGCCGTGCGGATGCTGGCTTCGTCATCGACCACAATCACCGCATTCAACATAGTTCTGGCGTCTCCAGGGCGATGGGCAAGGTCAGGGTAAAGATCGCCCCGTCACCTTGATTGCCGGCGCTCAAGCGGCCGCCGAGTTCGTGGACGATAGCGTACGACACGGCCAGCCCCAGGCCGAGTCCGTCGCCCACGGGTTTGGTGGTGAAGAATGGGTCGAATACGTTGTTGAGGTGTTCTTCGGCGATCCCGCCACCGCTGTCGCTGACGGTCAGGCTCCACAGCTGCTGATCGGCGTGCAGGCGGATTTCCAGGCGTTTGCGGGGTTTGTCGGCCATGGCGTCGAGGGCGTTGCGCAGCAGGTTGATCAGCACCTGTTCGAGGCGAATCGCGTCACCGCGTACCCACGCCGGGCGGGTCAGGTCCAGCACGGCGCCGATGGCTTCGTCCCGCAGGCGGGCATCGAGCAAGTGCAGGGACTGATCCACCACCGAGGCCAGGTCCAGGCGTTCGCGCAGGCCGCTGGGGCTTTTGCGGGCGAAGGTCTTGAGGTGGCCGGTGAGGGCGGCCATGCGGGTGAGCATGTCGTCCAGTGGGGCCAGGGCCTGGTAGGCGTCGTCCACCCGGCCGTGGTCCAGCAGCAGGCGCAGCGTCGCCAGCTGCATGCGCTGGGCCGTCAGTGGTTGGTTGATTTCGTGGGCGAGGGCGGCAGACATCTGCCCCAATGCCGCCAGCTTGGCGGATTGCACCAAGCCATCCTGGGCGGTGCGCAGGGCGCGGGTGCGTTCTTCCACCAGTTGTTCCAGTTCTTCACGGCTGCGCTGGCGCAGGCGGGCCAGGCGCCAGCGCTGGGTCAGGAACAGCACCAGGAACACCAGCGCCAGCCACGAACCGGCCGCAGCGAGGCCGGCGTTGCGTTGGTCCTCAAAGGCAAACTGTGGCTTGCGTAGCAGATGCAGGGTCCAGCCCTCGGCCTTCAGCGGCAGGGATTCCCAAATGTAATTGGCCTTGCCGTCGGGGCCGTCGACGCGCATCAGGTGGCTGTTGTCGTCAAAGCGTTGCACCGCTTCGGCGTCCAGTGGCAGCAGCTGTTTCTTGTCGTATTGGCGAGTGGCCTTGAGTTCGGCGTGGTCGCTGTCTGACAACGGGCGCAGCGCGCGGTAGCGCCAGCCCGGTTGGTTGGCGATAAACACAATGCCCCGGGCATCGCTGACCAGCAGCAGGTCGTTCCCTTGAGCCCACTCGCGCTCCAGTTCGGGGAATTCCAGCTTGACCACCATGGCACCCAGGAACTGTTCGTTCTCGCCCACCACCGCGCTGGAGAGGAAATAGCCCGGAATCCCGGTGGTCACCCCCACCGCATAGAAACGCCCGGTGCCCTGGCTCAGGGTCTGGCTGAAGTAGGGGCGAAACGCGTAGTTGTGCCCGACGTAACTGCTGGGCAGGTTCCAGTTGCTGGCGGCCACGGCCAGGCCGTTGCGGTCCATCAGTTCCAGGGTGGAAGACTGGGCGGCGCCGTTGATGCGCTCCAGTTTGCGGTTGAGCAAATCCTGGGTGGCCGGGTTCAGCGGGCCTTTCAAGGCGCTGATCATTTCCGAGTCCAGGGCCAGCACGGCGGGCAGGGCGCGGTAGCGTTCGATCAGGGTGTGCAGGGAGTTGCCATAAAGCATGAGCTGCTGATTGGCGCGGGCGGCGTCATCCACCAGGGCCAGGCGTTCGGCGTGGCGGGTGGCCAAGGCGGCAGCCAGCATCGCACCGGCAATGATCAGCAGGGAGTAGAAGGTCAAACGCAACGGGCGGGGAATCGCGATCATACGAAGATGAACAGTGCAATTGGGGGCGAGCACCATAGCATGAGGCGCATGGCTGTTGTGGCGAGGGAGCTTGCTCCCGCTGGGGCGCGTAGCGGCCCCAAAAAAATGGGAGTGCTGGGCACTCCAGCGGGAGCAAGCTCCCTCGCCACATTGAGAGGTGTCCAGCACAAAAAAGGCGACCTTATAGGTCGCCTTTATCCTTGCGGGGAAATGCTTACTGCACTTCTACCGCCAGGCTTTCACTGATCTTTTTCTGCCAGATGGCAGGACCGGTGATGTGTACCGATTCGCCCTTGCTATCAACGGCAACGGTGACCGGCATGTCTTTCACGTCGAACTCGTAGATCGCTTCCATGCCCAGCTCGGCGAATGCCACCACGCGGGACTTCTTGATGGCCTGGGCCACCAGGTAAGCCGCGCCGCCCACTGCCATCAGGTAAACCGCCTTGTGGTCCTTGATCGCTTCGATCGCGGTCGGGCCGCGCTCGGATTTGCCGATCATGCCCAACAGGCCGGTTTGCTCGAGAATCTGGCGAGTGAACTTGTCCATCCGCGTGGCGGTGGTTGGACCCGCAGGCCCCACCACTTCTTCGCGCACCGGATCAACCGGGCCCACGTAGTAGATGAAGCGACCCTTGAGGTCCACCGGCAGGGTTTCACCCTTGTTCAGCATCTCGACCATGCGCTTGTGCGCGGCGTCGCGACCGGTGAGCATCTTGCCGTTGAGCAACACGGTTTCGCCCGGCTTCCAGCTCTGCACGTCTTCCGGGGTCAGGGTGTCGAGGTTGACGCGACGGGCCGACGGGCCGGCTTCCCAGACGATTTCCGGGTAGGCGTCCAACGGTGGCGCTTCCAGCGACGCCGGGCCCGAACCGTCGAGCACGAAGTGCGCGTGACGGGTGGCGGCGCAGTTGGGGATCATGCACACCGGCAGCGAGGCGGCGTGGGTCGGGTAGTCCATGATTTTTACGTCGAGCACGGTGGTCAGGCCACCCAGGCCCTGGGCGCCGATGCCCAGTTGGTTGACCTTCTCGAACAACTCCAGGCGCATCTCTTCGATACGGTTGGACGGGCCGCGCTTTTTCAGCTCGTGGATGTCGATGGATTCCATCAACACTTCCTTGGCCATCACCGCAGCTTTCTCGGCGGTGCCGCCGATGCCGATGCCGAGCATGCCCGGTGGGCACCAGCCGGCGCCCATGGTCGGAACGGTCTTCAGTACCCAGTCGACGATGGAGTCGGACGGGTTGAGCATGGCCATTTTCGACTTGTTCTCGGAACCACCGCCTTTGGCGGCCACGTCCACTTCCACGGTGTTACCCGGGACGATGGAGTAGTGGATCACCGCAGGGGTGTTGTCCTTGGTGTTCTTTCGCGCACCGGCCGGGTCGGCGAGGATCGAAGCCCGCAGGACGTTTTCCGGCAGGTTGTAGGCCTGGCGCACGCCTTGGTTGATCATGTCGTCGAGGCTCATGGTGGCGCCATCCCAGCGCACGTCCATGCCGACGCGTACGAATACGGTGACGATGCCGGTGTCCTGGCAGATCGGGCGGTGGCCGGTGGCACACATGCGCGAGTTGATCAGGATCTGTGCCATGGAGTCACGGGCCGCTGGCGACTCTTCGCGCAGGTAGGCTTCGTGCATCGCCTGGATGAAGTCAACGGGATGGTAGTAGGAAATGAATTGCAGGGCGTCGGCAACGCTCTGAATCAGGTCGTCTTGCTTGATCACGGTCATGAGTCGCGCTCCTCTATAAGGGAACATTCAATAAAGGTGGCTTCAGTGTTGCATCGGTCGGCTGAAACCACCTTTCCAAGGCACGCCAAAGTGGTGCAGGCGCGACGCTAAAAAGGCGCGGCAGTATAACCCGGCACGGTGGCCGATACACCCGACTATGGTCATGAATGCCAGGCCCGATTCACCGTAGGAGCGAGCTTGCTCGCGAAAAACGTGAATCTGATGGGTTTCGTCAGGCGCCCCGCGTTATCGTTAGCGACCTTCGCGAGCAAGCTCGCTCCTACAGTTGAAGAGTTTTATGCCTGAACTTCACGTCGGCGAACGCCACTGGTCGGTAGCCACCGGCAGCAACCTGCTGGATGCCCTGAACCAGGCGGGGGTGGCCGTGCCCTACAGCTGCCGTGCCGGTAGCTGCCATGCCTGTATGGTGCGTTGCCGGGGTGATATCCAGGACAACCAGCCGGATGCCCTGAGCCCGGCACAACGCCAGGACGGCTGGCGCCTGGCCTGCCAGTGCCGGGTCACGGCTGACGTGCAGGTCGAGACCTTTGACCCGCTGCGTGACGGGTTGCCGGCGACGGTGCTGAGCGTTGATTGGTTGAACCCGAGCGTCCTGCGCCTGCGGCTGCAACCCGAGCGCGGCTTGCGCTACCGGGCGGGGCAACATCTGGTGCTGTGGGCGGGCAGCGTTGCGCGCCCGTATTCCTTGGCCAGCTTGCCCCAGGAAGACCCGTTCCTCGAGTTTCATATCGATTGCCGGCTGCCGGGTGAATTCAGTGACGCCGCCCGTCAATTCAGGGCCGGTGACCGCCTGCGCCTGGGCGAACTGCGGGGCGGCGCGTTGCAGTACGACCCCGACTGGCAATCCCGGCCGCTCTGGCTGCTGGCCTCGGGCACCGGGCTTGGCCCGCTGTGGGGCGTGTTGCGCGAGGCCTTGCGCCAGGATCACCAGGGCGCCATCCGGGTCATTCACCTGGCCCATGACGCAGGCGGCCATTATCTGGCCGAGCCTTTGGCACAACTGGCTGCGGCGCACCCGAACGTGACGGTTGAGCGATGGACAGCGGCTGAGGCAACCGAGGCTTTGGCACAACTGCGGCTTGTTTCCCGGCAAACTCTGGCCTTACTCTGCGGGCACCCTGCCAGCGTCGAGGCCTTTTCCAAGCGCCTGTTCCTGGCCGGACTGCCGCGCAATCAACTGCTGGCTGATGTGTTCCTGCCCCGTGGTTGAGCGCTGAATTTTCCAGCCGCGAGATTTGCCATGACCCATGCCATCCTGCAGCAACGCGAACGCGGGTTGCTGATCCTGCAACTCAATCGCCCGGACAAGAAAAACGCCCTGACCCGCGCCATGTACAGCCAACTGGCCGAGGCGCTGGAGCAGGCGGATGCCGATACCGGCGTCAATGCCGTACTGATCCAGGGCAGCAGCGTGTGCTTCACCGCCGGTAATGATATTGGTGACTTCCTTGAACAGCCGCCGGCGGATCTCGACAGCCCGGTGTTTCACTTCATGCGCAGTTTGCTCAATTGCCGCAAGCCGGTGATTGCGGCAGTGGCGGGCGTGGCGGTGGGAATTGGTACGACGTTGCTGCTGCATTGTGACCTGGTGTATGTCAGCCGGGACGCGCGGTTGCGCATGCCGTTCGTCAACCTGGGGCTGTGCCCGGAGTTCGGTTCCAGCTTGATCCTGCCGCGTTTGTTGGGGCACGCCAAAGCGGCGGAGCTGTTGCTGCTGGGTGAAGGCTTTACCGGCGAGCAGGCTGCCGCTTGGGGCATTGCCACCGAGGCACTGGACAGCGGGGAATCAGCCTTGGCCAAGGCGCGGGAAGTCGCCGCGCGGTTTGAAACCCTGGCGCCGGGCGCGGTGCAGGTCAGCAAGCACTTGATGAAAAGCGTCGATCGCGAGCAGTTGCGCAGGGTGATCGAGGAGGAGGGCGCGCTGTTTACCCAGCGGTTGAAGTCGCCGGAGGCGATTGCGGCGTTGTCGGCTTTTATCACTCGGTGATGAATGAGCGTTGGCTGGTCGGACGTCTTCGCGAGCAAGCCCGCTCCCACATTTAACCGCGTACATCCTGAAAAAACGCAGTCGAATGTGGGAGCGGGCTTGCTCGCGAAGAGGCCAGTGAAGCCAGTACAAAAGCCCATCTGCAATACAAAAAGCCCCGCCATTCACATGGCGGGGCTTTTGTTTTTCAGCGTGTCACTCAGACCATTGGGTCGCCAACGTGCAGGATCTTCATGCCGTTGGTGCCGCCGATGGTGTGGTAGCTGTCGCCCTTGGTCAGGATGACCCAGTCGCCTTTCTCCACAACGCCGCGCTTGAGCAACTCGTCGATCGCGGCCTGGCTGACTTGCTCAGGCGGCAGCGATGCCGGGTCGAACGGTACGGTGTAGACACCACGGAACATGGCCGCGCGGGCCTGGGTTTCGCGGTGCGGGGAGAACGCGTAGATCGGGATCGAGGAACGGATGCGCGACATGATCAACGGCGTGTAGCCACTTTCGGTCAAGGCGATGATCGCTTTCACGCCCGGGAAGTGGTTGGCGGTGTACATGGCGGCCAGGGCGATGCTCTGGTCGCAGCTTTCGAAGACCTTGCCGATGCGGTGGCTGGAGGTCTTGCTGGTCGGGTGCTTTTCAGCGCCGACGCAGATGCGTGCCATGGCCTGTACGGCTTCCAGCGGGTATGGACCGGCAGCACTTTCGGCCGAGAGCATGACGGCGTCGGTGTAGTCGAGCACGGCGTTGGCCACGTCGGACACTTCGGCGCGGGTCGGCATCGGGTTCTGGATCATCGACTCCATCATCTGGGTCGCCACGATCACCGCTTTGTTGTGGCGACGTGCGTGCAGGATGATTTTCTTCTGGATACCGATCAGCTCGGCGTCGCCGATTTCCACGCCCAGGTCACCACGGGCAACCATCACGGCGTCGGATGCCTTGATCAGGCCGTCGAGGGTTTCGTCATCGGCCACGGCTTCGGCACGCTCGATCTTCGCCACCAGCCAGGCAGTACCGCCGGCTTCGTCGCGCAGTTTACGGGCGTATTCCATGTCGGCAGCGTCGCGCGGGAAGGATACCGCGAGGTAGTCCACTTCCATTTCGGCGGCGAGCTTGATGTCGGCCTTGTCTTTTTCAGTCAGGGCTGGCGCGGTAAGGCCACCGCCGCGACGGTTGATGCCTTTGTGATCCGACAGCGGGCCGCCGATGATCACGGTGCAGTTCAGTTCAGTAGGTGTCGCGGTGTCGACGCGCATGACCACGCGACCGTCGTCCAGCAGCAGTTCGTCGCCGACGCCGCAGTCTTTCACCAGGTCCGGGTAGTCGATACCCACGACTTGCTGGTTGCCATCGGTCAGGGGATGGCTGGTGGAGAAGGTGAACTTGTCACCGATCTTCAGCTCGATCCGCTTGTTGGCGAATTTGGCGATACGGATTTTCGGGCCTTGCAGGTCACCCAGCAATGCAACGAAGCGGCCATGCTTGGCGGCCAGGTCACGCACCAGTTTGGCGCGAGCTTTGTGCTCGTCCGGGGTGCCGTGGGAGAAGTTCAGACGGGCAACGTCCAGGCCAGCCAGAATCAGCTGTTCGAGGACTTCCGGCGAGTTACTGGCCGGGCCAAGGGTGGCGACGATTTTGGTACGACGGACGGACATGCACAGACTCCTGAGTTCAAGCGCTGAGGAAGGCTACTATGCTCTTTGGTTGTAGTCATTGTTCGTTTGCACTACTTATCGATGATTCGCTTGTTTTCACTCTGCATGAACAGATGAACAACCTTGAAGATTTTCGATGAAGGGTCGATACACTGCACAAGACAGGAGAACCCCCATGCGAATCGTGATCATTGCTGCCCTGGCCGTCAGTGTTGTCGGCTGCACCCGTTGGTCCATGGACCATCATTTGAACAATGCCTACCGCGCTTACGGCGTCGGCGATTGCCAGCGGGTCACCCTTGAGTTGTCCCAGGTCGACCGTGAAAGTCGTTCCCGGCGCTACGTGCAACCGGAAGTCTCGATGTTGCGCGGGCAGTGCCTGGAGCGCGAGAAACTGTTTGTCGATGCAGCGCAAACCTATCAATTCATCATCAGCCAGTACCCGGCGAGCGAGTACGCATTCCGCGCGCGTGCCCGTTTGGATACGTTGCAACAACTGGGGCATTACCCCGGCGCGAGCGCCCAGCCCCGCCCGGCGTCACTGTGAGGATATTTGTCATGGGATAGCTGGCTCGTTGCCAGTCTTGGGCTAATCTTTGAGTATCGGTTTGTATAGGTTTCTATTCAAACGGATTGCATGCCCGGATTTGGCAGCTGTAGGTGACAAGGCATTTGCTGTTGTCGCACCGATATCCGGGGAGAGCGGGCCTTTGCGGCCTGTTCCGAATCACTGGAGCGGCCACAACCCTGGCCATTGGATGGCGACCTCATCATGTTTACTCACCGACGGATCGAGCGGCATCAATTACCCTGCTTCCTTCAAGTATTCAATCGCCTCACGGACAAGCCCATTGGTTACCTGGGGAATGTTTCCGAGAAAGGGCTGATGTTGATCAGCCAATTGCCCATGATGATCGACGTGGATTTTGAGTTGCGCTTGAAGATCCCCGGGCCTGAGGGCGAGGTACAGGCCGTCGACCTCACGGCTACGTGCCTGTGGTGCCATGAAGATATCAACCCTCAGCATTATGATTCCGGGTTCAGCGTGTCCCAGGCGCCTGCCGAATATGGCGAGGTGATCAGCGCACTGTTGAATTATTTCAGCTTTGATCCCTTGCAGGCCTCTGCCTAGGGGCTGTGGGCCGGGGTTCATAACACACCGGCTTTTTTCCAGCTCAGGTAGCGGGTCACCAGGGCTGCTCCCAGTTCCGAGGGCAGGGCGTCCAGAACAGACAGGCCATGGGCGCCCAGGCGGTCACGGAGTTCGTCCCGTGTGTTGAGATAGTCGACAGTGCCGCAATAGGCCAGGGCTTCCGGCAGGGTTTGCACGGGGGCTTGGCGCAACTGGTCAAGGACCTCTTCCCGCAGGCTGGCGACCAGTACCCGATGCTGGCGGCTGATGCGTTTGACGGCGCCCAGCAGCTCTTCATCATCCTCATCCCGCAAATTGGTGATCACGATCACCAGTGAACGCCGTTTCTGCCGGGCCAGCAGCTGGCTGGCGGCCGCCTGGTAGTCGGCTGTGCGCCGGGACGTGTCCAGGTCATACACCGTGTTCAGCAGCAGATTGAGCTGCCCGCTGCCCTTGACCGGCGCCAGGTAGCGAGGCCGGTCGCAGGCAAAGGTGCAGAGCCCCACTGCATCGCCCTGGCGCAAGGCGACATAGCTGAGTAGCAGGCAGGCGTTGAGGGCGTGGTCGAAGTGTGAAAGCTGAGCGTCCTGGCTGCGCATGCGCCGGCCACAATCGAGCATGAACATGATTTGCTGATCACGCTCATCCTGATACTCCCGGGCAATGGGGGTACGTTGCCGGGCAGTGGCTTTCCAGTCGATCTGGCGCAGGCTGTCGCCCTCGCGAAATTCGCGCAGTTGATGAAACTCCAGGCCCAGCCCGCGTCGTTGCCGCTGGCGTACGCCGAGCTGGTTGAGCCAGTTGTCCACCGCCAGCAACTGAGCGCCATACAAGCGCGCGAAGTCCGGGTAGACGCGGGTGGCATCGCTGACGTCTATCAGGCGTCGTGCCGACCACAGCCCCAGTGGGCTGGGAAGGTGGATTTCACACCGGGTGAAACTGAAATGCCCGCGCCGTAGCGGTCGCAGCCGGTAGCCCAATTGGCTCTGTTCACCGGGTCGCAGTTCAATGGACTGGGGCAGGTTTTCCACCAACAAGCCGTCAGGCACATGGTCGAATAGCTGGACCACCAGCGGCTGGGGATACGTGTGTTCCAGCGTCACGCGCACCTCTCCCCAGCGACCCAGTGCCAGGCTGCCGGGCATTTGCCGCCGTACGCGTGGGGACGGCCGGCGGCGCAAGCGACTGGCGTCCAGCAGGGCCAGCAGCAACAGGGCCAGCAGCAAGCCCCAGGTCACCGAATGCAGGGTGTCTGGCACCTTGATCCGCAACGCCATCAGTGCGCCGAGCAAGGTGCTCAGGCCCAGTAGCACGCCGAGCCAGATCAATAGCAGGCGGGACGGTCTCATAGGCGTGTCATTGCCGTGGCGCCGGGACTTGGTCCAGCAGTTGCCTGAGCACCTGGTCGACTTCCAGCCCGTCGATATCCAGCTCCGGGGCAATGCGCACCCGATGGCGCAACACGGCGAGGGCACACCCTTTTATGTCGTCCGGGGTGACGAATTCGCCACCGCGCAGCAGGGCACGGGCCCGTGCACCCCGCACCAGGGCGATGGAGGCCCGGGGGCCTGCGCCGATGGTCAGGCCCGGCCAACTGCGGGTGGTGCGGGCCAGGCGCACCGCGTAGTCGAGTACTTGCTCATCCAGCGCCAGTTCGCTGGCGATCTGTTGCAGCAGCAGTACGTCTTCGGCGTGCAGTACCGTACGCAAGGGCTGTACGTCGAGCATGTCGGCCCGGGACGAGCGGGTGACTTCGCGCACCATCTCCAGCTCCTGCTGCGCCTCGGGGTAGTCCATGCGCACCTTGAGCATGAACCGATCCAGTTCGGCTTCGGGCAACGGGTACGTGCCTTCCTGCTCGATCGGGTTCTGGGTGGCCAGCACCATGAACGGCTGGCCGATGGGCAGCGCTTCGCCTTCGAGGGTCACCTGGCGTTCCTGCATGGCTTCCAGCAACGCTGCCTGGGTTTTCGCCGGGGCACGGTTGATCTCGTCGGCCAACAGTAGGTTGGTAAACAGCGGCCCCTTGCGCAGTTTGAACTGCTCGGTATGCAGGTCGTACACCGCGTGGCCGGTCACGTCGCTGGGCATCAGGTCCGGTGTGAACTGGATGCGCGCGAACTCGCCGCCAAAACAGCGCGCCAGGGCACGTACCAGCAAGGTTTTGCCCAGGCCGGGAACACCTTCAAGCAGGACATGGCCACCCGCGATCAACGCCGTGAGCACGTCATCGATCACCTGGTCCTGGCCGATGACGGCCTTGCGCAGTTCGACGCGCAACGCCTGGGCCAGTTGGCTGGCGCGTTGAATCGGGTCAGCGGGAGGTAATTCGCTCATAGGGCATTCCTGAGGGTTTGCAGGTTCGCCACCTGGCGGCTGAAGTCGGCGCTGGAGAGCCGTTTCGCCGGGAGTGGGCCGAGGGCCTGGCTGATGACGAGGGTGGGTTGGCGGGACAGACGTTCAAGGACCCGTGATTGTTCGGCGGTGTCGAGGTGTTCGAAACCGGGATGACGGCGCCGGGCTGTGCGCTGGATGTCGTGCTGCAAGGCTTGCAGCAGAGCGTTTTGCCCGCCGCGGCGTAGCAGGAAGTCGGCGCTGGCTTTCAAGTGTTCCTGCAATTGCCGGCGGGCCTTGGGGGCCGGTTGCCGGGTCGGGCCGTGGCGGACGCTGGCGTGCCATAGCCCCAGGGCGATCAGTGCAGCAAGTGCCACCAGGGCCTGGGGGAAGTAGCGCAGCAGCAGGCTGAACAGGTCCTCGGCATCAGTGTTAAACAGCAGCGTGACCTGAGTGCCTTGGCTCAGGTACCAGAGCAGCCAGGCATTATCGTGTTGGCCGATGGCCGGGCTTTTCCACAGGTCGCTGTCGGTAACCACTGTCACACGGCCTTGCCCGAGGTTGATCTGCATCAGGTGGGTCGACTTGGCACTGTTGGCCGAGAATTGCGCCAGGTGCCTGGGGTCGGTGAGGTTGAAGTCAGTGTCGAAGCTGAAATAGGCCGGCGCCGTTTCGTTGTCCACATAGAGTTTGGTCAGGTCCGGCGCTTTCTTTTTACGCGCAGGGGCTGGTGCGTCGAACGCTTCACTGAAGGATTGATGTACCTGCACGCGGTCCAGCAGCAGGTCACCGCTTTTGCCGGTGTCCTCGTCCCACAGTGCCTCGGCCACCAGCAGCAGGTGGCCGCCATCTCTGGTCCATTGCAGCAGTTGATCAACCTGGGGCGGGCTCATGTTGCTGCGCTCGCCCAGCAATAACAGGCTGTTGCCTTCGGGCGAAAGGCTGGCCAGCCGCTCCAGGCTGTTGGTCTGTTCCACCACCAGGCCTTGCTGGCGCAGAAAATGTTCCGCCGCAAGGTAGGGGTTGGCGAGGGCTTCAGGCGAAGGGCCGCGATCGACCACCTCCTGGTATGGAATCGCCTTGTGCCAGGCATATAAGCCGCCTGCGGCCAACAGACATGTCACAAGCAGCCCCACCCACAGCAATGGCCGGTTCATTGCGCCGCTCCCGAGCCGAACAGGGCTCGCCAGCTGTTGCAGAGCTGTTGTTGTGCGAGGGCAGGAGGCAGGCGGTGGCCATAGGCAAGGTTTTGCCAGTAGCGGGTCAGTTCATCACTGAATGCCAGCAACTGCGGTTGTTGCAGTTGGCGGATGTGTTCCAGGACCTGGCCTTCGGTGTCGGCGCTTTTCAGCGGCAGGTTGAAGTCGTGCAGCAGGCGGCTAAGCAAGCCACGGTAAAGCAAACCGAGAGCTTCCCGAGGCTGGGTTGCCCAGAGCTGTTCGGCGGTGCCGGCGATGTCTTCCGGCAGCGTGTCGGCCCCCAGTTCGAGGCCGAACAACTGTGGGGGAACGGGGTTGGCAGCCTTGGGCTTGTGCGGTCTGCGTCGGCTGACAAACGCATGCAGCCAGTCGCGATAACGCCAGATCACCAGGGCCAGCACACCCACCAGCAATCCCCAGAGCAGTACCTCAAGCCCTTTCGCGATGTGCTTGAACGAATCGCTGTTGAGGTTTTTCAGGAATGCTTCCAGCCAGGCCGGCAGCTTGGCGTCACCTGCCGCTTTGTTTTTGTCTGTGGCTTTATCCTCGCCGAAGCGATAACGGGTGACGGTCTCCGGGTTTTTGAACGGTGGCTGTCCCAGCAGCGCCTTGATCGACTGATTGGCCGATTGCGTACTCAGGTGCTTTTGGGGAACCGGCTCATCCGCCCATACCGGTGGCGCCGTCGGGACCAGCATCAGCCCGATTACCAGCAGCAGGACCGGTGCCACACCACTCAGGCGCTGGCGCAGTCGACGGAATACCAGTTCCAGGTCCCAGGCTTCCAGTACGGTGCGGCGGTTCAGGTACAGGCTGAAACCACAGGCGACGTAGATAGGCTCCCAGAACACCAGGATCAAGGCGTAGAAGGCGTTGGTCAGGTGTTCCAGCCAGCGCCATTCGTTCCCGGCGGTGAGTACCAGCTGTTGCCAATCCCAATCCCGTTCGACCTGTTGCGGCAGGAAGAAATAGAACACGGCCATCAACCCGAACCACAGGGCGATTTCCAGGTGCACCCCGATCAGGGTCAGCCACCGGGCAGCGCCAGCGTTGCGTTGTTGCAGTACCCCGAGACGGTGTTGGCGTGCCGGGCCTTGCAGGCCCTCGAGCTGGACCACCGGCATCACGAAGCTGCGGCTCAGGCTGAAGCGCCGCCACGTCAGGCTGGCCAGCAGTTGGCCCTTGAGCAGGCTCGGCCATTGGCGCAGGGCCTGCTTGAGGCTGGGTGTTTCGCCAAACAGGGCCTTGGACAGGATATACAGTGGCAGCCGGTCGAATGCCGGTTTCAGCCACCAGAACAACAACAGCGCGGTGGTGGGATGATTCCACAGCAGTGCGCTGAGCAGGGCGAAGACCGGCAAGGTCACGATGGCCCAACTGCCCATCAGCAACAGCCGATGTTCGCGGGCCAGCAGGATGCCCAGGTCCATGGCTTCCCAGGAGGTACGCGGACGGATCACGACGCTGGCATCACTCAGGCGCATGGCGATTGCGTCCGGCAAACAGCAGATAGGCCGCCATCAGCAACCACAGGGCCGCGCCCGCCAGGTACTTGATCCACGGCGCCACGGCGGTGGTGGAAGACCAATACGCTTCGATAAACGCGGCGATCAGCAGGAACACCATCACCCCACAAATCATTTGCACACTTTTACGCGCGGCCAGTCTCAGGGATTCGCTTCTTGTCAGTTGCCCCGGTGCAATCAATGCCCAGCCCAGTTGCAGGCCTGCTGCGCCAGCCAGGGCAATGGCGCTCAGTTCGAAGGCGCCATGGCCAATCACAAATGACCAGAAGGTCTGACCGTAGCCGATTTGTGTCAGGTGCCCGGCGACGGCACCAATGATCAGGCCATTGAAAAACAGGAAGAACACGCTGCCCAGGCCAAACAACAGCCCGGCGGCAAAGGTCTGGAAGGCGATGCCGATGTTGTGCATGACGTAGTAGCCAAACATCATCCAGTCTTCGCTGGACGCGCGTTCGGCTGCCCGGCCCAGGCGGCTGGCGTCGGGATCGTACATGCCCTGCATCTCGGCCACTTGCTGGGGGCTGACGATGCTGTAGATCAGGTCCGGAAACAGGTACACCAGCAAGGCGATGCCGATCAGGCTGCCAAAGAACAGCAGGCTGGCGGCCAGCACGAATGGCCATTGGGCGCGAACCAGCCTGGGGAAGTCGGCCAACAGGAAACCCAGTACGTTTGCGCCGAGCTGGCTGCGATGGCGATACAGCTGTTGATGGCCGCGCAAGGCAAGCTGTTGCAGCGGGTCAACCAGATAACTGCTGTAGCCGCGCTCTTGGGCCAGGGCCAGGTGCTGGCACAACTGCCGGTATTGATGGGGGAAGTTGGCGAAGTCAGTGCCCTTGGTTTTACCTTTTTCCAGCTGTGCCAGTTGCGCGGCAAAGGCCTGCCATTGCGGCTGATGACGGCTTTCGAAAAGACTCTGTTTCATGCGGGCCCCAACAAACCGCGGGCCACGCCGTTGAGTTCTGTGACGGCGCGGGCAGGGGAGACCTGCAAGGGCATGGCCAGGATTGCGGCCAGTTCGTTGACCCGTTCGGTGGACAGTTCGGCCTGGCGTTCGGCGAAGCTGAGTATCGCCCGTTGCTCGTTCAGCTCAAGGGCGAACGGCAGGCGAAGCGCAGCAGCTTGCGGCACTTGTGGACGGGAAAGTGGTTGTTCGCGGTAAATCACCAGGGTCCCGGCCGCCAGGTCACCCAGGCGCTTGAAGTTAGGGTGTTGCAGGCAACTGATGGCGCCGAGGAAGTAGCCAAACGGCAGCATGTCGACAAAACGCAGCAGGTTGCGGATCAGCGAGGCGGACCAGCCGATGGGCGTGCCGTCGTCCTGTACCACCCGCAGGCCCATGATTTGCTTGCCGGGCGAGCAGCCCTGGTTGAGCACTTCGAACAGCACCATGTACCACCAGCTGACGAGGAACAGCAACAGCGAGCCCAGGCCAATGCCCAGGTTGCCGAGAAAGGCGAGGGCCATGAACAGAATGCCGAGAAGCAGGCCACGCAACCCCAGGTCGAAGGCAAAGGCCAGCGAGCGGACCATCAGGCCGGCCGGGCGCAGGGGCAGGTCAATGCCCTCCGGGGTCTCGATCTGGTGGCGGGTATCCAGTGGCGCAGGTGGCATCGCGGTCCTTGGCAGTGCAGTGCTGGCGCCTGGGCGGCAGCGGCGGGGTTGGAAAGACGGATGCTAGCAGTGTCGACGCTGGAAGCAACCACTCAACGATTTACTGAATGTTTGTACAGTAAACACAACGCTGGCCCCCGATGCCTTCAAGCGCCTAGACTTTGCCGGTCATCAGCACAGGAATAGCCCGTGACCACCATTTTCTGGTACGACTATGAAACCACCGGCATCAATCCGCGTACCGACCGCCCGCTGCAGGTAGCCGGCATTCGCACCGACCTTGAGCTTAACGAGGTCGGGCCGCCGGTCAATCTCTACTGCCAGCCCAGCGACGATATCCTGCCCCATCCGGCAGCGTGCGCGATTACTGGCATCACCCCTGGCGTGCTGGCGGAAAAAGGCTTGGCCGAAGCCGACTTCATGACTCGGGTGCACGCCGAACTGGCGGCGCCAGGCACGTGTGGCGCCGGCTACAACACCTTGCGTTTTGACGATGAGATGACGCGCTACAGTTTGTATCGCAACTTTTTTGACCCTTACGCCCGTGAGTGGCAAGGCGGTAACAGCCGCTGGGACCTGATCGACGTGGTACGCACCGCTTACGCCCTGCGCCCGGACGGGATCGTCTGGCCGCAGCAGGACGGGCGCGTCACCCTCAAGCTGGAGCGTTTGACGGCCGCCAATGGCATCGATCACGGCCAGGCCCACGACGCACTGTCCGACGTGCGCGCCACCATCGCGTTGGCCCGGTTGATCCGCGAGAAGCAACCCAAGCTCTATGACTGGCTTTTTCAGCTACGCAGCAAACAACGGGTCATGGACCAGGTGCGGTTGTTGCAACCGATGGTGCATATCTCCGGCCGTTTTTCTGCCGAACATCATTACCTGGGTGTGGTATTGCCGCTGGCGTGGCATCCGCGCAATCGCAATGCATTGATCGTCAGCGACCTGGGGCTCGATCCACAGGGGCTGCTGGACGAGGACGCCGATACCTTGCGTCAGCGCTTGTATACCCGCCGTGACGATCTGGCCGAAGGTGAATTGCCGGTACCGCTCAAGCTGCTGCACATCAATCGTTGCCCGGTGGTTGCACCGTTAAGTGTACTTCGGGCGCAAGACCGCGAGCGCCTGCAACTGGATATGGATGAGTACGCTGCTCGCGCCCTGCGGCTTAGCGACGCACAAGAACTATGGCGCGATAAATTAGCGGCGATTTATGCCGAGGAAGATTTTGCATCGAGCGCCGATCCGGAGCAGCAGCTATACGATGGTTTTATCGGTGATCGTGATCGACGTTTATGCGAACAAGTGCGAGTCGCTGAGCCTGAGCAACTAGCACGGCAGCAATGGCCTTTCGATGATGAACGTTTGCCTGAATTATTATTTCGCTATCGCGCCCGTAACTTCCCTGAGACCCTGAATAGTGAGGAGCAACAACGCTGGAGAGTTTTCTGTCAGCAACGTTTGTCAGACCCGCAATGGGGGGCGCCCAATACCCTTGAGGCGTTTAAACAAGCGCGTCTTGATTTGGCTGTTAGTGCTACACCGTTTCAGCTGAAGGTGCTCGATGAGTGGCAGGAATATGCTGATTCTTTAGCGAGCCGGATGAGCCTGTAAACGGCGCCCGGGTAAAATACGGGCAATAAAAAACGCCAGCTAGCTGGCGTCTTTTATAGCGTTGCGTATCACGCAGCGTCCTTGCGTGGCTTAGCCCAGCAGGGTAGCCCAACCTTCAACTACGTCGCCGCCCCACTTGGCTTTCCACTCTTTCAGCGTTTTGTGGTTGCCACCTTTGGTTTCAATCACTTCGCCGTTGTGCGGGTTTTTGTATTGTTTAACCTTGCGCGCACGCTTGGTGCCGGTAGTTTTTACGGCACCACGTGGAGCCTTAACTTTCGACTCTGGATCCAGCAGCGCAATGATGTCACGCAGGGATTTGGAGTACTCGCCCATCAGGGTGCGCAATTTGCCTTCGAATTCCAGCTCGGTTTGCAGTTTGTCGTCTTGGGACAGGTTCTTCAACCGGGCTTGCAGCTCTTTGATCGCTTCTTCGGTGGCGCGGTATTCGTTGATCAGGGACATGGGGACTACCTTATTTAGGGCGCTGGGTGAAAGGGGATAGTGGCCCAATAATAGTCAGACGGTTTGCCCAAGTAAACATTTAAGACCGCATTTATGTAATTTACTTTGATTGTTTGTGGCGAAAGCGTGGGGTTGAGTTAAATAGTAAGGGTTAAGACCTAAAGATGCTCTCGTTAAGTCTTGGCTTACTGCCGGAGTCCACGCGTTTGCACACATATAGTGGGTAAAACCTTACGCTATTAAGGGGCAGGGCTGACGCGGGCGGTCAGAATAAGCGTTGAGGAATACTGCAGTTTTTCTGCGCAATCGCTAGAATGGCGGCCTTTGCGAAGTTCTGGAGTTTCCCCCTAATGCGCACTTTTCGGCTGGTGATTGCTTGCCCGGACCGGGTTGGCATCGTTGCCAAGGTCAGTAACTTTCTGGCTTCCCACAACGGCTGGATCACCGAAGCGAGCCATCACTCGGACAATCTCAGCGGTTGGTTTTTCATGCGTCACGAAATTCGTGCCGATACGCTGCCCTTTGGCCTGGAGGCATTTCGCGAGGCATTTGCGCCGATCGCTGAAGAGTTCTCGATGACCTGGCGCATCACTGACACGGAACAGAAAAAACGCGTGGTCCTGATGGCCAGCCGTGAGTCCCACTGCCTGGCCGACTTGCTGCACCGCTGGCACAGCGACGAACTGGACTGCGAGATCTCCTGCGTGATTTCCAACCATGACGACCTGCGCAGCATGGTCGAGTGGCATGGCATCCCGTATTACCACGTCCCGGTCAACCCGCAGGATAAGGAGCCGGCGTTCGCCGAAGTTTCACGCCTGGTCAAACAGCACGATGCAGACGTCGTGGTGCTGGCGCGTTACATGCAGATCCTGCCGCCGGATTTGTGCCGTGAGTACGCCGGGAAGGTGATCAACATTCACCACAGCTTCCTGCCGTCGTTTGTGGGTGCCAAGCCGTATCACCAGGCGTCGTTGCGTGGCGTTAAGTTGATCGGCGCTACGTGCCACTACGTCACCGAAGAGTTGGACGCCGGTCCGATCATCGAGCAGGACGTAGTACGTGTCAGCCATAGCGACAGCATCGAAGATATGGTCCGTTTTGGCCGCGACGTCGAGAAGATGGTGCTGGCTCGTGGCCTGCGTTACCACTTGGAAGACCGCGTGCTGGTGCACGGCAACAAGACCGTCGTCTTCTGATTGACCTGTTTTGATTGAAGAATAAAGGGCCTGGGCGTTAAATCGCTGCAGGCCCTTTTTCTTGGGTGACAGGTGAGGATTGGAGAATGAGCGATCCACTGGATAAGGCCACTTCCAAAGCCCCCGCGACACTGGGGGAAGGTTGTTTGAGCCGGTATGACCCGGATGACCTGAGCAGTGAGGACGGCACCGAATTTCCAGGCGCCGCCGAGTTGTGGGAACAGTTGCAGGACACATCTGATTCGCTGGAAGAAAAGGCGTCAGCCGCTGCGCAAGGCAGCAACTGAGCCTGCTGGATCAGATCCGGAAGCTGCCCACCAATTGTTTCAAGCGTGCCGCCTGCTGTTCCAGGTCGGAACAGGCCCGCAATGTCGAATGCAGGTTTTCCACGCCTTCCTGATTGAGGGTGTTGATCTCGGTAATGTCCATGTTGATCGACTCCACCACGGAGGTCTGTTCCTCGGTGGCGGTGGCGACCGACTGGTTCATGCCGTCAATTTCGCCGATGCGCAGGGTCACGCTGTTCAGGCGTTCCCCCGCGAGGTTGGCGATTTCCACGCTGTCCTGGCTGTGACGCTGGCTTTCGCTCATGGTGCTGACCGAATCCCGGGCGCCAACCTGCAACTCCTCGATCATCTTTTGCACCTGTTGCGCCGACTCCTGGGTGCGGTGTGCCAGGTTGCGCACTTCGTCGGCCACTACCGCGAACCCGCGCCCGGCTTCCCCGGCTCGTGCGGCTTCAATCGCCGCGTTGAGGGCCAGGAGGTTGGTTTGCTGGGAAATGCTGGTGATGACTTCCAGGATTTGTCCGATGTTCACCGTCTTGCTGTTAAGCGCTTCGATATTGGTGCTGGAAGCGCTGATCATCTGCGACAGCTGATTCATCGCCCTGATATTGCGCTCCACCACCTGCTGACCGTCTTCCGCCAGGTGCCGGGCATCGCTGGCCTGGCTGGAAGCTTGCGCGGCGTTACGGGCGATTTCCTGGGCAGCGGCCCCAGTTCGTTGATTGCGGCGGCGACGCTGTTGGTGCGATTGGCCTGCTCGTCGGAGTTGACCATTGAGGAGTTGGAGGCGCTGACCACCCGCAGGGCCACTTCATTGACCTGCTCGGTGGCCGAGGACACTTCGCGAATCGAGTTGTGAATACGTTCCACAAAGCGATTGAACGCGCTGCCCAGCACACCGAACTCGTCATGGTTCTGGATGGCCAGTCGGCGAGTCAGGTCGCCTTCGCCGTCGGCAATGTCTTCCATGGCGCGGGTCATGACGTGCAATGGCTGCAGCAGGATGCGGATCAGCATTCCCAGCAGGGCAATGATGATGACCACCGCGATAATCGTGGCAATGATCGCCGAGGTGCGGAATTCGCTGAGCATGGCGAAGGATTTGTCTTTATCCACCGACAGGCCGAGGTACCAGTTCACTGACGGCAGGCCCTTGATCGGGGTAAAGGTGACGATGCGGGTTTTGCCATTAACCTCGACTTCGCTGAAGTCGCTGCTGATCTTGGGGGTATTGTTTGGATACACGTCGGCCAGGGTCTTCATCACAAGGCTTTTGTCGGGGTGTACCAGTACTTTGCCGTCGGCGCTGACCAGGAAGGCATAACCCATTCCGCCGAAGTTCAGGGCGCCGATGTTGTCCACCAGGGTTTGCAGGCTCAGGTCGCCACCCACTACGCCGACACTCTGGCCCGCTTTGCTGCTGGGGGTGGCGATGGAAATGATCAACTGGCCGGTGGCCGCATCAATATAGGGTTCGGTCAGGGTCGAGCCGTTGCTGCTCTGGGCACCCTTGTACCAGGGGCGCACACGCGGGTCGAAGCCGTCGGGCATCTTGGTGTCGGGGCGGATCACGAAGCCGCCTTTGCTGTCGCCCAGGTAAGTCGCCATGAATGAAGACGTCAGGGCTTTCTGTTCCAGCAGGCTGGCGACGGTGCTTGAATCAGGGTTTATGGCGATGTTCTGCGCCGCGCTTTCTATCAGCACAATGCGCCCGGCCAGCCAGGTCTGGATATTGCTGGCGGTGACGTCGCCCATTTCATGCAGGTAGTTGTTCAGATCGTCGCGAATCGCATTACGCTGCAAGTAGTCGTTGTAGAGGGTAAACAACGCAAAGGCGGCAATGACGATAAGAGCGGCGGCAAGCAGGATTTTATGGCTAAAACGCAGATTTTTATTCATGGCTTGTGGGGTCCGCTATGGTCTTAATATCCGATGCACTTCCTTTTGGGGCGTGCAAAATGGCTGCGTCAAAAAAAGTGTGATATTTCCATCTGCTCCTGCAGGAATTATCCGGCCCATTTTTTCTAAGACTTTTTGGGTCTCTCGCGTTAACGGTATCGACCGTGCAGTGCTAAAGATTAACCATGGGTGACAAAATGCCTGACTCCTCGCAACTCATTATTGGTGCCGATCTTCAAGGCCAGCCGATCGCCCAGTCGATGCGCCTGGCCAACCGCCATGGCCTGATCGCCGGCGCCACGGGCACCGGCAAGACCGTCACCTTGCAGCGACTGGCGGAAGCCTTCAGCGACGCCGGCGTCGCAGTATTTGCCGCCGACATCAAGGGCGACCTGTGTGGCCTGGGCGCTGCGGCCAACCCTCAGGGCAAGGTTGCCGAGCGGATTGCCGGCATGCCTTTCCTTAATTACACGCCCAAGGCTTATCCGGTGACGCTGTGGGATATCCACGGCCAGTCCGGTCATCCGTTGCGTACCACCATGAGTGAAATGGGCCCGCTGTTACTTGGCAGCCTGTTGGAACTCACCGACAGCCAGCAATCGGCGCTCTACGCAGCCTTTAAGGTGGCCGACCGCGAAGGCCTGTTGCTGCTGGACCTCAAGGACCTCAAGGCGCTGTTGAATCATTTGCGCTACCACCCGGAGCTGCTGGGGGAAGATGCTGCCTTGATGACCACGGGTTCCAGTCAGGCCCTGTTGCGGCGCCTGGCGGTGCTGGAGCAACAGGGTGCCGAAGCATTGTTTGGCGAGCCAGCGCTGCAATTGGAAGACATCCTGCAGCCGGCCAGTGACGGGCGTGGGCGTATTCATCTGTTGGACGCCAGCCGTCTGGTGCATGAGGCGCCGAAGGTGTACGCGACCTTCCTGCTCTGGCTGTTGGCCGAACTGTTCGAGCAGTTGCCGGAGCGCGGTGATGCCGACAAGCCACTGCTGGCGCTGTTTTTCGATGAGGCGCACCTGCTGTTCGCCGACACCCCCAAGGCGCTGCAGGATCGCCTGGAACAAGTGGTAAGGCTGATTCGTTCCAAAGGGGTGGGCGTGTATTTCGTCACCCAGTCTCCGGGAGACCTGCCGGACACGGTGCTGGCGCAACTGGGCTTGCGCATCCAGCACGGGTTGCGGGCGTTTACCACTAAAGAGCAGAAATCCCTGCGGGCCGTGGCCGATGGCTTCCGCCCGAATCCGGCGTTTGATGCGCTGGCGGTGCTGACCGAATTGGGTACGGGTGAGGCGTTGGTGGGCACTCTGCAGGAAAAGGGGACGCCTGAAGTAGTCCAGCGCGTACTGGTGGCGCCGCCGCAATCGCGGATCGGCCCGCTCAGCGAAGCCGAGCGGGCGGCGCTGATTGCCAGTTCGCCGTTGCTGGGGCGCTATGACAAGCCGATTGACCGAGAGTCTGCGTACGAAGTGTTGATGGCGCGCAAGGACCTGGGCCCGCAAGAGCAGGCGACGCCCACCGCTGAAGAACCGAGCTTCACCGACAAGGCCGGTGCGTTCCTCGGTACGACGGCTGGCAAGGCGCTGAAGTCGGCGATGCAACAGGCGGCCAATCAGATGGGCCGGCAGTTGGTGCGCGGGTTATTAGGGTCGTTGTTGGGCGGCAGCAAGCGTAAGTAGCGATGTGATCCAATGTGTGCGGGCTTGCTCGCGAAAGCGGTAGGCCAGTCGATAATGCGTTAACTGGCACACCGTCTTCGCAAGCAAGCCCGCTCCCATACTGGGTTCTGCGTCGGGTTTCAAGTTTTGGGCTTGGCGTGAGCAGCCAGCCGCTCCAGTGCGGCGCGCAAGTTCGGATCGGTAATCCCGTCCGCCGTGGCCTGAATGGTTTCGGCGGCAATTTCCGACAAGTCCATGGTATGCCCCACGGCGCCTTGCTGCACGGTCGGCGGCTGCACCTTGAACTGGATGCGCGTCAGGCTGGCGAACTCGTCAAAGGCCATTAATTGGCGCTGCAGACGTTTTTGCTGATACCGCAGGCGTGTCGCCCAATGCCCATCGGTGACAATCAACAGCAGATTGCCTTCACGCCACGACGCCACATGACAGTGTTCGCGGGCGGCAGGTTGCAGTTGGCTTTCCACCAGGCGTTGCAGATGGCCCAGGCGTTGCGCATGGCCGAAGATGGCTTTTAAAGGCTTGGCTTCGCGAAGCAACACGGCGGGAGCACGGGCCGTAAGAGGGCGAAATGCCATGAACTAGACACCTTAAGTAACAGAGAGGCCATGGTAGCAGAAAGCGTCTGCGCCGCCGCGGCCATTGCATTACCGGCAGTTTATCCATTAAATCAACGAGTAACTTATTACCCGAATGGGTTGAAGTTCAGCAAAAAGCCCTTATTTTAAACAAGCCCTCTAAGAGCGCCGTGCCAGCATCGTGGAATAACGCCACTTTCCTCACCCACGTTTCCGGGTAGAATGCTCGTTCGCATGCGGCCGTGAGGGCTGCTCGGGCGACTCACGGGGCGCCCTCCATCCCTATGTGTGGAAGAACCTGCCGATATGTTTGCGCCTTTGTTAAAGAAACTTTTTGGAAGCAAGAATGAGCGCGAAGTCAAACGCATGCTCAAGACGGTGCAGCTGGTCAATGCCTTCGAAGAGCAGATGGTTGCCCTTTCGGACGAGCAATTGCGCGCCAAGACCGAAGAGTTCAAGGCCCGCATAGCCAAAGGTGAAACCCTCGACAAGCTGCTTCCCGAAGCCTTTGCGGTCGCCCGTGAAGCCGGTAAGCGTGTCATGGGCATGCGCCACTTCGACGTTCAGTTGATCGGCGGCATGACCTTGCATGAAGGCATGATTGCCGAAATGCGTACCGGTGAAGGCAAGACCCTGGTAGCCACCTTGGGCGTTTACCTCAACGCATTGTCCGGCAAGGGCGTGCACGTTGTGACGGTGAACGACTACCTGGCCCGCCGGGACGCCAACTGGATGCGTCCGCTGTATGAATTCCTCGGCCTGACCGTCGGCGTTGTCACGCCGTTCCAGCCGCCGGAAGAGAAGCGCCTCGCCTACGCTGCCGACATCACCTACGGTACCAACAACGAATTCGGTTTCGACTACCTGCGCGACAACATGGCGTTCAGCATGGAAGAAAAATTCCAACGCGAACTCAATTTTGCCGTAATCGACGAAGTCGACTCGATCCTGATCGACGAAGCCCGTACCCCGCTGATCATTTCCGGTCAGGCCGAGGACAGCTCGCGCCTGTACACCGAGATCAACAAGCTGATCCCGCGCCTCGAGCAACACATCGAGGAAGTGGAAGGCGTCGTGACCAAAGAAGGTCACTTCTCCATTGATGAGAAGACCCGTCAGGTCGAACTCAACGAAGCCGGTCACCAGTTCGTCGAAGACATGCTCACCCAGATCGGCCTGCTGGCTGAAGGCGAGAGCCTGTACTCGGCGCACAACCTGGGCCTGTTGACCCACGTGTATGCCGGCCTGCGCGCTCACAAGCTGTTCCATCGCAACGTCGAATACATCGTGCAGGACGGCCAGGTCGTACTGGTCGACGAACACACCGGCCGTACCATGCCGGGTCGCCGTTTGTCCGAAGGCCTGCACCAGGCGATCGAAGCCAAGGAAGTCCTGAACATCCAGGCCGAAAGCCAGACACTGGCCTCGACTACCTTCCAGAACTACTTCCGTCTGTACAACAAACTGTCCGGCATGACCGGTACAGCCGACACCGAAGCGTTCGAGTTCCACCAGATCTACGGTCTGTCGGTGATGGTTATCCCGCCGAACAAGCCACTGGCACGTAAGGACTTCAACGACCTGGTGTTCCTGACCGCCGACGAGAAATACGCTGCCATCGTCGCCGACATCAAGGAATGCATGACCCAGGGCCGTCCGGTGCTGGTGGGTACTGCCACCATCGAAACTTCCGAACACATGTCCAGCTTGCTGAACAAGGAAGGTATCGAGCACAAGGTCCTCAACGCCAAGTTCCACGAAAAAGAAGCCGAGATCATCGCCCAGGCCGGTCGCCCAGGCGCGCTGACCATCGCCACCAACATGGCCGGTCGTGGTACCGACATCCTGTTGGGCGGCAACTGGGAAGTGGAAGTCGCGTCCCTGGAAGACCCAACGCCTGAGCAGATCGCGCAGATCAAGGCCGACTGGCAGAAGCGTCACCAGCAAGTGCTGGAGTCCGGCGGCTTGCAGGTGATCGCTTCCGAGCGTCACGAATCGCGCCGTATCGACAACCAACTGCGTGGTCGTGCCGGTCGCCAGGGTGACGCCGGTTCCAGCCGTTTCTACCTGTCCCTGGAAGACAGCCTGATGCGTATCTTCGCCTCGGACCGGGTGAAGAACTTCATGAAAGCCCTGGGCATGCAGTCCGGTGAAGCGATTGAACACCGCATGGTGACCAACGCCATCGAGAAGGCCCAGCGCAAGGTAGAAGGCCGCAACTTCGACATTCGTAAGCAACTGCTCGAGTTCGATGACGTCAACAACGAACAGCGTAAAGTGATTTATCACATGCGTAACAGTTTGTTGGCCGCTACCAATATCGGCGAGACCATTGCCGATTTCCGCCAGGACGTGCTCAACGCCACTGTCAGCGCACACATTCCGCCACAATCCCTGCCTGAGCAGTGGGATGTTGCCGGTCTGGAAGCCGCGTTGAAGAGCGACTTCGGTGTCGATTTGCCGGTCCAGCAATGGCTCGACGAAGACGACCACCTGTACGAAGAAACCCTGCGCGAGAAGCTCATGACCGAGCTCCTGGCCGCGTACAACGAAAAAGAAGAGCAGGCGAGTGCCGAAGCACTGCGCACGTTCGAGAAGCAAATCGTACTGCGCGTGCTGGACGACCTGTGGAAAGACCACCTGTCGACCATGGACCACTTGCGTCATGGCATCCACTTGCGCGGCTACGCCCAGAAGAACCCGAAGCAGGAGTACAAGCGCGAGTCGTTCACGCTGTTCTCCGAGCTGCTGGATTCGATCAAGCGCGATTCGATTCGTGTGCTGTCCCACGTTCAGGTGCGTCGCGAAGACCCGATCGAGGAGGAAGCTCGCCTGCGTCAGGAAGCCGAGTCACTGGCCGCCCGCATGCAGTTCCAGCACGACGAAGCGCCTGGTCTTGAGGCGCCGGAAGTGTTGGGCGAAGAGGTCGATGTGGCCTTGGCCCAATCCCCGGTGCGCAATGAGCAGAAGCTGGGTCGCAACGAGCTGTGCTGGTGCGGTTCGGGCAAGAAGTTCAAACACTGCCACGGCGAAATCAACTAAGATTTTCGCCTGACGCTGCAACACCCCGCGCCGCGACCGGCATCAGCCGTCGCGGCGTTTTGCCATTTCATCACCGTCGATAGCGACGGGGTACATATCCACTATTTTTAGGAGCGCATTCATGGCTGTTGGTCTTGGTCCTTTGCCCACGTTGCACCCGGTTGCCGGTTTTGAACTCGGTATCGCTTCGGCCGGCATCAAACGCCCGGGGCGCAAGGATGTGGTAGTGATGCGCTGTGCCGAAGGCTCGACGGTCGCGGGTGTGTTCACCCTGAACGCGTTTTGCGCAGCTCCGGTGATTTTGGCCAAGCAGCGGGTTGAAGGCCCGGTGCGTTACTTGCTGACCAATACCGGCAACGCCAACGCCGGTACCGGCGAGCCTGGCCTGGCCGCCGCTGCCCGTACCTGCGCCAAGCTGGCGCAGCTGACGGGTGTTGATGCCAACCAAGTGCTGCCGTACTCCACGGGCGTGATCGGTGAGCCGCTGCCGGTAGAAAAAATCGAAGGCGCGCTGCAAGCCGCACTGGATGACCTGTCGGTGGATAACTGGGCGGCTGCGGCCATCGGCATCATGACCACCGACACCCTGCCCAAAGGCGCAAGCCGTCAGTTTGTGCACGAAGGTGTGACCATCACCGTGACCGGCATCAGCAAAGGCGCCGGCATGATTCGCCCGAACATGGCGACCATGCTCGGCTACATCGCCACCGACGCCAAAGTCTCCCGTGACGTGCTGCAAAACCTGATGCTCGACGGCGCCAACAAGTCGTTCAACCGCATCACCATCGACGGTGATACGTCGACCAACGATTGCTGCATGTTGATCGCCACCGGCCAGGCCGATCTGCCGGAAATCACCTCGTCCAACGGCGCGTATTTCGCGGCGCTGAAGCAGGCCGTGTTTGAAGTGTGCATGGACGTGGCCCAGGCCATCGTGCGTGATGGCGAAGGCGCCACCAAGTTTGTGACCGTTGAAGTCAACGGCGGCGGCAACCATCAGGAATGCCTGGACGTGGGCTACACCGTGGCTCACTCGCCCCTGATCAAGACGGCGCTGTTTGCCTCCGACCCGAACTGGGGCCGTATCCTGGCCGCTGTTGGCCGTGCTGGCGTGCCGAACCTGGACGTAAGCAAGATCGACGTGTTCCTCGGCGAGGTGTGCATCGCCAGCCGTGGCGCCCGTGCCGAGACCTACACCGAAGCCCAGGGTTCTGCGGTGATGCAGCAGGAAGAAATCACCATCCGTATCGAATTGGGTCGCGGTGAATGCAGCGAAACCATCTGGACCACTGACCTGTCCCACGAGTACGTGAAGATCAACGCGGAATACCGCACCTGATACGCAGGTATGGCGGGTATCACTGTAGGAGCCAGCTTGCTCGCGAAAAACCAAAGGGCGCCCCGGAGCGTCAGGAAGCTCGCGTTATCGTTAGCGACCTTCGCGAGCAAGCTCGCTCCTACAGGTGGATTTACGTTTAGAGGAACAATGCGGTGAAACGAGTTCATGTAGCAGCAGCGGTCATCCGGGGTGTCGACGGCAGGATTCTGCTGGCGCGCCGCGCTGATACCCAGCATCAGGGCGGCCTCTGGGAGTTTCCCGGTGGCAAGGTGGAGGCCGATGAGTCGGTCGCTACCGCGCTGTCCCGTGAATTGCAGGAAGAGTTGGGTATCCAGGTCACCACAGCTCGCCCCTTGATCAAGGTGCAGCATGATTACCCGGACAAACAGGTGTTGCTGGATGTCTGGGAAGTCTCGGCCTTTACCGGCGAACCCCACGGTGCCGAAGGGCAGCCCCTTGAATGGGTGACCCCGCGTGACCTGCCGAACTATGAGTTTCCGGCAGCCAATGCGCCGATTGTTTCGGCGGCGCGTTTGCCGGCTGAATACCTGATCACGCCCGGCGAGCTGGAAACCCCGGTCCTGCTGCGGGGCATTCAAAAAGCCATCGCGGGCGGCATCAAGCTGGTTCAGTTGCGTGCCCCCAACGGTTACGACCCCAAGTACCGTGACTTGGCGGTGGATGCGGTGGGCCTGTGTGCGGGCAAGGCGCAGTTGATGCTCAAGGGCCCGTTTGAATGGCTGGGGGATTTTCCCGCGGCCGGCTGGCATATGACCTCGGCCCAACTGCGCAAGTACGCCAGCAAGGGGCGGCCTTTGCCCAAGGATCGCTGGCTGGCGGCGTCTTGCCACAATGCTGAAGAGCTGGCGTTGGCGGAGCTGATGGACGTGGATTTCGTCACGTTGTCGCCGGTGCAGCCGACCCAGACTCATCCGGATGCCCAGCCTCTGGGTTGGGAGCAGGCACAGCAGTTGATCAGTGGCTTCAGCAAGCCGGTGTTCCTGCTCGGTGGGGTTGGGCCCGCCGAGCTGGAAAAGGCCTGGGAAGCCGGGGCTCAAGGCGTGGCAGGGATTCGGGCGTTCTGGCCTGAGGTTTGAGGACCAGGCCGGGGCGCTTGTTGTGGCGAGGGAGCTTGCTCCCGCTGGACCGGGCTGGCGCTCCAGTGCGAAGCGCTCCCAAAATTTTGGGCCTGCTGCGCAGCCCAGCGGGAGCAAGCTCCCTCGCCACAAGTCTGAATCAGTCAGTCAGCATCAGTGCGGCTTCGCGGCCGCCTGCCACAAAATCTCGGCAACGCCCTGGCGCCTGGCAATCACCCTGGCGGCCACAAACAGCAAGTCCGACAGCCGGTTGATATACGCCAACCCCACGCCCTCCAGCGGTTCCACCGCATTCAGGTGCTGGCAGCGCCGCTCGGCACTGCGGGCCAGGCTACGGCACACATGAGCCTGGGCAATCAACGCCGAACCACCGGGCAAAATGAAGTTCTCCAGCGGCCCGACCTCTTCGTTCCAGCGATCGATCGCCGCTTCCAAACGGTCGACTTCCGCCGCATTCAGCGCCTTATACACCGGCATCGCCAACTCGCCGCCCAGGTCAAACAGCCGATGCTGACAAGGCGTCAGTACTTCGATCACATCCTTCAGCGCCGGATGCTGACCGCTTTGTTCCTCCAGCCCCGCCAGCAGCAACCCCAACTGACTGTTCAGCGCGTCAACTTCGCCAATGGCCTCTACCCGTGGATGGTCCTTGGGCACGCGGCGGCCATCGCCCAGGCCGGTTTCGCCCTTGTCGCCGGTACGGGTGTAAATTTTCGACAGGCGAAAGCCCATGGTTAGCGCTCCAGTTGAGTGAGTTCGTTGGGGGGCAGTTGGCTGCCGGCCAAGGGCAGGCGCAAGGTGAAGCAGGTGCCCTGGCCCAGGGTGGAATGGACTTCCATCTGCCCCTTGTGATTGTTGGTGATGATGAAATACGAAACCGACAACCCCAGCCCGGTGCCTTGGCCGATTTCCTTGGTGGTGAAGAACGGTTCGAACGTACGCTTGCGCACGCTTTCGCTCATGCCAACACCATTATCCTCCACCTGGATTTCCGCCCACGGCGGGTTGAGCCGGGTGCGCAGGGTGATACGCCCGGGCTCGCGGTCATCTTCCCGCTGGTGAATGGCCTGGGCGGCGTTTTTCAGCAGGTTGAGCAGTACCTGTTCCAGCTCGTTGGCGGTGCCGGGCACCGGGCCCAACTGCGGGTCGAACTGGCGGATGATCGCCTGGCCCTTGAAGTCGAAGCCTTCGGTGAGATCGAAATCGTTGCCGGCAATTTCCACCGCCTGGTCGATCAATGCCGGTAAATCACAGGGCGCCATCTGGCGGTTGCTGCGGCGGCTGAAGCTGAGCATGTGGGTGACGATTTTCGCCGCCCGGGCACCGGCTTGCTGGATGCCGTCGAGCAATTGCGGCACTTCGCGGCTTTGCAGGTAGCGGTTGACCGTGTCCAGGTCAATGCCCACCTGTTCGGCATGCTCCAGGTTTTTCGGCAGTTCGTTGGACAGGCGACGGCGGATGTTCTGCACGTTGTGCAGGATCGCCCCCAGCGGGTTGTTGATTTCGTGGGCCATGCCAGCAGCGAGGCCGCCAACCGACAGCATCTTCTCCGACTGCACCATCATCTCTTCCAGCGACAGGCGCTGGGTGATGTCGTCGATCCGGATTACCACACCGCGCCCGGCGCCGCCCATCAGCGGGTAGAAGGTCAGGGCGTAATGCTTGGGCTCGTCATCCTTGACCCAGGTGACCCGCTCGATCCGTTCCACGGTGTGTTGCTCCACGGTGGCCTTGATCTGTGGCAGGAAGGGCTTGAGCGGTTGAAAGGCGAGGAAGATCGGCTGGTTCAGCGCCTCGTCCAGGCGGGTGCCGGAAAGCGCGCTGGCTTCCTGGTTCCACTGGGTGACGTAGAGTTGTTCGTCGAGGGCGATCAACGCCGAGGGCATCGAGTCGATGATGCTGTTGAGGTAGTTCTGGAAACCGGTGAGTTTCTTCTCGATCTTGCTGCGCACCTGCACTTCCAGTTCCAGCTTGCGGTTGGTGTGGCGGGTTTCTTCCGCCAGGCCCTGGGCTTGATCGTAGGCGGCCTGGGAGTCGTCCCGTGCGCGTTTGAGCTGCTGCTCGCGGGCTTCAATGCGCGAAAGCATGGTGTTGAAGGCTTCGGCGAGGCTGCCGATTTCGTCATGGTTGCCGCGCCCGGCGCGCAGGGCGTAGTTCTCTTCCCGGGTGACCTGGCGCGACAATTCTTCCAGTTCGTGGATCGGCCGGGTAATCAGGCGCTTGATCTGCCGGGCAATCACCAGCCACAGCAGCACGCTGAAAATCAGGATGCCCAGGCTGGCGGTGAAAGTCCCGGTGTAAAACGCCACCGGCAGTTCGCTGCTGGCCACCAGCAGCAAATGCCCGGAGGGTTGGCCGGCCCGGGGGATGGTGATCACCTGATTGCTGCGAAACTCGGTGGCGCGCCAGGTTTCAATCTGTTGGTAACTGTCTGGCAGGTGCAGGCGATTGGCATGTTGCAGCTGGGCCAGGCGCATGCCTTCGCCGTCATATAAAGCCGCGGCCCGCAATGGCGAGTAGCTGGTCAGTTCATCCAGCAGGGTTTGGGCCTTGAGCGGTGAGTCGAGAGCCTCGGCGGCGAGCGACGGGTTGGACACCAGTCGACCGATGGCCTGCAGGGCCTGGGGCGCCATGCTTTCCTGGGAGATCCAGTAGGCGGCGCTGATAAAGGTCAGGTTGGCCACCAGCAAGACGGTGGTCAACAAAACCAGCAGGGCCGCCAGCAGTTTCTGCCCAACTGGTAGATTTTCGAGACGCTGGCGCAGTGGCATCAAGGTTTTCGCTGCAAAGGAACAAGCAGTCAGGGTAGCGCGTGCCTCAGTCGCTGGGCAATCCGCGTGCAGACAGTCGCTGTTCCAATCGCACCTGGAGTTGTTGCAGGTGCGGCAAGGTCAGTTGGTGACGTGTGGCTGCCTGGCAGGCGTAGCCCAGCAAGTAGCTGATTTCGGTGCGTCGGGCACTGGCCACGTCCTGGTACATCGACGAGTAGTTAGCGGCGGTGGCCTGGATCACCCGTTCCACTTCGCTCTGTAAATCCAGCGCGGCGGCGGGTTGGCCGCAGCACTCCAGCAGTTCGGCGAGTTCGGCGCACAAGGTGGCGACTTCGCACTGGTGGGTTTGCAACTCGCCATTGCGGCATTCGTACAGCACGGTCAGCGGGTTTATCGCACAGTTCAGGGCCAGTTTGCGCCACAGGCGGGTGAGGATGTCGGTGCTCCATTCGTGGGGAATGCCGGCGGCTTGCAGGTCATCCAGCCACAGCGGTGGGGTAGGATGGCTCACATCCCCCAGCCAGGTATAGCCATGGCCGGCGAACACCACCCGCCAGTCGCTGTCGCGAAAGGCGCCTTCGGTGCTGGAGGCGAAAATGCATCGGGCTTGGGGCAGTTGGGCGGCGACCGCGTCCTGGCTGCCCAGGCCGTTTTGCAAAAGGATCAGTTCGGCGTCCGGCACCAGGCGATGTTCAAGCTGTGCGATAGCCTGTTGGGCGTCGTAGGCTTTGCACGCGACCAGCAGGCGATGAATCGGCCCTGGGCTGTCGGATGTTTCGCCGACGACCGGGTAGGTGTGGGCCACGCCTTGCTCGACCAGGGTCAGGCCCTTGGCAGCCTGATAGCTCACCAGCCGCGTGTTGTCCCGCAGGATCAGGCGCACCGGCAGCCCCGCGCGGGCCAGGCGGGCGGCCCACAATGTGCCGAGGCTGCCGGCGCCGAGAACATGCCAGGTGGTCGACATCAGTTTTTACTCCGTAAGGCTGCCCGCAGTGAACGAGGCGAAAGAACCGCTATAATGCCCGGGCATTTTAGCCCGGGCGTGCTCCATCTCTACTGAGCCGCGCCCCTTTTTATTGGAGAAATTACATGCCGTCGTTCGACGTGGTATCCGAACTGGACAAGCACGAACTCACCAACGCCGTCGAGAACGCCGTCAAGGAGCTGGATCGTCGCTATGACTTGAAGGGCAAGGGCAGCTTCGAGTTCAAGGAAAAAGACCTGACCGTCAACCTGACCGCAGAAGCTGACTTCCAGCTGGAAGCGATGATTGAGATCCTCAAGCTGTCGCTGGTCAAGCGCAAGATCGATGCACAGTGCCTTGAAATCAAGGACGCTTACGCCTCCGGCAAACTGATGAAGCAGGAAGTCGTGTTCAAAGAGGGCATCGACAAAGAGCTGGCGAAGAAAATCGTCGCTCACGTCAAGGACGCCAAACTCAAGGTCCAGGCCGCGATCCAGGGCGAGCAGGTGCGCATCACCGGCAAGAAGCGTGACGATTTGCAAGAGGCCATTGCTGCCTTGCGCGCCAAGACCTTCGACATGCCGCTGCAGTTCAATAACTTCCGCGACTGAGTGCGCCCTTCGGGAACCTGTGGGCGTTTTTGACGTCCCACGCCCAGAACTTGCAGAAACGATTGAGCCCTTCGGGGCTCATTTGTTATGTGGGCATTGATAAAGCTGCACATCCGGTAAACAGGAGAACGTAGATGGATTTGAACGCTGAAGTGGATCACCTGATCAAGACCTCGGAGTCGTGGTTACCGATGATCATGGAATATGGCAGCCGATTTTTGCTGGCGGTGATCACCCTGGCCATCGGTTGGTGGCTGATCAACGTCTTGACCCACCGAGTAGGGCGTTTGCTGGCACTGCGTAATGCTGACCTGGCACTGCAACACTTCATTACCAACCTGGCGAACATTGCGCTCAAAGTCATGCTGGTGGTCAACGTGGCCTCGATGATCGGCGTGGCAACCACGTCGTTCGTTGCGGCGATCGGTGCTGCCACCCTGGCAATCGGTCTGGCACTGCAAGGCAGCCTGGCGAACTTCGCCGGCGGCGTGCTGATTCTGTTGTTCCGTCCGTTCCGCATTGGTGACTGGATCGAAGCCCAGGGCACCTCCGGTACCGTCGACAGCATCCAGATCTTTCACACCGTGCTGCGCACCGGCGACAACAAGACGGTGATCATCCCCAACGGCAGCCTGTCCAACGGCCTCATCACCAACACCAACCGTCAGCCGACCCGCAAGGTGGTGTTTGATGTGGGTGTCGACTATGAAGCCGACCTGCAGAAGGCGCGTGAGGTATTGCTGGAACTGGCCAAGGATCCACGGGTACTGGCCGATCCTGCGCCGGCAGCCGTGGTTTCGACCCTGGGCGACAGCTCGATCACCGTGTCCCTGCGAGTCTGGACCAAGACGTCGGATTATTGGGATGTGATGTTCATGTTCAATGAACTGGCACGTGATCGTTTGAAAGCGGCGGGGATTGATATTCCGTTTCCGCAGCGGGTTATTCGCGTGATGCAGGAAAGTGCTGCTAAGTGATGCCGGGACTTGCGGATCAAACTGGGCAGATGTGTCAGGTTTGATACGTGGGAGTAAACTAGATAGTTAGCTTGCTAGTTATCGGGCGTTGAGATCAAGTTGCAATAAAAAAGCCGCTCACTTGTGAACAAGTGAGCGGCTTTTTAGTTAGGGCCTAAGCCCTAAGTCATCATTGTAATCAAACGACCAATTACAGGATGTTCAGCGGGTATTGCGCGATCAGACGCAGTTCATCCAGGGACGGCGAACCGTAGTAGATGGCATCGCTGGAGCGGTAAGTCGCTTGACGTACGCGCAGGCTCAGGTCTTTAGCCGGGCCGCTCTGGATCACGTACTTGGCTTCGATGTCACGTTCCCATTCTTTGGCGTTGTTGGTCACGCCGTTGTCAGCACCGCTACCGGTGACATAACGGGTCATGAAGCTCAGGCCTGGAATGCCGAAGGTGGCCATGTTCAGGTCGTAGCGAGCTTGCCAGGATTTTTCACCTTCAGCGTTGAAGTCGGAACGGGCAACGGAGTTGGCGAGGAAAATCGTGCCGCCGCCGTCTACGCCGTAACCGTAGTCACCGTCACCGGTAACCTTCTGGTAAGCCAGGGTGAAGGTATGAGCGTCGATGGTGTATGCGCCTTGCAAGCTGTAGGCACGGTTATCGAGCTTGGTAGTGTTGTCTTTCTCTGCGCGTTGCAGGCCCAGACCATCACTTTTGGTGCTGTAGATGTTGAAGTCAAAGGCCAGCGACTGTTCCTTGCTCAGAGCGTGAGTCCAGTTGACGTTGGCGTAGGTCTTCTTCCAGTAGTCTTCGGTTTTTGCGTAGTACAGGCTACCGGTCAACTCTGGGGTGAAGGCGTAGACGCCACCAACGAAGTTGGTTTCCTTCAGGCCCAGGCTGTCGTGATAGGTTGCTGCTTGCGCAGTGCTGGCGGTGAAGTGACCACCTTCCAGTTTCAGGCCCTTGATCTCGTTGCTGGTGATCGAGATACCTTGTGGCAGCTCTGGCAGCAGGCGGCTGTCGTCGGAAGCGAAGACAGGAGCGGTGGTGTACTGGTCACCGATTTTCAAGACCGTGTCAGAGAAACGGAACTTGATGGCGGCGCCACCTTTGGAGTAGTCATCCTGTGCACGACCGTCAGCGCCGACAGGCAAGATGCCGGTGCCGGAGCGACCTTTACCGCTGTCCAGCTTGACGCCCAGCAGGCCGATGACGTCGATACCCACGCCGATCTGGCCTTGGGTGAAGCCCGACTGGTACAGACCGTTGAAGCCCAGTGCGGTTTCGTCGACGCGGCTTTTGCCGGTGTCATTGTTACGGTAGTCGCGGCTAAAGTTCAGGAGGCGAGTGTTGATGCTGAAAGTACTGTCATCCACAAAGCCCTTGGAATCGTCCTGAGAGGACGCCATTGCGAACTGCGAGGTGCCTGCTGAAACAGCCAGGGCGATCATGCTCCACTTCATCACGCGCATCGTGATTTGCTCCTTTGGTTTTAGGAAGAGTACTGCCGTCCCACCTATATTTTTGTCTGGGCGGCTCTTTCTTTATTGTGTCGGCGCAAACTTATATCACGCTGACAATATTGGCGATACTTGCCCATCTATCCTTTCAGCTTCTTTACGAGCCTGTCGTAAATTGCTATGTCCATGTCGCAAATTTACAGTTCGAATGTAACCGAACTGACAACTTCAATACTGTTTTAAAACCTTGAGATCAGGGTGAAAAATTGACCCTTTAAAGTTTTAACACATCCCTGAAACGCATTGACCCGCTGTTGTTCTCTGTCGCGAAACACCTGCTTCCTGCCGGTGCTGTTGTCGACCATAGGAGTGTGAATGCAACAAGCGTGCACAAACACGTTACCGAATGTGATTTTTTCGTGAAAATTGTCAACGCACTGTAAAAACCGCATAAGCACGGGCTTTTTACGCCGTTTGGTTTGGCCTTGACGGGCGTGCTGTACTCCTGTTCGGTGGTGCATAAAACCTGCGCCAGCGCAAAACGTTACCGGTTCACCCCGTTCGGTGGGTAGTCGGCGGATCCCTTTGAGGCACAAATGGGTCATTTTGGTGCAGTTGTTCCCCGTCTGCATTTTTGCTCCAAGTGACGCTTCTTGCCTTGAAAGCCCTCTGGCTCAAGGTCTTGGCGCGTACCTTGTGTCCCGACTTTGACCGGGTGAGGGTGCGCTGGTCATTTAGCGTAGCCGAAATATTGGCCTGTCTCGAAATGGTGCACTTTTTTTCGTGAAGTCCTGTTTGGGCGCGTATTTGGCCTGATGCATTCGCCGTGAAGCGCCAGGCATTCGCAGGTATGCTGGGCGCCTGAAACTTGACCCGCCGAACGGGAGTGACTGCTGTGTTCGCCTTAGATCCACGTCTTCAACAAGACACCTTGCCCATCGGGGATTTCCCCCTGTGCCGGCTGCTGCTGTCCAATGACTCAAATTACCCCTGGTTCATCCTGGTGCCGCGTTTGAACGGTATCAGCGAAGTGTTTCAACTGGATGTCGCTGACCAGCAGCGGGTATGGCAGGAAAGCACCGCGCTGGCGCAGGTGCTTAATGAAGGGTTTGGCGCCGACAAGATGAACATCGGCGCCTTGGGTAATGTGGTCAGCCAACTGCACGTGCATGTGATCGTGCGCAAGCGCGATGATGCCGCCTGGCCTGCGCCTGTCTGGGGCAAGCATCCGGCGAAGCCTTACAGCGATGAACAGGTTGCAGTGATTCGTGCACGCCTGCGCGAGATCCTGCCGGCTGACTTCACGTTCCTGGGGGCTTGAGCCATGGACCTTCAAGATCGCGTGACCGACCTGGAAAGCCGCCTGGCCTTCCAGGACGACACCATTGAGACCCTCAATGACATTCTGGTCACCCAGCAGCGGGCCGTCGAACGGCTGCAGTTGCAGATGACGGCGCTGCTCAAGCGCCAGGAAGAAATGGGCGGCCAGTTCGAGTCTTCCGAGGAAGAAGCGCCGCCGCCTCATTATTAATAAGGCAGGGGTGAACCCCCGGGCATAAAAAACCGCGATGCAGCCAGGCTGCATCGCGGTTTCTTTTTTCGGGGTGCTGGAATCAGCGACGCGGCAACGCGGCGATCACATCTTCAGCTTGCAGGCCCTTGTCACGGTTCATGACGGAGAACTCCACGCGCTGGCCTTCCACCAGGACGCGATGGCCTTCGCCGCGAATCGCCCGGAAGTGGACGAAGATATCGTCACCCGAATCCCGGGAAATAAAGCCGAAGCCCTTGGAGGTATTGAACCACTTGACCGTACCGGTATCCCGGTTGGTCATGTCGTAGCTTTGCGACGCAGCGGCCGGGGAGGAGCGGTAAAAACTGATGGCCAGATGAAGAACGATGGCTACCAGTGCTATTGCCAGGCTGAGCAGGACGGCCGGGTGACCACCGACTTCAGGCATAGGCGCCAGCAGGGTGAGGGTTTGCACGACAACAGCCAGAACCAGCAGGGCGCTGACCAGGTTTTGCAGTTGATGACGCGGGCCTTTGTTCCAGTAAGGAATGACTGGAGCCAGTGTCAGGTTAAGAAGACCAAAGAAGGTCAGGTAGAGAGCGTCAGGTTGTTGCAGGTAAGGCAGGGTTTCTGATCGCAGGCTGGGGATAAAGGACAGCAGCAACGCTGCAGCGCCCGTTAGCAGGTGGACGATTTTCAACATTTTGATTAACTCACGTTAAGACGGATCACAAGGAAGAGCTGACTGGCACGGTTCGCTTCTGAACAAATGGAGGCGTTGGACACGTACGCGGGTATCAGCCTATGCCGCTTGCCGCGAAAAATAACGGCGGCGACACGCTGCCTATTTAACAGCAAAGCCTGTGCCTACTCAAATCAAGCATTTCAGGCTGTTGCGGGGGTTGGGGCATTTCTGCGTCAAACGCTTGTCCTAGACAGGTGCAGGCTTTTCGCAGGCGTTGGGTAATTTTTCTTGCGGGGCCTGAAGCGCCGTCTGCTGTGCAGATTCGCTCTGCAAGGGGCGTTTTGCCGCACCTCAAGCGGGACCGCCAGGCTGCACAAGGCCGGCACTCTTGCTAGAGTGGTGCTGCACCTGATCAATGAATTTTTTATCAATTGAAGGGGAAAAACATGGCAATCGATATTGGTATCAGTGAAGAAGATCGTAAATCAATCGTTGATGGACTTTCGCGACTGCTTTCCGATACCTATGTACTTTACCTGAAGACCCACAACTTCCATTGGAACGTGACGGGCCCCATGTTTCGCACGCTGCACTTGATGTTTGAAGAGCAGTACAACGAACTGGCGCTGGCGGTGGATTCGATCGCCGAGCGTATTCGTGCCCTGGGCTTCCCGGCGCCAGGCGCTTACTCGGTGTATGCGCGACTTTCTTCGATCAAGGAAGAAGAGGGCGTGCCGAGCGCCGAAGACATGATCAAGCAACTGGTTGAAGGTCAGGAAGCGGTTACCCGTACGGCTCGAGGCATCTTTCCGTTGCTGGATAAAGTCAGCGACGAGCCCACGGCGGACTTGCTGACCCAGCGTATGCAAGTACATGAAAAAACCGCGTGGATGTTGCGTTCCCTGCTCGAAAACAAGTAATACCGGCTGCGGGTGGGCGTCGAACTGACGCCTCTCGCACGCTTGCCTCCCGGCGTTTCCTTCACTCTGCGAGCTTCCTGATACGCGCGTTGGCTTGTCCTACGGCGATCGGCTCCCTGTCTTCTGGCTGCACTTGTCTTCTTGATGTTTTATAGGCCCCGCGGCCAACAAGAACGATTGATGAGTGGTCGTCAGGCAATGGAGTGTCAAGTGTATGTCACGCGGAGCAGGTAATGGAGTTATGGAAACGTGCGGGTTGCACAAGATAAAGGTAGATCCCTTTGCCAAGGGGTTTGATATGAACTTGGCCAGGCCATTGTCCCGATCCGTTCGGCTTAATGGTTTTTCGACGTGTTTGCGGCTTGAAGAGGTCTATTGGAATATTCTTGCGGAGATAGCCAGGATTAATACCTGCTCGGTCAGTGCGCTGCTGTCGTATGTCGACCGTGAGGTGCACTTGCGTTATGGCGGTGTAAAGAACTTCAGCGGTCTGGTCAGGGTGGTGTGCGTGGTTCATGTATTGAAAGGGCGCATTGGCGCACCCTCTGCCCCGCCGGGGCAGGCGTGATCCTGCCGGGCCCGGGGTTCTCCCGGGTCTGGCGCCTGGCAGGAGCCTGCGGCAGCCACCTATATATAAGGAGCCGCGCGCCGCTACGGCTGCACTGCCTCGATTTACCAGATATAATCCCGGGCTTTGCTGCGCATGCCGGGACTTTCCCTAGGGTTGGAGTCAGGGCAGTGCGCGGCGTACGTCGTGATCTGATCGCCGAGACATCTCCATGCCCATGTACGACTATCAATGCGCTTCCTGTGGTCATCAGTTGGAAGCCATTCAAAAGATCAGCGCCGCGCCGCTGGTCGATTGCCCAGCCTGCCAGGCGCCGGAGCTGAAAAAGATGTTGTCCATGCCGGGCTTTCGCCTGAGTGGCAACGGCTGGTACGAGACCGATTTCAAGACCGGCTCGAAGAAGAATCTGGCCGGCGGCGACAAAGCAGACTGAGTTGAACTCTACGCGCAGGCTCCTGCATTATCCGTCACCTGACTAAGCTGTACGGTGATGAGGCAGGCCTCCACCGAATTTCGAATTACGAGAAGCGAAACCACTATCATGATGCGCAGCCACTATTGCGGCCAACTGAACGAGACCCTGGAAGGTCAGGAAATCACCCTTTGCGGATGGGTTCACCGTCGCCGCGACCACGGCGGGGTGATCTTCCTCGATATCCGTGATCGTGATGGTCTGGCCCAGGTGGTGTTCGATCCGGACCGCGCCGAGAGCTTCGCCGCCGCCGATCGCGTGCGCAGCGAGTACGTCGTGAAGATCACCGGCAAGGTTCGCCTGCGTCCGGCCGGTGCCACCAACGCCAACATGGCGTCGGGCATGATCGAAGTGCTGGGTTACGAGCTGGAAGTGCTGAACGAGTCGGAAACCCCGCCGTTCCCGCTGAACGAGTTCTCGGACGTCGGCGAAGAAACCCGCCTGCGTTATCGCTTCCTCGACCTGCGTCGCCCGGAAATGGCCGAGAAGCTGCGTCTGCGTTCGCGCATGACCACCAGCATCCGCCGCTTCCTGGACGAGAACGGCTTCCTTGACGTTGAAACGCCGATCCTGACCCGTGCTACCCCGGAAGGCGCCCGCGACTACCTGGTGCCGAGCCGTACCCATGCCGGTTCCTTCTTCGCGTTGCCGCAATCGCCACAGCTGTTCAAGCAACTGCTGATGGTTGCCGGCTTCGACCGCTACTACCAGATCGCCAAATGCTTCCGTGACGAAGATCTGCGGGCTGACCGCCAGCCGGAATTCACCCAGATCGACATCGAGACCAGCTTCCTCGATGAAAAAGAGATCATGGGCATCACCGAACAAATGATCCGCAACCTGTTCAAGGAAGTGCTGGACCTGGAATTCGGCGAATTCCCGCACATGACCTTCGAAGAAGCCATGCGCCGTTACGGTTCCGACAAGCCGGACCTGCGTAACCCGCTGGAGCTGGTTGACGTTGAAGACCAGTTGAAAGACGTCGACTTCAAGGTGTTCAGCGGCCCGGCCAACGACCCGAAATGCCGTATTGCTGCCCTGCGCGTGCCTGGCGCTGCGAGCATGCCGCGCAAGCAGATCGACGACTACACCAAGTTCGTCGGCATCTACGGTGCCAAGGGCCTGGCGTACATCAAGGTCAACGAGCGCGCCAAGGGCGTTGAAGGCCTGCAGTCGCCAATCGTCAAGAACATCCCTGAAGCCAACCTCAACGTGATCCTGGATCGTGTTGGCGCGGTTGACGGCGACATCGTGTTCTTCGGCGCCGACAAGTCGAAGATCGTCAGCGAAGCACTGGGTGCACTGCGGATTAAAGTCGGTAACGACCTGAACCTGCTGACCTGCAAGTGGGCGCCGATGTGGGTGGTCGACTTCCCAATGTTCGAAGAGAACGACGACGGCAGCTTCAGTGCCCTGCACCACCCGTTCACCGCGCCGAAGTGCACGCCCCAGGAGCTGGAAGCCAACCCGGCTGGCGCTCTGTCCCGTGCCTACGACATGGTCCTGAACGGCACTGAGCTGGGTGGCGGTTCGATCCGTATCCACCGCAAGGAAATGCAGCAATCGGTCTTCCGTCTGCTGGGTATCAACGAAGATGAGCAGCAAGAGAAGTTCGGCTTCCTGCTCGATGCCCTGAAATACGGCGCACCTCCCCATGGCGGCCTGGCCTTCGGCCTCGACCGTCTGGTGATGCTGATGACAGGTGCCCAGTCGATCCGTGAAGTGATTGCCTTCCCGAAAACCCAAAGTGCTGCCGACGTTATGACGCAAGCACCGGGTGTGGTGGATGCCAAGGCACTGCGCGAGCTGCATATCCGTCTGCGCGAGGCACCAAAGGCAGAGTAAGGCCCCAGCGTGAACGCGCGATAAGGTTTTACATGTCAGCTAGGGCGCATCTTCGGATGCGCCTTTGCGTTACAAGGGCTGTACGTTAAAGAGGGAAGTCCTGCCTGGGGCGGGATTGACAGGTTTCTACAGAATTTCGGAGTTGTGTTATGGCTGGCCATTCCAAGTGGGCGAACATCAAGCACCGCAAAGAGCGTCAGGATGCCAAGAAAGGCAAGATCTTCACCAAGTGGATTCGCGAGCTGACCGTAGCCGCGCGCCAGGGCGGCGGTGACCCGGGTTCCAACCCGCGTCTGCGCCTGGCCCTGGACAAGGCCCTCGGTGCCAACATGAGCCGCGACATCATCGACCGCGCCGTAGCCCGCGGTGCCGGTGCGGCCGACACCGATGACATGGTCGAATTGAGCTACGAAGGCTACGGCCCGGGTGGCGTGGCGGTGATGGTCGAGTGCATGACCGACAACCGCAACCGTACCGCGGCGGCGGTGCGCCATGCGTTCAGCAAATGTGGCGGCAACCTGGGCACTGACGGTTCGGTGGCCTACCTGTTTGAGCGCAAGGGGCAGATCTCCTTCGCGCCGGGGGTTGACGAGGACGCACTGATTGAAGCGGCGATGGAGGCGGATGCCGACGACGTGGTGACCAATGAAGACGGTTCCATCGACGTGTTCACCTCGTTTGCGGGCTTCTATTCCGTGCGTAACGCCCTGGAAGCCGCGGGTTTCAAAGGTACCGATGCGGAAATCGTGATGCTGCCGACCACCAGTGCCGAACTGGACCTGGACGGGGCGCAGAAGGTGCTCAAGATGCTCGATATGCTGGAAGACCTGGATGACGTGCAGAACGTCTACTCCAATGCCGATATCCCGGAATCGGTCGCCGAACAGCTCACTTAAGGGCACTGAAGATCCAATGTGGGAGCTGTCGAGCCCCGGCGAGGCTGCGATGGCATCAGCTCGGTGTGACTGATGCTCCGAGGTGCCTGCATCGCAGGCAAGCCAGCTCCCACAGGGTTCTATGCTGTTACACAAACCATGTGCCTCGCGCATCCGCTTTAAACCCATCTCGCAGGCGTTATGACTCTAATCCTAGGTATCGACCCCGGTTCGCGAATCACCGGCTTTGGCGTGGTCCAACAGACCCCGCGAGGCTGCGTATACGTGGCGTCGGGCTGTATCCGTACCGGCGCCGGCGAGTTGGCCGAGCGCTTGCAGATCGTTTACCGCGGCGTGCGTGAAGTGATCCAGACCTACGGCCCGGTCACCATGGGCATTGAAAAAGTGTTCATGGCGAAAAACGCCGACTCGGCCTTGAAGCTCGGCCAGGCCCGCGGCGCGGCGATTGTTGCCGGTGCCGAGGAGGGCATGGAGATTGCCGAGTACACCGCGACCCAGGTCAAGCAGGCCGTGGTCGGTACCGGTGCGGCCAATAAGGAGCAGGTGATGATGATGGTCATGCATATGCTCAAGCTCACCGCAAAACCGCAAATCGATGCCTCGGACGCCCTGGCCATTGCCATTTGCCACGCCCATACCCGTTCCAGCCTGCTGCCCCATGGCCTGGGTACGGCACGCAGTCGTGGCGGTCGGCTGCGTCTCTGATAGCATCAGCGCAATCATTCTGCGTGGGGTGCATGAACGGCCTGTGTTGGCGGCCGCCATGCCCGCGTAATTACCGGTCAGGCCTTGATCTGAGCCGATTCTTAAGGATTCGAACGTGATTGGACGCTTGCGCGGCACCTTGGCTGAGAAACAGCCGCCGCACCTGATTCTTGATGTAAACGGCCTGGGCTATGAGCTGGAAGTGCCCATGACGACGCTCTACCGCCTACCGTCGGTCGGTGAACCGCTGACCCTGCACACGCATCTGGTGGTGCGTGAGGACGCGCAGTTGCTCTATGGTTTCATTGGCAAGCGTGACCGGGATTTCTTTCGTGAGCTGATCCGCCTCAATGGGGTGGGGCCGAAGCTGGCGCTGGCGCTGATGTCGAGCCTGGAAGTCGACGAGCTGGTGCGCTGTGTATCCGCCCAGGACACCTCGGCGCTGACCAAGGTGCCGGGAGTGGGCAAGAAAACCGCCGAGCGCTTGCTGGTGGAACTCAAGGACCGCTTCAAGGCCTGGGAAGTGGTGCCGAGCATGTTCGCCCTGGTGCCTAACCAGCCGGACGCACCGGGTGTGCCGGTGGCCAGCGCTGAAAGCGACGCCGTCAGCGCGCTGATCTCCCTGGGCTACAAGCCGCAAGAGGCGAGCAAGGCCGTGTCGGCCATCAAGGACAAGAACCTGAGCAGCGAAGACATGATCCGCCGCGCCCTGAAGGGAATGATTTAAGTGATTGAAGCTGATCGTCTGATCGCGGCCACCGGCCCTCGTGATCGTGAAGAAGTCCAGGACCGGGCGATTCGCCCCCTGAGTCTTGCCGAATACATCGGCCAGCCCACCGTGCGGGAGCAGATGGAGCTGTTCATCCAGGCGGCGCGCGGGCGCAGCGAGTCACTGGACCACACATTGATTTTCGGCCCGCCGGGCCTGGGCAAGACCACCCTGGCCAACATCATTGCCCAGGAAATGGGCGTGTCGATCAAGTCCACCTCCGGGCCGGTACTTGAGCGCCCGGGCGACCTGGCAGCGCTGCTGACCAACCTGGAACCCCACGACGTACTGTTTATCGACGAGATCCACCGGCTGTCGCCCATCGTCGAGGAAGTGCTGTACCCGGCCATGGAAGACTTCCAGCTGGACATCATGATCGGCGAAGGCCCCGCGGCCCGCTCGATCAAGCTCGACCTGCCACCGTTTACCCTGGTGGGTGCCACCACCCGTGCGGGCATGCTGACCAACCCGTTGCGAGACCGTTTCGGGATTGTTCAACGTCTAGAGTTCTATAGCACGGCGGATCTGGCCACCATCGTCAGCCGCTCGGCGAGCATCCTCGGTTTGCCCCTGGACCCGGAAGGCGCCTTTGAAATCGCCCGCCGCGCTCGCGGAACGCCACGGATCGCCAACCGTTTGCTGCGCCGTGTGCGTGACTTCGCCGAAGTGCGAGCCAAGGGCCATATCACCAAGCCGGTCGCTGACCTGGCGCTGAACCTGCTGGACGTGGACGAGCATGGCTTTGACCACCAGGACCGGCGCCTGCTGTTGACCATGATCGAGAAGTTCGACGGCGGTCCGGTAGGGGTGGACAGCCTCGCTGCAGCGATCAGCGAAGAGCGGCACACGATTGAGGATGTACTGGAGCCGTACCTGATCCAGCAGGGTTACATCATGCGTACGCCGAGGGGGCGTGTGGTCACCCGGCATGCGTATCTGCACTTTGGGTTAAACATTCCGTCACGATTGGGCGATATGCCCGTAGTAGACGAATTCCTCGATGCAGTAGACGATTAAAAGACCTTGGCGATTCGATTTATTCGGCGTTTGTGCTGTCCTAGTGGCTGGCGTCGTCATTCTTTCGTTAGAAATGTGCCACAGAATGAAAAACAGTTGCCTGGCCGGATTGGCAACCTGAGGAGTAAGCACTAGAGTATGCGCGCGCAAAACGGGGATCAGTCGTTCGCACATCGCTGTCGCGTTTATTACGAGGACACCGATGCTGGCGGCATCGTTTATTACGTCAATTACCTAAAGTTCATGGAGCGGGCTCGAACCGAGCGGCTACGGGAGCTGGGCTTTGCCCAATCCCAGCTGGCAGGGGAGGACCTGTTGTTTGTCGTGCATTCCAGCGAGGCGCGTTACTACGCGCCGGCGCGACTGGACGACGAACTGCTGGTCAGCGCAGAAATAACCGAATTGAACCGTGCCAGCCTGCGCTTTAAACAGCAGGTCAGGCGGGCTACGGATGCAACGCTGCTCTGTGAGGGGCAGTTCCTGGTGGCCTGTGTTCGCACCAATAGTTTGAAACCCCGGGCCATTCCCGAAACTCTACGCGCGGCCTTTGCCGGCGTGAGCGGCGCGGGTAAACATTCAGAGCAGGAGATTTAGCGTGGAACCTACCGTCGTCGACCATTCCTCCATGTGGAGCCTGGTCAGCAATGCCAGTGTCGTGGTTCAACTGGTGATGCTGGTCCTGGTAGCCGCATCGGTTACCTCTTGGGTCATGATTTTTCAGCGCAGCAACCTGCTGCGTGCCGGTCGACGTGCCCTGGAGAGCTTCGAGGAGCGCTTCTGGTCGGGTATCGACCTGTCCAAACTGTACCGCCAGGCCGGCAGCAACCCGGACCCGGATTCGGGCGTAGAACAAATCTTCCGTGCCGGCTTCAAGGAATTCTCCCGCCTGCGCCAGCAGCCAGGCGTTGACCCGGAAGCGGTCATGGAAGGTGTGGCCCGTGCCATGCGCGTTGCGATTTCCCGCGAAGAAGAGAAGCTTGAGCAAAGCCTGCCGTTCCTCGCTACCGTCGGTTCCGTGAGCCCGTACATCGGCCTGTTCGGTACCGTGTGGGGGATCATGAACTCCTTCCGCGGTCTGGCCCAGGCCCAGCAAGCGACCCTGGCCACCGTGGCCCCGGGTATTGCCGAGGCACTGGTCGCCACGGCCATCGGCCTGTTCGCCGCTATTCCCGCCGTAATCGCCTACAACCGTTTTGCCTCCCGTGGCGAAACCTTGATCAGCCGTTACTACACCTTCGCCGATGAATTCCAGGCGATCCTGCACCGTAAAGTGCACACCAGCGAAGAATAAGCAGGTAATTCCCAATGGCTTTAATCGCTCGAGCTCGCAAAAAGCGCAAGCCGGTCGCCGAGATGAACGTAGTGCCTTACATCGACGTGATGCTGGTGCTGCTGGTTATCTTCATGGTGACCGCGCCGATGCTCAATCAGGGCGTGAAGGTTGATCTGCCCAAGGTTTCCAGCGAAGCCTTGCCGCAGGACAACAACACCCAGGTCCTGACCATTTCGATCAAGGCTGACAAGACCTATTACTGGAACCTTGGCAGCGAAGTCGACACTCAGAAACAGCAGGACAAGGCCATGACTTTGCCGCAGATGACTGATGCTGTGACCAAGATCATTCGCGCCGGCAACGAAGGTGGCAAGCACACCCAGGTGTTCATCCGCGGCGACAAGGTCGTCGACTACGGCTCCGTCATGGGCGCCATGGGGGGGCTGCAGAAGGCCGGCGTCGGTAATGTTGGCTTGATTACCGAGGCGCCCTGATGCACCAACAGCGAGAGCCGTCCGCCTCGGAAAGCTTCTTCTGGCCTAGCGTCTGGGCGATTGCCCTGCACGTCCTGGTGTTTGGCATGCTGTTCGTCAGCTTTGCCATGACCCCGGACCTGCCGCCAGCCAAGCCGATCGTGCAGGCGACCCTGTATCAGCTGAAATCGAAAAGCCAGGCCACCACCCAGACCAATCAGAAGATTGCGGGTGAGGCCCAGAAGTCGGCTGCGCGCCAGACTGAAGTCGAACAGATGGAACAGAAGAAGGTCGAGCAGGAAGCGGTGAAGGCTGCTGCGGAACAAAAGAAAGAAGAGGCGGCTCAAAAGGCCGAGGAATCGAAAAAGGCTGACGAGGCGAAGAAAGCTGAAGAGGCGCAAAAGGCTGATGAAGCCAAGAAAGCCGATAAAGCTGCCGAAGCCAAAAAGGTCGAAGAGAAACAATTGGCTGATATAGCCAAGAAGAAATCTGAAGAAGAAGCCAAGAAAGCTGCTGAAGAAGAGGCCAAGAAAAAGGCCGCTGAAGACGCGAAGAAAAAGATTGTCGAAGACGCGAAGAAGAAAGCCGCGGACGACGCCAAGAAGAAAGCTGAAGCTGACGAGGCGAAGAAGAAAATCGCCGACGATGCGAAGAAGAAAGCTGCCGCCGATGCCTCCAAGAAAAAGGCACAGGAAGCAGCCCGTAAATCGACCGAAGACAAAAAGGCCCAGGCCTTGGCCGATTTGCTTTCCGACACGCCGCAGCGCCAGCAAGCCTTGGCCGATGAACGTGGTGATGAAGTCGCGGGCAGTTTCGATGACCTGATTCGCTCACGAGCAGCAGAAGGATGGGCCCGTCCTCCTTCGGCACGCAAAGGCATGACAGTAGTGCTGCAGATCGGCATGTTGCCGGACGGTACGGTGACTTCGGTCGGCGTGTCCAAGTCCAGTGGCGATGGTTCGTTCGACAGTTCGGCGGTTGCAGCGGTCAAGAACATTGGCCGGTTGACCGAGATGCAGGGAATGAAACCAAGCGACTTCGCTCCCTACCGTTCATTCAAGATGACATTCACACCTGAGGATCTAGCCTTGTGAGAAACCTTCTTCGAGGAATGCTTGTCGTTATTTGCTGCATGGCAGGGATAGCGGCGGCGGATGAAAAGAACATCCTGGTCACCAGCGGTAGCGATCGGGCCACCCCGATCGCCGTTGTACCGTTTGGCTGGCAGGGCGGCAGCGTGCTGCCGGACGACATGTCGCAGATCATCAGCGATGACCTGCGCAACTCCGGTTACTACGCACCGATCGACAAAGGCAACATGATCAGCCAGCCGACCCAGGCCAGCGAAGTCATCTTCCGTGACTGGAAAGCGCTGAACGCGCAGTACCTGATGGTGGGCAGCATCACGCCGGCCGGCGGTCGCCTGCAGATCCAGTACACCCTGTTCAACGTCGCGACCGAGCAGCAAGTGCTGACCGGCAGTGTGTCGGGCACCACGGATCAGTTGCGGGACATGGCGCACTACATCTCCGACCAGTCGTTTGAAAAACTGACCGGGATCAAGGGTGCGTTCTCCACCCGTCTGCTCTATGTAACGGCCGAGCGTTTTTCGGTAGACAACACTCGTTACACTTTGCAGCGTTCCGACTATGACGGCGCTCGCGCAGTGACGCTGCTGCAATCCCGTGAGCCGATCCTGTCGCCTCGCTTTGCACCCGATGGCAAGCGTATCGCCTATGTATCCTTTGAGCAGAAGCGTCCACGGATCTTCGTTCAGCACATCGATACCGGTCGCCGTGAGCAGATCACCAACTTTGAAGGCCTGAATGGCGCGCCAGCCTGGTCGCCGGATGGTTCCCGCCTGGCATTCGTACTGTCCAAAGATGGCAACCCGGACATCTACGTCATGAACATGGCCTCGCGCCAGCTGAGCCGTGTCACCAGCGGCCCGGGCATCAACACCGAACCGTTCTGGGGTAAGGATGGTTCCACCATCTACTTCACCTCCGACCGTGGCGGCAAGCCGCAAGTCTACAAAACCAGCGTCAACGGCGGCGGCGCAGAACGAGTGACCTTTATTGGTAACTACAACGCTGCACCGAAGCTTTCGGCCGATGAAAAGACGTTGGTGATGATTCACCGTCAGGATGGTTTCACTAATTTCCGGGTTGCGGCCCAGGATTTGCAGCGTGGAACCGTAAAAATCCTCACAGATACCAACCTTGATGAGTCAGCCACTGTTGCGCCCAACGGCACCATGGTAATCTACGCCACCCGCCAGCAGGGCCGGGGAGTCTTGATGCTCGTGTCCATTAATGGACGCGTAAGGCTCCCGCTTCCTACCGCACAAGGCGAAGTCAGAGAACCGTCCTGGTCCCCTTACCTGAACTGACGCGGCGCTACAAATAGAAGTACTTAACACACTGGGGTTCATTAGGAGTTTCACGATGGAAATGCTGAAGTTTGGTAAGTTTGCTGCTCTGGCTCTGGCTCTGTCCGTAGCCGTTGGTTGCTCGTCTAAAGGCGGCGACAATGCCGGTGAAGGCGCAGCTGTTGATCCAAACGCTGGTTACGGCGCTAACACTGGTGCAGTTGACGGCTCCCTGAGCGAAGAAGCTGCTCTGCGCGCTATCACCACTTTCTACTTCGAATACGACAGTTCGGACCTGAAGCCAGAAGCCATGCGCGCTCTGGACGTTCACGCGAAGGACCTGAAAGCTAACGGCGCTCGCGTTGTTCTGGAAGGTAACACCGACGAACGTGGTACTCGTGAGTACAACATGGCACTGGGCGAGCGTCGTGCGAAAGCCGTTCAGCGCTACCTGGTACTGCAAGGTGTTGCTCCGGGCCAACTGGAACTGGTTTCCTACGGTAAAGAGCGTCCAGTTGCTACTGGCCACGACGAGCAGTCCTGGGCTCAAAACCGTCGCGTCGAACTGCGTAAGTAATTCGTCATGCGAACGTGCCGTCGTGCTCTAACTGTATTGGCTCTCAGCCTGGCACCGCTCGCGGTGTGGGCTGCGGTTCCTGTGGAAGATAGCAACTCTGGCTATAACAATAGCGGGAGCAGTTATCCGCCAGCGGGTTATGGCACGAACGGCGCCTATGCCGGGGGCGCGGCTACGGCCGCGCCTTCGGCACAGGGCGAGCTGTTCAACCAGCTGCAACGCATGCAGGATCAATTGTCGCAGCAACAAGGCACGATTGAAGTTCTGCAGAATCAAGTGAACCAGCTGAAGCAAGAAGGCCTGGAGCGATACCAGGATCTTGATCGACGTATTGGAGCCGGCGTTACACCTGCCGCCACTCCTGATAATTCTTCTGCCGGTGGCGCACCCAGTGCCGCCGCCGCCGGTGGTGCAGCAGCAGGGGCGGCGGCTGCCAGCCAAGCCCCTGCTGCCAGCAGTGAACCGGGTGATCCGGCGAAGGAAAAGCTGTATTACGACGCAGCCTTCGACCTGATCAAAGCCAAGGACTTCGATAAAGCCAGCCAGGCTTTTACCGCATTCCTGCGCAAATACCCGAACAGCCAGTACGCGGGCAACGCTCAGTACTGGTTGGGTGAGGTGAACCTGGCCAAGGGCGATCTGCAAGGTGCAGGTCAGGCGTTTGCCAAGGTCAGCCAGCTGTACCCCAAGCACGCCAAGGTGCCGGATTCGCTGTACAAACTCGCTGACGTAGAACGCCGCCTGGGTCATACCGACAAGGTCAAAGGCATTCTGCAGCAGGTGGTGGCCCAATACCCGGGTACATCTGCCGCTCAGTTGGCTCAACGGGATCTGCAACGCATGTGAGCGTTGCAACCCGTTTAGAAGAAACCCGCGCCCTGCGCGGGTTTTTTCGTTAGAATCCACGCCCTTTTATGAAACACGCTTTTTGGGGTTTACGCGGTGGCGGAATCCCTTGAAGTGCCTGACGGAGGCGGACAGCCTGTTTAGCTGTTACGCCCGTGGCGACTATGCAAGACACATTACGTATTACCGAAGTTTTTTACTCGTTGCAGGGTGAAACGCGCACTGCCGGGCTGCCCACTGTATTTGTGCGCCTCACCGGTTGCCCGCTGCGTTGCCAGTACTGCGACAGCGCCTACGCCTTCAGCGGCGGCACCGTGCGCACCCTTGACGACATTCTGGAGCAAGTGGCCGGTTACCGGCCGCGTTACGTCTGTGTCACCGGTGGCGAGCCACTGGCGCAGCCTAACGCTATTCCTTTGCTCAAGCAGTTGTGTGATGCCGGTTATGAGGTGTCGCTGGAAACCAGCGGTGCTTTGGATATTTCTGCGGTCGATCCACGCGTCAGCCGGGTGGTCGACCTCAAGACCCCGGGCTCCAAGGAAGTGCACCGCAATCGCTACGAGAACATCGAGCTGCTGACGGCCAACGATCAGGTCAAGTTCGTTATCTGTTCCCGTGACGACTACGACTGGGCAACCTCCAAGCTGATCCAGTACGGGTTGGACCGCCGCGCCGGCGAAGTCTTGTTTTCCCCCAGTCACCATGACCTGAACGCTCGCGACCTGGCTGACTGGGTCGTCGCGGACAACCTGCCGGTGCGCCTGCAACTGCAATTGCACAAATACCTGTGGAACGACGAGCCGGGGCGCTGAGATGACTGATCAAAAGCGTGCAGTCATCCTGCTGTCCGGCGGTCTTGACTCCGCCACCGTGGTCGCCATGGCCCGTGCAGAAGGCTACAGCTGCTACACCATGAGCTTCGACTACGGCCAGCGCCATCGCGCAGAGCTGGACGCCGCCGCCCGCGTCGCCCGCGATCTGGGTGTGGTGGAGCATAAGGTGATCGGCCTGAACCTCAATGGCATTGGCGGCTCGGCGTTGACCGACAGTTCCATAGACGTGCCCCAAGCGCCCAGCGAAGGCATCCCGGTGACCTACGTGCCGGCACGCAACACCGTGTTCCTGTCCCTGGCCCTCGGTTGGGCTGAAGTGTTGAATGCCCGCGACATCTTCATCGGCGTCAACGCCCTGGACTACGCCGGCTACCCGGACTGCCGTCCGGAATACATCGAGTCGTTCGAGCGCATGGCAAACCTGGCGACCAAGGCTGGTGTGGAAGGGCAGGGCTTTCGCATCCAGGCGCCGCTGCAGAACCGCAGCAAGGCCGATATCGTGAAGGCTGGCGTAGGACTTGGCGTCGATTACTCGCTGACTGTTTCCTGCTATCAGGCGGACAATGACGGCCGTGCTTGTGGGAAATGCGACAGCTGCCGGCTGCGTGCAGAAGGCTTCCAGGCGGCCGGAATTATGGACCCTACGCGTTATTTCTGATTTATTTCAAATAAGGTGTTGAATAATCCTTAGAAATCAGTATTATACGCGCCACCACACAGCGGGTCGTTAGCTCAGTTGGTAGAGCAGTTGGCTTTTAACCAATTGGTCGTAGGTTCGAATCCCACACGACCCACCATTTTTGGCGGTTTAGAAAATCCGGAAGGCCCACGCAAGTGAGGATTTCCGGGTTTTTTTTTGCCCAGTAAAAAGCCGATCACGCTCAAGGCTGAGCGTGATCGGCTTTTTCGTTCAACCTAGCCAAACCGCCCGGTTATATAGTCCTCGGTCTGCTTCATCTTCGGCTTGGTGAAGATTTCATCGGTATTACCGTGTTCAATCAGCTCACCCATGAACATGAATGCGGTGTTGTCCGAAACACGTGCCGCCTGCTGCATGTTGTGGGTCACGATAACCACGGTGTACTGCTCTTTCAGCTCGGTAATCAACTGCTCGATGCGCCCGGTCGAAATGGGGTCGAGCGCTGAAGTAGGCTCGTCCAGCAGCAACACTTGAGGCCGCAACGCAATGGTGCGGGCGATACACAGCCGCTGCTGTTGGCCACCGGAAAGGCTCTGGGCGCTCTGCTTGAGTTTGTCTTTCACTTCATCCCAAAGCGCACCCCCGCGCAGGGCCTGCTCGACACGGTCATCCATTTCCCGGCGTGACAGCTTTTCATGGTGGCGTACGGCATAGGCGATGTTGTCGTAGATCGACATGGGGAACGGCACCGGCTTCTGGAAGACCATTCCCACATGGCTGCGCAGCCGGTTCATCGAGTAGCCGGGGGCGAGAATATTCTCGCCATTGAGCAGGACTTCGCCGCGGGCTTCCTGCTTCGGGTACATCGAGTAGATGCGGTTGAACACGCGCAGCAGGGTCGACTTCCCACAGCCTGATGGACCAATGATCGCGGTGATGCGTTTTTCTGGAATGTCGATATCGACCGATTTCAGCGAGCGCTGGTTGTTATAGAAAAACTCCAGGCCGCGAACCCGGATTTTGGTTTTTTCATGAGCACTAAGGGTGGGTTGCATCAGTGGGACCTATTGCGCAAAAGAATCAGGCGAGACAGCAAGCTCAGCACCAGCACGAACATCGTCAGCACTAACGCGCCTGCCCATGCAAGGGAGTGCCAGTCGTCGAAGGGGCTCATGGCGTACTGGAAAATAACCACCGGCACGCTGGCAATGGGTTTGAGCAGGTTGCTGCTCCAGAACTGGTTGCCGAAGGCGGTGAACAGCAAGGGTGCGGTTTCCCCGGTAATCCGGGCCAGCGCCAGCAGGATGCCGGTTACAACACCGGCCTTGGCGGCTCTCAATACAATCTGCAACGTCAGCTTCCACTGCGGAACGCCCAGTGCCAGCGCAGCCTCACGCATGGTGGAGGGTTGCAGTTGGAGCATTTCGTCGGTCGTCCTCACCACCACCGGAATCACCAACAGCGCCAAGGCCAGTGCGCCGGCGATCGCGGAGAAACCCACCTGGTGATTGGTCAGCAGGTTCAGCGGCAGGATCACGCCGGTGTAGATGAACAGCCCCAGCACGATCGATGGCGCGGACAACAGAATGTCGTTGATAAACCGAACCGTGGTGCCCAGGCGCGAGTGGCGGGCGAATTCGGCCAGCCAGATGCCCGCCATCAGCCCGATGGGTGTGCCAATCAGCAGCGCAATCCCCGACATCAGCGCACTGCCATAAAACGCGTTGGCCAGGCCACCCTCTGTTCCCGGTGGCGGCGTCATCTCGGTAAACAGGCGCAGGTTGAGCGCCTGAAAGCCGTTGATGATGGTGGTCAGCAGAATCCACGCCAGCCACAACAGGCCAAAGGCAGTCGCGCCACAACTGAGCAGCATGGCCACTCGGTTCTTGAAGGCACGCTTGCGGTACAGGCGTTCGTTGTTGTTCATAGGCCCTCCTTGCGGGACAGGCGCATCAGCATCAACCGCGCCAGCGCCAGGACGACGAATGTCACGATGAACAGCAGGAAGCCCAGGGCAATCAGCGCCGAGCGATGCAGGTCGGTGTAGGCCTCGCTGAACTCGTTGGCGATGACCGAGGCGATGGAGCTGCTGGGCATCAGCAATGAGGCGGAGAACTGTTGGGCGTTACCCAGCACGAAGGTGACGGCCATGGTTTCACCCAAGGCGCGACCCAGGCCGAGAAACACCCCGCCGACGACCGCCGAGCGCGTGTAGGGCAAGACGATGTCCCACACCACTTCCCAGGTTGTGCTACCCAGTGCGTACGCCGATTCCTTCAACTGAGTCGGCACGCTGCGGAAAACTTCATGCATCACAGAGGTGATAAACGGCGTGATCATGATGGCCAGCACGATACCGGCGGTCAGCATGCCAATGCCCAGGGGCGGCCCCTGGAACAGCGAGCCAATAAACGGCAGTGCACCCAGGTAGTCATTGATCCAGGGTGAAAGGTATTCGGCCATGAAGGGCCCGAAAACAAACAACCCCCACATGCCATAGATGATCGATGGAATGCCGGCCAGCAGTTCCACGGCGGAGGCCACCGGCATTCTCAACCAGGGCGGCGCGACTTCAGTGAGGAAAATCGCGATACCAAAACTCACGGGGACTGCAATCAGCAACGCCAGAAAGGAGGTGACCAGGGTGCCGTAAATCGGCACCAGGGCGCCAAAGTGGTTGTTGACCGCATCCCACTCGGTACTGGTAATGAAACCGAAACCGAAGGTCTTGAAGGCCAGGCCGCCGCCCCACAAGGTGGAGGCAGCAATACTTGCCAGCAACAGCAAGACGAGCATGGCGGCGCCGAACATCGAGCGTTTGAACCACAGGTCATTGCGCTGATCGCGAGCGGCGCGGCTGTCACCCGAGACATCGCTCGCGTGTGTAGTCATAGCCAGAGGTTGGACAGTTTCGTTCATGTCAGATGTGCTCATCCCCTTGCTCAAGCGCGGCCTGGGCAAGGGGATCATGGGAGGGCGGATCAGTGGGCGAAGTCAGACTTCCAGTAACCTTCGATCCGGGTTACGAGGGAATCGGGCAACGCTACGTAGTCCAGTGCCGCAGCCTGCTGCTGACCTTTCTCAAGGGACCATTTGAAGAAGTTGAACGCAGCCTGGCTTTGCTCGGCGTTCTTCGGCTGCTTGTACATGATGATCCAGGTGGTCGCCGTGATCGGCCACGCGTTCTCGCCCGGTGCGTTGGTCATGATCAGGTTGAAGTCTTTGGCGCTGGCCCAGTCGGCGGTATCCGCTGCTGCCTGGAAAGCCTTGGCGTTGGGTTCGACAAACTTGCCCGACGCGTTCTTCAACTGGGCGTAGGTCATTTTGTTTTGCAGGGCGTAGGCGTATTCAACAAAGCCGATGGAGTTCTTGATCTGCTTCACGTAGGCCGAAACACCTTCGTTACCCTTGCCGCCCACACCGACTGGCCACGGCACGGTGGTGCCGAAACCGATTTTGGTTTTCCAGCTGTCACTGACTTTGGCGAGGTAGTTGGTGAAGTTGTACGAGGTGCCCGAGCCGTCCGAGCGGTGAACCACGGTGATGTTCGCACTTGGCAGCTTCAGGCCAGGGTTGAGTGCGGCGATAGCCGGGTCGTTCCAGGCCTTGATGTCGCCGAGGAAGATCTTAGCCAGCGCGTCGCCATCGAGTTTCAGTTGGCCCGCCGCAACGCCTTCGACGTTCATCACGGGCACGATACCGCCAATCACGCTTGGGAATTGGCCAAGACCGCCGGCTTTCAGTTCATCGGCCGACAGGGGGGCGTCGGAGGCACCGAAGTCCACGGTGGCGGCCTTGATCTGGGCGATACCACCGCCGGAGCCGATGGACTGGTAGTTGATCCGGTCACTGGAGCTTTTGCTGTATTCCTGGGACCACTTGGACAGCACCGGGTAGACGAAACTGGAGCCGGCGCCCGTGACGTCAGTGGCGTGAGCGACACCACTCAGGCACAGGGCGGTCAACAAAACTGACAGACTCTTTTTGGTCAGCAACATCACGACGACACCTCAAAGGAAAGGATTAAGTGGAGGGCTCCACCTGTCTAAGACGTGACGATTTAATTCCTGAAATGTGTCTGTTTAATGACGGTTTGGCTTTATGAAGAAACATTTAGAAATATTTGTGAGGGCTCTTTTGAAGCCGCTCACTGTTTCTGTGTTTTATCGGCAGGGTTTGGTAGCCACAGGCGCGCTTTGCTTGACCGCGGCCTCGCCACCGAGTGCAACCACATTCACCTGGCACCGCGCAGTCGCAATGAAGCCGTCCTTGGAGAACTGCATGCTGACCTCGTAATCCTTGCCTGCCTGGGGTTCAAACATCACGGGCGGGGCATCACAGCTGCCGTCCGGGGCTGAATACCGAACTTGCACGACACTGGGTTTGCCGGCCGGCAGCACGAATTCGCTGTAGCTGAGCCGATCTGTCTGCAGGCGTTGCGTTGCTTGCGAGGGCGGCATGCCAATGACGTTGTTCTGGTAGTTCTCGGGCTGCATGCCGCGAAGGTCAACAGTGCGCCACAGCATGTAGCTTTCCTGGTGTTTATAAACCGTGGTGTCGATCAGCCCGCGGTTCGCCGCGTGGGTGTTCAGTTGCGCACAAGATTGGCCAGGCTGGTAGCTGCCGATAAATTCCGGGGACGTGAATATCCGCACCCGTGCAGAGGTCGCCGGGTCGTAGCGGGCGGCTTCCTGATCATTCGGAAGGGTGGTTTTGGTGTAGCTGCAGGCCCCGAGCATCAGGCAGGTGAGGGCGAGGGGCAGAGCGTGTTTCATCGTGTCTCCGGAGGTTGATGTTTATTCCGGCGAGAATAGTAGCGCTTTGCCATATTCCTCAAGCCCCGCTCAAAAAAAGAGGGGGCTTTAACATTTCTGAGTCCGCTAAAGCTGACCACGTACCAGAATCGACTCATCGATCTGTGCGATCGACGTCACCCCGGTCAGCGTCATCGCCACGCGCATTTCCTTGGCAAAGATATCCAGCAGGTTCTCCACGCCGCGCTGCCCGTCAGCGGCCAGTGCGTAAGCCTGGGCGCGGCCCAGCAGCACGCCTTTGGCGCCGAGGGCGAGCATGCGCACCACGTCCAGCCCCGAGCGTACGCCGGAGTCCACCAGCACCGTCAGATCGCTGCCCACGGCTTGTGCGATGGCAGGCAGCGCCTTGGCGGTGGACAGCACGCCGTCCAACTGCCGGCCGCCGTGGTTGGAGACGACAATCCCGTCAGCGCCGAAACTCACCGCGTCCTTCGCATCCTGTGGGTCGAGGATGCCTTTGATGATCATCGGGCCTTTCCAGAATTCGCGGATCCACTCCAGGTCCTTCCAACTGATGGAAGGGTCGAAGTTGTTGGCCAGCCAGCCAATGTAGTCTTCCAGCAGGGTAGGTTTGCCCAGGTATTTGGAGATATTGCCCAGGTCGTGGGGGCGCCCCATCAGGCCCACATCGAAGGCCCAGGCCGGTTTGGTCATGGCTTGCAGCATGCGCCGTTGAGCGCCGTAAGGGCCGGACATCCCCGAGTGGGCATCACGGTAGCGTGCGCCGGGGGTGGGCATGTCGACGGTGAATACGAGATTTTTCACCCCGGCGGCCTGGGCCCGTTCCAGGGCGTTTTTCATGAAGCCGCGATCTTTCAACACATACAGCTGGAACCAGATGGATTGCGGGCTTTGGGACGCCACTTCTTCGATCGGGCACACGGAGACGGTGGACAGGCAAAACGGAATGCCTTTGTCCGCCGCTGCCTTTGCCGCCTGGACTTCACCGCGCCGGGCAAGCATGCCGGTCAGGCCTACCGGGCTCAGGATCACCGGCATCGCCAATGGCTGGTCGAACAGCGTGGTCTCAGTGCTCAGGCTCTCGACGTTGCGCAGGATGCGCTGGCGCAGGCTGATGTCGGACAGGTCGGAGCTGTTGGCCCTGAGGGTGTGTTCGGCGTAGGCGCCGCCGTCGACGTAGTCGAACAGGAAGCGTGGCAGTTTGCGGCGGGCGGCTTCGCGGTAATCCGATGCGGACGAAATGATCATGAACAGTGATGCCCCGGAATGAAGAAAACGGTGGGGTGAGGATAGACAAAGGCCTTTCATGGTAAAAACAACTTTTCCAACTTGAATCAAGTCGAAAATGGAATACTCATGAACCTTCGTACGTTGCTGGCCTTTGTCGAAGTGGTGCGCCAAGGCAGCTTCTCACAGGCGGCCGAGGTCGTGTCGCTTACGCAGTCTACCGTCAGCAAGGCGGTCAAGACGTTGGAAGATGAGTTGGGCACGCCGTTATTCAATCGCATCGGCCACAAGAGCGAGCTGACAGCCGCAGGTGAAATTGCCTACCGCCGTGCGCTGGTGTTACTGGCGGAGCGCAGTGACCTGGTGGCCGAGATCAATGACCTGCTGGGGCTCAAGCGCGGCGTATTGCGCATCGGGCTGCCGCCGGTGGGCAGCGGCGTACTGTTTGCGGCGATGTTTGCCCTGTATCGAAAGCGCTATCCGGAGATCGAAATCGAGCTGATCGAGCACGGCAGCAAGAAGCTGGGCGAATGCCTGGAGGCCGGGGAGGTTGATGTGGCGGCCTTGCTGGTGCCGGTGGCGGGGGAGTTTGAGTACCAGGATGTGCGCGTCGAACCGTTGATGGTGGTTATGCCGATTGGCCATCCACTGGCCGGACGCAAAAGCGTCGACTTTTCCGACCTCGCCGACTCACCGTTCATTCTGTTCGAAGCGGGTTTTGCGCTTAACCGGATTATTCTTACAGCCTGTGAGCGCAGAGGCGTAGTCCCGCGCATCACCGCCCGCAGTGCCCAAATCGACTTCATCGTCGACCTGGTGGCCGCGGGCCTGGGCGTGGCGTTTCTGCCGAGCATGCTGGCGTACAAACACCTGCATGCCGGCATCGCCCTGATTCCGCTGGACGAGCCCCAGACCGATTGGCACATCGCCCTGGCCTGGAGACGACAAGCCCATCTACCCCCGGCCGCGCGGGCCTGGCTGGACCTGGCCCTGGAAATGGGTAACGTCCCGGAGTGCGCCCCGCCTGCGGTTTAGCTTTGTGCGATCAAGGTCAGGCGGCTCTTCACGACTTTTTGCAGCAGCTGCGCCAATGCTTCGGTGGAGTAGGGCTTTTGCAGCAAGACGAAACGGCTGGCTTCTTCCTGTGCAATACGTGCGTATTCGTCGTTGTAGCCGGTGGTGAGCACCACCGGCAGCCACGGGTAGAGGGCTTCGATGGCATCCAGCAGCTCCAGGCCACTCATGCCGGGCATGGAGATGTCGGAGAACACCACCTGGAAGCTTTCCGGGTTGGGGGCGAGCGCTTCCAGCGCACTTTGGGCATCCGGCACCCACAGCACATGAAAGCCCATTTGCTCCAGGGTTTGCGAGGTGTAATGACCGACATCGGTGTTGTCCTCCACCATCAACACACCCAGGTTTGAGACGATGGGCGAAGCGCTGATTGATTGAGGTGCCGGCATTGCGCTTGGCTCGACCTTGGGCAGGTACAAGGTGAATTGGCTGCCTTTGCCGCACTCGCTCTGTACCAGGATCTCACCGCCTGATTGCTTGGCGAAACCGTACACCTGAGACAAGCCCAACCCGGTGCCCTGGCCGATGCCCTTGGTGGTGTAGAAGGGCTCGAAGATCGCGTCGAGTTTTTCCGGCGGGATACCTGAGCCTGTGTCGGCCAGTTCGATGGTCACGTAATCGGCAACGCGCACCGGGTGGGCGCGCACCGAGGGCAGCCAGTTGGCCGTTGACACGCTAATCGTCAAATGACCATTACCGGCCATGGCATCCCGGGCGTTGACCACCATATTGACCAGCGCGGTGTCGAACTGGCTCTCATCGGCATTAATAAAGCAGGCATCGTCGGGCACCTGGATGCTCACCTTGACCCGCGAACCGGTCAGGCTGTCCATCATCTCGCCCACCCGCAGCACACTTTCGCCGACGTTGAACACCTCGGGTCGCAAGGCCTGGCGGCGGGCGAAGGTCAGCAGTTGTGCGGTCAGGCGCGCCGCGCGGTCGACGGTGCTGGCGATGGCTTCCACGTATTTGATGCGTCGCGCTTCGCTCAAGGCGGGGGGCTTGAGCAAGTCGGCACAGGACTTGATCACCGTCAGCAGGTTATTGAAGTCGTGTGCGACACCGCCGGTGAGTTGGCCGATGGCTTCCAGTTTCTGCGATTGGCGCCGGGCATCTTCTGACAGGCGCAGGGCTTCCTTGGCTTCTTCCTCGGCCTGGATGTCGCGGCCTACGGCGTGGATGTAGTCGCTGTCGGGCACGGCTGTCCAGGCGATCATGCGGTAGCTGCCGTCCTGGTGGCGGTAACGGTTCTTGAAGTTGGGGAAGTTCTTGCCATCCCCCAGGCGGCTGACCGCCGATGACGAGACGGCCAGGTCGTCGGGGTGCACCAGCGCCAGCAATTGGCTGCCCACCAGGTCGCTTTCGGTGTGGCCGAGCATGCGCGTCCAGGCCGGGTTCACCGCAGAGATCACACCGTCGAGTTGCGCCACCAGCATCAGGTCGGGCGACAGGCGCCAGATACGGTCGCGGTCACGGGTGCGTTCGATCACCCGCTGCTCCAGGGAATCGTTGAGTTTTCGCAGGGATTCTTCGGCTTCGCGCAGGGGCGTGATGTCCCGGGAGACGCAGAGAATTTTCTCCGGTCGGCCGTCACTGCCCATGATCGGGCTGACATTTACATGCCACCATTTCAGGTTGCCGGCCAACGTATTGGCGGCGCCGACAAAGCTGGCGCTGCGACCGTCCCGGGCAGCCTGCACGGCGGCCTTGGCGTCGACATTGCCCTGGTCTTGCCAGAAGTCAGGCCAGGGGCAGCCGCGAATTGCGTTGAAGTCGCTGACTTCCATGATCTGCTTGCCGCCCTCACTCATGTAGGTCAGGCGTGCATCGAGGTCCAGCACCTTGATGCAGTCGTTGATGCTGGCAAGTACGCGCTCGGTGAAAGCGTCGCTGTGGTTCAAGCCTGCGGCGGACAAATCGCTGGCGCCCGATGCGGGTGGGGTATTTGGCCCGGAACCCTTCCCGACATTGCTATTCATTTGAGTGCGGCCGCGCGTGTTAAATGGCCTTAATCATGTCATTTCGACACCTATACCACCAGCGACTTGATGCTTATTCCACGGGCGTGCCGCCTTGCTGGATGAAGTACTGGCAAATCAGCCGATCTTCCCGCAGGCAATGCTCGCTGGCAGGAAAACCCGTGGCCTCGGAAAAGAACCCGGCCATGGCCCGGCATACGCACTGTTCGTCGCGCACCACACTGCCCACCGGGCAGGTGAAATTACGCACCATCACGCCGCCCTCCTGAACCACCGCCTCGGTGCTGGCGCCCAGGGCATCGGCGGCGGCCATGGCGGCACGCAGGCCGCTGTCGAAGTCTTTCGGGTGGTCCAGGCCGGCGCTTTGTGCCAATTGGCGGCCGGTCTGCTCCAGCACGTCGCCCAACTCATCGGCGGCGTAGCGGTCCTTGAGCACGGTGAGCAGGTGGGTCAGCAAGATCTGATAGGCCGTCGACGTAACGTCTTCACTGCCGGGCGCCGCTTCGAACACCACCGGCGGTTTGCCCACGGTGTTGGGCGGGCGGATCTTGCTGCGCCGCACCAGGCCTTCGGATTCCAGCTGCTTGAGCTGCACGATGATCGCGTTGCGGGTGACGGCCAGGTGCTCGCACAACTGCACCACGGTCAGTGGCTCGCGTTGCAGCAGGTTGAGGATATCGCTTTTGGTGCTCACGGCAGGTTGGGTTCACTGGCTGGTTTGAGGGGCGAGTATACCGTCAACCGTTTTGAAAACGGGATAAAAACAATAATGACAAAAGTTATTGTCGTAATTGTTTTTTGTCGATTAGAATCTGCCGGGATCACCCACCACCCTGCAGGGCGCACCATGAAAAACCCCACTCATTTACTGTTGGCAGTACCTTTTGCACTGGCCTTGATTGCCAGTGCCGCGGCGCAAGACGCACCGGCCCAGGCATCCACCCCGACCCAACTGGTCGACGCCCTCAACGGCGTGTTCGGCCAACACCCCGGTGCGCGCGCCGTGCACGCCAAGGGTGTGGTGCTGGAAGGGCAGTTCACCCCGAGCCCGTCGGCGGCCGCGATTACCAAGGCGGTGCATTTGCAGGCGAGTGCCGTGCCGGTGACGGTGCGCTTTTCCAACTTCGCCGGGATCCCGGATATTCCCGACAACCACGCCCTGGCCAGCCCACGTGGCCTGGCGATCCGCTTCGCGCTGCCCGGCGGCGGTTCCACCGACATCGTTGCCCATTCGTTCAACGGCTTCCCGTCGCCCACCGCGGATGACTTTCGCGACTTGCTGATCGCCCTTGGCACCAGTGGCCCGGACGCGCCCAAGCCCACGCCGCTGGACGGCTACCTCGCCAGCCATCCGGTGGCCAAGGCGTTCCTCACGGCCCCCAAGCCGGCGCCGGAAAGTTTCGCCTCGCTGCCCTACTATGGAGTGAACACCTTCAGGTTCATCAACGAGGCGGGCAAGGTGACGTTCGGTCGTTACCAATTCCTGCCGGTCAGCGGCGCCCATTACCTGACTGATGCGCAGGCCGCCAAGGCGCAACCGGACTACCTGAGCCAGGAAATCCAGCAGCGCATCGCCAAGGCTCCGGTACGTTTCAAACTGGTGGTGCAGGTGGCCGAGCCCGGCGACAAGCTGGACGACCCGTCCATCGCCTGGCCGAACAGCCGCCCCGTGGTTGAACTGGGCACCGTCGACATCACCCGCGCGGTGGCCGATAACGTGGCCGCGCAGAAAGGCCTGATGTTCCTGCCCAACAACGTTCCGGCAGGCATCGAGCCGCAAGACCCGATGATCAACGCACGGTCGGCCGCCTACCCGGTGTCCTTCGGGCGTCGGCAGTAAACGATCAATAACAAGAGGAAACCCTGATGAGCCTGATACCGAACAACTCGCTGATTACCGAAACCCCTGAAGACGGGCGCCAACTGGCGATCAAGATGGCCCGCCTGGTGATCAAGGCCACCCAGCCGGATGAAGAGGTTCGCACTCGGCTGCGTGATGTGTACGCCAACGACGCGGCGATGCTGATCAGCATCGGCCAGGTGGTGGCGACGGAGTTTGCGACCATCGCAGCGGCCAACAAATACTGGGTTCGCTGACGATAATGAAGGTGCAGCCAGCGGGCTGCACCTTCATGAAAACCCATCAGTCACATTCGGGTTTCAAGGTCTGAACAAGTACCGTAAAAACCACCGAAGTCTTTGAAATCAGTAAGATTGTCGGACAATTTTCAGCATGAAAAACTCTTCATAATTTGCCCGCTCGAACATTGGTAGCTTCCCCGGGCTGCCCAATAATTCGAGTTCTAATAATGAATAAAAAACTCTTCAAGAGCGCTTTGGCGCTGTCGATTTCCCTTGCCTCCACCTCCCTGTTCGCCGCTGGTTTCGCCCTCGATGAGCAAAGCATCAGTTCAATGGGCACCGGTTTCGCCGGGCGTTCCTCTTCTGCCGAGGACGCCAGCACGGTGTACGGCAACCCGGCCGGTATGGCCCGCATCAAACACAATGAAGTGAGCGTCGGGGCAACCTACATCGATGCCAGTTCGAACATCAAGAATGCCAGCTCCTCGCAATTTGGTGCCAACAACCCGGGCACCGACAAGGGCGACATGGTGCCGGGCATCTCGGTGCCGATGGGCTACCTGGTGACGCCGATTGATGAACACTGGACCTTTGGCCTGGGTGTCTACGCGCCGTTCGGTCTCGAAACCGACTATGAAAGCGCCTTCCAGGGCAACGGCTTTGGCAGCAAAAGCGTGATCAAGGTTGTCACCGTCCAGCCAACCGTCAGCTATGCCTTCAACGACAAGGTCTCGGTGGGTTTCGGGCCGACCTTCAACCGTATCTCGGGTGAGCTGGACTCCAACGTGCCCCTCGGTGGTGGCGCCGGTGAACAGGTCAAGATCAAGGGTAACGACACGTCGACCGGTTTTAACGCCGGTATCCTGGTGCAACCGCTGGAAAGCACGCGCATCGGTCTGACCTACCATTCGCAAGTGGTCTACCACCTGACCGGCAAGACCGATGCTTCCGGCCTGGTGTCCGACGCCTTTGATGGCGGCCCGCAACGCTATGACGCCAGCCTGAATGTGACCACACCATCGTCGGTGGATTTCTCGGTGACCCATCAGTTGAATGACGACTGGACCTTGTACCTGGGCAGCACCTACACCCGCTGGAGCCAGTTGAAGAAAATCACCGTCAACAACGAAGGTGTGTCGGACCTGGCGGCCCAGTTCGGCGGTTTGAACTCGATCACCGAACAGCAAAACTGGCATGACACCTGGTCCCACGCCATTGGCGCGTCGTATCGGGTCAACAAGCAGTTGGTGCTGCGTACGGGGTTCTCGGTGGACCAGACGCCGACCAACAACACCGACCGCTCCGTGCGTATTCCAACGGGTGACCGCACCATATTCAGCCTCGGTGCCGGTTGGACGCCAATCGAAAACGTGACCTTTGACGTGGCCTATTCCTACCTCAAGGAAGAGCCGATCAAGGTCCGCCAGAGCCAGCCAGCTCTGGGCCTGACCTACGACGCCAAGTATGAAAACAGCGCCAGCGGGTTTGGTGGCTCGGTGACTTACCGCTTCTGATGCACTGAAAGAGCGCAAAGAGTCATTATTGTGGAGTGGCTCTTTGCTATCAACTGTATCGGTCCTGCTACCAAACCCTCCCTGTCTTGGTTCGATTAAGAGCCATCCAGCTCAAGACAGGGATCGTCATGACTACGCTTTCGCCCATCAGCTCCGCCATCGCCCTTATCAATCGACCCACCGTTGCGCCGCCCGCCACGCTGACGCCAGAAACGGATGCCTAGGCTGTGCGCGCTTCCTCGGTGGTCAGCCTCGGCAATGTCGCGGTGGATGTTCAAGCCGAGACGTATTCCCGCAACGGCCAATTGCCCGGCCATGGACCGATCAACGCCTGGGAACGTGACGGCCTGGATGCGGTGACCAAAGCGATCAACACGAATTTCTATGCACTGCCCAGAGCCACGGGGATCAGCGGCTTGGGCACGACCCTGATCGAACAATTCTCCAAGGAGGGGGCCGACATTTTGACACGGCCAGCAGCTCGGCGAAGATCACCTATAAGGACGGCTTCCTGACCAACGCCGCCGTGGACCAAAACGCCAGCCAGAACACCCGTACCCAGCGCTATGAAATGGGTTCATTGATTAAAGACACTGTGGTGCCGAACCAGGCCAGCAGCCATCGCGACTACCTGGTGTTGCTGGAGTATGCGGCGCGGGAAGGCAAGAAGGCCCAGGGCGCCGATGAGACCATCCTTAAGGATGCGTTGGCGAACATGCATCAGGGTGTGTTGCTGCAAGACGATCCTAGCGCTTTGCCCTGCTAAACCGGTCGAGATGAAAAAGGGAAACCCGGGCGTGGTTTCCCTTTTTCATGCCCTGGTGAATCCCAGATTAGGCTTTTGAATCCATTCGATATTCTGTAGCCTTGCGCAGCTTCACCGTGCTTGATGAACACAATCACTTCGTCCGGCGGCGCCCGAAGGGCTCCAGAGCCGGTGGTACACTCGACTTTCGCGCAACTGCGCCTGCAGGTCTTGCGAACATGACCCAAATTTCCGAACGCCTTCTGGTCCAAGCCCACCTCGACGCCAAGCAGCCCAAAGTGCTGAGCGCTGAAGAAGAGGCGGGCTACCGTACTGCCATCGCCGCCGAGCTCAAGGCTCAAGACGCGGTGTTGGTGGCGCACTTCTACTGCGACCCGGTGATTCAGGCCCTGGCCGAAGAAACCGGTGGCTGTGTGTCCGACTCCCTGGAAATGGCCCGCTTCGGCGCGGCGCACCCGGCCAAGACCGTATTGGTGGCGGGCGTGCGCTTCATGGGCGAAACGGCCAAGATCCTCACCCCTGAAAAACGCATCCTGATGCCGACCCTGGAAGCGACGTGCTCCCTGGACCTTGGCTGCCCGGTGGATGAGTTTTCGGCGTTCTGTGATCAGCATCCCGAGCGCACGGTGGTGGTGTATGCCAACACGTCGGCGGCGGTAAAAGCCCGGGCGGACTGGGTGGTGACGTCCAGTTGTGCGCTGGAGATCGTGGAAAGCCTGATGGATAACGGCGAGACCATTATCTGGGGGCCGGACAAGCACCTCGGTACTTACATCCAGCGTCAGACCGGCGCCGACATGCTGCTGTGGGACGGTGCGTGCATCGTTCACGAAGAGTTCAAGTCCAAGCAACTGGAAGACATGAAGGCGCTGTACCCGGACGCAGCGATCCTGGTGCACCCGGAGTCGCCGACGTCGGTGATCGAGTTGGCGGATGCGGTGGGGTCGACCAGTCAGTTGATTGCGGCGGCGCAGCGGTTGCCGAACAAGACGTTCATTGTGGCGACCGACCGCGGGATCTTCTACAAGATGCAGCAGTTGTGCCCGGACAAGGTGTTTGTCGAGGCGCCGACGGCGGGGAATGGGGCTGCGTGTCGTAGTTGTGCGCATTGCCCGTGGATGGCGATGAATACCCTGGAGCGTACGCTGCAGTGTTTGCGTGAGGGGAGTAATGAGATTTTTGTTGAGCCTTCGGTGATTCCGCAGGCTGTTAGACCGCTGAAGCGGATGCTGGATTTTACTCAGGCTGCGCGGTTGAGGTTGGCTGGGAACGCTTGATCTTGTTTGTGTACATGTCCGTTGCTGCGGTAACGGCGGCTTTGGCTGTGTACATATCCGTTGCTGCGGTAACGGCGGCTTAGGGTTCCGCTCTTACAGCGGGTCACTTTTGGCAAACGCCCCAAAAGTAACCAAAAGGTCTTTGCCCCACCACTCGGTGCCTCGCCTAGGCTCGGCAT
>NZ_JACARC010000124.1 GCF_013386825.1 Pseudomonas sp. IPO3778
ACATAAAAATTAAAAACGGGAGAGGCAGTTATCACGTGATGACATCCTTTACAAGACCAAATAACGGGCCTTTCCATACACGGCCCACAAGCCCCGGAAATCCTATTTACCGGGACCAATAAGTTGCCATATGAAAGTACAACTCACCAACCCCGATATTATTTCCGAAGAAGTACTTAAACAATAACAGTCACACAATCAACACGGTATCCGACACTGATTGTATTAACTGCCCTCTCGGACCCCAAGAAAGCGCCGTGTACGTTCCAGGCCGTCAAAGATACGTATCAGGCTTCAGTGTCAGGCCTATAACATCCTCCGGGCTTATTATCCGTGTACTTTTAATCAGAAACTCCGTTTTGCCTCCACCGGTCAAATCGACTGCCAACAAGTAACGCCCGGTTACCGTATTGAACTTGATGATCGTATCGCCCGCCTTGCTGGTGTACTTGTCCACAAAGTTCAAATCGACACCCGCGCTCTTGCTCATCTGCGACAAATCGATTTTGTCCTTGCCGGTGGTGAAATCCATCAACAGGTCCGCACGCTCGCGGGTCGAGTC
>NZ_JACARC010000125.1 GCF_013386825.1 Pseudomonas sp. IPO3778
AGAGGCCGAGGCTGCGGCAACCCTTGCCAGCGCCATTGCGTGGTTTGCCCATCTGAGCGCTTGCACCAGGTCAACGGTGCAAAGACTTTACGCGGCTTGCCATCTTCATCCGGGCCCAGGTCGAAGCGATACAGCGCCATGACCGGCCGGCCCTGTGCATCGCGGTAGATCCACACCTTGGACGGAACACCGTGTTGCCGGTGCTTGGCAGGGCACTTGTTCATGGCCTCGGCCGGGATCGGCTGGATCGCAATCCACTCCGGCGCTGCGGGCTTGGCCGGTGCGTTTTTAGCGTTCGCCGAACCGGCGGAAACGTTGAGCAGGCCCGCCAGCTTTTTGCAGGCATCAACGTCGGTGCCGCCGTCGATGTAGCGCACGAGGTCGATCAGGTCGCCGCCCTTATCGCCGGTGGCAAAATCCGCCCAGGTGCCTTT
>NZ_JACARC010000126.1 GCF_013386825.1 Pseudomonas sp. IPO3778
CATTCTTTCCCTTCTAACAATGGAAACAGGAGTGTGAACGTCGTGCCTTTACCGACAACGCTCTCACAAAAGATCCGACCTTGATGTCGGTCAACTACAGCCTTGACCATCGTCAGCCCCAATCCTAAACCCTCCACATCCTTCACTGAATCAAAGCGCCGATATTGAATGAACAAATCGGGCAAATCTTCAGGGGCAATACCTGGGCCTTGATCGCTGATCCGGCATCTCAGCCCTTGGTCCGAGCAATTCAAGCTCAAGGTTACCCTCGTTCCAGACGAGCTGTATTTGACAGCGTTTTCCAACAAATTGAACAAGGCACGGGTGAGCAGCGATTGATCCGCCCAGACCATCTCGTCGC
>NZ_JACARC010000014.1 GCF_013386825.1 Pseudomonas sp. IPO3778
TAACACTTCTGGACTGCGGTGTTACATAAATCGCGGACATAAAAAAACCGGCCTCGCAGCCGGTTTTTTGTTTCTACGGTTTAGAACGCAGCGTCCTTCTAACCGGAAAGCGCTGTTGGCCTTTGGCGAGCATTACCGTTCGGTACTGGCCACGCCTGAGGGCAGTGACCACGGCAATATTCGTGCGCTGATCGAGCATGGGTTGGCGGGTGTGAAGTTCGCAGCGCAGCCACTGACCCGCCGCTGATTCAATTGGATAACCCGGTTTAATGTGGGAGCTGGCTTGCCTGCGATAGCGGTGTGTCAGCCAACGCCGCTATCGCAGGCAAGCCAGCTCCCACAGTGATTGGGTTAACACTTCTGGACTGCGGTGCGACATAAATCGCGCGCATAAAAAAACCGGCCTCGCAGCCGGTTTTTTTGTTTCTACGGTTTAGAACGCAGCGTCCTTCAAACCGTCGAGGTAACGCTCGGCATCCAGTGCCGCCATGCAGCCAGCGCCGGCAGAAGTGATCGCCTGGCGGTAGACGTGGTCGGCCACGTCACCGGCCGCGAAGATGCCTTCGATGTTGGTGGCCGTCGCATTGCCTTCACGGCCGCCCTGCACGATCAGGTAGCCGTCTTTGGCATCCAGCACGCCTTCGAACAACGAGGTGTTCGGGGTGTGGCCGATGGCGATGAACACGCCATCTACGGTCAGCTCGTCGAAGCTGCCATCGTTGTTTTTCAGGCGAGCACCGGTCACGCCCATGTTGTCGCCCAGGACTTCATCCAGGGTGGCGTTGAGCTTGAGGATGATCTTGCCTTCGGCCACGCGGGCATGCAACTTGTCGATCAGGATCTTCTCGGCGCGGAAGGTCTCGCGGCGGTGAACCAGGGTCACGGTGCTGGCGATGTTGGCCAGGTACAGCGCCTCTTCCACCGCGGTATTGCCGCCACCGACCACCGCCACTGGCTTGTTGCGGTAGAAGAAACCGTCGCAGGTTGCGCAGGCCGAAACGCCCTTGCCCATGAACGCTTCTTCCGACGGCAGGCCCAGGTAACGGGCGCTGGCGCCGGTGGCGATGATCAGCGCGTCACAGGTGTACACGCCGCTGTCGCCGGTCAGGCTGTAAGGCTTTTTCGAGAAGTCGACCGCGTTGATGTGATCAAACACGATTTCGGTTTCGAAACGCTCGGCGTGTTCTTTCATGCGTTCCATCAGCACCGGGCCGGTCAGGCCGTGGACGTCGCCCGGCCAGTTGTCGACTTCGGTGGTGGTGGTCAACTGACCGCCCGCTTGCATGCCGGTGATCAGCAGCGGCTTGAGGTTGGCCCGGGCAGCGTAGACGGCAGCGCTGTAACCGGCAGGGCCGGAACCGAGAATAATCACTCGCGAATGACGGGTATCAGACATGACTCACTCCTATCGACCGCCCGGACTACAGAACGGCTGGAATAAAAAAGGACCGCGAAGCACTTGGGGAAGGCTTGAACTCGCAGATCCTGAAAATAATGGGTGCAGCGTATAGAGGGAGGCAAGATTAAGGAAATACGGAATAACAATCCAGCTCATAGGTGGTCTCTATCCCGTGCCCTCTATTAATCGACACCTTTGTTACCGTTAATGTCGTGATGCGGGCCGTGCTTTCCCGGTACCCCCAAAGCCGGTAAGGTCGGCGCGTTCGCCCCCATTGCCCGGAGTTATCCATGCCCGCCCCCGTTCTTTCAGGCCCACAATACCTGCGCGAAGGCCTCAAACTGGTGCTCAGCCCCGGCTTGCGCCTGTTTGTGCTGCTGCCGCTGGCAATCAACCTGATCCTGTTCGTCGGGTTGATCTACTTTGCCGGCCATCAGTTCAGCCTGTGGGTCGACACCCTGATGCCGACCTTGCCGAGCTGGCTGAGCTTCCTCAATTACCTGTTGTGGCCTTTATTCGTGGTGCTGGTGGTGCTGATGGTGTTTTTCACCTTCACCATGCTCGCCAACATCATCGCCGCGCCGTTCAACGGCTTTCTGTCGGAAAAGGTCGAAGTGGTGGTACGCGGCACCGATGATTTCCCGGCGTTCAGCTGGGGCGAACTGGCAGCCATGGTCCCGCGCACCCTGGCCCGGGAAATGCGCAAACTGGGCTACTTCCTGCCCAGGGCCATCGGCCTGTTTATCCTGTCGTTCATTCCGGTGGTCAACCTGGTGGCCGCACCGCTGTGGCTGCTGTTTGGGGTGTGGATGATGGCGATCCAGTACATCGACTACCCGGCCGACAACCACAAGCTGGGCTGGAACGAAATGCTCGCCTGGCTGCGCAAGAAGCGCTGGCAGAGCATGAGTTTTGGCGGCATCGTTTACCTGGTGTTGCTGATCCCGGTGGTCAACCTGCTGATGATGCCGGCGGCGGTGGCGGCGGCGACGTTGTTCTGGGTGCGTGAACAAGGCGCCGAGGCAATGGCGGTGAAGAAAGCCTGAGTACCCGCGTCTCAGGCCGAAAACCGATGGCGGTCAGCTGCAATGCATATATCCCGACAGCGAATCCTGCCAACCTTTGTCAGGGTCAAAGCCGCGAACAAGACCGCCATTCGACCCGCCGAGAAAAGTCCCCATTCCGTGCTGGATCATGTAGCTCGGGACATAGTCGGGAGGCCCTGCCCGATCGACAGCAGCACAGAGCGAGGCAAGGCTGCTTGAGCCTATTTCCAGCCTTGGCCGCAGGAAGCTCATGAAGAAACTCTCTCGCTGCTCTTGCGTCAAATCAGCAAAATTATTCCTCTGCAAGACGGTGACTGCCTGATGGGCACTTCTGTCCGAAACACGAAGCTGGTCGAAACGGCCGAACGTCCCGGCCACAACATACAGCTGGGCCGCTTTTTCATAATCCCCCGCCTGGATGCAAGCTGCCACGCCGGGGTAGATATCGGCAGGCGTGTGCTTGTTGGTCACAGAAGCAATCGGCACGCAACCCAGCGTGTCATTTGACTGCAGGTTTCCCACACTTTCGTAATTCGTAATTTTCCCGTCACTGCTCGTTTGTAGGGTGTATTGGGGTAATCCCGTGTTGTGAGTGGTCGTTGGCGGGGTGGCGCAACCTGCCAAGGCGGCAGCGACTATCCAGACAAAACGCTTCATCATGATCCCTTTGGTAAACGTTCAATGTAAGAGGTCGCCACAGCGATTCCAGTACCTGGGGCCAACTCCCGAAAAAGAATAGTGCACAATTGCCATCATGCATTTCGTATTTTCCCGAGACGTCACAAATCCATCATCCGAAAGACACAATGACGACATGGCCCGCGCCGACACTGTGGGTCATGACGACAGCTTCGCTCCACATCACCCTGATCACCGAAACCTTCCCGCCAGAGATCAACGGGGTGGCCAATACCCTTGGCCGCCTGTGTGACGGTTTGCGCGCGCGCGGGCATCAAGTCGAACTGGTTCGCCCGCGCCAGGGCAGCGACCAGAGCCGGCCCAGCGACGACGGCCTGATGCTGTGCCGCGGCTGGCCATTGCCGGGTTATCCGGGGCTGCAATGGGGCCAGTCGTCGATGCACAAGCTGTTGCGGCGCTGGACCCGCCAGCGTCCGGATGTGCTGTATATCGCCACGGAAGGGCCGCTGGGTCTGTCGGCGTTGCGGGCGGCGCGGCGCCTGGGGATCAGCGTGGTGAGTGGCTTTCATACCAACTTTCAGCAGTATTCCAACCAGTACGGCCTGGGCATGCTGAGCCGGGTGCTGACCCACTATCTGCGCTGGTTCCATAACCGTTCGACCTTGACCCTGGTGCCCAGCGCCAGCCAGCGCATGGAGCTGGAACGCCGCCATTTCGAGCGCCTGGGCATGCTCGCCCGGGGCGTCGACAGCCAGTTGTTTCACCCGGCCAGGCGCGACAACGGGTTGCGTGAAAGCTGGGCATTGAACAGTGAGCAAATCGCGGTGCTGCACGTAGGACGCCTCGCCCAGGAGAAAAACCTCGGGCTGCTCAAACGTTGCTTCGAAACACTGCAGGACACCTATCCACTGCGCCAGATGAAACTGATCATCGTCGGCGATGGCCCACAACGGGCGATGCTGGAAAAGGAACTGCCGGAGGCGATTTTCTGCGGCACCCTGCGGGGTGAAGAACTGGCCAGGCATTACGCGTCCGGGGATGTATTCCTGTTCCCCAGCCTCACTGAAACCTTCGGCAACGTGGTGCTGGAAGCCATGGCGTCCGGATTGGGGGTGGTGGCGTACGACCAGGCGGCTGCCACGCAGCACATTCGCCATGGCTACAGCGGCGTGCTGGCAATGCCGGGGGATGAAGAAGCGTTTTGCGATGCAGCCAAGTGGCTGCTGGAAGAACCCGAAAGTTTAAGGCGGGTGCGACTCAATGCCCGACAACACGCCAGCCGTCAGGGTTGGCCGGCGATTATCGAGCAGTTTGAGCGGCAGTTGCGTGGGGTGTGTGGCGAGCAGCCGGTGATTGCAGCGCAATCACGTTTGATCTGACACCGGTGTTGGCTGTCAGATCGCTATCGCGGCAAGCCCTGCTCCCACAGGAAAATGCATTCCAATGGGGGAGCGGGCTGGCCAGCGATGGCGTCAGACCAGGCGCCGCTTACACCAACGTCGTCAACGCCTCACGACTGAACGGCAGGATGTCGCCTTCACGCCCTTCACGAACCTTCAGCGCCCAATCCGGATCCACCAGCAGCGCACGGCCTACGGCGACCAGATCAAACTCGTCGTTGTTCAGGCGCTCCAGCAGGTTTTCCAGGCTGGCCGGCTGCGCGACCTTGTCGGTGTTGACCATAAACTGCAGGAACTCGCCATCCAGGCCGACACTGCCCACGGTGATGGTCGGCTTGCCGGTGAGCTTGCGGGTCCAGCCGGCCAGGTTCAGCTCGGAGCCTTCGAACTCCGGCTCCCAGAAACGGCGCGTGGAACAGTGGAAAATATCCACGCCGGCGTCAGACAAAGGCTTGAGGAATTCACCCAACGCCTCCGGGGTTTGTACCAGGCGTGCGGTGTAGTCCTGCTGCTTCCACTGGGAGAAACGCAGGATGATCGGGAAGTCCGGGCCCACGGCGGCGCGGGTGGCCTGGATCAATTCGATGGCGAAGCGGGAACGGTTGGCCAGGCTGCCGCCGTATTCGTCGGTGCGCGGGTTGGTGCCTTCCCAGAAGAACTGGTCCACCAGGTAGCCGTGGGCGCCGTGGATTTCCACGCCGTCCATGCCGATGCTCTGGGCATCCTTGGCGGCTTGGGCGAACGCGGCGATGACATCCTGGATGTCTTGTACGGTCATGCCGTGGACGACAACGTTACCGTCCTTGAGCTTTTCGGTGGGGCCATAGGCGGGCACGCTGGCATCCGGCTCGGTGCCGATGCGCCGAACGCTGCCCACATGCCACAGTTGCGGGACGATCTTGCCGCCTTCGGCGTGTACCGCGTCGACCACTTTCTTCCAGCCGGCCAGGGCCGCTTCACCGTAGAAATGCGGGACGTTCGGGTAGCCATTGGACGCCGGGTGTCCGACCACGGTGCCTTCGGTGATGATCAGGCCTACACCGGCGGCGGCGCGGCGGCGGTAGTACTCGATCACTTTGGAATTCGGCACGCCGCCCGGGGAGAACGACCGGGTCATCGGCGCCATGACCACGCGGGTCGGCAGGTGCAGTGCGCCGAGCTGGAACGGTTTGAACAAGGCTTGGACAGGCATGGGAGCACTCCATCAGAACAGGAATTTATGATGTGGATAATATGGAGAGCGCAGCGTGCTGGATAGCACTATTGATTGGGGTGATTAAGGGGTAAAAGCGGGAAGACTTTGGTGGCTGGCTTTTGTGGCGAGGGGGCTTGCCCCCCGTTGGGCTGCGTAGCGGCCCCAGCAATACCAAGAGGATAGCCAGATAGAGATCAGTGTCAGGTTTCAGGGCTGCTGCGCAGCCCAACGGGGGACAAGCCCCCTCGCCACAACAAGCTCTATCACAACAAGAGAGCGTGTATCAGCTCAATGCTTTTTCGATCGCCTGCACGATGGCAGGGTCATCCGGCGGTGTACGCGGCGAGAAACGCGCCAGGACACGGCCGTCTTTACCCAGCAGGAATTTTTCAAAGTTCCAGGTGATGTCCCCGGGAAACTCGGCGCCCTCACCCGCCAGCAAGCGATACAGCTGGTGGCGATCGTGGCCATTCACCTCAAGCTTGCTGCCCAGGGGAAAGGTCACGCCGTAGTTGAGGCTGCAGAATTCCTGGATTTCTTCTTCGGTGCCCGGTTCCTGCCCAGCAAATTGATTGCACGGCAGGCCGAGTACGGTGAAACCCTGGCCTTTGTATTGCTGATAGAGGTTTTCCAGCGCAGCGTACTGTGGTGTCAAACCACATTTGGAGGCGACGTTGACCACCAGCACGACGTGCCCCTTGAAGGGCGCCAGAGGCAGCTCCTGACCATCCAGGGCTTTGAGTTTAAGGTCGTGGAAAGCACTCATGACGAACTCCAGATATCCCATGTTCTTCGTAACGGCCATTCGAGATTACAGCCGCCAAGTCGGCAAGAATAGCCGCCAAATGAAAAAGGCGCCCGAAGGCGCCTTTTTCCAACTGACAGAGCGTCGCTCAGTCAATTAATGGTGGTGACCACCTTCGCCGTGCACGTGGCCGTGGGCCACTTCTTCCTGGGAAGCGTCACGGATAGCGACGATCTTCACCTGGAAGTTCAGGCGCTGGCCAGCCAGCGGGTGGTTGCCGTCGACGGTCACGTCGTCGCCGTCCAGGTCACGGATGGTGACGATTTGCATCTGGCCGTCCGGAGCGGAAGCGTGGAACTGCATGCCCACTTCCAGCTCGTCGACGCCTTCGAACATGCTGCGGCTCAGGGTGCTGACCAGTTCGGCAGCGTATTCGCCGTAGGCATCTTCAGGTTCTACGGCAACGGTCAGTTCATCACCGACCTCTTTGCCTTCCAGGGCCTTTTCCAGGCCCGGGATGATGTTACCTGCACCTTGCAGGTAGACCAGCGGCGCGCCGCCGGCAGAACTGTCGATGACCTCACCAGCGTCGTTGGTCAGGGTATAGTCAATGGAGACAGCCTTATTGGCGGCGATCGGCATGGGGCGAGACCTTTTGCAGAAGAATGAAGAACGGACAAGTCTAAACAAGGATTTGCCCGAAAGCGAACACAACCCGGACGGACGGGGTCGAACAACTGACCCGACGGTCGTCGGATTTCACCAGGACGAAGACCTGCACTGGGTCGTCGAGCTTTCCTGCGGCCACACCCAGCACCTGCGCCACCAGCCGCCGTGGCAATCCCGGGCCTGGGTCACGGACCCGGCGCAACGCCTTGAAAAAATAGACAAGCCCTTTACGTGCGGCTGGTGTGCGCAAGGCTCAGATAAAGATAACCTTGGCACCTGATTCCCGGTAGGCCGCCAGCCATAGGCCGCCACCGAAGCCATGCACCTCCAGAGAATTCGCATGCAGACTTTTTTTATCGCGCCCACCGATTTTGGTGTGGGTCTGACCTCCATCAGCCTTGGGCTGGTGCGTACCCTTGAACGGGCCGGGCTGAAAGTCGGCTTCTTCAAACCGATTGCCCAGCCGCACCCCGGCGACACCGGCCCCGAGCGCTCCACCGAACTGGTGGCCCGCACCCACGGCCTGAAACCGCCCCAACCCCTGGGCCTGGCCCATGTAGAGCGGATGCTCGGCGACGGCCAGCTGGATGAGCTGCTGGAAGAAATCATCACCCTTTACCAGCAAGCCGCCGTGGGCAAGGACGTGTTGATCGTCGAAGGCATGGTGCCGACCCGCAGCGCCAGCTATGCGGCCCGGGTCAACCTGCACCTGGCCAAGAGCCTGGACGCCGAAGTGATCCTGGTCTCGGCCCCGGAAAACGAAGTGCTCACCGAACTCTCCGGCCGCGTGGAACTGCAGGCCCAGCTGTTCGGCGGCCCGAAAGATCCAAAAGTGTTGGGGGTGATCCTCAACAAGGTACGCACCGACGAAAGCATGGAAGTCTTCTCGGCGCGGCTCAAAGAGCATTCGCCGTTGCTGCGCAGCGGGGATTTCCGCCTGTTGGGCTGCATCCCGTACCAACCGGAACTCAACGCCCCGCGCACCCGCGACGTGGCCGACCTGATGGGCGCCCAGATCCTCAACGCCGGCGATTATGAAACCCGGCGCATGACCAAAATCATCATCTGCGCCCGCACCATGCGCAACACCGTGGAGCTGCTCAAGCCCGGCGTATTGGTCGTGACGCCCGGCGACCGCGACGACATCATCCTCGCCGTCAGCCTGGCCGCCATCAACGGCGTGCCGCTGGCCGGTTTGCTGCTGACCAGCGACACCCTGCCCGACCCACGGATCATGGACCTGTGCCGGGGCGCCTTCCAGGCCGGGCTGCCGGTGTTGTCGGTGAGCACCGGCTCCTACGACACCGCCAACCAGCTCAACAGCCTGAACAAGGAAATCCCGATTGATGACCGCGAACGTGCGGAGATCATCACCGATTTCGTCGCCAGCCACCTCGACGCCCGCTGGCTGCACCAACGCTGCGGCACGCCGCGGGAAATGCGCCTGTCGCCGGCGGTGTTCCGTTATCAACTGATCCAGCGCGCCCAGGCTGCCAACAAGCGCATCGTGCTGCCCGAAGGCAGCGAGCCGCTGACCGTGCAGGCCGCGGCCATCTGCCAGGCACGCGGGATTGCCCGTTGCGTGCTGCTGGCCAAGCCGGCCGACGTGGAAGCCGTGGCCCGCGCCCATGGCATCGAGCTGCCCGAAGGCCTGGAGATTCTCGACCCCGACCTGATTCGCCAGCGTTATGTGGAACCGATGGTAGCGCTGCGCAAAACCAAAAGCCTCAACGCGCCGATGGCCGAGCAGCAACTGGAAGACACCGTGGTGATCGCCACCATGATGCTCGCCCTGGATGAAGTCGACGGCCTGGTCTCCGGCGTCATCCACTCCACCGCCAACACCATTCGCCCGGCCCTCCAGTTGATCAAGACCGCGCCGGGCTGCACCCTGGTTTCGTCGGTGTTCTTCATGCTGTTCCCGGAGCAAGTGCTGGTGTACGGCGACTGCGTGATGAACCCGCACCCCAGCGCGGCAGAGCTGGCGGAAATCGCCCTGCAAAGCGCCGACTCGGCCGCCGCATTCGGTATCACGCCGCGAGTGGCGATGATCAGTTATTCCAGTGGTGACTCCGCCACGGGCGAAGAAGTCGAGAAGGTCCGCGAAGCCACGCTGCTCGCCCACGAGGCCCAAAGCTCGCTGCTGATCGACGGCCCGTTGCAATACGACGCCGCCGCCAACGAAACCGTGGCCCGGCAACTGGCGCCCAACAGCCTGGTGGCGGGCAAGGCCACGGTGTTCGTGTTCCCCGACCTGAACACCGGCAACACCACCCACAAGGCGGTGCAGCGCAGCGCCGATTGCGTGAGCCTCGGGCCGATGCTGCAAGGCCTGCGCAAACCGGTCAACGACCTGCCCCGAGGGGCGCAGGTGGACGACATCGTGTACACGATCGCATTGACCGCGATTCAAGCCGCCAACCGACCTATGGATGTCTAAATGCTGGATTTTCTACCTGCCGCCGTGCGCGGGGTGATCGCCTCGCTGTTGCTGGCGCTGAACACGATCCTGTTGTGCTCGTTCCTGTTTATCGTGGCGCTGTTCAAGGCGTTGCCGTTTGCCAAGCGTTTCAGCGAATGGCTGATGAACCAGACCCACGAGGCCTGGATCAGCAACAACAAGGCCTGGATGAACCTGGTGCGCCGCACCCGCTGGCACATTAAGGGCCTTGAAGGCCTGGACTATGAACATTCGTACCTGGTGACCAGTAACCATCAAAGCTGGGTCGATATCATGGTGCTGCAATACGTGCTCAACCGGCGTATTCGCCCGCTGAAGTTCTTCCTCAAGCAAGCGCTGATCTGGGTGCCGGTGATCGGCCTGGCGTGGTGGACCCTGGGCTTCCCGTTCATGAAGCGCTACACCAAGGCCTACCTGGAAAAGCACCCGGAGAAGAAAGGCAAAGACCTGGAAACCACCCGCAAGACTTGCGCGAAGTTTCGCCACAACCCGGTGGGCATCTTCAACTTTGCCGAAGGCACACGGTTTACCCCCGGCAAGCATGCCCAGCAGAAGTCACCGTTTCGCTACCTGCTCAAGCCCAAGGCGGGCGGTATTGCGTTTGTGCTGGATGCCATGGGTGAACAGCTCAAATCGCTGGTGAACGTGACCATTCACTACCCTGCCGGGCGCCCGGGCTATTGGGATTTGCTCTGCGGGAATGTGAAGGACGTGGTGGTGCAGTTTGAGGAAGTGCAGATTCCAGCCGGGTTTATCGGCAAGAATTATGAGCAGGATGGGGAATATCGGTTGGCGTTCCAGGGCTGGATCAACCGGTTGTGGGAAGAGAAGGATGTGCTTCTCGAACAGCTTCACACAGATTTCCCAGAACGCCGCTGATCAACCTGTAGATACAATCCAATGTGGGAGCTGGCTTGCCTGCGATAGCGGTGGATCAGCCAAGAAGAAATAAACTGACGGTCCGCCATCGCAGGCAAGCCAGCTCCCACATTGACCGAGTTCACACTTGAAGATATGTAAAAAGCCCGCCACCGAGTCATCGGTGGCGGGCTTTTTTGTGCGCGTGACGCTTAGATCGCGCCGCGCTGACGCAGCAGCTCCAGCACTTGCTTGACGCTGTCTTCCAGCGACAGTGCCTGGGTGTCGATCACCAGATCGGCATTCAACGGCACGTCATACGGGAAGGATTCGCCCGGGATGTTATCCCCGCCCGCCGCGTACAAACCTTGCGGGTCACGCTCGGCGCACACCAGCGGCGAAGCCTGCACGTACACGGTCAGCAGACGATCACCGCCGATCAGCGCCTTGGCCTGTTCACGCCCTTCAGCATCCGGGGCAACGAACGCCGCCAGGGTCAGCAAGCCCGCTTCGTTGAACTGACGCGCCACGTGAGCGGCACGACGCCAGTTCTCGGTGCGCCCGGCACGGTCCTGGGGCAAGCCCTTGTTCAGGTCATGGCGCAGGTTCTGGCCATCCAGCACAAACACCGCACGGCCCATGTCGAACAACTTGCGCTCAACCGCGTAGGCCAGGGTGCTTTTGCCCGCGCCCGACAAACCGCTGAACAACACAGTTGCCGGTTGCTGGCCGAAGCGCTGGGCCCGTTCTTCGGTGGCCACGTGAGCCAACTTGCCATGCTGCGCCGCACTGCCGTGAGTCACCGGCGGCGCGATGATCATGCCGGCGGCCACGGTGCCGTTGGTCAACCGGTCGATGACGATGAACGAACCGGTGGTGCGGTTGCTCTCGTAACCGTCCAGGGCGATGACCGCGTCGAGGCTGACCTTGACCCGGCCGATCTCGTTCAGTTGTAAAGCGCTTGCCGGGCCTTCGGCCAGGGTGTTCACGTCCACGCGATGCACGATGCTGGTGATGGAACCCGGCACGTAGCTGGTGGCGCGCTTGATGTCGTACTTCTTGCCCGGCAGCATCGGTTCTTCAGCCATCCACACCAGCATGGCGTCGAAGGCATCGGTCACTTGCGGCACGTTGTCGGCGTGCACCAACAGGTCGCCACGGGAGATGTCGATCTCGTCTTCCATGGTCAGGGTCACGGCCTGGCCTGGGCCTGCGTGTTCCAGTTCACCTTCAAAGGTGACGATGGATTTGACCCGGCTGCTCTTGCCCGACGGCAACACCACAACCTCGTCGCCCTTGTGCACGATGCCGCTGGCCAGGGTGCCGGCGAAACCACGGAAGTTCAGGTTCGGACGGTTGACGTACTGCACCGGGAAACGCAGGTCGGTGTAGTTGCGGTCGTTGGCGATCTCGACGGTCTCGAGGATTTCCATCAGCGACTGGCCGGTGTACCAGGGCGAACGCTCGCTCTTGTTCACCACGTTGTCGCCCTTGAGGGCCGACATCGGCACAAACGCCATGGTGCTCGGCTTGAAGGCGATGCCATCGGCAAACTTCAGGTAATCGGCCTTGATCGACTCGAACACGCTTTGGTCAAAGCCGTTGATGTCCATCTTGTTGACGGCCACCACAATGTGTTTGATGCCCAGCAACGAGGCGATAAAGCTGTGGCGACGGGTCTGGGTCTGCACGCCGTAGCGGGCGTCGATCAGGATAATCGCCAGGTCACAGGTGGACGCACCGGTGGCCATGTTGCGGGTGTACTGCTCATGGCCGGGGGTGTCGGCGATGATGAATTTGCGCTTGGCGGTGGAGAAATAGCGGTAGGCCACATCGATGGTGATGCCCTGCTCACGCTCGGCCTGCAGGCCGTCGACCAGCAAGGCCAGGTCGATGTCGTCGCCGGTGGTGCCGGACTTTTTCGAGTCACGGGTGATGGCTTCCAGATGGTCTTCGTAGATCATCTTGGAGTCGTGCAGCAGGCGCCCGATCAGGGTGCTCTTGCCGTCGTCGACGTTGCCACAGGTCAGGAAGCGCAACATTTCCTTGCGCTCGTGCTGGCCCAGGTAGGCGAGGATGTCCTCGCTGATCAAATCAGATACGTGCGACATGACAGCCCCTTAGAAATAGCCTTGACGTTTTTTATCTTCCATCGAGCCTGCGCCATCGTGGTCGATGACCCGGCCCTGGCGCTCGGAAGTTCGCGTCAGGAGCATTTCCTGAATGATGTCCGTCAGCGTCTCGGCTTCGGACTCCACCGCGCCCGTCAACGGGTAGCAGCCAAGGGTACGGAAACGTACTTTCTTTTTGACGATTCGGGCTTTGTCTTCGTCAGACAGGTGCTCGAGTATGCGGTCGTCGTCGATCATGATCAACGTGCCATTCTTCTCGATCACGTCACGTTCGGCGGCGAAGTACAGCGGAACGATCGGAATGCCTTCCAGGTAGATGTACTGCCAGATGTCCAGCTCGGTCCAGTTGGACAGCGGGAACACGCGGATCGACTCGCCCTTGTTGACGTTGCCGTTGTAGACGTTCCACAGCTCGGGACGCTGGTTTTTCGGGTCCCAGCGGTGCTTGCTGTCGCGGAACGAGTACACGCGCTCTTTGGCGCGGGATTTCTCTTCATCACGACGGGCACCGCCGAACGCGGCGTCGAAACCATGCTTGTCCAGGGCCTGCTTGAGGCCCTCGGTCTTCATGATGTCGGTGTGCTTGGCGCTGCCGTGGGTGAACGGGTTGATATTTTGCGCCACACCATCCGGGTTGATATGGGTGATCAGGTCCAGGCCCAGCTCTTCGACCATTTTGTCGCGGAACTTGTACATCTCCTGGAATTTCCAGCGGGTGTCGACGTGCATCACCGGAAACGGCAGCTTGCCCGGGAAAAATGCCTTGCGTGCCAGGTGCAGCATCACGGCGGAGTCTTTACCGATCGAGTAGAGCATCACCGGGTTATCGAACTCGGCGGCGACCTCGCGGATGATGTGGATGCTTTCCGCCTCCAGCTGTTTCAGATGCGTCAGTTTGTCGACCATGGTTACTCACGGAAAAACGATCTTATGGACGGCCAGCGGGCCGTGTTCGAGCGGGGCATGCTAGCACAGCGCCTGATTCTATTGAGGGAGCCAGCTAGATCGAAACGGTATATCAATATACCGCCGGGTTTGGCCGGGCCAGGCGGATGAATGAGGGTTACCCAGGCAAAACACGGTCAAATGTGGGAGCGGGCTTGCTCGCGAATGCGGTGTGTCAGTCAATGCCTGTGGCGACTGATGCACCGCATTCGCGAGCAAGCCCGCTCCCACAGGTGGATTGCGCGTTTTCAGGTACACCAGGGTGTCTGCATCGCAGGCAAGCCACACACATTTGTCCGGCGGTGTTTTTCAGATCGGGTTCGGGCAATCGATGAACAGGTGTTCGAGGGCGAAACGTCGCGCCAGGTAGTCGCCCAACGCTTGCACACCATACCGCTCGGTGGCGTGATGCCCCGCCGCGATAAAGCTGATGTCGTTTTCCCGGGCACTGTGGAAGGTCTGCTCTGACGCTTCGCCGCTCAGGTACAGGTCCACCCCGGCCAGTACCGCCTGGTCGATGTAACCCTGGCCACCGCCGGTGCACCAGCCGACGCGGCGGATCATTTCGCTGCCTTCGATCAGCAACGGCTCGCGGCCCATGGCTTCCTGCACGCGGCGGGCAAAGTCGCGGGGCGACACCGGTTCGGCCAGGGAACCCACCAGGCCGACGACCTTGAGGTTGTCCGGGTCCAGCGGGCCTTCGACGGTGATGTCCAGTTGCCGGGCCAGTTGCACGTTGTTGCCGACTTCCGGGTGCAGGTCCAGGGGCAGGTGGTAGGCCAGCAGGCTGATGTCGTGCTTGAGCAGGGTTTTCAGGCGGCGCTGCTTCATGCCGGTGATACAGGGGCTTTCGCCTTTCCAGAAATAACCGTGGTGCACCAGCACCAGGTCAGCCTGGGCTTCGACCGCCGCGTCCAGCAATGCCTGGCTGGCGGTCACGCCGCTGACGATGCGCAGCACTTGCGGACGGCCCTCGACCTGCAGGCCGTTGGGGCAGTAATCGGCGATTTTTGCACTATTAAGGTAGCGGTCCGCTTCCTCGACTAAGGTGCTCAGGGCAACGGCCATAAAAGACTCCTAAATATCCCGTTCAGAGGCGCTCACGGCCTCGTATAATGCGCGACATTATGGGCGCTCTCCCGCCCCCTGCAACCCGTCAGGACTTTTCTTAATGCTCAAGGCACTGCGTTTTTTTGGATGGCCATTGTTGGCTGGCGTGCTGATCGCGATGCTGATTATTCAGCGTTATCCACAACTGGTCGGCCTGCCGACCCTTGATGTCAACCTGCAACAGGCGCCGCAAACCAGCGCGGTGGTACAAGGCCCGGTGACTTATGCCGATGCGGTGGTGATCGCCGCCCCCGCCGTGGTGAACCTGTACACCACCAAAGTCATCAACAAACCGGCGCATCCGCTGTTTGAAGACCCACAATTTCGCCGCTATTTCGGCGACAACTCGCCCAAGCAGCGGCGCATGGAGTCCAGCCTCGGCTCCGGCGTGATCATGAGCCCGGAAGGCTACATCCTCACCAACAACCACGTGACCTCAGGCGCCGACCAGATTGTGGTGGCCCTGCGTGATGGCCGGGAAACCCTGGCCCGTGTGGTCGGCAGCGACCCGGAAACCGACCTCGCAGTCCTGAAAATCGATTTGAAAGGCCTGCCTTCGATCACCATCGGCCGCTCCGAAGGGCTGCGGGTAGGTGATGTGGCGCTGGCCATCGGCAACCCGTTCGGGGTCGGCCAGACGGTGACCATGGGCATCATCAGCGCCACCGGGCGTAACCAGTTGGGCCTTAACAGCTACGAAGACTTTATCCAGACCGACGCCGCGATCAACCCCGGCAACTCCGGCGGTGCGCTGGTGGATGCCAACGGCAACCTGACCGGTATCAACACCGCGATCTTCTCCAAGTCCGGCGGCTCCCAGGGCATTGGTTTCGCGATCCCGGTGAAACTGGCCACTGAAGTGATGAAGTCGATCATCGAGCATGGCCAGGTGATTCGTGGCTGGCTGGGCATTGAAGTACAACCGCTGACCAAGGAACTGGCCGAGTCGTTTGGCCTGACCGGGCGCCCGGGTATCGTGGTGGCGGGGATCTTCCGCGACGGCCCGGCGCAGAAAGCCGGCCTGCAACTGGGTGACGTGATCCTCAGCATCGACGGCGAACCCGCCGGCGACGGGCGCAAGTCGATGAACCAGGTGGCGCGGATCAAGCCGACCGACAAGGTGGCGATCCAGGTGATGCGCAATGGCAAAGAGATCAAGCTGCAGGCCGAAGTGGGCCTGCGTCCGCCGCCTGCGCCGGTGAAGGAAGAGGAATAACCTTGGAAGGAGCCCGTTCGCGGGCTCCTGTTACCTAATATTTCAGCGGGAAATTATTCTCATTAGAGATGTTATATTGTTTCAATATCGCTATTGGAACGCTCTATCATGCCGTCTCGAAGATTTGCCCCGCTGGCCGGAATCGCCTTGGGTTTACTGGTGGACCCGGCCTACGCCGAAGACACCGCTCCCCTTGAGCTGGAAGCCACCCGCATCACCAGCGAGGCGTACGAATCGGCCACCGGCCCGGTCAAGGGCTACCGCGCCACCCGCTCCGCCAGCGCCACCAAAACCGACACGGCCCTGCAGGACATCCCACAATCCATCAGTGTGATTCCCGCCTCGGTGCTCAACGACCTGGGCAGCACCCACGTCGAGCGTGCCCTGGAATTCGCCGGCGGCGTGTCCAAACAGAACAACTTCGGCGGCCTGACGCTCTACGAATACAGTGTTCGCGGCTTCACCACATCAGAGTTTTACGTGGACGGTTTCAGCGCCAACCGCGGTTACCCGAGCACACCGGACGCGGCCAATATCGAACGCATCGAAGTGCTCAAGGGCCCCGCCGCCAGCCTGTACGGCCGTGGCGATCCGGGCGGCACCGTGAATATCGTCACCAAGAAGCCTCAGCCCGAGGCCTTCACCACCCTACAGACCAGCGCCGGCAGTTGGGACCGCTACCGCACCGCGCTGGACGTGAACACGCCGCAGGATAGCGAGGGCAACGTCTTATCGCGGGTCAACCTGACGGTGGAAGACAACCACAGCTTCCGCGACCACGTGGACGCCAAGCGGGTCTTCGTCGCGCCCTCCATCAGTTGGCAACTGGACCCGGACACCCGCCTGTTGGTGGAAAGCGAATTCGTGCGCCACCGCTCCACCTTCGACCGTGGCATCGTCGCGCCGAATAACCATTGGAGCGGCGTCTCCCGCTCGACCTTCCTCGGCGAGCCCAACGACGGCGATATCCGCAACCACAACAACCGCCTGCAAGCCACCCTCGAACAACACCTCAACGATGCCTGGCAACTGCGCCTGGCCAGCCATTACAAACAAGGCAGCCTGTGGGGCGACGCGTCGGAAAACCGCGCGCTGGATGCCGATGGCCACACCCTCAGCCGCCGCTACCGGGAACGCTCCACCGGTTGGCACGACAGCATCACCCAACTCGAACTGCGCGGGCGGTTCGACATCGGCCGTTGGCAGCATGAGTTGCTGATCGGCACCGAGTACGAGGACTACCGCAAGAAAGAACGGGTGACCACCATCGCCGGCGGTCCCTATGCCGTAGACCTCTATAACCCGGTCTACGGCCAGCCAAAACCCAACGACGCCCGCTCCGGCACCGACTTTTTCGAACAGGTGAAAAGCCAGGCCCTGAACCTGCAAGACCAGATCATCTTCACCGACCGTCTGCGCGGGGTGATCGGCGCACGCTTCGAACACGTCGAGCAGCGCACCGATGACTTCGCCCGCAACCACGCCAAAAGCCGGCAAAACCACGACGCCCTGACCCAACGCGCCGGCCTGCTCTACCAACTGACGCCGCAAGTGGGCCTGTTCGCCAATGCCTCCACCTCGTTCAAACCCAACAACGGCCTGGACGCCGGTGGCAAATCCTTCAAGCCGGAAGAAGGCGTGGGCTATGAAATCGGCATCAAGAGCGAGCTGTTGGACGACCGCCTGAGCACCACCCTCGCCGCCTTCCATATCGAAAAGGAAAATGTCCTGGCCCTGGACCCGGCCACCGACACCCAGCGCGCCATGGGCAAGGCGCGCAGCCAGGGTTTTGATCTGCAACTGACCGGGCAAGTGACCGACGCCGTACGGGTGATCGGCGCCTTAGCCTACATCGACGCCGAAGTGACCAAAGGCGACAACGTTGTCCCAACGGGCAGCCGGATTCTCGGCGTGGCCAAACGCAGCGGCAGCGTGCTGGGGGTGTATGAATTCCAGGATGGCCTGCTGCGCGGTTCCGACCTTGGCGCGGCCTTTACCTACGTGGGCGATCGCTCGGGTGAAGCCGGGGGCCGCTTCGAATTGCCGGCCTACCACACCGTCGACCTGCTGGCGCACTACAAGGCCAGTGACACCGTCACCGTGGGCCTGAACCTCAACAACCTGTTCGATGAAAAGTACTACGAGCGCTCCTACAGCAATTACTGGGTCAACCCCGGCGAGCCGCGCAATTTCACCGTCAGCCTGACCCTCACCCTGTAAAAGGACGTCACCATGCAAGCCTTAAAATCCCTGGCCGTGCTCGGCCTGCTGTTTGCCACCCAGGTCTCGGCCCACGGCCTGTGGACCGAAGAACGGCGCGGCAATATCGAAGTGATCTACGGCCACGGCGCCGAAGACAATGCGTTCAAGGCGCAGAAAATCAGCGGTGCCTGGGCCTATGACGCGGCCGGCAAAATGATCCCGGTGACCGTGGAACGCCTGCCCGACCATGCGCGCCTGAAGCCGCTCAAGTCGCCCGCCGTCTTGGCCGTGGCGCTGGATAACGGGATGTGGTCGCAGACGGCTGACAAGAAGTGGGTCAACCAGGGCCGCAGTAAAGTGCCGGGGGCGATCGAGTCGACCCAGACCTTCAAGTACAGCCTGGCGATTGACCAGCCGGGGGCGACGTTGCCGAAGCTGGATCAGATCAAGCTGCTGATCTTGCCGGAGGTTGATCCGCTGACGGTAGGACCGGGGAAATTGTTGCCGGTGCGGGTGCTGCTGGATGGCAAGCCGGCGGCGGGCATCAAGCTGATTGGGGATTATCGCAATGCACCGGGCACGCTGAGTACCGAGACCGATAAAGACGGCCGCGCCCAGGTGCTGGTGAGGAATGAAGGGCTGAATGTGATTGCGGCGCAGGTGGAGATCCCGCTGAAGGATAATGCCGATGTGGCGACTCGCGGACTGTTCAGCTCACTGACCTTCCTCGGCGAGCCGCATCACGAGTAACCCCGCAAAGCAATGTAGGAGCCGGGCTTGCCCGCGATGGCGATTTTTCAGTCGAGGCATCTGGTGACTGATCCACCGCTATCGCGGGCAAGCCCGGCTCCCACATTTGATCTCTATCGTTTCGACAATCGGATCACAGTGCAACCGGCGCTCTTTCACACAAGGTATTGAGCGCCACCGCCCACTGTGGGTCGTCATTCAAGCAAGGCACCAACACCAGTTCCTCGCCCCCCGCTGCACGGAATTGCTCCAGCCCGCGATCACCAATCTCTTCCAGGGTCTCGATGCAGTCCGCGACAAACGCCGGGCACATCACCAGCAGCTTCTTCACGCCTTGTTGAGCCAACGCTTCAAGGCGCGCCTCGGTGTAGGGTTCGATCCACTTGGCCCGGCCCAACCGCGACTGGAACGCCACCGACCACTTGCCCTCGGGCAAGCCCATGCGTTCGGCGAAGTCCCGCGCAACGCTGAAGCATTGGGCGCGGTAGCAGGTGGCAAGCACCTCGGGAGAGGCGTTCTGGCAGCAGTCAGCATCCTTGAAACAATGTTGCCCGGTAGGGTCGAGCTTGTTCAGGTGACGCTCGGGCAAGCCATGGAAGCTCAGCAGCAGGTGATCGAAATCCTGTTCCACATAGGCCCTGGCACTGTTGACCAAGGCATCGAGGTATTCCGGCTGGTCATAGAACGGCTGCAAGATCGCAAACGTGATCGCCAGCTTCTTGTCACGCACCACGCGCCGGGCTTCCTCGATGACCGTGGTCACGGTGCTGTCGGCAAACTGCGGGTACAGCGGCGCCAGGGTAACGTTCTTGATGCCCTGGCCGGCCAGCCGCACCAGCACCGTTTCAATCGACGGTTCGCCATAACGCATCGCCAGTTCCACCGGGCCCTGGGTCCATTGCGAAGTCATTTGTTGTTGCAAGCGACGGCTGAGGACTACCAGCGGCGAGCCTTCGTCCCACCAGATCGAAGCATAGGCGTGGGCCGATTGCTCGGGGCGCTTGATCAGGATCAGCGACACCAGCAAACGCCGCACCGGCCACGGCAGGTCGATGACGTAAGGGTCCATCAGGAACTGATTCAGGTAGCTGCGCACATCCGCCACCGACGTGGACGCCGGCGAACCCAGGTTGACCAGTAACAACGCGTGATCCGTCATGCAACATCCTATCTCTAGAGGCGGCTGGACAAGTCGTCCAGGGCCGCGTGCAACTCAGTGAACTGAAAAGTGAAACCGGCCGCCAACAGCCGCTGTGGCAACGCCCGCTGGCCACCCAGCAACAAGCCCGACAACTCCCCCAGGCCAATGCGCAAGGCAAACGCCGGCATGGGCATGAACGCCGGGCGGTGCAGCACCTTGCCCAGGGTCTTGGCGAACTCGAGGTTACGTACCGGGTGTGGCGCGCAGGCATTATAAGGACCGCTGGCGCTTTCCTTGTGCAGAAGAAAATCAATCAGGGCGATTTGATCCTTTATATGCACCCACGGCATCCACTGCCGACCATTGCCGATAGGCCCGCCCAGCGCCAGTTTGAACGGCAGCAACAGCCGCGACAAAAAGCCGCCCTCGGCTGCCAGCACCAACCCGGTTCGCACCAGTACCACGCGGATCCCCAATGCTTCGGCGCGCTGGGCCGTTTCCTCCCAGGCGATCGATAACTGGCTGCCAAAGTCGTCCTGCACCGGGCCACTGTCTTCGGTCAGCTCACGCTCGCCGCCGTCGCCGTACCAACCCACCGCAGAGCCGGAGATCAACACCGCCGGTTTTTGCTCAAGGCCCTCAAGCCACGCCAGCAAGGTTTCGGTGAGACCGATACGGCTGCTCCACAGCAGCGCCTTGCGTTTATGGGTCCAGGGGCGATCGGCAATCGGCGCGCCGGCCAGGTTGACCACTGCGTCTACCGGCTCGTTTACGTCTTGCAGGTGGGCAATGCCGTGCACCTGGGCGCCGCACAATTTAGCCACTTGTTCGGGATGGCGGCTCCAGACCGTGAGGCGATGGCCCTGGGCAAGCCAGTGTTGGCAGAGTTGACGGCCGATCAAACCCGTACCGCCGGTCAGCAAAATGTGCATGAGTTGTTCCTCGTGTAACGTTCGCCGACCACCGTTAGTCTATTTTATAGACAGGGATGTTTTAATCGGGCGCAACGCTGGTTAAACCTTCAGGTTTAACCATAGGTCACGCCAAACGATCAGGTACGCCAAAACTTATACCAAAAAACAATATTGTACAGCTATTGGTGTCGGCGTAGTCTGTACCCAACGGTAAAACGAGGCCTCCCATGACTGTTCCCATCGCGATCATCGGCACCGGCATCGCCGGTCTCTCCGCCGCCCGAGCGTTAAAAGACGCGGGGCACGTTGTACAACTCTTCGATAAAAGCCGCGGCAGTGGCGGTCGCATGTCCAGCAAGCGCAGTGATGCGGGGGCGCTGGACATGGGCGCACAGTACTTCACCGCCCGTGACCGGCGCTTCGTCAACGAGGTGCAACGCTGGCAGGCCAATGGTTGCGCCGAGCAATGGAAGCCCCAGCTGTACAACTTCAAGTCCGGGCAACTCACGCCCTCCCCCGATGAACAGATCCGCTGGGTCGGCACGCCGCGCATGAGTGCGATAACCCGCGCCCTGCTCGACGACTTGCCGGTGCAGTTCGGTTGCCGCATCACCGAAGTGTTCCAGGGCAAACAGCACTGGAACCTGCTGGATGCCGACGGCGAAAGCCATGGCCCGTTCAGCCACGTGATCATTGCCACGCCGGCCCCCCAAGCCACTGCGTTGCTGGCCGCCGCGCCCAAGCTGGCGAGTGCCGCCGCCGGGGTAAAAATGGACCCGACCTGGGCCATCGCCCTGGCCTTCGACAAGCCTTTGGACACGCCCATGGAAGGCTGTTTCGTGCAGGACAGCCCGCTGGACTGGCTGGCCCGCAACCGCAGCAAACCGGGGCGCGACACCACCCTCGACACCTGGGTACTGCACGCCACCAGCGCCTGGAGCAAGCAACACCTGGACCTGTCCAAGGAAGCGGTGATCGAACACCTGCACGGTGCCTTCGCCGAACTGCTGCACAGCGCCATGCCGGCGCCGTCCTTCACCCTCGCCCACCGCTGGCTGTATGCACGGCCGTCCACCAGCCATGAATTTGGCGTGCTGGCCGACGCCGACCTGGGCTTGTACGTGTGCGGTGACTGGTGCCTGTCGGGCCGTGTGGAAGGGGCCTGGCTCAGCGGCCAGGAGGCAGCGCGGCGGTTGATCGAGCACCTGCAATGAACCGCATCAATCCCGCCAAATTGCTGCTGTCGAAGTGGACAGCGGCCCGCCCGCAGCACAAGGAAAAACATTTCCTGGTCACTAAATTGCTGCGGGACGACGAAGGCGATGTGCAGGAGATCGAGCTGGAAGCCGTGATGAGCCATCGCGTGCAGCGCCTGGCCTGGCAAACCCTGCAAAACGCCGAAGACTGGAAAATCGGCTGGAAATAGCCGCCCGGCAAATACCTGTACAAATTATTTGACTTGTACAGCTTCAAACCTATGATGAAATTAAGTTGTACAGAAATTTAACTCTGTACAGGAATTTCACAGAGGTTTGGCCATGCCCAGCACCCCGTCCGCCAGCGGCAAACCGAAAATCGCCATCAGCGCCTGCCTGCTGGGGGAGAACGTGCGCTTCAACGGCGGCCATAAACAATCCCAACTGTGCAGCCAGACCCTCGCGGATTATTTCGACTTTGTGCCGCTGTGCCCTGAAGTCGCCATCGGCCTGGGCATTCCCCGTGAACCCATCCGCCTGGTGGGCGACCCGCTCAACCCCCAGGCCGTCGGCACCGTGCACCGCGAACTCAACGTGACCCGGCCGCTGGACGAATACGGCCAGCAAATGGCCGCTGAACACACTGACCTCTGCGGCTACATCTTCATGCAGAAATCCCCGTCCTGTGGCCTGGAGCGGGTCAAGGTCTATCAAGACAACGGCATGCCCATCGACGGCGGTGGGCGCGGCATCTATGCCCAGGCGTTTTGCGCGCGCCACCCTAACCTGCCGGTGGAAGAAGACGGTCGGCTGAACGACCCGGTGCTGCGGGAAAACTTCCTGACCCGGGTGTTTGTCTACGCCACCTGGCAGCAACTGCTCGCCGAAGGCCTGACCCGCCACCGCCTGCTGGAATTTCACTCGCGCTACAAATACCTGCTGATGGCCCACAGCCCGGTGCATTACAAAAGCCTGGGCAACCTGCTGGGCAGCATGCCCAGGGGTGTCGACCTCGACGCCTTGGCCGCCGGCTATTTCAGCGAGCTGATGAGCGCCCTGACCCAGTGCGCCACCCGTGGCACCCACACCAACGTGCTGCAACACATCAGCGGCTACCTCAAGCAAGCCATCAGCGCCGAAGACAAGCAGGAAGTGCAGACCCTCATTGGCCAATACCGCCAGGGCATCGTGCCGCTGGTGGTGCCGCTGACCCTGCTCAAGCACCACTTTCGCCAGCATCCGGACCGCTACATCGCGCAGCAGGCTTACCTGCAACCGCACCCGGAAAACCTCAGCCTGCGTAATGCGATTTAACCTATGACTTTTCCCCTGCAAGAACCGGCCGAAGACATCGCCGAGGCCCTCGAACAAGGCTGGCTGCCGATCCGCGAGGTGGCACGCCAGACCGGCGTCAACGCCGTAACCCTGCGCGCCTGGGAACGCCGCTACGGCCTGATCGTGCCCCAGCGCACGCCCAAGGGGCACCGGCTGTTTTCCGCCGAGCACGTGCAACGCATCCACACCATCCTCACCTGGCTCAACCGCGGCGTGCCGGTCAGCCAGGTGAAGAACCTGATCGACACCGCGCACACCACCAGCGAGCCGCCGGTGGAGAACGAATGGCACAGCCGCCGCCAGCACCTGTTGCAGGCCATCAGCGAACTGGCCGAGCGCCGGGTGGATGACGCCTTCAACCAGGCCATGGCGCTGTACCCGCCGCGCACCCTGTGCGAGCAGCTGTTATTGCCGTTGCTCAAGGAACTTGAGCTGCGCTGGCAAGGCCAGTTCGGTGCGCAGATGGAGCGGGTGTTTTTCTATTCCTGGCTGCGCAGCAAGTTCGGCGCGCGGATGTACCACAACAACCGCCAGCTCAACGGCGCACCGTTGCTGCTGGTCAATCATTCCGACCTGCCGCTGGAGCCGCACCTGTGGCTCACCGCGTGGCTGGCCAGCAGTGCCGATTGCCCGGTGGAAGTCTTCGACTGGCCCTTGCCGGTGGGCGAACTGGCTCTGGCGGTCGAGCATCTGCAACCGCGCGCGGTGCTGCTGTATTCGAGCAAGGCGCTGCATCTGTCGGCGCTGGGCAAACTGTTCAGCGGCATCGACTGCCCAAAACTGATAACCGGACCAACGGTATGCATCCACCACGCCGAGTTGTCCGTATTAACCGATGAAATCCCTGAATTGCTCCTGGCGGAAGACCCGTTATCGGCCCATCAGGCACTGCTTAAACATGGACTTATTTAAATGCACTTGATCTGGCTGCGCACCGACCTGCGCCTACATGACAACACCGCCCTCGCCGCCGCCGCACAGCGCGGCCCGACAGCGGCTGTCTACCTGATCAGCCCGGAGCAATGGCTGGCCCATGATGATGCGCCCTGCAAAGTCGACTTCTGGCTGCGCAACCTGCAGACCTTGAGCGTGGCACTGGGCGAGCTGAACATTCCGCTGTTGATCCGCCATGCCTCGACCTGGGACCAGGCACCGCAAGTCTTGGCAGACCTGTGCCAGGAACTGTCGGTGGAGTCGGTGCACGTCAATGACGAATACGGCATCCACGAAGAGCGCCGCGACGCCGCCGTGGCCAAGGCCCTCGAAGCCCGGGGCGTGACATTCCACCCTTATCTGGACCAGTTGCTGTTCGAGCCGGGCAGCGTACTGACCAAGACCGGCACCTACTTCCAGGTGTTCAGCCAGTTCCGCAAAGTCTGCTACAACCGCCTGCACAGCGCTTTGCCGCGCCTGGTGGCCACCCCCAAGGCCCAAGCGCCGCTCGCGCTCAAAAGCGACCCGATCCCGGATCGCGTCGACGGTTTTGCCCCCCCCAGCGAGGCCTTGCGCGCGCTTTGGCCTGCGGGTGAAGCCGAAGCCCGGCGCCGTCTCGAGCAGTTTGCCGACGCACAAATCAGCTACTACAAAGACGAACGCGACTTCCCGGCCAAGCCCGGCACCAGCCAGCTCTCGGCCTACCTGGCCGCAGGCGTGGTCTCGCCGCGCCAATGCCTGCATGCCGCGCTGCAAAGCAACCAGGGCGAATTCGAAAGCGGCGACGTCGGCACCATCACCTGGATCAACGAACTGCTGTGGCGCGAGTTCTACAAACATATTCTGGTGGGCTACCCACGGGTCTCCCGCCACCGCGCCTTCCGCCCGGAAACCGAAGCCGTGGCCTGGCGCAACAGCCCCGAAGACTTGAAGGCCTGGCAGGAAGCACGCACCGGCCTGCCGATCATCGATGCGGCGATGCGCCAACTGCTGGAAACCGGCTGGATGCACAACCGCCTGCGCATGGTGGTGGCGATGTTCCTGACCAAAAACCTGCTGATCGACTGGCGTGAAGGCGAGCGTTTTTTCATGCGCCACCTGATCGACGGTGACCTGGCGGCCAACAACGGCGGCTGGCAGTGGAGTTCGTCCACCGGCACCGACTCAGCGCCGTATTTCCGGATTTTCAGCCCCTTGAGCCAGTCGGAAAAATTCGACGGCGAAGGCGTGTTTATCAAGCACTGGCTGCCGCAACTGGCGGCGCTGAACAAAAAAGAAGTGCATAACCCCGACGCCGTGGGCGGCCTGTTTGGCGTGGCGGACTATCCTCGTCCTATCGTCGATTTGAAAAAGTCCCGCGACCGCGCCCTCGCCGCCTTCCGTAGCCTGCCTTCTCGCCAGGCGGCTGGAGGCAACTATGAGTGATTTCCTGCGCCGCTTCGCCCAGGCCTTTGCCAGTGTGGACAAGCACAACCTGCACCTGCTCGACAGCCTGTACAGCAAGGACATCAGCTTCACCGACCCGCTGCACGAGGTGCAGGGGCTGACGGCGCTGCACCGTTACTTCGCCGAGCTGTACGACAACGTCACCCAGCTGCGCTTTGACTTCCATGGCTTCGATCAAGTGGCAGAAGGCGAAGGCTACCTGCGCTGGAAAATGAGCTTCTGCCACCCGCGCCTGGCCAAGGGTGAAGTGATTCGCGTCGAAGGCTGCTCGCATCTGTTGTGGCGCGACAAGGTGTACCGCCATCGGGACTATTTCGACGCGGGTGCACTGCTGTATGAACACCTGCCGGTCCTCGGCGGCGTGGTCAGTTGGTTGAAAAGGAGAATGGGATGAGCCTTACACCTCCACGTCGCTATTGGTTGACCGGTGCCAGCAGTGGCATCGGTGCCGAACTGGCCAAGGCACTGCTCGACAGCGGCGCCCACGTGGCCGTCAGCTCCCGTTCCAAGCCGCCGCTGGAACAGCTCGCCAAGCAATACCCCGGGCAAGTGCTGGTGGTGGCGGGCGACCTGACCAACAGCCAGACCGTGCGCGAAATTGGCGAACATATCGGCGTGGTCTGGGGCTCGCTGGACACCGTGATCCTGAATGCCGGCACCTGCGAATACGTGGATGCCAGGCAATTCGACGCCTCGATCATCGAACACGTGGTGCGCACCAACCTGCTGGCCAGCAGTTACTGCATCGAGGCCGCCCTGCCCCTGTTGCGCGCCGGCCATACCCCGCACCTGGTGGGCGTGGCCAGCGCCGTGACCTACCTGCCGATGCCCAGGGCCGAAGCCTATGGTGCCTCCAAGGCGGGCCTGCGTTATCTGTTCGAATCCCTGCGCATCGACCTGTCACCCGAAGGCATTGACGTCACCGTGGTCAGCCCGGGTTTTGTCGACACACCGCTGACCGCCCGCAATGACTTCCCGATGCCCTTGAGCTGGCCTGCGGACAAAGCCGCGCGGCATATCTTCGCCAAGTTGCAAAACCGCCCCTTGGAAATCGCCTTCCCGGCCCTGTTTATTGCCACGATGTGGCCGCTGTCGAAGCTGCCGAACCGGGTGCAACTGATCATCGGCAAACGCATGCTGCGTAGCCCGCCACCGAAAAAGGACGACCTGTGAAGATCGCCATTATCGGCAGCGGCATCGCCGGGCTGACCAGTGCCTATCTGCTCAGCCGCCGCCACGACATCACACTGTTCGAGGCAGGCGACCGCATCGGCGGGCACACCCACACGGTGAACGTCACCGTGGAAGGCAAAAGCTACGCGGTGGACACCGGTTTTATCGTGTTCAACAACTGGACCTACCCCAACTTCATCAAGCTGCTGGGGCAGATCGGCGTGAAATTCAAACCCACCGAGATGAGCTTTTCGGTGTGCGACCCCAACGCCGGGATCGAGTACAACGGCAACAACCTCAACAGCCTGTTTGCCCAGCGCCGCAATATTCTGTCGCCGGGGTTCTGGGGCATGCTGCGCGACATCCTGCGCTTCAACCGCCAGGCACCGCTGGACCTGCAGGAACAACGTATCAGTGCCGAGATGACCCTGGGCGACTACCTGCAAGCCGGCGGTTATGGCCAGCGGTTTATCCAGCATTACATCGTGCCCATGGGCGCGGCGATCTGGTCGATGTCCCTGGCCGACATGCTCGGGTTCCCCCTGCAATTCTTCGTACGTTTCTTCAAGAACCACGGGTTGTTGTCGGTGAGCAACCGGCCCCAGTGGTGCGTGATCGAAGGCGGTTCGAGCCGCTACATCGAGCCGCTGACCCAATCGTTCCGGGAAAAGATTCGCCTCAATTGCCCGGTCACCCGGGTGGAACGCACCGCGATCGGCGCGGTTGTCCACAGCGCCGCAGGCAGCGAGGGGTTCGACAAGGTGGTGTTCGCCTGCCACAGCGACCAGGCCCTGGCATTGCTGGGCGATGCGAGCCTGGCTGAGCAGCAGATCCTCGGCGCCCTGCCCTACGCCGACAATGACGTCGTCTTGCACACCGATACCCGTTTGCTGCCCGACCGCAAACTGGCCTGGGCCAGCTGGAACTACCGCCTGGACGGAGGCGCGCAAAAACAGGCCGCCGTGACCTACGACATGAACATCCTGCAAGGCATCCACAGCGCCACCACCTTTTGCGTCAGCCTTAACCAGACGGCGATGATCAACCCGCTGAAAGTCCTCGCCCGCTACACCTACGCCCACCCGCAATACAGCCTGGCCGCCGTGGCCGCGCAGGCGCGTTGGGAAGAGTTGTACGGCGCACAGCACACCTATTATTGCGGCGCCTACTGGGCCAACGGGTTCCACGAAGACGGCGTGGTCAGCGCATTGCGCGTGGCCAAGGCGTTCGGTGAACTCCTGTGAACAGCGCCCTGTACAGCGGCTGGATCGCCCATCGGCGGTTTACCCCCAAGGGCCATGCGTTCCGCTACCGGATCGGCCTGCTGTACCTGGACCTCAGTGAACAGGACGAGGTGTTCGGCTTGTCGCCACTGGCGGGCGACCGCTGGGCACCGTTCGCGTTTCGCCAGCAGGATTACCTGCGTGAATTGACCCGTCACGGCATGAGCTTGACCGATGCCGTACGCCAAGAAGTCGGCAAGGCCCTGGGGCGCATCCCACTGGGCGCAATCTGCCTGCTGACCCAGGCCCGCAGTTGGGGCCTGGCTTTTAATCCGGTGAGTTTCTTCTACTGCTTCGAGGCCGATGGAACACTGGCCGCGATCCTCTGTGAAGTGACCAACACCCCGTGGCGCGAGCGCTATCACTACGTGCTGCCGGCCCAGGCGTTGCCTGCCGATGAACACCAGCACTTTGCCGTGACCAAGGCGTTTCATGTCTCGCCGTTTTTGCCCCGGGACCTGGAATACCGCATGAGCTTCAGCCCACCCGCCGCCAAACTGGGCGTGCACATGGCCGACTGGCAAGGCGAGCTGAAAGTCTTCGACGCTACCTTGAGCCTGCAACGCGAAGCCTTGAACCGCGCCAGCCTGCACCGTTACCTGTGGCGCTTCCCGTGGATGACCGCCAAGACCTGCCTGGCTATTTACTGGCAGGCCCTGCGCCTTTTGCTTAAACGCACGCCGATTTTTTCCCATCACGCCGCCGAAGGCGCTTCTCGCACCGCAGTCGGGTATACCAAGGATCGCCGCCATGAAATCCCCTAGCTTATCGGTCAAATCCAACCGCTTGAACGTCAACGGCATGACCGCCGCCTTGCTGCGTAAAGCGGTGTTGCGCCAGCTCGGCCAACTGCGCCACGGCCAGTTGGTGGTGGTCGAGGACGGTGAACGGCAAGTCTTCGGCGCACGGGAAGCGCACCTGCTGGGGGAAATCCAGATCCTCGATTCAGCGGTGTGGGGCCTGGTGGCGGCCAACGGCTCTATCGGCGCGGGCGAGGCGTTCATTCATGGTTACTGGAGCAGCCCGGACCTGACCGCCGTGGTGCGAGTGATGGTCAGTAACCTCGACGTGCTCGATGCGCTGGAAGGCGGCCTGGCCAAGCTCGCGCGCCCCTTCACCCAAAGCCTGCACTGGCTCAACCGCAATACGCGCAAGGGCTCGCAGAAAAACATCGCCGCCCACTACGACCTGGGCAACGACCTGTTCGAAGAATTCCTCGACCCGACCATGATGTATTCGGCCGCACAATTCCTCACCGACGACGACACCCTGGAACAGGCCCAGTTAAACAAGCTGGAACGCATCTGCCAGAAGCTTGCACTGAAACCGTCCGATCACCTGCTGGAAATCGGTACCGGCTGGGGCAGCATGGCGATTTATGCGGCGCAGCAGTACGGCTGCAAGGTCACCACCACGACCTTGTCCAAAGAGCAGTTTGCCTACACCGAAAAGCGCATCGAGACCCTGGGTTTGCAGAACCAGGTGACGTTGCTGCTGGAGGATTACCGCGACCTGACCGGGCAGTACGACAAGCTGGTGTCCATCGAGATGATTGAAGCGGTGGGCCATCGTTTCCTGCCCACCTATTTCAAACAGTGCGCGCAGTTGCTCAAGAGCAACGGCCTGATGTTGCTGCAAGCCATCACCATTCGTGAGCAGCGTTATGAACAGGCCAAGAGCAGCGTGGATTTTATCCAGCGCTATATTTTCCCCGGCGGCGCCCTGCCCTGCGTGCAGAAGATGCTGGAGATCGTCAGCCGCGACACCGACATGAACCTGCTGCACATGGAGGATTTCGGCCTGCACTACGCGCGAACCCTACGCCTGTGGCATGAGAACTTTCGCCGCGCCCACAGCCGCCTGACGGAAATGGGCTACGACGAATACTTCCTGCGCCTGTGGGAGTTCTACCTGTGCTACTGCGAAGGCGGTTTTATGGAGCGCACCATTGGCACCGCGCAAATGCTGCTGGCCAAGCCGGCGGCGCTGACCCAGCCGCTGCTCGGGCGCTTTGATGCTTAAACCGCTGGCGAATGCCGTGCTGTTTCAGTGCGGCTGGTTCGCCTGTGTGTTGGGCGGCGACAGCCTATGGCTCTTGGTGGGGGTGGCCGTGCTGGCAATCCACCTGCTGTGGATAAGTTCATGGTCGCAGGAAGGCCAGGTGATTCTAGCTGTCACCCTGCTGGGCACGGTGATCGACACCGCGTTGCGCGGGTTCGGGGTGTTTCATTTCAGCCTGCCCGGGCCGTTGGCGCCGGTGTGGCTGATCCTGTTGTGGGCACTGCTGGCAACCACGCTGCGCCATTGCCTGGCCTGGAGCGCCCGCCCCTGGTGGCGCGCGAGCCTGCTGGGCGCGGTGGGTGGGCCACTGTCTTATTACGCGGGCAGCCAATTGGCCGGGGTCAGTTTCGGCTTTGGCACCGTGCCGACCTTTATCGGCCTGGCGCTGCTCTGGGGCATGATCTTCCCGTTGTTGCACTGGGTAGCCCGGCAGTTGGCACACTGACGTCCGTCAGGCCTTTCACACACGTATAAGCCGCTTGCCTTACACTGCGCGCCTATGACCAACATCCCCCACACCCAAATCGCCGAACCTGCAGTCACCTGCTCCACCTGCGCTGCGTGCTGCTGCCAGTTGGAAGTCATGCTGATCACCGACACCGGCGTGCCTGATCGTTTTATCGATACCGACGATTGGGGCGGCGAAGTCATGCTGCGCCTGGATGACGGCTGGTGCGCGGCGCTGGATCGGGACACGATGATGTGCACGATTTATGAGAAACGGCCGCTGATCTGCCGGGAGTTCGAGATGGGCGCACCGGAGTGCATTGAAGAGCGCCAGGGGATTGCGACGGTGTATCGCTGATTTCTGAACCGATACAGATCAACCGTGGGAGCTGGCTCGCCTGCGATAGCGTCAACTCGGTGCAACTGATGCACCGAGGTGCCTGCATCGCTGGCAAGCCAGCTCCTACAGGGATTTTGCGGTGTTCTTGAGAATTACAACGGCATCGTGTAGTGCAGCGAATAGCTCTCGACACCATCGTTGTTGCTGCTGATCCCGGCATTGGAGTAATGGGTGGCCCGAATGCCCACTTCACTCCCACCGACAAAGCGCAAGCCGAAACCCAATCGGTCTTCAAACTGGAAGGCCTGGCCAATATTGTTGTCTTCAACCCGCGTGCGGGACAACACGGCCACGCCCACCCCGGCCTCGATGTACGGTTTTACCTTCTCCCCGGCAAACTCATACACAAACACCGGCGAGAACGACAGGCTGCTGACGCTGGCGCGCTTGTCACCGTCCCAGTAGGTATAGGCGCCGCTCCAGTAACCGGTCACACGGCCGGTATCGGTCTGCCACCAGCTTTTATCCCAATCCGACGTCAGCCCCAGGCGATAGGTCATGGTCGAATCGCTGGTGCTCCCCACTCCAAACTCCAGGCCCGCGGCCTGTGCCGAAAACGAGTGCCCCAATACAGCGGCCGCAATCGCAGCCAAACAGAACAAGCGCTTCATAAGAAACATCCTTTCCGAACGAAGTTGTATGATTTTGTACAGGCTAACTCGCTATAGAAGCTGTCGCATAGGCGGAAGTTCAGCGGAAAACGAGCTATTTCACGTTTTTTTCACAGGCCAAAACTACGCACAACGCCGGGAGATTTCCATAGGGTCGGTAGGATATTTCTGAAGTGCCGCGGATCGCCGCTGGTCCAGAACTGGGCAGGCTGGGGATTGCCGGTGGCCAGCAGTTCGCGATCACTCAAAAGACGCTGCAATTGACGTGCTACCGCAGCGCCGGTGTCGATCAGAATGATCGTCGGCGGCAACATCCGGGCGAGCAATGGCTTGAGGAACGGGTAGTGGGTGCAGCCGAGGATGATGGTGTCGCAACCGGCCGCAATCAGCGGTTCGACATAGCCCTGCAACAACTCACGCAACGCCGGGCTGTTCAGGTCGCCGGTCTCGATCAGCTCCACCAAGCCCGGGCACGGCTGGGTAATCACCCGCACATCGGTGGCGAAGCGGTCGAGCAAGGCGGCGAACTTGGCACTTTGCAAGGTGCCGGTGGTGGCCAGCACCCCGACCACGCCACTGCGGGTCGCGGCGGCGGCGGGTTTGACCGCCGGCTCCATGCCTACCAGCGGCCAGTCGGGATAGTCCTGGCGCAACTCGGCGACCGCAGCAACCGTCGCCGTGTTGCAGGCAATCACAAAAGCCTTGGCGCCTTTCTCCCGGAAAAACGCTGCCACCCGTCGCGAGCGTTCAAGGATGAACGCCGGGGTTTTCTCGCCGTAGGGAATGTGCCCGCCGTCAGCCACATACAGCAGCGACTCGTGGGGCAGCAGCCGCTGGATTTCGTCCAGCACCGACAGGCCGCCGACACCGGAGTCGAACACACCGATTGGCGCGTCCTTAACCATGCTGGCTACCGCAGACGCTGCAACCGGGGTCGCGCTTGACCCGCAGCTCGCGGAAACGCGTGGTCAGGGCGTCGATCAACAACAGGCGCCCCACCAACGGCTCGCCGAATACGGCCAGCAACTTCAAGGCCTCAAGGGCTTGCAGGCTGCCGACCAACCCCACCAACGGGCCGATCACACCGGCCTCGCTGCAGGTCAGTTCGGCTTCGCTGCCGTGCCCGTATAAACAGTGGTAGCAGGGGCTTTCGGCCCGGCGTGGGTCGAACACCGACAGCTGGCCTTCGAGGCGAATCGCCGCACCGCTGACCAACGGTTTACCGGCGGCGACACAGGCAGCATTGACCGCTTCGCGGGTGGAGAAGTTGTCGCTGCAGTCGAGCACCACATCGACCGCCGCCACGGCGGCCGCGAGGGAATCCTCATCCAGCGCGCGGCGATGGGCAACCAACTGGATTTCAGGATTGATCGCGTTCAGGCGGCGAATCGCCGAGTCAACCTTGCTCAGGCCGACGCTGTCGGTGTCGTGGATGATCTGGCGTTGCAGGTTGGTCAGGTCAACGGTGTCGAAGTCCGCCAGATGCAACTCACCCACGCCCGCCGCCGCCAGGTAAAGCGCTACCGGCGAGCCCAGGCCACCGAGCCCGACGATCAGCGCGCGGCTGTTTTTCAGGCGCAACTGACCGTCGATGTCGACATGCTGCAACAGAATCTGTCGGCTATAGCGCAACAGCTCCTGATCGTTCATCACGGCCGGCGCCCCAGGGTAATGCGTTCGTGGCCGCCCAGGTCGATACGGCTGTGGACGTCTGCGAAGCCTTCGCCCAGCAGCAGGTCGCGTACGGCCGAGGCCTGGTCGTAACCGTGTTCCAGCAACAGCCAGCCAGCCGCGTCGAGGTGTGCAGGCGCCTGGGCAATGATCAGCCGCAGGTCGTCCAGGCCATCATGCCCGGCCACCAGCGCACTGGCCGGCTCAAAGCGCACATCACCGGCCACCAGATGGGGATCGGTGTCGGCGATATAAGGCGGGTTGCTGATGATCAGGTTGTAAGTGTGGCCTTCGAGGGCGCTGAACCAATGGCTGTTCAGCACCGTGGCGTTCTTCAGGTGCAGGCGCTGGCGGTTGCGCTCGGCCAGGGCCACGGCTTCCAGCACGCGGTCGACGGCGGTGACCTGCCAGGCCGGGCGTTCGCTGGCCAGGGCCAGGGCAATCGCGCCGCTGCCGGTGCCCAGGTCCAGGACCTTGGCCGGTGTGGCGGGCAGCAGTTCCAAAGCCGCTTCCACCAACATCTCGGTTTCCGGGCGCGGGATCAGCGTGTGCGGCGCCACTTCCAGGTCGAGCTTCCAGAAACCTTGCTGGCCAAGGATGTAGGCCACAGGCTCGCCGGTGCGGCGGCGTTGCAGGTAGTCGGCAAAGGTCAGTGCGGCTTCGCTGCTGACGATTTTTTCCGGCCAGGTGTGCAGGTAGCTGCGGGGCTTGCCCAAGGCAGCCGCCAGCAACAATTCAACGTCCAGGCGCGCAGTGGGCGAGTCCGGCAGGTCGGCGGCGCGTAACAGGCTGGCAATAATGGTCATTTATTCACCTATCGCCGCAAGCTGGTCGGCCTGGTATTCGGCCAACAACGGCTCGATGACCGCATCAACGCCACCGGCGAGGATTTCATCCAGGGAGTACAGCGTCAGGTTGACGCGGTGGTCGGTGACCCGGCCCTGGGCAAAGTTGTACGTACGGATACGCTCGGAACGGTCGCCCGAGCCCACCAGCAATTTACGCTCGCTGGCAATTGCGTTGGCGGCGGCGCTGGTCTGCTGGTCGTTGAGCTTGGCCGACAGCCAGGACATGGCCCGCGCACGGTTCTTGTGCTGGGAACGTTCTTCCTGGCACTCCACCACAATGCCCGACGGCAAGTGCGTGATACGGATCGCCGAGTCGGTCTTGTTGACGTGCTGACCCCCGGCGCCCGATGAACGGTAGGTGTCGACCCGCAGGTCCGCCGGGTTGATCTCGATCGCTTCCTGCTCGTCCGGCTCGGGCAACACGGCCACGGTGCACGCGGAGGTGTGGATACGACCCTGGGACTCCGTCGCCGGCACCCGCTGCACGCGGTGTACGCCGGACTCGAACTTCAGCTTGCCGTAGACGTTCTCGCCTTCAACCCGGGCGATGACTTCTTTATAGCCGCCATGCTCACCGATGTTCTCGGACAGGATCTCGACCCGCCAGCCGCGACGCTCGGCATAACGCGAGTACATGCGGAACAGGTCGCCGGAGAAAATCGCAGCCTCGTCACCACCGGTGCCGGCGCGGATTTCAAGGAACACGTTGCGCCCGTCGTTCGGGTCCTTGGGCAGCAGCATGCGTTGCAGGTCGCCTTCCAGCTCGATCAGCTTGTCCTTGGCTTCACGCACTTCTTCAACGGCCATTTCGCGCATGTCCGGGTCACTGTCCTTGAGCAGCGCCTGGGCGCCTTCGAGGTCAGCCTGCACCTTGAGCAACTGCGTATAGGTGCCCACGATCGGTTCAACTTCCGCGTATTCCTTGGAATAGGTGCGGAACTTGGTCTGATCGGAGATGACCTCGCCATCGCCGAGCAAGGCGGTCAGTTCTTCGAAACGGTCCTGAAGGACGTCCAGTTTATTGAGCAGTGACGCTTTCATTGCGGTTTTTTATCCGAAGAGCTTTCTGTCGCGCCCTCACCGAGGGCAAAGAGTTCCTGAGCCATGGCCAGCGCATCGAGGCGGCCTTCGGCGGTAAGCTTTTTCAACTGGACACTGGGAGCGTGCAGCAATTTGTTGGTCAGGCCGCGCGCCAGTTGCATCAGCACGTCTTCGGCGCTGCTGCCGTTGGCGAGCATACGCTGGGCCTTGATCAGCTCCTCGTCCCGCAGGCGTTCGCCTTGCTGGCGGTAGGCCTTGAGCACGTCCACCGCCGCCAGTTCACGCAGGCGCACCATGAAATCGTCGGCACCGGTGCTGACCATTTCCTCGGCGGCCTGGGCAGCGCCCTGGCGACTCTTGAGGTTTTCGGCGACCACTTCGTGCAGGTCGTCGACGCTGTAGAGGTAAACGTCGTCCAACTCGCCGACTTCGGGTTCGATGTCCCGGGGAACGGCGATATCCACCATGAAGATCGGCTTGTGCTTGCGCAGCTTCAAGGCGCTTTCCACCGCGCCTTTACCGAGGATCGGCAACTGGCTGGCGGTGGAACTGATGACGATGTCGCTGCGCACCAGTTCGGCCGGGATGTCGGAGAGCAACACCGCATGGGCACCGAACTGCTCGGCAAGAATGCTGGCGCGCTCCAGGGTGCGGTTGGCGACCACGATGCGCTTCACGCCCAGCTCATGCAGATGGCGGGCGACCAGGGTGATGGTCTCGCCGGCGCCGATCAGCAGGGCCTGGCTGCGTTGCAGGTCACTGAAAATCTGTTTGGCCAGGCTGACGGCGGCAAACGCCACGGACACCGGGTTTTCACCGATGGCGGTGTCGGTGCGCACCTGCTTGGCCGAGTTGAAGGTGGCCTGGAACAAGCGCCCCAGCAGCGGGCCGATGGTGCCGGCCTCACGGGCCACGGCGTAGGCCGATTTCATCTGCCCAAGAATCTGTGGTTCACCCAACACCAGCGAGTCGAGCCCGGAAGCGACGCGCATCATGTGACGAACTGCCGCATCCTCTTCGTGCACATAGGCGCTTTGGCGCAGCTCGTCGAGGCTCAAATGGTGGTAATCGGCCAGCCAGCGCAGCACCACATCGGCAGAAAGATGCTCCTGCTCTATATAGAGCTCGCTGCGATTGCAGGTCGAAAGGATCGCAGCTTCGCGACTGTCGGTGAGCCGGCAGAGCTGCTGCAAGGCCTCAACCAACTGCTCGGGAGTAAACGCCACGCGCTCGCGGACGTCTACAGAAGCAGTCTTGTGGTTAATACCGAGTGCAAGGAAGGCCATTCAATATCGCTGATGATGTCGGGAAGCCGACAATTGTCCTACTTCGAATGATTCAGAACAACCACCGTAGGCTATTGTCCTAGTAGCTTACGCCTATAAAGGCCATCTGTAGGAGCGAGCTTGCTCGCGATGGTCGTTAACGATAACGCTGGCTTACGGGATAAAACGCGTTGTCCTCTGGTTCTTCGCGAGCAAGCTCGCTCCTACACGGTTATGTTTGGCCGAAGGCTTGTGTCATGATGATCCGACCGCAGGTTAGTCGTCCTCTTCCTATATGAATAGATCTTCCGCGTTGCTCCTTGCTTTTGTCTTCCTCAGCGGCTGCCAGGCCATGGCACCCGTGTCGCCGGACGGTACGCCGCCGGTCGAAGACAGCACCCCCGCCCCTGAAAAGCCCAAGGTTTACTCCTCGTTCAGTGAAGAGACGGTCTTCAGTCTGCTGAGCGCAGAGCTGGCCGGCCAGCGCAATCGTTTCGACATTGCCCTGGACAACTACGTGACCCAGGCCATCAATACTCAGGATCCGGGGATTTCCGAGCGGGCGTTTCGCATCGCCGAGTACCTGGGCGCCGATCAGGCGGCCCTGGATACCTCGCTGATCTGGGCGAAAAACGCCCCGGACGATCTCGAAGCGCAACGGGCAGCGGCCATTCAACTGGCCCGCGCCGGGCGCTATGACGACTCCATGGTGTATATGGAGAAAGTCCTGCAGGGCAAGGGCGACACCCATTTCGACTTCCTCGCGCTGTCGGCTGCCGACACCGATCAGGACACCCGCAACGGCCTGATGAAGAGTTTCGACCGCCTGCTGCAAAAACACCCGAACAACAGCCAGCTGATTTTCGGCAAGGCGCTGTTGCTGCAACAGGACGATGAGCCCGAGGCCGCGCTGAAGCTGCTGGAGCAACACCCGCCGGAAGACGGTGAAATAGCGCCGATCCTGCTGCGCGCCCGCCTGCTGCAAAACCTCAACCGCGGCAAGGAAGCGATTCCGCTGCTGGAAAAAAGCATCAAGAAGTACCCGGGCGACAAGCGCCTGCTGCTGACCTATGCCCGCATGCTGGTTGAACAGGACCGCATGGAAGACGCCAAAGTGCAGTTCGCCAACCTCGTCCAGCAATACCCGGACGACGATGAATTGCGTTACTCCCTGGCGCTGGTGTGCCTGGAAGCCAAGGCGTGGGATGAAGCCAAGGGTTACCTGGAAGACTTGATTGCCCGCGAGAGCCACTTGGATTCGGCGCACCTGAACCTGGGCCGCATCGCCGAAGAGCGTAACGACCCGCAGGCCGCGCTGCTTGAGTACGCTCAGGTGGGTCCCGGCAATGATTACCTGCCGGCGCAACTGCGCCAGGCCGACATCCTGATGAACAACGGCCGCACCGACGAGGCCGAAAAGCGCCTGGCGGCCGCACGGGATGCCGAACCGGACTACGCGATCCAGTTGTACCTGATCCAGGCCGAGACCTTGTCGGCCAACAACCAGGGCGATCGCGCCTGGAAAATCCTGCAGCAAGCCTTGCTGCAGTACCCAGACGACCTGAACCTGCTGTACACCCGTGCCATGCAGGCGGAAAAACGCAATGACCTGGCGCAGATGGAAAAAGACCTGCGCCTGATCATCAAGCGCGACCCGGACAACGCCATGGCACTGAACGCCCTGGGTTACACCTTGTCCGACCGTACAACGCGTTACGCCGAAGCCAAGGATCTGATTGAAAAGGCTCACCAGCTCAACCCGGAAGACCCGGCCGTACTCGACAGCCTCGGCTGGGTGAATTACCGCCTGGGCAACCTGGATGAAGCCGAACGCTTGTTGCGCCAGGCGCTGGAGCGCTTCCCCGACCAGGAAGTGGCCGCACACCTGGGCGAAGTGCTCTGGGCCAATGGCAAGCAACGCGAAGCGCGACAAGTCTGGGAGAAGTTCCTCAAGGAACAACCCGAAAGCCCAATCCTGCGCAGCACCATCAAGCGCCTGACCGGATCCGAGACCCTTTAATTTTATGTTTTTGCGCCACGTCATCGTCTTCAGCTTTATCGCCCTGCTCGCCGGCTGTTCGGGCCTTGGCACCCGTGAATCTGTCGAAGGCCCGGGCAACCCGGCGCAATGGCAGCAGCACAAGGATCAACTGAGCAGCCTTGACGGCTGGCAGATCGAGGGCAAGGTCGGCATTCGCGCCCCGAAAGATTCGGGCAGCGGCACCTTGTTCTGGCTGCAACGCCAGGACTATTACGACATTCGCCTGTCTGGCCCGCTGGGCCGCGGTGCGGCACGCCTGACCGGCCGACCGGGGCAAGTCAGCCTGGAAGTGGCCAATCAGGGCCGCTATGAAGCGCCAACGCCAGAAGCCCTGCTGGAAGAACAGATGGGCTGGAAACTCCCCGTCTCCCATCTGGTGTGGTGGGTACGTGGCCTTCCCGCACCGGACAGCAAGAGCCGCCTGAGCCTCAACGGCGACAGCCGCCTGGCCTCGCTGGAGCAGGATGGCTGGCAGGTCGAGTACCTCAGTTATGTGCAACAGAACGGTTACTGGCTGCCCGAGCGCATCAAGCTGCACGGCACCGACCTTGACGTCACGCTGGTGATCAAGGACTGGCAACCTCGCAAGCTGGGGCAGTGACATGACTGTGCAACGCCTGACCCTGCCCTCCCCGGCCAAACTCAATTTGATGCTGCACATTCTCGGTCGCCGTGCAGACGGCTATCACGAGTTGCAGACCATCTTTCAGTTTCTCGACTACGGCGATGAGCTGACCTTCGCCGTTCGCGATGACGGTGTGATTCAGTTGCACACCGAATTCGAAGGCGTGCCTCACGACAGCAACCTGATTGTGAAGGCCGCGAAAAAACTTCAGGAACAATCCGGTTGCCCATTGGGCATCGACATCTGGATCGAAAAAGTCCTGCCCATGGGCGGCGGCATCGGTGGCGGCAGCTCGAATGCTGCAACCACGTTGCTCGGCCTGAATCACCTGTGGCAGCTGGGTTGGGACCACGATCGCCTCGCGGCGCTGGGCCTGACACTGGGCGCGGACGTCCCGGTTTTCGTGCGTGGGCACGCCGCTTTTGCCGAGGGCGTGGGGGAGAAACTCACCCCTGTAGACCCCGAAGAGCCGTGGTATGTCGTGCTTGTTCCGCAAGTATCTGTAAGTACAGCAGAAATTTTTTCAGATCCACTGTTGACACGTAACTCTCCTCCCATTAAAGTGCGCCCCGTTCCCAAGGGAAACAGTCGAAATGACTGCTTACCGGTTGTAGCAAGGCGTTATCCAGATGTACGTAACGCTTTGAATTTGTTAGGTAATTTTACCGAAGCAAAATTAACCGGAACTGGAAGTTGTGTGTTTGGGGGCTTCCCAAGCAAAGCTGAAGCTGATAAAGTCTCGGCCCTTCTTACAGAGACCCTTACAGGGTTTGTAGCAAAGGGAAGCAACGTTTCGATGTTGCATCGCAAGCTGCAAAGTCTGCTCTAAAGGAACCGAGTACTGGGTACTCGTTGCAACAGATACAGGGGCGTCGCCAAGCGGTAAGGCAGCAGGTTTTGATCCTGCCATGCGTTGGTTCGAATCCAGCCGCCCCTGCCATTTTCTATACTCATCCAGGTTACCCTCAGCCTCTAGGTACTGCGCGTGTCCAAGATGATGGTCTTTACGGGGAATGCTAACCCCGATCTGGCTCGGCGTGTTGTACGTCAGCTGCATATCCCTCTCGGTGACATCTCTGTCGGTAAATTCTCCGACGGCGAAATTACAGCCGAGATCAATGAAAACGTCCGCGGTAAAGACGTCTTCATTATTCAGCCGACTTGCGCTCCGACCAACGATAACCTGATGGAACTCGTCGTGATGGCTGATGCCTTCCGCCGCTCCTCAGCGACTCGAATCACAGCTGTAATCCCTTACTTTGGTTATGCCCGTCAGGATCGCCGTCCGCGTTCCGCACGTGTGGCCATCAGCGCGAAAGTCGTTGCTGACATGCTGACCGTGGTAGGCATCGACCGTGTTCTCACGGTTGACCTGCACGCTGACCAAATCCAGGGGTTCTTCGATATTCCGGTAGATAACATCTACGGCTCCCCCGTTCTGGTGGATGACATCGAAGACCAGCGCTTTGAAAACCTGATGATCGTGTCCCCGGACATTGGTGGCGTCGTGCGTGCACGGGCTGTTGCCAAATCCCTGGGCGTGGACCTCGGGATCATCGACAAACGCCGTGAGAAAGCCAATCACTCTGAAGTGATGCATATCATCGGTGATGTCGAAGGGCGTACCTGTATTCTGGTTGATGACATGGTCGACACCGCCGGCACCCTGTGCCACGCGGCGAAAGCCCTGAAAGAGCACGGTGCCGCAAAAGTCTTCGCCTACTGCACACACCCTGTGCTGTCGGGCCGAGCGATCGAGAACATCGAGAACTCAATGCTGGACGAACTGGTGGTGACCAACACCATCCCGTTGTCCGCTGCCGCTCAAGCCTGTTCGCGTATCCGTCAACTGGATATCGCGCCGGTAGTTGCCGAAGCGGTTCGCCGCATCAGCAACGAAGAATCGATCAGCGCGATGTTCCGTTAAGGGTCACCCCTTAGCGACATCAACCTGACGAAAAGCGCCCCGCCCCAGCACTCTGTTGGGGCGGGGCTTTTTTGCCCATATCGCCTTTAGCGCTGGTCGCAAACGCTAGGGCGAATGTGGTTATTTTGGAGATACAACATGAACGATTTTACTTTGAATGCTGAACTGCGTTCCGACCTGGGGAAAGGTGCGAGCCGCCGCCTGCGTCGTCTCGCAAGCCTGGTTCCAGCTGTAGTTTACGGTGGCGAAAAAGCCCCTGAATCCATCAGCATGCTGGCTAAAGAAATCGCCAAACTGCTCGAAAACGACGCGGCTTACAGCCACATCATCGAGCTGAACGTGGGTGGTTCCAAGCAGAACGTCATCATCAAGGCACTGCAACGTCACCCAGCTAAAGGCCACGTGCTGCACGCTGACTTCGTTCGCGTAGTAGCCGGTCAGAAACTGACCGCTATCGTGCCTGTGCACTTCGTTGGCGAAGCGGCTCCGATCAAGAAAGGCGGCGAAATCTCGCACGTTACCGCCGAGATCGAAGTTAGCTGCCTGCCGAAAGACCTGCCTGAGTTCATCGAAGTCGACCTGTCGGCTGCTGAAATCGGCGACATCATCCACCTGTCCGACCTCAAAGCCCCTAAAGGCGTTGAGTTTGTCGCACTGGCTCACGGTGATGACAAAGCTGTTGCAAACGTACACGCTCCACGCGTTGCACCAGAAGCTGAAGAAGGCGCTGCAGAGTAATTCACTCTGTAATGCCGGAGCTTGAGGAAACATCGCGGACCGGAACGTAGCGAGAAAGCGGGCGAGAATGCGAGGTTGGCCTCTAACGGTTGATAAGCGTTTGTCGTCCACTTTCGCCGCACCAACGGCGATGTTATCCACAACTCCAAAGGAAGGGCCCCTGTCGTGACTGCCATTAAACTGATCGTTGGCCTGGGAAATCCAGGCGCCGAATACGAACAGACCCGGCATAACGCGGGGGCCCTTTTTGTTGAGCGCATCGCCCACGCCCAAGGTGTCAATCTTGTGGCCGATCGCAAATATTTTGGCCTGACCGGGCGCTTTTCGCATCAGGGTCAGGATGTTCGTCTGTTGATTCCCACCACCTACATGAACCGCAGCGGCCAGGCTGTCGCGGCGCTTGCGGGCTTCTTCCGGATCAAACCCGAAGAAATCCTGGTGGCCCATGACGAACTTGACCTGCCACCCGGCGTTGCCAAGCTCAAGCAAGGCGGCGGCCATGGCGGGCATAATGGCTTGCGCGACATCATCGCGCAGTTGGGCAATCAGAATACGTTCTACCGCTTGCGGCTTGGCATTGGCCACCCGGGCGTTGCCAGTATGGTTTCAAATTTCGTCCTGGGTCGTGCGCCACGCGCCGAACAGGAAAAACTCGATGCCAGCATCGATTTTGCCCTCGGCGTGCTGCCGGATATCTTCGCCGGTGAATGGAACCGTGCGATGAAAAACCTGCACAGCCAGAAGGCCTGACTCTTTACCCGAGGGGAAACACCATGGGATTCAATTGCGGCATCGTCGGCCTACCTAACGTCGGCAAGTCCACCCTGTTCAACGCCCTGACCAAATCCGGCATTGCGGCGGAGAACTTCCCCTTCTGCACCATCGAACCGAACACCGGTATCGTGCCGATGCCCGACACACGCCTGGACGCCCTGGCGGCCATCGTGAATCCAAAGCGCATCCTGCCGACCACCATGGAGTTCGTCGACATCGCAGGCCTGGTAGCCGGCGCGTCGAAAGGTGAAGGCCTGGGCAACAAGTTCCTCGCCAACATCCGTGAGACCGATGCCATCGCTCACGTGGTCCGCTGCTTCGAAGACGAGAACGTGATTCACGTCTCCAACAGCGTCGACCCGAAACGCGACATCGAGATCATCGACCTGGAACTGATCTTCGCCGACCTCGACAGCTGCGAGAAGCAACTGCAGAAGGTCACGCGTAACGCCAAGGGCGGCGACAAGGACGCAGTGGTCCAGAAAGCCTTGCTGGAGCAGTTGATCGCGCACTTCACCCTGGGCAAGCCGGCACGCAGCCTGATGAAGAGCATGAGCACCGACGAAAAGGCGGTGATCAAGGGCTTCCACCTGCTGACCACCAAGCCGGTGATGTACATCGCCAACGTGGCTGAAGACGGTTTCGAAAACAACCCGCTGCTCGACGTGGTCCTGGCCATTGCCGAAGAAGAAGGCGCCATCGTTGTTCCGGTGTGCAACAAGATCGAAGCGGAAATCGCCGAGCTGGAAGACGGCGAAGAGAAAGACATGTTCCTCGAGGCTCTGGGCCTGGAAGAGCCTGGCCTGAACCGTGTGATCCGCGCCGGCTACGAAATGCTGCACCTGCAGACCTACTTCACCGCCGGCGTTGAAGAAGTCCGCGCCTGGACCGTCAAGGTCGGTGCCACTGCCCCACAAGCCGCTGGCGTGATCCACACCGACTTCGAAAAAGGCTTTATCCGCGCCGAAGTCATCGCCTACAACGACTTCATCCAGTTCAAGGGTGAAGCCGGTGCCAAGGAAGCCGGGAAATGGCGCCTGGAAGGCAAGGAATACATCGTCAAGGATGGCGACGTAATGCACTTCCGTTTCAACGTGTAAGCGTCACCTGCGGCCCATGCCGCCAAACAAAAAGCCGATGCCCTGCATCGGCTTTTTTGTGGGTGACCGTTTTTAACGGGGTAACCAAGCACTACGACACACTCTTTCACTTTATCTCTAAAACAATAACAGCCATTGAAAAAAATATTGGACACCCTGCCAACAACAAAAAAATCTTCAAACTCAAGAATCCGCAATCACTTTAGGATTTATCCTTTAAATAACGAGAAAGCAAACTCGTAAAATGACTTGCCTTCCTACCAAACGGCCCACCCTTAATATTTTCTATACATTGATGGCGGCCAGCCAACTTCTTACCAAGATGACAAACCCGATATTTTCCGATTTACTTCCGAGCAATGGAATGGACTCAAAAGCCTAACAACAGTGATGCGGTCCAATATTGGAGCAATAGCAATATGTCGGTCTCTTATCACCGTGAGGATGCAACAGACTCACCCCTCAGTGAATGCCCAAGCATAGAAGCAACTATCCATAATACCGCTGCACTTAATATCGATATGCTACTGCTGGGCGAAACGGGAACAGGTAAAGACACGCTGGCCCAACGCATCCATCTCCTGTCGCGCCGAAAGGGTAACTTTGTTGCCGTAAACTGCGCTGCGATTCCGGAAAGCCTCGCTGAAAGCCAACTGTTCGGTGTCAACAGCGGCGCCTATACCGGTGCGATGCAATCACGGGCCGGTTTCGTCGAAGCGGCACACCTGGGCACCTTGTACCTCGATGAAATTGACAGCATGCCCCTCAACCTGCAGGCCAAGTTGCTGCGAGTGCTGGAATGCCGTGGCGTTGAGCGCCTGGGCTCCACGCGGTTTATCCCGATAGACATGCGCGTCATTGCCTCCGCACAGCAATCGCTGCATGAAATGGTGGAACAAGGCGCCTTCAGGCGCGACCTGTACTTTCGCCTCAACATTGTCGATATCCGGCTGCCGCCCCTGCGCGAATGCCGTGAGCGGATTGTCCCGTTGTTCCTGAACATGATCCGCGAAGAATCAGAGTACTTTAAGTGCACCGCGCCTTCGCCGCCCGCCTCATTGCTGCAGCGATTGCTGTGCCATCCCTGGCCGGGCAATGTCCGTGAACTGCGCTCGACAGCCAAGCGCTTTGTGCTGGGCCTGCCGCCCCTTTCAGAGCCGGTGCCGCGCCCTCGGGAGATCGAAACCGGTCTCAAGGAACGGCTACAGCAAATCGAGAAAACGCTGATAGAAGAGTCCCTGAAGCGGCATGGGCACAACGTGGATATCGTGTCGGTTGAATTGGGGATTGCCAAGCGCACGCTGTATTACCGGATGAAGCAGCTGGAAATATCGTTGAACTGATGTCTCGAAAGCACGCATTCATCATGATGTGTTTCTCGGTGACACGTTGAAAAAGCAAGCACCAACATTTTGAAATGTTCCGGCCAATAACATACGGAACCACATGACTTTCGAGCACCACACATTCATAGGCTGGAGCAGGTTAAACACCAGCAATGAAAAGTATCATAGATATTTAAACACCAGCCGATCATGTTTAAAGCATTATAACTTTGGAGATTGACTATGACTATTCCAAGCGGCTCGTCCTTTCTCAACAACGCTTCAAGTTACGGAAGCGCGTTATCGGCCTCAAGTTCCTTGCAGAACGAACTGGAAAATGCGAAAGCGATCCAGGCCGAGGGTGTGCGCCTGAGCAATGAATCCAAAAAGCTTAACAACGTCGCTACGGCGGCTAAAGAGCTGCGCTAACCGTGTTCATCTCCCCCTATTCATTAATCGGGGGAGATGTTCCAGCTCACAAAACCCTACACAAAATCATACGACAGGTTTTACATGCGCACAGAAGGAAATACCTCATCAGGTCGTAATAGTTTTCATCCCGGCGACGGCTCAACGGACTTTTCAGCCTCCAGTACCGATATTGATTTTTTCAACTCAACACTGGAGCACGCGTCACCGACGATGACAGCAACGACAAAACCTGGCGCAACAAACCTGCTGGCGGACGCATCAGAACAGCTCATCCACTCGACCAACCGCCTGAACAAAAGTTTAAAAGCCATGAGTAAAGACGCAAGCCTTGAGGACTTCAAAAAATACCCAAAAGAACTTTCAAACTCGCTACTGCTCTCGCAGCTTTTAGTGAGGAGCCTTGGCAAAACCACTCAATGCATCGACAAAATCTGTAACTTGCAGTAGCAAAGAATGAATCATATTCCGCGTATCGCGCTGCTTATATCCCTGGTTTTTATGCTCAACGGTTGCAGTGACCGTGTCGAGCTCCATCGCCAACTCTCCGAGCAAGAGGCCAATGAGGTCATCGCGGAACTGGCAGACAAACATATCCGCGCCCAAAAAGTCCCCGCCAAAGATGGTGTTGTCGTGGCAGTCAACGCAGCCGACATCGGCCGTGCCGTACGCACCCTGGAAGCTGCCGGCCTGCCTCGGGTTGCCCGCACCACACTGGGGGATACCTTTCGCAAGGAAGGCGTTATCTCCACACCGCTGGAAGAGCGCGCCCGTTACATCTATGCCTTGTCCCAGGAGCTTGAGGCGACCTTATCCAACATTGACGGAGTGATCGTCGCCCGCGTGCACGTGGTACTGCCCGAACGCATCGCACCAGGAGAGCCGGTGCAACCCGCATCGGCGTCGGTCTTCATCAAGCATGACCCGCGACTGGACCCCGACAATATCCGCGCACGTGTACGCAGAATGGTCGCGAGCAGCATCCCGGGCATGACCACCGCAGTGGACAACCCGCAGAAACTGACGGTGATCTTCGTACCGGCGACGGCCTACCAGGAACAGCAACGCCTGGCTTATTTCGGGCCTTTCCTGGTACCCGCCGATGACATCGGGTTCTGGCGGGCCTGCGTGGTGTTGTCGCTGGCCAGTTTGGTACTGGCCGTGCTCGCCGTACTGTTCTTGCGCAATCGGCGCCAGCGTTTATTACAAGGGACGCCGGCACCCGGCGAGTCGATGACGCTTCCATGATGCCTGCTCCCGATCTGTCGATGAGTGAGCGTCTGGCGTGGGCTCAATGGTGGGCCTTTCCCTGGAAGTCCGCCCACGAAGACTGGAGGGCCGCTGACAAGCACCCCGCGATCAATGCGCTGTATCGCACGGGGGTACTGGCCACCAGCACCCTCGCAGGAATTGCGCCCTGCTTGCCTCCTGCCCCTCACCCCGCCGTGCTCAGGTTGGTCCTCGCTTCAACGGAACAACGCAACCTGTTGCTGGCGCTGATTCACAGCACCTTCAGCCCGGCCAGTGCAGCGCCGTTGAGTGAAGAGCATCAGCAATGGTGCACGCGTCTTTCCAAGGCGCTGCCGCCTGACATGCTGTTGCCCCACGATGACCCGTTGCAGTTGCTGCGCAGTTGGGTAAAACCCGCCACATGGCAGCGCCTTCGGTTGCGTTTCCCCTATGAACGTGTGCTTGAGATGGAAAAAAGAACCCTCTCATTCGAAAACGGGCACAGCCGGCTGAACACGCTCTGGCAAGCCGTTGTATGGCGCATTACGGCAACCACCCATGACCACCTGCCGCCTGACCGGCAAGGAGATCAGTGATGCTCTGCCGCCTCAGGATTGAGTTACACAGCGGCCCCTCCGGGTTGCCGCAAACCCTGATCCCTCGGGAAACGCTCGCAGACTGGGCGCAGGCCAACCAGCTTTTGGTTCGCGCCAACGCCCAGGCCGAGGCGTTGCTACGCCAGGCCGAAGAACACTGTGAGGCGCTGCGGGAAAAGGCCGGGCTGGAGTTCTGGCAACGCGCCGATGCCCAGCTCACGCGCTGGGAACGTGAACGTCAGGCGATGTGCGACAGCCTTGAGCAGCACGCCACCTCGATCGCCAACCAGGCAATCCGCAGCCTGCTTGACGACACCGTAGCCCCCAAACGCCTGGAGGCCCTCCTGCAGCAGTTGCTGACGAGCCAGGTCCCCAAGATCAAGGCGGTGCTGCTCTGCCATCCACCTGAAATCGAGGAGGTCAGGCAGCATCTCGTCAATCATGGCGTGACGCTGTGGACGCTTCACGGGGACGACACTCTCAGCCCTCAAACCCTGGTACTGAAAACAGACGAGGGAGACTTTCGTATCAGTTGGAGCGCAATGCTCGAATCGTTCTTCAACAACAACGGGCATTAAAAACGGCGTCAGCGCTCAGTTCCCGCATTTCAAATAATGTCCTCAAGCAGGGAACTGATTGGCCAGTACTCACCACAACACCTGCACAACCCAACAGGAAATGCTCATGGACTACTCAAAAGATTTAGGGCGCAAACTGGCTCATACGGACAACTCCGTGCAAAAGAACTACAACGCGGCGTTTGAGTCGGGCGTAGACATAGACTCCATCCACACATTTACCAAACACCTTTTCCTGTCCACCAGCCGGATCCGCGTTGAAGCCGATGTGCGCAACAACGCCGTGCTGATCTACGACCTGCCGGAGCGCCAGGGGATGTACCGCGAGTTGATCGCCCAGCTCGACGTGGCGCGCAAGCTGGTGGAAATCGACGCAATCATCCTCGACATCGAGCGCACTCAATTGCGTGAATTCGGGGTTAACTGGGGCTTTCAAAACAGCCGTTTCCGTGGCGGCGTGAACATGGCCCCCGGCACCTCATCGCAACTGTCGATCGAAAACCGCGACCGTTTCTATGCCGATGTCCGGGCACTGGAGCAACGAGGCCTGGCGACCATGGTGTCGAACCCGTCGGTGCTCACCCTGGAAAACCAGCCGGCGGTGATCGACTTCAACCGCACCCAGTACCTTACGGCCGGCACCGAGACCGCCACCATCCTGCCCATCACGGTGGGTACCAGCTTCCAGGTGGTGCCCCGGGTGATCACCACCCGCGGGCAGCACCAGATCCATCTGGTGGTGGATATCGAGGACGGTAACTTCGACGAATCCAACCCCGAGCGCATCGGGCCCGATGTACGCCGGGGCAAGGTCAGTACCCAGGCGGTGATGGCGGAAAAACGCTCCCTGGTGGTCGGCGGGTTCCACGTGACCGAACGTACCGACAAGCAGAGCAAGGTACCGCTGCTGGGGGACATACCGCTGTTGGGTAAAACGTTGTTCTCTTCCACCGAACGCCAGAACAACCGCCGCGAACGCCTGTTTATCCTGACCCCACGCGTCATCGGCGATCAGGCCGACCCTTCACGTTACTTGCCACAGGAAGACCAGGCGGAACTGCAGGCGGCACTCAAACCTCTGGCCCGGCGCTATGCCGAGCATCAGCCGGTGATCAAGCGCAGCGACATCACCAGCGCCCTGGCCCACCTCGTCAGCGGGCAAGTGCCCACGGCCTTCAAGGCGGCACCGATGCCACTGGGGCTGGGCACCTTGTGCGCCACCCGGGACCTGCTGGCACTCAATACCGAGCGCAGCCAGTGGTATGTCGGCCCGCAGTTCAACGTGGCCGTGGTAGTGCTGCGTAACCAATTCAATCGCAACGTGCGCATCGATGAAAAGGAGTGCAGCAACGCCCAGACCCTGGCGGTGAGCGTCTGGCCGCGCGCCTGGCTCAAGCCGGGCGAAGAGGCCGAAGTGTTCATCGCCATGCGTCCCGTCATCAAAGATGAACACATCGGTGTGCCCCGCCCTTCCCTGCTCACACCTGCCCGGAGCAACGCCCAATGAACCGTCGACTCCCCTGCGTCACCTTGATTGGCCTCGCCCTGCTCATCGCCGGTTGCACGCCAACGTGCAAGGGCGACTCTTGCTCACGCCCGCAATCGAGCGCCGACAAAATGGTGGTCTGGTGGCCACCGCAGATGCGCGTCGAGCCCGGCCCGGCAGGCGAGCGGTCGGATTACCAGACCGTATCCCTGGAACGGTGAACCCCATGGGGTTGCCCGACGATGATCAACATCGCCAGGTGTTCCTGGACAACCTGGTGAGCGGCAATGACGCTCACCTGCCCCTCGCTCCAGGGATTGCCCTGCTCCCGATCAAGGCCGGCACCCTGCGGGGGCTGGCCTTGCAGATAGCCCCCGAGGCCCTACAGGCCGGGCAGTTGCAGAACGTGCTCGAGCGACGCTTCGAGCACGCGCTGGCGTTCCATGGGTGCTTTGTCTATCAGGATGCCAGGGGCGTGCTGGTGATCTGGCACGCGCTGCCGACGCCCCCGGGTAGCGGTGCCGCGCTCAATGATACCGTCAGCCGGATGCTGTCCCTGGCCAGGCTGGAAGCGCTGGACGTACACCGCACTCACTAGGGTGCCGCACGCCTAACGCTGCTCCAACTCCGGCAAGTGGAGGGTGTCGCGCTTGGCTTCATCATTCAATTCACGCAACGTCCGGTAGATGAAGGCCACCGCCTGCAAGGTCTCCCGGGGAATGTTCGCCCCCAGCTTGTTCTCATACAGCGTACGCGCCAGCCACACGCACTGGATGACGGGTACATCGGCCGCCTTGGCCCGGTCGATCAGTTTGCGGGCCTCGGCGTCTGTGCCCTTGTCCACCAACAAAGGCAGCGGGGTTTTCCCGGGGCGATAGTAGAGCGCGACAGCAAAGTGCGTAGGGTTGACCACCAGCATGTCGGACTCTTCAAGCTTGGGCAGCTTGACCTTCGGTTCTTCCTGGGCCAGCTGATAGGCCAGTGCACGGCGCTGGCCTTTTACATGGGGGTCGCCTTCCATGTCCTTGTACTCCTTCATCACCTCCACCTGGGTCATGCGCATGCGCTTGGCGAAGAAGTGTTTCTGCAACGTCATGTCGATCAACGCCAGCACCAACAGCAGCCCCAGGCAGGCGTGCAGCAAGTGCCGGAACAACGTGATCAGCGCCAGGATATAACTCTGCAGATCGCTGGTGGCCAGGTTGATCAACGCCGCCAACGACGGCCCGATCACCACATACAACACCAGGGTCAGGAGCAGCGCCTTGCCCAGCCCCATCAACAGGTTCATCACCGACTGGGCGGAGAACATCTGCTTGATCTGGTTCAGAGGATTGAGGCGGTTCAAGTCCGGCTTCAGGCTTTCCGGGGCGAACAGGAACCCGATCTCGAACCCCGCCTGCAACTGCGACAACACAAACGCCGGGATCAACAGGATCAGGTCTTCGCGCTGGGTGCTTTGGGCCATTTCAGGCGGCCACATGCGCGCGCTGTTTTCCAGCAGGTGGGTCAACACGTCCGCGTCGGTGTTACGCAGCATGAACGCGCGCAACGGCTGGATGGCCTCACTGCCCGTCGATAGAAGCGTCTGGACGTTGCTCATGTCCACCGGCGTTGCCTTGACGTTCTGGGCGATTTCGTACCCCACGGGGGCCATGATAAACAGCGTCGCCGCCAGCGCTATCCCGTTGATAGCCATGCTCGGCGGCACCTGCTGCACGCCGATGGCGTTGCGGGTAATCATCAGCACGATGACGATCTTCAAGAAGGCCGTGCACACGATCAACAACATCGGCATCAATGATAACGCGCCGAGAAACACCGCCAGCACAAGAGGGTCGACTCCCTGGAGCATCATCGGGCGAAAATCACACGTGACAACTGCAGCCCCAGGCGCCCGTCCACTTCCACCAACTGCCCCTGGCCAATCGGGCGGTCGCCGTAATACAGCCCCGCCATGCCGGGGGCGTAACCGGAGAGGCCCAGTACGGCGCCGGGGGCCAGATTGCGCAGCTCGCCCAAGGTCAGGTTCAGGGTGCCACAGCGCACATTCAGGGCCATGCTCAACTCGTCGAAAGGCTCATGGCCGAAGACGTCCACCACCGGTTGTTCATCCTCATGCCCCGGGTACTGCTGTGTTGCAAAATCCTCGTCCACGGACGTTTCCTCGATCGAAATAAGTGTCAGGCGTAACGGCCCGGATTCATCGTCAATGCGGCCGTGCAGCCGGTGCCTGCCGAGGTGCAAGTGGCCGTTGCCCTGCACATCGAACAAGGGTTTTTCAAGCATCACCACATCACCGGCTCGCAGGTGGCGCACCTGGATAATCGGCAGCCGCAGGCGCCCCAGCGTCACCGCAAGCGCCAGTTGAAACGACGCAGGCAGCGGCCCGGCGACGGGTTGCCAGGGGCCGGCGTCGCACAGCGCCAGCAAGGTCTCGGGTGCCATCCACAGAAAACCCACTACCCGGGACGCCCCCAGCGTCACCGTGAGCCGGCAGCCGAACGTCAACTTGCGGGGGGCCGGCAGCAAGCGCAGGTAACCGAACAGCGTCCGCACCTCGGGGCTCAGGTGGTGCAGGAACAATTCCCAGAACCACGAATCCGGGTCGTTGCCGGCCTCTGCCAACGTCACCGGGCACTCCCCCAGAAGGCTGAACAACGGCCCGGGCTCGGCGAACGCCAGCACCCCGCACGCACTCTCGAAACACATCGGTTTAACACCCGTCGGGGCACGGCCCGGTACCATCAGCAACTCACCGTGTTGCCCCGAGACCTGGAACGGCATACGCACGCCACGGCCTAATCGACGCCGCGCCATCACTGTGTTTGCGCTCACCACGGGCACGTTCAACACCGGCATGATCATGCCGGGCCCACGTCTACCAGGTGCACATGAACAGGTTGCGCCAAGGCACCCGCCAACCCGTCCTCAAGACGTTGCCGCACACCGGGTAGCCAGGCCGCGGTGTGCGCCTCCTCCGCCTCCAGCTCAACGTTCCAGGCCCCCTGTTCCCGGCGCACACTCGCGTTGATCCGCCCCAGGCGCGGCACGTACAGCATCGCCTGCAACGGCCACTGCGAAACGCCCTGTATTCGGGGCACCAGTTGCTCGGCCATGGCCTCAATCATCCGGGCCTCGGTGGGCGCCGTCATCGCCGCACGGGAGGAACCGTAACCGCCGCCCTCACGGTCGCGGGTAAACAGCCGGGCAAACAACAGCCCTTGCTCCAGAGGTACAAATACCCCCGCACCGGGTTCACGTTCGTCCCGAGGCTCGCGCAGACGCGGACGCTCAGGTTTGTTCGCTGGAACTTGCGTCATCGTTCTCTTCCTGCACCAACAAAAGGGATAACTCCTGGAGTTTTTCAACTTCCCGCAAACACTGGGTGACGTGACGCTGCGCGCTGTCGACCTGGGTGAGTTGTTCATCACGCTGGCCGTGTAACGCATTCAACTGCCCCTCCTCACGCCGGGTGTCGGCCGAGAACGTACGCTCCTGGGCATTCCAGGACTTGAGGTCGCCAAACGAGATCACTTGCCCTTGATGCTTGCCCAGCAGCTCTGCGGTTTTGCGGGCTTCTTCCTGGCGGGTGTGTTCGAGCGCATCCTGTGCCTGCTGGATTTGCGCCAGCAGCGCCTGCTGAAGCCGCTTGGCCGCCCGCAACGTGCGCTCGGCCCGATCGGCCCGATGCTTGCGCAGGCGCCGCAGGGTGTCGATTTCAGAAAGGGACATCGGTGGTCAACTCCGTCAAAAGCGCCAGGGTCGTCTCCATGGGCGCCGGCTCACGCAAGTCCTGGCGCAAGAAGCCATCGACCGCCTGGCGGCTGTTCACCGCCAGGTCCGTCAAGGCATCGCTGCCAGGCTGGTACTCGCCCAGCTTGAGCATCAGCTCGATTTGCTGGTAGGCCGACAACAAACGCCGCAATGCGGTGCCGGCCTTGATGTGCGCAGGCTCGGCCACGTTGCTCAAAATCCGCGAAAGGCTGGCCAGGACGTCCACCGCCGGGTAGTGGCCGCGTTCGGCCAACTTGCGGGACAGCACGATACCCCAGCAAACGCTGGAGCAGGGCGACGGCATCCCGGGTCACCTCGGGATAGGTCAGGGCCAGGCGCTCAATCAAACTCCGGCAATTGGACAAGATGCCACCCAACTGATCGCAGCCACGCAGCCCCACCAGCAGTGTGAGCAATTTGGCCGAGGCAATCGAGGGGGTCAGCGCCGCAATATCGTCGGCCAGGGCCCGGCGCATCAGCTTGAGCCCCTGGCCAATTTCCTCACCGCCAAACAGCCCCAACAACGCTTGCAACATGGTTGCCAGGGATTGTCGGGTGACCACGCTGGCGTAATACACCCCACGCACCGCCTGACGCAGCTGCGGATCATCACTGCTGGCCTGCAACGCCAGCGCCGTGTTCAGGCCCGCCTGAATCTGCGGCTTGAAGCGCATCTCCAGCTTCGTCAGCGCCTCGCGAGCGAGTTTCGCCTCGTTGGTGCGCACCTCGGCATCAGCCTGCGCGGCCACTTGCTGAAGCACCACGTAGGCCCGGGCCGGGTCGTTGCCGGTGATCTCCAGAAACTTGTCGACGCTGGGGTTCACCAATAATTGAACCCTGACATTACGCGCGACAGTCGCCAGCGTTGCCTGAGCGGGATGCCCCAACTGCTCATAGAGTTGCGCCAGTTGCTCGACCGGGGTCACCCGCAACCCTATCTGCCGTCGCCCCAACGCACGACTATTGAGCTCGACCTCCTGGCTGAACAGCGACCCCAGATCGTCATTGATCGTCGCGGTGGTCGCCTGGGCGGCTGGCCGGTTATCAACCCTTATAAGCGCAGACTGATCCAGGCTCTGGGGATTTTGCACATCAACAGGGGAATCGACTTTCATGAGGAATGCCAGCACAGGAAGTTTCGTATCCTTGTGTGGCAGGCAAGCCCATTACGGTTCCATCGTTATCGGCGATACGGGGGCATTTGAAAAGATCAGCACAACCCCAGGGTGATTTGTGCAAAACCTTGCGTAAAAAATCACAGAAAAAAAATATTTATTTATATATATCAATAGGTTATAGAGATTTATTCCTTGGCACAGGCAGTGCTAACAGGGTTCCCGTCGAAATCATTTCGACCGTGTCTACCCTGAGGAAAAAATCATGGATATTCCTATCGATGTTTTAGTTCACCTTACACCTGACCCGCACCGCTCCATCCAGAACCTATCGGAAGACCACCACAAGAAACTCCGCCGGTTCATTCATAAACGCGTGCTCAACCCGGAAGATGCAGACGATATTCTGCAACTGACGTACCTGGAAGCCTGGCGCAACAGGGACCGCTTCAGCGGCCAGGCCACACTCAGTACCTGGATGTGCGGGATTGCCCAGAACCTGATCCGCAATCACTTCCGGCGCCTGTATGCCAAGCCCGTGCATTGCGAGTTCGATGAGGCGCTGTGGCATGGGCAGGAAGAAAACAACAACCTGGACTGGCAGTTCGAGATCAACCGCAAGCTCGAAAGAACCCTGCGGGCGATCACGCATTTGCCGGTAGAAATGCGCAAAACCCTCTACGCCTCGCTGGAGACCGACGGCAGTTACCAGGACACCGCCGACGCCATGGACATCCCCATTGGCACCGTGCGCTCACGTTTGTCCCGGGCGCGCGAACAACTGAAGCGGGCCACCTACAACCCGCTGCAGCCGTAAATCAGGGCACCGACGTAACGCCGATACCCTTTGCAGGAGCAACTGATTTACCCGTTTGATGCAAGCGTTGGGCAGCAAGGATATCTGCCCGACTCGATTGGCTTGAAGTCAGGCCTTTTTGGTACGCGGCAACAGAATCGCCAACACCCCGAACAGCGGCAGGAACGAGCACAGCGTGTACACGTACTCGATGCCGTGGATGTCTGCCAGGTGCCCCAGCAGCGCAGCCCCAATCCCGCCAAAACCGAACATCAGACCGAAGAACACCCCGGCGATCATCCCCACATTGCCCGGCACCAGCTCCTGCGCGAACACCACAATTGCTGAAAACGCCGAGGCCAGGATAAAGCCGATCACCACACTCAGGATGCTCGTCCAGAACAGGTCCACATGGGGCAGCAGCAAGGTGAACGGCGCCACGCCGAGGATCGAGAACCAGATCACCGCCTTACGGCCGATCTTGTCGCCAATCGGCCCACCAAAGAACGTACCCGCCGCCACCGCGCCCAGGAACAGGAACAGATGCAACTGGGAACTGGCCACCGACAGGTCGAACTTCTCGATCAGGTAAAAGGTGAAGTAACTGGTGAAACTGGCCATGTAGAAGTACTTGGAAAACACCAGCAGCCCCAGCACCACCAGTGCGCTCAGCACCCGGCCCTTGGACAGGCCATGGGTGGCCGCCTGGCCTTGCTTGAGCTTGAACAGGTTCAAGTGGTGGGCGTACCAGCGGCTGATCGCATACAGCACAAACAATGCAAACACCGCGAACAGGCCGAACCAGGCCACATTGCCCTGGCCGAACGGAATGATGATCGCCGCCGCCAGCAACGGGCCAAAGGCCGAACCGGCGTTACCGCCCACCTGGAAGGTCGACTGCGCCAGGCCATAACGCCCGCCTGACGCCAGACGCGCCACGCGGGAGGCTTCCGGGTGGAAGGTCGACGACCCGACACCAATCAACCCCGCCGCCAACAGGATCAGCGGGAAGCTGCCCACCTGGGACATCATCAAAATACCCACCAGCGTGCAGATCATCCCGCAGGGCAACAGGTACGGCTTGGGGTGGCGGTCGGTGTAATAACCCACCCACGGCTGCAACAGGGACGCAGTGAGCTGGAACGTGAGGGTGATCAGGCCGACCTGGGTGAACGTCAGGCCGTAGTTGGCCTTGAGCATCGGGTAGATCGAGGGCAGTACCGACTGGATCAAGTCATTGATCAAGTGCGCCAGCGCCACCGCGCCGATCACACGCATCACCAACGGGCTGGTTTGCCCGGCAGCAGGCGTCGTAGCCACGGAGGGCTGGGAATTGCTCAGAGCCATGGGAGGTTTTCCGTACAGCAGATGGATGCACAGGTGCAGGTGCGACAATGTGCCACTTTTGGGGGCAGGAAGGCTATCCCGTTAGCAGGCTAACGACTAGATGAATCGATGCAGCGGTCATGGTTTGTAAAGGGCCAGCAAGATGAATCCCTTTAATTTGCGGGACGTTTCCTAGAGAATCTTTCGGCCTTGTGCCTGGGGGAGTCGGTGGCTAGTCTTCGGTCCGTCGCTGGTTTTCAGTGATCGGGTTTAGCAGCCTGAACTCAATAGGCACACGTTTTACGGCCCCGTTTTATGGTGGCTGTGCGTGGGGCACCTTCGGGTGCGCCGGTTTTCCTATTGACTGGTCTGCTAACCCGCGTACAGCCGCCACCCTACGTTTAGCAGCGAAGGTGGCAGCTTCTTCAGGTCAATAGGAGCTACACCATGTTCAAGATCGTCCCCGACCCACCCCGTGACCAAGCCAAAGACCGCGCCGCCTTCAACCGAGCGCTCGACCACTACCTGCCCACCGATCCGCCGCAACCGTCGACGAACTTCTACGCCATCAGCGACGACATCAGCTTCGAAGACTCCCTGCTCTACACCGCCGACCTGCTGCACAGCGCCTCGGCCACCGCGCTCGACTGTGGTGAACACCTGCAAAGCCCCGAGCGTGCCAAAGTGCTTGCCGTGTGGCACCTGCTGGAAATCGCCAAAGCCATGGTCGACCGCTCGATAGAATGCCTGCACCCGCGCAAAACCTGACGACTGACGCCGATCCAATGTGGGAGCGGGCTTGCTCGCGAAAGCGGTAGGTCAGCCAATACCTCTGTTGACTGACACACCGCATTCGCGAGCAAGCCCGCTCCCACACTTTGATCTTCAGCGCCTTGGGACCTGCGCAAACCTCAACCGCTCGTCACCAAACACGGTGTACTGATCGTTCCCGTTAAGCAGGCTAACGACTAGATGAATCGATGCAGCGGTCATGGTTTGTAAAGGGCCAGCAAGATGAATCCCTTTAATTTGCGGGACGTTTCCTAGAGAATCTTTCGGCCTTGTGCCTGGGGGAGTCGGTGGCTAGTCTTCGGTCCGTCGCTGGTTTTCAGTGATCGGGTTTAGTCGCCCGGACTTATATCAGGCGCATGCTCCCATGAGGTTTCATGGTGGCTGTGCGCAGGGCACCTTCGGGTGCGCCGGGTTTTCCTGATTAGCCGGTCGACTAACCTGCGTACAGCCGCCACCCTTCGTTTAGTCGCGAACGGTACGGCTCCAAGTTAATCAGGAGCTACACCATGTTCAAGATCGTCCCCGACCCACCCCGTGACCAAGCCAAAGACCGCGCCGCCTTCAACCGAGCGCTCGACCACTACTTGCCGACCGACCCGCCGCAGCCGTCGACGAACTTCTACGCCATCAGCGACGACATCAGCTTCGAAGACTCCCTGCTCTACACCGCCGACCTGCTGCACAGCGCCTCGGCCACCGCGCTCGACTGTGGTGAACACCTGCAAAGCCCCGAGCGTGCCAAAGTGCTTGCCGTGTGGCACCTGCTGGAGATCGCCAAAGCCATGGTCGACCGCTCGATAGAATGCCTGCACCCGCGCAAAACCTGACGACTGATCGTTCCCACGCTCTGCGTGGGAATGCATCCCGTGACGCTCCGCGTCACCCTGGCACATAGCGTCGACCGCGGGACGCGGAGCGTCCGAAGCGGCATTCCCACGCGGAGCGTGGGAACGATCAACCTCAACCGCTCGTCACCAAACCCGGTGTTTCCCTTTAAACAGTTGATAGCGTAGATAAATTTTCAAAAAAAGCGCTTGACGCATTCCCGTTCTACGCGAATAATGCGCGCCACTTGGCTACATAGCTCAGTTGGTTAGAGCATAGCATTCATAATGCTGGGGTCCGGGGTTCAAGTCCCTGTGTAGCCACCAAGTACCTGTTTACAGACGTCTCCATGAGTCTCTAAACAACCTCAAGAAGCCCGCCTAGTGCGGGTTTTCTTGTTTCTGGCTGTATCCCCTTATCTCCCCCTATATCTTCCCTCCGTGTATCCCCTCGTGTACCTTGGAAAAAAATTGAAACTGAGGGATACAAGCAAATGAAGCGCAGCGACATCAAGCGCCGCCCCTTAGCCGACACCGTATTGAATACGCTGGAACCAGAGGCCAAGGAGTACCGGGAACTCGACGGAAACGCCCTTTACATTCGCGTGCGTCCGGACGGCAGCAAGTCCTGGCAACTGCGCTACAAGAAGCCGGACGGCAAATGGTCGTGGCTTGGATTGGGTGGTTATGGCGCTGGAGACCATCAACTATCTGGATCGCAGGCCAGGCAAAAAGCCGCTTTGCTGAGAGAGGATGCCGCCAAGGGCGGAAACCCACTCGCCACCAAGCGAGCCAGAAAGGCTGCCGAGGTCGAGGCGGCAAACAATACGTTTGAGCACTTGGCACGGGAATGGCACACCGCCAAGCGCAAAAGCTGGACGGATGGCACGACCACCAGAACCATCGGCGCTTTGGAGCTTCACGTATTCCCGGTATTCGGCAAGCGGATATACACCGAGATACTCCCCATGGAGTGGATGGAGTTCCTGCGCGGCATGGAGCAGAAAGGCATCATTGAGCAGACCAGCCGAGTGCGAGCCAGGTGCCAAGAGATTTACGACCTCGCACGCGTTACAGGCCGTGCCACCCATAACCCACTGGAGGGGCTTCACAAGTTTCTTCAGACCAAGCCGTCAGAAAACTATGCCCACGTCCCGGTGGATGAGCTGCCGCCATTGCTACGAGCCATTCGTGCATATCCTAGCGCCATAGATGTTCGGATCGGGCTACACCTGCTCTCCATGCTCGCTTGTCGCCCGTCTGAGCTGCGAGAAGCCCGATGGGATGAGTTCGACCTAGACAAAGCACTGTGGACAATCCCCGCTGAGCGAATGAAGCGCCGCCGCGAACACTTAGTTCCGCTGCCCCATCAGGCTGTTGAACTGCTGTGTGATCTTCGTACTCTCACGGGCGGTTACGCAACAGGTATCCAGAAGCAGGTAATGTAATCATCACTTACTACAAATCGCGCGACATAGATCTGATGACTGTCGGTAAGCGACTCGGGTTCGGTTACGGGAAAACTCAAGGTCTTTGGAAGGCGGGTGTTGCTTGGATTGATGGCGCTCTCGATCTTCGTCGAGAGGTTGCTTGACGATTACATTCTTTCACCCATCACCGCAAATTCGGTGATTTTGAATGATTTGGGAGCACACGCTTTTGCCGTGATTCTTCTTGCTGGCATGTGCCTTCAGGCTAACGATGTCGGGAAATAACTAAACTCCGCGCACAATCGATAACGGTTTCGGCGACCGGTCGAGGATGCCAATTAAGCTGCTCAATCGCTTTGCGTGAATCAAGGGAGCTCTTCTTCCCAAGCATGGGCGCCATGAACTTGGCATCCTCTTGAAACAAGGCCGCTAATCGAAGAACAAAATCGGGCATCATTCGCGTAGGGACTTTAGCAGCCTCTTCACCAAGGGCCGTTTTGAGTGCTGCCGCGATTTCGGATAACCAGAGAAAATCACTAATCCCCAGAAATCGCTGACCGGCAGCGCTAGAGGACAACATTGCTTTGACGTGGAGATCAACCAAATCCCGCACGTCAACAATGCCAAAACCGATACGGGGGATGGCAGGCATCGCACCGGAGAGCATTCTTTTGACGACTTCAAGTGAACCTGTTGCTTCATCCCCGAAGAGAGGTCCCAAAATCAGGCCAGGAAGAATCGACGTCAACGAAAAATTCCGCCCCTCAGCTTTCATAAAATCCCAAGCGGCGCGTTCAGCGAGGACTTTGGAGCGTGCATAGTTACTCATGTCTTTGCGGGCGCTGTCTGCCCACACCGCTTCAGCTTCAACGCCGACAAGACGCTTGGTGACATCGTCGCCTTGCGCTGCGAATCCTGAAGACGTCATGACTACACGCTTGACCGAGCGCTGCTGCGCGGCGCGCAATACGCGTAGAGTTCCCTCCCGAGCGGGCGTAACTAGATCGACCTTCTTGCCTTGACCTTGCCCCATAGGCGACGCGACATGCATGATGGCTTCGCAACCGTCAACGGCATCGTCCCAGCCTACATCACTCAAAAGATCAATAGTCTTGAAGGTCAGTCTGTCAGGCGCAACGCCGCTTTTCTCAATTTTGTTGAGCAACGTATCACCCGCTTCAGGCCGACGGATGCTTGCCCGCACGTCGTAGCCCTGTTTTAACAGTGCCTGAATCATCCAGCCGGCAAGATATCCGCTGCCCCCCGTAACAAGCACCGTTTTCCCATTCGCGTCGTTCATAAGCTGCTCTTGTGGTTACTGTTGGTGACCGACATACTAAAAGTGACCATAAATCGCCGCAAGGAGGCACTTTTATGTATCCAAGTCACCTTAAAGTAACCACTTGTCAAAGTGCGTCCTCATTCGCTGAGTTGCCAGCCGATGTCTGCCAATCAGTCAGCGACGTGCTTGCTCGAGTCGGCGACAAGTGGTCACTTCTCGTCATCCACATGTTGTCGGGCCGGAGCAAGCGATTCAGTGAGTTAAAACGTGATCTCGGGTCGATTTCCCAAAAGATGCTCACGACGACATTGAGAGGATTGGAGCGAGACGGATACGTCCTTCGAACAGTGATGCCGACGATTCCTCCACGGGTAGATTATGAACTTACAGATATGGGTCGTGATGTGTTGGTCCCGGTTACGGCGCTGGCAACGTGGGCGTTCATGCATCGAGACACCGTAGAGAAAGCCAGAGCGGTTTACGACAGTCGTGACTAAATTGGCTATTTATCGAAACAAACTACGAGCTATAGATAACTTTATGCGTGGACTAAGTCGCGCGGCCGAAGCCCCTCAGCGGCATGCAGTAACATCGAAGGCAAAATGATGTTTGACAGGATCGATCTCGATCTATGGTTTTCACGTTAATTTGCGGTTTTTCCGCGAGCAAAGCCCGACCCTAGAGTTGGGCTTTTTGCTTTCTACAGTTCATTGAGCCTCGGCATTCGCCGGGGCTTTTTCGTTTTCGGCTCCACCACACCCATCGCTCTGGCTGGGAGTGCTGCTGGGCCTGATTCAATTGAACGCTGCTCCCCAGCACTGGGCCGCTCACACCGGCCTTTTTTATTCCCCAACTCCCATAAGGGAGGACTTCGGATTGAAGATCATGCCCGAAAAAGACCCTTCCTTCTGGGCGCTTGTCCTCTCCGCACTTCGGGACAACGGCCTGGCAATGGCCCTGACCTTCCTGCTTATCTTTCTTCGTGTGCAGTACGAGGGGAAAGAGACAAGCACCGTCCGCAAGTTAATCGAGGCGACTCTTGGCGCGCTGATGGTGATGGTCGTAGGTCTGACGGTAAAGGAATTCGGATTCAGCATTGGCTGGTCATTCTTCGCTGCTGTGTTCGTCGGCATTCTTGGCGTTGACCAGGTTCGCCTGCTTGGCAAGCGTTGGTCTGAGCGCAAGGCGGACGAGCTATGAAACTTATAGATGGCGCAAGCGGCTGGCATAGGCTCTGGTCAGTTCGCCTCGCTCTTGCCTGCGCGGTGCTCAACGCCTGCGCAATCGGCTGGACCGTCTTCCAGGGTACCGTCAACCCATTGATCTACGCAGTCATCAACATGGTGCTAGGCATCGGTGTTGCTGTCGTCCGAGTGTTGTCCGAAGCGCCCCCTGAGGGAGACAACCATGAAAATCCCTAAATTCCTGAAATCATCCTTCGCATGGCTTGCGAAGCTATTCACTGAGGTTCCAACCATGACTGACGAAACCACTGCTGCTCCAGCACCTGCTGCTACACCTTCACCGGCACCTGCTGCCGCGCCTGTTGCCGCAGCTCCTGTCGAGCCGGCAGTAAACACCGACACCCTCAAGGCTCTGCTGCTGACCCTGGGCCACAACATCGAGGCCGAGTGGGATCACCTCATCGCACTGGCCAAGAAAATTTAAGGGGAACGACATGACTGATGAAACCCTCTTGGTTGATGACGCGGACCAAGCCGCACCGGCTGAAGGCCCGCAAGGATATCTTCATTGGTCCGGTGAAAACCAAGTCGGGCATCGTCAATGGTGTTTGGCAGCGAGCGTTCTTCCGGCTAAAGGGAGCGGAACGAGGTCGGTCCCGCCAGGGTGGTGAGGTTCGGCGCGGCGCCAACACAACTGGTCGCCTCAAGCTGCTGATCCGCTTCGGCGATTCGCTGGCCGTGAACAAGCGGTTGAACTACCGAAGCCGAGCGAAGGCGCTGATAGACCGCCGGTTCAGTGCCGTGTTCGGTGAGGCTATGGCCAAGGCCCTAGCGTCCGCACGCTGACTGGTGCGACGGGAGGGCTGGGGGTACCCCCCCTGCATGGGTCCCTCCTGGGACCCTCGACATCGAGGGCATTGCGCACCGTGCTGTTTCTCTAGCTGCGAACTTTTGAAATTTGGGTAACAGGTAACAGAATTAATCTATGAATTAGCCAGAATCTTCCAAGCTTCACGGCGGCTCTAGAAAAATCGAAACACGCTGAAAGGCCCGTGGTTGGCTGGCTTCAGCGAAAGGCGTGATTAATGTCGACGCATCAAACGTTCAAATAGAGCTCAATGGAAAGTCTGTTACCCAAATGAAAAAGCAGATTTGGGTAACGGTTTTGGGTAACGAGGGTAACTCGTTACCCTTGTTACCCAAGCTGTTAATCGCCTCACTCAAGGCCGCGCTGCTCAAGTTCTGACCAAAATTTCCGCCATCGATCGCTGTGGAAATCCCACTGTTGATCAAGGCATGTGCACCACTGCGCAGTACGGTTTGCTCAGCATTGCCCCAACTGAGCATGTCGCTGGAGTAGCTAGCATTTTGAAGCGGCCCGGCGTTGGTGGCCGTCGATCCGTTCACCTCCGAGCCAACTGGTGTCGGCATAATCCAGAACCCCGTAGCTATTGCCAGCGACCGCTGCGTTTTCAAACTTTCCGAACTAAAGGTGTCGTTCCGCGTACTGCCCAGGTTGCCTTTGTCATCGATGAAGCTGGTCACCGCCGTCGTGGCCAGGCTGATCTCCGCCACGCCCTCTACCCCGCTCAGTCCCAGCCCTGCCGGACCGAGAGCGACTGACATCAAGATGGCGATGATCACCTTTGATGCGGGTCCCCGGTCGCAGTCATCGCAACATCACGCGTGGCATCGATATGGCTCGCAATGGCACTGATGTCACGCCCAACGGTAACCTGGAAGTCGCGCCACGCCTCCATAACGCTGCCGTATTGGGTCACGTCGCTGCTGCGGGACAGGTCAGTGACGGCGTTGCTATCCACTTAGCAGTGATAGAGGTTTTTCTCTTCGGAGACTGACAGGCTGGCACTGTTTTCATCATGAAACACGCAGTACATCACCCAATCCTTGCCGCGCTTTTGCAACGAATGGCCCTGCGATTAAATCAGCCGAACCAGCGACACCTCATGTTTGAGGCGTTCCAGTTCAGCTTCGGGAATGTGGGCCATTCGGTGTCCCCTCAGGACCTTGTCAAACAACTGATCAGGGATTGTTGTAGGCTCCATATAGATACTTCAGTCAACCCTCATCAGAATCAGAGGTGACAATGCCAGGCATCGACCACCACCAATGCTTGTTCTGGATGAGCTTCACTGAACGCCTCTTGCGGCTACGCAAGCAACACAGCCTGACCCAACAGCAAATGGCTGACACCGTGGGAATCCATATCACCCAGGTAAAACGCTATGAATCCGGTGAAGCCCAACCATCGCTTGAGGTGCTCAAGAAGGTTGCCGTGGCCTTTAACGTCTCCACCGATTGGCTGGTGTTTGAAGAAAACGAGCGCGAACCGCAGGACGAGTTAAAGCTCAAATTCGAAGCTGTGGTGCAAATGGACGAGGACGAACGCCGCTCTGTGCTCGCCCTACTCGATGCGATGATTTTGAAACACCAGACAAAACGATTTTTTGTGCCCAGTCCAGAGTCAAAACAGCAACCATGAACAGCAAGCAGCTCAACGAAATCAGCAAGTTTCTCAGCTATGTATTGCGACATGAACCGCAGTCCATTGGACTTCAACTAGATATGGAAGGCTGGGCAGAAATTGATTTCTTAATTGCAGGCGCAGCTAAGGAAGGGCGTGTTCTAGATCGCGAACTGATCCTGGCTGTTGTCAGCCGCAGCGATAAAAAGCGTTTTGCTATTTCTAACGATGCGCAATACATTCGCGCCGTGCAGGGCCATTCAACTGAAAGCGTAAACCTTCAGTATATTGAGAAAGAGCCGCCCGAGTTTTTGTACCACGGAACAGCAACTCGCTTTCTAGAGTCAATTCAGAAAAAAGGATTAATTGCGGGTTCTCGCCATCACGTGCATTTATCACAAAACATGGCCACTGCCGCATCGGTGGGACAGCGATATGGAAAACCTGTAGTGCTAAAAATTGAAGCCCTGCAAATGTACCAGCAGAGCTTCAAGTTTTTTCAGGCTGAGAATGGCGTATGGTTAACGAGTCAAGTCCCCATTTTTTTTATACATCAGGAATAGCCTTCGTCTCCGACCCGATCAGCCTTATAACGAGCAGATTCTTCTTTGGCAGCACTAAACCATTCAGAAAAACCAGAGTAAGAAAAGCTATCCCAAGGACTTGATTTCGGCCTTGAGTAATCATAAATCCGAACACTTGAATCCCCCCCCTTGCCTCCATCAAAGCAAGCGAGAACCACCCAGCCATCATTATACAATCCAGACTCATCTTGAATAATTGCAAATGGAACCAGAGCAGTCCCTGGAAACTTCAAAAGCATAGAACCATAATAAAAGAGAGAGAGCGCCATATCTTTCGTTAGAAAACGCCAAGGCGCTATATCTATATCACCAACCAAAACCACATTTAGATAGTCCGTAGGAAGTTGAAAACCATCTGGCAAAATTGGAAATTCATACAAAAAAGGCTTCATCATTTCCCGCCTCCAGAAATACGTGGTGGCTCTGTTAAACCGTAAGGATTGGAAGCAGAAAAACCTCCTGACTGTTTATTTATACGACCAGTTATTGCCTCTCCCCAAGTATCAAAATTCTGCCACCCTCTCGCCTCTTGAATAGCGGGCGTCAATGGATCGTCAAATCCACGAACGCTAGCATTCACGTCAATCCCCGCTTCTCTGGCAGCAGCAATTCGAGTGTTGTCCATACTAGTCAGCTGACCATCCGGCATTTTCACGACATCAACCGGATCACCTTTCCAGCCATTGGTTTTCATGCTCTGGACTAAATCGTCGTAGGTGTAGTTCGTGCCAGAAATCCGATCTGTCTTGTTAAACGAAACAGTATTCTGCGAGAAGCGAATCTCATCAGCAGCATAAGTTGCTGCATTGTCTACACCTTTTGCACCAAAGGCAAACGACCAACACCATCTACTCTTTTAACAGGATACAAAAATCTCGTTACACCAGCCTAAACCGCCTTATGGCACTCTATCTCGCTTTCTATATCTAAATCTTGCCCTTTCGCAAAAGAGAAGGTGAGAAGTTTAGCTCGCAACGCAAGCTGCTTAAGCGATTCAGGCAAATCATCAATGGTAATTGGACTTATCGGCGACGCTACAGGCTCATATTTATTTGAGCACTCGCGAATCGTTCGATGTACATCTCGCCAGTCATACACAAAAAAACCTTTTTTTGCCATATCATAAAAATCGTCAGGACGATTTACCTGAATAAGAAGACGAGCTTCAGAAACAATAGGAAGATTTTCGATAGCTTCCTCCACATTCTCTATCGCAAATGAACAGTCATGCAGCATGCCAACCGGAATTGGCCCACTCCCTCCAGTAAAAAACACTCCAAGGTTTAGCTCGCGATCGGTAGCAAGCCAAACACAATCCAGCCCATCGGGGTATACATCGCTACTCATATTAGATTACTCATCAGATTTGAATCGAGTCCCTGGAGGGAATGGTTCACGACCATAAGTAGATTCGCAACGAGGGCATACAGGGACTTGGTCGCCAGTCCTGGGACGCATCGCCTCCGTAAAACGAACGTCCTCTTTGTTACCTCCTAAGGCATCTACCACATGATCTTCCGCACATTTTCCACCGCCACAAAGCCTTGCAGCAACCTCACCAGTCTTTACGTTGTAGCCACCTGTAACAGTTGCAGGGGCTTTGCCTTTCAAAGGTGCAAGTGATTCAGCTAAAGCATCACGCGCTGCTGATGCTTCTTGACCCTTTGCAGCATCAGTCGCTTTTGGACCAAAAAATCAACTTTGTGGGCTTGGGGATGCCTCTTGACCATTTATAAAAACTGAAACCACGCTACCTTCCCAACCATAGAAAATTATTCCTTTTTCGAAATACTCCACTTCGAAGCTCCCATCACTTACCCCCCCTTGCCCTACGACATCAACTGACATTCCGGGCTCAAGCCAATACTCCTCAGCCCAAGGTTCAATAATAAGCAACATTACTTCAGATGTTCCATTGATGCAGCTTATTTTCATTATGTTTTTAATTCCAGTTATCTAAAATCTTCTGCATAAGCTCAACACGATTTTTTGCAGTAATATTATTTGCATTCCTAGAAAATTCGTTAGAATAAAAGTCCTTCCACTGGGTAGCCATCTCACGCGTCAACCCTTGCTCTTGCATTGATTCAACCTCTGAAGCGTTGATGGTATCTAGACGCTGTAATGCACCTTCGGGCCTAGCTCCCCACCCAATTACGTCCTTCCCAAATTGGCTTTGGGTCATTCCTTCAGGAATCAACGGCCGATCTAGTTTAGGAATCTCAGGGTTGGTTACTCCCTTGGAAGTATCGCTAGCAGCCACAGCCTCTTTTGCACCGCAGGCATTTACAGTTTATTTATTTCTCCAAGAACCTTCGCCAAAGTTGAAGCATCTCTTAACAAGTCGGCATCTTTGCTTAACTGTTTAACCTCAGCCAAAGCGTAAGCCGCTTGATACGCAGCACTTGTGTTCTCTTGCCAATACTTAGAACTCAAACCGGAAAGAGCCGCGACTAACTCGCCATCATACCTTTCCCCTATCAAAACATCATCATTCAGCAAGGCTACAGCAAACGGTAAAACTTCACTAACAAACAAATTTTGCCGCAGCGCACGACAAACATCCCCCACGCTCAAAAGATTTAAATGAATGTCGCGCACAGACAGATACCATTCAGTCAAAGATGAGTTCTTGTCTTCTGACAACCAATTGACTGGAGTTCCTTTTTCCAAATCACGAAACTTCATATTCCTGCACCATTTAAAGCTGAGTTGATACGTTGAATTGTATCTAAAGCTCTTTGGCGTGCAGCTTGCGCTACGGGATCACTCACGCCTTCCAGCGTTTCCGCATGGTTTCTTAATCCTCTAAGCATGTCGTTCATTTCTTTCAAGTGATCCCAATAGCCGCCATCAGGCTTCGGAACAGGGTCGCCTGCCATATCCTTTAATGTACCCGTAATGTCGCTATCCTTGAAACTATTGAGAATATTGTCAATTTTGTTAACAGCTCTCTGCTGACCTTGGCTCAGCTTAGCCGCACTGTCCACAGCCTCTTTTTCACCGCCAGCACTTTCTGCAACCTCAGTTTCAACCTGCTCAGCCTTGGTTGCACTCGACACAGTCTCACCGGCCCCCGCTGTGGCGTCAATTGCGGTGCTGCCTGAAACATTCTCCACGCCTGTTGCTGTAGCCCCAACAAGACCATCGCCCATCTCACTGAACATTGCCCCCATCCTGGCCAGCAAACTCTCCATCACAACTTCCGGCACCAACACGCTGAAGATCGCCAGCGACAGTTGCGCATAAGCTTTTTGCAGAGGCGTCAGATCGTTTGTGTGGGCCGCGTCTTCATCGCCGAAAATCACGGTAGGATCCAAATCCTCGTGCCCTTGGCGGTTGTACTTGTCCGCAGATCCACCTATCAAAGCCGCGATATTAGGATCGCCGCCAGCCATTGCCCCCGAAACCACCCCAATCAACTGTGCTGTCGTGATCTGCGTTTGGCTACCCTGGTAACTCAGATTGTTCGCATCGAAAATCTTGCTGACGTAATTGGACAACGCTGCGTTGACCAATGGTGTCAACCCTTCGGCCACGCCGCCTGCGACGACACCACTCGCAAAGTCTTGCCCCGCAGCCTTCGACAGCAATCCACCGAGCACAGCGTGCAGGACTAGCTTGCTCGCAATGTCATTCGTCGCATCGCCGATGGCTTTGTTGCCGGCTGCCGCGCCAAGGCTGATCGCCTCACTCAAGGCCGCGCTGCTCAGGTTCTGGCCAAAACTTCCGCCATTGATCGCTGTGGAAATCCCACTGTTGATCAGGGCATGTGCACTACTGCGAAGCAGGGTCTGCTCAGCATTGCTCCAACTGAGCATGTCGCTGGAGTAGCTAGCGTTTTGAAGCGGCCCAGCGGTGGTAACAGTCGACCCTTCGGTACTTCCGAGCCAGTTGGTGTCGGCATAATTCAGGACTCCGGCGCTAATGCCAGCGACCGCTGCGTTTTTCAAACTGTCCGAGCTGAAAGTGTCCTTCAGCGTACTGCCCAGATTGCCCTTGTCATCGATGAAGCTGGTCACCGCCGTCGTGGCCAGGCTGATCTCTGCCGTGCCTTCTATTCCGCCCAGTCCCAGCCCAGCCGGGCCAAGAGCGACTGACATCAAGATGGCGATGATCACCTTTGATGCGGGTCCCAGGCCCGAGGTGTTGTACTTGAAGGAGTCGTGGATTTCCTGTACCTGGCGCCAGTCGACGTCCCCACGCTTTTCAGCGTCTTTTAACCAAGCAAGGCTCGGGTCGGCCTGGACCATCGCGTCAATACTTTGCGACACCGTATCTTGGTCGATCTGTTTGAGGTCGATGTGCAGGCCGTCGACCGCGTTGATCGTCAGTTGACCCTTCGCCGTCAGCTCACTCTGGTGCAAGGTCTCGTCAGTGGTGCCTTTGCCTTTGGCCGAAACCCAGAAGGCATTGTTATCGCTTTTGGTGTGGCTTTCGTCGTGCAGGTCCTTGACCGCCTCAAACGTGATGCTGCCACCAGTGCTCAGGGACAAATCCCCACCACTGTTTAGCTTGGCGTCCTGATACAACTGATCGCCACCGCTGACCAGAGCCAAAGCACCGCCGGTCTGGATCTCGCTACTGACATTTTTGACGTCGGTGACTTCGTCGTGCTGAGTTTTCTTGCTGCCCCAACTACCCGTCTTCTTCATGTCATACAGCGAGTAATCGCTGTTCTGAGCAGCCAGCACATCAAGCTCGCCACCCGCCACCAGGTACGCTTCATTGCCCGCTGAAACCCGGCTGGCGATCAACGCCATATCGTTCCCGGCACTAAGGTCAACGTTGCCACCAGCGGTTACGGTGGTACTCACCTGACTAACGTGATCTTCCTGGGTGGTGACCTTCTTTGTATTAAGCGCCGAGTGCTGCTCATCCGCTGCCGAGGCCAAGCTCAGGTTACCGGTCGCAGACATCGCAACATCACGCGTGGCATCGATCTGGCTCGCGATGGCACTGATGTTTCGGGCAGCGGTAACCTGGAAGTCGCGTCCGGCCTCAATAATGCTGCCGTATTGGGTCACGTCGCTGCTGCGGGACAGGTCGGTGACGGCGTTGCTATCCACTTGCTCGGCAGCCACCAGGTTAACGTCGCGACCCGCCACGATGGTGGTGTCCGCACCGCTGCTCAATACCCCACCCACGTTGTTGACGTCTTCCCCCGCCTGCACGCTCAGGTTGTTGGCCGCCTCGATACGCGCGGCGCTGTCGACAAAGTCAGTGCCCTCGGTGCGATAGCCACTGCTGCTCTCATGGCTGGTAACGGTGCGCTCATTGTTCACATCGCCGTTGACGGCGGTGACACTGACGTCACTCCCCGCGATGATGCCGCCCGCCTGGTTGGTCAGGTTATTGCCTGCCAGGAGATCGAGGCGGTCACCGGCTTCGACCAGGCCGCTGTTGACCATGTTCTGGCCCGCTTGGGCAGACAGGTTGCCGGTCGCGCTCAAGGTGCCAGCGTTGGTCAGGTCGCTCCCGGCAATCAGGCTCACGTCAGAACCTGCGATCAACGCACCGGTGGGGCCGAGACGATTATCCGCCTGGGCCAGGTACAGCACAGGGACCAACACCTGCTCACCATTAACCGTGGCGTCTTCCATCCAGACGATATCATGGGTCAGGGACGCGACCTGCTCAGCCGTAAGACTCACACCGACAGACAGGTTGAGTTGTTGCTGACTGGTGATTGCGTTGTCCATCAGGTACTTGTACAAGCCGGCATCGCTGGTCTGGCCATCGATAAATTGCTGGCCGGTCCGAGCGATGACGGCTTGCTGGATCAACTGCTCTTCGTAAAGCCCGTCACCTAAACGCTTCCAGCTTTGATCCGGGTCGTAACCAAGATTGGACAGCAGGTAATCCGAGCTCATAAATTGCGTGAGGTTGGTGAGCGCCGGATTGGTCTCGATCAGATACTTTTGCGGATTGGATGGACGACTATCGTCGGGCAAGCCCTGAACCCGGTTGACGGTCAACAAACTTGCCGCCGTGGCCTGGACTGGGGTGGATGTGTTTAATGCCGTTTGAACCGCATCGCCTACCTGAATGGCCTGAATGCCACTGCTGGGGGCCGCTTGTTGGTGCTGGGCCGTGCCAATAACCGCACTGCCCAGGGTCCAGCTTTGTGGAGTTTGATTGGTCGGTGCTGTGTCCCCCTGACCGCTCAGGCGAAATAGGCCATTCTGCCCGGTGGGTAAGCTGAAGCCTGGCAGGGTTAGCGGATTGATCTGCTGCTGGGCAAGGTCGGGGGGCAGTTGTTGGTTGAGGGTGACGCGGGTTGAGTAGGTACTGCCTGCACCACCGGCACCCGTGGCGTCTGTGCCGGTTTTGGCACCTGCGCCAACGTAGGTGAATCCTGGTTGCACGACACTGTTGTCGATCGTGTTCTGAGCGGTGACGTTGACCGCCCCGCCTGCCTGAATGATGGCGGCGTAGGTTTGGTCGCCCTCTGCAATTTTTTGCGTCGTTCGAAGTTGCGGCAACTCTTCAAGGGTCGTGCCGATAAAGCCACTCATCGCAGCCTGCAGCCCCCCTAGGTCATTGGGGGTGTAGGCGGGGCTCAGGTACCAGTATTTATTGGTAAAGGCACTGGCCATGGCGTACCAGCCTGAAGCATCGCTGGTCCGCTCTGTCATGAATATTCGGGTGGTTTCTGTCTCGCCGGTCTCAATGCCGCTGTTGGTCAGGTTGCTGACTGTCGCGCTCAGGTTGCCAGCAGCGCCGATGCTGCTACTTGCATTCAGCAGGTCGCCACCGTTGATGGTCAGATTGCCACCGGCGGTGATACTTGACGCCGCACTGGCGTCGGTCACATCTACCTTGTCGCGCTGAACAACCTCCCAGGCATGGTTCTGTTTACCGCTGCAGTCGCCGGCGTTGTAACCCTCAATACAGGTAACCTCGTCGATTCGCGCGGTGTAGATGCCCAGGTCACTGGTACTCAATACGGCACGAACGTTTTGTATGGTGCTGGCGGACAGGTTCAGATTGCCGTCGCTTTGAATACTGGAGGAACTGTTGATGATGCTGCTGGCGAGCCCACCTTGACCGTCGCGGTCAATATTCAGGTTGCCGAGGCTGTAGATATCGGCGTAGCTGTTGTTCAGTGAGTCGACCCGCAGGCTCATGTCTGAGCCGCTGAAGATCAGCCCATGATCATTGAGCAGCGCCCCGGTGGTGACGGTCAACGCTTGGCCGCTGCCGAGTGTGCCGTAGTTGTTGATGGTACCTGCAGTCACGGACAGGTCAGCCGCTGAGGTCAGCCGCCCGTTGTTGTTTAGCGCGCCAGAGACGGTCGCGGTGGTGAGCCCTCCCCCGGCAATGCTCGCGGTGCTGCTCAGATCAACTTGAGCCGCAGACAGGTTGAGGTTACCCAGGCTGCTGATGCGGCCGGTACCATTCAGCGCACCACTCAGGTTCAGGTCCAGGCTGCCATCGCTGGCAATAATGCCATTGGTAACCCAGTTGACACCGCTTGCGACAAGGCTATCGGCGGCCAGCAACTGGCCGGCTGCGCTTTGGGTCAAGGTGTTGACGTTGAGCGTCAGACGCCCGGCCTGAATAACACTGTCGTTGGTCCAGGTGTCTTGGTCGATGCTCAAACCACCGCGCGTAACCACGCTACCGCCAACACCATTGAGGTTGCCCGGCGCAATCTCGAAGGTGCCGGTGCCGACGTGCAACACACTGCCATTAACGTTCTGAAAACTACCCGCATTCAACGTCAAGTCGGTGTTGGCCGTTTCCAGGACACCATTGCTGTTATCGAACAACCCGCCAATCTGAAACTCGGTCTTGCCGTCGGTGCCCAGGGCACGCAGTTGGCCGGTCTGGTTATCCAGGCTGGCCGCGCTGACTTTCAGGGTGGTGTCGCTTTCAATAATGCCCAGTTGGTTGTTGAGCGCGCCGCTCAGATTGAGGTCAATCTGATGCCCGGCAATCTGACCATCGTTGGTGCCGTTGTTATCAAAGTCATTGCCGGTGACACTCACCAGGCCTTTGGCGTAGAGGCCGCCATTGCGGTTGTCGAAGTTACCGGTGGTGACGATGGCGTCTGCGCTTTGTGCAGAAATACGACCGCCATTATTGTCGACGCTGCCGGTGACCAGATCCAGGCTCTCAGCCTGGGTGACACCGGCCTGACTGTTGTTATTGAGGTCATAGCCGTTACGCAGCACCCCGACGACCTTTGCGTGCAGGGCGCCTCCAAGGCTCGCCAATGTACCGCCACGGTTATCAATGTTTGCAGCCGTGAGACTGACGTCATTGGCCTGGGCGATGACTTTGCCGCTTTGGTTATCAATATCGCCGTCGGTGCTCAAGTTCAATGCCGTCTGGCTTTGGACGGAACCCTTGGCGTTGTCGAGGCTGGCAGCGTTTAGCTGCACATCGGCGTTTTGACTGTAGATCAAACCGTCGCTGTTGTTTTGTATGGCGCCGGTGGTGGTGAGGGTCAGTGTGCCATTGGCGGCGACAGTGCCACGATTACTGTTGTCCAGATTGCCGGCCAACAACGTCAACAGGTCCTGGCTTGCGATCTGGCCACCCTGGTTGTTGATCTGGGTAGCACGCTTGAGCAACAGAGCACCGGTGCTGGCCAGTTTACCGTTGGTGTTGGTCAGTACGCCGAGCAAGTCGAGGGTGACCCCACTGTTACCGATCAACGTACCGGCGGTGTTATCGACGGTGGTACCGGTAACGCTAATGTTCTGTTGTGCATTGATAGCGCCGCCCGCGTTGATGAGCGTTGGTGCTTGCACGTCCAGGGTAGCGCCACTGTCAATCAAGCCGCCTTGGCTGTTGTTGAGTGGGCCGGTGACAGTCAGGGTTTGCCCACCGCCGCTGGACAGAATGCCGTTGTCACTGTTGTCGAGACTGGCTGCGGTGACGGTCAGCGCTTGTTGGCTGACCAGCGCACCGGCGCCACTGTTGAGCACGCTCTGGGTGAACTGGGCCGCCACGTTACCGTAGCGGCTGGAGACGGTGCCGTTGTTGCGGTTATCCAGGTCGGTACCACTAAGGCTGACGCCCTGCCAACCGGATATCAGACCACCCTGATTGAGCAACTCGGTACCGGTGAGTGCCAGCAGGTTATTGCTGATCAGTTTGCCCGCGCTATTGTCCAGCGTTCGGCCTGAGAGGTTCAGGCTCTGGGCACTCGATATTTCTCCGCTCTGGTTGCTCAGGTCACGCAAGTGCTGGAGGGTCAGCGAGCCTGCGGTGGTGATCATCCCGCCATTGTTGTTCAGATCGCCTGTGGCCGTACTCAGGTCGATAGCAATCGCGCTGCCCAGCAACGAACCCTGTTGGTTGTTGATCCCGGTGGAGTTAATGGTCAACGTATCAGTGGCGTTGATCAGGCCCTGGCTCTGATTATTGAGCGCGCCATCGATGTTCAGCAACGTGTCACCGCGGCTGGTCAACGTGCCGCCACTGTTGTCCAGGCTGGCGGCATGGCCGTCAATGGATTGAGCAGCGATCTGGCCTTTGAGGTTGCTCAGGACTTGGTCAATACGCAACGTCAGTGCCTGATTGCTGAGCAGCTTGCCGCTGCTGTTATCCAGGCTTTCGGCGGCAACCGTAAAGGCCTGGGCACTGGAAATTTCACCGCCCTGGTTGTTCACGCCCTTGAGGTTTTTCAGCATCAACAGAGGCGCGTTGATCAATCCGCCCTGGTTGTTCAACTGGCCGTGGTTTAAGTCCAGCGCCACTGCAGTGTTGCTAAACAGCTTCCCGCCCTGCTGATCCAGACCTGTGACCTTGGCGGTCAGCGTTTTGTCACTGGAAAGGCGACCGCCGTCCTGGTTGGTCACCTGCCCGGCGTTGATGTTGAGCGTATCGGAGGTGCTGACATTACCGCTGTGGCTGTTGTCGAACGTGCCAGTATCGATGGTCAGTGCAGACTTGCTGCTGAGCGTACCGCTCTGACTGTTGTCCAGGCTTGCGCTGTTGAGGGTAAGGCCGCCGTCGGTAACTAATTGGCCACCCTGGTTATCGGTCGCACCCGAGGTGGTGACACTCAATTGGCCGGCGCTGGACAGCTTGCCTTGGCGGTTTGTCAGATTGGCAGCGTTGAGGGTTAACACGCCTTCACTGCTCAACAGTCCTTGGGTGTTATTGAGATCGCCACTGACGTTTAAAGCCAGGCCGGCCTGGCTGATGAGGCTGCCACCGGTGTTATCCAGGCCGGCCCCGGTCAGGCTCAAGCCGGTCTGAGTGCTGAGCAACCCATTAAGGTTGAGTACGTTGTCGACGGTCAGGCTCAGCGTTTTTCCGGCGATTACTCGGCCGCTGTCGCTGTTGTTCAGTTGCTGACCCTGAAGGCTGACATCCGCCGAACTGGAAATTTCACCGCCACGGTTGTCGACGCCCCCCACCTGGAGCTTTACCCCTTGGGTGCCACCGACCAGGCCATTGTTGCGGTTGTCCAGTGTGGAACCGTTGAGCGCCAGTGCGCCTTCAGCGATCAATATCCCATTGTTATTAGTGAGCGCGTTAACGTTGGCAGTCAGTGCCCCTTTGCTGGAAACCTGCCCGCTACTGTTATCCAGGCTGGCGGCATCAAGGCGAAAGTCGCCATCGCCAATCGCCGTACCGCCTTGGTTATTAAAGGCGCCATCGACGGTAACACCTAGCTCGTCACGACTGCTGAGCATCCCGTCACTGTTGTCCAGGGTTGCGCTTTTCAACTGCAGTGCCGCAGCAGAAATCAGGCCTTTGATGTTGATCAGCGCCTGATCCAGGCGCAAGGTCAGGGCTTGCTCACTGAGCAGTTTGCCACTGGTGTTGTCCAGGCTCTTCGCGGCGAACGTAAAGCCCTGGTTGCTGGAAATCTCGCCGTTCTGGTTGCCGACGTCAGCGAGGTTATTCAGCGCCAGTGTCGTACCATGGATCAGACCGCTCTGGTTGTTTAACTGGCCCTTGTTCACATCCAGGGTCAGCGAGGTCACGCTGGTGAGCTGCCCGCCGTTGTGCTGATCAAGATTACTTACGTTGGCCGTCAGCGCCTGGTTGCTGCTGATGTGGCCCGCCGAGCTGTTGTCGACCGCGCCGGCGGTGAGGTTCAGGACGTCCAGGCTGGTGAGTTTGCCGCCCTGATTATTGATGGCGCCGCTCGCGGTGATACTGAGGCCGTTGTTTGCCGTAACCAATCCTGCAACGTTATCCAGCGTGGCCACATTCAAGGTCAACGCGCCCAGGCTGGACACTTCACCGCTGCTGTTACTTAGTTTCCCGACTGTCGCGGTCAGCGGACCGCTGCTGTTAAGCAGGCCACCCTGCGCGTTGAGCAACTGGTCCGCATTCAAGCTCAGGCTGCCGGTGCTTAACACCCGGCCCTTGTTTTGGTTATCCAGGATGCCCGTGGAAAGGTTCGCGGCTTGCTTTGCACTCAGGGTGCCGCCTTGGTTGTTCAGCGCTTGTGCCGCGCTCACCGTCAGGTTACGGCTCGCAACCAGGCTGTTGCCAGTGTTAGTAACCGTCTGCGCAGTGACCGTGAGGTCGCCATTAGTGTTGCGACTATTATCGGCGTTAACACCCGCCTCGATAATGCCCAGGTTGGTGAGTTCCCCACCGCTGGACAGATTGATGCTGTCACCGGCGGCGAAGTTTTTCTGATTGGTTAGAGCACCGGTGGTATGCACATCGAGAGCGGTACCTGCGTACACCGCTCCGGTTGAATTTAAACTCGTGGCATTGAGGGTGACTCCACTGTCAGCCCTTGTGTCGGTCAGGGTCAGGTTCCCCGCCGCATCAATGCGTATATCGCCGCCACTGGCCCCCAGATTACCCGCCAGCTTCACCCCTACTCCGGCCTCGGTGCCCACCAGTTTGATCGCGCCGGCATACATGCCGCCCAGCACCGAGGAGTCGATGGCCAGTTCCGGTTTCACGCTGCCATCCTCGGCACGTACCGTGGTATTCAGCGTTAGTGCATCAACGTCGTTACGACCCGCCACAATGGCCAGATTGCGCGCATTGATCTGTGCGTTGATTTTTGCCGAGCGGGTGATGATCTCAAAATGGTCGATCTGACTGGCGTCCAAGTCCTTGCCGTCGATGGTCACCGTGCCGCCATCCACCTGATAATGGTCCAGGCGGCCGTTATCGAGAACAGGCGTGCCGGTGGTCAGGGTGACATTGGGTGTATTGATAAACCCGCAGCCGCTGCAACTGATGCCATAGGGGTTGGCGACGATAACCTTGGCGGACTGCCCCGCTACTTCCGTGTAACCACTTAACTGGCTCGGGCTGCCCCCGTTCACTTCGTTGAGGATGATACTGGCCGCAGTGCCATTGAAATTGGGGTTGCCAAGAATGATCCCCCCCAGTTGAGTCGATTGCGTACTGTTGGTGGCGTTGTTGAGGATCACGCCACTGGCGCCGACGTTGTAATCCTTGAACTGGTTGTGGGACAAACCACTGCCGTTGGGCGCCGCGATGTTGATGATCGGAATACCGTTCCCCGCCACACCCAAGCTGGTACCCGGGGCGCTGACGGCAATACCGTCGGCCTGAGCCAGCAGAGGTTGCCAAAACATCGCATTGGCCAGGATCAGCGCCAGGCTACGTTTTGAAAGCCCCCAAAATCGCTCTTGGGCTTGCACAGAAAAAGGCTCGAGAGTCCGAACGGTGTGTGGGCGAAATTCCATATCAGACTCTCGATGCAACTAGGCGTTTGAGGGGGGAGTTACAGGAAAAAATCCATGCGGAAATAGATCGGCGCTTCGCGTTCGGTCAGTACGCCAGGCCGCTCCAGGGAGTGGGCAAACGTCACACTGGTGCTTAGGTGCTTACCGCGAGCGAACAACTCTATGGAGTCACTCGACACTCGACCGTGCAGGTCACCGTTGTAGCGATCGTTTCGAATGACGCCCTGGTCGTATCCCAGGCTGGTGCCATATTCCGAAAACAGCGGGTGCATCCAGCCCCACGTCACCGGACGCGTCCAGCGCAGGTCGTTGCGCCAGTAGCCGCCACTGTCGCCGGTCAATTGCTCATCTTTAAAACCACGCACCGACGACGAGCCACCCAAGCTCATACGCTGAGGGCTGAACAGCACATCTTCGCTGCGCTGCCCGGTCGCCAGGCTGGTGAAGCTCAACGACTCGCCCCACAGCGTGAACGGCTGCAGATAGCTGACTGTGGCGGTGTACTTGCGATAGTCCGGAGTAGCGGTGAGATTGCCCTGCCCGTCTCGATGCTGGTCGTTGCTCTGCGCCCCGAATGCATCAATGCCGTTTTGCATGCCAAGGTCGATGTTGAGGAACGCAGTGCCGATTCGTCGGCCATGGTTAATGCCCAACTGCAGTTCGCTCAGGCTATTACTGCTGACAGCCAGGCGACTGTCTTCGATGTAGTTGTTGGTGCTTAGATGGGCCACGCCCACATTGAGGGAGGTCTTGCTCACGGCGTCGCGATAAATGACCCGTTCGGCACGCAGTTGGTGATTTTGACTGTCGCCGGTTTGCTTGAAATCAAAACCATTGGCTTGGGCCTGGGAGCGATAATCGCTCTGGTTGTAGGTGTAACTGAAGTTCCACCAGCCCCACGGCAGGTTGTAGTAAAGCATGGTGTTTTCTGAGGTTTTTTGATGATCGCTGATACCGTCATGGCCGCCACGCAAGACCAGCTGATCCGCCAATCCAAGTGGGTTGTCCCACTCAAAGCCAGTATCCCACTGCTGCTCGCCCGTATTTTTCTGGCCGTCGTTGTTGCGTGACAAACTGACGCGCCAAGGCTTTTGCGGGGTGTTCTTGACGACAACCTCACTGCCGCCCACCTGCGTGCCAGGGGCCAATTCCATTTGCGCTTGATTGGAGGGTAAGCGGTTGAGTTGATCGATGGTTTGTTCGATTTCCCGCAAGTTAAGCAACCCGCCCTGTTTGCCCGGAAACGCCATCGCCAACTCGCGGTCCGACAGTTTGCTGTCGGCAGCACCTTTCAAACCTTCGAGTTTCCCCTCAACTACCACGACCAGCAGATGGCCCTTCGAAAGATCCTGTTGCGGCAAGTAAGCCCGGCTGGTCACCAAACCTTTATCGATGTAGTCATCGGTGATGACCTTCAGCAGCTCATTAAGCTGTGAGACACCCAGGCATTGATTCAGATAAGGCTTGAGCAAGCGCTCTCGATCGGCCGCAGACAAGCTGTCGGCCCCCTTGAGCTCGATGCTTTTTATCTCAAAGCAGCGGGTGTCAACCGGCGCCTTGGGCGCGACGGCAGGGCCTTCTGTACCCGGCAAATCCTTGAGATCTTCCAGGCGCTTACGCTGCTCTTCGAGCAGGCGGTCCTGACGGTCACGGATCATGTCCTGATCGCCGGGCGTCGAAAGCGGCGCCGCGAAGGCAGGACTTAACGTACTCAGGCAACCCAGTAATACAAAAGAAAACGACCTCATCCGGAGGTGAAATGACGACATGCTAATTCCATTTGCGCGTTTTTTGCTGGGTTAGCCAAAAAAGGAATGAAAGGAGTACTAGTGGAGTTTTCCTTTTATCAAGTAAGGACATCCGAAAGTTCCCCTGGAGGAACATGATTTTTCCTGCTTTAGATGCCGATAGATCTAGGAAATTTCCGAAATTAACTAGTGAACCTTCCCAAATATTAAAGCCCGGCAAGCCTCGTCAACTACGTCTGTAGTGATCGAACACTACCCTGAACCGGGGTGGTGCCGGTGCGATATAGTAGCTAGAGCAACTTATCAGGAGAGGTGGTGGCGATGGCACCGCCTCCGCATATTTAGAATAGAAGCTTCGTTAAAGGGCTAAAGTTTGGCCACTGCCTAGACACCCGCCCTACTACTAACTCGCATTGACCAACGGGTTTCGAGTTTCTGTTTTTGGTCGAGTAGCGGCCTGTAGTCAAAGGCGGCTATGGGTCGGTTAGCGACGGCCTGACTTCGCCTTCCCAGAGTTCAGCCCAACCGTGAGGCAGATCAGTATGGACGCGAGTGGGCTTTTGGAGGATCGTTCTTGGCTATGTTTAGTAGATCCGTCAGCCAAGAAAGAGAAAAATGGATACTAGGAAACTACGTCACGTTCTTGGGCTGGTAGAGCACCTGACATTCACCCGAGCCAGTATCGAGGTAAACCTGAGTCAGCCGGCCCTGTCTCGGAGCATTCAGTCGATCGAGGCCGAACTTGGCGTTCAATTGTTCGATCGTGGGCCCACTGGAGTTGAGCTAACACCTTACGGCGAGGTGTTTACCGAGCGGGCGCGCAAGGTGCTGGCCGAGCTCAATGAGTTGCGCCGGGACATCGAATTGGTACGACGCGGCGAGTATGGCGAGATTGCCCTGGGTTTCGGGCCGACAGCTGCTGCCTTGCTCAAGACACCAATGCTGGAACACTTTGCCCTGAATGCTCCGCAGGTGCGGCTAACCGTCAAAGGCGGCACCTATGAAGAGTTATTGAGGTTGCTGCTGGAGGAAAAAATCGACATTTTTTTCGGCGATGTCGCGCTGCTGTCCTATCGCCAGGATCTGCAGGTCGATTTGCTACCCAGTTGGCGCAGCGGTTTCTTTTGCGCAGCCAACCATCCACTGGCGCAAAGAAGTTTGGTCACCCCGGCCGAGTTGTTGGATTACCCCTTGGGCTGTATCAAATTGTCAGCATGGGCCATGGCGGACCTGGATGTGTATTTTGAGGGATCTATCGAAACGGCTATTCATTTTCAGACTGATGTGCTCGCAGACCTGGAAGCTTTGGCGCTGGCCGGGAACGCGGTGATCTTTGGCAGCCGTCCGGCTTTTTGGCAGGCATTGGACAGTGGTCAGTTACAGGAAGTCGCTTTGAGTCCGCCACTGCTACGTAGCGCGCGGTTCGGTTCGGTCAGCCTGGCAGGACGCACTTTGGCCCCCTCGGTGAAGGGGGCCAAGACGTTGGCCCATACAGTGTTCGCAAGTTACGCCAAACTGCTGGTCGTTGCGCCCGCATCTGACGGTTGACCAGTCTGGGGTAGGCTGTCTTGTGTGTCGGCCGAGTACTGCATTTCACGCAACAGCGGATCGATACGGCGGTTGGCATACCACGTGTAGAAGCCTGTGACAGCGACACAGAACCAATACAAGCCAATTCCCGCAACAATGCCGGTGGTCAGGCGTGACTCTGTCGACAGCGGCAGGGTCAGCCAATGAGGAACAAAGGCCACCAGTAGGATAAAGCCAAAATAAGTACCGAGGGTTAGTACTGTCAGCCCAAGGATTAACCTGAGGCGAATCTTTTTCAGGCGGGCCAGAGACGTGTCGCTTTTGGGGACAATGAACGGGGTCGACATGGTAGGTACCTCGTTTACAGTTTAGGGTTCAGTGAGCCACGGCGTTGCTGGCGTTGATGCCGGTCAGCGAGCGGTAGTGCTGGGCATCGAACCTGTTGCGCTCGGCGCGGGCCAATGGGCTGCGGTCGGTGACCGAGGCGACCCAGGCAGCTATAAAGGCCAGGCTCATGGAGAACAGCGCGGGATTGGAATAAGGAAAGATCGCCGTATCGTGTCCCAGAACACCTACCCAGATCGTTGGTCCCAGTATCAGTAGGCCTACGGACGAGAAAAGACCGCACAGGCAGGCGGCGATCACTCCTCGGGTGGTCAGGCCGCGCCAGTAGATCGACAGGATCAGCATCGGAAAGTTGGTGCTTGCGGCAATCGCGAACACCAGGCCGGCGAGGAAACTGATGTTCAGATTCTGCACCACTTGCGAGAGCAGTAGGGCAACGACGATCAGCGTCACGCAGGCCCTGCGGAAAACTTTCAGTTCCCGCTTGGGGTCGTTTGCTTTCTGGCGGAACAGATGGGTGTAGATATCGTGGCCGACCGCCGACGCGCCAGAGATAGTCAGGCCGGCGACGACCGCAAGGATAGTGGCAAAGGCTACGGCGGACATCATCCCCAGAAACAGCTCGCCACCGAAGAAGGTACCCAGGTGCATAGCGGCCATGTTGTTTCCGCCGATCAGACCCTGGCTGCCGGCGTCTAGGAATTCTGGATTACCTATGACGAAGATCGCTGCCCCCGCACCGATCACCACCACCAGGGTGTAGAAGTAAGCAATGATGCAGGTGGCGTAGAAGGCAGACTGGCGGGCGGCGGCGCCGTTCTTCACCGTGAAAAAACGGATCAGGATATGCGGCAGGCCCACCATACCGAAGATCAGCGCGACTCCCAAAGAAATAGCATCCACCGGGTTGGCGATCAGTTTGCTGGGAGCTAATACGTCCAGGCCCTTAGGGTAGGCCTGGATCACTCTGTCGAGCAGTTGGTTGCTGCTGAAGCCCACACTTTTTAGCACCATGAAACAGAGGAAACTGCCGATCGCAAGAATCAGGACGGCCTTTGTGATTTGCACCCATGTAGTGGCCAGCATGCCGCCGAAAAGCACATAAAACAGTACCAGAACGCCGACCATGCCCACCGAGAACAGGTAGGGCGTACCAAACAGTAGTTGGATCAGCTTGCCGGCACCGACCATTTGTACCACCAGGTAGAACAGCACAATGACTAGGGAGTTGGCGGCGGTCAGTAGGTGTACCGGGCGCTTTTGCAGACGGAACGAGACCACATCCGACAGAGTGTGATGCCCAAGATTGCGCAAGGGTTCGGCCACCAGAAATAGCAGGATCGGCCAACCGATCAGAGTGCCGACCCCATAGATCAAGCTGTCATAACCGTACAGCGCCTGCATGGCCACGGCGCCGAGGAAGGTCGACGCCGACATATAGTCGCCGGCCAAGGCAAAGCCGTTTTGCAAGGGGGTGATGCCGCCGCCAGCGGTGTAGAAGTCCGCGGTGCTGTGATTGCGACGGCTGGCCCAACGGGTAATGCCGAGGGTCAGAGTGATTATCAGGAAGAACGGTACCAGGGTGTGCCAGTTGGTGGCATAGCTGCTGCCAATGGACGCACTGGCTGGGTTAGAAAGCAGCAGCAACAGCAGTGAAAAAAACACTGGCAGGGTTTTGGGGGTCATGCCGGGCTCCGGTCTTTGTTGTTATTGTTGTTACGTCAGGCGCCAAGGCGCAGACGTACTAATTGCTCGAACATGGCGACACCGATACTCGCCACCTCATCGTTAAAGTCATAGTGTGGGTGGTGGCACATGGGGCCGTCCTGACCCAGCAGGAAATGACAACCGGGGCGCTCTTGGAGAAATACCGCGACGTCATCACCGGCCATGATTGGTGCGACGTTATCGATCAGGTTATGGGCCCCAACCACATTCTTCGCAGCGAGAATCACGTGCTGGGTATGCTCCGGACTATTGACCACCGGTGGGGTGTTGTTGGACAGCGTCATGTCGATTTGGCAGTGATGACTCACTGCGATCCCTTGGCAGATGTCACGCATGCGTTCGATGACCTGTTGGCGAACAGGGATAGAGAGAGTACGCACGGTGCCATTGAGCTGGGCAAATTCAGGGATAACGTTATTGGTCTCTCCGGCCTGGAAGCTACAGACACTGATAACTGCGTTTTCTATCGGGTCGACGTTTCGGCTCACTATGCTTTGCAGGGCTGTGACTAGGCTCGAACCGATAACGATTGGATCGACGCTTAAATGGGGCATGCCACCATGGCTACCTATGCCGGTAATACGGATCGAGAAGAAGTCCACTGAGGCCATCAGAGCGCCGGTGCGCACGCCAATGGTACCTGCCGCGAGGGAAGGGTGATTGTGCAGGGAATAAACTTCGTCGAAAGGGAAACGCCGCAGCAAGTCATCCTCCAGCATGGCTCGACTTCCCTGGATAATCTCCTCGGCAGGTTGGAATATCAGCACCACTTTGCCGCTAAAGTCCCGGTTCTGGGCCAAGAGGCGGGCCGTGCCTAGGAGGATGGCCGTATGACCATCGTGGCCACAGCCGTGGAATATCCCATGATGTTGAGAGCGATAAGAGGGCTGCCCTTCTTCTACGATCGGCAGCGCATCCATGTCGGCGCGAAAGGCAATACTCGGCCCAAAGCCAAGGCTGCCGTGGATCACCCCGATGACACCAGTCTGGCCAATGCCCGTGTGAGTTTCTATATCCCAAGACCGCAGATGCTCGGCGACGAAGTTGGCGGTCTTGTGTTCCTTGAAGGCAATTTCCGGCTGGCTGTGAATCTGTTGGCGCCAGACGCGCATATCGGTGGCCAGAGCTTGGATTTCGGGACTAATAGCCATGTGCATGGATCCTTTGGCGTTGGGGGCGGAGAGTAGAGCTTGCCGACTCTTGCCCGCATCATGCCGGAGTGGAAATCCCGTGGACCAATGCAAACTTAGGACGTAGCTATGTGGTCTTTGCATAGCCGATGCACACTGTCGTTATCGGCGGATCACCTACCTTGTCAAGGCGCGAAGCCCTCTAAGATTCACGCCCCTTCACGCAACATATTCAAGCACTGGGACCGTGTAACAACTGGCGTAACAGATCAAAATGGTCCCGGTAGGTCATTTGCCGGCAGCTACCGCGACGAGTTCACGTCAAAGGAACTGTGCCGGTCTCCCCGATCGGGAATCAGTAACGTGCTGTCGACCGGCCAGGGGAAAGACATCTCAGCCCGCAAAGCATCTCTCATGCGCAATGTCCAAAGCCTGACGGCCAAGCACGTTCACGGTGATGCTGCATGACAACGATGCTCGGGCAGCGATAAACGGTCGATAACTTTTCTTGCCAGCAGTGATGGTCGTCGGTATGGTTTGCATGTCGCTGCAAATTCAGCGACCGACCTTGGCCGGTCGAGCTCATACAGGCGCAACGGCGCCCATCTTCGAATTGCAGGCGCTTTTTTTATGCCTGCAATCCAGAGTTATGGCGGGTTGTGTGGGGACACCTTCGGGTGTGCCGGGGTCCTGTATGCCCGGTCGGCCAACCCTGCACAATCTGCCACCCTTCATCGCTTGGCCGCGACAGGTGGCAGTTCCTCACATACGGGAGCTACACCAATGCCTACCTTAAATCCGTCTGCGATTCGCGCATTCGCTCACCGCCGTATGGCCCTGAGCGCTCTCCGCGCAAACTCATCACTTTCTGTTCGGCTCGCCCGTTACAACGCCCATATGACCATTGCTCGGACCTTGGAGTCTGCCGGAGGTCATCAATGATCCGCTCCTACAAGGAAATCGCCGAGACCGGTGTTGGTGATCTGTACGACGTACAGAACGCATTCGACAACGTGCGAGCAATCTTCACGCTCCTGCTCGACCGCTTCCCCGAAGACAGTGCGGCGTACTCGCTCGCGGAGCTCGGCACCTTCGAGATAAACGATTGGACCTCCAAACTTTTCCAGTGGTGTGAGTGCATGGAAAACGAACTGGATGACGCGAACGCTCAGGCACAAAAGGCAGCGCCATTGACGCACTACCTGCTGGACCAGCGAAGCCATGATGTGGCCGAGGCGATATCTGCCGAGCGCAAACACGCAACCCGCTGGTGGTCGCACCTGCATGAGTTGCGGCGCTTTAACCAACTACCAGAGTGGGTGGCAGCAGACATAGGCACGGATGAGGAGCGCGACCACATGCTTGAGAGCTGGAAAGCCGTCAATCAAGCCCTGTTCGGATCAGACTACTTGGGCAACTTTCAGCCGTACCGCGGGGCCGCCCTATGACTTGGCCACCACACTCACCCCTATTTATCAGACCCACTTTTTGTATTCAGCCGCCGCGTACTGATGCGCAGCGCCGACGCCCTGACCTAAGAGGTTAAGCATGAAAATTCAAAACGACGCATCGGCGTCGACGGGATCGGCTTGCCTGAAGAAAGCCACCGAACTGTTTTACGTCACACATCCGAAGGTGCCCAAGGCGTTGCTTGGACCGTTCTTGAGTGAGGCTGACGCTGAGTGCGGACGCGTAGTTATGCGTAGTCCTGATGCGGTCGTCACGTCCGTTCTGTTCGACTCAATCGACGATTTCACCCGTGGACGTGCGGTGAACAACGGAAATGTCTGCCGGGCCTTTGCTGGCGCTCATGACCGGGAGGTTAACCATGGGTGACGTTATTTCGATCAAGCGCAAAGGCGGCTGCATGCCGCCCACCACACGCGCGCACATCGACAGCTATGTGCTGCTGATAGAGATCCTGATCGGCTTCCTGGACCTGTGCATCTCAGGAGACGAACAAGGTCACGACTGCAACGAACTGGTTCGCTTGGCTCAGCAACTGGATAGGTTGTCCAAGCGGTTTACTCCGCCGAAGGGGGCCGTATGACAGACACAACGATCCTATTCCGTGACGCGCTCCAGGCCGTATATGGCCTTCTCGATTGGCTATTCACCATTGGGCGTTATCGAGTCCGACTCTGTGCTTTGCATCTGTGAAGGGTGGGCAACGGCCGCCAGCCTCCACCAACACGGCTACGTCGTCGCAGCAGCCATGAACGCGGGCAACCTGATCGCCGCGGCGATGGGCCTGCGAGCTCGATACCCAGATCAGCCAATCGTCATCGCCGGTGACGACGACCGGCTCACCGATGGCAATCCGGGGCGCGCAGCAGCAAACGCCGCGGCCGCCGCCGTGGGTGGCCAAGTGGCTTTCCCTGAGTGGCCAGAAGGTACTCCCGATGACCTCACCGACTTCAACGACCTCGCAAACTGGAAACTCACCCATGTCCAAGCCTGACACCAACGTGATCAACCTTCGACCAGACGCCGCGACCATTGCGCCAGATCGTCCCTGCTGGGCGGTGTATGAGCACTGGGTGATCAATGAGAAAGGCCGCAAGCTCCGGCCCGGCGTGTATCGGCACGGCTTCAAACGGATGGCGGGTCAAGATGAGGATGATGCCGAAAATGATATCCGCGACCGCTCAATCACTGATGAGTGGATTTCCAGCCCCGTCACGGTCGTGGCCCGCACCACAAACAGCGACGACGGCAGCGAGGGCAGATTGCTGCGCCTAGTCACAGAGGGAGGCATCAAGGAATGGATCATCGCTATGGAGGTGTTCGGAGGCAGCGGTGAGGAAGCCCGGCGCGCGCTGTTTGGGATGGGCGTCATTATCGCCCTCAAGAAACGCGGCACCTTCATGGAATACCTGCTCGACCAGCACCCTGCAGAACTGTTTGCCACCACCAGCCGGCCGGGCTGGCATGAGTCGGGGGCATTCGTGCTACCTGGACGGACTATCGGCACCGCCAATGTGCGGTACCAGGCCAGCAATAAGGCTCAAGTTCTTTTCAGCCGGCGCGGTGAGCTGGCGTTGTGGCAATCGGAGGTAGCCACCAAGTGCGCGGGCAACCCGGTACTAACTCTGGCGATCGGGTGCGCGCTGGCTGGTCCATTGCTGAGCTTGGTAGGTGTGCTGGGAGGTGGTGTTCACCTGGTGGGCGACAGCTCAAGCGGCAAGTCACTAGCGCAACTGATCGGATCGTCGGTATGGGGCGACCCGGGAGTGTTCGCCGCCAGTTGGGACATGACCAAAGGAGGCTTGGAGATCGAAGCATCAGGCCGCAACGACACCATCCTGCCCTTGGATGAGATCAAGCGCGCCGATCCCAAGCGGGTACAAGAAATGGCCTACTCCCTCGCCAACGGCCAGGGCAAAGGCACCATGACCCGTGAACGTGAAGGTCGTGCAAAGTTGAGTTGGCGCCTGCTGACCCTGTCCAGCGGCGAGCGCTCCCTCTCCGAACATGCGGCCATATCCGGCAATGCCGCCCACGCTGGCGCCGAGTTGCGCATGGTCGACGTGAACGCCGGCACACGCACACACCGGGCCTTCGACGAGTTGCACGGGCTTGAGGGAGCGGACTTCCATCGGCAGCTAACCGTGGCGGTCGGCGCCCACCACGGCCACCTTGGACCAGCCTTTGTCGAGAAGCTGCTCGAGAGCGACGACCGGATCGACCTACTGGAAGACTTCGCCGGGGTACGCGCCAGCTTTGTGGAAGACAACGCCCAGGCCGGCCGGGTGGCTGATCGGTTCGCCGTGATCGCGCTTGCCGGCGAGATGGCCATCGCCTACGGCCTGCTGCCATGGGTGCAGGGGGCCTCCCTAGCTGACTGCCGCTTACTGTACGGCGAATGGCTCAGCAGGGTGGGCAGCGGCAATGCGGAAGACCGGCAGATCCTGGCCGGCATCCTGGACTTTATCGACCGCCACGGTAGCAGCCGCTTTTCAGACGTCGACGATCAAACGCCTGACACCAAGGTGTTCAACCGGGCCGGTTACTGGGAGCTGGTGGGCACCAACCGTCTGTACCTATTCAATAAACCGGCGCTCATCGAGGCGGCGCACGGCTATGGCCTATCTCGCATCATCAAAGCCTTGGAGGGAGCTAACGTCCTCGCACGCCGTGACAATGAGCGCAAAACCAAAAATTACCGACTCCCTGGTGGTGGTCAGGCGCGTCTCTACGTAATCGACCCAGACATCATGGATCGTGAGGGCGGTGGCGCATGAACGTCAAAGACCAGCAATCCAGATTGCCCAAGTCCACAGGAACCTAAAATCACTGGCAACAGTGGCAACAGTGGCAACAGTGGCAACACCGGCAACGGCCATGCCGGGCGTGGCTTACAGCCGTTGCCACCCTATAAAAAAGTGGCAACAACTGGCAACGCACACCTCATTTTCAACATAAGAGACCCGCTCTCCCCTTTCATTTCGTTATCACTGTTGCCGGTAAAAAACCGGTGGCAACAGTTTGGCAGCATCGGCAACGCCTGGAAGCCACGGTTTACGGGGCTGTTGCCACTGTTGCCGCTGTTACCGGTGTTTTTGAAATCAGAGAAACATTTGATCAGCAGTGATCAAGTCGAGGTGAAAATATGAGCCTCCTTTCCGGCCTGCTCGATCACATACCGCCCGCCATCCCCAGTAGCTCGGTTTCGCGTCAGTGCCGGCAGCTATGCTCCATACTTGACTCTCAACCGAAGGCACCGCTTCAGGCGCAAAGGGGATCGTTGAACTGGCTGCAGAAACCCAAAAAGCGGCTCAAGCTGCTGCAAAAATGCGCATTTCGCTGCATTTTTACAGCGATCGTTCATTCGTGAGTGCTTAAGCTGCAATGTTTACTGGCATCTTTGTTGGCATGCGATATGCCACTGGCCTAACAGCCTGCGTCTTTTCGACCAGAAACCAATAAGCCAAGTCGAGCCGATCAACCGATGGATACCCTGAATTTACTGGTTAATAAAGTCCAGCCTCTTTCAGGCACGGTGAGTGCCGGAGGGCAACTCGTCAGCCTGTCCGCAAGCCTGAGCGATCAATTGGGTTATGCGCCAGAGGAGCTACTGAATCAGCCGATCGAACGTATCTACAGTGTCGAATCAATACGTGCCTTGCAGTTGCTATTCGCTGATCCACCCGCCGACCAGATAGTTCATAGTTTGGAACTGACCCTGATTCGCCACAACGGCGGTCTGCTGCAAGTGGTCGCCTGCGGGCTGCTTGAGTGGCGCTCGGTTCACCCCCCGCGCCTGCATCTGCTGAAAATTCCGCTCGGGCCGCTTGGCCATCGGTTACGGGAAATGCACAACGCCAATGAAGTGATGAGTCAGATGCTGCAAAGCGCGAAGGCTGCCTACTGGTGTATCGAGTTCACCGAGGCGGTGAATATCAACACATCGCAGGATGAAATTGTCCGCCAGGTATTCGAAAACGACTCCCACTGGAGGATGTGCAATCGGGCCATGGCCGGTGTCTATGAGATGCCGGCGGATGTCGACTTCAACCAGCAACCGGTTCGTCTTTATTGGCCGCGCAGCCCCGCCAACGAGGAATTCGTGCGGCGCTTGATCGAAGCCGGTTTCAGCGTCGACTGCGCGCTCTCGGTGGACCGTCGTCACGATGGCTCACCGGCCTACGTCGAGAACGATGTCCGGGCGACCATCGTCAACGGATATCTGCTGCGGATGTGGGGCAGCATTCGCGACGTCAGCCAGGAATTACGCGTGCAGCACGACGCAGAACAACGTATCGATGCCTTGCGCAGGGTCTTCGATGCGGTGCCGGATGCGGTGCTGGTGATCGATGAACACCTGCAACCACAATGGCGCAATGCAGCCTTCGAAGAGACTTTTGGCATTACTCAGGGCGCCAGCATTGTCCGCCTGTTGCTGGATAATCCCCTGCCCGAGCGCACCTGGCATACCCTCCAACTGCCTGTTTTAAGTGGGCGCGACTTGAACTTCAATGTGCATTGTTCGCGCATCCTGATTCGTGAAAGCGTGGCCTGGCGGGTTGCAGTGTTTCGCGAAAGCCAGGGTGCGCGCCGTGCGCAAGAGTTGCACCCATGAAAGACAAGAACCTGCCACCCACGCTGCAGATGGGCATGCGCTCTTCAATAAACGTCAGTAGCGAGGTTCTTCGCGCATTGCTGGAAACACCAGCTTTGCACGCCCTGCTCGACAGCTTCAGCGAAGCGCTGATCGTAACGGACGATGAGGGTCGGGTGCGTTTTCTGAATCTGGCGGCCGAGCGCATTAATCAACTGTCCAAACAGCAAGCCGTTGGGCTGTCCGACACTGAGTTTTACCAGCGCTCGGCATTGAATTACGACGATTTGATCGCGGCACTGAGTCGAGGTGGCAATAGCGCCTTGACCCGTTCCCGGGAAGGTCGGGTTCTACTCAGCATTACCCACGCCGTACCCACTGGTGCCTACGAAAAGCCGTTCAGAATACTGACTCAGAAAGACTTCACCGCCAGCCAGTCGCAACGTCGAGAGCCCCAAGGGAATCGGCCCGTGGCACCGCAAGGTCTGCGTGACCCCCAGGACAGTGCCCTGCATTTGTCACCTCAGCTATCGAGCATCGCAGACACCGGCGTACGCGCCTTCCGACGTCGGGCACGCCTGTTACTGCTCGGTGAGCCCGGTGTCGGCAAGACCGCTATCGCGCGCCATATTCACCGTGCCGCCGGCTGGGGAGATCGTCCGTTTATTCACGTTAACTGCGGTAGCATTCCGGAAAGCTTATTCGAGTCAGAGATGTTCGGCTATGAGCGTGGCGCCTTCACCGGCGCACTGCAGGGCGGCAAACAAGGCTATATCGAGGCCGCTTCAGGCGGGACCTTGTTCCTTGATGAAATCGGCGAAATTCCTCTGCATGTCCAAGCCAAGCTGCTGAAGTTTCTTGAAGACAGTACGATTCAGTCGGTCGGCTCGCCCCTGAGTAAAACGGTGCAGGTACAAGTCATTGCAGCCACTAACAAGGACCTGCGCCACCTGGTGAGCATGGGTGAGTTTCGCGCCGATCTGTACTACCGACTGGCCGTCTTGCCGGTAGAAATCCCACCCTTGCGCCAGCACCGGGATGACTTGCCATTTCTAATCGACATTTTGTTGAGCCGCATCAATGGGGATCGAGAGCCTTCACTGAGCCTGTCTGCCGGTTGCCGGCAACGACTGATGAGTTATGACTTTCCGGGCAATATCCGCGAACTGGTGAACATCTTCGAACGGCTGGCGGTCCTCGCCGACGATGAAGCGCAAGAGCATCATTTGCCTTGCGAATTGCTTGAGCCGGTGCGCTCGCGGGAAGATTTGAACCCCTCAACTGCGGGTGAAGCACCAGAGGACAGCACAGAGAGGAACCTCAAACTTCAAGTCCAGCATTTCGAACGCCAGGTCATTCTCAAAGCAGTACACCTATGCGGCAGCAAGCGCAAAGCGGCGCAGCATCTGGGAATTGATATCGGCACGCTGATCCGCAAGCTCCAACGCGACTGACGCTCCCGCCACAAGGACGTGCTTTCTTCTTTTTGCATAAAGCGCTGCAAAAATGATTACACCATGACCATTTTTGCAAACACCGCCTTCAGAATATTTTTATAAAACTAATAAAATTCAACAGGTTAAATACCTGGCACGACCTGTGCTCCTGCTACCTGCAACCCACCGTCGCTGGGCCTTGCATCAAAGCCGGCCTTCATTGGCTGAGCAGACAGTCAGGAGAAAAAATAAAAATGTTGATCACCGGGATCAAAAGCCGACCGGTTTACGATCGGCTACAACCGCTGCCAGGGGGTACCCGGCACATCATTGCAGGGCAAGGCAGCGGCGGTCGCGCCATGTTGCGATTGTTGGGTGATATGGCCGGACTGGACCGACCGATCACCTTGTTGTACTCCCAGGAATCTTTTTCCGGCCAGGACTTCCTCGCGCAATTACAGCAACACTCAAACCATCCGCTATCTGCGCATGCAACCAACCTGGCGCTGATTGCGCAACTCAAGAGCCTGCTCGATGAATCCCGCATGGGCACCCGCGTGTACCTCGCGGGCTCGGAAAGTTTTCTTGGCAGCGCCATGCAAGTAATCACGCACTTTGACCTCAACCGCGACGAAGTGCTTCGCGAGCACTCTGGCACGTTGGTCCGCCGAGTCTGGTGCGTGCATTGCGACACCTATACCGAAAACGTCACCCAACGCGTTTACGACTGCCCAGGTTGCAGCCTGACGCTGGTGGTGCGCGATCACTACTCTCGGCGACTGGCGGCCTTTCAGGCGGTTAAGGCCGACGCTGAAGTCCCGGGTGAACTGCCGCAAGCCGAGGAACTCGATACATGAGCCATGACAATGGGACGTTGAATCTGCGCGTAGCCCGGATTGAAGTAGTCACTCCAGAAATCAAGCGATTTACCCTGGTGTCACCAACGGGGGCGCATCTACCAGCATTTTCCGGCGGCAGCCATGTCGTGGTATTGATCGCTAGCGCCCACAACACACTGCGAAATCCATACTCATTACTGAGTTCACCTTACGACACCAGCAGCTATCAGATTGCGGTACGCAGGGTGGACAGTGGGCGTGGCGGCTCGACTTCATTGCATGACACCGTGACTGAAGGCGATCTGATTCAGGTGACGCCACCGGTCAATCTGTTTGCGCTGATCAAACAAGCACGTCTTCACTTGTTTATCGCAGGAGGGGTCGGAATCACTCCAGTGATCTCCCAACTCGAAGAACTGCAACTGAGCAAGGTGCCCTTTGAGCTGCATTATGCGGTTCGCGGCGAGGAGCACGCGCAACTCGGCAAGGAATTGCAGGCCACCTACGGCGAGCAGGTTCATCTTTACCGCAAAGGCATAGAACCCCGCATGGACATAGGCCAAGTACTCGCCGACCGTCCTCTGGGTAGCCACGTCTATGTGTGCGGCCCGGACAGCATGATCGACGCCAGCTTGCGGTGCGCGCGAGACCTTGGCTGGACCGACAGCCATGTGCACTTCGAGCGCTTCCTCGAACAAAGCAACGGCGGTGAAGCATTCAGTTTCACCCTCGGGCGCAGCGGCACAACCATTGAGGTTTCGCCTGACCAAACCATGCTTGAAGCAGTAGAAGCCGCTGGCCACACCCTGCCTTACCTGTGTCGTGGCGGCGCCTGTGGCCATTGCGAAACCAACGTTCTCGAACTCGACGGCGAGCTGCTGCACAGCGACGACTGGCTGTCCGACGAAGACAAAACCAGCGGAAAGAAAATCATGCCGTGCGTATCTCGCGCGAAGTGTAATCGCCTGGTCATCGACCTTTAATCGACGGAGACAAAACAAATGAATATCAAATTCAATCCCGACGAAACCTATCGTGACGACTACACCTTTGCCAATAGCCCGGAAACTATCGCACGCGCGCCCTTCCCTTTCCCGGACGACAACTACATGTACTCGATGAACCTCGAGCCTCATGTGTCGGTAGGCGATGATGCGTTTCGAGCGGCCTTCGATATCGATGAGCACTACATCAGCGAATGCAGAGACCGTGCTATCACCCTGGAGAAAGATCCGGGCATGCACTATGTCTCGGCACCGCACATGATGGAGGCGCAATGGGACCTGCTCGAACTGATCATGGAATCCTACGCCCGCGACTACCCGCAATATTTCAACCTTGAGCGCGAAGGTCGGCAGTGGCATTGGACCAACTGTTTGCTGGGCATAGACGATCACTTCACGTTCGGCGATCCGACGACGCTGCCCTTTGAGCCCATGGAGTATGTGACCCGCCAGGCCCAAGGCGACTGGGTGCTGCAAGAAGAGCGCGACAGCATGCTGTATTGGGGAGCAGGAATCGCTACCCAACGCGCCGACTACTCCCTGCGCTTCAACCTGGGCATGAGTTGGGATGAGTTCCATGGCCCAGTGCCCCTGGTTAAAGAGATCGGCATGCTCGATCGCGCGCTGAAATTTCTGCTGCGTCTGCGTACCGGGCACCCGGTGCGGCGCCTGAACTGGTCACTGACCGTCAACCCCCGCCTCGAAGTGTCTGCCGAAAGCCTGCCGGAATGGGCGCCGGATCGCACTATCGTGACCCCGCAAAACGCCGGCAAACTGGTTTACCTGCGTATCGAACTGCAACCTTTGCATCGCCTGCCGCGCAGTAACGCCATTGTCTTTCCGATTCGTACCTATCTGCTCAGTCTCGAAGACATTGCTACGAACCCGGCTTGGGCACGACGGATGCATCGAGTTTTGCGTGATCTGAATCAGCAATTAGTCGACTACAAGGGCTTCAGCCGTTATCGCGATGCCGCCGTTGAATGGCTTTCGCAGTACGACGATGGCCGCAACAACGAGCCTGCAAAGCAGGCTTGAACCCGGCATAGAACAATAAAAGACTGATCACGAGTATCGGCGGCTCCAACCGCCAACACTGCAATCAACTGCCATTGATAATGAGGAAATAAAATGAGTGGCTTATCGACCTCGCGTGCAAGTGCCAACGCCGATCAGGATGCGGAACAACTCCGCGCCCTCGGCTACAGTTCGGACTTCAATCGCAGCATGAGCCTATGGGAAAACTTCTCCCTAGGCTTCACCTACCTGTCGCCGGTGGTCGGCGTCTATACCTTGTTCGGTTTATGCCTGGCCGCAGGCGGCCCTCCAATGTTTTGGTCTTATCTGTTGATCGGTGCCGGGCAGTTGTTGGTGTGCCTGATCTTCGGTGAAATCGTTTCACAGTTCCCAATTTCCGGAGGCGTCTATCCTTGGGCACGTCGTCTGGTAGGCAAGCGCTGGGCGTGGATGGTTGGTTGGGTGTACGCATGGGCCTTGTGCGCGACCATCGCCGGAGTCTCGGTAGGTGCTGGGCCATATCTCGCAATCCTGATGGGCTTCCATCCCGGCCCGCAAGCCAATACCTACATTGCGCTGGCGATCATCCTGCTCTCCACCGGTCTGAATCTGGTGGGTACGAAACTGCTGGCACGTGTAGCAATGTTTGGCTTTGTCTGTGAGCTGGTTGGCGCAATTCTAGTTGGCGGTTACCTGTTGATTTTCGAGCGCCATCAACCATTCAGCGTGCTGTTCGACACCTTCAACATCCAAGTTAATGGCTCGTACTTGCCCGCATTCCTCGCCGCCTCCCTGGCAGGGCTGTTCCAGTATTACGGCTTCGAGGCCTGCGGCGATGTTGCCGAAGAAACGCCAAACCCTGGCAAACGCATTCCCAAAGCCATGCGCATGACCATTTACATTGGCGGCGCAGCAGCGATGTTTGCCTGCCTGGCATTGATCCTGTCAGTACCGGACATGTCAAAGGTCCTGGCTGGTGAAGACACTGACCCGGTCGCCACTATCCTTGCCAACGCCTTCGGCCCGCTCGGTTCTCGCTTGGTGATGGCAGTCGTAATGGTGTCTTTCATCTCCTGCGTCCTGAGCCTGCAAGCCGCAGCCAGCCGTTTATTGTTTGCCTACGCCAGAGACGAAATGATCGTTGGCAGTTCACTGCTCAAGCGTCTGTCGTCCAATCACGTGCCATCGTTTGCACTGCTGATCAGTGGTCTGGTGCCGGCGGCGATTGTCTGCCTGGGAATGTTCATGGCGGATGCTGTCGCGACCATCGTTGGCTTTGCCGCGATTGGTATCTATGTCGCGTTTCAGTTGATCGTCATTGCGGCCTTGATTGCCCGCGCCAAAGGTTGGCGTCCAAACGGTCAGTTCACGCTCGGGGCCTGGGGCCTATGGGTCAACCTGGCAGCGCTGGTCTACGGCCTGTGCGCCATCGTCAACATGGTCTGGCCGCGCTCACCGGATGCGCCGTGGTACGTCAACTACGCGATGATCCTGACCACACTTATTGTGATGGGCGCCGGCTTCATTTACATGCTTCTGGGCAAACCCTACGACAAAGGAACGGCACCGGCGGGTGATGCCTGGAAATTTTCAAAACCGCTTGCCAGCGCGGCTGATCAATCAACGGTGTCCGTGCAACAACGCTGATCGAGTGCCAAGGGATCTCATCCCCCTGGCCCATTAAACTGAGGAGCAGTGATGCAAACTAAATTATTGATCAACGGCCATCTGGTCGAAGGTGAAGGCCCGGCGCAGCCGGTGTTCAATCCGGCACTGGGCCGGGTACTGGTAGAGATCAAGGAAGCCAGCGAAGCCCAGGTCGACGCCGCCGTGCGCGCCGCCGACAGCGCCTTTGAAGGCTGGTCCCAGACCCCGCCCAAAGACCGCTCGCTGCTGCTGCTCAAACTCGCCGACGCCATCGAAGCCCATGGCGAAGAACTGGCCAAGCTGGAGTCGGACAACTGCGGCAAGCCCTACAGCGCCGCGCTGAACGATGAGATCCCGGCGGTGGCCGACGTGTTCCGCTTCTTCGCCGGCGCCAGCCGCTGCATGAGCGGTTCGGCCGGCGGTGAATACCTGCCGGGACACACCTCGATGATCCGTCGCGACCCGGTGGGCGTGATTGCCTCCATCGCGCCGTGGAACTACCCGCTGATGATGGTCGCCTGGAAAATCGCCCCGGCCCTGGCCGCCGGGAATACCGTGGTGCTCAAGCCGTCGGAACAAACCCCGCTGACCGCGTTGCGTCTGGTGGAGTTGGCCGCTGAAATTTTCCCGGCCGGTGTACTCAACCTGGTGTTTGGCCGTGGGCCGACCGTAGGCAGCCCGCTGGTGAATCATCCGAAAGTGCGCATGGTGTCGCTGACGGGTTCGATTGCCACCGGTGCCAATATCATTTCCAGCACCGCCGACAGCGTCAAACGCATGCACATGGAACTGGGCGGCAAGGCACCGGTGATCATCTTCAACGACGCCGATATCGACGCGGCGGTTGAGGGCATTCGTACCTTTGGTTTCTACAACGCCGGCCAGGATTGCACCGCGGCCTGCCGGATTTATGCACAGGCCGATATCTACGATGCGTTTGTCGAGAAGCTCGGCGCGGCCGTCGCCAGCATCAAGTACGGTTTACAGGATGACCCGGCCACCGAGTTGGGCCCGCTGATCACCGCGCAGCATCGCGATCGTGTCGCCGGCTTTGTGGAGCGTGCGGTGGCGCAATCCCACATCCGCCTGATCACCGGCGGCAAGGCGGTGGAAGGCAACGGGTTCTTCTTTGAGCCGACGGTATTGGCCGATGCGCAGCAGGACGATGAAATCGTGCGCCGCGAGGTGTTCGGGCCAGTGGTTTCGGTGACGAAGTTTAATGACGAGGCCCAGGTATTGGGCTGGGCCAATGATTCGGACTACGGCCTGGCGTCGTCGGTGTGGACCGCCGATGTCGGCCGCGCCCATCGCCTGGCTGCGCGCCTGCAATACGGCTGCACCTGGGTGAATACCCACTTCATGCTGGTCAGCGAAATGCCTCACGGCGGTCAGAAACTGTCTGGCTATGGCAAGGACATGTCCATGTATGGCCTGGAGGACTACACCACCGTTCGCCATGTGATGTTCAAACACTGACCACTACGTTGGTGTTTTTTATCCTGGCGCCTGGCTTCTTGTTCCTGAAGCAGGCGTCAGCTCGACCAGAGGCGGTTGTTCGTTCATTACTCTGTGTCACCGAACTAGGTATGCGTCTAAAGGTGGAGCGCCGAGCGTACGGACTTTCTCGGCAAGCATTCGGTCCTGTGGCCGGGGTCGAAGTTCTCAACATTTCTCAACATCGCGCTAGGCGCCGCACTCGATCCGATACTAGGTTTTATACGGTTCTGGTGCGCGCCCTGTGACGGGTTTTGGCAGGTCGCTGGCGCAGACCTAACGGCAAAAATCGGCCAAAACCGACCTCTCAAACAGGTTCATGAGGGCAATCGACGAGCGCTTGCATTACGTGGCCGAGTTGCACCAATTTCTCTATGGCGAATGGAACAGTCGTTCCACTGATCGAGAGAGGGGTAAAGGCGAGTATCCGAACGGCGAGCGCTCCCGGCTGATTACTCTCAGAGAAGCTAAGGCGGTACCACGAAAATATTGACGGTTTCCATGTAACAGTCGCCCGGTTAGAAGGCGCAGCAAAGAAAGCTGAAACCCTAGCAATGTGTTCTCGCTTAATCTTGAGAAAGTAATTGCCGGCAGTTCCTTGTTCAAAAGTCAGATAGAGATCCTCTCCCTTTGCCTGGAGGTAGAGATAAATCGAACGCCACTTACCTTCGTGGCAGGCGCTGAACACCGCTGGTGTCCCTAACATTTTGCATTCCTTCATCAAGACGGTCTGATGAGGTTTAGCTCATGCTTGGCGAGTCTGCATTTGGAGGCTATTTCTGACCAATTGCTGCCTTTCGCGAACGACAGCTTAGGGTCGAAACCTGCCAGTATCCAACCAGATACCCACAGATTGACGCTGGTCCAAGATAGATACCCGGTCGGTGACCGCCATTAGTGACCACTTTTGGCTGGCCAACTGTTCGTCCAATCCTTTTCGGAGAAACACACTATGGAGGGAACCAGATGCTGGCCGATCCACGCGGCATAGCATTACCGCCTGCTATATTGCCGGCCACCTAACCAGGCAAACCCAATACAAGGAATGTGAAGCTCGCCCCTGTCTTATTGCTCGCCCTACTGACGTCTGGCTGTGCTACAGGCCCCGCCGTCGAATGGGTGACTGTCCGCAACACTGACAAATTCACTGATAAATCCAGCTGCGCGGTCACGGTAGGCACCTATTACACGGGGGGCGGGCTATACACCGTCAGCAATCAATACTACCCATACATTGAAGTGGTAAATGGCGACCTCCGAGTGGGCGTGAAAAGCGGTGGCCGCTTCCTGATCCCGGTCGGCGACGTCCAGCTCAGAGTCGATCAGAACAAGGCATGGACGATCAGCACCAGCGAAACCCCGCTGGACTATGTGCCCGAGGGCCAGCTCAAAGCTATGCAAGCCTACGCACCGAAAGATCCCCAGCAGCAACAAATAGTGGAAAACGCCTACAAGACGGCGATGGATGCTACAGCACGGTCCATGTCGCCGTTTACCGCGTCAACAGGCGAGAAGGCTCAGTCAATTCTCAAAGAAATGCGATCCGGCAAGACGCTTATCTATCGCACTGTTGGCCTGAATCAAGCGGCGTCTACGACCGGGGAATATGTACTGGACCAGTCGCTGGAGGTCGCATTGCGTCAGTGCGGTATCCAATAGGCGCAGGCATCTGCGGTTCTCGCGCATTGTTTCGCGCACGCCCGTCGCGCACCTGGTCAATGCGCGAAGCCCTCCCCCGGCAAGGTTTCACGCCCCCTTCACGCAGCATATTCACGCACTGGGCCGCGTGATGCCCTGGAGGCCCGCAAATGCTCAAGCCTCAGCAAAGACCTCTGGACTGCGCAGTAACTGCGCAAATTGCGCGCAGGAAGTACGCGGTTCAGTACGCACGGTTGGTACGCATTCGGGTGCGTACTGGCAGCAGGTTCGCACTGAGGTTCGCACCTCTGGTTCGCACCCTCTTACGCGAACCTGGTGCGAACCCGGCCAGCGGTCACCACGCTGATTACCACGGGAAGTTACCAATGCGAGCGGTTGCCAGCCGCTGGTTTCCACTGTGGTTTCCACCAAAAGAAGGCGTTCTGACTGGCAACCTCGGGAAATAGCGGCACATTGTCTTGAGGCACTCGCGGCAAGCGTTCGCCCCCATTGGCGAAACACGCTGCACACGACCACGCCCCATCTATTCAGCTACATTCATTCGCATCACCGGAAGGGAGAAGGCTATGCCATCAATGGAAGTAGCTCTTGTGGGCGGAGAGCGGGCTGCGCCAGCGCCAGGCCTTAAAGGCGAGTGTCCGTTGTGCGGAAAACCCGCTCAGGCGAAATGCGGGCCAATCATTCGTTGGCACTGGGCACACGCTGGCCGAAGGCACTGTGACCCATGGATGGAAAACGAAGGCCCCTGGCATCGCGCCTGGAAAGCTCTGTTTCCGTTCGAGTGGCAGGAGGTAGTGGCCTATGACCATGCGGGCGAGAAGCATATCGCTGATGTGAAGCGCCCAGACGGCACAGTGATTGAGCTCCAGAACTCTCAGATGAGCTTTCAGGAGATGAAAAGCCGCGAGGCGTTCTACGGGGAGCGCATGATCTGGATCGTAAACGGGGAGAAGTTCAAGAACCAAATCCGGATCAGTGATTCGTTGCCTGATCCACATCATGAGCGGATGCGTGATTTCAAACTGGGGATGCCGACCTATACAAAATGGTCCAAGCACTTAAGGCAACCATGTCACGACGGCAGCGCCTTTGGATACTTTCTTAAGAGCGATATCGCCGCAGACCCGTCGCGCGGTGCAATGTATGAATTGCATCACGGCAAGGCGTTCGAAAGTGTCGTGGCTAATTCGTACAGAGGCCAACATGCGTGGTCTTGGAAGAATCCCCGGGAAGGGTGGCTTTTGTCCCGGCGCACTGTTGTCTTTGATTTGGGCCAGGGAGAGATGTGGGCGCTAGCTAAATACGGAGACGATGGGGATCTATGCCTTCAGCGTGTGTCGATCAAAGCGCTGATGGATTCTCTGCTATCGGGCGCTGTACCCGATCTTAGCTATGCTGTCAGGCCTGCCCGGGATCTGATCGATCTTCCCGCACTTTGACCACACTTTGACGGAATGGGGGACAAGCATCAGACCAAAACCCACGCCGGGTGGGCGTCTGAGGCTTATCGCGTGGCCAGCCCGTCAAACAAGCGCACCGTTGCCGCCGATACCCCTGACAGACCCCAGACGGATACGGCGCTCTCGGCCCGCCTACTTTTACCTGGCCTTTACCGAACCGCTGGCGAATGTGAGACAGGCATGAGACGGATTCGGCGAGCGCGGCCCCCTGAGATCGCGCAGCGGCCAATGTGGGCGGGGCTCACGCATTAGATGCGGCGAAATCCCGTATCACATCTCTAGGCACTTTGCCGCCGGCAGACTCAAACCACGTAAAAGTGATTCCGGACGCTCACGGCGCCGGTGCTACGCTCTCTCGAAACACGGAGAGCCACCATGACGGATACCAAACTGATAGCCAGCCTGTTCGACCGCCTCAATCAAAACCAACTCGCCCTGGGCGCCGCGGTGGAGGAGCTTTGCAACTGGGTCGAACAGCGCGGATCGGCAGACATTGCCAATAACGTGCGCGGCGCGCTGGAAACGCTCGACGAGAACCTGTTGTTCATTCGCCAGGGCATTGCTGAGCTCACCGTCGCCGGCAGCCTGGGGCAGTCCTAACGCTGGATAGGATTCTGGACAGGCTCTGGACGGCTAGATAGGCCGCAGTTCATCCAGGTCGGCCTGCGAGCTAAAGCCAGCAAAGGCTGGCGGCAGATCTGGCATGCGGCCGGGTAGCTACCTCGTCCAGAAACAGGGGTGAGCCGCGACAGTCGCTTGCGGGACAAGTGGCGCACGATCGAACCCGGCAAACGCGGCCATAATCCTTGACCAGCCTTGACGAAATTTTAGACAGGTCTTGACGGATTTATCTGACGCCACCAGCGGCGGGAACGCTCAAAGCCAAGCAGGACAATGCTTTGCGGGAATTCGCGTGGCTAGGCCAGCACCAGCCTCGTCAAGAATTTAGGAGGAGGCCGTCAAGGTAAATGCTCGATCCAGATTCAAGTACTGAAAATGACATGGAGAAAAATATACATTTCAGGCAGTTACAAAAAAGTGAATTCAGTGAATGGCAAGCCTGTCAACCGGAGTGTAAACTGTCAATCAAAGTGTAAAGTAGCCAAACGGGAGCTCTGATGGGACGCAAAATGAAGAACGCGCCGGTGTATTTCGCCGTCGGCCAAGTGCAGCACAATCCACTGCTGAACCTGAGCACCTTTCTTCCCGCAATCCAGGAGCGCTTGCGGAAAGCTGGCTACCCCGGCTTTAAGCACTCATCCAGCATGCAGTTCACACTGTCTCCTGCTATGGCGTCGTCTGAGAATGACCAAATGCCTCAACCTGGCCTTCAAAAAGTAGACAGGTATTTATTTTCAGACATCTGGGGCAAAAATGGCTTTTTACTACAATCAAATTCGTTAATGTTTCGCACAACCGAATATGACACATTCCCCGAGTTTCTAACTAGACTAGAACTTGGCCTATCTATTTTAGATGAGGTTGTAGGCGGACTTAGCTACTTCGACAGATTGGGGCTTCGGTATTTAGACGCTGTAGCTCCTCGTCCTGGTGAGTCTGTGAATGCATACCTTGCCAATGAAGTAACTGGACTACCAGCCAAGATATCTGATGCGACCTTCGCATATGCTTTCGCTGAAACTTCCATGCTCAGCGAAGGAATTGGCCAAGTTATATCTCGCACTATCATCCAAGCGGGAGTATTGGGGTTCCCACCAGATCTTGGTCCAGATGACCTCGTGATAAACCCGCGATTCAAAGAAATTTCAGGCGAGCATGCGATGATTGACACTGATGGTTTCTCCGAAGGCCGCCATCAGTTTAATCTAGGATTAATCCGCGAAAAACTAGATTCGATACACGGACTTATTGATAAGTGTTTTCATGCGACCGTGTCAGATCATGGTCGTGAACAGTGGAATGCTTAAAGGGAATTAGCATATGAGTATCCAAGCTTTAAGAACAAGCCCTGAGCTTTGTGAAGCTTTCAGAGTAGGTAATTTTATTGACAGGCATCGTGAGTTCAAAGCCTCGACTCCGACAAAAATTTATTCCGCGACAAAATTTGTTAGTGGGATGGGAGCGGCCATCGCATTATTAGTTGGTACTGGTGGGGCTCTGACACCGAGCTACGTTATGGAGCGCGACGTACGAGGATACAAGCTGCACGACTTTGGATATCAGCAAAAGCAGTTTGCTGAGGCTACTGTGCGCACTCAAGTCCATAGCTCGAACGATGACCTTGCATTTGTGAGATCTATTTTCAAACCGTCCGTCACTGAGCTGGCTAGTATTTTCGGCGTGTCTAGGCAGACAATATATAATTGGCAAGCCAATCAGCCCATTGCAGAACAAAATGAAAAGCTGGTAGTCCAGCTGGCCTTGGCTGCGGTAGCCGTCCATGCAGCAGAGCTCGACGTCACGCCGAGTGTTTTGAGGCGTAAGCTTCCAGGAGGAAAGACATTAATGGAGAGCGTTCGTGACGGTATCCCTGGCAGCGACGCCGCCTTCTCTTTAATTGAGATGATTCAAGATGAGGCTAGACAGCGGCAGACGGTAACTAACAGACTAGCAGGTCGCGGCATGCCGGCTGTTGACGTCACAGAAATAGGGAAATCTTACTACAATGAAAAGTCCTAGCGTGTAGCTCAGATGATTAAATGGGGACGCGGTATTGCGTGGAGGCAAGGTCATTTTCTGAGTGCAGAATGCATAGCCGCACTTGGAATTAACGGCGGAGTCGACCCTGAAAAATTAGCAGTAGTAGTCGTCTCCCATGATTGCGACTTGGCTCAACCATCTGACTCTGAAGAGTTTGTGGAAGTGGTCATGGGGACCTTTTTGGACACGTTACCCGATGGTAATTTTACGAACTGTAAAAATCTTCGGCGGCTCCACATTGAATGTTCTGGGGGCAAGAACGTACGTGTGCTTGATCTAGACACTTCAAGAAGACTGCTTTTACACAAAGACTTGATCGACGCTGCAGGCACTGCTTTGGTTCAGCACCAGCCGTGCGAACTGCATAGGATGACGCCTAGAGAGCGCAATATACTTCAGCAGTGGTTAGCCGCACGTTATAAGAGAGCTGCGTTTCCAGACGAGTTCGATCGTCGCCTCAAATATGAAACCGGCGTTGCTGAAAGGCTTGCGAAAGCGTTCAAAGATAGTGGCACGCATGTCATAGCTGTTTTTTTCGATGTGGATCAGGGAGAGGAAAATGCCAGAGACGGCGAGGATGATACTTACGAGCTGACGATCACACTTCTGTACGCCACCAACGATGATCCTCAAGCGTCAAAAAGTATAGCTATGAAGGCTGCCGAGAAAGTCGCGGAAATCTTCAAAGCCCGCTGCTTTCTGGCGAAAAATTCAGTTCAATCCTGGCGGTGGATAGAACTCCAAGATGTCGAGGTTATCGCCGATACCGCCCTCAGCTTTGCTCAGTCCCAACTGCTTACGAGATGGCATGCCGACCATATAAGCCTCCGTACAGATCCTCCACAACCAATGATGTAGTGCATGCTACTGAATGGCTCGGATTGGCCACCACCCCGTTCTGGGGTGGTGACGCGAAGCACTGTCAGGTACGCATAGCACGAGGAAGATATTCGACACCTCGTCCTCAGAGGAAGTCTTTGCAAAGGCTCGTCGAAGCGATCAGGTCATTTTATCGAGACAGTCTGTATTGCTCATCGAGGCGCTACGGACGCACCAACATATCTGCAGATTTCGAAGTTCAGCCAGGATAGCTGTACCGTTTGTCGGAAGCAGGGCGTCGCCTCTTTAGGTTATTTCTCGGAGATCGGATGCAGGTCCGAGGTACCCCAGCAGGCAGTACCATGTATCCCATGGTGTATCCCTTAAAAAAACAAAATAAAAATATCCTTAAAAAACAACATGATAATGTGTAGGTTCAAGTGCCTGTGTAGCCACCAAGTACTAAAAACGGCTTACCGAAAGGTAGGCCGTTTTTTTATGCCCGCTGAAAAGTACACGGCGTCCAGCCGTGGGAACGATCCCGTGACGACGCCTTTTTCGAACGGGAAGCCATCCAAGCTCAACCGTTTAAATCAATTCAAATGAATGCACTTGCGTTTGATATATACGCTATGGTGCTGAAAACCGCCCCTGCCCCGCCCCCTTGCATAAACACCCGATTCGGAGCCCGAATGGACCTTGCGCAGCGCAACAACGTAAATGTATCGGGCCAAGGGCCGGCGACACTGGTGTTCTCCCATGGCTTTGGCTGCGACCAGAGCATGTGGCGTTATCTGGCTCCATCGTTCTCTGACCGGTTCAGGGTCGTCCTCTACGACTTGGTAGGCGCCGGCCGATCAGACCTGCGCGCCTATGACAAAACCCAATACGAACGCCTCGGCCGGTATGCGCAAGACCTTGGCGAAATCATCCATCAGTTCGCCGAAGGCCCGGTCATCCTGGTGGGCCATTCCGTCAGCGCCATGATCGGCGCGCTGGCCGACAGGCAAGCACCGGGGCAAATTGCCGGCCACGTGATGATCGGGCCGTCACCCTGTTACATCGACTCCGGCGACTACGTGGGCGGTTTCACGCTCAAGGACATCCAGTCGCTGCTGGACACCCTGGACAGCAACTACCTGGGCTGGTCGAGCACGATGGCGCCCGCGATCATGGGGGCACCTGACCAGCCTGCACTGGGTGAAGAACTCACCAACAGTTTTTGCCGGACCGAGCCCGATATAGCCAAGCAGTTTGCCCGGGTGACATTCATGGCGGATAACCGCGCCGATGTGAACGGCCTGCAAACCCCCACCCTGATCCTGCAGTCCACAGACGACTTGATCGCTCCCGTGGCCGTGGGCGAGTACTTGCACGCCATTATGCCCAACAGCGAATTTTGCCTGGTCGACAACGTCGGCCACTGCCCTCACATGAGCGCCCCTGAGGCGTGCCGCGTCGCAATGGACGGGTTCCTCCGTCCGTGGGAAGGGCCGACTGGTGGCGTCTGACGCGCCGCTGGCACCCGAGGCTGGCGCCCTGTTCGATGGCGCCCCCTGCGGGCTGGTGGTCACACTGGCGGACGGCACCATCCAACAAGCCAACACCACCTTCAGCGACTGGATCGGCTTTCGCCCGGAGGAACTGGTGGGCAAGCGATTTCAATCGCTGCTGACCATGGGTGGCCGCATTTTCCACCAGACGCACTGGGCGCCCCTCATGCAAATGCAGGGTTCAGTGGCGGAGGTAAAACTGGACCTGGTGCGCCGTGATGGCAGCACCGTCACGATGTTGCTCAACGGCATTCGCAGGGAGCACCCGAGCGGCGTTTTTCACGAACTCGCCTTGTTTGGCACCACCGATCGCGACAAGTACGAACAGGAGTTGCTGAAGGCCAGGCAGCTGGCAGAAGAGTCATTGGCAAAAAAAATTGAAGCCGAAACCGCCTTGCACGAAGCACAAGACAAACTTCAGGTGGCCTATGAAAAGGCCCATCACCGAGCCCTGTTTGCCGAGCAAATGGTCGCCATCGTCAGCCACGATTTAAAAAACCCCATGACCGCCATCAAGATGGCTTCGGACTTTCTCAGCCGCGGTGAGCGCTCGCCCAACGATATCAAGATGATCGGGCATATCAGCCAATCGGCGCACCGGGCAGAACGGATGATTGGCGACTTGCTGGACTTCGCGCTCGCCCGGGCCGGCCGCGGCATTGCCGTCACGCCCAAACCCACAGACCTGCAACGCCTCGTGAAACGCAGCATGGAAGAACTGAGCGTTACCTTCCCGTCTGCGTTGCTGAACGTGAACGTCCAGGGTGAAGGTTCGGTGATTCTGGATGCGGACCGGATTCAGCAGGTCATCGGGAACCTCATCGCCAACGCAGTCGCCTATGGCGATACGGCCCGGCCGATTACCGTTAACGCTCATCTCGACGACCACGCCGCCGTGTTGAGCGTCCAGAACTTTGGCAACCCCATCGCCGCGTCCACGCTGGCCACCCTATTCGAACCGATGACCCGAGGCGTCAGCGGCGACAGCGACGCGCGCAGCGTGGGGCTAGGATTGTTCATCGTCAAACAGATCGCAGAGGCCCATGAGGGGTCGGTGTCGATTGCGTCGACCGCAGAGGCCGGCACGTCCTTCACGGTGACGTTCCCAAGGAACCCTGCCCCTTCACAGGAACGTGATACATGACGTTCCCCACCGCCGGCATTCGCACCGCCCGGCTTTTACTGCTCCCCGCGCAGCCTTCCCACGCTTGTGCCCTGCAAGCGTACCTGCGGGAAAACCGCGATTACCTCCAGGCTTGGGAACCCTCGCGTGACGAGGCGTTTTTTGAACTGGACACCATCACCGAACGCCTCGAAACCATGGCCGACAAAACCGCCAGTGGCGAAGCGTTGCACCTGCTGTTGTTCAGCCAGGACAAGATCGTTGGCGCCTGCAACTTCAGCAACGTCGTGCGCGGTGCATTCCAGGCCTGTCACCTGGGTTACGCGCTGGCTGAGTCCGCCCAAGGCCAGGGCCTGATGCATGAAGCGCTGAAGGCGGCGATTGCTCATGTGTTCGATGAAATGCAACTACACCGCATCATGGCCAACTACCGCCCCGAGAATGAGCGCAGCGCGCGCCTGTTGGCACGGCTGGGTTTTGAGCGGGAGGGTGAAGCGCGGGCGTATCTCAAGATCAACGGGGTGTGGGCCGACCATGTATTGACCGCCCTGATCAACCCCAAAGACAGTTAAACCACTCAGTGGCCCTGGGCGACGTCGCTTACGGCACCCGGACAGGGATTCACCAACTCCGAATACTCAAACTCCGTGAAGTACGGAATCTTCGTCCCCGGAATCATGCCGCCTGCGTACTTCTTCTTCCCGCTCGGCCTGACGGCTTTCGCGCCAGCACCGATCAACAGTGGCTGACCATTGGCCAACAAATAATCCACCATCTCCCGGTGCATCGCGCCATTCCAGTGTTTGTCTGCATCCAGCGGCAGCAGCACAAAGTTGGAGTCCGCCGTAAACATGTTCAGCGCTTCCGCCGCTTCCCGCGAGGTGGCGGTATGGCCGCACAGTACTTCAGCGGTTTTCAGGGAATACGCAGGCACATGCCGGCCACTCTGATACTTGCTCAGGATCAGCCCTTTGCGCGTCAGCACCGCCAAGCCTTGCTCGGCATGGCAGATCGCCTCGTCGCCGTACTTCAGTTTGCAGAAGTTGGTGTAGGAGATGTCGATGATGTCACTGCCGGAAACCCCCAGGTCTTGCTCTATCTGGGCGCGGGCTTGAGGGGTTTGGTACGGGATGCTGCAGCCGCCCAGCAGGAGGGCGGTCACTAGGGTAATCAGCGGTAAAGCACGCATGGAAATTCCAGTCCTTGGAGTGGGAACGTGGCTGGCGATTAACGCGCAACCGGTGAAACCAGAGGGGGTGTTGGGTTTCGCAAGAAACCTGCGGGACAAGCAACCGTTCACGGGATGGCTGCACACGATACAGCCCGTGGTGGGGGCCTTTATACAACCTCCTGGCAAAGCCGGGTAGTTGCGGGTCGCTCTCGTCGTTGTAGACCGTGCCACCCTGGCGCTGTTGCGTCAAACCCCTTGGCGCACAAAACACTGCTCCACCACCGACGTGCCCCACTGCTGCCCTTCCTGCTCGGACGCCAGCACAAAGCCCGCCTGTTCATACAGCGTGCGCGCCACATCCAGGCCTTTGAACGTCCACAGCCGCACCGCCGGGAACCGGTGTTCGTCACAAAAATCCAGCGCCTCTTTCAGCAGCCGTTTACCCACACCCTGACCGTGGGCCGACGGGTCCAGGATGAAGCAGCGCAAGATCGCCTCGCCGTTTTCGCCCTCGCCATCAATGGCGATCGAACCCACAATCTGCGTGCCATCCAGCACCGCCCACACGTCGTTGCGCGGGTTGGCCAGGCGCCCCATCAACTCGGCCATGTCCGCTGCCACCAGGCTTTCGAACGGCTGGCCAAAATTCGCATGTTTGGCGTAGTACTCGGCGTGCATCTGCGCGATGCGCCCGATCACGCCCGGGCGGTAGCCACGGGCAATTCTGTAAGGCCTGGGTTGCCGGGCACCGGTGCGTTGGGTGTGCAGGGCACCGGCGTATTGATCCAGCCCGCGGCTGACGGCCTGTTGCTGTTCGCTGGACAGGTCAGCAATCGCCTCGCCCACCTGCCGCCGGGCAAAGGCTTCGATGTCACCCCGGGTGTGCTGGCCTCGCGCGGTGAGCCGCAGTTTTTTCGAGCGGGCGTCGTCCTCGTTGGCAAACTCTTCCAGCTCGCCGGCCTCGATCAGCTTGCGCACCATGCGGCTCACTGACGATTTTTCCAGCCCCAGCAACGTGACCAGCTCCGCCGCCGTCAGCGGTCCACGCTCGCCTATTTCGACGAGGGTGTGCACCGATGACGGTGGATAACGGCTGGCCGCCAACTTCGGCTGCATAAAACCCAGCTCTCGCACCATAAGACGCGAGGCGCAGCGGATCTGATCGATAAGGTCTGGCCGGGAACGGTTCACGGGAAAAGCCTTTGCCTGAAGAGATGGATATTTAGTTGTATCGCACAACCATATGCAAATCAACTGGCGCGCACTTGCCAAATAGCGGCGCAGCGATGAAGATGAGATTCATTATCAAACAAACATGTTTCGGGTTTACGCCATGCCCTGCGAGCAACACATCGTGCAAACCCTGTATGCAGACCACCATCGCTGGCTCTGCGGGTGGCTGCGCAAACGCCTGGGTTGCGTCGACCACGCGGCGGACCTGGCCCAGGACACCTTCGTGCGGGTGCTGACCCAACGCTCCACGCAACCGTTGCGCGAGCCCCGCGCGTACCTGAGCACCATCGCCCGCAGCCTGATGATCGACATGTTCCGCCGTCGCGCACTGGAGCAGGCCTATCTGGAAACCCTGGCCGCCCGCCCCGAAGCGCTGGATATCTCGCCTGAAACCCGCCTGCTGATCATCGAAACCCTGGTGGAAATCGACCGCTTGCTCGACGGCCTCGGCGGTCGCACCCGGGAGATTTTCCTGATGGCCCAACTCGATGGCTTGAGCTACGTGGAGATCGGGCGGCAGTTGAAGGTGTCGGTCAACACCGTGAAGAAACATGCGGTGCGCGCCCTGATGCATTGCTTGCTGGCAGCCGAGGAGTAAGCCGTGGCACTGGATCATGCGACCCTCGAAGCGGCCGCACGCTGGTACGTGGACCTGCGTTGCGACGAGCTGGATGACACCACCCGTGAAGCCCATCGGCGCTGGCTCGACGGTGACCCGCGTCACCGCCAGGCATGGGAGCGGCTGACCCGTTTGCAGGAGCGCTTTGAGCGCGTCGGCCCGGGCATCGCACGCCCTACGCTCAGCAGTGCCCGCGCCAAGCGGCGTGAAGTGCTTAAGGTGCTGTCGCTGCTAGTGGCGGCGGGCGGCACGGGCGCGTTGGCATGGCGTACCACCCCGCTGCCGTCGCTGATGGCCGACCAGCGCACCGCCACCGGGGAGCACCGCCGCTTGCGCCTGGACGACGGCAGTCAATTGCAGTTGAACACGGCCACCGCGGTGAATATCAGTTACAGCCCGCACCTGCGGGAAGTGCAATTGCTCAGCGGTGAAATCCTCATCGACACCGCCCGCGACACACAGGCCCGGCCGTTCGTGGTGCACACCCGCGAAGGCAGTATCCGCGCCCTGGGCACGCGGTTCATCGTGCGCAGTGCAGCCGATCGCACCCACGTCTGCGTGCTGGAACATGCCGTAGAAGTGCGCACCGCCCACCTGAGCCCCACGGTGCGGGTGGAGGCCGGCCAGCAGCTGGCGTTCAGTGAAGACGCGGCCGGCAACGTGCAACCGGCAAGCCAACAAGCCGACGCCTGGACCCACGGCATGCTGGTAGTAAATGACTGGCGACTGGGGGATTTCATCAGTGAATTGCAACGCTACCGTCCCGGTCACCTTGCCTGCGACCCGACGGTGGCAGCGATGCGTATTTCGGGGGCGTTTCAGTTGGCCAACACCGACACCATCCTCGAAAACCTGACTTCCACCCTGCCGGTGCGCGTGCGCCAATTCAGCCGCTACTGGACCCGCGTGGAACCCGCTTGAAGGCCCGCCCAAAAATAAATCTCGGCGAGGGGTTGTTGATTCTGATTCTCGTTCGACTTGGTAGATAGAGGCGCCACCGACGCCACCACCACTGCCACAGGGCGAAAGGAAACCGCATGTCCGCGCACACCCCGATGATTGAAACCCCACCCGCCAGCCTGCCCCGCGCCCTACGCCGGGCTGCACTCGGCATGGCGCTGGCGACTGCGGCGATTGCCCCGGCAGCCTGGGCCCAGGGCGCCGCTGAAAGTCAGTTCGATATTCCCGCCGGTTCCGTGAACAGCGCGCTGGCACAGTTCGCCGCCACCGCGGGGGTGAATATTTCTTTCGAACCCGGTGCGGCCCAAGGGCAACAATCTGCCGGTTTGCATGGCCGCTACACCGTGGACTCAGGTCTGCGCCAACTGCTGGCCGGCAGCCAATTGCAGGCCGTGTTGCTGAGCAATGGCAGCTACTCGCTGATCCCGAGGGTGGACGGCACGGTGCAACTGGACCCCACCAGCATCTCCGGTAAAGCCACTGAACCCGCCTCCGGCCCGATGGAAGGCTACGTCGCCACCCGCAGCAGCAGCGGGTCGAAGACCGACACGCCGATCATCGAAATCCCGCAGTCGGTCTCGGTGATCACCCGCCAGCAGATGCAGGCCCAGGGTGCGCAGACCGTCACCGATGCGTTGCGCTATGTGCCGGGCGTCAAGGTCGAAGCCTACGGCCTGGACCCCAAGGGTTTTGACTGGCTGTACATCCGAGGCTTCAACGGCCAGGCCAGCAGCGACTACCTCAACGGCCTGCGCCAGCAGAACAACAGCTATGCGTTTTTCCGCAGCGAGCCTTACGCCTTCGACCGCATCGACGTGGTACGCGGCCCGGCCTCCAGCCTGTTCGGCCAGGGCGACGCGGGCGGCATCATCAACCGCGTGAGCAAGAAGCCCGAGGCCAACCACGTCAACGAGGTGCAGCTCACCGGCGGCAACCATGATCGAATGCAGGGCCAGTTCGACATCGGCGGCGCGCTGGATGACGACCAACACCTGCTGTACCGCGTGGTCGGCCTGGCCCGCGATGCCGACACCCAGGTCGAATACGCCGACGGCCACGAGCTGAAGGACGACCGTCTGTACATCGCGCCTTCCTTCACCTGGACACCGGACGAAGACACCAGCCTGACGGTGCTCACCGATTTCCTGCGTGACCACAACGGCGGCTCGCTGTTTGCCTACAGCACGCCCAACGGCCACACCACCAACATCTTGATGGGCGACCACAGCTTCAACCACCTGGACCAGGAGCAATACAGCCTGGGCTACGAGTTCCGCCATCGCCTGAATGACACCTGGGAATTCCGCCAGAACGCACGCTACGGCCAGGTCGACGTGATCTTCCAGAACCTGCTGCCCGCCGCCGTCAACACCAGCACCGGCAACGTGACGCGCATCGCCGACCGCTTCGACCAGCACATGGACACCTTCAACCTCGACAACCAATTGCAGGCCGACTTCACCACCGGCCCGCTGACCCACAAGCTGCTGATGGGCTTGGACTACACTTGGCAAGACGCCGATATCACCCGCTGGCGCACCCTCGCACCGAACCTGAACCTCTACGACCCGCAGTATGGCAAGGACATCACCCGGCCCACCTCCGCCAACAGCTTGAGCTCGATCGACTACGACCAGACCATCGAGCAAGTGGGCGGTTACCTGCAGGACCAGATCAAGTTTGACGACCACTGGATCCTCACCGCCGGCGGCCGTTATGACTACGTGCGCAACGCGCTGGACAACCACGTGGGTGCATCCACCAACCAGAAAGACAACGCCTTCACCGGCCGCGTGGGCCTGACCTACCTCACCGAGTTCGGCCTGGCGCCGTACGTCAGCTACGCCGAGTCATTCACCCCCAACACCGGCACGGACCGCAATGGCAGCGCCTTCGACCCGAGCATGGCCCACCAGTGGGAAATGGGCGTGAAGTACCAGCCCACCGACGCCATCCTGATGACCCTGGCGGCCTACGACCTGACCAAGACCAATGTGCTGACCAACGAGATTGTCGGCGGTGTGAACACCGGCTTCACCGTGGCCTCGGGCGAGCAGCAATCGAAAGGCATCGAAGCCGAGATCAAGGCCCGCCTCGACCAGAATTGGGACCTGATCGCCTCATACACCTACACCCACGCTGAAATCACCAAGAGCAACCGTGGCGATGAAGGCAACCGCCCGGCCAACGTGCCCAAGCACATGGCGTCGACGTGGCTGAACTACACCTTCCACGACACGGCGCTCAACGGCCTGAGCCTGGGCGGCGGCGCGCGGTACACCGGGGCCTTGTATGGCGATAACGGCAACACTTATCACATCGACAACTACACCCTGTTCGACGCGGGCGTGAGCTACCCGATCAACAAGAACGTGACGGTCTCGGTGAATGCCCAGAACCTGCTGGACACCGAGTATGTGGCGACCTGTGATGACACCTATGAGTGTTACCCGGGGCTGCGGCGTACGTTGCTGACCAGCGTTAAATACACGTGGTGATGGGGGGCGAGGGGGCTTGCCCCCCGTTGGAGTGCGCAGCGCTCCTGCTTTCTGGGGCCGCTTCGCAGCCCAACGGGGGGCAAGCCCCCTCGCCACAACAAGCCTCTCATCACCCCAGTCGGGCCTGAAAACCCATTCAAGCTCCCCTCCTCCAAACCACTGATGTACATTCACCTGCACGGACAACAGATCATTCTCAAATGAACGGAGTCATCGCGTGCTTTCGATTTTCCCCCGTCAACGCCTTACCACCCTCTCACTGATTACCGTCGCCCTCACCCTTGCCGCCTGCCACAGCGCCACCGCGCCTGAACTGCCGCCCGCTCCGGAACTCGGCTCGGGCTACCGCACCGACATGAGCGCCCGCCACGCCGAACGTCATATGGCCGCCGCCGCCAACCCGCTGGCCGCCGAAGCCGGGCGGGAGATCCTGCGCAAGGGCGGCTCGGCCATCGATGCGGCGATTGCCATGCAAGCCGTGCTGACCCTGGTGGAACCGCAGTCTTCCGGGATCGGTGGCGGCGCGTTCATCATGCTGTGGGACGGCAAGCAGGTGCATGCCTATGACGGGCGTGAAACCGCACCGGCAGGCGCCACTGAGCGGTTGTTCCTCAACGCCGACGGCACGCCGATGGCGTTCCCCCAGGCTCAGATTGGCGGGCGCTCGGTGGCAACGCCCGGCGTGTTGCGCGCCCTGGAGATGGCCCACAAAAAGACCGGCCACCTGCAATGGGCAACGCTGTTCGAGCCGGCCATTCGCCTGGCCGAACAGGGCTTCCCGATCTCGGCGCGCCTGCACAGCCTGATCGCCGCCGACCGCTATATCACCCGCTCGCCGGAAATGACCGCCTACTTCCTGAACGCCGACGGCAGCCCCAAGGCCACCGGTACGCTGCTGAAAAACCCGGCGCTGGCCAACGTCTTCAAGCGCATCGCCAAGGAAGGGCCGGACGCGCTGTACCACGGCCCGATTGCCGAAGAAATATCCCGCAAGGTGCAGGGCAACAGCAACGCCGGCAGCCTGACGCTGACCGACCTCAAAGGTTACAGCGCGGTTGAGCGGGCACCGTTGTGCACCGACTACAAACGCTGGAAAGTCTGCGGCATGCCGCCACCGTCGTCGGGCGGGATCGCCATCGCGCAGATCCTCGGCACCTTGCAGGCCCTGGAAGCCCGCGACCCGCGCCTGGCGTTGGCGCCGTTGAAGCCGGTGAAAAACGACTCCCCGGCAGGCCTGGAGCCGGTACCCGAAGCGGTGCACCTGATCGCTGAAGCCGACCGCCTGGCCTATGCCGACCGCGCCCAGTACGTGGCCGACTCCGACTACGTGCCGGTGCCGGTTGCCGGGCTGGTCGCACCGGATTACCTGGCCGGCCGCGCGGCGCTGATTGGTGAACGCAGCATGGGCGTCGCCAAGCCGGGTAAGCCTGCCGGAATTCAAGTGGCCTACGCGCCGGATCGCTCGCCACTGCGCATTTCCACCTCGCAAGTGGTGGCGGTGGATGACGTGGGTGGCGCGGTGTCGATGACCACTACCGTGGAGTCCGCATTCGGTTCCCATGTGATGGTCCAGGGTTTTTTGCTGAATAACCAGATGACCGACTTCTCGTTCATTCCCGAAGAGAACGGCCAGCCGGTGGCCAACCGGATTGAGCCAGGCAAACGCCCGCGTTCGTCGATGGCACCGACGCTGGTGTTTGATCGCCAGAGCGGCGAGCTGGTGGCCACGGTCGGTTCACCGGGCGGATCACAGATCATCGAATATGTGAGCAAATCCCTGGTGGCCATGCTCGACTGGAACCTCGACCCGCAAGCCGCCGTCGGCCTGCCCAACTTCGGCAGCCGCAACGGCGCTACCGAGCTGGAAGCCGGCTTGTTCAGTGCGCCGTTGAAACAGGCGCTGAAGGACAAGGGCCACGCCCTGAGTGAAATCGACATGACCAGCGGCGCCCAGGCAATCGTTCGGGTGCGAGACGCCCAGGGCAAGGTGTCGCTGATCGGCGGGGCGGACCCACGTCGTGAAGGCGAGGCCCTCGGGGATTGATGTGACTCACCGGAGAACTGCGCGTGCATAAGGCAAATAACCTCGGCGCCCTGGTGGGCGTCGACCATGGGTTCTGTTCGATTGACGACCCGTTGCGGCCTGACGAGGTGTTCATCTGCAAGCAGGTGCACAGCGCCACGACCATTGAATGGCGCCCGGAGCTGGTCGCCAATACGGTTGAAGCCGATGGGGTTTTCAGCCGGGATGTGCGGCCGATCGCGGTGATCACGGCCGACTGTTTACCGCTGCTGATGGCCTCGGAGAGCGGAGATTTTGTCGCGGCAATTCATGGTGGCTGGAAGGGGCTTCAAGGCGGGATTATCGCCAATGCCATGCAACGGTTTACCGCCGAGGGCGTGGCGCTGGACCAATTGCGGGTTGCGATCGGGCCGTCGATCAAGCCGTGTTGCTATGAGGTGAGCGGCGAGTTTGTCGCGCAGTTGCAGGCGAGCCAGGGTCACTTATGGCCGGACGGGAATGCGCCGTGGACGTTCGAGCAGCCGGGGCCGTTGTTGGCACCGGAGATTCAGCCGCCAGAACCCAGGCAGGCCTTGAGTGCGTGGTTTGATTTGAGCCGTTATGCGCTGATCTTGCTGGAGGCGGCGGGAATCAGGCGTGAACAGGTCGAGGTGAGTGAGGTGTGTACGTATTGCACCTCGCCGGCGTTTGCGAGTTATCGCCGAAGGACCCATGACAGCACGGAAAGGAAGACGTTGCTGTATTCGTGGATTTCGCGAAAAGCACAACGATAAAGCGACCTATAACAACACCGTCTCCGGCAACACTCAATTTGTGGCGAGGGAGCTTGCTCCCGCTGGGGTGCGAAGCGCCCCCAGAATGAGCTGATGCGTTTTTTCAGGAAGAGCACCGTACCCAGTTTCAGGGCTGCTGCGCAGCCCAACGGGAGCAAGCTCCCTCGCCACAATGGGATCTCACTCATGAAAAGGTTTCGTCAGATTCCCAAACCGATCCTCGATCGGTAACAAAGTTGGTCTTGCTGATCATGCAAATTGCGAAGATCCTTCGCAAAAAAACCGAAGGCAAGCCCTTATGCCGCTCACCAAGTACCGACTTAAAAAACGCGACGCCAAACGCAACATCGGCGAGGAACTACTCGCTGCAATTGTGGACATCAAAACTGGCCGGTATGGGCAGGTACAGCATTCCGGCCCGTCCAAATCTAAACCCGCAAAAATCACCGGCTGATCTTCAGCCCCTTACGCCCCGCATGCCGCTCCAGCGCCAGCTCGATCAATCGGCTCACCAGCTCGCTGTAGCTCATGCCCGCCGCCTGCCACAACTTGGGGTACATGCTGATACGGGTAAAACCCGGCAGCGAGTTGATCTCGTTGATCAGCACCTCGCCCTCGTCCGTCAGAAACACATCCACCCGCGCCAGCCCGGCACAGCCCAACGTCTCAAACGCTTCGATGGCCAAGGCGCGAATGCGCTCGCTGTCTTCAACACTGATGTCCGCCGGCACCACCACCTGGGCCGCCTGGTCATCGATGTATTTGCTGTCGTAGGAGTAGAAGCCGTCGCGCACCACGATCTCGCCGCAACCACTGGCGATGGGATTCTCGTTGCCCAACACGGCGCATTCGATTTCCCGGCCTTTTACTGCCGATTCCACCAGTACCTTTTCATCAAACCCGAGGGCCAGTTCTACGGCGGCCTGATATTCAGCCTCGCTGCTCACCTTGCTCACGCCCACGGATGAACCCTGGTTCGCCGGTTTCACGAACATCGGTACTCCGAGTTTCTGCCGGGCTTGTTCGAAGGTGGTACGCGCCGCCGTGCGACGGTTGAGGGTGATGAACGGCGTCACGGCAATCCCGGCATCGCGCAGCAGGCGTTTGCTGATGTCCTTGTCCATGCACACCGCCGAACCCAGCACGTCGGAGCCGACAAACGGCAAGTCGGCCATGCGCAGCAGGCCTTGCAGGCAGCCATCCTCGCCGAGGGTGCCGTGGACGATCGGGAAGATCACATCGACGTGTTCCAGGGCGGCCTGGCCGGCGGTTTCCACCAGTTGCTGGCTGGCCTTGCCCGGCACCACGGCCAGTTCCCGGTTGGATTGATTGAGGGCGATCAGCGCCGGATTTTCCTCGTTGAGCAGAAAGCCCGAGGTGTCATTAAGGTGCCAGTGGCCGGCCTTGTCGATGCCGATCAGGATCGGCTCGAAGCGCGAACGGTCCAGTGCATCGACGATGTTGCGCGCCGATTGCAGCGACACTTCGTGCTCGGCCGAACGGCCACCAAAAATAATCCCTACCCGCAGCTTGCTCATGATCGGCCTCACGTTTGAAAGTAAGGCTTCTTACCATGAGCCGTCAGCGATTCGCTACCAGCGTGGCCCCGAACAGCACATAACAACCACCGGCAAACCGGTCCAGCCACTTGCGCGAGCGGCTGTAGGCGCTGGCCATACGCTCGCTGGAAAACACCAGTGCCACGCAGGAATACCAACTGAATGACAGTGTCGCCATGGTGATCACGGCCAGGGTCAGCAGCATCGGCGAGGGTGACGGCGGCATGGTGGACGCAAAGATCGTCGCGACGAACAACGCCGCCTTGGGGTTGGACAGGTTGCCCAGCAAGCCCAGGCGCCAGGCCGAGAACAGCGAGCGACGCGGTTCATCGGGCAACAGGTTCTGGCCCATGGCCGGTGCCGAGCGCCGGAACAGTTTCAACCCCAGGTAAATCAGGTAGCAGCCGCCGATGATCTTGAACGCCAGGTACAGCATGGGCGCGGCGGTGAACAACGACTTGATCCCCAAACCGCCTGCCAGGCCCCACATCACGGTGCCGGTGGCCACGCCTGCGGACGCCACCACGCCGTGGCGGCGTGAGCAACTGGCGGCCAGTTGCGCGGTGTTGAAGAAGTTGGGGCCGGGCGTGACCACAGCGACCGTCCACAACAAAGCCAGCGACAGCAACGGTGCCGCGTAGGCCGGGTTGAACAATTCCATATAAGGCTCCGCCAAGGCAGTGAACGATTGAGGATCATAGGCCCGGCACCCGCCCGCGCACAATCGTACAAGACCCCGGCAGACAGCGGATTCAGACTGGGGTACCGTATTTCCACCTCTTTGCACGACACCTCATCATGGCGACCAATATCGACTGGCTGCACCGCGCGCCCCACGCCAGTGGCCTGGAGCGTATCGAGGCGTATTTTGCCGGGTTTGGCTTCGACCCTCATCGCCACGACACCTACGCCATCGGCCGGACCTTGTTCGGCGTGCAAAGCTTTCACTACCGCGGCGGCATGACCCACAGCCTGCCGGGGCGGACCATGGTGATCCATCCCGACGAAGTGCATGACGGGTGGGCCGGCAGCGAGGAAGGCTTCAAATACCGGATGATTTACGTGGAGCCGGCGCTGATTCAGCAGGTGCTCGGCGGCAAGCCGTTGCCGTTTATCCCCGGCGGGCTGTCCAGCGACCCGTGGCTTTACCGCGCCAGCGAAGTCTTGCTGCAAAGCCTGGATTGCCCGATCGACCCGTTGCAGGAACAGGACGCGATGTTCGACCTGGCCCAGGCGCTGAACAATGCCTCGGGCATCACGGTGAACCGCAAGACCTTCGACTACCGCGCCGCCGAGCGCGCCCGGGAGTTTATCCACAGCGCCCTGGGCCGCCCGATCACCCTCGATGAAATGGCGGAATACGCCAACCGCGACCGCTGGGCGTTGTCGCGGGATTTTCGATTGTTATTTGGCACCAGCCCGTATCGCTACCTGACCATGCGCCGCCTGGACCTGGTGCGCAGCCTGCTGGGCCAGGGCCAGTCACTGGTGGATGCGGCGCTGACTGCCGGTTTCACCGACCAGAGCCACATGACCCGCCAGTTTCGCAGCACCTTCGGCATGCCGCCGTCGCGCTGGGTGAAGATGCTCGGGCGCTGAAAATCCCGCCTTGAAACGCGATCAACCTGTGGGAGCTGGCTTGCCTGCGATAGCGGTGGGTCAGCGAATAAATGACTGACTGACACTCCGCCATCGCAGGCAAGCCAGCTCCCACAGTTGAACTATGTCACTGCCGAGATCGCATTCGACTCTGGAGCCCGCTCTTTTAGCGCCAACGCCAAAACCGCACCCGCCAGGGCAATCGCCGCGCTCCACCACAACGCCAGTTCGATCCCACCTGCCTGCGCCGCACCCGTCGACCCGCCGGCATTCGCCAATGACACCAGCAACGCCAGCCCCAACGCGCCGCCGATCTGCTGGCTGGTGGACGCCATGCCCGCCGCCACACCTTGCTCTCCTGGCCGAATGCCCAACCCGGCAGCCACCCACATTGCCGTCCAGGTCATGCCCTGGCCGATACTCAGGATAAAAATCCCCGGCAGCAGCGACCAAAACCCCGCCCCCGTCGGCAACGCCACGCACACCAGGGCGATGCCCACCGCCCCCGCCAACTGGCCGCTGACCAGTGTGGTGCGCAAGCCCAGGCGCGCCAACGAACGCTCCGCCAGCCAGATGCCGCCGGTGCACACCAGGGTTGCCGGCAAAAACGCCAGCCCCGCCTGCAATACGCTGTAGCCGTAGACCTGCTGGTAATACACCGCCAGGAAGTAGTACTGCACCCCAAAGCTGCTCATGAACACCGCCGTCAACACCATGGCCATGCGCAACTCGCGATAGCCCAACAGCCGAAGCGGCATCAAGGGATCACGGCCCCGGTGCTCGATCCAGGCAAACAGCCCGAGCAGGGCCAGCGCCAAGGCCATGCAGCCGAGGGTCGACGGCGCCGCCCAGCCCCACTCCGGCCCCTGCACCAGGGAAAACACCAGCAACGTGCCGCCCACCGTCACGGTCAGCGCGCCGCTGATATCAAACTTGCGCCCACGGGCCCGCTCGCCATCGGCGGGTATCCAGTAGCGCGCCGCCAGGGCGCAGGCGCCGGCCAAGGGCACGTTCACCAGGAAGACCGCTTCCCAGCCCCAGGCCTGGGTCAGCACGCCGCCGAGCAACGCACCCAACGCCAGCCCCGCCGCCGACGCCGCGCTCCATACCGCAAACGCCCGATTGCGTGCCGGCCCTTCGGCGTAGTGGGTATTGATCAGCGCCAGCGTGGCCGGGAACAACAGCGCCCCGCCCACGCCCTGCACCGCCCGGGCCAGCACCAGCAGCAAGGCGCTGCCGCCGAGCACCGCCGCCAGGGATGACAGCGCGTACAACGACTGGCCGAGGATGTACAAGCGCCGCTTGCCCAACAGGTCCGCCGCCCGGCCGCCCAACAGCAGGAAGCCACCGAACGCTACGCTGTAGGCGCTGACCACCCACTGCAATTGCTGGGCGGAAAACCCCAGGTGGCTGCCGATCTGCGGCAGCGCCACAAACACAATGGTCGCGTCCAGGGCGATGATCAGTTGCGCGGTGGCCAGCAACAACAGCATCCAGCCTGAGGGTCGAGAGAAAGACATCACAGCGTCCTGCCAGAAAATGAGAGGCGCCAGTGTCTTTCATGCTCAACAGATGATAAATAGCCCTATCACTCTTTCAGTAATGACTTTAATCATGGATCTGAACGCTGTTCGCCTATTGGTTCGCGTCGCTGAAACCCGCAGCTTCACGCGCGCCGCCGGGGACTTGGGCCTCACCCAATCCGGCTTGTCCCGGGCCATTTCCCGGCTGGAAAACCAGCTGGGCGTGCGCCTGCTGCAACGCAATACCCGCAGTGTGAGCCTCACGCCCGACGGGCAGATGCTGTATGAACGCAGTGCACCGCTGCTGGCAGAGCTGGCCGAAGCCGAGCGCCAGATGCTCGACCGCCGCAGTTCGCCGTCCGGCCTGCTAAAGATCAGCACACCGTCGTTGTTTGGCCGCAAGGTGGTGATGCCGGTGATCGGCGAACTAACCCTGCAATACCCCGACCTGCGCATTGAAGCGGTGATGACCGACCGCCTGGTGGACATTGTCGACGAAGGCTTTGACGCCTTGCTGCGCACCGGCGATATCCAGGACCAGCGCCTGATCGCCCGGGCGCTGCCGCCGTTGTGCTGGATCACCGTCGCCGCCCCGGCGTATCTCGCGCGTTTTGGTACGCCGCAGACCGTCGATGAACTCAAGGACCACAACTGCCTGACCGTGCGCAACCTGCGCACCAGCCGGCTGGTGGACTGGCAATTCATGCTCGATGGCAAGGTGCAGGACGTAAGCGTCGAAGGAAGGCTGATCTTTGATATCGGCGACGCGCTGGTGGACGGCGCGGTGGGCGGGTTTGGCATCGCCCAGGTGATGGATTTTGCGGTGCGGGAAGATTTGGCGGCCGGGCGCCTGGTGCCCTTGCTGGAGGATTTTGCCGGGCGCAGTCGGGCGATCTCGTTGGTGTATCCACCCTCGCGGCAGTACTCGCCGAAGTTGATGGCGTTTGCCGAGGCGCTAAGCAAGGCGCAGTGGTAACACAACCAAGGTGGTGAGGGCGCTTTTGTGGCGAGGGAGCTTGCTCCCGCTGGGCTGCGCAGCGGCCCCAAAATCCTGGGAGCGCTTCGCACTCCAGCGGGAGCAAGCTCCCTCGCCACAGCAAGCTCCCTCGCCACAAAAGCAGCCGGGAGTCGGCTTAAAGCTGTCGCCCATCAATAGGCTCGCCAATCGTCAAGAAATGCCCACCCGCCACATGGTGCAAGGTACGCAGTGCGTCGTGCCCTTCAAAATGCCAGCGACCTTCACTGAATACTCGCTCATCCGCCTCGGCGGCCACCACTTCAGCCAGGAATAAATCATAGGTCTGCTGGTTATGCGGCTCGGGCAGCAAGCGGCATTCCAGCCAGGCTACGCACCCTTCCAGCATCGGCGCATCCGTGTGTTCGCCACTGAACGTCTGCAAGCCATAGGCTGCGAACTTGTCGGTCTCGCTGCCGGTGGTATTACCCACGGTCTGCACGATATCGGCCTGGGCCGCACACGGTACGTTGAGCACAAAGGTGCCGGCGCCTTCCAGCAGTTGCCGGGTCCAGGTGGCTTTGTCCAGCACGACGGCGACTTTGGGCGGTTCGAAATCCAGCGGCATGGCCCAGGCAGCGGCCATGATGTTGCGCTGGCCGTTGTGCGCAGCGCTGACCAGCACGGTAGGGCCGTGGTTGAGCAAGCGGTAGGCCTTGGACAGCGGGACGGGACGGCGATGGTTAGGGCTCATGGACGAAAGGCTCGGAAAAAAAAACCTACGATACCTCAAGCATGAGCCCCGGCAACTAGCTGCTCAGTTGATTGGCGAATTGCCCCACCGCGCTGACCACCTTCTGTGCACCGTCCTGGATCTCGACGATCACCGTGCCCGCCTCGGCGGCCAGGGCCAGGCCTTGCTCGGCTTGCAGGCGGCCGTCGGTCATCAGCGCCACCGCGTCGCGGGCCATGTCCTGGTTCTGGCGCACCACGCCGACGATTTCCTCGGTGGCCTTGCTGGTACGCGACGCCAGTTGCCGAACCTCATCGGCCACCACCGCAAAACCACGACCTTGCTCACCGGCGCGGGCGGCTTCGATGGCGGCGTTGAGGGCCAGCAGGTTGGTCTGTTCGGCGATCCCACTGATGGTCTTGACGATGCTGCCAATCACCTGCGACTGGGCGTTCAGCGCTTCAATGCCCTCGCCCGCCTGTTGCATGTGCTTGGCCAGGTCGCGCATCACGTCCACCGCCTGGGTGACCACGGTGGTGCCGCGCTGGGCGCTGCTGTCGGTTTGCAGCGAGGTGCTGTAGGCGATGTTGGCCGCTTCGGCCACGGCTTGTTCCTGATTGACTTGGTCGGTGATCACCGTGGCGAACTTGACCACTTTGTACAATTGCTCATTGGCGTCGAGCACCGGGTTGTACGAGGCTTCCAGCCACACCACGCGCCCGTGGCTGTCCACGCGTTTGAAGCGGCCGGCGACGAATTCACCCGCGTTCAGGCGCTTCCAGAACTGCTGATACTCGGCGCTGTTGGCGTCTTGCGACTCACAGAATATCCGGTGATGTTTGCCCTGGATCTGCGCCAGGCTGTAACCCATGCCGTTGAGGAAACGGTCATTGGCCGTCAGCACATTGCCGTTGAGGTCAAACTCGATCACCGCCGTGGAGCGCACCAGCGCAGTGATCAGGTTTTCGTGTTCACGAGACGCCTCGATGGTGCGCGTCAGGTCGCTGGAGTACACCGAAAAATGCTTGATGCGTCCGTCCGAACTGCGCACCGGCTGCACGATGGAGCGCAGCCACGCCTCATCGCCGTTGCCCCGGGTCAGGCGCACGGTACCGGCGAAGTGCTCGCCACGCACCAGGGCGTTTTTGAAACGCAGTTGAAACGTGTCCTGCTTGACGTGCGCCGGCACTATATCGTCGATCAAGCGACCTTGTAGCTGGCTTGCCTGGTAACCCATCTCCTGAAGAAAGATGGCATTGACCGACTCGATGCGCCCTTCGGGATCCAGTGTCAGGGTCATCATTTCACTGTCCAGGCTCTCCTTAACCTGCTGCAAGCTTGATAATTCTTCGCGAAGAGCCGACAGCTCCTGCTTGAGACGGGTGTTGAACATGGAGGCACCGGTGGGCAAGTAAGGACGGGATCTGACCTGCATCGGCGCTGCCGGCGTTTTCTTAAGAGCGCTTTAGCCCGTTGCTCAATTATATTTTTGGATCCCTTAACTGCCGTTATTACGGCAGATGCCCATGACCTGGTATTGGACAGTATTGAGCTTGCCGGTGGAGTCTTCGTAGGTCATGCGCGACGGCACTGCGTTGCACGAACGGATCGGCGGCGTCACGTTGACCACCTTGGCAATGTCCAGGTTCATACCATAGCGATAGGTCTGGACGACGGGCGCAGGCAGGCCCTTTTTCGCGGCGTAGGCGGCCATGGCTTGCTCATTGTTTTGCATCAACTGGGCGAAGGTGCGATCACCTCCGCCTTCAGCCATCGCGCCGACGGAAAAGATCAGGGCCAGTGCCGCAACCGTGGTTTTCAGGGTGTTCATGAGGGCTTCCTCGTCTGACTTATTGAATTAAAAGTTCAGAGCAAGGGTAACTAACCAAGCCTGTCGTAAAGTTCACCGAAAGATTACTTATTCGTTATCTTTTATTGAAATTCCAAAATTGTAATCTGCGCGCCACCCCGTCGTTATCTCGTGTTTGCAACTATCAGCGCGGGCAACACCACAACAAGAATGCCCCATCGATAAGAAGCTAATAGCTGCCAAAACCGAGGAGCGCTACATGAACACTCACCGCACACTTTCCGTTTCCATGATTGCCGCCCTGGCGGGCCTTGCACCGCTTTCAGGCATGGCCGTGGAAGACAAACCCGAAGGTTTTATCGAAGGCAGCACCCTGAACGTGCTGGCCCGTAATTTCTATTTCAACCGTGACGACCGCAAAGGCCAGTCGAGCCCCACCGGCAATGGCTACTCGGAAGCCTGGGCCCAGGGGTTTATCGGCAAATTCGAGTCCGGTTTCACTCAAGGCACGCTGGGTTTCGGCCTGGACGCCTTTGCGATGTATGGCCTGAAACTCGACTCCGGCACCGGCCGCAGCGGCGGCAAGGGCTCGTTCGGCGTGCTGCCGGTGGACAGCGACAACCACCCCGAGGATGGCTACAGCAAGCTCGGCGGCGCGGTAAAAGTGCGCCTGCTGGATACCGTGATCAAGGCCGGTGATGTGTTCCCGCTGACCCCGGTGGTGGCCTATGGCGATGCGCGGGTATTGCCGGAAAGCTTTCGCGGCGTCACCGCGCAAAACACCAGCCTCGAGGGCCTGAGCCTGCAGGCCGGGCACCTGAACGGCATGAGCCAGCCCACCCAAAGCGGCATGGACAAAGGCTTTGCGACCTTTTATGCGGGCAAGGTGGACTCACCCTGGATCGGCTATGCCGGTGGCGACTACCAGGTGAACAAACACCTCAGTGTCAGCCTGTACACCAGCCGCCTGAAGGATGCCTGGGACCAGTACTACTTCGGCAGCGCCGCCAGCTACCCGCTGAACGAGGACGTATCGCTGTTTGGCGACTTCAACTATTACAAGGCCGTGGACGAGGGCAAAAAACGCCTGGGCGAGTTTGATAACAACATCTGGAGCGCCAGGCTCGGGGTCAAGGTGGGGGCCCACAGCCTGGCCGTGTCGCACCAGCGCAACAACGGTGATGACGACTTTGACTACCTGCGCATGTCCGACTCGATCTTCCTCAATAACTCGATCCAGTACAGCGACTTCAACTCGCCCAAGGAACGCTCGTGGATGCTCACCTACAACCTCGACATGCAGCCCTTCGGCATTCCCGGCCTTTCGTTCATGACCCGCTACGGCAAAGGCACCGGCGCCGACTACAGCAACGCCAACGCGGTGTACATGCGCCGGGACGCGGCCGGCGACCCGCTGACCGATCAACGCCGCTGGGAGCGGGATATCGAAGCCAAGTACGTGGTGCAGGGCGGCAACTTGAAAGACCTGTCACTGCGATTGCGCCAGGCCACGGTTCGCTCCAGTGCGTTTGAGTCGGACCTGGAAGAAGTTCGGTTGATAGTCGAATATCCATTAGCGATTCTGTAAACACCGCTCTTTGTAGGAGCGAGCTTGCTCGCGAAGGTCGCTAACGATAACGCGGGGCATCTGGTTTAACGCGGCGCCCTCAAGTTCTTCGCGAGCAAGCTCGCTCCTACAATTGAATAACATCTGTTCACAATTAGAAGCCTGTCAGAACTGTAATATGAGCCTCACCTTCTCGTTAAGTTAAACTTCATATACTGGCCCCAACTAACGGCACCCGCCTTAATTGGAGAACAGTCATGAAGCCATCCTACGTGTTATTGATCAGCTTTCTCGGCGCTGCATCCACCGTCGCCTTGGCCGACGACGGTGCCGACCGGTCCCGGCAGTTTCTCGCCGAGTTCCGCCAGCAACAGCAGCAGGTCCACGGTGAACAGTCCGTGGCCGAGGCCGCGCCCGCCGACGCACTGAAACAATCGATCTGAACGGCGCACACCGAGCACATTCATCTCTGAAGCTTTTGTGTAGCTCCTTTGGAAAGAGATGAATTTTTAACGCCCCGGATGGGGCGTTTTTTTTGCTCGCCGGTTTTGCAGCGCAACAACCAGTCACACACTGGCTGATTGACCCTAAAGCTACTTCAGCCTTCAGGCTTCGCAAAATTCGAATCCCAGTCTCTCCTTATCAATAAAAGGTAAACCCCCATGCGCATCCTTGTGGTTGAGGACGAACAAAAAACGGCCGCCTACCTGCACCAGGGCCTGACCGAAAGCGGCTACGTGGTCGACTGTGCCGCCAGCGGCGTGGACGGCCTGCACCTGGCCGGGCAACACGCCTATGAACTGGTGATTCTCGATGTAAACCTGCCGGCCAGGGACGGCTGGGACGTGCTGGAGCAACTGCGCCGCGACAGCAACCAACGGGTGATGATGCTGACCGCCCGTGGCCGGCTGACCGACAAGATCAAGGGCCTGGACATGGGCGCCGATGATTACCTGGTCAAGCCCTTTGAGTTTCCTGAACTGCTGGCCCGGGTGCGTACCCTGTTGCGCCGCAGCGAACATATACCGGTGCCGGAAGTCTTCCGCGTGTCGGACCTTGAGCTGGACCCGCGCCGCCACCGCGCCTACCGCGGCACAAGGCGCATTGACCTGACCACCAAGGAGTTCGCGCTGCTGCACGTGTTGATGCGCCAGTCCGGCGAAGTGCTGACCCGCACGCAGATCATTTCCCTGGTCTGGGACATGAATTTCGACTGCGACACCAACGTGGTGGAAGTCTCCATCAGCCGCTTGCGGGCCAAGGTCGATGACCAGAGTGACGTCAAGCTGATCCACACCATTCGCGGCGTGGGTTATGTGCTGGAGGCCCGCCAATGAGAGCCAGCAGCCTGTCGATGCGCCTCGGGCTGACGGTGAGCCTGATGGGCGCGGGCCTGGTGGTGTTGCTCGCAACGCTGGCGTACCTGGCGCTGACCCACGAGCTTGAGAACCTGGCGCGCAAGGGCCTGGAAAGCAAGATGGAGCAGATCCAGCACAGCCTGGCCCTGGGCCTGGACACTCGCGCCATCCAGGCCCGCCCGCACTCGCTGATGGACCTAGTGATGGGCCATGACAATTTTTACCTGACCATCGTTGGCACCGCGCCGGATGACGCGGTGCTGCTCAGCGTCGGCGCCAAACCCCAGGTACCGTTGCTGACCGACTTTTCGCCGCGTCAAAACCTCGGCTACCTGAACTGGGACGACAGCAACGGCAACCAAGTGCTGAGTGCCTCCAGCCTGATGCGCCTGGCCAGCGGCGAACGCGTGCGGGTGTTGCTGTCGCTCGACCGCATGGACGATCAGGCCTTGCTCAGTGCCTACCTGCGCTCCACGGTGATCGCCCTGCCGCTGCTGTTGCTGCTGATCGGCATCGGCGCCTGGTGGGTGGTGCAACGCGGGCTGGCACCGCTGCAGCAGTTCAGCCGCGTGGCCGCCAAGGTCACCACCCAGGACCTGACTCATCGCCTGGCTGTGGATAACTTGCCCAAGGAGTTGGGCGAGTTGGCCCAAGGCATCAACTTCATGCTGCAACGGCTGGACGGCGGGGTGCAGCAGCTGTCGCAGTTCTCCGATGACCTGGCCCATGAACTGCGGGCGCCGCTGACCAATTTGATGGGCAAGGCCCAGGTGACGCTGTCCCGGGAACGACCACCACAGGAGTACAAGGCGGTGCTGGAATCCAGCACCGAAGAGATGGAACGCCTGGCGCGGATCGTGTCTGACATGCTGTTTCTGGCCCAAGTCAGCCACCCGGCGGCGCGGGTTTCGTTTGCGCCGGTGTCCCTGGCGGATGAAGCGCGCCGGGTGATGGAGCTGTTCGCCTTGAGCGCCGAAGACAAGCAGCTGACCCTGAGCCTCAACGGGGATGCGTCGGTGCAAGGCGATCGCTTGATGATCCAGCGGGCGATTTCCAATTTGCTGTCCAATGCCATCCGTCATACCCCGCACGCGTCCACGGTGTCGTTGCGGGTGGAGGCCCATGGGCAGCACGTGTCGCTGTCGGTGAGCAACCCGGGCTCCGGGATTGAAGCGCAACACCTGCCGAACCTGTTCGAACGGTTCTACCGCGTCGACAGCAGCCGCGCCCGCTCCGAAGGCGGTACCGGGCTGGGGCTGGCGATTGTGCGGTCGATCATGGTCCTGCATCAAGGCCGGGCAGAAGTCAGCAGCGAGCCCGGAGATTTCACTGTGTTTCGGTTGATGTTTCCCCTTCATACCGACGCGATCTGCCAATAAACCATTGTGGCGAGGGAGCTTGCTCCCGCTGGGTTGCGCAGCAACCCTAAAAAGCCCACCGCATTCTTTCAGCTGAAAGTGGGTCGTCGGTGTTGGGGCTGCTGCGCAGCCCAGCGGGAGCAAGCTCCCTCGCCACAGGTTATTGGTCAGGCATCAGGCGGTCTTCCTGTTCTTCACGCCGATGTGCCCAGTGATACAGCGCCGGCAGTACCAGCAGGGTCAGTAGCGTCGATGAAATAATCCCGCCAATCACCACCGTCGCCAACGGGCGCTGCACTTCGGCGCCGGTGCCGGTGGCCAGGGCCATGGGGATAAACCCGAGGGACGCCACCAGCGCCGTCATCAACACCGGACGCAAGCGCGTCAGGGCACCTTCGTTGATGGCCACCGACAATGAGCGCCCCTCTTCCCGCAGGTTGCGAATGAAGGCAATCATCACCAGCCCGTTCAGCACCGCCACCCCCGACAGCGCGATAAAGCCCACGCCCGCCGAGATCGACAGCGGAATATCCCGCAGCCATAGCGCCATGATCCCACCGGTCAATGCAAAGGGAATTCCGGTGAACACCAGCAGCCCGTCCTTGAGGTTGTTGAACATCATGAACAACAGTCCGAACACCAGCAGCAACGCCACCGGCACCACGATGCGCAGTCGCTCGGAGGCTTCCTTCAACTGTTCGAACTGGCCGCCCCAGGTGGTCCAGTAGCCCGCGGGGATTTTCACCTGGGTGTCGATCGCGGCCCCGGCCTCCTCGACAAACGAGCCGATATCCCGCCCACGTACGTTGGCGCTGACGATCACCAGGCGCTTGCCGTTTTCGCGGCTGATCTGGTTGGGGCCGAGCACCAGGTCCAGGCTGGCGACTTCCGACAGTGCGATAAACCCCAACTGCCCCGCCGCGTTATTCGCCAGCGCCGGAATCGGGATCAGCAGCCGCGACAAGCCTTCGATGTCGGTGCGCAGTGCGTCGGACAAACGTACGACCATGTCGAAACGCCGGTCACCTTCGTACATCGTCCCGGCCTGGCGCCCGCCCACGGCGACGGCAATGGTGTCTTGCACATCGCCCACATTCAGGCCAAAACGCGCGGCCTTGTCGCGGTCGATATTGATGGTCAGCACCGGCAGGCCAGAGATCTGTTCCACCTTCACTTCCGAGGCCCCCTTAAGGGTCTGCAAGGTCTCGGCGATTTCCCCGGCGGTCTTGTTGAGCACCGCCATGTCATCACCAAACACCTTCACCGCCACGTCGCTGCGCACTCCGGAAATCAGCTCGTTGAAGCGCAGCTGGATAGGCTGCGACAGTTCATACACGCTGCCCGGCACAATCGCACTGGCCCGCTGGATGTCGGCGATGATTGCCTCGCGGGACTTCTTCGGGTCCGGCCACTGGTCCTTGGGTTTGAGCATCACATAGCTGTCGGAGATATTGGGCGGCATCGGGTCGGAGGCGATTTCCGCGGTGCCGGTGCGGGCAAATACCCGTTCGATTTCCGGCACCTCGGCCATCAAGGTTTTTTCCAGTTGCTGCTGCATGTGCACCGATTGCGTCAGGCTGGTGCCCGGCACCCGCAACGCTTGTTGGGCGAAATCGCCTTCGCTGAGGCTGGGGATAAATTCGCTGCCCATGCGGCTCGCCACCAGGCCCGACGCGACGATGGTCAGCACCGCCAGGCCAAACACCAGCGGCCGGCGCGTCATCACCCAATCCAGCACGGGCGCATAGGCACGGCGTGCGGTGCGCATCACCAGGTTTTCTTCTTCCTTGACCTTGCCCGTCACGAACAGCGCAATCGCCGCCGGTACAAAGGTGACGGACAGAATCATCGCCCCCAGCAGCGCGATCACCACGGTGAAGGCCATCGGGTGGAACATCTTCCCGGCCACACCGGTGAGGGCGAAGATCGGCAGGTACACCACCATGATGATCAGTTGCCCGAAGATCAGCGCACGCCGCGCTTCCTTGGCCGCCGCAAACACTTCATGCAGGCGCTCGCTGCGGGTCAGCAATCGCCCCTGGCGCTGCTGGGCGCGGGCCAGGCGGCGGATCGCGTTCTCGACGATCACCACCGCGCCGTCGACGATAATCCCGAAATCCAGGGCGCCGAGGCTCATCAGGTTGGCGCTGACCTTGTTGGTAAACATCCCGGTAAAGGTGAACAACATGGCCAGGGGAATCACCATCGCGGTGATCAGCGCGGCGCGGATATTACCCAGGAACAGGAACAGCACCGCCACCACCAGCAGCGCCCCTTCGAAGAGGTTTTTCTTCACCGTGCTGATGGCTTTTTCCACCAGGTTGGTGCGGTCGTAGACGGTGACGGCAACCACCCCTTCGGGCAGCGAGCGGTTGATCTCTTCGAGTTTTTTCGCGACCGCCAGGGACACGGTGCGGCTGTTTTCACCGATCAACATGAACACCGTGCCCAGCACCACTTCACGGCCATTTTCGGTGGCGGCGCCGGTACGCAACTCACGGCCGATGTCGACCTGGGCGACGTTGCGCACCCGGATCGGCGTACCGTCGGACGTGGTGATCACGATGTTGGCAATATCGTCGATGGACCCAACCTGCCCCGGTGCGCGGATCAGCAATTGCTCGCCGCTGCGCTCGATGTACCCGGCGCCAACGTTGGCGTTGTTGCGCTCCAGCGCGGTGACCAGGTCACTCAAGGTCAGGTTATAGGCCGCCAGGCGCTTGGGGTCCGGGGCGATCTGGTATTCCTTGGCAAAGCCGCCGATGGTGTTGATCTCGGCCACGCCCGGCACGTTGCGCAGTTGGGGCTTGATGATCCAGTCCTGGATCACCCGTAGATCCGTCGGAGTGTAAGGCGAGCCATCTTCCTTTCGCGCACCGTCTTTCGCCTCCACGGTCCACAGGAAAATTTCCCCGAGCCCGGTAGAGATCGGCCCCATCATGCTTTCGATGCCGTCCGGTAATTGCTCGCGGGCCACCTGCAAGCGCTCGTTGACCAGTTGGCGGGCGAAGAACAGGTCGGTGCCGTCCTTGAAAATCACCGTCACCTGGGACAACCCCGAGCGCGACAGTGAGCGGGTCTGCTGCAACCCCGGCAGCCCGGCCATGGCGGTTTCAATCGGAAAGGTGATGCGCTGCTCGGTTTCCAGCGGCGAAAAACCCGCCGCCGCCGAGTTGATCTGCACCTGCACGTTGGTGATGTCGGGCACCGCGTCGATGGGCAGTTTCTGATAGCTGGCGATGCCGACACCGGCCATCAACAGCACCGCCAGCAGCACGATGATGCGCTGCTCGATGGCAAATTGGATAAGGCGCTCAAACATGGGAAATCACTCGCAGGATCAATGGGCGTGCTCGGCCGAGGCCTTGCCCAATTCGGACTTGAGGATGAAGCTGCCGACCGTCGCCACCTGCGCGCCGGCGTCGAGGCCCTGGCGCACTTCGACAAAACCGTTTTCGCTGACGCCCAGTTCGATATGCCGGGTCATGAAGCCGTCGGGGGTTCGCACAAACACCGAGGGTTTGTCCTCGACGGTCTGGATCGCTGCCTGCGGGACGGTGACCTTGGCCTGGTAGGTATCGGTAGCGACCTGCACGGCGACGAACAAGCCTGGGCGCCACGAGTCGTCAGGGTTCTGCACCGTGACGCGCACGGTGGCGGTGCGGGTCTGCTCCCCCAGCAAGTTGCCGACATAGGCCACGGTGCCGAGCACTTCGGTGCCCATTTCCGAGGAGGTGACCTTCACCGGTTTACCGACCTGGACCTTGTTCAAATCCTTGGGAAATACGCCGAAGGTGACCCACACCTGGGACAGGTCCGACAGGGTGAAGGCGTTGCTGGTCTCGCTCACCACCTCGCCCACGCCGAGGTGTTTTTCCACCACCACGCCGTCGAACGGCGCACGCAGTTCGTAGCGATTGCCACCGACCAATACGGTGCTGCCGCTCAGGGCATTCATCTTTTGCCGGGCATTGTTCAGGGCGATTTCGGCCTCTTGCAGCGCCTGGCGCGCCAGCAGGTAATCCTGTTCGGCGGAGATCTTGTCCTGCCACAACTGGCGCTCGCGCTGGAAGGTGGTGCGGGCCAGTTCGACCCGGCGTTGGCTGGCCGCCAGCTCGCTGCGCTGATCGGAAATCTGCTGGCTGGCGATCACCGCCAGCAGCTCGCCCTTCTTCACCGACTGCCCGAGGTTGACCTTCACCGACTCCACCACGCCGGCGGCCCGCGGCACGATGTGGGAGGTGCGGTCTTCGTCGAATCGCACCTCGCCCGGCAGTGACAGCACGGTGCTGATCTGCCGGGATTGGGCGGGCGCGAGTTGAATGCCGGCGGCCTGGATTTGCTGGTCGGTCAGTTCAAGTTTGCCGTCTTCTTCGGCCTCTGCCGCACCGCTGATTGCCGGCCACGCCAGCATCAACGCAACGGCCAGCGCCATCCTGTGTTTGGTGTTCATGGAACGCTCCTGAAAAATCAAAACCGGGCGAGGTCGCCGTAAATCCGTTCGATACGCACCCAGGCGTCAGTCGCCTGAGCGGTCGCCATGAGGTATTGGGTGCGGGCCGCAATCAAGGTGCGCTGGGCGTCGAGCACGTCGAGGAAGTTGAACTTGCCCATTTCGAAACCACGGGTGGCGCTGTCCACCGCGCTTTGGGCGGCGGGCAGGATTTGCTGGTTGAACGCGCGCACCTCGGTATTGGCGGTTTGCCAGAGGTCCAGGGCCTGGCGGGTTTCGGTGCGCAGGCGCAGTTCGGCGGCGTTGCGCAGGTCGCGGGCCTGGTCGGCGCGGCGACTGGCAGCGAGTACGTTGCCCTGGTTGCGGTTGAACAGCGGGATCGGCATCGACACCCCCACCACATTGACCCGCTCACGGGCGCTGGCGTCGTATTGGCTGCCGATGGACACGTCGAGGTCGGGAATGCGCTGGGCTTTTTCCAGGCCCAGGGCCGCCTCACCCTGGACGATTTGCAGCTCGGCCAGGCGCAATTCGGCGGTTTGTTCCAGGCGCGCCAGCAACTGCGCAGGCGACGGTAATGTCGGCGCCGCCTGGGCTTGGGTGGCTACCGCCTGGAAGTCGGTCCTGGCGGCGCCGGTGCTGGCAGCGAGGCGGCGATAGGCGTCGGTGAGGCCCATCTGTGCGCGGTTGAACTCCAGGCGAATTTCCGAGAGCTGCACCTGGGCGCGGGTAGCTTCCACCGGGGACGACTTGCCGGCGGTGACGCGCCCGTTGGCCACCACCAGCCCGCGCTCGGCCAGTGCCAGTGAGCGTTGGGCCAGGTCGAGGCGTTCCTGGGCACGAAGGGCGCCGTAGTAGCCGTCGATGACCTCCGCCCGCAGGCCGTTGCGGCGTTGCTCCAGCGTCAGTGCGGCGGCCTCCTGGGCGCGGGTGGCGACGTCAATCCGAGCCCCGCGTTTGCCACCCAGTTCCAGGGTTTGGCTCAGTTTGACGGTGGTGGTGCGCGAGTTGCGACGGGTGTCTTCGGCATCCCAGGAGGCGACCGGGTTCGGGATCAACCCGGCCTGCTGGCGACCGCCCTGGGCGATGTCGATTTCCCACTGCGCCGCGGCCATATCGGGGTTGTTGGCGAAGGCGGTTTGCAGGGCCGATTCGAGGGTCAAGGTTTGCGCCGACGCCTCTTGAACCGTCGCAGTGGCCAATAAAAAGACAGTCGACAAGGCGCCTGCCACCCACAGTAATTTGCGTATGAACGTTGGCATAACACGAGTTCCATGCCCATGAATTAACAGGTGGGCAATGTAACTTTCGGTACTTATCAGAGGAGTGGCCAGAACATTACAAATCCGTTAGCAACAGCTCTGCGCCGGGCTTTTGCTTTAAGCTTCGGCCAACTTTTCCACTGCCCGGCGGGACCCTCGACATGCGTATTCTGGTTATCGAAGACGAACCCAAGACCGCCGATTACTTGCACCAGGGATTGAGTGAAAGTGGCTATATCGTCGACTGTGCCGCCACCGGTGCCGACGGTTTGCATTTGTCCCGCCAGCACGCCTACGACCTGGTGATGCTCGACGTAAACCTGCCGTTGATGGATGGCTGGGACGTGCTGCAGCGCATCCGCCAGAACAGCAGCACGCGCATCATGATGCTGACCGCCCAGGGCCGCCTCGCCGACCGCATCAAGGGCCTGGACCTGGGCGCCGATGATTACCTGGTCAAGCCGTTTGAATTCCCGGAATTATTGGCGCGGGTGCGTACCTTGATGCGCCGCAGCGTGCATTCGCCGGTGCCGGATGTGCTGCGGGTGGCCGACCTGGAACTGGATCAGGGCCGTCACCGGGCGTTTCGCGGCTTGCAGCGCATCGACCTGACCACCAAGGAATTCGCCCTGCTGCACCTGTTGATGCGCCAGAGCGGCGTGGTGCTGTCCCGCACGCAAATTATCTCGTTCGTGTGGGACATGAACTTTGATTGCGACACCAATGTGGTGGAGGTGTCGATCCGCCGCCTGCGGGCGAAGATTGATGACCCGTTCGAGCGCAAGTTGATCCATACCTTGCGCGGCGTGGGTTATGTGCTGGAAGACCGTGAGTAACCCTCAGGCGTGCACCTCGTCATGCTCGTCGTGGTGAAAGCCGTCGCCCTCGACCTGGATGGTGGCGTGGGAAATATCGAATTGTTCATGCAGTAATTCCGTCACCTGGCTGAGAATCTGTTGCTCCGAGCCTTGCGCCGAATCCGCCACCAAGTGAGTACTCAGCACATTCTTGCCGCTGGTGAGCGCCCAGATATGCAGGTCGTGTACCTCCTTTACTCCGGGCACACCACGAAGCGCCTGCTCGACCTTGTCGATATCGATGCCGTCGGGCACACCTTGCAGCAGCACGTTCATGCTTTCCTTGAGCAGGGTCCAGGTGCGTGGCAACACCCAGAAGCCAATCGCCGCCGCCACCACCGAATCCACCCAGCCCCAGCCGGTGTACAGGATCACCAGCGCCGCGATGATCACGCCGATGGAGCCGAGCATGTCGCTCCAGACCTCCAGGTAAGCGCCCTTCACGTTGAGGCTTTCGCCGCTGGCCGCGCTCAGCAACCGCATGGAAATCAGGTTGACGATCAACCCCAGCACCGCGATCACCAACATGCCGGTGGACTGGATCTCGGCGGGCGCCTGCAGGCGTTGATAGGCCTCATAAAGAATGTAGAACGCCACGCCGAACAGCAGCAGCGCATTGAACGCCGCCGCCAGAATCTCGAAACGCGCGTAGCCGAAGGTGCGCTTGCGATCGGCAGGGCGCTTGGCCACCTGGATCGCCACCAGGGAAATGGCCAGGGCCAGGGCGTCGGTCATCATGTGGGCGGCGTCGGACAACAGCGCCAGGCTGCCGGTGATAAAGGCACCGATCACTTCGGCAATCATGAAACTGCCCGTCAGCCCCAGGGCGATCCATAACAGGCGCTCGTGGCCGGCGCGTACTTGGGCGTGGCTGTGTCCTGCGCTCATGGAATGTCCTCGTGGGTGGTGGTCCGGTTGATCATAGAGCTATAGGCCAAAACCACCGGCATGGGTTGCGAAATTGTCATCACACCGTCAGGTGCGCGTTACGGCGTGCGCACCAAAATTGAACATGGGCGCTCTGGAACCGTTCTATCAGGTATGCTTTTCGAGCAGGAAACAAAAAGAAACACATTAGCCAACCTGTTCGATAAGGAGTCCCGTTTTGGAGTTATCGACTGCCGCGTGGATGGTTCACGACACCCGCCTCATGTTCTGCGTACTGCTGGCCATCGCCAGCATCATTGTGTTGATCAGCGCGACCAAGCTGCCGCCCTTTCTGTCGATCCTGATCGGCACGTTTATCGCCGGTGTCGGCGCGGGTTTGCCGCCGGAAGAAGTAGCCAAGGCGTTCAGCAAGGGCGCCGGGGCGATCCTCGGTGAAGCCGGGATCATCATTGCCCTGGGCTCGATGCTTGGCGCGTTGATGGCCGAGTCGGGCGCTGCCGACCGTATCGCCACCACCCTGCTGGGGTTGGGTAAGGGCAAGTCGTTGCCCTGGGTGATGGCGCTGGTGGCGATGGTGATTGGCCTGCCGCTGTTCTTCGAAGTGGGCCTGGTGATGATGGTGCCGATCATCTTCGTGATGGCCAAGCGTTCGAACCAGCCGCTGCTGAAAATCGCGATCCCGGCGCTGGCGGGCATGACCACCCTGCACGCCCTGATGCCTCCGCATCCGGGGCCGTTGATTGCGGTCAGCGCCTTGCACGCCGACCTGGGCCTGACCATGTTGCTGGGCTTCTGCCTGGCAGTACCGGCGGTGATTCTGGCTGGCCCGTTGTACGGCAACTGGCTGTCCAAGCGCATGCACGTGGATGAGCCGGCCGACATTGGCGCACTGTTCAGTGCACCGCCCAAGGCGCCGCGCCAGCCGGGTTTTGGCGTGTCGCTGCTGATCATTCTGTTGCCGGTGATCCTGATGCTCGGCAGCACCCTGGCCAAAGTCGCCATGTCACCTGAAAGCCCGGTGGCGCTGACCTTGAAGTTTCTGGGCGAGCCGTTGATCGCCCTGGGCCTGGCGGTAATTGCCGCGGTGATTTGCCTGGGCTGGGCCAGCGGCATGCCGCGAGCCGAGGTCGGCAATACCCTGCGTAAAGCGTTGGCGCCGATCGCCGTACTGTTGCTGACCATCGGCGCGGGGGGCGGGTTGAAACAAACGTTGCTGGATGCGGGCGTGAGCCAGACCATCAGCAAGGTGGCCGAAGGCGCGCACATGCCGTACCTGCTGCTGGCCTGGCTGATTGCCGTGGCGCTGCGTCAAGCCACCGGTTCGGCGACCGTCGCCACCACGACCACGGCGGGCATTCTGGCGCCGATGATGGCGGGTTTGGCGGCGACGCAAAGCTCACTGGTGGCCCTGGCGATTGGTGCCGGCTCCGTGTTCTTCTGCCACGTCAACGACGCCGGCTTCTGGATGGTGCGGGAGTACTTCGGCTTGCAGTTGAAGCAGACGATTTGGGTGTGGTCGGTGTTGCAGACCATCGTGTCGGTGGTGGGCCTGGTGGGCACATTGCTGATGTGGCACTTCCTCACCTGAGGATCTGATGATCGTTCCCGCGCTCCGCGTGGGAATGCAGCCCGTAACGCTCCGCGTCACAAGAGCCGACGCGGAGCGTCCAGTGAGGCGCTCCCACGCTGAGCGTAGGAACGATCAGGTGGGTTGGCGCTTGCCAAAATGCGCCGCGCTCACTGCGCCCACCGCGCCCATCACCACGCAGTACCCCACACAGATCCACGGGCTGGTGGGCATCAACGCGATCAACATCAGCGGCGTGGTACTCGCCCACAGCGCATACGCAATGTTGTAGGTGAAGGAAATCCCCGAAACGCGCACTTGCGCCGGGAACAGGCTGACCATCACCGACGGCACCGCCCCCACCACCCCGCAACTCAACCCGGCAATCGCATACGCCGCGCCCAGCCACACGCCGCCCGCAATCAGGCTGGCATACAACACGGCAATCCCCACCGGCAGCAGCAGGCTGTAGACCAACACCGCGCGCCACGCGCCGATGCGGTCCACCAACAGGCCGGCCAGCACGCAGCCGATGTTCAGGAACACGATGCCCAACGCACTCAGGGCGAAGGTATGGCTGGGGCTCATGCCGAAGGTTTTCTGCATCATGGTCGGGGTGATGACGACCAATACCACCACGGCTGAGGTGAGCACGCAGGTGAGGATCATGGCCGGCAGCAGCGCGTTGCGGTGTTCCCGCAGGACGGTGCGCAGGGGTAATTCGGTGCCAGCCTGGCGGCGGGCCTGCATCTGCAGGAACACCGGGGTTTCGCTGAGCCAGCGCCGCAGCCAGACGCCGATCACACCAAATACGCCGCCGAGCAGGAACGGGAAGCGCCAGGCGTAGTCGAGGATTTCTGCCGGGGTGAAGACTTGCGCCAGCAACGTCGCGGTCAGCGCGCCGAGCAGGTAGCCGAAGGTCAGCCCGGCTTGCAGGAAGCCCAGGGCATAACCACGATGGTTATCCGGGGCGTGCTCGGCGACAAATACCCAGGCGCTGGGCACTTCCCCGCCCACCGCCGCGCCCTGGAGGATGCGCAGCGCCAGCAGGATCAAGGGCGCGAAATAACCTATTTGTGCGTAGGTGGGCATGATCCCGATCACCAGGCACGGCAGCGCCATCATCAGGATGCTCAGGCTGAACACCCGTTTGCGGCCCAGGTGATCGGCGAAGTGCGCCATCAGGATCCCGCCCAGCGGGCGCGCGAGGTAGCCGGTGACGAAGATCCCGAAGCTTTGCAGCAGGCGCAGCCACTCGGGCATTTCCGGCGGGAAGAACAGTTGACTGAGGGTCAACGCGAAAAACACGAAGATGATGAAGTCGTAGATTTCCAGGGCCCCGCCCAGGGCAGCCAGGCCCAGGGTTTTGTAGTCGGAACGGGAGAAACGCTGCGCCTGTGGATAAGAGGTGGCAGTCATGTGCAAGCTCGGCAGACAAACAAAATGGCCTGCAGGTTAGGAGCTGGGCCGAGTGATGGCAATCACGCTGGATATATTTGCTTTACTCATTGATCAATGAAGATAACTACATTCCCAAATGAATAGCCGTAGAGGAACATGCAGCAAAACTGCCGCCCCCCATAATAAATACAAATAGAGGTACTGAACGTGGCCGATGCTATCGAAGACAGCCGCTACGCCCGATTTGCCCTGCGTTGTTCCAACTTCGCCGAGCGCTGGTTCCCGGACTCCTGGGTGTTTGCCGCCCTCGCCGTGATCATTGTCGCCGTGGCGACCCTGAGCATGGGCGCCGCACCGACCGAGGCCGCCAAGGCCTTTGGTGACGGCTTCTGGAGTCTGATTCCGTTCACCATGCAAATGGCCTTTGTGGTGATCGGTGGTTATGTGGTCGCCAGCTCCCCACCCGCCGTGAAACTAATCGATCGCCTGGCGCGCATCCCGAAGAACGGCCGTTCTGCCGTGGCCTGGGTGGCGCTGATTTCGATGGTGGCTTCCTTGCTCAACTGGGGACTGTCCCTGGTGTTCGGCGGCTTGCTGGTGCGGGCACTGGCCCGTCGTACGGATTTGCGCATGGATTACCGCGCCGCCGGTGCTGCAGCCTATCTGGGCCTGGGCGCGGTATGGGCGCTGGGGCTGTCGTCGTCAGCGGCGCAGTTGCAGGCCAACCCGGCCAGTTTGCCGCCGTCGATTTTGTCGATCACCGGGATGATCCCGTTCACCGACACCATCTTCCTGTGGCAATCCGGCGTGCTGTTGCTGGCGTTGATCGTGGTCTCGCTGATCATCGCCTACGCCACCGCGCCCGGGCCGAACTCCGCCCGTGACGCCAAGGCTTGCGGTATCGACCCCGCCTTCAATATGCCCAAGCCGCAACCGCCGACCCGCCCGGGCGAGTGGCTGGAACACAGCCCGTTGCTGACCATCCTGCTGGCGCTGCTGGCGGCCGGGTGGCTGTTCCATGAGTTCTCCACCAAGCCGGCCATCAGCGCGATCTCGGGGCTCAACACCTACAACTTCCTGTTCCTGATGGTGGGCGCGTTGCTGCACTGGCGCCCGCGCAGCTTCCTCGACGCCGTGGCCCGCGCGGTGCCGACCACCACCGGGGTGCTGATCCAGTTCCCGTTGTATGGCTCGATTGCGGCACTGATGACCGTGGTGAAAGGCAGTGATGGCTCGACACTGGCGCACCATATCTCGACCTTTTTCACCTCGATTGCGTCCCACGATACCTACGCGCTGTTGATGGGCGTGTACTCGGCGGTGCTGGGCTTCTTTATCCCGTCGGGGGGAGGAAAGTGGATCATCGAGGCCCCGTATGTGATGCAGGTCGCCAATGACCTGGAATATCACCTGGGCTGGGCGGTGCAGATCTACAACGCCGCCGAGGCGCTGCCGAACCTGATCAACCCCTTCTATATGCTGCCGCTGCTGGGCGTGCTGGGGTTGAAGGCGCGGGACTTGATCGGCTTTTCGTTTGTGCAGTTGCTGGTGCACACGCCCCTGGTGCTGTTTTTGCTGTGGGCGTTGGGTACGACACTTAAATATTTGCCGCCGGTGATGCCGTAAACGCTTCTGTCACATTGCCTGCTTAAGCTTCTCACCCAGGCCCGGCAACGCCTCCTGTACCTTGATCGGCACCCCGCCGATCAAGGTTCAAATGAGTGCGTCGCAGCGCGGCCCCGTTACAAAACCCGTCAGTCACAAACAGTTCCCTTACGCCCTAAGGCCTCGCCTTATAGACTGAAGCGTTTAAGCTTTGCCATATTTCACGCCATTTCAATGAAACATCCAGCAATAAAATAAACCAAAAACAGCAGTGAGAAGCCTCGGATGACTGACGAAACAGAAGACCAGAACGCCTCCATCAATGCCTCCGATACCCTCCCCGATTCCAGCCGCCGGCGCTTTTTAGGCGGGGTTGCCGTACTCGGCGCCGGAGCCACCCTGAGCGCCTGCGGCGGCACGGCGGACAAGCCGGGCCCGGTGGTCGACCGCGAACTGACTCCTGCAGAACTGGACAAGGCCCTGCACGACAACGTGAAAACCGTGGTGGTGATCTACGGCGAGAACCGCAGCTTCAACAACTTGTTTGCCGATTTCCCCGGCGTGGAAAGCCCGCTCTCCGCGCTCAAGCCCGCCGACTACCAGCAACATGACCGTGACGGCAGCCTGTTGGACACCTTGCCTGAGGTGTGGGGCGGCGTGACCCAGTTGGGCCCGCAGACCATCGACGGGGTGATCTACCCCAGCGCTACCCAATATCAGCAACACCTGCCCAACGCGCCGTTTGCGCTGAAAGGCCCGGACGGTGAAGACCTGCCGCTGGCCCTGATCACTCGCGACCTGTGGCATGTGTTCTATCAAAACCAGATGCAGATCAACGGCGGCAAGAACGACCGTTTCGTCGCCTGGGCCGACTCGGGCGCGCTGACCTTCGGCCATTACTCGCAAACACGCTATTCCCTGCGCCTGTGGGACGTGGCCAAGGAGTTTGTGCTGTGCGACAACTTCTTCCAGGGCGCCTTCGGTGGTTCGTACCTCAACCACCAATATCTGATCAGCGCCCAGGTGCCGTTCTACCCGGACGCCGCCAACTCGGTGGCCAAGTCGCAGATCGCCACGTTGCAGAGCGACGACCCGACCGATACGCGCCTCAAGCCGCTGGATAAATCCCCGGCCAGCGCGATGACCGGCCCACCGCAATTCGGCCCGAGTGCACTGACTCCGGACGGTTACGCCGTGAATACCATGGCCCCGCCCTACTGGCCCACCTGGATCCGTGACCCGGAACGCCCGGACTACGCCAAGCCGGACCTGCCCAGCGTCCTGGTGCCACAGTCCCACGAGCATATCGGCGACAAGCTGTCGAAGAAGAACGTCGACTGGGCCTGGTACGGCGGCGCCTGGCAGGCAACGATTGATGAGCACAAGGACTCGGCGGCGATTCCGAAGATCCCGAGCTTTCAGTATCACCACCAGCCGTTCAACTACTTCAAGCAGCAAGGTCCGGAAAACCCGGTAGAACGCAAAAAGCGCCTGCGCGATGGTGGCCTGGGCGATGACCCGAGCACCAACCACTTCATGGCCGACGCCCAGGCGGGCACGTTGCCGGCGGTAAGTTTCTACAAACCCCAGGGCAACCTGAACATGCACGCCGGTTACGCCGACGTGGCCTCGGGCGATCGGCATATCACCCGCACCTTGAAGATGCTGCAGGAAAGCCCGCAGTGGAAAAACATGGTGGTGATCATCACCGTCGACGAAAACGGCGGCTGGTGGGACCACGTAGCACCGCCGAAAGGCGACCGCTGGGGCCCGGGCACACGTATTCCGGCGCTGGTGGTTTCACCCTTCGCGCGCAAGGGCACGGTGGATCATACGGTGTACGACACGGCGTCGATCCTGCGCCTGATCACCCGGGTGTTCCAGCTGGAAAAACTCGACGGCATCAAGCTGCGGGACGAATCAATGGTCGCCCGCGGCCAGAAACCCATGGGTGACCTGAGCAACGCGCTGCACTTCAAGGTGTAGGCGCATTTGCCCAATAGCGACAAGCGCGTAGTTTTTTCACGCGCTTTTCCCGGTCAACCGCTACTGTGTGAGGGTGGGCATTCACCCCGCGCAGACGGGCTTTCGCTGACAGGGAACCATCCATGTTTAAACTCTCCAGGTTGTCCTTCACCCTGGCCGCACTGACCTTGAGTGCGGTCGTACAGGCTGATGTCACCGTACCGCTGGGTACCCCGCAACGGGTCACCCAGTTGTTCGCGTACCCGAACAATTGCAACGTCGTCTGTTTTCGTCCCTGGACGCTGGAACAGACCGTCGAGCACTACCTGAACCAGAGCCTGCAACGAGACGGTTACAGCCGGGCCAAAGTCAGCGTCAAAACCGAGCATGACCAGGTGCTTGCCGCCTTCAGCGGCGTGCCGGACGGTTATGGCCAGCCGCTGACCACCTTGCTCGACACCGCCGACCTGGCCTACCAGGGCGCCAGCAAACTCAACGGCGACGGCAAATGGCAGTTCAACTGGTACCTGTTCCTGCCCCTGGGCATGGCCTTGGAAAACCGCAAGAGCATCGAGCTGCTGCACTTTCCGCCGGACTATTCCCTGACCCACTTCCAGGATTACCTGGAGTCGGCCACCACCGACCGCTGGGCAACCTTGCTCACGGCCAACGGCATCCCGGCGACCCAGACGCCGGAATACCAGACCATCATCGACATCGCTCCGATCGCCGCCCCCGCTACGGCGGGCAAGGACCTGGAAGGCGTCTACAGCTACTTCACCGACTACCAGACGCGCATGGTCAAGGAATTGAGCCTGCACGCCGGCGGCGCGTTGCCGATGGTGGCCTTCGGGGCGCCGGTGCGCAGTTGGATCAAGCAGCAATACGGGCAAACCGTGGGGGTGTTGGGCCTGGCACAGATCAGCCCGGCCGATGGCAGCACGGTGGCCGTGTTGGGCGCCAACCATCCCAGCTACATCTGGTACGCCGCCAGCCCCGACACTTATGGCGGTGACGAACAAAAGGCCGATGAGGCCGGCTTAAAGGTGATGGGCCAGGATTTGAGTGCCGCCTGCTGGCAGGCCGCGATGGGCCAGAAGCCCGCCAGCGACCCGAATGTGCAGCTCAAGGGCTGCATGAACACCTGGCAGGTGACGCGCAAGGAGCAGACGTGCGAACTGTTCTACACCTCGATCCGCGAGCTGACGCCCGAGCAAGCGAACGCCAAGTGCGCCCAACCGGCGATCAAAACCCAGCTGAGGCAATTGAAAAGCGCAGTGCCGGCACCGTCGGTGGAAGCCCCGGCGCTTTGACGCAGGCTGCAGGAAGGGCACTTTCCTACCTAAAAAAATAGGCAATTTCTACTGTCAGATTTGACAGTAGAAATTGGATCCTGCTTAGGCGAGTCTTGAGCCGCGCCCATCCGCTGCAAGACTGGCAGTCAAGACACTACCGGCAGGTCGATGCAGCCCCTTCCTGGAGAGTCATGAAAACTCAAGCCATGGACAAGGCTAAAACCGCTGTGAGTGACTGCCTTTACCCCTTCGCGAGCGTGCTCACCGAACACGGCTACCCCCGCGCTCGCGACTACGAAGTGGTGCGAGCCCGCAACGGTTCAGGTGATGGCATCAAGACCCGCGTCGCCTTTGACAGCCGCCTGTGTATCGCCAAGGTGTCGGGCTATGCGCTGAGCGAGCGGCGAATGCACACGGTGCAAATGTCGTCGCGCATCCACTTGTACGACCCGTGGTTCAGCGGCCTGCTGTCGCACTCGTGCAACCCCAACGTGTTTCTCGACATGACGTATCTGGAACTGTGGTCCGTTCAAGCGGTGCCCGCCGGCGCCCTGCTGACCATGGATTACGCCCACACCGAGGACGTGCTGTTCCGACAGTTTCGCTGCCAGTGCGGCGAGCTCAACTGTCGGGGCTGGATCACCGGCATGAAAGAGCCGCTGAATGCCGAGGGTCAACAGTTCATGGCGCAATGGCGCGCACGCAAAAGCCCTTAGACCGCACCCAGCGGGCGCAGGCGGTATTGCGGCGGCAATTGCTCAAAGCCACTGATGGTGGTGTTCAGGCTTTTCCAGCGGCCGTCCTTGATCCCATAGATACAACCATGGATCGACAGGCTCTGCCCGCGGTGCCAGGCATTTTGCACAATGCTGGTGTGGCCGACGTTGGCCACTTGCTGGATCACGTTCAGCTCGCACAGGCGGTCTACCCGTTCCTCTTCGGTGGGTAACTGGGCCAGCACGTCGCGGTTTTCGTAGTACAGGTCACGGATGGTGCGCAGCCAGCCGTCGATCAGGCCCAACTGGTTGTCCTGCATCGAGGCGCGCACGCCACCGCAGCCATAGTGGCCGGTGACCAGGATGTGTTTGACCTTGAGCACGTCGACCGCGTACTGGATCACCGACAGGCAATTGAGGTCGGTGTGCAGCACCACGTTAGCCACGTTGCGGTGTACAAACAGGTCGCCCGGCAGCATGCCGACGATCTCGTTGGCCGGTACGCGGGCGTCGGAACAGCCGATCCACAGGTATTCCGGGGTTTGCTGGCGGGCGAGCTTGGCGAAGAATTCGGGATCTTCCTGTTTGATCGCATCTGCCCAGCGTTCGTTGTTATCAAGCAGGTCTTGTAGTTCGTTCATCAGGGAAAGCCTCAGGAATGATGCGCAGCTTTGACAATCGACCGCCCGTCCGGGTCACGCCAGGAATTAAAGATAGCCGGCGGGCAATTACTTGAATCTTGGGGAGCCATGCCTGTCCACACACTATAAGCCCCACAGTATGAGGAATCGCCATGACTGATTCACGACGTCCTTTCGGCGCCACCCAACCGGAGCCGATTGATGACAACGAAGACCGCATGGGTTCGATGCGGGAACTGGATTTTGACGAGGAAGCGCCCACGGCTGAGATCGGCGACGAGATTCCGCCCCGCGAACGCGAGCATCTGATGCCCGACGAACGGGTGCGCGAGGCCGGGATGACCGGGGCCTCCACCGATGATCATGAATCAACCGATGATGACATGAGCCCGGAAACGCTGATCCATGAGGACGGCGCGCGCGATGCCCGGGAAGCTGGCGACGATGAACCGGCCGATTGGGACCTGAGCATCGTCGATGAAGATGAGATTGGCGGCGGTAATGGCCTGGATGAGGCCGAGATGGCCGATATCGATCCGGTAGACGGCAACCGCTGACACCCTGCCGAACTGAATGTGGGAGCGGGCTTGCTCGCGAATACGGTGTGTCAGTCAATACATCTGGCGACTGAACCACCGCCTTCGCGAGCAAGCCCGCTCCCACATTGGGCCTGTGTTTAGTCGACCAGGGTGCAGGCCATCACGACCGCATCTTCGCGACCACCGACGGCGGGGTAATAATCCCGCCGGCGACCCACTTCGTTGAACCCATAACGCTCATACAAGCGGAACGCGCCGGTGTTGCTGTCGCGCACTTCCAGGAAACATTCACGCGCCTTGGCCTCGTAGGCCCGGGACATCAGGTGCTCCAGCAGGCTCAAGCCCAGGCCGCGGCCCTGGTTTTCCGGTTTGACGGTGATGTTCAGCAAATGCGCTTCGTCCAGGATGATCTGCACCACCCCGTGGCCCACCTGTTGCTCACCTTCGAACATCAGCCAGATCTGGTACTTGCCCAGCCCGTCGAGAAAAATCCCGCGGGTCCAGGGGTGGCTGAACGCTGCGTATTCGATCTTCAGTACAGCGTCGAGGTCCGCCTCGGTCATCGGGCGGAAGGATAAAGCTTCACTCATCGGTACTTTTCCAGCGCGCCATCAGCCGGCGCATGGCTTGCCAGACATCAGCCTTACGCTGTGGCTCTTCCATTAATAGTTCCAGGCCCGGCAGGGCCCAGACGGAGCCCAGGCCTTCGACCTGCAGTTCACGGTACCAGGCCTCGGCGTTGGCTTCGCCGGCGAAACGCACGGCAGGCAGGCCGATCAGCCACAGGCACACGCAGGGCTCGTCTTCGAGGCGCGCCGACACAAAACCTTGCACAAAATCCCGCGCGGCTTCCGGCCCCTGGTCCATGGTGCCCCGCACCAGCAGCGGCCAACGTACCGGCTCCCCGACAATTTGCGGGCTGTCGGGCAGGCCGGCGGCGCGCAGCATGTCTTTGAGCAGCAGATAAGCCGGGTCGCGGGTCTGGAAGCGCTCGCCGGTGGGTAACTCCACCAGCAACAGGCAACGTCCGGCCCGCAGCAATTGCAGGGCAAAACGCGGCGGCGGCACCACCGGAGCCTTGGCCACGGCAGGCGCTTCTTCGGCGACGACCGGCTTGGCCACCGGCGACGGGCGTGGGACTTCGACCTTTGGCCGCACCACTGGGGTTTCAGCCACGGCTTTGACCACCGGCACCGGCGCAGCCGCCTCCTCACCCGAAGGCCCGAAGGCCTCGAACGGTTCCAGGGCCTCCAGCAGCTCGGGCCGCGAGGGTGCGGCGAAGGGCAGTTCAGTGCGCGGCAGCCAGTTGACCACCTGCATGGCGGTCAAGTAAGCGCGACGTCGGGACTCGATAAGCAAAGGTCGGCCACTTGTGGATAACTAAAGAGCGGGGATTCTACCGCTGTTCGGTAACAATCGCCCACTGCGCACTGACCGGCTGTGGATAAATCCCGCGCCTGATGCAGTACAATCGCGACTTTTAACCGCTAACCAGCCGGCCACTCCGATGATCGAACCCAAGCGCGTCTTGCGCGCCCTCGCCGAACACTGGGCCCTGCTTGAGCCACTGTGCGAACACTTCGACCAAGGCACCCTGAGCCTCAGCGAATTGCGCGCCCAACTGGCCGCCCAACAACTGGACAGCACGCCACAGGACATCACCAGCCTGCTGGACGTGTGGATTCGCCTGGATATCCTGGTGCCTGTCGCCAAGAGCCCGAACCGTTTCGAGCTCAATGCACAGATCCACGACTTCCTGGCTTATCTTCGCAAGGAGCACCGGCTAGGCCTGTGCCTGGAGATTGAAGCCTACCTGCGCCACCTTGAGCGCCTGGCCGGTTATATCCAGGACGCCTTCGACATCCGTGACGGCCATGACCTGGCGCGCCAACTGCGCCTGCTGGACATGCGCGTGCGGGACGTGCTGAAAAAACTCGCCAACGACGAACAGGCCCTCGCGGCCGTGGCCGACCGGGCCAAGACCAGCGACCGGCAGATCCCGTTACGCCAGCGTTACGCCGAAGTCCTGGCGACCTGGGACGAATACGTCGAACCGATGATCCAACTGGTGAACGCCGACGGCGCCTTCGAACAAGGCGTGCGCAAGGTCGAAAACGTGCTGCTGCGCATGCTCACCGAGCAGCAGCGCCTCGGCCACCTGGTGGACGACGACATGCTGCTGCGCACCCACGCGCGCATCCTCGAAATGCAGACCAGCGCCCAGCTGACCTTGCGTCATGCGCGGGAGCTGCTGTTGCCCCTGCGTGAAGAGGCCCGCCGGCATAACGCCGTGACCCGTGGCGCGGCGCTGGCCTTGTCGGCGATCCGCCGCAAGGGCCTGGACGCGGTGCCGCAGGCGGCCATGCCGATGTTCACCCGGCCCCAAAGCACCTTCCTCGGCAGTGCCAGCCAGGTGGAAGCCTACGTGTACGCCCTGGCCAACTTCGAACCGAAGCCGGCGCGCTTCCCCAAGGCGCACAAATCCCACAAGGGTGAAGCCCCACGCGCACCGCGCACGGTCAAGGAAATGCTCGAGCGCTGCGAAGACGCGCTGCCGATGCCGGACCTGATGACCTGGCTGCTGGAGCAGGAACCGGACGGCGCAACTGACGAGTTGCTGTACTGGTTCTCACGCCTGTCGCGGGAAAAACGCTTCAAGCGCGAACGTCTGGAACGACGGGATTACCACACTCACGAGCACCAGGTCAGCCTGCGCTCATTCGCCCTGCTTCCAGCCAGTATTGATACGGCCGGGAATTCTGCGAGCACACCTCATGCATCTTGATCTATCCGAACTGTCCCAGCTGGCGCCAATCTTTCGCGAGCTGTTCAAGGGTTACCACGTCAGCCGCCGCGACCCGGAGCTGTACGCCCAACTGTCGAACTTCCAGGACCAGTACCGCACGCTGTTCAAGGCCCTGGGCTTTGAGCTGGTGTGCGATACCCGGGGTTTCTACTACTTCGTGCCGGACTCCGCCGTGGCCGCCGCGCAGGTCAACAAGACCGCCCAGCGCCTGGCGTTGTTCACCTTCATCATCGTCGAGCACCTGGCCGACCAGGGCCGCGACCCGATCGCCGTGCTCGACGGTGGCAGCCTGGGCCGTGACGAGCTGCCGTCGTTGCTGGAAAAATACCGCGACCTGTTTATCCAGGCCGAAGTGACGACCGTTGAGGAGCTGGAAGAAAAAATCATGCGCCGCATGACCCAACTGGGTTTTGCCAGCGAAGAAAACGGTATCTACCGCTTCCTGCCGCCGATGCACCGCTTCCTGGATGTGTGCCTCTCGGTCCAGCAAGACCGTGACCTGGCCGCCAGCATTCACAGCGTATTGCCGTTGCCGGCCCCGGTGATCATCGACGAAGACAGCGATGAAAAACTGCTGAAGACCGATGATCCGCTGGACTTGAGTGACTTCGAGGAAGAAAGCGAAGAAGACGCCATGGCCCGTGCCATTGCCGAAGAACAGGAGACCGACGCATGAGCAAGGAACGCTACGGCATTCGCCGCTTCGCCCTTTTGAACACCGCCGGTTACAGCCTGGGCTTGTTCCCGCTGGAAGAACCGCTGTCGGTGTATGGCGCGAACAACCTCGGTAAATCGGCGTCGATCAACGCCTTGCAGTTCCCGATTCTGGCGCGCATGTCGGACATGAGTTTCGGCAAGTACACCCTGGAGCAATCCCGGCGCTTCTACTTTGCCACTGACACCAGCTACATCCTGGTGGAAGTGGCCCTGCCCCATGGGCCGCATGTGATCGGCGTGGTCGGTCGCGGCCCGGGCGGTGGTTTTGGTCACCAGTTCTTTGCCTACGCGGGCAAGCTGGATTTGGCGCATTACCAGAAGAACGACACCTGCCTGCGCCAGAAAGAGCTGTTCACCAACCTTGAGCGCGAAGGCCTGAAAGCCTACGAGTTGAAGCCGGATGAACTGCGGCGTTTGCTGGTGGGCGGCCACACGTCGATCCCGCTGGACCTGACCCTGATCCCCCTGCGCTCCACCAGCGAACAGAGCCTGAAGACCTTCCGCGCACTGTTTATCAACTTGCTGCACATGCGGGAAATTACCGCCGCCAAGTTGAAGCAGCTGTTCCTGGATGCGTTCGAACACAGCCTGCGTTCCGGCAGTGTGGATTACATCGCGGCGTGTGAAGAAGCCTTCCGCGATGTGCGACGCATGGAGCAAGACTACAACTCACTGGTCGCCGCCGGGCCGTTGGTGGAAGCGCTGTCCAATGGCGTGAAACAGCGGGAAATCCTGCGGGGCAAACTGCATCGCCTGTCGCCGTTGCTGGACTCGTTGCTGGGCACCTGGTCGGACTACGCCAGTGCGCGCAAGGAAGAGCTGACGATCCAGGCCGAGCATTACCGCAACGAGCAGGACTCGCTGCAGAACGACCAGCGCGGCGGCACTCAGGAGCTGATGCGCCTGGAGCGGGAAATCAGCGGCATTCAGCGTTGGCTCGGTGAATTGTCGGTGCTCAAGCATCGCTTCGCGCTGGTGGATGACGTCAAGGTGCTGGAGCAGCAACTGCTGGCGGCCAAGGATGCTCACGATGAATTGGCCGGTGCCTTGGCGCAGTCGCGCCAGTTCAGCGCCGAAGATCTGGACGAGCGTCTGCGGGACCTGGAAAAACGCCTGAAGTCGGTGAAGCAGCAACTGGATCACGCTGACAACAACAGCTACGCCAAGCTGCGGGAAGAATTCTCGCAACAGGATGTCGAGCGCCTGATGCGCCTGTTCAACAGTTCGCTGTTCAGCTTGCCCCTGGGTGAGCATGGCATCACGCTGGATGAAGAAGGCCTGTGGGTGAAATCCCTGGAGCAAATCCTTGATGGCTTCAAGGGCGAGCGTTTTGAAGTGCCGGGCCTGGCCATCGACATTTCGCACATCGAGCCGCCAGCGTTGCAGGCCTTGGCTGACCGTGCCGCGTTGCGCGATCAGAAAGAGCGCCTGGAAAAAGAACTCAAGCAACTGAAAACCCAACAAGCGGTGGCCTCAGACCGCGCGGCGAGCAAGACCCAGACTGAAGCGCTGTACCAGCAGGTGCTGGACGCACAGAAGGCGCTGGAAGACTTCCGCCGTGCGCAAACCCTGAGCGCCGAGGAAGGCGAGAAGCTGGAAAACCTGGCGCAGATGGAAGGCGCCCAGGACGAGTTGAAACGCTCCAGCGATGCGTTCACCGAACGTGTCCAGCAGCTGTCGGCCAAGCTGCAACTGGTGGGCCGCCAGATTGGCGACATGGAAGCCAAGCAGCGCACCCTGGATGACGCGCTGCGTCGTCGTCAGTTGCTGCCGGCGGACCTGCCGTTTGGTACGCCGTTCATGGACCCGGTCGACGACTCCATGGAAAACCTGCTGCCGCTGCTCAATGACTATCAGGACAGCTGGCAGGGTTTGCTGCGGGCCGATGGCCAGATCGACGCGCTGTACGCCCAGGTGCGCCTCAAGGGCGTGGCCAAGTTCGACAGCGAAGACGATATGGAGCGTCGCCTGCACCTGTTGATCAACGCGTACGCGCACCGTACCGATGAAGCCCTGACGTTGGGCAAGGCACGGCGTGCGGCGGTCACCGATATCGCGCGGACCTTGCGCAATATCCGCAGTGACTACGACAGCCTTGAGCACCAGTTGGCGTTGTTCAACCGCGAGATCAACAAGCGTCAGGTGTCCAACCTGCAGAGCTTCCGCATCGTGCTCGCGCCGAACAAGGAAGCCCTCAAGCATATCGACCAGATCATCCACAGTGCCGGTCAGTATGAAGAAGGCGAAACCCTGTCGGTGTTCGACCTGAGCCAGAGCGCCGAGCAGGACAACAAGAACGAGGAAGCCAAGGAATACCTGGCGCGCCTGGTCGCGGCCAACCATAACCAGTTGGGCCTCAAGGACCTGTTCGAATTGGCGTTCGAGATCACCAAGGTCAACGGTCAGCCGATCATTCACACCGACATCGATGGCGCTGCCTCCAACGGCACCACCATGACCATCAAGGCGCTGACCAACATGTACTTGTTGCTGCACTTGATGGACCGCGACCAGGCCGGGCGCGTGCGCTTGCCGTACTACCTCGACGAGGCCGCGGATATCGATGAGAAGAACCAGGCCGCGTTGCTGGAAACCAGCCTGCAGTTGGGCTTCGTGCCGATTCTGGCCAGTGTGAAGCCGCAGGTGTCCGCCCAGGTGGCGATCGACCTGGAAGGCGGCAGCGGGCCGAACGGGATCTACATTGATGAGGCGGACTGGAAATACATTCGCCGTCACGATGTGGTGAAGGCCACGGTGAATGTGCAGGCGGATGAGCCGGAACTGGATGAGGTTTAATCGGCTGCGCTGAAAGGCAAAAAGGCCGCGATCTTTTGGATCGCGGCCTTTTTTTGGTGGTCTTGAGGGCCTCTTCGCGAGCAAGCCCGCTCCCACATTTGACCGAGTTCCCCCTGAAGGGACCCGATTGAATGGGAGGGCGGGCTTGCTCGCGAAGGCCGCGCCTCGGCCTATTTGCCGAGTGGGATTTTAGGTGCCCAAGTCAGCCATTCGTCTTCGAACTTGTCGAACAGCGGGAAGGTTTGCTGCGGCCGAGCGGCGTTGCCCATACGCTCGCCGTCTGGCGTAGCAAAGGCGATACCGCCGGCAACCAGGGTCTCCAGGGACTCGGTACGCACCGTCGCGCCCTTGAACAGGCCGAAGTCGAGACCGAACCCGCTGGTGTTCCAGAACCGGCTGCCGCTGCGCACCAGAGGCGCGTACTTGGGCTCGATCAGGATGTGGATCAGCACACGGTCGGCAGTCTGGCCCAACTCGTAGCCTGTGACCTTGCCTACGGTGACTTCGCGGTAGGTAACCGGCACACCTTCCTTCAACGAGCCGCGACGTGCGGCGCTGAGTACCAGGCTCAAACCGGCTTCCTGATGGACCGCTTCCGGCGGTTGGTCGAGGGCGACAAAGCTCTTTTGCGGGCCCGCGTTTTTCACCGCTGGCTGCACTTCGATGTACTGACCGGTGACCAGGGTTTCCAGGTTCGAGGTTTTCATCAGCCCGAGTTCCGGCTTGACCACCCAGAACTGACTGCCGGCCCGGGCGATGCGATCGGCCACTTGAGTGATGCGCGCGCTGAGCAGTACCGATTGCATGTCGGCACTCAGGTCGACGCTTTCGATCTTGCCCACGTCCAGGCCCTTGAAGCGCACCGGCGTACCAGGGCGCAGGCCATCAGCGCGGTCGACCTTGATGGTCACCAGCGTACCGTGCTGATTGGCTGCCTCGCGATCCGGGAACAGGCGAAAACGCGGGATGCGCTTTTTCAGCGGCACATTCTGCTCCGGGGTTTCGAAGGCGATACCGCCTGCCATCAGGCTGGCCAACGATTCGCTTTTCACCTGGATACCGCCAGTAAGTCCACCCGTCAGGGTTACGCCACTGGCATTCCAGAAACGCGTCGAGCCGTTGACCAACCCTTCGTATTCCTTCTCGATATGAACGCCGATCACCAATTGCTTGTTCTTGCGTGAGAACTGGTAGCTCTGCACGGAGCCGACCTTGACCTGCTTGTAGAGGATCGGGCTGCCGACATCCAGGGAACCTAGGTTGTCGGTGAACAGCACCATGTGCAGGCCAGGCGAGCGCAGGTCCAGTGGCGGCGCCTTGGCCCGGGCCACGAACTCCCGTTGGGGCGCGGTGCCCTTGTCGCCGGGACGGATCGCGATGTAGTTACCTTTGACCAGGGCTTCCAGGCCGGTGATGCCCGCCAGGGAGATGGACGGTTTGACTACCCAGAATTGGGTGTCCTGCACGAGGTAGTCTTCGGCCAGTGGGTCGAGGGTCAATTCGGCATTCGCGCTGGACAGGTCCGGGTCGATCTTCAGGGTTTTCAGGCTGCCAACCTGGATGCCTTTGTACATCACCGGCGTACGCCCCGCCTGCAGGCCTTCGAAGTCGCTGAGCTTGACCTTGACCTTGATGCCCGCGGCGGCGGCGTCGAAATCTTCGTAGAGCCGAAACGGCAGGCTTGGGTCCGTCGGAGGGCTGTCCTTGCGGTTCTCTGGCGTGGCGAAGGCGATACCGCCGGCAACGATGCTGGCCAAGGACTCACTGCGGACTTTTACACCGGAGAGGTTGGCGTCGATGCTGATGCCGCTGGCGTTCCAGAAGCGCGTGTGTTTGCGCACCAGGCTGGCGTAGGTGGGCTCGATATAGACCTTGATTTCAACAGTGGTCTGGTCTTCGGAGAGCAGGTAGCTTTTGACCTGGCCCACCTGGATCTGCTTGTAGAACACCGGGCTGCCACGGTTCAGCGAGCCGAGGCGATCGGCTTTGATCGTCAGGTGCAGGCCGGGCTTGGCGTCGGACAAGGGAGGTTCTTCGGAAAGGGCCTTGAACTTGCGCGTCGGCTCACCATCGCCCGGGCTGGCAGCGATGTAGTTGCCCGAGACCAGGGTTTCCAGGCCAGTGATCCCGGCCAAGCTGACACTGGGTTTTACCAGCCAGAAGCGGGTGTTGGTCTTGAGGTATTGCTCGACATCCTTGTTCATCTCGATGGTGGCAATCACCCCGCGATTGTTACCTTCATCGTCCAGGGCCAGGGTTTTGACCTTACCCACGGGCATGCCTTTGTAGACCACTTCTGTCTTGTTGGCCTGGATGCCTTCGCCGCTTTCAAAGCGAACCTGAATCTCGATACCTTGCTGGTTGTAGGCACGCCATCCCAACCAGCCGCCGATGATCAGGGCAATCAGGGGCAGCACCCAAATGGCCGACCAGTTGGAAGCTGGGCGGGTTTTAGCCTTAGGCAAATCACTCATGGTCGTCGTCCGACTCCGTGTTATCCCAAATCAGTCGGGGATCGAAAGTTACTGCGGCAAGCATCGTCAAAATCACCACACTGGCGAACGCCACGGCGCCGAGATTGGCCTCGACACTGGCAAGCCGCCCAAAATTTACAACCGCCACCAGGATGGCGATCACGAAGATATCCAGCATGGACCAGCGCCCAATGAACTCGATAAAGCGGTACATGATAATGCGTTGTTTCGCGGAAAGTGGCTGGTGACGTTGCACCGAGAACAGCAGCAGGCCAATGCCCACCAGCTTGAAGGTGGGCACCAGGATACTGGCGATAAACACCACCGCCGCGATGGGGAACATGCCGTGCTGCATCAACTGGATCACGCCGGACATGATGGTGCTCGGGTCGCCTTGCCCCAGGGAGCTGACGGTCATGATCGGCAACAGGTTGGCCGGGATGTACAAGATGGCCGCCGTGATCAGCAACGCCCAGGTGCGTGTCAGGCTGTTCGGCCGCCGAGCGTGCACCTGCGCACCGCAACGGGTGCAGGTTTGCTCGTCGGTGTCCGGGTCTTGTTTGTTTAACTCGTGGCATTCCGTACAGATCAGAATGCCCGCATCAATCGCCCGCATGAGCATCCTCTCCTGACAGCGCTTCCCAAATCTGGTGAGGCGACATGACCACCTCCAGCAGCACCTGGACCATTAACAGACTCACGAAGCAAGCCAGGCCCAGCCCTACCGTGATGGAAGCCATGTCGGCCAGTTTTACAATCGCCACCAGCACTCCCATCAGGTAGACCTCGAGCATCCCCCAGTCTTTTAGATGGTGGTAGATGCGATAAAACAGCAAGCCGTAGCTGCGGCCGATGTTCCAGCGAATGCTCAGTAATACGGCCAGCTGGCACAGCAGCTTGAGCAACGGAATGCCCATGCTGCAAAGGAACACGACCACCGCGACCCCTTGCATGCCGGTGTCGAACAGGCCGACAACGCCGGTCCACACGGTGTCCTGCGAGGACTGCCCGAGTAGATTGAGCTGCATGATGGGTAAAAAGTTCGCGGGGACGTACAACAACAGCGCGGCAAGCACTAAAGCCAGACTCCGCTCCACGACGTTATGGCGGTGCGCATACAACTCGTAGCCGCAGCGCGGGCACTGGGCCTTTTCACCGCGGACAAGCTCTGGCTTGCGCATCAGCAAGTCGCACTCATGGCATGCCACCAGTTCGTCCAGCGGTAAGTCTGACCCCTCGAGGGTATCAACCGGGTCGGGCATATAGGGCTCGGACTCTAAAAAACATTAGGTGGCTATTCTAGTGTTCTGGTTCAGAAATAACTGTGCAAATTTGTCGGGCGCCACGGTGGATCAAGCACGCTTTAAAGTTTCCGACCGCCCAAAACAAAACCCCTGATTGCGT
>NZ_JACARC010000127.1 GCF_013386825.1 Pseudomonas sp. IPO3778
ATTCTGGCCAACACGATAAAAGATCCGGTTGGGCCGGAATTTATGGCCCCGGCCACACGTTAACCTTTGCGACAGGGATGTCCGGCAGTTGCAAAACAACAATAGACATCCCTTTGGCGTCGAGGTTTTTGGCATGAAGCGCGGTACCGTATTTACGCTTATCGGTGGCTTGTTGTGTGTGGCGGCGTTGGCGGGCGCCTTGAAATGGCGGGGCAACCCCGATGTGCTGTGGCAGATCGTCAGCCGCCAATGCGTGCCCGACCAGAACCAGCACCAAAACCCCAGCCCATGCCTCAAGGTGGACCCGGACAAGGGCTTCGTGCTGCTCAAGGACCTCAACGGCCCGT
>NZ_JACARC010000128.1 GCF_013386825.1 Pseudomonas sp. IPO3778
CCGCAGGTCGAAGGCTGCCGCCGACAGGGTACGGGCACTGTAGGTGTGCCCCTGCAGTTTCACCGGCAGGGTTTGCCAGTGCTCGTCGAGGGTCGCGGCGCGTTCGTTGAGGGTGTTGAACACATCGGGGCGCAGGCAGGCGATATGGATATGCAGCTGGTTTTGCGAGCGGCCATACCGGGAGTTGATCGCCAGCGACACATAGCGGTCGGCAATCGGCGCAGGCAGGCCGCTGGACAGTACCGCGTGGTTCTTCCAGGCCTGGGCGAAGTAATGCGGCAGCAAATCCCGGGTCAGGGCAATGTCTTCGATGCCGGTGACCTTGTCGGTGGGGATCAACAAGTCCTGATACGGG
>NZ_JACARC010000129.1 GCF_013386825.1 Pseudomonas sp. IPO3778
AAGTCCCCAAATACATAGCTCGCCATTTGTATTGAACCCCTTTTTTTCTCCGCTAAGCTTTGGTGCCGTTGCAAAATAAGCCGCTACCAGGGGGTCGTAAGTCCAGTCTAGTAAGCGTGTAGGAACCCCGTAATGTTGAGCTAGGGCAGCCGCATTTAGCATGTCATCTGGAAGCCAAGTGTCCCCGGTTTTCCATCCTGCCATTGTATTATATTCGGCTTTTTTGTAATGTAGATTTCGAAGTAGTTTAGATTCTGGTATATAGAGTCCTTGCATGTCTGCAATTCTATAAAAGTCGCGAATTAATTGATATTCGACTGTTGC
>NZ_JACARC010000130.1 GCF_013386825.1 Pseudomonas sp. IPO3778
CCCGGTCGCCGATGGCGAAGCGGCTGACGCCGTCACCCACCGCAACCACAGTACCGGCTGCATCGCTGACGGGAATCAGCGGCTTGGGCACCTTGTGGGGCTCGTAGATGCCGTCAACGATGGCCTTGTCCCGGAAGTTGAGGGATACGGCCCCCACCTTTACCAGCAGCTCTCCGGCCTTGGGTACGGGAGTCTCGGTATCGCCTTGCACCAGGTTGTCCAAACCGAAATCTTTCAGAAGCCACGCTTTCATTTTCTGTCTCCAGCAACGGTGAAGGGGTAGGGGAGGCAAGCGCCTCCTGTGTGCCTGGGCCATTATTTAGTTTTCA
>NZ_JACARC010000131.1 GCF_013386825.1 Pseudomonas sp. IPO3778
CAAACGCGGCAGGCTGGGCATCCAGCTCGCCAGCAGCGGGTTGATCACATCGAAGAGGCTGATGAAGGCGATCAACGTCGAGATACCGATGACGATGCCGGGCACGATGATCGCGCAGTAGGTCAGGGCGTCAAACAGCAGCCGCACCTTGGCCCCGGCACGCTGCAAGCCGAACACCGCCAGGGTGCCGAACAGCGTGGCGATCAACGCCGAGCACGTGGCGATAAATGCACTGTGCCCGAGGGCTTCCATGATGAACGGGTTGCCAAAGGCCCGGCCGAACCACTGCACCGAGCAGCACTCGAACGCCAGGCCACTGCGCCCGGCATTGAAGCTGAACAGCACGATCAAGGCGATCGGCGCATACAGAAACAGGTACAGC
>NZ_JACARC010000132.1 GCF_013386825.1 Pseudomonas sp. IPO3778
TGGAAATGCCTGATGATGTAAGACGCGGCGGGATGAAAGACAAAGATAGTAATCAAATTACCGTCAATATCGCTGATCTATTCAATTATCCAGCAAGGCCATGCATGCATTTGCCAGCTCATTTGCATGATCGGCGCCACCGCTGTGCATCACAATGCGGTCAGGTCGAACGATCAGTAACGTATTTTTCGGCAGACATTTGAGCAGTTCACCACTCAGGTCTTCGACCCAATGGGTGCCTGGATTACCCCGTTGGCCTCGCTGGACGATCTGCAAATACCCACCACCATGGGCCTGCCATCGCTCCTGGGTTGCAGTTTCCAGCAGTTGGCGAGGGT
>NZ_JACARC010000133.1 GCF_013386825.1 Pseudomonas sp. IPO3778
AAAGTAAATATCAGTCGGGCTTTGAAGAAGAATTTACAATAGCTACAACTGGCAACAAACAAAAAAGAAAACCTTTGATAAGTCTTTTTTTCAAAAAGGTTGATGCACCAGCAATGAGTGACCCTGGTGAGCAGTTGCAGAGAGTCATGAAATTTCGAAAGAGTATAATAGAAAATAAATCGTTGCTCTTTCAAGATTTCGAAAACTTGGATGAGTTTGAGGGCATAATTAGAAAATGTATTTCTAACTATGTTTTTGATCATATAGATTTAAATGATAATCATCCTCAAGCAACGCACACACCTGAAGCAGAAATCGAAAAAAGTAGCAGCGAAAAAATTAACGAGAATTTTGATCAAGCCCCTATCAGGG
>NZ_JACARC010000015.1 GCF_013386825.1 Pseudomonas sp. IPO3778
GAACCATAAGCCGCCGTTACCTAAATAACGGATATGTACTCAAACTTCATTTCCCACAAAAACCTTAAGCTGCACCCGATATCGCACCAACGGCAACGGCTCATCATGTTCCACCACGGTCTTTTCAGTCTGCGGCTCAGCCACAAACCCAAGCGCCCGATAGAAACCCTGAGCACGCCGATTCCCCTGCACCACCCAAACGGTCGCACTGATAAAACCGGCCTCGATCAACTGCTCCCGAACCCGCCCCCAAAGCCGCGTACCAATCCCCTGCCCCCAGATCCCAGGCAACAGATTAAGCGCACGCAGTTCTCCAGTAACCGGCGGCGCATCCACATCCCGACTGCTACCAAACGACGCCCACGCCACGAGCTCCCCGTCCAACTCCACTACCCACACCGACAAGGTGCCACCACCTATGGCCTGGGCCAGAAACGCAGTGCGCTGTGACACCCCGCTGTTCAGGTCAGCAAGAAAACGCTCGGACAAAATCTCCCGGTACGCAGCCTGCCAGGTCTGCAAATGAATGTGCGCCAACCGCGGCGCATCATCCACCCTGGCAGCCCTGAAATACAGAACCCCCTCAGGCACACCACTCACGCCGGAAACCGCAACGGCAACGCGGGCTGAAGCAACGCCACCGGATCCCGATAACGCGCACCAAAATGATCATGCGGCAACCGCGCCCGCCCAGCCCCAAACAACCGCTCCCGCAACGTCTCCCCCTCGTTATACCGCTCACGAAACCGCCCACGACGACGCAACTCCGGCACCACCAATTCAATGAAATCCCGCGCCGTCTCAAACGACAAATACTGCCTCAGGTTAATCCCGTCGATCCCATCCTCATCCAGCCATTTTTCAATCGCATCCGCCACCACCGTCGGTGTACCCGCCACAAAAAACCGCTCGCGATTAAACCCCCCAAGCTGCGCCAATACCGCCCCAACAGTGGAGTCCGCTTTGTACCGACTCAAACTCTCCCACCCCTTGACCTGCCGACTCACCAGCTCACTGATCAAGGTATCCCGCGGATACGCCGTCAAATCGATCGCCGACTGCCCATGAGCCAGCGACGCCTCGACACTCACCAACTTGCGATAGCTGTCGAGCTTGGCACTCACCTCCTCATCGGTACGCCCCACGATCACCCCAGCCATGACGATAAACTTCAACCCCGCCGGATCGCGATCATGTTCAACCGCCTTCTGCCGCATGGCCTGGATATTCGCACGCACCGCCGGCGCATCATTCCCACCGGTAAACACCACTTCAGCATGCCGCCCCGCAAACTCGATGCCGGCAGGCGACCCGGTGGCCTGGAACAGCACCGGCGTACGCTGCCGCGAAGGCTGGCACAGGTGCGGCCCGGCCACCTTGAAATGCTCCCCCACGTGGTTGATATAGCGCACCTTGTCCGGGTCGGTGTAGATCCGCCGCTCACGGTCGACAATCACCGCATCGTCATCCCACGAGCCCTCCCAAAGCTTGTACAACACGTCGAGGTATTCGTCGGCGATCTCGTAACGGTGATCATGGACCACCTCGGTATCGTGCCCAAAATTGCGCGCGGCATTCGGCAAGTACGAGGTGACGATATTCCAGCCCACCCGACCTTTGGTCAGGTGATCAAGGGTGCTCATGCGCCGCGCAAAGGCAAACGGCGGTTCGTAGGTGGTGGAAAAGGTCGCGCCAAAACCAAGATTCTTGGTCACCCCGGCCATCGCCGGAATCACCAACAGCGGGTCGTTGCTGGGAATCTGCATGCCTTCACGCAAGGACGTTTCAGGGCCATCGCGAAAGCGGTCGTAGGTGCCGATCACGTCAGCCAGGAACACACCGTCGAAGGTGCCGTATTCCAGCAGTTGCGCCAGCTCGGTCCAGTAGTCCAGGTCGTTGAAGCGGTGCCGGTTGTTGTCCGGGTGCACCCACAAACCATGGACGATGTGACTGACGCAGTTCATCTCAAACAAATTCACGTGCAATTGCTTGGGCACCAGGAGCACTCCTTTCGTAGATACTTTTTCCAATACGTCAGATCGCGACGTTCAGGTAGAACGGGACTGGCGTGTAGTCGGTTTCAAGGGTCGGAATCGCGTCGATCAGCGCGCGGGTATAGGCGTGGGCCGGGCGGTCGAACACCGCGCGTACCGAGCCGGACTCCACCCCTTCGCCGGCCTTCATCACCAGCACGCGCTCGCTGACGTGGTTGATCACGCCAAGGTCATGGGAGATGAACAGGCAGGCCAGGCCAAGGCGGCGCTTGAGGTCGTCGAGCAGCTCCAGAATCTGTGCCTGTACCGATACGTCCAGCGCCGACACCGGCTCATCGCAGATCAAAATTTTCGGCTCCGAAGCCAGGGCCCGGGCAATCGCGATGCGCTGGCGCTGGCCGCCGGAGAGTTCGATGGGGCGACGGGACAAGGCGCTGGCATCGAGGCGCACCAGGTCCAGCAGTTCCAGGGCGCGGTCGCGCCGTGCGTGACGCGGTACGCCAGCCACCACCAGCGCTTCGAACAGCACACGCTGCACGGTGTAGCGCGGGTCGAAGGAGCTGAGCGGGTCCTGGAACACCACCTGCACCGCACGCCGGGCTTCGCGTTTTTGCTTGGCGTCGAGGTCGGACCAGCGCTGGCCCTTGATCCATACCTCGCCGGCGTCGGCGGTTTCCAGGCCGAGTATCAGGCGGGTCAAGGTGGTCTTGCCGCAGCCCGATTCGCCCACCACGCCGAGGGTCTCGCCGCGACGCAGCTGCAACGACACCTGGTTCAGCACCGTGCGGGTTTTGCCGTCGGGGCCGACAAAGGTTTTGGACAGCTCGCGGGCTTCCAGCAGCACTTCGCCCTGGGGCACGGGCTCGGGTTCGACCGCCGTGAGCAATCGGCGTGTGGGCTGGAAGTGCACGGCCTTGGCCGCCCGCAGCAGCAGTTGGGTGTATGGATGACGCGGGTCTTGCAGGACCTGTTCGGTGCTGCCCTCCTCCACGATCACCCCGTGGCGCATCACGGCCACGCGGTCGGCCAGGCGCGAGACCACCGACAGGTCATGGCTGACCATCAGCAGTGCGTTGTCTTCACCGCGCAGGCTTTCCAGCAGCGCGATGACCTGGGCCTGCACCGTGGCGTCCAGGGCCGTGGTGGGCTCATCGGCAATGATCAGCCGTGGGTTGCAGGCAATGGCCGAGGCGATCAGCGCGCGCTGGCGCAAGCCACCGGAGAGTTGCCACGGGTATTGGCTGGCGCGCAGTTCCGGTTCCGGCACGCCGACATCCCGCAGCAGCTCCAGCACCCGCAGGCGGCGCGCTTCCAGGCCCAACGACGTGTGCAGGTGCAACGGTTCTTCAATCTCGGCGCCCACACGGCGCAGTGGGTCCAGCGCGCCCAGTGCGTCCTGCATCACAAAACCGATGCTCGCGCCGCGCAGTTGCTGCCAGGCCCGTTCATTGAGCTGGCGCAGGTCGACGCCCTGGAAGGCCAGCTTGGCGGCCTGGACGCTAGCCTCCTTGCCCGTGAGGCCGGCCAGGGTACGGGCGGTGACGCTTTTACCGGAGCCCGATTCGCCCACCAGCGCCAGGCATTCGCCACGGTTCAACTGCAGGCTGACACCGTGCAATACCGGCTCGGCCTGACCGAAACGTACGGTCAGGTCGCGGATGTCGACCAGCGGGCCGAGGGTATGGATATTCATCGTCATAGAGGCTTTCCTTCGCTGCGGCGCAACAGTTCGCGGCCGATGGCACTGATGGAGACAACGGTCAGGGTGATGATCAGAGCCGGCCAGGCCACCAGCCACGGAGCGTTGGCCAGGAAGCTGCGCCCGATGGCCATCATCCCGCCCCACTCCGGCGCGGGCGGCGGTGCGCCAAAGCCGAGAAAACTCAAGGCGGCACCGGCGGTGATCGCACCGCCGATGCCGATGGTGGCGAGGATCAGCACCGGTTTGAACGCATTCGGCAGGATGTGCCGCAGCACCACGGCCAGCTGCGATTGGCCTAGGGTGACGGCGGATTCGACGTAGCCGGCGTTGCGCACGGTGAGGGTTTGCGCCCGCACCAGCCGCGCATACCGCGGCACGCCGGCGATGCCCACGGCAAGGATCAGATTGGCCGTGCCCTGGCCGAAAAACGTGATGATCACCAGCGCCAGCAACAGGTCGGGAAAGGACAGCAGCACATCGATCCCGCGCATCAAGGCGCCGTCCAGCCAGCGTGGGCCAAGGCCGGCGATCAACCCGAGCAAGGTGCCCCAGGCCAGCCCCAGCGCGGTGGCGGCGAGGCCCATGAACAGCGACGAGCGCACGCCATAAATCAGCCGGCTGAGCACGTCACGCCCATTCTCGTCGGTGCCCAGCCAATGCACGTTGCTCGGGGCCTGGAACGCCAGGCGCGCCGTGGCATCCAGCGGGTCATACGGGGCCAGCCAGTGCGGAACAACGGCGGCCAACAGCAGCAGCCCGACAAACACCCCGGCGAGCAACAGGCCAGGCCGCAGCCGGGTCAGCCCGGCAAGACGCAACGGGCGACTGCCCCTTGGCCCTGCGATCAAGGTTTCAATGGTGTGCGTCATGCCAGGCTCCTGGTGCTAGGGCGCGGGGTTGGGGATGCGCTGGTGGATGGCCTGGACCTGCGCCTTGATCTCGTCGCTGAGGTTCACGTCCAGCGCGCCGAGGTTGTCGCGCAATTGCGCCAGGCTGGTTTGCCCGGTGAGCGCGCTGGTGACGAAGGGTTTGTCGATGATGAACGCCAACGCCAACTGGGCCGGTGTCAGGCCGTGTTGCCGGGCAATCTCCACGTAGCCGGTGATGGCTTCCTGAGCCGAGGCGCTGTCATAACGATTGAAGGTGCGGTACACCGCCGACAACCGCGAGCCCTCGGGACGTGCGCCGCCCAGGTACTTGCCGGTGAGCGCACCGAAGGCCAGGGGCGAGTACGCGAGCAGGCCGACGCCTTCGCGGTGGCTGAACTCCGAGAGCCCGCCTTCGTACAGGCGATTAAGCAGGCTGTAGGGGTTTTGCACACTGGCAATGCGCGGCAGGCCAAGGCGTTCGCTTTGCTTGAGAAACTCGGCCACGCCCCACGGGGTTTCATTGGACACACCGATGTGCCGCACCTTGCCGGCCTTGACCTGATCGGCCAGCACCGCCAGGGTTTCTTCGATGGCGACGCTTTGGGTGTCTGCCTGATACGGGTATTCGCGCTGGCCGAAGATGTTGGTGGTGCGGTCGGGCCAGTGCAGTTGGTACAGGTCGAGGTAGTCGGTGTTCAGGCGTTTGAGGCTGCCGTCCAGGGCTTCGACGATGTTGCGCCGGTCGTGGTGGCTGAGGCCGTCGCGGATGTGCTGCTGGCTGCTGTGGTCACGGGCCGGGCCGGCGATTTTACTCGCCAGGATCACCTCGTCCCGTCGGCCACTGGCCGCCAGCCAACTGCCGATATAGCGCTCGGTGGTGCGCCAGGTTTCGGCCTTGGTGGGCGTGGGGTACATCTCGGCGGTGTCGATGAAATTGATGCCTTCGGCCAGCGCCAGGTCGATCTGTTGATGGGCATCGTGTTCGGTGTTCTGGTGGCCCCAGGTCATGGTGCCCAGGCCCAGCACGCTGACTTGGATGTCGCTGTTGCCCAGTTGACGGTAACGCATGGGTGATCCTTTTTTATGCAAGGGTTGAAGGCTCATACCGCACTCGCTTCGTCGCGGGCGGCCTGCTGCTCGGCGTCGGCGGCTTGCAGGCTGCGCCAGGCGGCGTTGGGGGTGACGTCGTTGAGGTAGTAATTGCCCAGGGCCCGTTCGCGAAAGATCGCCGGGTTGTGGGAGGCCAGGGTTCGGGCGTTGCGCCAGTGGCGGTCGAAGCGTCGCGACTCGCTGGTGGCGGACGCGCCGCCAACTTCGAACAACAGGGTGGTGGCTTCCAGCACTTGTTCCAGCACGATCTGTTGCGCCTGAAAAGCGCGAATCTCAGCCTCGGTGTAATGCTGTTCGGTTGCGTAGCCGCCCTGCTCTGCTTCGTGCACGTCCTGCAGCACCTCGGCGACGGCCAGCACCTGGGTGCGTGCCGCATACGCCAGGCTCGACAGGCGACCGACCACCCGCTGCACCAGCGGATCATCCTTGGGGCTTGATTGCCCCGGCACCCCAAACGCACGGGTGCGGCCTTTGACGAATTCGGTGGCGTCGCGCAGCACCGCGTTGGCGATGCCGGCCAGGGTCGCCAGGTGGAACAGCTGGTAGAACGCGCTCAGGTAGGACTCCGCACGCAGCTCGTCTTTCTTGAAGCGCCGCACGATGTGCCGGGCCGGTACGTCGACCGCCTTGAAGCGTGTGGTGCCGCTGCCGGTGAGGCGCTGGCCAAAGCCGTCCCAGTCGTCCTCGACAGTGACGCCTGGCGCATCGGTACGCACCGCGAGGCTGACAAAATCCTCGCCATCCAGGGCGACGGCAGCGATCCAGTTGGCGTACAGCGTACCGGTGCAGTAGTACTTCTCGCCGTCCAGCTGCCAGCCGGAATCGACCGCGCTGAGGGTCACCGAGTTGCGGGTGGTGTCGGTGCGCTCCGCCATGGCGGCGCCCCACAGTTCGCCGTCGACGACTTTGGCGAACCAGTACGCCTGGGACTCGCTGTCGCGGCTGGACAGCCGGCCTTCTACAAAACCGAAATGCGCGCGCACGATCTGCGGCAGGTTTGAATCGGCCTCGCCCAGCTCGATCAACAGGCGAAACAACTGCGGCAGGCTGGCACCCAGCCCGCCCAGGGCCTGCGGCACGCGCAGGGCACCAAAGCCGGCCTCACGCAGCCACGCCACCGCGTCATGGGCCAGTTCGCGCTGTTGCTCACGGGCGACGGCGGTGTCGGCGATGCGTGCAAATACGTCGGCGAAACGCAGGTGCAAGTCGGCATAACTCACCTGCGCGGGGATCGAAACACTCATGGTTTTTCCTTCTTCAAAGGCACTCACGCCTGATTGGCCCGGGGGTCAATCCAGCGGTTGATCAAATCGACGGCCAGGTTCACCAGCACGTACACCGTGGCCGCAAGCAACGTCACCCCCAGCACCATCGGCACGTCTTTGTTGCTGGTAGCGTCGAGCATCAGGCGCCCGATGCCCTGGCGTGCAAACAGCAACTCCACCACCACCGCGCCGCCCAGCAGGCTGGCGAACACGAACCCGGCCAGGGTCACCAACGGCACCAGGGCGTGGCGCAAGGCATGGCGCAGGCGCACGGCGGTTTCGGACAGGCCGCGTGCGCGCGCCATGGCGATAAAAGGTTGTTCGAGGGTGTCTTCCAGGGACTGGCGCAGCAGCTGGGTCAGCACCGCCGCCACCGGCAGGGCCAGCGCGACGGAGGGCAGGATCAACGAGCGCCAACCCACGGAGCCGGACGGCGGCAACCAGTGCCAATGAAACGAAAACACCAGCAACAGCAGCATGCCGATCACAAACGAAGGCGCGGATGACAGCACCAGCTCGGAGCCTGAAACGACGGAGCGGACCCAGCGTGAACGGTTGGCGGTGAGGATCGCGCACACCAGTGCCAACACCACCGCCAGCAGCGCGGCGCTCAGGGACAATTGAAGGGTTGCGCCGATCTGTTCACTGATCGCCTGCTGCACCGGGATGCGCAAGCGGTAGGACTCGCCCAGGTCGCCATGGGCCAGGCGCACCAGGTAATTGCCGTATTGCACGATCAGCGGCTGGTCCAGGCCGTACTCGGCCCGCACCCGGGCCAACAGCTCCGGGGTGGGCATCGAATCCGGGCCGCCGAGGATCGCCAGCGCGGTGTCACCGCCGCTGAAATTGACGGCGAGAAAGGTCAGCGTCGCCGCGCCCCACAGCACGCCAATGCCCGCCAGCAGGCGCCAGGCGATGGATTTGAACAGGCTCATGGTTGCCCCCGGTCCAGCCAGACGCTGGTGAAGAACGGTACGTTGTGGGAGGTATCGAAAATCACGCCATGGACTTGCCGGCCATAGGCGGTGAGCACCTGGCTTTCCACCGACGGCACGGCGGGCACGGTTTCGGTCAGGCGCTTTTGCGCTTCGCCGTAGAGCGCCTGCAACTGCGCCGGGTCACGGGATTGGCGAGCGGCGCTGAGCACCCGGTCCAGTTCGGCATCGCGAAAACGCCCGACGTTCTGGCCGATGGTCTTGTCGGTGCTGATGGCCTGGCTGTGATAGAGCACGAACAGGCCATCCGGTGTGTTGGTGTGCCAGTAACCGCCGGCCAGCGCCTGGAATTTCCCGGCGTAGCGTTTCTCGGTTACGCGGGTCAGGGGCAGCATTTCGATGGGCATCTCGAAGCCGACTTTTTTCAGGTCGGCCTGGATGGCCACCGAGACGCTGGCGGGAAACGCCGGGTTGTCATAGGTCAGCAGCGTGGCCTTGAGGCGCTGCCCGTCGCGGGTTCGATAACCCTGGGCATCGCGCCCGGTCCAACCGGCCTCGTCCAGCAACGTGTTGGCGGCGTTGACGTCGTAGGCCAGGGCATCGTTGTTGGGTTGATAAAACCGGGTGTTGGCCGCCAGGAAATCCGCCTTGGCGATGTACTCACCGAAGCCGGAAATCCATGCCAGGCCTTCGCGGTCGATGGCCTTGGCGACTGCGCGGCGTACACGCACGTCATCGAACGGTGGCTGCTCAACGTTGAAGGTCATGCTGCGGCTGGGGTTGCCTTTGCGGATACGGCTGCGCATCACAAGATGGGGGTTGGCGCGGATGGCGGCGGCGTTCTGGGCCGGTGCATCGAGGGCAAAATCCGACTGGCCGGACTCAAGCGCCGTGAAGCGGATCATGGCTTCGGGGACGTAGCTCAATTCGATACGGTCCAGGTACGCCTCCCCCGTGTGCCGCGTCACCGGTGGCGCCCAGTGGTAGCCGGGGCGTTTGATAAACACCGCGCCCTGGTCACGGGTGTAACTCTGCAACAGGAACGGGCCGCTGCCGATGGGGTGTTCGGCGATAGTCTTGGGCGCTTCGCGAATCTGTCGGGGGGAGATCATGCTCAGCCAGGACTGCGCCAGTACGTCGAGGAACGGCGTATAGGGTTCGCGCAAATGGGCTTCAAAGGTGTAGTCGTCGATGACCTTGCCGTCCAGGTACGGCGCAATGTAGGCCGCTGCGAGCGGGGACTTGGTGGCCGGGTCGCGCATGTGTTCCAGGTTGGTTTGCAGCGCCCGGGCGCTGAATTTCTCGCCGTCGCTGAAGGTCACGTCATCGCGCAGGTGAAAGGTGTAGGTCTTGCCGTCTTCGGAGATGTCCCAGGAGCGCGCCAGCCACGGGCTGATATTGCCCTGCTCGTCCTGGTACACCAGGCAATCGAAGAGAATCCGGCCCATCCACTGGATATTGCCGTTGGACAGTGCATGAACATCGAAACTGCCGGCATCGGAAGCAGCTGAGACGCGCAAAGTTCCGCCGTTGCGGCCCGGTGATGTCTCATGAAAGTCCGTTGCCGAATACGTCACTACACCGTGGGTAACCGTGCCATCGGCCGCAGAAGTTTCATGTTGGGGTGCCGCAGCCGGCGAACAGGCCGTGATCGCCAGGGACAGTGAAATAATCGCCGAAAGTTTCAGGAGGGTTGTCAATGACGCGTCCTTAGAGGCACTCGAAAGTGTGCAACAACAGGGTGCAATGCAGTGAGCATGCCAGTCTTTAAAAGAGCCGACCCTCGACCACAAAAACAGCGCAAAACCCTTATAAACCGGGGATATCGCTGCCAAACACTTATATCGTTATACCCGTTATACGCCCCCGAATTGTTGGCAACCTTACACACTGCTTATCCACTGTTGCGTTCGCGACAGCTGCCGTAGACCTCGCTAATAAAGTTGACTGTTGCAAACCAGACAGTCACCCAAAACAAAGTCTCCCGCAGAACACTTCAACACCCACTGAATGCCCGCATTCATTGATAAACAGCATTGGCATAGAACCTGCTCAGAGCGAAACAGGCATGACTATTCGAATAGAAAGCTGGCACTTTTTATCTATTCATAAGGAACACGTTTAATGGCTCCATTCTTTCGTGCAGAGTTGAAAAAGTTACCCCTTGCCATCCGGCAAACCACACGGCTGACCGCCTTCGGGTTCGGTTCAGCGCTGGTGTTTTCCGCCGCGGCCTTTGCGGATGACGAGGCCGCCCCGTCGACCGCCCCGCAGCTGAAAACGGTGACGGTGGAGGCGCAAAAAATCACCCCCGTGGAGGCGGCAAAAAGTCAGTTGTCCGAGGTGCCGGGCGGCACCAGCGTGGTCGACAGCGAACAGGTGGCCAAGGGACGCACCGCCACCTTGCAGGACACCCTCGCCTATCAGCCCGGAGTGTTTGTGCAGTCCACCGGTGGCAACGACGCGGCCAAGATTTCCATTCGTGGATCGGGGGCCAACACCTCGCCGGGGTATTTCCGTGAGGGCATCAAGTTCCTGTTCGACGGCCTGCCGATCACCGGCCCGGGCGGCACACCCTACGAATTCCTCAATGGCTCGGGGGTGAACTACACCGAAATCCTGCGGGGTGCCAACGCCTTCCAATACGGCGCGCTGAGCCTTGGCGGCGCCATCAACTTCGTCAACCAGACCGGCTACACCGCACCCGGCCTGCGAGTGCGGGCGGAAACCGGGAGCTACGGCTACAACAAGCAAAGCCTGAGCGTCGGCGGCGTGGAGGGCGCGTTCGATTACTACCTGAATGCCGACAACTACCGCAGCGACGGCTACCGCGACTACAGCCTGTCGAAGAGCCAGGGCGTGGTGGCCAACTTTGGCTACCGCTTCAGCCCGCAACTCGAAACCCGAGTGATGCTGCGTTACCGCGACGAGTTCCACAACGACCCAAGCGCCACCACCCTGGACGCGGTCAAGCACCACTCCGACCGCGCCAGCGCCACCGCCGAAAGCAGCGGCGCCGGCAGCCGTCGACCCGGCAGCGTATGGCTCGGCAGCAAGACCACCTACACCTTTGAGGACGACGCCACCCTGTCGGTGGGCTTCGTCTACTACCAGTACGCCCACAACAACAGCCCGAACAGCCCGAGCAACCCGAGCTACTGGGACTGGCATGACCTGAGCGCGGTGATCAACTACGACCGGCGCGACACCCTGTTCGGCCACGAAAGCCGCTCCAGCCTGGCCTTCACCTCCACCGAACACCTCAAGGGCCAGGTCGACTCCACTTTCGCCAACAAACAGACGCGCAAGTTCGTCGACTACAGCTCCTCGTTCGATCACGTGTTCTCCCTGGGCAACGACCTGGAACTGGTGGACGGCCTGTGGCTGACCAGCGGCGTATCGGCGATCAACGTGCGCCGCCACGCCGACGTCAAGGAGTCCCTGGTGGCCAACACCACCACCTACCCGAGCGATGTGACCTACGACAACTGGAGCCTGGCACCGCGAGTGGGCGTGCGTTACGAGTTCAACCCCCAACTGCAGGTGTTCGCCAACGTCAGCCGCTCCGTCGACCCACCGGCGTCGTGGGAATACTCCGGCTCCGGGCCGACCGCACCGTACGTACGGCCGCTGGTGGAACAGAAAGCCAATACCGTGGAAATCGGGATCAAGGGTTCATCGGGCATCTTTGACGGCAGCCTGGCGCTCTACCGCTCGTGGGTGAAAAATGAATTGCTCAACGTGCAGATCATTCCAGCCACCTCTACCGAGGCTGCCGTCACCGGCGCGTTCAACGCCACGCCGACGATCCACCAAGGCATCGAAGCCGGCCTGAACACACGCCTGTGGGAAAACACCTCGGGTGAAAAGATCACCCTGCGCCAGGTGTATACCTATAACGACTTCTACTACCGGCACGACCCGACCTTCGGCAACAACCAGTTGCCGGGGATTCCCAAGCACATCTATCAGGGCGAAGTGCAGTACCAGCACCCGGCGGGCTTCTACACCGGGGTGAATGTGCAGTCGGCGTCGCGTACGGCGGTGGATTATGCGAACAGCTTCTACGCGCCCTCCTACACGATCTTTGGGGCGAACGTGGGGTATGAAACGCCGAGCAAAGACTGGAAGGTGTCGCTGGATGTGAAGAACCTGACCAACCAGAAGTACGTGACGGCCGTGCAGCCGTTGTACGACGCGAAGGGCCAGGATACGGCGTCGTTGTATCCGGGGGATGGGATTGGGGCGTATGTGGCGGTGGAAATGCGCTATTGAGGCCGCGTCGATCGCTGGGGGGATCGCCTCACCCCAGCGGTCGATGTGCTTATTTCTCGGTGACGCAAGCGTCGGGGGAAGCCCGGTAACTGCGGGGCGCACGTCCTACCACGCGCTTGAAGGCATGACTGAAGGCGCTTTCAGACGTGTAGCCCAGGGATTGACCTACCCCGGCCACCGAGAGGTCGCTTTCCCGCAGCGCACGTTCTGCCAGGCGCATACGCCATTCGATAAGGTATGCGAACGGCGTGCGCCCCACTGACGCCTTGAAACGAACCGAAAAAGTGGTTCGGGACATTGCACACGCACTGGCCAGCGCTTCGAGTTTCCAGTCCCGCTCGGGCGCTTGGTGCATCAGGCGCAGTGAGGGGGCCAGGCGCGAATCACCCAGCGCCCGCAGCCATCCAACGGGAAACGCGCCGGAGGCCGCCAGATGGGCGCGCAACAGCTCGACGAACATCAGTTGGGCGATCTGCGACGAGGCAAGCTGCTGGCATTCCGCGCGGCTCGAAGGAATGTTGCAAGCGCAAAACTCACTCAGTTCATCCAGATTCGCCTGGGTGACTTTGTCCCCCTCCACAATCTCCCAGAAACGCTTGCCTGGAATGTCCGTATCGAAGTTCTGCGCAAGCAGAGTGCCGTACTCCTCGCTGTATCTGGCCCATGACGTTGTAGAAGACTCCATGATCAACAGATTGGCCAAGGTGCCAGCGTAGTACTGAGAAAGACCACCCAACCTGTTCACAAAGTACCGGTCCGCAGTGTTTTCGGTCGTTGCGTACTGCGACAAACGTAGAGACTCACCAGCCTTCAAACGAGCCAATGCCGGAACGAGCTTGATGCGGCCAACCATCGCGATGCCATGCTGCTCACCTTCTTGATCACTGACCTGCGAGTGCCGCTCGGCAATCAAAGTGAACAGGCAATCTGCCCGCCGGAACCGCTCAACAAAATGGGCATGGTCGTCTTTCAAATAGCGCTGGTCATAAGACCAGACCAGCCAAGGGTAGAAAGAGTAGTAGCGCGCCCGATCAGTAACGTTGGTGATGCCTGGAAGCAACTGGCTATAGATCATCCCGCAGGGCGCCTGAGTCCCCAGATGATCGATTCCGGTGCTCGCATAAGGCGGTTTCAACCAACCAGTGGTGAGCTTCATTGACGATTAATCCTTCAATACGCCTGGTAGCTTTCAAGGAGCGAACGGTATAGTGGCACAGCGCCACACAAAAATGACAAGGAAGTACCGTTGAAGTATCTGATCGATCTGTTCAAAACCTATGCCGCCACAATGCTACAAGTCACCATCACCAGAAGGTGACGCGGCTCTTACGGCCTTTGCAGAGAAAGTAAAAAACTATTTGGAAGAGTCCAAGCGCCAAGTCATCGCAGTCACCGTCACCGGCCACAGTGATCGGATCCCAGTACTTACTTCTAACGATAGCAATCAAAAACTGTCACGCCGCCGGGCTGAAAGTGTCGTTGAAAAGCTCAAACCCCTTGGCCCCGAATTGCAGTTCAATATCAAGGCGGCAGGTTCTCATATGCCTATCTCAAACTGCGCACGCAATCTGCCCAAACCAGAACTCAAGGAATGCTTGGCAACGGATCGCCGCGTGCAGATCGTTATCCAAACGAAAGCGATTCAGTAACGGACTTGAAAAAAATTAAAGGGCGTGCAGCCACCGTCCCGTAGATTCTGCTGGCGTGGGAAGAGCGGTATCGACGAAGCGCAAACCTCTGACTCTGTAAACTAGGGACACATGAATAAATGGTTCAAGAGTCGCACTATGTGGCTGTCAGCATTGCCGGCTGTGATAGTTCTCGTGTCAGTACTGGAGACGACAGCCACCATCTCTGGCCCACTTCTGCCCTATCTATTCCCACCTAAATCGCCTGACGGCGTCAATCCTGCACTGCTTGGAAACTGGTACCAGGAGTTCGAGTTTCTAGACCGTGGTTTCATCGTCCACTTCCAAGGCACCATCCAGTACTTTACGAACAAGACCTACAGGGTCACCGGCGACTTGAAAGCGACCAGTACCGCACCGGGAATTCCATTCGTCATCCACTACGACTATGACGGAAATGGAGAGTGGCAAGCTACCGATGCTGAATTGGTGATCAAAGTGATAAACGCCGAAGTTCCCTTGTCTAGCACCATCTTGGGAGAAAAAACCATCCCAGCCATTGATCTTGGCCTCCCCTCAGACAGTCCAGCGATGGATCTTGGCCCGAAATTCAAGCTCGCCCAATCACAGCGATATGACATTCGCAGCACGTCTAAGGACAAGATTGTCCTAGAGACCAATGGCCTGTACGAAGATACGTTCATGATCAATATGACGCGTACCAAGCGTACCTACCTGCGATAACGCGCATGACCACCTTTTTGGACCGAGACCTCACAATCCTCTCAGCGCGCGCGGGGAGTCTGGAACAAAATGAAGTAGTAAGGAGAACTTTGCGATCACCTGCTCAAGTAAAATCTTGAGCTTGACCGATAGCGAAAAGGATTTCTCCTCCCCGCCGACTATGACATTTGTCCACGTCACGTCGCATGAAAGGAAGCACGGCATGTACACGTATGAAGTTGCTCAGCCAACAGAGCATATGCTTCTGACGGAAATATTCGATCTCGATAACAGCCGAGCGATTGATCCAACGGAATTTTTAAGCCAAGAGCTTGCAGCGGTCATGCAAGACAGAAATGAGCTTGCCGGCAGGTACACCCGCAATCCAGAATCGCCTTGGATGGTGTGTCAACTCTGCGGAGGCGCTGTGATGCTGGTGCGAACATAGCAGAGACACTTCCATTTTCGCCACCACCCCATAGTCGGCACTTAGCATCAATATTTTGGTCTGCCTTAGATTGCTTTTACCAGAGTCTTCCAGGTTCATGACGAAGATTCGCCTCCTTCGTCCGCAGCAGAACATCCCGCCAAAAGCCCCCGCATGCCTAGCGTTTCGGGGGCTTTGCTTTTTTAGGTTGGAGAGATATCGAAGAGTATAGGCAGCGCCTCATTCAGAGGAGACGAAGTTGGTTATCCGCGCCACCGCCGATGCTTCCAAGAGATAGAGCTGGTTGATCAGCATGAACTCGCGCACAGCTTCCCGAGGATTGCAAAGGATCTCACGGTGAGCTCGGGGATTACGGTAAGCAAGAAAAACTGCCACGAACAGTCCCACTTTTCCTGCCTGCTCACCACCGTCCAGATCGCTCCAGTGGAGCAGGGACTTGTCGCCCTCAAAAGCTTTCTTGAACAGATGAGAGCCACTCTTGTCATAAATGCATATTCTATCTCTGACAATGTCTTCTAATCGACGAAAGGCGGTATTAATCGCTGAGTCCGGACTCTCAAGGAGGCTGATCGCCAACTCTACAAGTCTCTCGTCGAGAAGCCCTAAATTGATAGCAGCAGGAAAGCATTGCTGAACATCACGGACGTCAGTTTCTCGCGGCGAATTTGGTTGTCGTAGGATGTAGTCGTAGAATCTAGTTGGACGAATAGGGCGAGACTTTTCCAGTCTTTCCAAATCAGATGAAAGCAGGCATCCAGCCTCAATCCGTTGCTTCACCGCTCGATCGATGTCGTACTCTTCAATCTCTACGCTATGCAGTTGTAGGATCTTCAGAGCGGTGGAAAGCCCACTCGGCCCCTCTCCTGAATACCCTGACGTGAAGCCTGTCTTTATAAGCACCTGTCGCGCAGGGAATATACTTAGTAAAAAACTATGCTCACCAATGCTTCCATCGATCCAAGATAAAATCCAGGCTGACTTGATCTGCTCGCCAGAGTTGATGATATTCACGATAGCGTCGATGGAATTCTGAGTAATTCCAGAACTACCGTGATACTCAATCCCGGCAACTTTGCTGATATCTACCGTTTTCCTCATTTTCGCTCCCTGACAATTGGAATTTAGCTTATTGTAGTGTCGGACCGAACTGAATGGCGTCCTGTAAATGGTCAGGTGAGATATGAGAGTACCGCATCATCTGCAACGAGGCGTTACCCGCAAATATTCTATACGTCTCGAATTGCTCACCTTTAATGATGAAGTCATGATGAAGTGGCTACCTGCATAGCGTCACCGCCCTTCAACACGACATCTGTCCCGAAGATTTTTGCCCGCAATATAGGACGTCAGCAGAGGCTGAATCACTGGCCGGATAAACCCAAGCCAGCGTTCAAAATAACTTGACCACTACACCGTATCCATTACCTTGCGCGGTGTGCCCCTCAGAAGTCAGGGTTAGTACAATCTTCCTCTCATATTCTCATCGCAAGTTCATCGTACCGACAGAAAGCATTGGCGAGTTGCATCTGGCGGGGTGTTCGGCATTGAGCCTCAAACAAAGTAGGCGACGCAACGAGTACACAAACACATTTTGCACGTGATGTAGCGACATTCAGTCGGTTTAGGCTGTAGAGAAACTCCATTCCACGCGGTGCATCGACGTAACTTGATGTTGTCATCGAGTAAATAACGATCGGCGCCTCCTGCCCTTGGAATTTGTCGACAGTTCCGATCCGAGCGCCCGAAATGCGGTCCTGCAGCTCGAACACCTGCGCATTATAGGGAGCAATGATTAATATATCTTGAAGCGATATCAGTCGCTCAACACCATGCCTGTCGATCCAGGTAGTGCCTGACGCAAGGATTTCCTCCACGAGCGTTCGAACGCAATCAGCCTCTTCCGGCGATGAACTCTGATTGCCTTCAGAAACGACTGCAACATAGCGGAGGCCTGAACCATTGAGGCGTCCGGGTGAGCGAATTGCTTGAGCCTCCAATCCTGGGCGAGGATGAAGACGCCCCTCGTAGAATAGTTCGGACGTATAGGAGCAGATGTCCGGATGAAGACGCCATGTCTCCGCAAGAAAAAGTCCTCGGTCAGACGCAATCGTCTGCTCTTCACCAAGAATATGATGCAGAGCTGAAACATCCGTGCCTTGTGGATGACTACCCTGCATCGGCTGATCGAGTTGTTGCGGATCGCCTAGCAACACAACGCTATTCGCCGCTTGTGATACAGCAATTACATTCGCAAGCGCCATTTGCGCCGCTTCATCAATAAACAGCACATCTACGGAGTGCGCTGCATCAGGCGACGCCCACAGCCAAGCAGTCCCTCCTGCCACATTCGCTCTGCTGCCGATGGCGTTTAGCAAATCAGCATTACTTTTTACAAATCGCAATCGCTGCTGATCTGCTTCCATCTCCGAAGGTTTTTGAAAGCAGCAAACATCAATTCCCATTTCTTCAGAAGCCTTCACAACTCCATCGAGAAGGTTGCGGATGACCTTGTGGCTATTGGCAGTCACCCCAACAGTCTTCCCGGCTTGTACCAGAGAACAGATCATGCGTGAGCCTGTGTGCGTCTTGCCGGCACCTGGCGGCCCTTGAATTGGAAGCAGTCCACTTTCGATATGTGCCGCAACACGGAGTGCGGCATCGAGGGCAGGCTCACCTTCATGCTGGATCGGTTGATTACCTATACGAGGGGGCAGGCGCATCAGAAGATCTCGAGCGGCCTGAAAGGGTCCGCCTCCCTCCATCCCATTAGCAACGACATGTTCGCCGATGCGAACAAGCGCATTGGCGAGGACAGTAGTATTAATAACTGTGTGGGAAAAAACTGCCTCAGGATGAATATTTGCACTGTCCCCTCTTTTCTTAATATCGACCCAACGGTCATCCAGAGAAATTGCGTCGACGCTGCCTAGCTTCCTGCCTCCTAAAGTGTGCAAATCCTCACTGCCGCGCATCTCCGTTTCTTGAGGAGGGAAGCTGTAGCGATGAATGGGGGCCCTAGCGGTTCCCCCGTTCACGCCCACAAATGTTAGACCTGAAAGTCCAGCTCGCTCGTCGAGCAAATCTTCTGCCATAAGGTCGGAAAGGCGGAAATACTCCCACCAAAGCGCTTTCTGTTCTCTGCGGTGCCAGTCGAGCGAATGCGCGAGAATCCATCGAGCGTGCTCCTCGGCCGTGCGCTCCGCCGCATCAGTAGGAACCCCGTCCGTCAACCGTTCGATAAGCGCATTGATCCTCTCTTGCCATTCACCAAGGGCCTCGCTTGGCACGCTCTCAGGCACTTCCCGTCGGGGAATGATATTGCCAACATTGATCAAGTTGGTGCGCCGTATTTCTAACCAGTCCCGAAGGCGCCATGTAGATACGCAGTCATCTCGGTTGTATCCAGTCACAACATAACGATCAGCATCACTGATGAATGCTAAATCTCCCAGTTCAAGACATGCTTGAACCTTAGCAAGGGCCATGTTTGCTTCTGAAAGCGCGGTGTCTCGGATGAAACCATATAAGGGCTCAAGCTTTTTGATCGAGTAACTTTCCACGCTCGCTCGTAGCCCATTTCGTATCACGCTGTAAAGGTCAACAAAGCATTTTGAGCGCAGAAGAGCATCAATCTCCTCTTCACGACTTGCATGCCTCCCCATCAACCGTTTTAGAGCAGCCGGCTCATAGGGTGCGAAATGGTAAATGTGCAGATCCGGGTATTGCTCCTGTCGAGCGACGACGAAATCGATGAAACGCTCGAAATTCAGTTTTTCCTCCTCACGAGATAGCGCCCAGTCAGCTGTGTAAGCGATGTCATTGCCACCATCAATAAAAGTATAACCAAATAAGTACTCAAGGCCGCCTTCCCCAGCAAATGGATCGCCCTCCAGATCGAAGAAGATATCCCCGACTGAGGGTTCGGGTAGGCTCGCTAAACCGAATCCTTCCGTCACAGGTAAAAGCTCGTGAAGCACGCTCCCTGCTTCGCGCCCCTCGATCTGAATGCGCGCCTGCTCTCGTACCCGCTCGTACGAATGTACTGCCCCGCGCGACGGCCTCCATGGAAGCGGAACCGGCATTGCTGCTAGATCCGTCATGGTTTCTATGCCGTGCCGTTTTAACTCATCGATATGGACTTTGGTGATCCCGGCCACAAGCGAGAGATGGTCATCCTCTCGACGTTTCCGGTCGCAACGACGCTGCCAACGACAGATGTCGCAATGCTCCTTCGGTTCAGGATAGATCATCTCCCCCGCGTGCTCGATAGCAGCTACAAGGCTGCTTTTGACTCGTCGGAAGTACGCTGCGTAATCGTCCATTCGATACATCTGTGGCTCATACCCAGACCATGGGGCAACTACATAGCTATGCGTCGGGAAACCCCCTTGGATGGTGCCGACTAGATCCGCATACAAGCAAAGCTGCAAGACAGTTCCACCTTTGGTCTCACGAGCGAGCTTGGTATCAATCACCTCATAAGACCATGCTCCGAGATCGCTCTCGGCCTCTATTCGCCTGAGGACATCCGTGCGACCCACCCAACCATTCGCGCGAAACGCGCCTTGTACTATGATCTCGTCCCCAGCAACCATGGCGCTCCTTGTGCGCTCGACCGATTCGTCATCAACTCCGACACCGTCAATGATTGTGACGGATAGACCTTGCGATCGTAGGTGCTCGACAAAGCCTTGTTCATGTCGCGCGCCACGCTCCCAAAGAATCTGCAGCAATGGGTCCCAGATAGCGGGGCGTTCTAGCTCGCCATTCGCTACCGCTAAGTCAAGGCTCGTTAAGTGCCGGCAGTTAAGATGTCCAACCAAGTCAGAAGCACTAAGAAAAATCGAATCGCCTAGCCTTTGCATTTGATTCCGACCTCATCAAAAGTCCATTCAGATGCTCTGTCGTCCAAATGCCAGCTCTAGTGACTTTTAGGATTAGCCAAAGCGAATGCCCGCTCGTCGAGTGTAGTCAATAGTGAAAGATCCACTGTGGATCAAAAAACAGGCACTCAAACATACCCCGTCGTGCGTTACCTTAGAGCTTCATGTTGGTGCCGACACCGAATTGACCCAGTTGCCGAGATGACACTGATCCAGCCTGAATCCTTGTAAGCTGTTGTCTGTGAAGGATTTTTTCCGATTGGAGGCAGGTCAGTCTTGCATCAGCACATTGGTCAATTCGGCACTGTCATCAACACGGCGAGAGTTGCGGCAAACACCGTGTTGCGCGGCTGATGCGTGCCAACCGGATCAAGGCGTTGCGGGGCTATAAGGTGCCACGCCCAATCGCCGGGCGGCCCTCGATCATCTCAACCGAGCGCTCACGGTCGATACCCCCCAACAAGGCTTGGGTGACCGACATCACCTACATCCGCACATGGCAGGGTTGGTTGTATTTGGCGTGGTGGTGGATCTCTAAGCGCGCAAGGTCGTGGGCTGGTCGATGAAGAGGCGCTCTGGCGCCGTCGGCCCAACGACCGTGTACTGGTGCATTCCGATCAAGGCCGTCAGTAAGGCAGTGATGACTGGAAGCGCTTTTGCCTGGCCAATAACCTCGAGCAGAGCATGAGTCGGCGTAGCAACTGATAGGATAATGCTGTGGCCGAATCGTTTTTCAGCAGCTTGAAGAAAGAGCGTATCCGTAAGCACATCTACAAAACCCGTGACTTGGCCAGGGCAGGTGTGTGCGATTACATCGAAATGTTTTATAACCTAACTCGCCGCCACAGTCACTCGGGCGGCGTCAGTCCCGAGGAATTTGAACTCGCCTCATTGTGAGGCTGGGAAATATCCACCGGAGCGCGGGTAGTCCTGTCCAAACCAAAACCTCAGGTCTGACCGGGATACTCATCGTAATCCTTTCGGTTCAGTTCACGAATTGTGCGACAAGTTCGTGGTTTTCAACCAAGCTTCTCTCAAAATCTGCATGGATTGCGATGCTTCGTTGTTCGGGAGAAAGTCCTTTATAGGGAGCCTCCATCGCCTGAACAAGGCCTTCGCTGGTGCTAATGATTCCCATGTCAGTTACAACTTCTGTTGTGACAACAAGTACGCCGTTGACCAGCTTTGTTGTAGTGCGAACTTTTTGATCGTTCATGGTCAGTTCTCTGGAAAAAGTGCCTGAATCCCTACGCAAGCGGTTACAACGTACTCACTGAGCTTCGGCACCAATGGTTTTGCGCCAACTGCCTGCTTCGCGTGATTATGGTCGCCCGCCTCGAGAACCTCAAGGGCAACCATCCCTATCGCTGGAGCGTCCGGCTGAGAGATGGAGAATAGCCTCGCCGATACGGCAGCGATCAGGTCGCCCCGGCCATTTGTCGGCTGAGACTCATCAAGAGCGGACCATTCTGTCGGCGTCGTCGTGAAAGCAGCCTGAAATGTCGGAGGACAAGTGGCTACGGCTCCCAGAGCCGACTCTCGCGTGAGTGCATAATCCAATTCTTCTTCCGAGTAGCGAACCTCTTTGGATGTAGCCGCGTGCATTCCCGGAAACTGCCGAAACGTCGTGTCACCAGCATTGTAGAACATGCGTACACGGACATGACAGTCACCTGACTCTGGAGACGTCTTCAGAAGTGTTTTTGCCTGAACAAGTAGGCCCGATAGGGTTTCGATGACCTGCCGCTGAGGAATGACGAGCTTTGGTAACCAAAGCTCTTTGAAAGTGTGCGGATTGAAGTAGTCGCTGTGTCCATATTTGGAGTGTAAATGCTGAAACAGCGACACATGCGTAGATTCGAATCCGTCGACTCCAGCTCGTCCAGCTCCCTTTACAATATAACTCGCGAGAGCCGGCCAAATATCTTTTTTTGCCATGTAGTTGGCGACGTATTTGACCCGGTAGGAGTCAAGGTACTTACTCCAATCGTAATCTGTATTAACAATACTCCCCGAAAAAAGCACGGTGTCGAAACTGAATGCGGTTTCCTCTTCAATGAGTCGTGCCACGAGGAATGTGCCAAGACTATGGGCAACCAGAGACACAGGGGACCCGGGATAATCACGACGGACGGCTGCTACCTCATCCCGAAGCCATTTGACTAGCTTGTCTCGGGAGTACGGGTTGATAAACTGAAAAATATTGAAATAACCGTAGTCGAGAAGCACTGGAATCATCCCGTGCTGCGCAATAAGCGGAGCGATTCTCTTCTGCCACTCTCCTCGTGTACGAATGCCGTGTAACGTAACGACGACATGCCTTATGGTGCCTCCCATCTGACGCCCCCTACCCAAGCTCAGTATCCCGAATCGAATTTGAATTATGTAATAGTAAATAGACAAAGCAACCCCAAGCTGATTGGAGCAGGCACATTCGCTATTTAGAGATATATACTTGGACTCTATTCGCTTGCAACTCGATTTTTTCGCTAGGTCTAGGATAGCTGACGACTAGGAACCTGAAGACATACCAGTATCAATCAGTGACACCGTAAATTTACAAAACCACTTGACCAATCAGACAGCGACTGGGCGGACATATCTAGCTGAATGAACCCTTTGGCCAAATTCTGAGTTGGCACCATTCGGAGATTCCACCCAGAGCCAGTCGTTTTGTAGGGGTAAAAACGACTAAAAATAAAAAGGGGTTGCGAGATAAAATCTCGCAACCCCTTGAATTATATGGTCGGGACGGAGTGATTCGAACACTCGACCCCTAGCACCCCATGCTAGTGCGCTACCGGACTGCGCTACGCCCCGACTAGGCGTGTTACTGGGTTCGCTTCGCAACGAAGCGATCAGGAATATACCGCAAGCTTTTGAAATGTGGAAGTATTTTAAAAGCCGGAATTACTTCTTCAAAACCACCAGCACATCTTCCAGTTCGGAGATCATCTGGCGGATCATTTGCTTGTATTGGGTGGTGTCGTCTTTGGCTTCATCACCGGACATACGCTGACGCGCACCGCTGATGGTGAACCCCTGGTCATACAACAACGCGCGGATCTGCCGGATCATCAGCACATCCTGGCGCTGATAATACCGACGGTTCCCGGTGCGTTTGACGGGGTTGAGTTGAGGAAACTCCTGCTCCCAATAGCGCAGCACATGCGGCTTTACCGCACAAAGCTCGCTGACTTCACCAATGGTGAAGTAGCGTTTGCCTGGGATGACGGGCAGTTCGTCGTTATGACTTGGTTCCAGCATAAGCCTCAACTCGGGCCTTCAACTTCTGCCCTGGACGAAAGGTGACCACACGGCGAGCCGTGATCGGGATTTCTTCTCCCGTTTTTGGATTGCGGCCAGGCCGCTGGCGTTTGTCCCGCAGGTCAAAATTACCGAAACCGGACAATTTGACCTGTTCGTTGTCTTCAAGAGCGTGCCTGATTTCTTCAAAGAACAGCTCGACCAATTCCTTGGCTTCGCGCTTGTTCAGGCCCAGCTCTTCATACAGACGTTCCGCCATCTCAGCTTTCGTCAAAGCCCCCATACGTCACTTCCTTAACGTGGCGTTCAACCTTTGTTCGAGCGAGGTGAGGATATTTTGCGTCGTCGTATTCACCTCATCGTCATTAAGAGTGCGCGATGGATGCTGCCAGGTCAAGCCAACTGCAAGGCTTTTTCTATGCGGATCAATGCCTTTACCCTGATAAACGTCAAATAGCCTGAGGTCTGTCAGCCATTCCCCTGCATTTTCACGGATTACGTCCAGAACAGCACTGGCTGCAACATCTTGGTCGGCGATCAACGCCAGATCACGTCGTACTTCAGGGAAACGCGACAACTCGCTGAATTTAGGCATTTTGCCCGAGGCCACTTCAGCCAAGACTAGCTCAAAAACGAAGACTGGACGGTCCAGGCCCAAGGTTTTCGACAGTTCAGGGTGAATCGCGCCAACGAAGCCCACCAGGCGACCTTCGCGTTCGATACGCGCGGTCTGGCCCGGGTGCAACGCCGGGTGTTTGCCAGGCGTGAACGTGAAGGCATCCAGCGCGCCGGCAAAGCCCAGCACCGCTTCCACATCCGCCTTGACGTCGAAGAAGTCGACGGTGTCGCGACCTTGTGCCCAGCCTTCCGGCAAACGGCTGCCGCAGACAACGCCAGCCAGCATCGGCTCTTGCTTCAGGCCATCCAGTTGACCGACAAAACGCAGACCGCTTTCGAACATGCGCACGCGGTCTTGCTGACGGTTCAGGTTGTGGGAAAGTGCTTTCACCAGACCGGGCCACAGCGACGAGCGCATGGCGGCCATGTCGTTGGAGATCGGGTTAGCCAGCAACAGCGGCTCGACACCGGGGTTGAACAGTTCGAACTGCTTTGGATCGATGAAGCTGTAGGTCACTGCTTCCTGATAACCACGAGCTACCAGCAGGCGACGCAGTTCCGGCAGGTGCGCACGGGCTTCAGCTTTCGGCTGCGGCGCCAGGCGCGCTTGCGGGTAACGAACCGGCAGGCGGTTGTAGCCGTACAGGCGAGCCAGTTCTTCAATCAGGTCGACTTCCAGGCTGATGTCGAAGCGATGGCTTGGCACTTCTACGTGCCACTGCCCTGCTTCACCGGCGGAGATGCCGAGGCCGAGTGCCGACAGCAGGCGCTCGATTTCAACCGGGTCGATCACCAGGCCGAGCATTTGCTCAACGGCCTTGGCACGCAGGATGATCGGCGCAACCGACGGCAGGTGCTGCGCGCTGACGGTTTCAATGATCGGGCCGGCTTCGCCGCCAGTGATTTCCAGCAGCAGGCCGGTGGCGCGCTCCATGGCTTCACGGGCCAGTTGCCAGTCCACGCCGCGCTCGTAGCGGTGCGAAGCATCAGTGTGCAGGCCATAGGAACGGGCCTTGCCGGCGATGGCGATCTGATCGAAGAACGCGCTTTCGAGGAAGATATCGCGAGTGGTTGCGGACACACCGCTGTGCTCGCCACCCATCACGCCGGCAATCGCCAGGGCGCGGGAATGATCAGCGATCACCAGGGTGTCGGCACGCAGGCTGACTTCCTGGCCGTCCAGCAGCACCAGCTTCTCGCCTTCTTCGGCCATGCGCACGCGGATGCCGCCGTTGATTTCGGCAAGATCGAAAGCGTGCAGCGGCTGACCCAACTCCAGCATCACGTAGTTGGTGATGTCGACAGCTGCATCGATGCTGCGCACTTCGGAACGACGCAGACGCTCCACCATCCACAGCGGGGTTGGCTTGGACAGGTCGACGTTACGGATCACACGACCCAGGTAACGCGGGCAGGCGTTGGGGGCTAGCACTTCGATGGAACGGACTTCGTCGTGCACCGCAGGTACGGCGGCAACCACCGGACGGGTGACGGTCGCGGCGTACAAGGCGCCGACTTCACGCGCCAGGCCAGCCAGGGACAGGCAATCGCCGCGGTTCGGGGTCAGGTCGACCTCGATGCTGGCATCTTCCAGCTCCAGGTAGACACGGATGTCCTGGCCCACTGGCGCGTCGGCCGGCAGTTCCATCAGGCCATCGTTGCCTTCACCGACCTGCAGCTCCGCCTGGGAGCACAGCATGCCGTTGGATTCGACACCGCGCAGTTTGGCCTTCTTGATTTTGAAGTCGCCCGGCAGTTCGGCACCGATCATGGCGAACGGGATTTTCAGGCCCGGGCGCACGTTAGGCGCTCCGCACACGACCTGGAAAGTTTCCGCGCCATTGCTGACCTGGCACACACGCAATTTGTCGGCATCCGGGTGCTGCTCGGTGCTCAGCACCTCGCCCACTACCACACCACTGAAAACACCGGCGGCCGGCGTGACGCTATCGACCTCAAGGCCGGCCATCGACAGACGGGCAACCAGCTCGTCGCGACTTACCTGCGGGCTTACCCAGCCACGCAGCCATTGTTCACTGAATTTCATCCTGCTCTCCTAAAGATCCGTTACGACTAGCGAAATTGCGCGAGGAACCGCAAGTCGTTGTCGAAGAACAGACGCAAGTCGTTCACGCCGTAACGCAGCATGGCCAGACGCTCAACGCCCATGCCGAAGGCAAAGCCCGAGAATTCTTCCGGGTCGATCCCGGACATGCGCAGCACGTTGGGGTGAACCATGCCGCAACCCATCACTTCCAGCCAGCCGGTCTGTTTGCAGACGCGGCAGCCCTTACCGCTGCACATCACGCATTCCATGTCGACTTCAGCGGACGGCTCGGTGAACGGGAAGAACGAGGGACGGAAACGCACCGCCAGCTCTTTCTCGAAGAACACCCGCAGGAACTCTTCGATGGTGCCTTTGAGGTCGGCGAAGTTGATGTCGCGATCCACCAGCAGGCCTTCGACCTGATGGAACATCGGCGAGTGGGTGATATCGGAGTCGCTGCGGTACACACGGCCTGGGCAGACGATGCGGATCGGCGGCTTCTGCGATTCCATGGTGCGGACCTGTACCGGCGAGGTATGGGTGCGCAGCAGCATGTTCGCATTGAAATAGAAGGTGTCATGCATCGACCGGGCCGGGTGATGGCCTGGGATGTTGAGCGCCTCGAAGTTGTGGTAGTCGTCTTCGACCTCAGGGCCTTCGGCAATGCCGTAGCCGATGTGGGTGAAGAACTGCTCGATACGTTCCAGAGTCCGGGTAATCGGATGCAGGCCGCCCGAGGTCTGGCCACGGCCAGGCAGGGTCACGTCAATGGACTCGGCGGCGAGCTTGGCCGCAAGATCGGCCTCCTCGAGCGACGCCTTGCGCGCATTGAGAACCTCTGTAACACGCTCCTTGGCCACGTTGATCAGCGCACCGACTTGCGGACGCTCTTCAGCCGGCAAATTCCCCAGGGTCTTCATCACCTGAGTCAATTCACCCTTTTTGCCAAGGTAGTGAACCCGGATTTGCTCCAGGGCATTGATATCTTCTGCGCTTTGCACAGCCTCTAGTGCTTGAGAGACCAGCGCATCCAGGTTTTCCATGTACAGACTCCAGATACAAAATAGGGGAAGAGCTTGAAGGCTCTTCCCCTATTTAAGACGTTTAACACCTTGGGCCACGAAAGCGGCCCAAGGTGACTGTCGGGGGTACTTAAGCCAAGGTGGCTTTAGCTTTCTCGACAATCGCAGCAAACGCCGCTTTTTCGTTCACTGCCAGATCAGCCAGAACCTTACGGTCGATCTCGATGGACGCTTTCTTCAGGCCAGCAATGAAACGGCTGTAGGACAGACCGTTAACACGTGCACCGGCATTGATACGAGCGATCCACAGAGCGCGGAACTGACGTTTTTTCTGACGACGGTCACGGTAGGCGTATTGGCCAGCCTTGATAACCGCTTGCTTGGCAACACGGAATACGCGTGAACGCGCGCCGTAGTAGCCTTTAGCAAGTTTCAGAATTTTCTTGTGGCGCTTACGCGCCATGACGCCACGCTTTACACGAGCCATGAGTTACTTCCTCTATTCTTGACTAAAATTAACGAAGGCGCAGCATGCGCTCGACTTTTGCCACGTCAGACGGATGCAGCAAGCTGCTACCGCGCAGTTGACGCTTACGCTTGGTCGACATTTTAGTCAGGATGTGGCTCTTGAAAGCGTGCTTGTGCTTGATACCGTTAGCAGTTTTCAGAAACCGCTTAGCAGCACCACTTTTAGTTTTCATCTTTGGCATGTTCGGTACTCCGCATTCAGTTGATAAACATAATCAGAAGGCCTGCCGTGCCCTATTGATTACTTCTTCTTTTTCGGGGCGATGACCATAATAAGCTGGCGTCCTTCCATCTTAGGATGCTGTTCGACCGAACCGTACTCGAGCAGGTCAGCTTCAACCCGCTTGAGGAGTTCCATCCCCAGCTCCTGGTGGGCCATCTCACGGCCGCGGAATCGCAAGGATACCTTGGCCCTGTCCCCATCACTCAGGAAACGTACCAGGTTGCGCAGTTTTACCTGGTAATCCCCTTCCTCCGTCCCTGGACGAAACTTGATTTCTTTTACTTGAATCTGCTTCTGGTTCTTCTTCGCCGCGGCAATCTGCTTCTTCTTTTCGAAGATCGACTTGCCGTAGTCCATCACCCGGCAAACGGGCGGGATTGCGTCGGCGGAGATTTCCACCAGGTCCAATTTGGACTCTTCAGCAATACGAAGCGCTTCATCAATCGAGACGATGCCAATCTGCTCGCCGTCAGCGCCAATTAACCGAACCTCGCGTGCCGAGATATTCTCGTTGATCGGGGCTTTCGGTGCAGCTCGTTTATCTTGTCTCATTTCACGCTTAATAATAATTACTCCGAATCTGGGCGACCACGCCGGGAAACCGCTTGCGCGAGGAACTCAGCGAACTGGGCGACGGGCATCGAGCCCAGGTCAGCACCTTCACGAGTACGCACAGCGACAGTCTGCATCTCGACTTCCCGATCTCCGATAACCAAAAGATAGGGAACCTTGAGCAAAGTATGCTCGCGGATTTTAAAGCCGATCTTTTCATTTCTCAAGTCGGACTTGGCACGAAATCCGCTTTCATTGAGAGTTTTTTCAACTTCAGCGGCAAAATCTGCCTGTTTATCAGTGATATTCATGATCACTGCCTGGGTCGGAGCCAGCCACGCAGGGAATGCACCCTCGTAGTGCTCGATCAGGATCCCGACGAACCGTTCGAACGAACCGAGGATCGCCCGGTGCAGCATAACCGGGTGTTTACGGCTGTTGTCTTCGGAGACGTATTCGGCTCCCAGACGGATCGGCAGGTTAAAATCGAGCTGCAGGGTACCACACTGCCAGACGCGACCAAGGCAATCTTTCAGCGAGAACTCGATCTTCGGACCGTAGAACGCGCCCTCACCCGGTTGCAGGTCGTACGCAAGCCCCGCACTGTCCAGTGCTGCGGCCAGTGCAGCCTCGGCGCGATCCCACAGTTCGTCGGAGCCAACGCGTTTTTCCGGACGAGTGGACAGCTTCATTTCGACTTCGGTGAAGCCGAAATCGCGGTAAACGTCCATGGTCAACTTGATGAACGCAGCGGATTCAGCCTGCATCTGCTCTTCGGTGCAGAAGATGTGGGCGTCGTCCTGAGTGAAGCCGCGCACACGCATGATGCCGTGCAGCGCACCCGACGGCTCGTTACGGTGGCAGGCACCGAACTCGGCCAGACGCATCGGCAACTCGCGGTAGCTCTTCAGGCCCTGGTTGAACACCTGTACGTGGCACGGGCAGTTCATTGGCTTGATGGCGTAGTCGCGGTTTTCCGACTGGGTGGTGAACATGTTGTCGGCGTAGTTGGCCCAGTGCCCGGATTTCTCCCACAGGCTGCGGTCAACCACTTGCGGCGTCTTGATTTCCAGGTAGCCGTTGTCGCGCTGAACCTTGCGCATGTACTGCTCGAGCACCTGGTACAGGGTCCAGCCGTTCGGGTGCCAGAACACCATGCCCGGCGCTTCTTCCTGGAGGTGAAACAGGTTCAGGCGCTTGCCGATCTTGCGGTGGTCGCGTTTTTCGGCTTCTTCGATGCGCTGGATGTAGGCCGCCAGTTGCTTCTTGTCAGCCCAGGCCGTGCCGTAGATCCGCTGCAGTTGTTCATTCTTCGCGTCACCGCGCCAGTAGGCACCGGACAGCTTGGTCAGCTTGAACGACTTGAGGAAGCGTGTGTTCGGCACGTGCGGGCCGCGGCACATGTCGACGTATTCTTCGTGGTAATACAGGCCCATGGCCTGCTCGTCCGGCATGTCTTCCACCAGGCGCAGCTTGTAGTCTTCGCCGCGGGCGGTGAACACGTCGATCACTTCGGCACGCGGAGTGACTTTCTTGATGACGTCGTAATCTTTTTCGATCAGCGCGTGCATGCGCTGCTCGATGGCCGCCAGGTCGTCCGGGGTGAAAGGACGCTCGTAGGCGATGTCGTAATAGAAGCCTTCGTCGATGACCGGGCCGATGACCATCTTCGCGGTGGGGTACAGTTGCTTGACCGCATGGCCAATCAGGTGTGCGCAAGAGTGGCGAATGATCTCCAGCCCCTCTTGATCCTTGGGCGTGATGATTTGCAGGCTGGCATCAGTGGTGATCAGGTCGCTGGCGTCAACCAGCTTGCCGTCGACCTTGCCGGCCACGGTGGCCTTGGCCAGGCCGGCACCAATGGATGCGGCGACCTCGGCTACGGAAACCGAATGATCGAATGAACGTTGACTGCCGTCGGGAAGAGTAATAGTTGGCATGGCGCCTCCTCTCCTAGTGGTGACCCCTACCAAAGGTCACGTGGGTTGGGATGAGCCAGTACAAGATCCAATACCAGGCCGTTCAGTGATGAACGCCTGCCTTACAGCGGCAGGAGCCTTTCGGCCAACCGATAATCGAACCAGAGTGACTGGAGTTAAACAAAAAAGACCTTGGCAAGGCGGCAAAGTGCGCGCCGGAAAATAGCCAAGCGAAAGATGCTAGCACAGATGAACGGTCATGGCGTCGGCACCGCTTCACGAAACGAAAATTCCCGGCTTTTAGCGCCAAAAGTGAACTTGAACTGTACGGCGAGCCTCAAACACACCGAGAATCGCCGTTCGTCCACGACTCCAGGAGCATTTCATTATGCGTTTTACCTCGACTTTCGCCCTCGCTGCATCCCTGACCCTCATTTCCCTGGGCGCGCACGCCGCAGCCCCTTCGAACTGGCCTGCCGGTGCGCGAGACAGCTTCATCAAGGATTGCAGTTCGGCCGCCAGCCAGAGCGTTGATGCCAAAACCGCCAAAGATCATTGCGAATGTGGCGCGGACAAAATCAATGCCGAATTGAGCAGTGCCGAGATCAAGGAACTGATGACCAATCAGAACGCGGATCCTGCACTCAAGAACAAGGCCGTCGCGGCTATTTCGTCCTGCAAGGTCGTGAAGAAAAAGTAGTTTTTACGCCCCGCCGGACCGGCTAAATGACCGAAAAAAGCCCTGAAAACTGCCATTTCTCACAAATTACGCAGCTTTTACTGCTTTTTTTAACAGCTTATATTTCGCCTGAAAGCCCCGTAGATCGTGGCTTTCAGCCAACCCAAGCATGAAACACAACGCGATTGGTTAGCAAACAATGCCTTGGGGGGGCTCCCAAGCCGAACATTTCGACTATGATAGCTCGGTGTGCCCAGTTGGCCTGAGCAGCACAGCACTACTGAAAATATATGTTTCTTGGAGATACACCATGTCTAATCGCCAAACCGGCACCGTTAAATGGTTCAACGATGAAAAAGGCTTCGGCTTCATCACTCCTCAAGGTGGCGGTGACGACCTGTTCGTACACTTCAAAGCTATCGAAAGCGACGGTTTCAAAAGCCTGAAAGAAGGCCAAACCGTTTCCTTCGTGGCTGAGAAAGGCCAAAAGGGTATGCAAGCTGCACAGGTTCGCCCAGAGTAATTTCTGCGCTGATCTAAAAAACCCCGTCCATGTGACGGGGTTTTTTATGGCCTGGATAAAAGCCCTGTAGCGATTAGCCGCAATTGACCCGATTGATCACCAGGTTGTCATCGGTGTTGAGGTTCAGGCGATCGGAGCGGTACTCCAGGGTGACCATGTCGTCTGGCTTGAGAATGCGGGCGTTCTGCGCGCCGGCGCGGCTACGGGCCTGATCCAGCAGTTGCGGCGAAGCCTTCTGGCCGATTGCGAACTCGGCAGCCTTCGCCTCACAGCGGCTATGACCAGCATCGGTCACGGCAGTGTCTTTGGCTGGCTCAGAGGTACCCGGGGTGCTGCAACCCGTCAAGACCAGCGCAGCCAACAAAGTACCGAATGATGCGAGCTTCCAAGGCATGAAGCCTCCTTTGAGAAAAAATGGACAGAGATCGTGCGACCGTGGTTTGGCCGATTGGTTTCAGATTTGTCACAATTGGCCACGGGCCAGTCTGCCTGAGTCGGCGCTTGCCGCTGGCGAATCAATCGTCACCAGATATGAACGCACTCAGTAGATGTCGATGTAATCAAACGGCGGTTTCGGCCAGTTCTGCTTGAGCGCGTTGAAAATCTGCATCACCCACACTTCATCGCTGGCCGCGACGTTGCCAACATAACCGGAACCCGCCGCCCAGGTCTCCAGGCGGAACAGCAGGCCGTCGATATCAACACCGCCCACCACGCCCGAAGACATATAGGCAATGCCGGCTTTGGTAACGCGCAACTGGGTGTGAACGTTGTCACTGGCGGAGGCAAGCAGCTGCCTCACAGCGTCCAGCGTCAAGTTCTCGGGGTTATTCAAATCGATCTGCACGCGGTTTGCCCTGGCAATTAAACAGGCGGACAGTGTCGCACAGCCCTCCCCTCATGCCTAAGTAGCAGTGCCAAACACCGCGCAAAATGGTTAACTCCACACGCCAGATAAACGCACCAACCGCCTTTCAGCCTCGCGAGACACCCATGACCATCGTGACGATCCACGCCGACATCAAAGCCAAGTGGCCCCACGGGCAGAGTTCCTACAGCCCGGGCAGCCCGGAGGAGTTGGCTATCATCGGTATCGACCTGCTGGTCAAGGAGATGGGGACACAGGCCGCGCAGGCATTTATCGGCCAGGTATTCGAGAAATACCCGGCCGATCACATGGGGGCACCAGACCCCGAGCGCGAATAAGATCCGGCCGACGAACGCCGACCGGCAAACCGCTTACTTCAGTCGACCCAGACGTTCGGTCAGCAGATCGAAGAAGCCTTGGGCGTCGCCGTTTTCAACCCAGAACGCATTCTTCGGTTGTTTCAGGCCGTCGTACCAATCGACGATGGTCTGGCCGAAGGTCGGGCCTTCACGGCTGTCCACCACCACATTGACCTCACGGCCACTGAACAGCGAAGGCTTGAGCAGGTAGGCAATGACGGTAGCGTCATGCACCGGGCCACCCGGAATGCCGTAGTGCTCCATGTCGCCTTTGACGTATTCATTGAGAATGTCGCCCACCACCTTGCTCGCGTTGTTGTTCAACGCTGCGATTTGCTTCAGGCGCGCTTCGCTGGTCAGAACCTTGTGGGTCACGTCCAACGGCAGGTAAGTCAGCTTGACGCCGCTTTTGAGCACGATCTCCGCCGCGATCGGGTCCGCGAACAGGTTGAATTCGGCCACCGGCGTGATATTGCCGCCGTTGAAGTGCGCGCCGCCCATCACCACCACTTCCTTGATGCCTTGAGTGATCTCCGGTGCCTGGGTCAGTGCCAGCGCCAGGTTGGTCTGCGGGCCGAGCATGGCCAGGGTGATGCTGTGGGGCTTGGCGGTGCTGAGGGTCTTGATCAGGTAGTCAACGGCATTGCCTTCGGCCAGGCCTTTTTTGGGCTCATGCACCGTGACACCGGAGATGCCTTCCTTGCCATGGATGTTTTCGGCATAGATCGGCGTGCGCAGCATGGGTTTCGGCGCACCGGCGTACACCGGGATGTCTTCGCGCCCTGCCCACTCGCGGGCCAGTCGCGCGTTGCGGGAGGTCTTGTCCAGGCGCACGTTACCGGCAACGGTGGTCAACGCGCGGATCTTCAGCTCATCGGGCGAAGCCATGGCGAACAGCAAGGCAACCACGTCGTCGGCACCGGGGTCGGTGTCGATGATCAGGTCGATTTTTTCCGCGCCGTGGGCGCTTGCAGCGGTTAGCACGGACAAAAGCAGCACACTCCGGAACAGGTGTCGCAGGGTTTGGGTACCACGTTGCATGACGCACTCCTTGTCGTTGGGAAATTCTAAAACGTTACGCCGGAGACCAGCGCGATATTGCAGTAAGGCTGGCACTCGCCAGTGCGCACCACCGCCCTCGCCTTGCGGCTGAGCTGCTTGAATTCTTCGTGGCTGACCAGGCGGCGCTCGCCGAGGGCGGCCTGTTCGGTCAGGGTATTAAGGTCGGTCAGGGCCGGTGGCTGCTTGAGCAGGATTTCTTCCGCGAGCACATGGCTTTCCACCTGCATTTCGCTGAGCACGATGCGCAGGGTGCTGACGAAGTCCGGAATGCCTTTGGTCAGCGCCAGGTCGATCAGCTCGACACCCGGCGGCACCGGCAGGCCGGCATCACCGATCACCAGAATGTCGCCATGGCCAAGGGACGCGATCAGCCGCGACAACGCAATGTTGAGCAAGGGAGTCTTTTTCATGAGGGCACAAAACCTTGGACGTCATGCAATGTGGGAATGGAGGGTTGCGCACCGGCACGGGTCACGGACAGCGCGGCCGCTACCTGGCCAAAACGAATGGCCTGGGCCTCGCTCTTGCCGTTAGCCAGCGCCGCTGCAAAACCACCGACGAAGGTGTCACCGGCAGCGGTGGTATCGACCGCCTTGACCTTGGGCGCCACCAAGTGCTCAAAGCCTTGGCCATCGGCAAACAACGCACCCTCGGAACCGAGGGTAATGATGACTTTGCCGGCACCCGCCTTGATCAGACGCGTGGCGGCGACCTTGGCGCTTTCCAGGGAGTCGACCACCACGCCACTCAAGGCCGAGGCTTCGCTTTCATTGGGGATCAGGTAGTCGATGGCAGCGTACCAATCCTCCGGCAGCGGGCCGCTGGCCGGCGCCGGGTTAAGGATCACCGTCTTGCCCAGTTCGCGACCGCGCTTGAGGGCATGGCCGACGGTGTCCATCGGTGTTTCAAGCTGACAGACGATGACGTCGGCAGCCTGCAGCACACTGTCAACTGTCTGCAATTTGGCCGGGGTCAGCTCGCCATTGCTGCCGGCGACGATCACGATCGCATTCTGGCTGCTGTCATCCACCACGATCAGCGCCACACCGCTGGAGCCGTCGACAGTGCTGACGGCCTGGCAGTCGATACCTTCCACCACCAACGCATCGCGCAATTGCGCGCCATAGGCATCGGTGCCTACGCAGCCCACCATCGAGACCTCGGCCCCAAGGCGCGCCGACGCGACCGCCTGGTTCGCGCCCTTGCCACCCGGGACGGTGGAAAACGATTGGCCGATCAGGGTTTCACCGGCACGGGGCAGCCGGCTGGCCCGGGTGACCAGGTCCATGTTCAGGCTGCCTATTACCACTACTTTTGCTGGCATACATCAGTACTCATCAATTCGGTTCAGCGGTATTGGGCAAACACGCCGGTCAACGGCGCCGTCGACTCGCGCAAGACAATACTGGGCGTCACGATGCGTTGATCGATCGGCAGTTGGGGTGTCGCAATTCGTCGCAGTAAAAGCTCGGCGGCCATCTCTCCCAGTTGCAGGATCGACTGGCCCACGGTGGTCAGTGCCGGGTACACGTACTGGCTCATTTGAATATCGTCAAAGCCGATCACCGACAGCTCGCCGGGCACGCGGATATTGCGCTCGGCAGCCGCGCGCAATACGCCAAAACCGATCATGTCGTTGCCGGCAAAAATCGCGCTGGGGGGATTATCCGCCAGCAATTGCGCTGCAGCCGCGTAGCCACCGGTGCTGGTGAAATCACTCTCCAGCACACGGCCCGCGGGCACTTCAAGCCCCGCCTCGGCCAGGGCGCGGTAGTAACCGGCCATACGCATCTGCGCGACGCGAGTGCGGCTCGGGCCACCAATGCAGGCGATGTCGCGGTGGCCCAAATCCAGCAAGTGCCGGGTCGCCAGGTAAGCGCCCTGTTCGTGGTCGATGCGCACCAGGTCGACATCGATCCCGTCCAGCGCACGGTCGACGATGACCATGGGCGTGCGCACCGCTTTCAAGCCCGTCGCCAGGCCGCTGTCGTCGCCGCCCACCGATGTCACAATCAACCCGTCGATGCGCTTTTCCAGCAGCACCCTCAGGTAGCTGCGCTGCTTTTCGGCATTATCGTCGGAGTTGCAGAGGATCACGCAATAGCCGTTACGCTCGCAATAATCCTCGATGCCCCGGGCCAGCTCCGCAAAATACGGGTTGAGGCTATTGGGCACCAACAGGCCGATGGTCGCGGTGGTCTTGGCCTTCAGCGACCGCGCGACCGCGCTGGGCACATAGTCGAGCTGCTTGATGGCCGCCTCGACCTTGATCCGTACGTGCTCGCTGACCGGGCGCGTCTTGTTCACCACATGGGACACGGTGGTGTAGGAAATCCCCGCAAGCGCGGCCACATCCTTGATCGTTGCCATGGCTCAGGCTCGCCGACTGGCGCGCTGGCTGCGGTAAGTATCCAGCACCACCGCGATTACGATCACGGCACCGGTGATGATACGTTTGGTGGGTTCGGTGGCGCCAATCTGTGCCAGCCCCGCCGCCAATACCGAGATAATCAGTACGCCGAAGAACGTGCTGATCACCGAGCCACGCCCGCCCATCAGGCTGGTGCCGCCGATGACCACGGCAGCGATCACTTGCAGCTCCAGGCCGGAACCGGCGTTGGGATCGGCCGCTTCCAGGCGCGAAATCTGGAACAGTGCCGCCACGCCGGCCAGCAGGCCCATCAGGCTGAACACCAAAATCTTGTAGGGCTTTGGATTGATCCCGGCCAAGCGCACGGCCTCTTCGTTGGTACCGATGCCGATCAGGTAGCGACCGAACACGGTACGCGTCAGCACAAGCTGCGCGACGATGATCACCAGCAACGCGATGATGAACGAAGGCGAAATCCCGAAGGCCACCGGGTTGGACAGCCAGGCAAACGAATCACCGATGTACGCGGTGCGCGAGCCGGTCATTTGGTAGGCCACGCCGCGGGCCATTTCCAGCACGCCGAGGGACACGATGAACGACGGGATGCGCCAGGCCACGGTGATCGAACCGGTAATGGTCCCGGCCAACGCGGCGCAGCCCATGCCCAGCACAGCCGCCGGCAATACACTCCAGCCCCAGCCGAGAATGGCCACGCTGACCGCCGACGCAGCCAGGGCCAGTACCGAACCCACCGACAGGTCGATGCCGCCGATGATCAGCACGAACGTCATGCCGACCGCCAACACCATCAGATCGGGAATCTGGTTGGCCAAGGTGCTGAAGGTGTCGTACGAGAGGAAGTGGTCACTCAGGAACGAGAACAACGCAATCATCGCCAGCAACGCACCGGCCAGGCCCAGATAGGTACCCAGGCCATAGAAGTTGCCGCCACGTTTTGCGGGTGAGGAAGTGGTTTTCATGGGGTATTCCTAGGCGCTGCATCGTTGAGCAGCGCATCACGTTTCTGATAGCCGGCAAATGCGGCCGCAAGCAATTCGTCCTGGGTCCAGCTGTCACGCTCGAAGGTCTCGATCAGGCGCCCGGCGGAGAGCACGCCGATGCGGTCGCAGATCAGCATCAACTCACGCAGGTCGCTGGACACCACCACCAGCGCCTTGCCCTGACGGGTCAGGTCGCCGAGCAAGGCATAGATATCGAACTTGGCGCCGACGTCGATGCCTCGGGTAGGCTCATCGAACAGCATCACCGCACAATCGCGCTCCAGCCAGCGGCCGATCACCACCTTCTGCTGGTTACCGCCCGACAGCTCAGACACCAGCTGTGCCGTGCTGGAACTGCGGATGCGCATGGCGTCGACCTGGCGTTTGGCCAAGGCCGTTTCGTCGCGGCTGTTCACCAGGCCGGCGCTGGACACTTTCGGCATGTTGCCCAGGGCGATATTGGCGCCGATGGATTGAGTCAACAGCAAGCCTTCGCCTTTACGGTCCTCGGTGATCAGGGCAATGCCATGACCCACCGCGTCAACCGGGGAGCGAATGCTGACGACCTGGGCGGGCGTGCCCAGGGCCACGGTGCCACTGTCGGCCAGGTCGGCACCGAAGATCAGGCGCAGCAACTCTGTACGGCCAGCACCGATCAGCCCGGAGATGCCGTAGATTTCACCGGCACGCACTTCAAAGGACACGTCGCGGACCTTGTCCGAGCGGGTCAGGCCTTTTACCGTCAGCAGCGGCGCGCCGATAGTGCGCGGGCCCAGGTCGATTTTCTCGCCCAGTTCGCGGCCCACCATCAACGTGACCAACTGCTCACTGTTGTAGTTGGCCATCGGCTCGACACACACCAGCTTGCCGTCACGCAATACCGCAATGCGCTGGGCGACGCGGGCCAGTTCTTCGAGCCGGTGGGAAATATAGATGATCGCCACGCCCCGGGCTTGCAGGCGGGTGATTTGTTCAAACAGCATCTCCACTTCCCGGGCAGTCAACATCGCCGTGGGTTCGTCGAGGATCAATACGTGACAATCGCCAATCAGGTTGCGGGCGATTTCGACCATCTGCTGGTGGCCGATGCCGAGGCTGCCGACCAGGGTGTCCGGGTCGATGGCATCCAGGCCCACCTGGGCCATGGCTTCAATCGCGGCCTTGCGCAGTTGCTTGCGGCTGATCCAGCCACCGTGGCTGGGCAGGTTATCAAGGAACAGGTTTTCGGCAACCGTCAGGGTCGGCAGCAGGTTGAGTTCCTGCATGACCATGCGGACCCCCTGCTCTTCAGCCTGGGTGCGGCTGGCCGGCGTGTAGGCCTGGCCATTGAACTGCATCTGGCCGTCGGTCGGCGTGACCAGCCCGCCGATGATCTTCGACAGGGTGCTTTTCCCCGCGCCATTCTCACCGGTCAGCGCCAACACCTCCCCACGATTGAGCGTCAGGGTGATGTCGGATAGAACCGGTTGGGCATAGGTCTTGCCGATACCGCTGACCGAGAGGACAGCGTTCGGTGCGGAAGATGACATAGGAACGTCTCCAGGCGTCCGCTCGGGGTGAGCGGACGCTGTTTTGTGCTGCCGGGGATTACTTCTTGAGGATGAGTTCGACCGGGGTTTCGATCATGCCATCCACGGCATCGACTTTTTCACCCTTGACCAGCTTCAGAGCGTTCTGGATACCGAAAACGGCTTGCTGGGCAGCGGCCTGGTCGGCGGTGGCCAGGACACGGCCGTCCTGAAGCATCGGCTTGATCGCTTCGATGTTGTCGTAGCCCACCACGAGCACCTTGCCTGCCTTGCCGGCGCCACGCACAGCGGACACTGCGCCCAGTGCCATGTTGTCGTTACCGGCCAACAGCGCCTTGATGTTCGGGTTTGCCTGGAGCATCGCAGCGGCAATCGCGTTGCCCTTGTCGATTTCCCACTCGCCGGACTGGGTGGAAACGATCTTCATGCCGGCGGCATCCATCGCGTCCTTGAAGCCAGCGGTGCGCTGCTGGGCGTTGGTGGTGGTGGACACCCCTTCGATGATCCCAACCTCGTCACCCTTGGTGAGGTGCTTGGCGAGTTCTTCACCCACCAGGCGCGCGCCCTTGCGGTTGTCGGGGCCCACGAACGGGATATTCAGGGACTTGCTTTTGAGAACGTCCACATCAAGACGGTTGTCGATGTTGACGATCTTGATGCCCTTGTCCGAGGCCTTTTTCAGCACGGTGACTAAGGCTTTCGAATCGGCGGGAGCAATGACGATGGCGTCAACCTTGGACAAGATCATCTGATTGACGATATCAATCTGCGCCGAGGTATCGGTTTCGTTCTTGATCCCGTTGGTGATCATGTCGAAGTCGGCGGAGTGAGCCTTCTGATAGGCCTTGGCACCGTCTTGCATGGTGACGAAGAACTCATTGGCGAGGGATTTCATGACCAGGCCGACCTTGGGTTTGGCGGCGGTCTCGGCAGCAAATGCAGAGGAAAGAGGCAGGGCAGCGGATGCGGCAGCAAGCACAGCGACAGCAAGAAGACGTCCGGCAAATGGCAGCTTCATGGGTTCACTCCGATCTTATGATTATTGTGAGCAACGCTTGCACCGAAGAACGCTTCGGCAGCCATCCCACCCGGGCGACTGATACGAGCTTTCACGACACTCAAGGAGCTACCCGTGAAACATCTCGCAAACGTTTGCGTTAGATCAAACTATGAGAAGCTTGTCGAGATTTGTCAACGGGAGAAAACAGCCTTTTGATGAATTCGCTCTGCGCCCTGCCCTGGCGTCCATGGGGTGCCCTCCTTAAACATCCGCGCGGATTGATCGTTCTCTGAAACGACAGGTCGCGTCGTGCCCCCACGTATTACACCACCCCTTTTCCGTCATCCTTTTCGGACAACCGAACATCAACCCTTCGTTTTGTTCGGAAAGCCGGACACACAACAAGAAACCCCGCCTGAAAATCAAATAAAAATAGATACAAATCAATAAGTTAAATTCTATTGAATAACAAAATACCGCTGGTACAAATCCTGCTCTTACTCAGCACCTCGTGGCGCTCAGAACCGCCCGGGTGTTTCTAGATGAACTTGCATCAGCACTCATCAAAAACTAGAGAGAAGAATAATGAAATCTGCGTTGAAAACTTTCGTCCCGGGCGCGTTAGCCCTCCTGCTGCTGTTCCCTGTTGCCGCTCAGTCAAAAGAAGCTGAAACCCAGCAAAAGCTGTCGAACGTGGTGATCCTCGCCACTGGCGGCACCATCGCCGGCGCTGGCGCCAGTGCGGCCAACAGTGCGACCTACCAGGCCGCCAAAGTCGGCATCGAACAATTGATCGCCGGTGTTCCTGAGCTTAGTCAGATCGCCAATGTTCGCGGCGAGCAAGTGTTGCAAATTGCCTCCGAAAGCATCACCAACGAAAACCTGCTGCAACTGGGTCGCCGCGTCGCCGAGCTGGCAGACAGCAAGGACGTCGACGGCATCGTGATCACCCACGGTACCGACACCCTGGAAGAGACCGCCTACTTCCTGAACCTGGTGGAAAAGACCGACAAGCCAATCGTCGTGGTCGGTTCGATGCGCCCAGGCACCGCCATGTCGGCAGACGGCATGCTCAACCTGTACAACGCCGTTGCCGTCGCCGGCAGCAAAGACGCCCGCGGCAAAGGCGTACTGGTGACCATGAATGACGAGATCCAATCGGGTCGCGACGTCAGCAAGATGATCAACATCAAGACTGAAGCGTTCAAGAGCCCATGGGGCCCGCTGGGCATGGTAGTTGAAGGCAAATCCTACTGGTTCCGCTTGCCCGCCAAGCGCCACACCATGAACTCGGAATTCGACATCAAGACCATCAAAAGCCTGCCGGATGTCGAGATCGCCTACTCCTACGGCAACGTCAGCGACACCGCCTACAAAGCCCTGGCCCAGGCCGGCGCAAAAGCCATTATCCACGCCGGTACCGGCAATGGTTCGGTGTCGTCCAAGGTGGTGCCGGCGCTGCAGGAACTGCGCAAGCAAGGCGTACAGATCATTCGCTCTTCCCACGTGAATGCCGGCGGTTTCGTTCTGCGTAACGCCGAGCAGCCTGACGACAAATACGACTGGGTGGTTGCCCACGACCTGAACCCGCAAAAAGCCCGCATCCTGGCCATGGTCGCCCTGACCAAGACTCAGGACAGCAAGGAACTGCAACGGATGTTCTGGGAATATTGATCGCTCCCTGGCCTGACCGGTAACGGTTGGGCTATCCCGCTCGTGGCGCACCGCGAGCGGGTCCAACACACCCCCGCTTTACCTCCGCACAAAAAAGCCTTGAAAAACAAAGCTGTCCTACAGCAACTTCGCAAAATTATTGTCAGAAGAATTTCATTAATTTAAGCAGTTGCGAAATTGCCCACAGTTAAATACTGTATGCACGTACAGCTTATTAAGGAATACTCCGTGGCAAAGTCCTCTTCCGCCGTAGCGACAGCACCTGATGCTTACGAACGCCTGGCCGTTCGCGTGCAAAAAATCATTAATTCCACCAATGCCCAAAAGAATAAGGCGGCGTTGATTTTTCGATTGCCGGAGGAACCGGAAGACGAGTGGGCACGACTACTGGAGGAAATTGCAGAGAACGATAACGTCACCCTCGCATATCGCGACGACGGTGGCGTGCAGATTTTCTGGGTTGTACCGAAGGAAGATTGAGTCAATGAGTGTTCGTTTTATCAGTATTTTGTTTCTGTTTTTTGCTGTCACCGCTCACGCCCAAGCCCCCAAGACGTTCAGTGAGGCCAAGAAAATCGCCTGGAAGCTTTATCAGCCGCAATCCACGGAGTTTTATTGCGGCTGCAAATACAACGGTAACCGGGTGGACCTGAAAGCCTGCGGCTATGTCCCGCGCAAGAACGCCAACCGAGCAGCGCGTATCGAGTGGGAGCACATTGTTCCGGCCTGGCAGATCGGCCATCAGCGCCAGTGCTGGCAGGACGGCGGGCGCAAGAACTGCACCCGCAAGGATGCTGTGTACAAGCGTGCCGAGGCGGACCTGCACAACCTGGTGCCAAGTATCGGCGAGGTCAATGGCGACCGTAATAACTTCAGTTTTGGCTGGTTGCCGGTACAAACCGGGCAATATGGATCGTGCCTGACCCAGGTGGACTTCAAGGCCAAGAAGGTCATGCCCCGCCCTTCCATACGCGGGATGATCGCCCGTACGTACTTCTATATGAGCAAGCAGTATGGCTTGCGGCTGTCGAAACAGGACCGACAGCTCTACGAAGCCTGGAACAAGACCTACCCGGTACAACCCTGGGAACGCCAGCGCAATCAAACCGTGGCGTGCGTGATGGGCCGCGGCAATGAGTTTGTCGGCCCGGTGAACTTGAAAGCCTGCGGGTAAAGGCAAAAAAGCGGGAGCGCCATCGCCTCCCGCTTGCCGGTTTCTTACTGCGCGACCTTGTGTTCGATAACCTCGGACACCGTGTCATTTTTCTTCGCAGTGGCCAGCTTCTCAGTCAACTGCACCTGCTTCGCCTCGGCCTCCGCCTTGGTGCTGAACGGGCCCAGAAGCACCTGATCCTTACCGTCTTCCTTCGTCAGATAGAAACTGAAACCGTGCTCCAGCAACCACGCGGTCAGGTCAGTTATCGCCTGCAGCTTGTGATCGGGCGGCCCCACCCATACATCCCACTCTTGAGAGGCAATCGCACCGACCGCAGGTTGGGCCGGAGCGGGCGCCTCGGCAACGGCGGGCCTGGCCTTGGGCGCATCGACACTTTTACCTTCACCGCAACCGGCCAATGCCAACACCGCAATTGCCATCGCTACTTTACGCACTACCCTGCTCCTTAGAAGATCAAAGAGGCGACTTTATCATTCACTGTCTATTCTGGCGGTCATAAACGTTGGCTTAAACAATGCGAATGATGTATCGCAGACCTGTATGATGGCGCCATGGGAATTAATGCCGCCTCTATGCGTCCTAAAAGAGGCAGCCACAGGGAAGCGCTTCGCAGTAAGCTACACACATCCGACATCTGCCCTGTCTGAAACATGTGTCCTTCAAAGCAATCAAGGAGAAGTCCATGCTGATACTCACCCGCAAAGTCGGTGAAAGCATAAACATCGGTGATGACATTACGATCACCATTCTGGGCGTTAGCGGCCAGCAAGTAAGAATCGGCATCAATGCTCCAAAGGACGTTGCCGTGCATCGCGAGGAGATCTACCAACGTATCCAGGCGGGTCTGACGGCTCCGGATAAAAACCAGACACCTTGAAGCGCCTCCAGTAGCCAGCCCTTTCGTTCACTGTAACGGCTGGCGAAAACCTCCTTTGGCCTGCTCACGGCTTACCGTGACCAGCGCGTCCTGTTCCCTCGTTCCAGCGCCAGGCCACTGTCATCCCAGGCCGACACCGCGCGCCATGCCACTCGCGGCAATCATCATCAGCACCACCAGCAGCGCCTGCACGTGACTGATGCGCGCAAAAAGTCCTGCCCGATGCACATCCACCTTCGTGCCATGGGCCAAGGCGATGCGCCATTTGATCAAGCGGATCATCGGGGCGAGTTCCAGTAACAAAATTAATACAAGCAGCGTCATCTTCACGTGAAACAACGGCTGGTGCAGGTAATAATCACTGCCCTTTTCGTAGCCGCCAAAGGCCCGCAGGCCACCGGTTACGACTAACACCAGGGCGCTGATTCCCCAGACAGTGTCCGCGATCAACACGCGGCGCACGGCAGACGGTTCAGTATCCACCAGGCTGCGCAAGGCTTTACCCCGGGCCAGTACGGCCGACAACGCCATGGCGAATGCCAGTAAATGGGTTGCTGCAAGAAACCATTGAACAAACATAAGGCGTACTCCCTTTTGTGTAACACATGGCAGGAACACTCCTCAGTAATAGCCGCAGGTCGCCTTCTGCGCATGAAACAGTCCGCGGGCAAAGGGAACTTGTTGAGTATCCCACAGCCAAAACTCGTGACAAATTTCCTACAGTCTGCAGCGCGCTCAGGAGCACGTTGATGAGGCAACCTGGCAAACAACCTTATTTATCCAAGTCCTGGATGATCGTCGCGTTGATCAGCCTTGCCTTTGTGGGGGTGGAGTACGGCCTGAGATTCGAAATCGAGAGCACGGGCAAAGCCCATTCCTGGCTGGACCTGGCACTGTTCCTCAGTGCGTACCTGTTCATCTTCTGTCTCAAGCCGATCCAGACAACTATTTACCGAAAACTGTGCCGACGTGCCCCCCGGCGTGATCGCCAGAAAGCCTCGTCCTGAAGCCTTTTGGATCCCATCGTCAAAAAATCAGGAACTATTCGGCCCTGCAACACCCATACGAATACCTTTAATTAAAAAGGCTATCGATATGGATATGAAGCAGAGTGTCGCCATCCTTCAGTCCTTGATCCTGCAACTGTCAGCGGACACCCCAAAGTGCTCGACGGAATTACAGGGCCAGCCCGACGATGTGCTCGCCGGCTTGCGCGAACTGTATTTGCTGCACTTGATCACCGGCACCTTCGTCAATGGCGATATTGTGGACCCGCTGGGCTGCCAATGGATCAGCGCCAGAAACATCTTGTTGACCCCGCGCGGCGTATCCCTGAAGCCACTTTGAAGCGCACTGCATCCGATATCAGATCGCCGGTATTTACAGCAACACGACACCACCTATGCTAGGGCATGCATGGTCACTGAAAGGTTGTGGCGCGGATGGACACTCTGAGTAAAGCTGAAATCGAAGCGGCACTGGCAGCGCGTCTGCCCAGTTACAAAATCATCTGTACCTTGCATGCCGATGGCACACTTTCCGCGATCCTCAGCGGCCCGGAAGCGGATCATTTTGCGGTGACCGGCATCGTCCGGGCGCACCATCGAGGGCCGGAGGCGATCGCCAGGCTCGCCAGCGAAATACTCAAGGAGATGGTGCTGTCTCGCCAGGGGATCAAGGGCAATCGCCTGCAGACTCTGGCTGAAAACGGCCCCACGGTTGAACCGCCCATTTACGAAGAAGGCCGATCCGGGTAACCGGGCCGGCCTTTTTCATGCCAGGCGCTGCAGGCTCAGCAGCCCGGCTTCGTCCACCTGGACCTGCAGGCGCTCGTACCCGGCAATCGTCGGATGCTCCGTGACCATGGGCGTAAGGTGTGTCGAGGTCACCACCATCACATCGGCCCCCGCCGCCTCGCCGGCGCGAATCCCCACGCTGGCATCCTCGAACACCAGGCAGTCCTGTACCGGCACGCCCAACCGTTGCGCGCCAAGCACGTAGCAGGCCGGATCCGGCTTGCCGCGGGCGACGTCTTCCGCCGTGACCAACACCGCCGGCGGGTTGATGCCGGCGGCCTGCATACGGCGCAGGGCCAGCGCCTTGGGCGCGGACGTCACCAACGCCCATTGATCACCGGGCAGCGCGTTGAGAAATTCAACCGCGCCGGCAATCGCCACCACCCCTTCTACGTCCTCGAGTTCAGCCTCGGTAATCCACTGCGCCTCCGCTGGCGCGTCCACGCCGGGCAGTGCCTGGCGGGTGATGGTATCGATGGCCCGGGCGCCATGGATGGTCTTGAGAAAGGCGTCGACATCCAACCCGTGGCGTTCAGCCCAGGTGGCCCATACACGCTCGGCGGCAGCGATGGAGTTCAGGAGGGTGCCGTCCATATCGAACAGGAACGCACGGTAACGGTTGGCGAATACAGCTGAATCGCGGGTGGACACTGCTCGGCTTCCTCTTGCTTTCGTCACCCGGTCTTGGGCGCTGACGAACCACTTGCCTGGTGCAATCTACGGATCGGTCCAAACGCTGTAAACCTTCCCGTGGTTTTGTATCGGACTGTATGGAAACCCTCCCCGGATACGCGAACCCGCATTTCACCACGCACGGGCACACATGGCGGATACACCCCGGCGATTAACTACAGCCACCAGCCAATCCGGCTGACTCACTCGCAGGAGCACCACCATGTTCAATTTCTCGAAAGCGTCGTCCCTGGTATTCGGCCTGGCTGTAGCCGCAGGGCTCGGGCTGGCATCCGTGGCGTCAGCCAACCCTCATGCCGCCGTGGTCAAGAGCCAACCGTCACACCTGCTCGTCGAGGGCGGAGCAGATCGCCTGCAACAAAACCGGGTCGCTGAAGGCGGTGCTGATCGCCTGCATGAACTCGGCCTGGCGGAAGGTGGCGCCGAACGCGTAAGAGAAGCCCGCACGGTGTAATGCATCACTGCCCCGCATTGAATCCGGGCAGCCTCCAGGCTGCCCGTTGCATTACAAACTTGTCATTAAGCTGTCAGTGTTGCCAGCACCCTCACTTCATACAGTGAAGTCGTCAGTCACCCACAACGGGTGACCAAACTTCCCACTGAAAATGAAGCGAGCCCGCCCCATGAAACATACAAGCAAACTCTGCCTGATCGCCGCCAGCCTGTTGATGCTGGGCACCGGCGCCGCCGTGGCCGGCCCGATTGCCCCGGTGAAAGCCAACAACGTGGTGCTGGTGCACGGCTCCTGGGCCGACGGCTCCAGCTGGGCCGAAGTGATCACCCGTCTGCAGGCGGCCGGCTTGCACGTGACCGCCGTACAGAACCCGCTGACGTCGGTGGCAGATGACGTCGCCGCCACCAACCGCGTACTCGATCAACAGGACGGTCCTACCGTGCTGGTCGGCCATTCCTACGCAGGTACGGTGGTCAGCGACGCGGGGGTCAACCCGAAAGTCAGCTCGCTGGTCTACGTCGCGGCCCGCGCCCCGGATGCCGGTGAAGATTTCGTCGCCCTGTCCGCCAAGTTCCCGACCACGCCGGTGCGCGCGGGTGTGGTGGAGCACGACGGCTACCTGACCCTGAACCAGGACGCCTTCCTCAAGTACTTCGCCGCCGACGTGCCCCGCGCCAAGGCGATGGAGTTGTACGCCGTGCAACAACCGATCGCCAAAACCCTGTTCAGCGGCCGCACCGTCAACGCCGCGTGGCACACCAAGCCATCCTGGTATGCGGTGTCCAGCAATGACCAGACCATCAACCCCGACTTTGAACGCTTCCTGGCCAAGCGCATGAACGCCACCACCATCGAGGTGCCGTCGAGCCACTTGTCGCTGGTGTCCCACGCCAAGGAAATCACCGACCTGATCCTCGAAGCGTCCGGCCGCCAGCCTTAAGCCCTTCATTACAACCTTGTCATCATCCTGTTGGTTGGCTGTTTGTGTCCCCTGGTTACTGTGAACTCACTGCCAGATACCGGCAGCCAACCCTTAAAGAGAGATACCGCCATGAAACTGTTTATCCTCGGCTTTGCTGCCCTCCTCGCCACCGGCTCGGCCTTTGCCGATACCACTGCCGCCACCTCGGTGATCCATGACAAACCGGGCTTCTTCATGCACATGGATGTCGCCAAAGTGCTCTCCAGCACCGACACCTACGGCCAGTGCGGCATCGTCCCCGCCCGCCTCGACTACCTGGACAGCCAGGGCCACGAACACGTGCTGGACTATCAGGTACAGGGTATCGGCTGCCCCAATGACAATTGATCGGGCTACACTTGCGCCACGCAACACCGGCACATCACCAGGGCACCTCCCATGAATATCCTCGTAGTCGAAGACGAGCCCAAGGCGGGCAACTACTTGCTCAACGGCCTGCAGGAACTGGGCTACTCCGTGAGCCTCGCCCGCGACGGCGTGGACGGTTTGCACCAGGCCCTGGAAACCCCGTTCGACGTGATCGTGCTGGACGTGATGATGCCGAAAATGGACGGCTGGGAAGTGCTGCGTCGCCTGCGCAAGGAAGCCGACACGCCGGTGCTGTTCCTGACCGCCCGGGACGACATTGCCGACCGTATCAAGGGCCTGGAACTGGGCGCCGATGATTACCTGATCAAACCGTTTTCCTTCGCCGAACTGGTGGCGCGCCTGCGCACCCTGACCCGGCGCGGGCCCAGCCGTGAAGAAGAACACCTGCAGATCGCCGACCTGCAGATCGACGTGCTCAAGCGCCGCGTCACCCGCGGCGGTGTGCGCATTACCCTGACCAACAAGGAGTTCGCCTTGCTGCACTTGTTCGCCAGCCACCAGGACCAGGTGTTGTCGCGCTCGCTGATCGCCTCCCGGGTGTGGGACATGAATTTCGACAGCGACACCAACGTGGTCGACGTGGCCGTGCGCCGCCTGCGCCTGAAAATCGACGACCCGTTCCAGCTCAAGCTGATCCACAGCGTGCGCGGCATCGGCTACCGCTTCGATACGCAGCCATGAGCAAACCTCGGCATTACTCCCTGACCCTGCGCCTGGCGCTGATCTTTGCCTTGCTGGCGTTTGCCCTGCTGGCGACCCTCGGCGTGGCGCTGTACCGCGAGCTGGAGCGTGAACTGATCCACCGTGACGACGCCGCGCTGATTTACCGCGTCGACCAACTGCGCAACCTGCTGAACGACAGCAACACCCTGGACCTGATCAAGACCAAGCCGGAGCTGTTCCAGAACATGCTGGGCAACCGCGAATCCGTGCTGAGCATCGCCGCGCCCGGGAAGAAGCCGTTGCTGGAAGTGAACCCCGGCAACATCGACATGCCCGACGTTGCACCGGTGCCCAGGGACCACACCCTGGAAATCGCCGATGTACAGCACTTGCCCGGCGTCAATGGCGTGCCCTTCTCCACCCTGGCCGCCACCATCGATTCGGGCGACCTGGGCAGCCTGCAAGTGACCACCGGGCGCCTGATGACCGAGCGCACCGCCGTGCTCGCCAGTTACCGGCTGAGTGTCTATATCCTCGCCAGCATTGCCGCGTTCATCCTGGCGGTGGTCGGCTACCTGATGGTGCATCGCGGCCTGCTGCCATTGCGCCGCCTGGCGGTGCATGCCCAGGGCATCGGCGTCGGCAACCTCGCCGAACGCCTCGACAGCCAGGGCGCCCCCAAGGAACTGCTGCCGATGATTGATTCGTTCAACACCATGCTTGAGCGGCTGGCCAAGGGTTTTGTGCAACTGGGCCAGGTCTCCACCGACATGGCCCACGAACTGCGCACGCCGATCAACAACCTGCTGGGGGAAACCCAGGTGGCGTTGCAGCAACACCGCAGCATCGAAAACTACCAGCAGTTGCTGGCCTCCAACGTCGAAGAGCTCGAACGCCTGGCCCGGATGCTCGACAACATGCTGTTCCTGGCCCGCACCGACCCGGCCAGTGCCCTGCGCCAGCGCCAGGAGCTGGATGCGGCAGACGAAGTGGAACGCATCGCCGACTATTTTGAAGGCCTGGCAGCCGACGTCGACATCAACATCATGGCCCGGGGTGAAGGCGTGATCTGGGCCGAGCCCATGTTGCTGCGCCGGGCGCTGGCCAACCTGTGCGCCAACGCCATCAAATACGGTGCGCCGAGTTCCGAGCTATTGATTCAGGCCACGCCCGGCGACGAGGGCATCAGCCTCACGGTCAGCAATCAGGGCACGACCATTGCGCAAGAGCACTTGCCCCGGTTATTCGAGCGGTTTTATCGCGTGGATGAATCCCGGGAGCGCTCGGCGCAGTCCAATGGGTTGGGACTGTCCATCGTGGCGACCATCATGCAACTGCACAACGGCCGTTACAGCGTGACCAGTGAGAATGGCGTCACGTGTTTTGAGCTGTTTTTCCCGGCGCGCCAATCCTGAACGCGTCAGCTGACCTGGCCACCGGTTTGCACCACATCCACCTGGGTGTTCCAGGCCGTCAGCGTCGCGATCCGTAATCCTTCAACCACGGTCGCCAAGGCCATCGAAGGTGGCTCGGGCGCAGTGCCGACCACCTGTTCCGGCAGCCATGGCACATGGATGAAGCCGCTGCGCACCGCCGACCCCGCCAGGGCGTGCTGCAAGAGGTAGAACACCTGATTGCACACAAAGGTACCGGCGGTTTGCGAGACGCCGGCCGCAATGCCGGCCTCGCTCACGGCCTTCACCATGGCCTTGATCGGCAAGGTGCTGAAGTACGCCGCCGGGCCGCCGGGCACCACGTCGGTGTCGATGGGCTGCTCACCCAGGTTGTCCGGGATCCGCGCGTCATTGACGTTGATGGCGACCCGTTCAATGGAAATATGCCTGCGCCCGGGCCCCAGCCCGACGGCAATCACCATCTGCGGGCGATGCTCAGCCATCAACTCGGCCAAACGCACACCCGCCGTGGCAAAGGCGCAAGGCAACTGCCGCGCGACAATCCGCACATCAGCCCCCAGCGGCTCACCGTCCAACAGGTGTACCGCTTCCCAGGACGGGTTGATCAGGTCTTGGTCAAACGGTTCGAACCCCGTGAGCAACACAGTACGCATCACAGCCTCACATCAGTAAGTAGAGCAGGACAATATTAACCACCAGCATCATCAAGGCGGTCGGCATCTGCGCCTTGATCACCGCGTTTTTATCCGGCAGTTCAAGCAGCGCCGCCGGCACGATATTGAAGTTCGCCGCCATCGGTGTCATCAGCGTACCGCAGTAACCGGAAAACATGCCGATAGCGGCCATCACCGCCGGGTTGCCGCCGTAGATGCCCACCAGCACCGGCACGCCCACGCCGCCGGTCATGACCGGGAAGGCGGCGAAGCCATTGCCCATGATCACCGTGAACAGCGCCATGCCCAGGACATAGACCATCACCGCTACGAGCTTGTAATCCAGGTTGATGTAGGTGGTGGTGATGTGCGCCACGGCCGTGCCCACGCCCGCTTCGTTGAACAACAGCCCGAGCATCGCCAGCATCTGCGGCAACACCATCGCCCAGCCCAGTGCCTCGGTCAGGCGCCGGGATTCGCGAAGGGCTTGCACCGGCGTGTCCCGCGTCAGCCAGCACGCCAGCGCCAGTGCAATCAGGCAGCCAATGCCCAGGGAAACAAAGGTGGTGTTCTTCGGGTCCAGCAGCGGCACGCCGCCGATCTCGGTGTGCTTGAGCAGTACCGAGCCGATCACCGTGGTCAATGGAATGGCCAATGCCGGGATAAACAACTTGTGCCCCAGCCGACCTGCACTGGCCCGCGCCGCCTTGTCATGCAACTGGGCGTGGGCGCCGCGGCCTACGCCGCCGAAGCCCGCAATCAGCGCCATCACCACCACCCCCGCGCCGACCACCACCGAAGGCAGGCGCTCCCCTACCAGGAACGGGATGGCAAACAGCAGCCAGAACAACGAACTCGACCAACGCTTGGGGTGGGTTCGATCCATCAGGATCATCCCGGCGGTGATTACCAGCAGAACCCCGGCCAGCCAGTACAGGTATTGAATGGAAATAATCATTGCGCCGCCTCCGTCTGCTTGGCCGGCGAGCACTCGCGGGTGAGCATTCGGTCAAAGCGGTGCAAGCGTATGGCGTGAATAATGAAGGCGCAGATCGCCGTCGGGATGCCCCAGACCGCGATATGCAAAGGCTCGACGTCAATCCCCGAACCCAGCAGGAAGGTGTGCATCAGCGCAATCGCACCAAAGGCGACGAAGATGTCCTCGCCAAAAAACAGCCCGACGTTGTCGGTCGCGGCGCACATGGCCAGGACCTTGTGGCGGAGCTTGTCCGGGAGTTTGCCGTAGCGTTTCTCCGCTGCGCCTTCGGCCATCGGCGCCAGCAACGGGCGCACCATCTGCGGGTGCCCGCCCAGGCTGGTGAGGCCCATGGCCGCCGTGGTCTCACGCACAAACAGGTAGATGATCAACAAGCGCCCGACGGTGGCCCGCTCAAACCGTGCGATCCAGTTTTGCGCATGCAGGCGCAAGCCATGGCGTTCCAGCAAGCCGATCACGGCCAGCGGCAATAACAGGATCAGTTGCAAGGCGCGGGTCTGGAGGAAACCGTCGCCCATGGTGGCGAGGATCTTTTCCAGCGGGAAGTGGGCGGCAAACCCGGTGGCAATCGCTGCCGCCGTCACGACCAGCAGCGGATTGAAGCGCAACACAAAGCCGACCACGATGACGAGTACGCCAATCAGCGGCCATAGGTTCACAGCAGTTTGCATGGTGATGTGGTCCTTAAATGCGCGCTGCGGCGCCAGTAAAGCAGGTAGTGAACAAGGGGTTCACTGCAAGAAAACGGCGTGCAGCCCGGCTCGATTTTTTATTGTTGACCCGGAAGGTCGAGCGTCAGTGGCGGCATCTTTGCTGCTTGGGGCGGGAGGTGTCCAACAAGAAAAACTGTTGCTGCAAACCAATAAAGTTTGTGGGTATTTGAGGCGTAAGCTGGCGTATTGCAATCGCCGCCCTTGCCAGACGGCGCGAAGTTCAGCATCTTAGCCGCCCCACCCGATGGGGTGGCCTCCTCTCTCAACTGTTGTGGATACGGAAATTCAATGAAAACCTCCAAGGCCTTGTATGCCCTGTCGTTCGCTGTCGCCCTTTCGATGCTGGGTGGCTGCGCCGCCAAGGTAAAAAGCGGCGGTACCGACGCACTGGCCATTCCGGAATCGGCCAAACAGAACCTGGTGGTGAGTTTTAAAGGCAACACCACGGTCGAGCAAAACCAGGACTGGCCACTGCTCAAGCAACAATGGGGCGCAGCCCTGCAAACCGAAGCGCAACAGGCCGGTTATAGCCTCAAGCAAACCCCAACCCTCGAGACCGGCAGTGCCGACGGCGTGGGCATCACCATCAACGTCAGCAAGTTCCGCTACCTGACGGCGGGCACCCGCTACGCCGCCGGCGCATTGGTGGGCAATGCGTGGGTCTTTTCGAAAGCCGACTTTTCCGACTTGAAGTCCGGCGCACCGCTGGGCGCGCGCACCTATGAGACCGAGTCCTCGGCGTGGGAAGGCGTGGCGTCAGCCATGACCCAGAAGCAGGTTCAGGCGATTGCCAAGCAGGTGATCGCGGATATCAAGAACGCCAAGGCACAGTAATCCCCTGGCGGGTATCCATGCTGTTTGCGCGGCGAGTGCCGACGCGTGGCCGAAGCTGCCCAGCGTCGGCAGTGCGCAGAATGTGCTCAGGTACTTGAAGTCTGACCAGGGTTTGGACGGACTGGTGACGTGGCCGTCGGTGACCCGCCAGCCCTCAGGCCAGGTGCTTCTGGAAAAAGTGACGCGTGTGCCCAGGCGGGTAGTCGGCGATATGCCCGAACTCGCTGAAGCCCAGTTTTCGATAGAACCCGGGAGCCTGGAAGCTGAAGGTATCCAGCCAGATCCCCGTGCATTTTTTCTCCCGCGCCAGGTCCTCGGCCGCCCGCATCAGCTTTGAACCGGTGCCTTGAGTGCGCATTGATTCAGGCACGCTCAACAGTTCAACGAACATCCAGCCATAAGCGATTTTCCCGTAGAGGCCGCCCACCACGTCCTGGCTGACGGGATCACGCAACAACAACCCGAAGGTTTCAAACGGGTTCTCGCCGCATTGGCTGATGTTGTACGCCCTCAGCGGCTGGAGGATGGCCTGGCGCTCTTGCTCGGTGACCTCAAACGACAGTTCCATTGCCACGTCCATCTTGATCGTCCTGTGTTGAATTCCAGATCACCCGACAAAAGCACCACCCCCTCAGGGGTTGAGTTTTTCCAGGGCTGCTCGCAGTTCGGTATTGTTGCCGCCCAACGCGCTGGTGGCGATTGCTGCGTTGCGCAGCAGGATCGATGCAGCGTGGGGGATGTGTTCTTTCAGCAATCGGTCGGAGGGTCCCGACAGCGTCAATGCGCCTTTGAGCTCACCGCCCATGGCAAACACGGGAACGGAGACCGCCGTGGTTTCCGGGTCGCGCTCGCCAAACGAGCAGGCCCAGCAGCGCTCACGCTCCTGAGACAGTGTGGCGTCGCCCTGGCGCGAGAACGCGCGCAGCACCTTGCCGGAAGCCCCGGCGTGCAGCGGGAACCGTGCGCCTTCCAGCACCGAAACCCGCACCGCGCGCTTGGGCTCGACACGGAACAACACCACCCGGCTGCCGTTTTCATAGACGTAGAACGACGAGGTCTCGCCGCTCTCTTCGGTGATGGATTCCAGCAGCGGCAGGATCACATCCCGCAAGCGGAACGAGGCTTGATACAGCTGGGACAGGCGCAGCGGTTCAGGCCCGACCGCGTATTGGCCGTCACTCAAGCGCCGCACGAACCCGGCTTTTTCCAGCGACGCGATCAGGCGCAGGATGGTGCTTTTATACAAGCCGGTGCGCCGTGCGATCTCCGCCAGGCTCAAGCTCTCTTGATCGATATTGAACGCCGCGAGAATGGAAAACGCGCGGTCTACTGCAGCAACGCCGCCTTCCGGACTGCCGGCTTGATCAGCAAGACTGTTGTTGGGTTCGGTACTCATGGCCACTCGTTGGGTATTCATCGCCGGCGCGAGCGGCAGCATCATTGCCGTCCCGGTCGCGCCAGACACGCTCAGTCGCCGTAACATACCCTTTTGCGCCGGGGTGCAGCCACCGCATTATGCTTCCCGCAGGAAAAGCCGCAGCGACATGACCATCGCCGCCGCGACAAACATGATGCAACCCATCACCATCAAGCCCGCCGTGAACGAGCCGGTGTAGTCCTTGAGAAAGCCCATCAGGTAAGGCCCGACAAACCCGCCAAAGGCCCCAATCGAGTTGATCAGCGCAATGCCGCCGGCCGCGGCCTGGCCACGCAGGAACTTGCCGGGCAAGGTGTAGAAAATGGTCTTGCCGGCAATCGTCCCCACCAGCGCCAGGGTGATCCCGGCCAGGGCGGCCACCAGCGTGTCCATCTGCAGGGCGACCAATAGCGCCAGGCCGGCCAACAGCATGGCCAGGGTCAGGTTGAAAATCCCCTTGCCGGTGCGGTCAACGTGTTTTGCCCACACCAGCAAGCCGATGGTTGCAAAAAAGTAGGGAATTGCCGCCACCCAGCCGATCATGCTGACTTCGACGCCGTGAGCCTTGAGCATCTGCGGCAGCCAGATCCCGATGCCGTAGGAGCCCAGGGTAAAGCTGAAGGTGATCGAGCTGAGGATCCACACCCGCGGGTCTTTCAAGGCGGCCTTGAAACCATGGCGGTGCTGGCCCTGGCCCTGTTCTTGCGCCAACAACCCGGTGAGGACGGCACGCTCCCGCGTCGACAACCAGTGGGCCTCGGAAGGCTGATTGGTCAGCACTTTCAGGGTGATCAGGCCGAGGATACACGCCGGGATGCCTTCGATCAGAAACATCCATTGCCACCCCGCCAGCCCCCAGATGCCATGCATTTGCAGCAGCCACACCGACAGCGGGCCACCCACCAGGAACGAAATCGGCGTGGCCGCGGTAAACCACGCCAGCACCCGGGTGCGGTACTGCGCCGGAAACCACAGGGTGAGGAAAAAGATCACCCCGGGAAAGAACCCGGCCTCGGCCACACCCAGTACCAGGCGCATGGCGTAGAAGCTATAAGGACCCACGACCCACGCCGTGGCCGCCGCTGCAATCCCCCAGGTAATCATGATGCGCGCCATCCACCGCCGGGCGCCAAAGCGGTACATCGCCAGGTTGCTCGGCACCTCGCACAGGCAGTAGCCCACGAACATGATCCCCGCACCCAGGCCGAATTGCGTGGCGGTCAGGCCGAGCTGCCCGGTCATTTGCAGCGCGGCATAACCGACGCTGGTGCGGTCCAGGTAGTTGAAAAAATACGCCAGGGCCAGCAGCGGGATCAGGCGCCAGGCGGCCTTGTGCAACACGCGTGTTTGCTCGGCGTCCAGCACCACGGCGGTGGTGGCTGGGGTGCCGGATGCAGGTGTCGTGACAATTGCCATGACCGGTTTCCTCGACATTATTGTTATTGGAATGGCGACAGCGGGGCCTAGCGGACCACGCCACGCGCACGCAAGGCGTCGACATCCCTGGCGGCATACCCCAGCTCTTCAAGTAGCGCCTGGGAATGGCTGCCCAGTTGCGGCACGTTCAGGCGCGTATCGAAACGCCGGCCATTCATTTCAAACGGCAGCATCGGCACCTTCACTTCCTGGCCGTTATCCAGCGTCAGGTGCGCCAGGCCGCCGGAGGCATTCAGGTGCACATCATCAAACAAATCCTGAGGCCGCTGGATCGGTGAGAACGGCAAGCCAGCCTGTTCGCACATGTCCATGATTTGCTGCTTGGGCAGCGTGGCCAGCCGCTCACGAACTTGCGGCAGGATTTTCGAACGGGCGTGCACACGTTGGGTGTTGCGCGCCAGTTCCGGATCGCTGCCCAGTTGCTCAAAACCAAACGCCTGGCAGAAGCTCAGCCATTGGCTGTCACTCACCACCCCCATGAACACTTGCTCGTCATCCCGGGTGTTGAACACGTCGTAGATCGCCCATGCCGAAAGACGGCTGGGCATCGGCGCAGCGGGCTGGCCGGTCGTCGCCATCTGCATCATGTGCTGGCCCACCAGGAACGCCGAATTCTCGAACAGGCCGGTCTGCACAAACTGCCCCTCCCCCGTTGCCTTGCGTTGCCACAGCGCAGCCAGGATCGAGATGGCGCTGAACATGCCGCCCATCACGTCGTTCACCGACGCACCGGCGCGCAGCGGACGGCCTTCGGGGCCGGTCATGTAGGCAAGCCCGGACATCATCTGCACCACTTCATCCAGCGCGGTGCGGTGTTCGTAGGGGCCCGGCAGGAAACCTTTCATGGAGCTGTAGATGATGTCGGGCTTGATCGCCTTGACCTGCTCAAAGCCCAGGCCGAGTTTCTCCATCGCTCCCGGACGAAAGTTCTCGGTGACCACATCGGCGCTTTCGATCAGCTTGCGCACCGCTGCCATACCTTCCTCGGTCTTGATGTCGACGGCGAAGCTTTTTTTGTTGCGGTTGTAGGTCATCCAGTAACCGGCGCCCGAGCCGGTCAACCGCCGGGTGTTGTCGCCCGCCGGCGTCGGCTCGACCTTAATCACTTCCGCGCCAAGATCGGCCAGTACCAGCCCGCAGGTCGGGCCCATGACCATGTGCACAAACTCGACCACCCGAATGCCTGCCAGCGGCAGCGCCTGGATGTTTTGATTCCGTGTGCTCATCGTGCGGCCCCTGCGTAGTGAAAGTTCTTGCCCACGCCGGCGTCCGGGATGAACCCGTAGAGCGGTTCGCCAGGCAGGCCTTTTTGCAGCCACTCACGTGCCGCCACCAGCTTGTCGATATCGACGCCGGTGCGCAGGCCCATGGACTCAAGCAGGTAAACCAGGTCTTCGGTGACGATATTGCCCGACGCCCCCGGCGCATAAGGACAGCCGCCAATCCCGCCCTGGGAGGCATCGAAGGTGGTGACGCCAACGTCCAGCGCCGCCAGCACATTCGCCAGCCCCTGGCCGCGGGTATTGTGGAAGTGAGCGCTGCCGGCCCTGGCACCGATTTCGCTGCGCAAACGGATAAACGCCCGACGCACCTGGGCCGGGTTGGCGTAGCCGACGGTGTCCGCCAGCCCGACCTCGTCCACCCCCAGCTCGGCCATGCGCAACGCCATGCGAATCACATCGTCTTCAGGCACTTCGCCCTGGATCGTGCAACCGAATACCGTCGACAAACCGGCTTCCACCTGCACCTGCGGGAAGTGTTCATTGCGCAGGGCAATGACCTGGCGCACCTCGTCAAACACCTGTTGGTGGGTCTTGCGGATGTTGGCGAGGGAATGGGGCTCGCTGACGGAAATGGGCAGCGTGATTTTCTGCACGCCGGCGTCGAAGGCCGCCTGTGCACCTTTGAGGTTCGGCACCAGCGCGGTGACAAACACCTCCGGGCGCTGACGCATATGCACCACCAGTTGCGCAGCATCGGCCATCTGCGGCAGCAGCTTGGGGGAGACGAAGGAACCAATCTCGATTTCCTGGAGGCCGGCGTCGGCCAGGGCTGTCAGCCATTGCAGTTTCAGCGCGGTGGGCATCGTTGCGGCGACGCTTTGCAGGCCGTCACGCGGGCCTACCTCGCTGATCAGAATGTCGATGTTTTTATTTGGGGTCATCACCAGGCCTTTGAAGGTCAATCCATAATCGTTCTATCTAATAGAACATCGTTCTGAAATAAATAATGAGCGCGTTAATTTTCGCTGTCAACGGCCGAAAAGCAGTCAGCGGTTTTTACTGATAATTGGTGGATCACTTGCCGAACGAATCGATCGCGATCCATACGTCGATGCAAAAGACAGGGTTGACAGTCTCAGAAATAACCTCGACATTTGTTCTATTAGAAAGCACATCGTTCTATCTAGCAGAACAAAAACAACAACAAGGTGACAAGGTCCCTCCCCTTTGGGGATGCCTTACCCGCCCCCGTAGGAGTTGATCCTGTGAGCCTGTATGCCCCGCCTCGTGATTTGCCCACTCGCGTCTTCAGCACCTTGCCGCCGATGTTCTGGCAGGACACAGCGTCCGACTGGGTGCGCGCCAACAAGCCCGGCCAGCGGGTGAACAGCTTCCTCGAAGGACCGTCCTTCGATGTGCAGGGCAATCTCTATGTCACAGACATCCCCTACGGCCGGATTTTCCGCATCGACCCCCACGGCAACTGGACGCTGGTGGTGCAATACGATGGCTGGCCCAACGGCCTGAAAATCCACCGCGACGGGCGCATTTTCATTGCCGACTACAAGCACGGCATCCTGACCCTGGACCCTGCCAGTGGCATCATCACGCCGTTTCTGACTCACCACCGCAGCGAAGGCTTCAAGGGTGTGAACGACTTGTTTTTCGACGCCGGCGGCACGCTCTACTTCACCGACCAGGGGCAAACCGGCCAGCAGGACCCTACCGGGCGCGTGTTCGCCTACGACCTGGAAAACCAGAGGCTCACCCGTCTGATCGACAACGGCCCGAGCCCCAACGGGCTGGTCATGGACCTGGCGCAAAACGCGCTGTTCGTCGCCATGACCCGGGGCAACGCGGTGTGGCGCCTGCCGATCCAGGGTGACGGCGGCACCAGCAAAGTCGGGATCTTCACCGCACTCGCGGGCGGCGTGAGCGGCGCCGACGGCATGGCCCTCGACGTACTCGGCAACCTCTATGTGTGCGATGCCGGCAATGCCTGCGTCTGGGTGTTCGATCCCCACGCCGTGCCGCTCTATCGCATTCGCACCTGCACCGAGGGCCGCACCCTGACCAACCTGGCGTTCGGCGGCGAGGGCAACCGGCAACTGTTCATCACCGATTCGTCGACCGGCTCGATCCTCGTCGCCGACCTGGAACACGCCGGCCAACCGATGTTTTCCCACCGCTGAATTAACCCGGCACTGAACGCTGCGAGCAGCACGCAGGGGCTTCGTTCGCCCTGGAAAAAGCCGGCCGTTACTCGCCTGGCGCCCTATAAGACCAACAAAAAGGCACACCCATGTTGATATTCCTGAGCTACGCCATGATCGTCTGCTTCATGTACCTGATCATGAGCAAGCGCCTGTCACCGCTGGTGGCGTTGCTGCTGGTCCCGATCGTTTTCGGCTGCCTGGCCGGCTTCGCCCCGCAGCTGGGCGGCATGATGTACGACGGCCTGAAGATGCTCGCCCCCACCGGCATTATGCTGACGTTCGCCATCCTGTATTTCTGCCTGATGACCGACGCGGGCCTGTTCAACCCGCTGATCAAAGTGATTCTGCGGCTGGTCAAAGGTGACCCGCGCAAGATCGTGGTCGGCACCGCCGTGCTCGGCCTGTGTGTGGGCCTGGATGGCGACGGCGCCACCACCTACATCATCGCCACCGCTGCGTTTTTGCCGCTGTACCGGCTGACCGGGATTCGCCTGCAAGTCATGGCCACCGTGCTGCTGATGTCGATAGGCGTGATGAATATCCTGCCCTGGGGCGGGCCGTTTTCCCGGGCGGCCAGTGCCATGCACGTGGACATCACCGAACTGTTCGTGAGCATGGTGCCGATCATGGTGGCCGGTGCCGTGTGGGTGTTGTTCGCCGCCTGGTGGCTGGGGCGCATGGAGTTTCGCCGCCTGGGCACCGTGAGCATCAGCGAGGATGAAGTGCTCAAGGGCTATGCCCATATTCGCCTGGGCGATCCGCGCTTCCTGTTCAACGGGGTGCTGACCATCGCCCTGATCACCTGCATGATGATCAGCCTGATGCCCTTGCCGATCCTGTTCATGATCGCCTTCGGCCTGGCCTGCCTGGTCAATTTCCCGTCCCTCAAGCAGCAGAAAGAAGTGATCGCGCGGCATGCTGATAACGTGATGGCGGTGACCTTGCTGATCTTCGCCGCAGGGATTTTTGTCGGGATCATGGGCGGCACCGGCATGGTCAAGGCGATCTCCGACAACCTGATCGCGCTGTTGCCGCAACAGTCCGGGCCCTACCTGTCGCTGATCACCGCACTGCTGAGCATGCCGTTCACCTATGTGCTGTCCAATGATGCGTTCTATTTCGGCGTGCTGCCCATCTGGGCGCAGACCGCGGCCCACTATGGAATTGATGCAAAGGAGATGGCGATTGCCTCGCTGATCGGCCAGCCGGTGCACCTGCTCAGCCCGCTGGTGGCCTCGACTTACCTGCTGTGCGGCCTGCTGGACCTCGACTACGGCGACAACCAGCGCGTCTCGCTGAAATGGACGGTGGGCACGGTGATGGTGATGTTGCTGGCGGCGATTGCGATTGGCGCAATCACCGTCATCAACTGAGGGACGACTGTCGCGGGCACGGCGGGCTTGAGTCATGTGCCCGCCGCTTTTATTCCGGCTTGAGCAACGCCTCATAGTCCGGGCTGATTTCCGCCAAAATCATCAACGCCGCAGCGCCCAGCGCCACGGCGTCGTGCCCGGCGGTGCCCATCTGGATGCGCGGGTGCAGGCGATCCGAGCGGCTGCTGATGGAGCGGCTCAGGGGTTCGAGACGGGCGATCAGCCGGACCAGGATCGCTGGCGGCAGAAAACCGCTGATCAGGATGGTCTGCGGGTCGAGCACTGACTCAAGGATGTTGATGGCCTGCTTCAACGCGGGCGCCGCCTCGTCGAGCCAGGCATCGACGCCTTCGTTGAGTTCCTGGTCATTCATGTCCCACGCCGCCAGGTCCTGCTCGGCCGGATGCCCCAAATGCTCCAGCAGCGCCGCAATGGAAATATAGCGTTCCAGGCAGCCGTGATTGCCGCAATAACAGGCCTTGCCGTCAGGCACCACGGTCATGTGGCCGATCTCCCCGGCGTTGTGCCAATGCCCGGAATACAGGCGGTTATCCAGGTACAGCCCGGCGCCCAGGCCGCTGCCGATAAACAGATGCACGAAGTGATGCAGGCCGCTGGCGATGCCATACAGGCGCTCGCCCATGGTCGCCGCGGTGGCGTCGTTTTCAATCAGCACCGGCAAGCCGATGGCCTGCTGTAACCGTAGCGGGATGCCCGGGTCATCCCAGCCGGACATCGCCGTGGGGCCTACGCAGGTCATGCCTTCAACGCTGAAAGGACCGGGCAACGCAATGCCCACACCCAGGAAGCGGCCACCCGGGCGTTGCTCGCGCAAATCCTTTACGCAACCCACGATCAGCGGGAGTGCCTGCTCGAATGTCGGGTAGCTGACCGTCAACGTCACCTGCGCCACCGTCTCGCCCAGCAGGTCGAGCAGCACGGCAATGATGCGATGTTGTTCGACGTGAAAGCCGATCGAATAGCCACCTTCGGGATTCAGCGACAGCGGCACCGGCGGCTGGCCACGCCCGCCCTTCTCGGCCGCATGGACCAGCAGCACGCCCTCTTCCTGAAGCTCGGTGACAATGTTCGAGACCGTCTGCGCCGTCAGTGAGGTCAGCCGCGTGAGGTCGGCACGGGTTAACCGACCGCTCTGGCGAATGGCTTCCAGGATCACCCGACGGTTGTGCTGTCGGGCATGTTCGGCGTTGGTGCCGGTGGTCACCGCACGTTTGAGCTTGGGATTTTTCATGGGCTGATAATCCGTCGCGGCGATTAATTAAATCAAGTTGAATTAATACTCACGGCGTGCTTTTCTTAGCACCTCGGACGATTGCGCCTACAGCGATTTCCGATTACGCCCCATAAAAACAATGACGGGTCGATAGAAGCCCTTGATGGCACGCAACCTCTTTGCAACTGCCCCCAACCCCTTCTGTCACTCGATTAAGAGGTCGTTCCCCCATGAGCACGTTGACACCCGTCGATCCGGACTTGCCCAACGGCAAACGCAAAATCGGTCTGTTCCCCGCTATCACCCTGAACATGAGTCAGATGTGCGGCGTGGGCCCGTTTATCACCATTCCCACCATGATCGTGATCATGGGCGGCCCCCAGGCTTACCTCGGCTGGATCCTCGGCGCCCTGCTGGCCCTGTGTGACGGGCTGGTGTGGGCCGAACTCGGCGCCTCCCTGCCGGGCGCGGGCGGTACTTACAATTACCTGCGGGAAGCCTTCGGCAAGCGTACGGGCAAACTGCTGCCGTTCCTGTTTGTGTGGACGGCCATGTTGTTTATCCCGCTGATCATGTCCACCGGCATCATCGGCTTCGTGCAGTACCTGACGTGGTTCTGGCCGAACATGAGCCAGACCGCCGGCAACCTGATCGGCCTCGCCGTGATCTGGCTGGTGATCGTGATGCTGTGGCGCAAGATCGAGTCCATCGCCAAATTGAGCATCGTGCTGTGGGTGATCATGCTGATCAGCATCGGTGCGCTGATCGCCGCCGCCTTCACCCACTTCCATGCCGACCTGGCCTTCAGCTTCCCCGAGGGCGCCTTCAACCTTGGCGACAGCAGCTTCTGGCTGGGCATGGCCGGCGGCCTGACCATCGGCATTTATGACTACCTGGGCTACAACACCTCGGCGTACCTGGCCGGTGAAGTCGAGCAACCCGGGAAGGTGATTCCCAAGTCGATCGTGTTTTCGATCCTCGGCATCCTCGCGGTCTACCTGTTAATGCAAGTGGGCGTGCTGGGCGTGGTGGATTGGCACCGCATGCTCGACCCCGAATCGCCCGCCTACAAATCCGTGGCCTCGGTGGTGCTCAGCGAAACCTGGGGCAGCACCGCCGCCGGAATCGTCACTGTATTGATCCTGATCACCGCCGTTGCCTCGGTGTTTGCCGGGCTGCTGGGCGGTTCCCGGGTGCCGTTCGAGGCGGCGAAAGACAAGGTGTTCTTCAACGCCTTCAGCAAGGTCCACCCCCAGCATGCGTTCCCGACCTACGGCATCCTGAGCATGGGCCTGCTGACGTCCGTGGGGTTCATGATTGGACGCCTGACCGACCTGAACACCCTGATTCAGTTGCTGACCACGGTGATGATCCTGGTGCAGTCGGTGGCGCAGATCATCTCGCTGCTGGTGCTGCGCAAGACCAAGCCGCACCTGGCCCGCCCGTACAAAATGTGGCTGTACCCGGTGCCGGCGATCATCGCGCTGCTGGGTTGGGTTTATATCTATATGGCGTCCAACCATAACGCCCCCGGTGCTTACCCGATCCAATGGTCGCTGGTGTGGGTAGCAGCCGGTAGCGTGGCCTACCTGCTGTGGGCGCGGGTGCAAAAACTGTGGCCTTTCGATAAGTGATGAGCGTTATGCACGAACCACTGGAAACAACGGGCGCTGCGGCGCCCCCGCAAGGGCTGTTGCTGGCGATTGATGTGGGCGGCACCAAGACTCAGGTGGCGTGCTACGACATTGCACGCCAGCGCATGAACACGCGGATTCTCGCCACCCACGCCGACGGTTTGTCCGGCGCGCCGGCACTGCAACGCATCCTGGAGGCGGCGCACACCTGCGTCGCCGAGTTCGGCAACCTGCCGGTGTTGAGTGTGGCGGCGGTATTCCCCGGCGTGGTGCGCGGGCCCACCTTGCTGATGGCGCCCAACACCCCGGGCTTCGAACACCTCGACCTGCAAGGGTTGATCGCCCAGGCGTTTGGCAATGCCCCCGTGGCCCTCGACAACGATGTGAAGGCCGGCGCCCTGGCCGAAGTCCGCTGGGGTTCGCTGGCCGGTGTCGACAACGCGATCTACCTGAACCTGGGCACCGGCCTTTCGGCGGCGGCGATTGCCAACGGCAAACTGATTCGCGGCCATAACGGTGCCGCCATGGAAATCGGCTACCTGCTGTCACCGTTTCTCGACCCGGCCCAGCCTGATCAGTGGCGCACCTACGAGCACGGCGGCGCACCGCTGGAAGAGCTGTTTTCCGGTCATGCATTGAGCGAGTTGGCGGTGCAGATGCTCGGTCACGGGCATCAGGCGCTGGACCTGTTTTCCAGCGTGGATCCGCCAGTGCGCCAGGCCCTGGAACGGCGCATCGCCGCGTGCGCCGTGCAAGTGGCCAACCTGGCGGTGGCGCTGGATGTGGAACGCATCGCGATAGGCGGCGGCCTGTACCGCCAGGCCTCGACGCTGGCACCGATCCTCGAACAGCTGATCCGCCGCGTGGTGCCCTTCCCGCCCACCATTGCCGCCGCGCATTTCACCCACGACGCTCCGCTGTGGGGCGCCCTGAGCATGGCCATGGAGGCCGTCGGCCTGAACGCCATCGCCCAGCAGGTACTCACTGCCGGCAACACCCTTTATCAGGAGCTGAGTCATGTCCTTGATGCAGACTGAAACCGCGTCGATCCCGGCGATCCTGCAACGCATGCTCGACGACGACCACGCCGTGCGGGCACTGGCCGCGCAGTTGGCCGGCGACTTGCCGGATCTGATCATCACCGTCGCGCGGGGCAGTTCAGACCACGCGGCCGCTTATTTCAGCTACGCCATGATGAGCCTGGTGGGCGTGCCCTGCCTGTCGATTCCCCTGTCACTGGTCAGCCTGCAACAACCGCCGCTGCACTTGAAAAAATGCTGGGTGGCGGCGTTTTCCCAGTCGGGTAAAAGCCCGGACTTGATCGACAGCCTGAGGTACCTGCAACAACGGGGTGCGGCCTCGGCAGCGCTGGTCAACACCACAGACTCGCCACTGGCGGCCATCAGCGGGCATGAAATCCTCTTGCCCGCCGGCCTGGAACAAAGCGTGGCGGCGACCAAAAGTTATGTAGCAATGTTGATGGCGAGCGCGCAAATCGTGGCCCGCCTGGCCGCCGATAACACCTTGGGTCAAGCGCTGCTCTCGCTGCCACAGCAGATGAATGAAGCCGCGAGCGAGGACTGGTCCCAGGTGCTCGAGGTGCTGCAACACGCCGACAAGATGATCGTGATCGGTCGTGGTGCCGCCTTGCCGATTGCCCAGGAAGCCGCACTCAAGCTCAAGGAAACCTCAGGCATCCAGGCCGAAGCGTTCTCCAGCGCCGAGGTTCGCCATGGGCCGATGGAAATCATTGAAGAGGGTTATCCCGTGCTGGTGTTCGCCCCTTCCGGCCCGGAGCAGGCGGGTACCCTGGCCTTCGCCGACGACATGCGCGCACGGGGCGCCAAGGTGATGGTGGTGGCGCCACGGGGCACCGCTTGCAAGGGGTTGCTGCCCAGCGTTCCGACTGCGCATGCCTTGCTGGAGCCGTTCACCATGATCCAGGGGTTTTACCTGATCGCGGCGCAGTTGGCCGTGGCGCGCGGGCGGAATCCGGATCAGCCGAGGTTCTTGAAAAAGGTGACGCAGACCCATTGAGTCAAGGCGAACAACCGCCTACCACGGCTTCTTTCCTGAACGATTCAGGTGCCCGCCCGGTGCTTTTGTCGGTGATCTCCACCACACAACCGATCACGGGAACCGCCTGGACGATTTGATACGTCGCGCCAACGGCAGGAACAAAACTGGCCACGTTGGCGCAGTAGCGCGGGTAGTTTGCGCCTTCCTTGTTGGCCGCACCGCCGCTCATGACATTTACGTAGATCCGTCGATCGGGGATCAGCAGAAACCGCTCGCTGGCCTCGCCCTTGCGAGTGCCCAGCACGCCGGTCTCTGCCGTGTCGTTGCAGCCCGGGTCGTAGTAGGCCCAGTACATTTGCACGCCACCGTTCAGCAGGGTGTTAGCGCCCTGGATGGCTTCGAGGGTTGCGTGGGGAGCGGTGGGGGCTGGTTGTTGGTAGAAACCGACACAACCGGTGGTCAGGCCGCAGCACAGTGCCAATAACATCTTTTTCAAAGACAAACCTCCCTGTAGAACCGCCCGGCCAACGTTGGCCGGTGGCGATTGTACCCGGGTAATGTCACTTAGACATCACTGCACACTCGTCGCCTGCCGATACTGGCGCGGCGTAAACCCGGTCAACGCCTTGAACTGCCGGGTAAACGCACTGTGATCGGTGTAACCGCACTGCAACGCCACTTCAGTGATGGGCATCTCGGTAGGCAGCAACAGGTGCGCATGTTCCAGGCGCACCTTCTGGATCATCTGGCGCGGCGTCAGGTGAAACACGCGCTTGCAGTAGCGCTCCAGTTGCGCCACTGAAATCCCGGCAATTCGCGTCAGCTCACCCAACGTGACACGCCGGTTGAAATGCGCCCGAATGTACTCATCCACCGCCGCCAGTCGTTGATAGGCCGGGTGGGTTTCGCTGGCGGTTTGCAGGTCGACCGAGATCCCCGCCAGGCCGATGATCGCACCGTCGCGGTTATACAGCGGCCATTTGTGGGTCAGGCACCAACCCGGCTCGCGGGTCCCGTACAGGTGCAGTTCCAGTTGGTCTTCCAGGACAAACCCTTGCTCCAGCACCCGTCGGTCCTGTTCGGTGTAGCCGGGGCCCAACTGCGCGGGAAATACCTCGGCGCTGGTTTTTCCCAGTAACGGTTGCAGGTGCTTCAACCCGCATCGCTGCACCAGGGTGCGGTTGGCCAATACATAGCGCGCCTGCACGTCCTTGATAAAGATCGCGGCATTGGGAATCACGTCGAGCATCGGCAACAACAGCCCCACGCCGGCCAGTAGTTCTTCAATGGTGTGCGGGCGATGGGCCTCGCGCCCTTGGCATAGGGTGGCGAACGCGCTCTGCATCATGACGCTCTCTCCTGCATTCAGCGGATAGGCCCGGCGCCCGGCGGGCGGTGCCTGGCGAGCAGATTGCCGCATGAACGCCGGCGTGTCGAGTGCTCGAAACTGTGCCGATTTCGTCATCGCTGCCTGCGCAAAACATCAATCGCGGCGCCAGTGATGGGTTCACTGTATGGGCACTGCATGCCTATCCAATAACCCACAAGAAGGCGCCGCTATGTCAGCCCAAGGCAAGTTCAAGAAACAGCTTTCATTGATCGACCTCACCTTTATCGGACTGGGAGCGATCTTCGGTTCGGGCTGGCTGTTCGCGGCCAGTCACGTCTCCGCCATCGCCGGTCCGGCGGGGATTTTTTCCTGGTTGCTGGGCGGGTTCGCCGTGTTGCTGCTGGGCATCGTGTACTGCGAACTGGGGGCGGCTTTGCCCAGGGCCGGTGGCGTGGTGCGCTACCCGGTTTACTCCCATGGCCCGCTGCTGGGCTACCTGATGGGCTTTATCACGCTGATCGCGTTTTCGAGCCTGGTGGCAATTGAAGTGGTCGCCTCGCGCCAATATGCGGCAGCGTGGTTTCCCGAGTTGACGCAGGCGGGTTCCAGCAACCCCACCGTCCTCGGCTGGTTCGTGCAGTTTGCGCTGCTCTCGCTGTTTTTCGCCCTCAACTACCGCAGCGTGAAGACCTTCGCCATGGCCAATAACCTGGTCAGTGTGTTCAAGTTCATCGTGCCGCTGCTGGTGATCGGCGTGCTGTTCACCTTCTTCAAGCCGGAAAATTTTCACACCCAGGGTTTCGCGCCGTTTGGCCTGTCGGGCATTGAAATGGCGGTGTCCGCCGGCGGGGTGATTTTCGCTTACCTGGGCCTGACGCCGATCATCTCGGTGGCCAGCGAAGTGAAGAACCCGCAACGCACCATTCCCATTGCGCTGATCCTGTCGGTGCTGCTCTCCACCGCGATCTACGTGCTGTTGCAGACCGCCTTCCTCGGCGGCATCCCCACCGAAATGCTCGCCAACGGCTGGGCCGGCGTCGCCAAGGAATTGGCCCTGCCGTACCGCGATATCGCCCTCGCGCTGGGGGTGGGCTGGCTGGCGTATCTGGTGGTCGCCGACGCGGTGATCTCCCCCAGCGGTTGCGGCAACATCTACATGAACGCCACGCCACGGGTAATCTACGGCTGGGCGCAAACCGGGACCTTCTTCAAGGTGTTCACGCGCATCGACGAAAAGTCCGGCATCCCGCGCCCCGCGCTGTGGCTGACCTTTGGCCTGTCGGTGTTCTGGACCCTGCCCTTCCCGTCGTGGGAGGCGCTGATCAACGTGGTGTCTGCCGCACTGGTATTGAGCTACGCCGTGGCGCCGGTGTCCGTTGCCGCGTTGCGCCGCAATGCGCCTGACCTGCCGCGCCCGTTCCGGGTCAAGTGGATGGGCCTGCTCGGCCCGCTGTCATTCATCATCGCCGCGCTGATCGTCTACTGGTCCGGCTGGAGCACCGTGTCGTGGCTGCTCGGCCTGCAAATCCTGATGTTCGTGGTGTACCTGCTGTGCGGGCGCTTTGTGCCGACCCTGCACCTGAGCCTGGGCCGCCAAGTGCGTTCATCCGCCTGGCTGATCGGCTTCTACGCCGTGACCATTATCCTGTCGAAACTCGGCAGCTTCGGTGGCCTGGGCATCCTCAGCCATCCGTTCGACACCCTGGTCGTGGCCGCTTGCGCGCTGGGCATTTATTACTGGGGCGCGGCCACCGGCGTACCGGCCCACCTGGTTCGCCTGGAAACCGAAGACGACGAAAGCGAAGCCCCTGAACCCGCCATGGGTCAACCCCAGCTGGCTTCCTGATCCCGAGCCCCCTCACTGGATAGCGCGATGAAACGAGTCCACATCATTGATTCCCACACCGGCGGCGAACCCACGCGCCTGGTGATGACCGGTTTTCCCGAGTTGGCCGGCAAGACCCTGGTCGACAAGCTTCACGACCTGCGCACGCACCATGACCAATGGCGCAGGGCATGCCTGCTGGAACCTCGCGGCAACGATGTGCTGGTGGGCGCGCTGTATTGCGCGCCGGTCTCGCCCGATGCCACCTGCGGCGTGATTTTCTTCAACAACGCCGGCTACCTCGGCATGTGCGGCCACGGCACCATCGGCCTGGTTGCCTCCCTGCATCACCAGAGGCAGATCGCGCCGGGCGTGCACAAGATCGACACACCGGTCGGCCCGGTCAGCGCCACCCTGCATGAAGACGGCGCGGTGACCCTGCACAATGTGCCCGCGTACCGCTATCGCCAGCAGGTGCCGGTGGACGTGCCCGGGCATGGCCGGGTCTACGGCGATATCGCCTGGGGCGGCAATTGGTTTTTCCTGGTGTCCGAGCACGGGCATGTGCTGCACATGGACAACGTCGACGCCCTGACCGATTACACCTGGGCGATGCTCAAGGCCCTTGAGGCCCAGGGTATCCACGGCGAAGACGGCGCCCTGATCGACCATATCGAACTGTTCGCAGACGACGACCACGCCGACAGCCGCAACTTCGTCATGTGCCCCGGCAAAGCCTACGACCGCTCGCCCTGCGGCACCGGCACCAGCGCCAAGCTGGCGTGCCTGGCGGCCGACGGAAAACTCGCCGCCGGGGCGCCGTGGGTACAAGCCAGCATCACCGGCAGCCAATTCGAAGGCCGTTATGAATGGGAAGGCGAACGTGTGCGCCCTTCCATCACCGGCCGCGCCTACATGACCGCCGACAGCGTATTGCTGATCGACGAACAGGACCCCTTCGCGTGGGGCATCTGAACCGCCCCCGCCCCTTCAATCAAACTGGAGCTGAAACCATGAACACCCAGATCTTCACCGGCTGCATCCCCGCCCTGATGACCCCGTGCACCGCCGCGCGCCAACCGGACTTCGACGCGCTCGTCGCCAAGGGCCGCGAACTGATCGATATCGGCATGAGCGCGGTGGTGTACTGCGGCTCCATGGGCGACTGGCCGTTGCTGACGGAAGCCGAGCGCCAGGAAGGCGTGGCGCGCCTGGTGGCGGCCGGCGTGCCGACCATCGTCGGCACCGGCGCGGTCAACAGCCGGGAGGCCGTGGCCCACGCGGCGCATGCGGCCAAGGTCGGTGCCCACGGTTTGATGGTCATCCCGCGCGTGCTGTCCCGTGGCGCCTCGGCGACGGCGCAAAAGGACCACTTTGCGGCCATCCTCAAGGCGGCACCGAACCTGCCGGCGGTGATCTACAACAGCCCTTACTACGGCTTCGCCACCCGCGCCGACCTGTTTTTCGAACTGCGCCGCGAGTACCCGAACCTGATTGGCTTCAAGGAGTTCGGCGGCGCTGCCGACCTGCGTTATGCGGCTGAGCACATCACCTCCAAGGACGATGGCGTGACCCTGATGGTCGGCGTGGATACCCAAGTGGTCCACGGTTTCGTCAACTGCAACGCCACCGGCGCGATCACCGGCATTGGCAACGCGCTGCCACGGGAAGTGTTGCAACTGGTGGCCCTGAGCAAGAAAGCCGCCCAGGGCGATGCCACCGCACGCCGCCAGGCGCGGGAGCTGGAGTCGGCACTGGCCGTGTTGTCGTCCTTCGACGAAGGCTGCGACCTGGTGCTGTATTACAAGCACCTGATGGTGCTGAACGGCGACCAGGAATACACCCTGCACTTCAACGAAACCGATGCCCTCAGCGATGCCCAGCGGCGGTATGCCGAGAACCAGTACGCGCTGTTCCGCCAGTGGTACGCCAACTGGTCGGCCGAGCAGAACGTCGCTTAACACTATTCAAGGCAGCAAAGAACCAATATGGGAGCTGTCGAGCCCAGGCGAAGCTGCGATGGGATCACCGCGCAGTGCCTGCCAGACCGCAGCGCCTGCATCGCAGCCTTGCTCGGGCTCGACAGCTCCCACAGTGGGTTTTCTTTGCCAGGCCTATCTTTACTTTCAGGACTACGCCATGACTCTGACGGGCACCATGCTGATTGGTCAGCACTCCATTCCAGGCAGCCGCGAGGCCATCCGGGCGATCAATCCTGCCACTAACGTTGCACTGGACCCCGCCTACGCCGGCGGCACCGCCGAGCATGTCGAACACGCCTGCGCACTGGCCTGGAGCGCGTTCGATCGTTATCGCGAAACGCCGCTGGCGGCTCGCGCCGAATTCCTTGAAACCATCGCCAACGAAATCGAAGCCCTGGGCGATGAGTTGATCGAACGGGCAATGGCTGAAACAGGCCTGCCGCGCCTACGGATCCAGGGCGAACGCGGACGCACCTGCCAGCAGTTGCGCACCTTTGCCCGCACAGTGCGCGCGGGTGAATGGCTGGATGTGCGGGTTGATACTGCGCAACCTGATCGCCAACCGCTGCCCCGCCCGGACCTGCGTCAGCGCCACGTGCCGTTGGGGCCGGTAGCGGTGTTCGGCGCGAGTAATTTTCCGCTGGCGTTCTCGGTGGCGGGCGGCGATACCGCGTCAGCACTGGCGGCCGGTTGCCCGGTGATCGTGAAGGCCCACAGCGCCCATCCCGGCACCAGCGAACTGGTCGGACGTGCGGTGGCCAAGGCCGTTCTGCAGTGTGGCCTGCCTGAGGGTGTGTTTTCGCTGCTGTATGGCTCGGGTCGTGAAGTCGGTATCGCGCTGGTGTGCGACCCGCGTATCAAGGCGGTGGGGTTCACCGGCTCGCGCAGCGGTGGGATCGCCCTGTGCCAGGCTGCGGCGGCGCGTCCCGAGCCGATCCCGGTGTATGCGGAAATGAGTTCGATCAATCCGGTTTATCTGTTTCCGGCCGCCTTGAGCGCGCGCGGTGAAGCGCTGGCGCAAGGGTTTGTCGCGTCCTTGACCCAGGGTGCGGGCCAGTTCTGTAGCAACCCCGGGCTGGTGATTGCCGTGGCCGGGAAGGCGCTGGACCCGTTCATCGAGACTGCTACCGATTTGCTGCAACGCAGCGCAGCTCAGACCATGCTGACACCGGGGATCTTCAAGGCTTATGAAGACGGCATCAGCGCCTTGGCCAAGCATGCTCGGGTCGCAGGTGCCGGGTTGGCAGCGAAAGGCCCGAACCAAGGGCGGGCGCAGTTGTTCGTTGCCAAGGCCCGGGACTTTATCGCTAATCGCACCTTGCAGGCCGAGGTGTTCGGCGCCGCGTCCCTGATCGTGGAATGTGCCAACGCCGATGAAGTCCGCCAGGTCAGTGAGCACCTGGAAGGCCAATTGACCGCCACCCTGCACCTGGATGACGATGATCTGGAAGCCGCTCGCGCATTGCTGCCAACCCTGGAGCGCAAGGCCGGACGCCTGCTGGTCAATGGCTGGCCAACCGGGGTGGAAGTGAGTGATGCCATGGTGCACGGCGGGCCTTTCCCGGCGACCTCGGACTCGCGCACCACCTCGGTGGGCACGGCTGCGATCCTGCGATTCCTGCGGCCGGTGTGCTACCAGGATTTCCCGGAGGGTTTGCTGCCGGACGCACTTCAGCACGGCAATCCACTGCTGTTGCGGCGCTTGCTTAACGGCCAGAGAGAAGCCTAGGCCATGACCGATCACGTCATTCCGGACATCGCCGTGGTGGGCGCCGGCATCATTGGCGTCGCCTGTGCATTGCAACTGGCACGTCAAGGCCGGCGAGTGGTCATCATCGACCAACAGGAACCCGGCCACGGCGCCTCGTTCGGCAACGCCGGTCACCTGGCGACCGAGCAGGTATTCCCTATCGCCGACGCGTCGATCCTGACGCGCTTGCCGGCCATGCTCATGGACCCGATGGGGCCGCTGCGCCTGGACTGGAAATACCTGCCGCGCGCACTGCCCTGGTTCACCCGGCTGCTGTTGAACCTGCGCCCGGCGGCGTTCCAGCGCACCGTCGCCGGCATCCGCGCCCTTAATGAAAGCAGCCTGGGCGCCTGGCACCGCCTGCTGGACACTATCGATCACCCCGGGCTGATGCGCGAAGACGGCTCGTTGCTGGTCTTCGAACGCCCCGACTCGCGGCAGGCCATCGACGCCTTGCAGGCTCGCATGCGCCAGCAAGCCGTGCCGGTGGATTACTGGCCAGCCAGCGCGGTACAGGAGGTGGCGCCGCAACTCAGCGAAGGGATTCAGGGCGGGTTGTTCTTTCCACGCACCGGGCATTTTCTCGATCCGTACCGGGTGGTGTGCGAACTGATGGAAGCGGCCGAGGCCTGCGGGGTGCAATTTCTCAAGCGGCAGGTACTGGGAGGGAAACTGGACGAGCACGGTGTCTCGTTGGTGACCGGTCAAGGCGTGGTGGCGGCGCGTCAAGTATTGATCGCCTGCGGCGCGCACTCGGCCAAATTGACCGCCGCACTGACGGGCAAGAAAGTCCCGCTGGACACCGAGCGTGGCTATCACCTGATGTTGCCCCATGAGCACGAGCGACTGCCGTTTGCCGTCACGTCGCTGGAGCGCAAGTTCATCATGACGCCCATGGCCGACGGGCTGCGATTGGCCGGCACGGTGGAGTTTGCGGGCCTTGATCGACCACCGAACATGGCGCGCGCGTGGCAGTTGCACCGACTGAGTCACGGGGTGTTTCGGCGTAATTTGAGTGCCGAGGACGCGACGCCGTGGATGGGGTTTCGTCCTTCGTTGCCAGACTCGCTGCCGATCATCGACAAGGTGTGCGGGGGCAAGGTGTTGCTGGCGTTTGGGCATCAGCATCTGGGGCTGACGCAGGCGGCGGTAACCGCCGAGTGGATTGCACAGTTGGCGGCGCCTTTGACTACCGGGCTGCCGGCACTCGAGGCCTATCGGCTGGATCGTTTCTGAGATCACAAGAAACGTCTTGCTACTGTTTCGCACTATCGGCGATACCTGGCAGGTAATTATCGTGCATGACCTTAGGGTTACGCCCCGCTGAGAACCTGCCTTGAACAACACACCCCACGTAAAGCCTGTTGCCCATCCAGCGCTCTGGAGCGTTGTGTGCGGCATCCTCGCCCTTCTGCTCGGCCATGCAGCCTTCGCCGACCAAAGCATGCCTTTGGGCCAGAAGTCATTCGAGTCCTACCGCCTCGATACCTTGCAGTGGCTACGGGAGCACCGCGATTTCCAGGGCACCGACAGGGAAGCCGAACTCAACTGGAACGCACCCCAGGAGTGGCGCCCGGCGGGCGTCCCCAAACGCGGGATCATTCTCGTGCACGGCCTGGGCGACTCCCCCTGGTCCTTCCACGATATCGGCAGCGCACTGGCCGCCCGCGGCTTTCTGGTAAGGACCGTACTGCTGCTCGGCCACGGCACACAACCGGCCGACATGCTGCACGTGCGCATGGAAGACTGGCGCCGGGTGGTCGACGAACAGGCCGCGATCCTCCGTGCAGAAGTGGGTGAAATCTACCTTGGCGGCTTCTCCACCGGCGCCAACCTGGTGCTCGACTACGCCTACAAACACGACGACGTCGCCGGGTTGCTGCTGTTCTCCCCCGCTTTCCAGTCCAGCATGACCTACGACTGGCTGACGCCGCTGATCAGCTGGGCGCGCCCCTGGCTGCTGGCGCCCGACGCCAGCCGGCCACAACAGAGCCTGGTGCGCTACATGACCGTCCCCACCAATGGCTTCGCCCAGTTCTACCGCAGCAGCCGGGTGGCCCGCCAGGACCTGGACCATCGAACCTACGACAAGCCGGTGTTCATTGCCGTTGCAGCCCACGATTCAGTTCTGGATACGAACTACATCCTGCACACCTTCCAGCAGCGCTTCAGCAACCCCCACAGCCGCCTCGCCTGGTACGGCGCACTGCCTGAAGGTGCCTGGGACACCTCCCGTGTAAAAGCCCGCACCGACTACCTGCCGGATTTGCGGATCAGCCAGTTTTCCCACATGGGGTTAATGTTTTCACCCGACAACGCGCTCTACGGCGAACACGGCAGCCTGCGCTTTTGCTGGAACGGCCAGACAGAAGACGCCACCCGCGCCTGCGAACAGGGGTCAGAGGTGTGGTATTCGGACTGGGGGTACCGTGAGGCGGGCAAGATGCATGCGCGGTTGACGTTCAACCCGTATTTCAACTGGCAGCTTGGGGTGATTGATGAGGTGCTGGGCAACCTTGCCGTGGCGGGAGGGAACGGTGAGCGCTGAATCGCGCGTTGATTGAGGGGTTCGCCGCGGGCTCACAAATCCAAGGCAACAAAAAAGGGCCCACCTTTCGGTGAGCCCTTCTAGACCGCCCAGCAGAGCGGATTTTGTTTGGTAGGCGCGATTGGACTCGAACCAACGACCCCCACCATGTCAAGGTCTGCTAGGAGCAAGCTCCTAGCCCTGCTGCTCTTGGACTTCGCAGAACGCCCATTCAAATTATGAGGCGTCAACAATGGCTACTTTCCGCGCCCTTCCATCCGGCAACTGGAACGCTCAGGTACGCGTAAAAGGTAAATCTCCCCAGTCGAAAACCTTCAGCACCAAAGCTGAAGCAGAGCAATGGCGAGCTCTAGCCGCGAGCATCGAGGAACTCGCCTATGGGTAAGGACAAACGGTTCGCCTGATACGCATGAAGACGTGATCGGCGCCCTCAGCACCCTCGATAGAAATGCCGCAGCCATTACCGCAGACATGCTCAAGCTTAGGGGTTAGCCTCTATCAAAGACCTCTACTTCTCCAGTAGTCGGATAACCGCCGTCCGATAGGTGAATCCACTATCAAATACCTATCCACTCTTGGCTATCGGATACATTATCATTGATCTATCAAATCAATAGACCAAAGGATAGCCAGCCTTGAACGCACATTTGTACTTGAGGACCAGCACCAAGGATCAGGACGCCAATCGTGACAAGGAATCGCTTGAAGCATTCGCCGTTGAGAAGGCCCTCACCATTGCAGGCATTTACTCCGAGAACATCAGTGGGACGAAGCTCAACCGCCCTGAACTGATCAGGCTGCTCGATGTAGCTCAACCGGGAGACATCCTCCTTTGCGAGTCTGTTGAACGCCTCAGCCGTCTTTCCACGGGCGACTGGGACACGCTAAGAGCCGCTATTAAGGCGAAAGGTCTTCGCTTGGTGATCGCTGACCTGCCCACCTCACACATGATGGTTGAGGACAAAGGCATCACTGGGCAAATCATGGAGGTGATCAACAACATGTTGCTTGACCTGATGGCTACCATGGCCCGCCTCGACCAAGAAAAGCGTGTTGAACGGATCAACCAAGGACTAGCCAAGAAGCGAGCAGAAGATCCCAACTGGAAGCCAGCCGGTAAGGGCAAGAATGCCGAATTGTGGAAGAAGGTAGAGGCATTGATCGTGAAGAATCCAACCCTGTCGGCGGATGATGTTGCCAAGCTGGCAGACTGCGGCATTGCCACGGTGTACAGGATCAAGCGTGAACTGAAAGCCTAACTGTAACGTCCCACAGAGCCCGCCTTGAGCGGGCTTCGTTGCATTTGACACCAAGTGACAGCACTCGGCTCAACGCCTGCCAGAATCGAACCCAGCGGCACCCAACGCTAGGGTTATTTTCGAAAAGCAACGGCTTACAGTTTGGCCTGTTGCAGGTTGTTTGATACCGGTAGTAAGTATCTCTGCCAGACCAGATTATTCTCCAACCAGCAACACCCAGATCACCCTCGGTGAGCCTCGAAAATTTTGGCGCGGGCAATGGGGGCTGGATTATTTGCAGGGGTATGCCGTTTTAAATGCAAGCATCGTTAAGTACGTCGCCGGTTGATTCAGTATTGCGGGGTTCTCTTGGAGCGATTTCACGACAATGCGGGCCTTCTGGCCATTTGTGATTCCGTCCTCTGGAAAGCAAGTCTTGAGCTTTGCCGGGAGCGAGTCATTGAGGATTATCATTGACCCCTCTGTCGCCTCGACGATACCAATGCAGTATCCAAAGTCGTAAGAGTCAACATTCTTAGTGCCGTCCATGTACTTGACAACTGTTTGGCATGCAGTAATGAGTTGGTTCCCATCCCCGCTCCCAGCCATTGCCTCGTTATCTCCGAGCGCTGCTACTAGTGCCAATGCTGCTGCTATCCCTGCTTTCATGGTTGCGTCCTGTCTGTGTGGTCTGGCGATACTACCGCTTGAAATAGCCCGGTGCCATCACGCTGGGAGACCTGCTAGCATCCTCCCACTCAATGGGATGTGGTGTTTGCAATGGATGATGAAGGGGATTTCAAAAAGGCACGTGGCTTCCTGCTCACGTATTCGGCACTGGTGTTGGCGCTATGGTATTTCGGGGCAGACCTGACCCAGTTCAAGCTGATGGGCAACGAGATCAAGCTTCACCAACGTACCGAAAGTGTCTGGCTGGTGCTCGCAGCCCTCAATGCGTATTTCTGGCTTCGGTTTGTACAGCACGTTCCAGCTGGAGGCTTTCGCTTTGATAACGCGATGAACAATCTTTACAACCGTGCCCTAGTAAGGGCCGCTCTGTGTGTAAAACACTTTGAGCTGAGGAAGTGTGTCAAAAGCACGCTCATCAATAAGCATCCTCCCGGTGAAAGCGCGAAGTATGTCCGTAGTTACGGATATCTCACGTGCTACGAGCGGATGAAGGAAGATCGTAGGGACCAGCCAGAAGAGGAGATTGAGCTGCATCATTATTCTCGTGAGAAGCGCACGGAGATGAAGCTTTCGGCAAACTATAAATACACCCAGGGCGGAGAATGGGTGAAGTTCGGGGATAACATTCGGCTGGATGCTTATGTTCCCAATAGAGCATTCAGTTGGGCAGTGAAGTCATATGCGACAGTAGCAGGCGCATTCGTCACCCCTTGGTTTACCGACCATATCGCTCCACTGGCATTTGGCTTGACCAGCACGGCCTTTGCCTTGTGGAAGTGGTACGACATGAATTTCTTCGCTACTACGCTACCTCACCTTGCTCAGTCATGTGTTGGTATAACCAATTGATTTAATTATAGTATTTGCGCATTCAAGTGAGCGTAATTATAAGTGCCGATATAGCGTTGTAATATATAAAGGCACGCAGTGCGTCCATTGCTGGAGCCTTACCCGAAAGCGCGAGCTTTCAATTTGATACCCTTCGACGCGCCGTCGAAAATGAAACCAACGATAGCGCTTCGCTATCAGTCATGCCCAATAGATAGATCAAGGTCAAAGGCCAACAGCTGGATCTTTGGGTACAGGGTAATGGTCGATAACAGACCGTGACCTTCGGTCAAGGTGATCACTTGTCAACGGCGCTGACTATTAACTGGTGCCGTAGCGGGCGCGGATACATTCCGCGATAGCTCACTCATGACTTGCCTAGCAATGCGGTAGCCAATGGCACTACGATTGAAATCAGGACGGCTATGAAGGATAGGACGGTCGCCCATTTGAATTTACTGCTTTCCTCTTGCAGCCCTGCCAACACAGACGCAAGAAGCGGGAAGTTCACGCAGTGCCTGTCAGGACCAACACCCAACGAGAAGAATACGACCTTACTATCATCATCTCTTTTGTAGCCGTACCTCTGCTCCAAGTGGTAGTAGAGCCTTCCAAAAACGATGTCACTATCCACGCCCAGCTCCCTAGCAATCATCTTGCAGTCGATGGGAACATGGATTTTACTCACCCGCCCGTTTTGAACGTCGGACTCCTGCGCGAAGTTCTTAAACTCTTCGTAGTACAGCTTGTAGATAACGTTGAGAATCTTGAGATCAGAGGGTGGCTTCATGCGATACATCCTTGTGACCGATGATCAAGCTTACCGCATCTACGTCGGACCGTTTTGCCAACACCTCCCACCAGAATTCAAGCGCTTCGCCGTACTCCAAGACGACCGATCAACGGCGTTCACATTGCCCAGTGTGAACGAACCCGATATTTCGTGAACGTTTTGTAGGAATCCCGGGCAACAAAAAAGGGCCCACCTTTCGGTGAGCCCTTCTAGACCGCCCAGCAGAGCGGATTTTGTTTGGTAGGCGCGATTGGACTCGAACCAACGACCCCCACCATGTCAAGGTGGTGCTCTAACCAACTGAGCTACGTGCCTGCTGTGAGGCGGCATTCTACGGAATTCCCGAGGGGTGTCAACACCTTTTTTGCAGCTAAGCCTATGAATATGCGAATTTTTTATTGGTGGCTGGCACAACGGTATTTTTCCGGTGGCTGGCAGCGGATTTTCAACTCAGGTAGGATCGGCGCACTCGTAAAAAATATAAAACAGAGGTTCCAGGATGGCGAACACCCCCTACCCCCAGTCGTATTACGCCGCGTCTGCGAATGCGGTCCCTCCTCGCCCGGAGCTGCGAGGTGAAGTCGAAACCGATGTGTGTGTGATTGGTGCGGGCTACACCGGGCTTTCCAGCGCGCTGTTTCTGCTGGAGAACGGTTTTCGCGTGACGGTGCTGGAAGCGGCCAAGGTGGGTTTCGGCGCATCGGGCCGCAACGGCGGGCAGATCGTCAACAGCTATAGCCGTGACATTGATGTGATCGAGCGCAGTGTCGGCCCCAAGCAGGCGCAATTGTTGGGAGAGATGGCGTTTGAAGGCGGCAGGATCATTCGGGAGCGGGTGGCCAAGTATCAGATCCAGTGCGACCTGAAGGACGGCGGTGTGTTCGCCGCGCTGAACAGCAAGCACATGGGTCACCTGGAGTCGCAGAAGCGCTTGTGGGAGCGCTACGGCCATACTCAGCTGGAGCTGCTGGACGAGCGGCGCATTCGTGAAGTGGTTGCCTGTGACAACTATGTGGGCGGCCTGCTGGACATGAGCGGCGGGCACATTCACCCGCTGAACCTTGCACTGGGCGAAGCGGCGGCCGTGGAGTCACTCGGCGGCACGATCTATGAGCAGTCGGCGGCGATTCGCATTGAGCGCGGCGCTAACCCGGTGGTGCATACGGCACACGGCAAGGTCAGGGCCAAGTTCATTATTGTCGCGGGCAATGCCTACCTGGGGAACCTGGTGCCGGAGCTGGCAGCCAAGTCGATGCCATGCGGCACCCAAGTCATTACCACTGCGCCACTGGGTGATGAGTTGGCGAGGACGCTGCTGCCACAGGATTACTGCGTGGAAGACTGCAACTATTTGCTGGACTACTACCGACTGACCAGCGACAAGCGCCTGATCTTCGGTGGCGGCGTAGTGTACGGCGCACGGGACCCGGCGAATATCGAAGCAATCATCCGGCCAAAGATGCTCAAGGCGTTTCCGCAGCTCAAGGACGTGAAGATCGACTACGCCTGGACCGGCAATTTCCTGCTGACCCTGTCGCGCCTGCCGCAGGTCGGGCGGCTGGGAGATAACATCTACTACTCCCAGGGCTGCAGCGGCCATGGCGTGACGTACACCCACTTGGCGGGCAAGGTATTGGCAGAGGCACTGAGGGGCCAGGCTGAGCGTTTTGATGCGTTTGCCGACCTGCCCCACTACCCGTTCCCGGGTGGGCAATTGTTGCGCACGCCGTTTGCGGCGCTGGGGGCGTGGTATTACGGGCTGCGGGACAAGCTGGGCTTCTAGATCCGGATCGCGGGGCTGGCTTGCCGCCCCGCCTATCAAGCACCGCGCCAAATTTCAGACACAAAAAACCCCGGTCTTTCGACCAGGGTCTTTGCTATCGATCCAACCAAGCCAGCGGCTTGCTTTGGCGTCTCAGGGCGTTCAGTGGGCCCTGGAACAGATATGGCGCAGCGGACGGGACTCGAACCCGCGACCCCCGGCGTGACAGGCCGGTATTCTAACCGACTGAACTACCGCTGCGTATCGCTCAGACTGCTGAAGTGTCACCTTCAACCGCCTTCAAACATCGGACTGAGCAACCAGGGTTGTTCAATCTCAAATCTGAAACATCAGACCTGGAAAATATGGCGCAGCGGACGGGACTCGAACCCGCGACCCCCGGCGTGACAGGCCGGTATTCTAACCGACTGAACTACCGCTGCGCGTCGGTGCAACCTTTAACGTTGCGTCTTGCCCGAAGGCAAAACTCTCAAGAAGTGGTGGGTGATGACGGGATCGAACCGCCGACCCTCTGCTTGTAAGGCAGATGCTCTCCCAGCTGAGCTAATCACCCTTTGCTTCGTTGAGGCCGCGAAATTTACGCAGGTAGCGGACCTAAGTCAATAGCCCGCTTGAAGTTTTTCTGAAAAAGACAAAATCACTGCAAGACGGTGACGCCCCCTACTCGCTGTAAATCATCTTCTTGCTCATGCCACCGTCGACCACAAACTCCTGGCCCGTCACAAACCCGGCATTGCGCGACAGCAACCACGCCACCATCGCCGCCACGTCCTCCACAGTGCCCACCCTGCCCGCCGGGTGCTGCGCGTGATCAGCCTCCGTCAGCGGCTCGGCACGGCGTGCAGCCGGGTCACGTGCGTCGATCCAGCCCGGGCTCACCGCATTGACCCGCACTTCCGGCCCAAGGCTGATGGCCAGCGCGTGGGTCAGGGCCAACAAACCGCCCTTGCTCGCGGCGTAGGCCTCGGTGTCGGGCTCCGACTGACGGGCCCGGGTCGACGCCAGGTTAACGATGGCGCCACCGTGGGCCCGCAGATACGGCGCACAGTGCTTGGCCAGCAACATCGGCCCACTGAGGTTCACCGCCAGTACGCGGTTCCAGTAAGCCAGGTCGAGGCTTTCCAGGGTGATGTTGCGCGGGTCGGCCACGGCAGCGTTGCACACCAAGGCGTCCAGGCGCCCGAACTGGCCGAGCACCTCGGCCACGCCCAGGGCAACCTGCCGCTCATCCGCCACGTCCATGGTGATAAACCAGGCGTTGTCGCCCAGCACCTTGGACACCTTGGAACCGCGCTCGCGGTCCAGGTCGGTGAGCACCACCTGCCAGCCTTCGCTGATCAACCAGGCCGCGATCCCCAGGCCAATACCCCGCGCCGCGCCGGTCACCAGCGCGACCCGTCCGTTACTGGCGGATGCCGCCTCCATGGACCACTCGATCACAGGGCAGCCAACCCACGGGCCAGGTCGGCCTGCAAGTCGGCAACGTCTTCCAGGCCCACCGCAATGCGGATCAGGCTGTCGCGAATACCGGCCGCTTCACGCTCCTGGGGCGCCAGGCGACCGTGGGAGGTGGTGCTTGGGTGAGTGATGGTGGTCTTGCTGTCACCCAGGTTGGCGGTGATGGAAATCAGGCGGGTCGCATCGATAAAGCGCCAGGCGCCCTCTTTGCCACCCTTGACCTCGAAGCTCACCACGGCGCCAAAACCACGCTGTTGGCGCTGGGCCAACGCGTGTTGCGGGTGGCTCTTGAGGCCGGCGTAGTGGACTTTCTCGATGCCGTCCTGCTGCTCCAGCCACTCGGCCAGGGCCTGGGCATTGGCACAATGGGCCTTCATCCGCAGGCTCAGGGTTTCCAGGCCCTTGAGGAAGATCCAGGCGTTGAACGGGCTCAGGGTCGGGCCGGCGGTGCGCAAGAAGCCCACCACTTCCTTCATCTGCTCGCTGCGGCCAGCCACCACGCCACCCATGCAACGGCCCTGGCCGTCGATGAACTTGGTGGCCGAGTGCACAACGATATCCGCGCCCAGCTTCAGCGGTTGCTGCAGTGCCGGGGTGCAGAAGCAGTTGTCGACGATCAGCATCGCGCCCTTGGCGTGAGCCACTTCGGACAATGCAGCGATGTCCACCAGTTCGGCCAACGGATTGGACGGCGACTCGACGAACAGCAATTTGGTGTTGGCCTTGATGGCTGCGTCCCAGCCGGACAGGTCCGCCAGCGGCACATAGTCGACTTCAATGCCAAAACGTTTGAAGTACTTTTCGAACAGGCTGATGGTCGAGCCAAACACGCTGCGCGACACCAGCACGTGATCGCCGGCGCTGCACAGGCTCATGACCACCGCAAGAATCGCAGCCATGCCAGTGGCCGTGGCGACGGCTTGCTCGGCGCCTTCCAGCGCGGCGATACGCTCTTCGAACGCGCGCACGGTGGGGTTGGTGTAGCGCGAATACACGTTGCCCGGCACTTCACCGGCAAAACGCGCAGCAGCGTCGGCCGCGGTGCGGAACACGTAGCTGGAGGTAAAGAACATCGGGTCACCGTGCTCACCTTCCGGGGTACGGTGCTGGCCGGCGCGCACAGCCAGGGTATCGAAAGCTACGCCGTCGAGGTCGCTGTCCAAGCGACCGGCATCCCATTCCTGACTCATGCTCTACTCCTCAACTCGAATGCTTTATCAAAGATACAAAACCGGCCCCTCAGGGCCGGTGTCTACTCAGTTGTTGTACAGGTCGATGATCGCGCTGACCGCCTGGGTCTTGATCTTCGAGGAATCGTTACGGGCCTGCTCGATCTTGTTCAGGTAGGCCTCGTCGACATCGCCGGTGACGTACTTGCCGTCGAACACCGCGCAATCGAACTCCTCGATCTTGATCTTGCCACCGCCGACGGCTTCGATCAGGTCCGGCAGGTCCTGGTAGATCAGCCAGTCGGCGCCGATCAGGTCTGCAACGTCCTGGGTCGAACGGTTGTGGGCGATCAGCTCGTGGGCGCTCGGCATGTCGATGCCGTACACGTTCGGGTAACGCACGGCAGGCGCGGCGGAACAGAAGTAAACGTTCTTCGCCCCGGCTTCACGGGCCATCTGGATGATCTGCTTGCAGGTGGTGCCGCGCACGATGGAGTCGTCCACCAGCATCACGTTCTTGCCGCGGAATTCCAGCTCGATCGCGTTGAGCTTCTGGCGTACCGACTTCTTGCGCGCCGCCTGGCCCGGCATGATGAAGGTACGGCCGATATAACGGTTCTTGACGAAGCCTTCGCGGAATTTCACGCCCAGGTGGTTCGCCAGCTCCAACGCTGCGGTGCGGCTGGTGTCCGGGATCGGGATCACCACGTCGATGTCGTGGTCCGGGCGCTCGCGCAGGATCTTGTCCGCCAGCTTCTCGCCCATGCGCAGGCGCGCCTTGTACACCGAAACGCCGTCGATGATCGAATCCGGACGCGCCAGGTAGACGTGTTCGAAGATGCACGGGGTGAGTTTCGGGTTCAGTGCGCACTGACGGGTGTGCAGCTTGCCGTCTTCAGTGATGTAGACCGCTTCGCCCGGCGCCAGGTCGCGGATCAGGGTGAAGCCCAGCACGTCCAGGGACACGCTTTCGGAGGCGATCATGTACTCGACGCCTTCGTCGGTGTGACGCTGGCCGAACACGATCGGGCGGATGCCGTGAGGGTCGCGGAAACCGACGATGCCGTAGCCGGTCACCATCGCCACGACGGCGTAGCCACCGACGCAACGGTTGTGCACGTCAGTCACGGCGGCGAACACGTCTTCTTCGGTTGGCTGCAGCTTGCCGCGCTGGGCCAGCTCGTGGGCGAACACGTTCAGCAGGACTTCGGAGTCCGAGTTGGTGTTGACGTGGCGCAGGTCAGATTCGTAAATCTCCTTGGCCAGCTGTTCAACGTTGGTCAGGTTGCCGTTATGCGCCAGGGTGATGCCATACGGCGAGTTGACGTAAAACGGCTGGGCTTCGGCCGAGGTCGAGCTGCCCGCAGTCGGGTAGCGCACGTGGCCAATGCCCATGTGCCCGACCAGGCGCTGCATGTGGCGCTGATGGAACACGTCACGCACCAGACCATTGTCCTTGCGCAGGAATAACCGGCCGTCGTGGCTGGTCACAATACCGGCAGCATCCTGGCCGCGGTGCTGGAGGACGGTTAGCGCGTCATACAGCGCCTGATTCACGTTCGACTTACCGACGATACCGACGATGCCACACATGCGACGCAACCCCTACTTAATGAATCTTGACTGAACCCAACTTACTGAGGCGTTTTGGCCGGTAAGAGGTGTTCCTTGAACGGAAGATCAGCGGGTATGCTGATCCCGCTGGCCAGCCACTGACTGCTCCACCCCAAAATAAGGTTCTTGGACCAATCTGCAACCAATAGAAATTTTGGCACGAGTACAGACTCCTGCCACCACGAATCCTGCTGTACCGGCCCCAGGCTCAAGAGCCCGACCGCCACGACCACCAGCAACCCGCCACGCGCGGCGCCGAAGGCCATGCCGAGAAATCGATCGGTCCCGGAGAGGCCGGTGACACGTATCAATTCGCCGATAAGATAATTGACCATTGCCCCCACCAACAACGTGGCGATGAACATGATGGCGCAGCCCGCAATGACGCGAGCCGAAGGTGTTTCGATGTATCCGGCCAGGTAGACAGACAGTGAACCGCCGAACATCCAGGCTACTACCCCTGCGATGATCCATGTCAGCAGCGAGAGTGCTTCTTTAACGAAGCCGCGGCTTAGACTGATCAAAGCGGAGATGGCGACGATTGCAACGATCGCCCAATCAACCCAGGTAAATGGCACAGTTCAGCCTACATGCGGATAAGGCGGCGCATTTTAGCAGAGCGCCGGGCTATCGGTAAGCTGTGATTGGCAGTGCATTTGAAATCAATGGGTTATAGGGGAAACCAGCCTGTCGCGGCACACCCAAAACACTTGTGGGAGCGGGCTTGCTGTGGTGAGGGGGCTTGTCCCCCGCCGGGTTCACCACAGATTGATGGAGCTGCTTCGCAGCCCAACGCGGGGCAAGCCCGCTCGGCACAGCAAGCCCGCTCCCACATTGACCGCATTCCAGCTTGAACCCTTGCAGCCTTAGCCTTTTTCGGGCTGGAAGCGAACCACAAAACCCTTCAGGTTCTGCTGGCGATCCAGCAAGTCCCGCAGGCGATCAGCTTCAGCGCGCTCGATCAACGGCCCGATAAAGACCCGGTTCTTGCCATCGGCACTGCGGATATAGGCGTTGTAACCCTGGGTGCGCAGCTTTTTCTGCAAGGCGTCGGCACTTTCGCGGTTAGCCAGGCTGGCCAGCTGGATCGACCAACTGATCGGCAAGCCATTCGGATCAATACGGCTCTGCCCCACGTCCGGCTTGCCCGGTGCGGCGGGTTGCGGTGCCACCGGTTTTGGCGCGGGCGCCGGCGCGGCAGGCTTGGCAGCAACGGCAGGCGCAGCCGGTGCAGGCTTGACCACCGGTACGCTCGGCTGAACCGGCATCGACGGCGCTTGCTGTGCGGCGACCTCATCGTCGGTCGGCACCGGCTCTTCTTCCGGCAGCGCTTGCGGCTCGGGCACCACCACCGGCTCAACCTGAACCTGAGGTACCGCTGGCGCCTGTGGCGCAGCCGGGGCCTCGACGGTCACCTGGCGCTGCTCGTCCTGACGGGAAAACAACATCGGCAGAAAAATCACCGCCAATGCCACCAGAACCAGGGCCCCGACCATTCGCTGCTTGTATGCGCTATCCAGTAATGCCATGTGCAGCTTCCTCCGTGGAGCGCCGGGCCAACCACTCAAGCGCCTCGGCAACACAATAAAATGATCCGAACAACAGAATCTCATCCTCTGGCGTCGCAATCGCGCACTGAGCTTCCAGGGCGGCCGTCACGCTTGCATGGGACGTCACCGACGCACCAAGGTTCTGCAAGGCGACCTGCAACTCGACAGCAGGACGACTGCGCGGTGTATCCAGCGGCGCAACCGCCCAGGCCTGAACATTGCCCAGCAACGGCGCAACCACGCCATCCAGGTCCTTGTCGGACAACAATCCGAACACCGCCAGGCGGCGACCGACAGGCGGCGTGCGAGCCAGGCGCTTGGCCAGGTACTCGGCCGCGTGAGGGTTATGCCCCACGTCCAGCAGCAGGTTCAGACGCTTGCCGTCCCAGTCGAAACTGCGCCGATCAAGGCGCCCCACCACGCGGGTAGCCTGCAACGTAGCGGCAATCTGCTCGGCATGCCAGGGCAAATCCAGCAACAGGTAGGCTTGCAGCGCGAGCGCGGCGTTTTCCATCGGCAGGTTCAGCAGCGGCAGGTCGCGCAATTCAACGGTTTGGCCGCGCGCGTCAAGCCCGCGCCACTGCCAATGCCGGTCGCCAATGTCGAGGTTGAATTCACGCCCACGCAGGAAGAACGGGCAATCCAGCTCACGCACCTTGTCCAGCAAGGTATGGGGCGGATCGAGGTCGCCGCACAGTGCAGGCTTGCCCTGGCGGAAGATCCCGGCCTTTTCATAGGCCACGGATTCCCGGGTGTTACCCAGGTAGTCAGCGTGGTCGACACCAATGCTGGTGATCAGCGCCAGGTCGGCATCCACCACGTTGACCGTGTCCAGACGCCCGCCCAGGCCGACTTCCAGCACCACCACATCCAGTTGCGCACGCTCGAACAACCAGAACGCCGCCAGGGTGCCCATCTCGAAATAGGTCAGGGAAATCTCGCCACGCCCGGCATCGAGTGCGGCGAAGGCTTCGCAGAGTTGCTGGTCAGTGGCTTCGACGCCATTGAGCTGCACCCGCTCGTTGTAGCGCAGCAGGTGCGGCGAGTTGTACACGCCGACCTTCAGGCCCTGGGCTTGCAGCAAGGCGGCGACAAAGGCGCAGGTGGAGCCCTTGCCGTTGGTGCCGGTGACCGTGATCACACGCGGCGCCGGCCGGCCCAACCCGAGGCGGGCCGCTACCTGTTGCGAGCGCTCCAGGCCCATGTCGATGGCTGACGGATGCAACTGCTCAAGGTAGGCGAGCCATTCGCCCAGGGTACGTTGGGTCATATGTTTGCAGGCACCGGCGGCACGACGATCGGCTCGATTTTAGGGGCGACGTACACAGGCGTCGGCAGGCCCATCATTTGCGCCAGCAGGTTGCCCAGGCGTGGACGCAGTTCGGAACGGGCGATGATCATGTCGATCGCGCCGTGCTCCAGCAGGAACTCGCTGCGCTGGAAGCCTTCCGGCAGTTTTTCGCGCACGGTCTGCTCGATCACACGCGGGCCGGCAAAGCCGATCAGGGCTTTTGGCTCGCCGACGATCACGTCACCCAGCATCGCCAAGCTAGCGGAAACGCCGCCGTAGACCGGGTCGGTCAGCACGGAGATGAACGGAATACCTTCTTCACGCAGGCGCGCCAGTACCGCAGAGGTCTTGGCCATTTGCATCAGGGAGATCAGTGCTTCCTGCATCCGCGCGCCGCCGGACGCTGCGAAGCAGATCATCGGGCAACGGTTTTCCAGGGCGTAGTTGGCGGCACGTACAAAACGCTCACCGACGATAGCGCCCATGGAGCCACCCATGAAGGAGAATTCGAAGGCGGAAACCACCACCGGCATGCCCAGCAACTTGCCGCTGACGGAAATCAGCGCATCCTTCTCACCGGTCTGCTTCTGGGCAGCGGTCAGGCGGTCCTTGTACTTCTTGCCGTCGCGAAATTTCAGACGGTCAACCGGCTCCAGGTCAGCGCCCAGTTCGGAGCGGCCATCGGCGTCGAGGAAGATATCAATGCGGGCGCGGGCGCCGATACGCATGTGGTGGTTGCACTTGGGGCAAACGTCCAGGGTCTTTTCCAGCTCCGGGCGGTACAGCACCGCGTCGCAGGAAGGGCACTTGTGCCAAAGACCTTCAGGAACCGAGCTTTTCTTCACCTCGGAACGCATGATCGAAGGGATCAGTTTGTCTACTAACCAGTTGCTCATGCTTTCTTTCTCCAGTACCGGTGGCTTGAACACAGCCCCGCGTATGCCCTTGAGCTAAATTCATATGTGGCGATGACACAAGCTGGACGGGGTCAGACGTTCGACCTGCCATTTCCTGCCTGTGCCCTCAGCCTTCCAGACAACCTGCCGTGCAGGGTTGCCACTTCATTTCCGGGCCTCCCACAGGCGGCGCCGGGCTGTTTTACACAGTGGTAGTTATGGACGGCGGCAGACTGCCAGCCGTCACATCGTGCCACTGCTGTCGCGCACGGCTTGCATGAATGCGCGAATCTTTGCGTGATCCTTGATGCCCTTGCCCTGCTCCACCCCGCCGCTGACGTCCACCGCATAGGGCCGAACCTGCCGGATGGCGCTGGCCACGTTGCCAGGATTCAGACCGCCCGCGAGGATGATCGGCTTGCTCAAGCCTTCGGGGATCAACGACCAGTCGAACGCTTCGCCGGTGCCGCCGGGAACGCCTTCGACGTAGGTGTCGAGAAGAATCCCGCGGGCGCCAGTGTAAGCAGCGCACGCCCCAGCAATATCGTCGCCGGCCTTGACCCGCAGCGCCTTGATATACGGGCGCTGATAGCTTTCGCACTCTTCAGGGCTTTCATCGCCATGGAACTGCAGCATGTCGAGCGGCACGGCATCCAGGGTTTCATTGAGCTCGCAGCGGCTGGCGTTGACGAACAACCCGACCGTGGTCACGAACGGCGGCAACGCGGCAATGATTGCCCGCGCCTGCACCACATTCACCGCCCGCGGGCTTTTGGCATAAAACACGAAACCGATGGCATCGGCCCCCGCCTCGACCGCCGCCAACGCGTCTTCTATGCGGGTAATCCCGCAAATCTTGCTGCGAACGGCAGACATGTCGATGAAACCTCAGGGCGTGTCCGGGAAAGTCCCGGATGGTAACAAATGCTTTTGAGGGCGTCAGCCGCCAAGTTCGCTGAAACCTGTGAGGAAGTGTGGCCCGATGAACCGCTGCGGCAATTCGAACTCGTCGCGGTACTCCACATCCACCAGGTACAGGCCGAACGGATGCGCCGTGACGCCACCGGTGCGGCGAATCCGGCTTTCCAGTACTTCCTTGGCCCATTCCACCGGGCGCTCGCCGGTACCGATGGTCATCAGCACCCCGGCGATATTGCGCACCATGTGGTGCAGGAAGGCGCCGGCGCGGATATCCAGCACGATCATCTTGCCGTGGCGCGTCACCCGCAGGTGATGAACTTCCTTGATCGGCGACTTGGCCTGGCACTGGCCGGCACGAAACGCGCTGAAATCATGGATGCCCACCAGGTGCTGAGCCGCTTCAGCCATACGCTCGGCGTCCAGCGGGCGGTGGTTCCAGGTGATTTCTTCGTTGAGGTGGGCCGGGCGGATCTGATCGTTGTAGATCACATAGCGATAACGCCGGGCGATGGCCTTGAAGCGCGCGTGAAAGTCCGCCGGCATCACCTTGGCCCAACTGACGCTCACGTCGTGGGGCAAGTTGATATTGGCGCCCATCACCCACGCCTTCATCGAGCGCTCGGCCTGGGTGTCAAAGTGCACCACCTGCCCGCAGGCGTGCACGCCGGCGTCGGTACGCCCGGCGCACATCAGCGAGACCGGTGAGTCGGCGACTTTCGACAGGGCCTTCTCCAGGGTTTCCTGCACCGTCGGCACGCCGGAGGCCTGGCGTTGCCAGCCACGATAGCGCGAGCCTTTGTATTCCACGCCCAGGGCGATTCTGAAAAAGCCTGCGGCCGCCATTTCGGCGGCCGCGTTATCTATATTTGCCAAGAACTGAGAGCCTGATGAGTTGCGCAAAGGCGGCCATTATAAGGCCGCGCGCCGTGCGTGGGGCTTTTTGTAGGCGCGAGCTTGCTTGCGAAGGTCGTTAACGATAACGCGACCGTCCAGGATCAACGCGGTGCTGGACGTTCTTCGCGAGCAAGCTCGCTCCTACAAGGGAAGGGATCAAGCCAGTCGGCTGAGCATTTCCTTGGCTTCGCCTTTTTGGCCGTCGTCGCCTTCGCTGAGCACTTCGGCGAGGATATCCCGCGCGCCGTCGGCGTCGCCCATGTCGATGTAGGCCTGGGCCAGGTCGAGCTTGGTCGCCACTTCGTCGGAACCGGAAAGGAAGTCGAATTCCGGCTCATCGCCACCCAACGCCGCATCTTCGGCGGTGAAGGACGGCTCGACCGGCGGATGCTCGAGGCTTTGGGACAGGCGATCCAGCTCGGCATTGACGTCGTCAAGCTCCGAGGCGAACGCGTCCGGCTTGGCGGCCACAGGCGCCTCGGGCTCGTCAGCCAGGGACAGGTCGAAATCTTCCGGCAGGTCGAGGTCGTCGAGGTCGGTCGGCGTCAGGGTCGGTGGCTCTACCGGCGGCAGGTCTTTCATCTGGTCTTCAAGACCGGAGAGGAAGTCGTCGTCGGACTGTGCCGTGGATGGCGGATCGAGTTGCAGGTCCAGGTCGAAATCAGAGAGGTCTTCTTCGCTGGCCTTGGCCTCGGTCTGCTGTTGCAGCACCGATTCAAAGCTCAGGACGTCTTCCGGGTTGACCACGGCCGGAGAAGCAGCTTCCAGATCGTCCAGGCTCAGGTCGAAGTCGGTGTCAAAAGCGTCCAGCTCAGGCTCAGGCTCTGGTGCAACGGCAGCGGCCGGCGGCGCTGGTTCGTCTTTAAGCAGATCCTTGACGTACTGGGCATCCAGCGCCGCTGCCGCGACGGCAGCGCTGACGCCCGCCGCGAGCACGGCCATGGCCGGGAAGCGGCTTTTCAGCTGTGCAACCTGGGCATGGTTCTCGCCATTGGCAACCAGCTGGCGCTCCTGGGTGACGAACCCGTCCTTGTTGCCTTGCAAACCGTGGACTTCCATCAGTTTGAGACGCAGGTCGCTACGGGCCGGCTCTTGCTTGATCGCATCCTCCAGCACTTCAGCGGCCTGGTTCAGGTGACCACGGTCGATGTGCGACTGGGCTTGCGCCAGGGCGTCAGCTGGACGCTCAACCGCAATAGGGGCGACAACCGGAGCAATCACCGGAGCCACCACTGCCGCCGGGGCTGGAGCTGGAGCTGGAGCCAGCTTGACGTTCGGCGGTGGTACATCCAGGCCTTCGAAACTGTCGGACGGCAAGTCGTGATCGATATTCGGTGCAAACTCCGGCTCTTCAGCCAGGGCCCGCGCCATGCGCAGGTGCTTTTCTTCTTCAAGGCGCGCGTTGCGATGGCGGGCCCACAACAGCAGAAGCAACAGCACCAGCAACCCCGCCGCGCCGCCGATCACACCCAGCACGATCGGGTTCGTCAGCAGGTCGTTGAATTTGCCTTCGGTGGTGGCAGGCGCCGCGTCAGCCTTGACCGGCGTCTCGACCGGTGCAGCCGCCGGCGTTGCCGCAGCCGGTTGTGCAGCCACCTCTGCCGGCATCGCGGTCGTGGCAGCAGGCTGCGCCGCAGCGCCACCCGGGGTCTGCAACTTGGCCAGTTGATTGTTCTTGAGCTCGATCAGCCGCTGCAGCTTGTCCAGCTGACTTTGCAGGTCAGCCATGCGGCTTTTCAGTTCTTCATTTTCGCGACGGGTCGAATCCAGGCTTTCCTGGGTCACCGCCAGCTTGTTGTTCAAGGCCCGGCTATCGCCAGCGCCGCCCTTCACGCCCTTCTTGGCAGCTTCGGCCGAGACCAGGCTCAAGTTGTCCTTGGTGTTGGTCTGGGACGGTGCGTTGCCCGCCTGGGTACGCTTGGTGGCGTCCAGTTGCGCCTTGCCGGCGAGCGGGTTGCCAGCGTGACGCCCCTCGCGCCACGCGGCGTTTTGCGCGCTGACTTCAGCAATCGCCTGGGGCTGCGGCAGGCTGGTGCTCTGCCCCGCATCCGGCAGGCGCAGGACCTGGCCGGTTTTCATGCGGTTGATGTTGCCGTCGACAAAGGCATCAGGGTTCAGGGCCTGGATGGCCAGCATGGTTTGCTGCACCGAGGCGCCGTTGCGGTTCTTCGCGGCAATTTCCCACAAGGTGTCGCGGGACGTCGTGGTGTTTTCCTTGGGCTTGCTGATGGCCGGCGCCGTCGCAGGCGAACTCAGACGTGGCGCAGGTGCAGGCGCACTGGCGGCCGGCGTGGACTGATCGAACTTGGCCGGGTCCAGCAGCACGCTGTAGTCGCGCATCAGACGGCCGTTGGGCCATTGCACCTGCAGCAGGAAACGCACGTAGGAATCAGGCAGCGGCTTGCTGGAGGTGACACGCACCACGCTGCGGCCGTTGGGATTGACCACCGGGGTGAAGGTCAGGTCGTTCAGGAACGCCTGGCGATCGACACCGGCATCCACAAAGGCCTGGGACGACGCCAGGCTGGGGGTGATCTCGGAGGCGGTCAGGCCACCGACGTCGAGCAACTCGATTTCCACCGACAGCGGCTGGTTCAGCTTCGACTTGAGGGTCATCTCCCCAAGTTGCAGGGCTTGCGCCATACCGGAGGACAGCGCCGAGGCGGCCGCTATTGCTAACACCAGTTTGCGAACTTGAACCATAGCCTCATCCTTTGTCTGAACACTCCCCGGCCTGCGAGAAGGTTGGTAACCGCTGCCATAAGGCATGGCGAGCCGATAGGTCACCGACGCGCAACTTTTCCAGCTTGGGGCCAAGCATAGCGCTTGGCTAGAATCAATCTACAAATTGCCGCCAAGTATCTTTTACACAAGGCCTTTTATCAACAACTGCGCCAGCTGTACGGCGTTCAGTGCGGCCCCTTTGCGTACGTTATCTGACGCCAGCCACACATTTAGTTCCGCCGGGTCATCCACACCGGCGCGAACCCGGCCAACATAGACCACGTCCTGACCGACCGCATCCCCAACAGCTGTAGGGTAATCGCCCTCTTCCACCAACTCGACACCCGGTGCCGAGTCCAGCGCGCGGTTGACCGCAGCGAGATCCACTGCAGCGCCCAACTGCAGGGACACAGTCAGGCTATCGCCAAAAAACACCGGGGCTTGAACGCAAGTGACGGAAATCTTTAGCAAAGGCATTTCCAGCACGGCGCGCAATTCGTGCACCAGGCGCTTTTCCAGGGCGGTGTGGCCTTGGGCGTCGGGTTTGCCGACCTGGGCCAGCAGGTTGAAGGCCATCTGCCGGTCGAAGAACTTCGGCTCCAGCGGGCGTACGTTCAGCAGCTCGGCGGTCTGGCGGGCGAGTTCGCTGACCGCCTCACGGCCCTGGGCGGAAACCGCGAGGTTGGCGGTGACGGTGACGCGCTGGATATCCAGCACGCCGCGCAGCGGCGCCAATACCACGGCCAGGGCGGTGGCGGATGGGCTTGGGCTGCTGACCTGGTACGGCTTTTTCAGGCCATCCAGGACATGGGCATTGGCTTCCGGGACTACTTGGGGCGCCTGATCGGCCGGCAAGGCGCCCGACAGGTCGATCAGCGTGCAGCCGGCGGCGGTGGCCCGCGGCGCGAAACTCAAGGTGACCGCCGGGCCGGCGGCGAAGAACACCAGCTGGACTTTGCTGAAATCAAATTCGTCGACTTCCCGCACCCGCACGTTCTTGCCGCGAAACGGCACCGAATGCCCGGCCGATTCGCTGCTGGCCAGCAGGTGCAGGTTGCCCACCGGAAAATCCTGCTCTTCGAGGATTTGCACCAGGGTTTCGCCCACGGTGCCGGTGGCGCCGATCACGGCAATATCAAAGGTCTGGGTCATGGGGGCTGCCTCGGGCATTGCGGGGGGAGCGGCACTTTACCGGGTGGTGGGGGGTGAGGCAATTGAGATGGGCCTTGTGGTATGGCGGATGGCCTCTTCGCGAGCAAGCCCGCTCCCACATTGGATCGCATTTCCACTGGTGAACTCGGTCGAATGTGGGAGCGGGCTTGCTCGCGAAGAGGCCCTGAAAGGCAATAAAAAACCCGCGCCTGTCACCAGAACGCGGGTTTCTTATTACAGGCAGCGATTACCGCTCCAGCAGGATCCGCAGCATGCGACGCAACGGCTCAGCGGCGCCCCACAGCAGTTGGTCACCCACAGTGAACGCGCCCAGGTACTGAGTGCCCATGTTCAGCTTGCGCAGACGGCCAACCGGCACGTTCAGGGTACCGGTCACCTTGTTCGGGCTCAGTTCCTGGATGCTGATATCACGGTTGTTCGGCACCAGCTTGACCCAAGGGTTGTGCTGGCTGATCAGCCCTTCGATATCGGCGATCGGCACGTCTTTGTTGAGCTTGATGGTCAGCGCCTGGCTGTGGCAACGCATGGCGCCGATGCGCACGCAGATGCCGTCCACCGGGATCGGGCTCTTGAAGCGGCCGAGGATCTTGTTGGTCTCGGCCTGGGCCTTCCACTCTTCACGGCTCTGGCCGTTAGGCAGTTCCTTGTCGATCCACGGGATCAGGCTGCCGGCCAGCGGCACGCCGAAGTTCTCGGTCGGGTAGGCTTCGCTGCGCATGGCTTCGGCCACACGGCGGTCAATGTCGAGGATCGCGCTGGCCGGGTCAGCCAGTTGATCGGCCACCGCAGCGTGGGTCGCGCCCATTTGCTTGATCAGTTCACGCATGTTCTGCGCGCCGGCACCGGAGGCCGCCTGATAGGTCATGGCGCTCATCCACTCCACCAGGCCGGCTTCGAACAAGCCGCCCAGGCCCATCAGCATCAGGCTGACGGTGCAGTTGCCACCGATGTAGTTCTTGGTGCCCGCGTCCAGCTGCTGGTCGATCACCTTGCGGTTCACCGGGTCCAGCACGATCACCGCGTCATCCTGCATGCGCAGGCTGGAAGCGGCGTCGATCCAGTAACCCTGCCAGCCGGCTTCGCGCAGCTTGGGGAAGACTTCGCTGGTGTAGTCGCCGCCCTGGCAGGTCAGAATGACGTCGAGGGTCTTCAGTTCTTCAATGTTGTAGGCGTCCTTGAGCGGAGCAATGTCCTTGCCCACAGACGGCCCTTGACCACCTACATTGGAAGTGGTGAAAAACACCGGCTCAATAAGATCGAAATCCTGCTCTTCCAGCATCCGCTGCATGAGCACGGAACCGACCATACCGCGCCAACCGATCAGACCTACACGTTTCATCGCAACTACACCTTGTTCAAAAGTGGGCCGCCTTGCAGCAACATCTGCAAGCGGGCCCGAGAGATTACAGATTCCGCAGCGCGGCGACTACTGCGTCGCCCATTTCTTGCGTACCGACTTTGGTGCAACCCTGGGACCAGATGTCGCCGGTGCGCAGGCCCTGGTCGAGCACCAGGCTCACGGCCTTCTCGATGGCGTCTGCGGCATCGGTCAGGTTGAAGCTGTAACGCAGCATCATCGACACCGACAAAATGGTCGCCAACGGGTTGGCAATGCCCTGCCCCGCGATGTCCGGCGCCGAACCGTGGCATGGCTCGTACATGCCCTTGTTGTTGGCATCCAGGGAAGCCGACGGCAGCATGCCGATGGAACCGGTGAGCATCGAGGCCTGGTCGGACAGGATGTCGCCGAACAGGTTGTCGGTGACGATCACGTCGAACTGCTTCGGTGCACGCACCAACTGCATGGCGGCGTTGTCGACGTACATGTGGCTCAGTTCAACGTCCGGGTAGTCCTTGGAGACTTCTTCGACGATTTCGCGCCACAGCTGGCTGGACGCCAATACGTTGGCCTTGTCCACCGAACAGACCTTCTTGCCACGCACGCGAGCCATGTCGAAACCGACACGGGCGATACGGCGGATTTCACTCTCGCTGTATGGCAGGGTGTCGTAGGCCTGGCGCTCACCATTCTCCAACTCGCGCACGCCCCGTGGCGAGCCGAAGTAGATACCGCCGGTCAGTTCGCGAACGATCAGGATGTCCAGGCCCGCGACGATTTCCGGCTTCAGGCTGGAAGCGTCGGCCAGTTGCGGGTAAAGGATCGCCGGGCGCAGGTTGCCGAACAGGCCCAGTTGCGCACGGATTTTCAGCAGGCCGCGCTCAGGGCGGATGTCACGTTCGATCTTGTCCCATTTCGGGCCACCCACGGCGCCCAGCAGCACGGCGTCGGCCGCACGGGCACGGTCCAGGGTTTCGTCGGCCAGGGGCACGCCGTGCTTGTCGATGGCCGCGCCGCCGATCACGTCGTGGGTCAATTCGAAGCCCAGGCTGTACTTGGTATTGGCCACTTCCAGGACTTTGACCGCTTCGGCCATGATTTCCGGACCAATGCCGTCGCCTGGGAGAATCAGAATCTGCTTGCTCATGCTTTCCTCATTTCATCGGGCGACCTGCCCGCAGGCAGGTCGGGAAAAATTAATCAGCGTTCGGCCCACACCACCAGCACGTCGGTGCTGAAGGTGCCGTCGGCTTGAATCTCGAAATAGTCGCGCACTTCCTGGCCCATCGCTTTTTGCAGCTCAAGAATCGCGGCGCGCAATACCTCGGGTGTGCGCATGCGCTCAACCCACGAGGTGTATTCCAGGCGCAGGCGCTGGCGGCTGCTGTTGCGCACGTGCAAACCGGCTTCGCTCAACTGGTGCATCCACTCGCCGGCGGAGTAATCGCGCACGTGGCTGGTGTCGCGCAGCACTTCGACGGTTTGCAGGTAAGTGTCCAACAGCGGGCTGCCCGGTGACAAGACGTCAATAAACGCTGCCACGCCGCCCGGCTTCAGCACCCGGCGCACTTCACGCAGGGCCAGGCCAAGGTCGCTCCAGTGGTGGGCCGAGTAGCGGCTGAACACGAAGTCGAACTCACCGTCGGCGAACGGCAGGCGCTCGGCGGCGCCGTGCACGGTGCGGATGTTGTCCAGGCCGCGGTCCACCGCCGCCGCCGCGACCACGTCGAGCATCTGCTGGGACAGGTCGTAGGCCACCACCTCTTTAACCAACGGTGCCACGTTGAAGCTGACATGACCGGCCCCGCAACCCAGGTCCAGCAGTCGCGCAGCGCCCTGCCCGGCCAGTTCGGCCTGGAGCAGCGCGAACTCGGTGCCTTGAGCGTGAACGGCGCTGCTCAGGTAGGCCGAGGCCTGTTCGCCGAATTGTTTTTGCACGACTTGGGTGTGGGCGGTGCTGGTCATGGTGATTTTCCTTGGGTTTTGGGGTGTTTGTACGGGCGCTATCGCAGGCAAGCCAGCTCCTACAGTTGACCGAGTTCACGATCAAAAAGTGGAAGCGGGCTTGCCCGCGATGGGCCGCACGGCCTACCTCAAATCAAGCGTCGCGAAACAACCACGGCTGGCTGGCCCGGTGTCTGGTTTCAAACGCGGCAATCGCATCGCCGTCCTGCAAGGTCAGGCCGATGTCGTCCAGGCCATTGATCAGGCAGTGTTTGCGGAAGGCGTCGACTTCAAAGTGGTACACCTTGCCGTCCGGACGGGTCACGGTCTGCGCGGCCAGGTCGACGGTCAACTGGTAGCCCACGTCGGCTTCCACTTGCTGGAACAGCTCATCCACTTCGGCATCGCTCAAGGTGATCGGCAGCAAGCCGTTCTTGAAGCTGTTGTTGAAGAAGATGTCGGCGTAGCTCGGCGCGATGATGCTGCGAAAGCCATATTCTTCCAGGGCCCACGGCGCGTGTTCACGGCTGGAGCCGCACCCGAAGTTTTCCCGGGCCAGCAACACGCTGGCGCCCTGGTAACGCTCGGCGTTGAGGACAAAGTCCTTGTTCAACGGGCGCTTGGAGTTGTCCTGGTAGGCGTAGCCCACGTCCAGGTAGCGCCACTCGTCGAACAGGTTCGGACCGAAGCCGGTGCGTTTGATGGACTTCAAGAACTGCTTGGGAATGATCTGGTCAGTGTCCACATTGGCACGGTCCAATGGCGCGACTAAACCGGTGTGTTGGGTAAAAGCTCTCATCGGGGATTCCTCAGATCAATTCGCGAACGTCGATGAAACGACCGTTGACGGCAGCGGCAGCAGCCATGGCCGGGCTCACCAAGTGGGTACGGCCACCGGCGCCCTGACGCCCTTCGAAGTTGCGGTTGGAGGTGGACGCGCAGTGCTCGCCCGACTCCAAACGGTCCGGGTTCATCGCCAGGCACATGGAGCAGCCCGGCTCGCGCCATTCAAAACCGGCTTCGAGGAAGATCTTGTCGAGGCCTTCGGCTTCGGCTTGAGCTTTAACCAAACCCGAACCAGGTACCACGATCGCCTGCTTGATGGTCGAGGCAACCTTGCGGCCCTTGGCGATGACGGCCGCAGCACGCAAGTCTTCGATCCGCGAGTTGGTGCAGGAACCGATGAACACCCGATCCAGCTGGATGTCGGTGATCGCCTGGTTGGCTTTCAAGCCCATGTACTTCAAGGCGCGCTCGATGGAACCCCGCTTGACCAGGTCGGTTTCCTTGGCCGGGTCCGGCACGTTCTGATCAACGGCCAACACCATTTCCGGCGAAGTGCCCCAGCTGACTTGCGGCTTGATCTGGGTCGCGTCGAGTTCCACCACGGTGTCGAACACGGCGTCGGCGTCGGACACCAGGTCTTTCCAGGCTTCGACAGCGGCGTCCCAATCGGCACCGGCAGGTGCGAATGGACGGCCCTTGACGTAGGCGATGGTCTTTTCGTCCGCCGCCACCATGCCCACACGGGCACCGGCTTCGATGGACATGTTGCAGATGGTCATGCGGCCTTCGATGGACAGGTCGCGAATCGCGCTGCCGGCGAATTCGATGGCATGGCCGTTACCGCCGGCGGTGCCGATCTTGCCGATCACGGCGAGTACGATGTCTTTGGCAGTGACGCCGAAAGGCAATTCACCCTCCACCGACACCAGCATGTTCTTCATTTTCTTGGCAACGAGGCACTGGGTGGCGAATACGTGCTCCACCTCGGAGGTACCAATACCGTGGGCCAAGGCGCCAAACGCACCGTGGGTGGAGGTGTGGGAGTCGCCGCAGACCACGGTCATGCCAGGCAAGGTGGCGCCCTGCTCCGGGCCGATCACGTGGACGATGCCCTGGCGCACGTCATTCATCTTGAATTCGGTGATGCCATATTCGTCGCAGTAATCGTCGAGGGTCTGCACCTGAAGGCGCGACACGGTGTCGACGATGGCGTCGATCCCGCCTTTACGCTCAGGCGTGGTCGGCACGTTGTGGTCCGGGGTGGCGATGATCGAGTCCACGCGCCAAGGCTTGCGCCCGGCCAGTCGCAGGCCTTCGAACGCTTGGGGCGAGGTCACTTCATGGATGATGTGACGGTCGATGTAGATCAGCGACGACCCATCATCGCGCCGTTTCACTTCATGGGAATCCCAAAGTTTGTCGTAAAGCGTTTTGCCGGCCATCACGCGGTCCTCATCAGGTGTTTCTATGCCCCGGGCCTTGAACAATTCAATAACCCTTTGGCTTGTGAGGCTGATGGTATGGCGCTACATTAAATAACTCAAATTCATATTTTTTATGCTTTGGATTACCAACTGGAATAGCACCATGGACCTGGCCAACCTCAATGCCTTTATCGCCATCGCCGAGACCGGCAGCTTCTCCGGTGCGGGCGAGCGCCTGCACCTCACTCAACCGGCGATCAGCAAGCGTATCGCCGGTTTGGAGCAACAATTAAAGGTGCGATTGTTCGACCGGCTGGGGCGCGAAGTCGGCCTCACCGAAGCCGGGCGCGCATTGCTGCCGCGCGCTTATCAGATTCTCAACGTGCTGGACGACACTCGCCGCGCCCTGACCAACCTGACCGGCGAGGTCAGCGGGCGCCTCACTCTGGCCACCAGCCATCACATTGGCCTGCACCGCCTGCCGCCCGTGCTGCGTACGTTTACCCGGGAATACCCGAACGTCGCCCTGGATATTCAGTTTCTCGATTCGGAAGTGGCCTACGAAGAAATCCTCCACGGCCGCGCCGAAGTGGCCGTGATCACCCTGGCCCCGGAGCCCCACACGCTGGTGCGGGCCACGCCGGTGTGGAACGACCCGCTGGATTTTGTGGTGGCGCCGGAACACAGCCTGATCAGCAACGGCACCGTCAGCCTGGCCGACATTGCCCGGCACCCGGCGGTGTTTCCCGGCGGCAATACCTTTACCCACCATATCGTGCAGCGCCTGTTCGAAGCCCAAGGCCTGACGCCGAATATCGCCATGAGCACCAACTACCTGGAAACCATCAAGATGATGGTCTCCATTGGCCTGGCCTGGAGCGTGCTGCCGCGCACCATGCTCGATGATCAGGTGGCACGCATCGCTTTGCCGGGCATACAGCTCAGTCGCCAGCTAGGCTATATCGTGCACACCGAAAGGACGCTGTCGAACGCTGCGCGGGCCTTCATGAGCCTACTGGATGCACAGGTCGATCTGCCAGGGAATCAGGCTTGAATCGCCGTGGCCCCTAGACCGTGAACCCGCGCCGAACGCCCATCGAGCCAAGGCCCTGTGATAATGCGCAATCCCGTCGATACCGTGCCACCGCTGCCCCGCATCTACGCCCTCGACCCACAGGAGGCGGAGCAAAGCTGGGACAGCGCGCCGCAACTGCTGGCGGCGCTCAACGCTGCCCGGCTGGGCGCCTGGAGCTGGGATATCGACAGCGGCCGGATCAGTTGGTCCCGGGGCACCCAGGCGTTGTTCGGCTTCGACCCGCGCCACCCGCTGCCCAAGGACCTGGAATACCTCGACCTGCTGCCCGCCGACGACCGGGCCAAGGTGGTACGGGCGTTTCACGCGGTGCTGGCGGGCGAGCCGTTCGCCCAGGCCATGCATCACCGCATCCAGTGGCCGGATGGCAGCCTGCACTGGCTGGAAATCAACGGCAGCCTGCTGCCGGACAAGGCCGGGCGCCGCCGGATGATCGGCGTGATCCGCGAAATCACCCAACAGCGCGAGCGCGAACACGCCCTCAGCCATTCGGAAAAACGCTTCGCCACCCTGTTTCACCTGTGCCCGAACATGGTCCTGCTGACCCGCCAGGCCGACGGACTGATCAGCGAAGCCAACCAGTATTTTGAGAGCCTGTTCGGCTGGCCACTGGCTGATGCCATCGGCCGCAGCACCCTGGACCTGGGCCTGTGGGTGCACCCCGAGCAACGCGCACTGCTGGTCAAGGCCACCCAGCGCAAAGGCACGCCCATCACCATGGAAGTGCAGTTTCGCGCCAGCAACGGGCAAATCCATGACGGCACCCTCAGCGCCCAGAAAGTCGAACTGGAGGGCGAGGCCTACCTGATCAGCACCTTCCTCGACACCACCGAACACAAGAATGCCGAGCACGCCCTGAAGGACAGCCAGGAACGCCTGGACCTGGCCCTGGACTCGGCGCAACTGGGCACCTGGGACTGGCACATTCCCAGTGGCATGCTCTACGGCTCGGCCCGCGCCGCCCAACTGCACGGCTTGGAGCCCCAGCCGTTCCACGAATCCTTCGAGGCATTTTTTGAAGGCATGCCCAATGACGAGCGCGAGAGCATGCGCAACGCCTACCGCACCCTGCGGGAAGGCCCGGCGGGCAATTACCAACTGACCTATCGGGTGCAACTGGAAGATGGCAGTTCGCGCTACCTGGAAAGCCGCGCCCGCCTGTACCGCGATGAACTGGGCGCGCCGCTGCGCATGGCCGGCACATTGCTCGACATCACCGACCAGGTCGAGCGCGAACAACGCCTGATCGCCTCAGAAGAAAAATTCGCCAGCCTGTTCCTCGCCAGCCCCGACCCGATTTGCGTGACGCGCCTGGAAACCGGCCAGTTCATCGAGATCAACCCGGCCTTCACCCAGACCTTCGGCTGGACTGCCGCCGAGGTGATCAACAACAACGCCGAACAGATCGGCCTGTGGGACGAGCCCACCAAGCGCCTGCAACGCATCGAACAGGTGATTCGCGAACAATCCCTGAGCAATGTGGCAATTATCGTCCACCACAAAAACGGCCACACCCTGACCTGCGTCATCACCAGCCGACTGATCCAGGTGGGCGACCAACCCTGCATCGTCACCACCCTGCGGGACATCACCCAGCAGCAACGCTCGGAAGCGGCCCTCAAGGCCAGCGAAGAGAAGTTCGCCAAGGCGTTTCATTCCAGCCCAGACGCGGTGTCGATCACCGAACGCGATACCGGGCGCTACGTGGAGGTCAACGACGGCTTCTGCCGCCTGACCGGCTACCGTGCCGAGGAGGCGATTGGCCTGACGCTGTACCAGATCGGTATCTGGGCCGATGAAAACCAGCGCGCCGCCTTGCTGGCCGAGTTGCAGATCAAGGGCCGGATCCATCACCTGGAAATGCTCTGGCACAACAAGCGCGGCGAGGTGCTGGCGGTTGAAGTGTCGGTGGAGCCCATCACCCTCAATGAAACCCCGTGCCTGTTGCTGACTGCCCGGGACGTGAGCCTGCTGAAAAACGCCCAGGCGCAGATTCGCCACCTGGCCTATCACGACCCGCTGACCAACCTGCCCAACCGTGCCCTGCTGATGGACCGCCTGAGCCAGCAGATCGCCCTGCTCAAGCGTCATAACCTAAGGGGCGCCCTGCTGTTTCTCGACCTGGATCACTTCAAGCACATCAACGATTCCCTCGGCCACCCGGTGGGCGACACCGTGCTGAAAATCGTCACCGCGCGCCTTGAGGCCAGTGTGCGCATGGAAGACACAGTGGCACGCCTGGGTGGCGATGAGTTTGTGGTGCTGCTCAGCGGGCTGGACGGCTCGCGCCAGCAAGTCAGCGCTCAGGTCCAGGAGTTGGCGGATACCCTGCGGGAGCTATTGTCGGAACCGATGTTCCTCGACGGCCACCGCTTGCAGGTCACCCCCAGCATTGGCGTGGCGCTGATACCCGATCACGGCTCCACCCCGGCAGACTTGCTCAAGCGCGCCGACATTGCCCTGTACCGGGCCAAGGATTCGGGGCGCAACACCACCCAGATGTTCCACAACAGCATGCAGAAAACCGCCAGCGAGCGGCTGCGCATGGAAACCGACCTGCGCCTGGCCTTGTCTCGCGGTGAGTTCAGCGTGCACTACCAGCCGCAGGTGGATGCCCGGGGCAACCGGATTGTTGGCGCGGAAGCCCTGGTGCGCTGGCAGCACCCGCAACTGGGCGCGCAATCGCCATCAGAATTCATCAAGGTGCTGGAAGACAGCGGGCTGATTCTGGAGGTGGGCACCTGGATTCTCGACGAAGCCTGCGGGGCCTTTGCAACGCTGATCGGCGAAGGGCTGGTGGACCCGCTGAATTTCAGCTTGTGCGTCAACATCAGCCCCCGGCAGTTTCGCCAGAACGATTTTGTGGAGCGGGTGGAACGCAGCCTGCGTACGCACCAACTGCCCTTTACGCTGCTGAAACTGGAAATCACCGAAGGCATCGTGATTCAAAACCTGGACGACACCATCATCAAAATGCGCCGCCTGAAAAAGCTCGGCGTCAGCTTTGCGATGGATGACTTTGGTACCGGCTATTCGTCACTGACCTACCTCAAGCGCCTGCCGGTGGATGCGCTGAAGATCGACCAGTCGTTTGTGCGCGATGCGACCCATGACCCGAACGATGCGGAAATCATCCGCGCGATCGTGGCCATGGCCCGCAGCCTGAACCTGGAGGTGATTGCCGAGGGCGTGGAAACCCCTGAACAGTTGGCGTTTTTGCAGGGCCTGGGCTGCCATTTATACCAAGGGTATCTGCACAGTCGGCCAGTGCCCGTGGGGGCGTTCAGGCAGCTGCTGTTGTAAGCCCTAGACCAGCTTTATCGCGACGCTGTTGGTGTTATTCCAGATCGACGACGCCAGCGATTCTTTGGAACCATAAAGGTCGATGGCACCGTCGACCGCCACGACCGAATGCTGATAATTGGCCAGGGTGCCCAACGCTCCACCCGCCAATTCCTGGGCGGTACTTGGCCGTATGAACGCGTAAAGCCCCAGACGGCGGAATGCTTCGCCCGGCACCTCGCCATCGTTGAGGGTGTCCATCGCCACCTCAAAGCTTTGTGCGGCACGGAACTCGTGGTTTTCCAGCTGCGCCCGCTTGGCGCTCACCGCGTATAAAAAATTGGCGTCCTTGAGCAGCACCTTGTCGGTGCCGTTGAGATTGGAATGCTGCTCGGCTTTTTTCAGCTCTTCATGGGTAATGCGCAAGGTGAAACCATCGCGCATGACGACCCCGTAGCCATCTTCTGTTGCACTGATGTGCTTGTAGATACCGGCGGGATTTTGCCCCAGCTTCATCATGGCGGCTTTCATCGCCGAGACGGTCACGCAATTGCCTTCTACGCCCTGGTAGAAGCCTCCCCATATATTGGCCGGCTTGACTCCCACCGGCACACTGGAAAGCTGCAGCGTGTCTTTACCCGGATTAACCAGCACCTCATCCGACAGGGTTTCATCACCGGTAAGCCTGTAGCCGTAGGTTTTATCAAGCCCCTCCTGCTTCTGGTAGTGATGCTTGACCCCCTCCAACACCAGGGACGCGCCAAAATTATGGGTATCCATGACACCAAACGCCGCCTTGCCTTGCAGCAGCGTCGAAGGGACGTGTTGCATGAAGCCAACCATGCCCATTCCCTTCAACGCCCGGAGTGATGTTTCACCCGACAAGGTCTTTGTCAGCGCCTCGTTAAAGCTTGCGTTCGCCCCGGGGCCGGAAGCTTCCATCTGCTTACGCTTCACAAACGCGGCAAATATGAAACTGGCATCGCGCATCGCACCAGGATCATTGCCACCAAACCTTGCGGCCTGCGCGCCAAGGCTTAACTCATCGTGAGCCAGTCGAAGGGTAAAGCCATCCTTCATGGTGATGTCATAGCCATTGGCAGACGGTTTTACTTCATCAAACACGTCGGCAGGGCTTTGACCAAACTTGAGCATCATCAGCTTGATGACCGCCGCGTGAGTACTGACATCAAAGTGCTCGCCAAAGCGGCGCTCAGTGGCCGTGAACCCGTTAACGATGTTCTCGGGTTTACCGCTGTTTTTTCTCAATAAAGGATCCGACGAGGGATCAGGTATCACCGGCTTGGGAATATCGATCGGCGCCGGCTTGTCGGGCACCACTGTGACGGTCGGTGGCGTATCCGGAGTGACGGTTTTGGGGGCGGGACCGATCACTTCCCGTAACCAGTCCATAATCGCATTCAGCGACGTTAATACCTGCGCCCAGGCATCATTTCCAACCGCCCGTGGGCCATATACCGTGTTATCAGCAGCGCCTCGAATGCCTGAGGTGCTATTGGCGAGTGTCATTGTCTGACGGCTCTTTTGCGAAAAAGGTACCTGTGTTTGTTCAGTGTGTTTAACGTCAATGGCAGAGACAGAGCCGCCCGAAACCGGATAAACCATCTTTCACTTCTCCCTACTTATAACTAACAGGCGACCACGACCCAACCGTATCGAGCCAACTCCCAGGCACAGTTATCCTGCCGGGGAGGTTGACTCGATACCTCACCGCGGGGGGCGCATAAAAAACGGAAACTTACTTAGACGTCAGTCATTCAAGGCAGACAACACCTGCAACCGGCATCACACCAACGCAATCGCATCGCCGCGTCTTGGTGCCCCACCCTTTTTCCCATACAACTCTTCAATGCCGTTGATCACTGCCACGGAGTGCCCGGTACGGTTGACCATGCCGAGCGTGCCTTTGGCAAGTTCGCTGACCGGCACCTTTTTCATATGGGCCTTGACCCCCAATCGCAGGAACCCTTCCCCCGCCCCTCTTTCGTCTTCACCGTCATTGAGGCTGCGCACCGCCGCGCTATAACTGCGTGCAGCACGGCCATCGTTGTTTTCCATCTGCGCGCGCTTGGCACTTACCGCAAACAGAAAGTGCGCATCCTTGAGCATCTCTTTATCACGGCCGACAAACTTCGCCCCACGGATACCCTCGGCCAACTCCTGATGGCTTAGTTTGAGGGAAAACCCGTCACGCATGGTGACCTGGTAACCCTCGGGTATTTTTTTAACCGTTTTATAGATATCCGTCGGGCTCTGGCCAAACTTCACCATGCACGCCTTGATCGCCGACACCGTCACACAGTTACCATCAGGCCCCTGGCGGAACCCGCCCCAGATATCATCCGCCTTGGCCCCGTTACGTTTGCTCGAAAGATCTGGAAGATGCTCTGTGTGGGGGTCAGGTGTCGACGTGTCGGCGTTGGGCAGCACCTGTGTTTTGTGTAAAGGCACTGCACCTGGCTCTACGTTGGCGCCCTTGTCCGACAGCAGGCTCTGTAACTGGGTAAAGAACCGGGTAAACATGTCAAGCATGCTATTAAGGAGTTGCGAGTTCTGCTCTGTATTACGGAAACCACCCTGGGCTGTATCACCGTTGGATAAAACGCTGTCGATCGAAAAGTCGATGTTCCTCGAAACATTATTCGCGGTCATTGCCACACCCGCTGCATACCGCGAATATTCGGGCCTTATAGTCACACTGTTATTAATCGTCATACCAGACATACACTCGCCTCTTATTGACAGTGCTCCCCGGCGTCAACCTGCACAGGGAGCGATCCTCTCTAGTTAGTGATGAAGCAACAACGGGCTTACGCTTTCACCCGGCGACCGGTATCGCCCTGCCAATAAGTGTCAAACCGATTCCGGTTGCGCCGATTGAACACCTCGGCCGAACGGTCTTCGGCAGGCCCCGGAGAGGTCAAATCCGGCTCTGGTGTGGGGCGCACGTCCGGGGTGACTTCGGGCTGCGGCACGATGGGCGTTTTCGGATCAACTTCAGACTTGATCGGCGGCGAGGGAATGACTGGGGTTTTGTGATCGACCGGGGGTTTTACCGGCGGCTGCAGCACCACCGGGATTTTGACGTCGACAGGAGGTGTAACCGGCAGGTGCGGCACTACCACGGTGTTGCCATCGACTTCGTGCGTGACGGTGGTGCGGGGGGCCACTTTAGCCTCAGGGTGAGGGCAGTGGCAGTTAAGCACCTGAACTGTCAGGTTAATATCATTTGTCAGTTTATTCTGCTGCTCTGCATCCGGCCTGATCGCGGGTAAAGGGGCCGGAACCCCTTCCGGTTGAGGGTTGACCTGTGGCATCACCTTCGGCGGTACACCCGCGTCCGGCTGCACCTTGGGCGCAGGGCCCGGGACGACTTTCGCTTGTGGATTTGACTCCGGCATCACCTTCGGCGGTACACCCGCGTCCGGCTGCACCTTGGGCGCAGGGCCCGGGACGACTTTCGGTTGTGGATTTGACTCCGGCGTCACCTTCGGCGGTACACCAGCGTCCGGCTGTACCTTGGGCGCAGGGCCCGGGACGATTTTCGGTTGTGGATTTGACTCCGGCATCACCTTCGGCTCTACACCGGCGTCCGGCCCTGCCTTGGGCGCAGGGCCTGGGACGACTTTCGGTTGAGGGTTGGACTGTGGCATTACCTTCGACTGCGGGCCTGCCTCGGGTAGCACGCCAGGTAACGGGGCAGTATCAAGCGCCGGCTTGGGCTGACCGCCCTGGGCTGACAACATGCTTCGTATGGCCCTGAAGGCATAATCAAACATCTCAAACAATTTCTCCAGAGCGTCCTTGCTCACGGTAACGTTACTGTCTTTTGGCCCGGCGCTATTATCTCGGACCGATGCAGTGGAGAAACCATTGGGCGCCGCGTTATCGCAAGACTTATTAACCACCGTCTCTCGATCCAGTGGACGATAGTCAGTATTCATGGGCACAGAAGTATTAATCGACAGATTAGACATGGATTTATCCTTATTCGGCGCTTCCCTGAACCGGCAGGCGGTGCGGAAAACTATTGCCTTCAATTGGAAGTAAAAACCTGCATGAGCGTTGTCACGCCCTACTTTCGTGGAGCGTGAGGCAGTTGAGTTCCGATAATCGCGATTAACATAAGGAAACCATAAGCCAACCAGAGACTTTCTCCTCTGGACATCCAAAGAAAAGTCGTGTCGTGCCTTGCCCTGTACGAAATAACGTCGAGACATAGAGCAACAGTCAGCCTAATCTGCAATGTGATGAAATCACTGCCCGGCAATAAAACAACGCAACCATGCTAGTTACCGCGCGCGCAAATACTTCACAGTATTTGACCCCACCTACAGGTACTAAAAGCCTTGCATCACTAAATCCAGAACAACACTACTTTTTACACATATAAAGAAATCACACCGCACAACGAATAATTTAGTTCCCCGAATAACGACGCGTCTACTTCAAGCATTTGATGCACACGCAGGTTATTTCAGGCATAAAAAAGGGGCACCCGAGGTGCCCCTTAAATAAACCGGTGTAACTTCTCTATATATAAACTTAATCTTGCAACGCCAATGCTTCAGGCGCCTGATCGGGCAGCCCCAGCAAGCGCCCAACCTGCTCCAGGTCGGTCTCCCGGCGCATTGCAGTGAACAACTCCACCGCCTCAGGATAATTGCGCGTCAGCATCGCCAGCCACTGCTTCAAACGCCCCGGCGCCTGGCGCTCGGTCAGTTGCTCCACCGACTGGCGCCAGAACTCATGCAGCATCGGCTGCATCTCGGCCCAGGTCATCTCCACCACGTCTTCGCCGGCACGCGCCGCCGCAATCTGCCGGGCCAGGTCAGGACGGGCCACGAGGCCGCGGCCGAGCATGATGTCTTCTACGCCACTGATTTCCCGGCAGCGCCGCCAGTCTTCAACGCTCCAGATATCGCCGTTGGCGAACACCGGCACCTTGACCACCTCCTGCACCCGCGGGATCCACTCCCAGTGCGCCGGCGGCTTGTAGCCGTCGACCTTGGTGCGGGCATGCACCACGATATGCGCCGCACCGCCTTCGGCCAGGGCCGTGGCGCACACCAGGGCGCCGTCGGGGCTGTCGAAGCCCAGGCGCATCTTGGCCGTGACCGGGATATGCGCCGGCACCGCACGGCGCACGTGCTCGACAATCTGGTTGAGCAGCTCCGGTTCCTTGAGCAACACCGCACCGCCACGGGATTTGTTGACGGTCTTGGCCGGGCACCCGAAATTCAGGTCCACCACTTGGGAACCCAATTCACAGGCCAGGGCGGCGTTCTCGGCCAGGCACACCGGGTCCGAGCCCAGCAACTGCACACGCAGGGGCACGCCGGCAGCGGTCTTGGCACCGTGCAGCAACTCGGGGGCGAGTTTGTGGAAGTAGGCAGGCGTCAGCAGGCGGTCGTTGACCCGAATGAACTCGGTCACGCACCAATCAATACCGCCGACCCGGGTCAGCACGTCCCGCAGGATGTTGTCGACCAACCCCTCCATGGGCGCCAAAGCAATTTGCATGGAAAACACTCAACGAAAAACGTGGCGCAGTTTACGGGTTTCAGACGCCGGCGGGTAATTCGCCTTGCAGCGCAGGGCCGTAACCCTCAAGAAATTCCGACGGCATGCGCTTGGGCTTGCCGCTGGACAGCTCGATGCAGACAAAGGTGGTTTGCGCCCGCAGCAAGGTGGCACCGTCACGCGGGCGTACCAGCTGGAAGCGTCGGGTCATTTTCAGGCGTTGGTCCCAGTCGACGATCCAGGTCGCCAACTGCAGCTCGTCGCCCTCGTAGCCGGCGGCGAGGTAATCGATCTCATGGCGCACCACGGCCATGGCGCGATCCAGCCGGCGGTACTCGGTGAGGTCCAGCCCCAGGCGCTGGGAGTGGCGCCAGGCGCAGCGTTCCAGCCAGGACACGTACACCGCGTTATTGGCGTGCCCCAGGCCGTCGATGTCTTCGGCACCGACCTGAAGATCGATGATAAACGGCGTTGCCAAATCCCAGCCCATGCGCTGCTCCCGGTCGATTAATGTCGGCGGCGAGCAGTGTAACCCATGGCTCAGGCGGTTTGGCGCTCCGGCACGTGGCGGCCGGCCAGCAGGGCCAGTACACCGTCGATCACGCGCGGGTCCGCCAGCACCTTCTGGTGCCCACCCTGCTCCAGGCGCAGCAGGCGGCTGTCGAACCAGGCGTCGTGGATGACCTGGCAGGCTTTGACCGAGACGAAGGTATCGTCTTCGGCATGCACGATCAGGCCCGGGATATTCATTTGATAGTGAGCCACGTCGAGGTGCTTGAGGGGCATGCCCATGCTCAGTTCGACCTCCTGGATAAACGCCGCACGCGCTCGCGCCGGCAAACCGACCATGCCGGCAAAACCACGCAGCACGTCGAGAAACCGTGACGGTGCGGCGATGCTGACCAGCGCCTCGGTGCGCAAGCCCAACTGCACCGCGAGCATCGCACTGGCGCCGCCCATGGAGTGACCGACCACCGCCTGCAGCGGTGGCAGTTCAGCGGCGGCTTCCAGCATGGCGCGGGCGAACAACAGCACATGGGCCTCGCGCCCCGGCGAGCGACCGTGGGCCGGGCCATCCAGGGCAATCACCGAATAGCCCGCATCCACCAGCGCGGTGATCAGGCTGGCGAACTGCGTCGGGCGCCCTTCCCAACCGTGCATCAACAGCACGGCCGGGCCCTGGCCCCACTTCAGCGCCGACAGGCCAAAGCGCAAGGTGATGCGCTCGGACTGCGCCAGCAGAGGCAGCTCCCAGTCACGGGGCGGCAGACCGCGAGGCGTCATAAACACCCGACGCATCTTGCTGGCAACGCTGTGTGGCGCCAGGCGGCCCAAGGTGCCATTGACGCCTCGGATCCATTTCAATGTGCCCATCGCTCATTCCTCAGGCCAGAAGCCGTTCTTAACGCACCGCAGATTTGGCCGCACGCAGCACACGGTCCGACAACTCACCCGGGCCCAAGGCACGGGCCAGCGACAAGCCGCCGATCATCAGCGCCATGTCGGCCAGGGCCTTGTCGGTGTCTTCGGGGCTGGCGGCCAACTGGGCTGCCATCAGTTCGCAGTGTTCGTTCAAGGCCTGGCGGAATTCGTCCGGCAAGCGACTCATCTCGCCCACGGTGGACGGGATCGGGCACGCCTGGGAAGTGGAGTCGCGGTGTTTACGTGACAGGTAGAACGCGGCCACCAGGGCACGGCGCTCCTCGCCGGTCAGCGTCGAGTCCAGGTCTTCAACAGCGGCGCGACGCCGGGCCAGCAACGCGGTGAAGGCCTCCAGCATCAGCGCGTCCTTGCTTTCAAAGTGCGCGTAGAAACCACCGACGGTGAGCCCCGCCGCGCCCATCACTTCGCCGACACTCGGCTCGGCCGGGCCACGCTGGATCAAGGCGGCGCCGGCAGCTTGCAGAATACGTTCGCGGGTTTGTGCTTTTTTATCGTTCATCGTTGCCTCCGAATCTCATGCTTCGAATATTATTACCATAATAATATTTCGCAAGCCACCGGCATGACCATTGGTCAGAAGAACAGCGCGGAAAGAGAAAGGAGGGATTGGCCAAACGCCAGACAAACAAAAGGGCCATTCAATAATTGAATGACCCTTAAAAATCCCGCAGAGCGGGTAATCGTGGCGTCCCCTAGGGGACTCGAACCCCTGTTACCGCCGTGAAAGGGCGGTGTCCTAGGCCACTAGACGAAGGGGACACAAACCTTCTGTACAACTGATCAGCGCTGAGAACTGATCGATTCAAGGACGGTGTGGCCAGACCTTGAACCTGTAAATTGGTGGAGCTAAACGGGATCGAACCGTTGACCTCTTGCATGCCATGCAAGCGCTCTCCCAGCTGAGCTATAGCCCCGGATTTTTCGCCTCGCGGCGCAGCAGACCTTGCGAGCTGCTTGTTGAAACTGGCGTCCCCTAGGGGACTCGAACCCCTGTTACCGCCGTGAAAGGGCGGTGTCCTAGGCCACTAGACGAAGGGGACACAAACCTTCTATACAACGTGATCAGGCTGAGTCTGATCGAATTCAAGGACGGTGTGGCCAGACCTTGAACCTGTAAATTGGTGGAGCTAAACGGGATCGAACCGTTGACCTCTTGCATGCCATGCAAGCGCTCTCCCAGCTGAGCTATAGCCCCTCGTCGGTGAGGACGGGGCGAATCTTAATGGCGTATTCGAAACGTGTCAAATTTATTTTCAACAATTTTAAAAATTTTTTGCCGAGATAACAATCACTTACCGACTAAACCCCGGAAAACCGGGGTTTGGCCATTACAACAGCGTGCTTAAGCGATAGCGCCCAGCAGCTTTTCCCATTCCTTGTTTTCTTTCTTCGACACACCACCAAGCAAATCAAGGGCTTGGCGCAGACGGAAACGGGTCAGGTCCGGCCCCAGGATTTCCATCGCGTCGAGTACGGAGACCGAACTGGCCTGCCCGGTGATCGCGGCAAACATCAGCGGCATGGCGTCGCGCAGTTTCAGTTCCAGGGATTCGACCACCGCCTGGATGGTCGCGGTGATTGCATCCTTCTCCCACTGGCGCAGGCTTTCGAGTTTCCACAGGATCAACTGCATCAACTGGCGAACCTGATCACCCGAGAGTTTCTTCGACTCAAACAGCTTGGCCTCCGGGTTCACGCCACCGGCAAAGAAGAAACTCGCCAACGGTGCCACCTGGCTGAAGGTCTCTACCCTGCCCTGCACCAGCGGCGCGATCTTCATCATGTACTCGGGGTTCAACGCCCACTGCTGCACACGGCTGGCGAACTCTTCCACCGGCAGGTCACGCAGCCACTGGCCGTTGAGCCACGACAGCTTCTCGATGTCGAAGATCGGCCCGCCGAGGGACACGCGAGACAGGTCGAAGTTATCGACCATTTCCTGCAACGAGAACTTCTCGCGCTCGTCCGGCATCGACCAGCCCATGCGGCCCAGGTAGTTGAGCATCGCTTCCGGCATAAAGCCCATGCGCTCGTAGAAGGTCACCGAGGTCGGGTTCTTGCGCTTGGACAGCTTGCTCTTGTCCGGGTTACGCAGCAGCGGCATGTAGCACAGCTGCGGTTGTTCCCAGCCGAAGTATTCGTAGAGCAGGATCAGTTTCGGCGCCGAGGGCAGCCACTCTTCGCCACGCAGCACGTGGGTGATGCCCATCAGGTGGTCGTCCACCACGTTGGCCAGGAAGTACGTCGGCAGGCCGTCGGTCTTCATCAGCACTTGCATGTCCATGCGGTCCCACGGGATCTCGACGTCGCCGCGCAGCATGTCCGGCACCACGCACACGCCTTCGCTCGGCACCTTCATGCGGATAACGTGGGGCTCGCCGGCGGCCAGGCGCTGGGCCACTTCTTCTTTCGACAGCAGCAGCGCGCGGCCGTCATAGCGCGGGGTTTCACCCTTGGCCATTTGCTCGGCGCGCATCTGGTCCAGCTCTTGCGCGGTGCAGAAGCACGGGAAGGCATGGCCCATGTCGACCAACTGCTGGGTGTACTGCTTGTAGATGTCGCTGCGCTCGCTCTGGCGATACGGGCCGTGGGGGCCGCCGACGTCCGGGCCTTCAGCCCAGGTAATGCCCAACCAGCGCAGGGCATCGAAAATCTGCTGTTCCGACTCACGGGTGGAGCGCAGTTGATCGGTGTCTTCGATCCGCAGGATGAATTCACCGCCGTGCTGCTTGGCAAAGCAGTAGTTGAACAAGGCGATGTAAGCAGTACCTACGTGGGGATCCCCAGTAGGCGATGGCGCGATGCGCGTGCGGACGGTGGTCATGGCGGGTCTCGAATGGGCGATAAAACTGAAAATGAAACAAGGGGCGAATGGTAACAGCCCCGAGCCCTTGGGCTCCAGCGTGGGGAGGCGAACAAAGGGCATATGAGACAAGCTCCGGTCTCAAGACTCGGCATGGCTATGTGCCAGATCATTCGCTGGCTATATTCCATTACCTTTTGTTACCGACATGATTGCCATGCCTGCCCCGCTCAAACGCCGCCTGTTCATCTTCCTGTTTATCGTGATCCTGATCGCCGCGGGCTTTTTCGCCCAGTGGTTCTTCAAGGGCCGTTTTTATGAAAGCACCGACAACGCCTACGTCCAGGGCGAGATCACCCGGGTCTCCAGCCAACTGGGCGCGCGGATCGTCGAGGTTCTGGTGGGTGATAACGAACACGTGGAAAAAGGCCAGTTGCTGGTCAAGCTCGAAGGCGACGACTTCCACCTCGCCGTCGACCGCGCCAACGCCGCCCTGGCCATGCGTGAAGCCGAGCGCGTGCAGGCCCAGAGCAAACTCACCCAGCAAGCCAGCCTGATCGCCGCCGGCGCCGCCAAGGTGTCGTCCAGCCAGGCCACCCTCGGCCGTTCGCAGATCGACCTGAACCGCGCGCAAACCCTGCGCAAGCCCGGCTACGTCTCCGAAGAACGGGTGACCACCCTCGATGCCGACAACCATATCGCCCGGTCCCAGGTGACCATGGCCCAGGCCGACCTGCAGGGCCAGCGCCAGCAGGTCAACGCCCTCAACGCCGAGATCAAGCGCCTCGACGCGATGATCGCCAACGCCAAAACCGACCTGGCCCAGGCCGAACTGAACCTGACCCGCAGCGAAATCCACGCGCCCATCAGCGGCCTGATCGGCCAGCGTGCCGCGCGCAATGGCCAATACGTGCAGGCCGGCGCCTACCTGCTGTCGATCGTCCCGGACCAGGACATCTGGGTGCAGGCCAACTTCAAGGAAACCCAGATCGGCCACATGCAGCCCGGGCAAACCGCCGAGCTGACCTTTGATGCCTACGGCGATACACCGATCGAAGGACAGGTCGCCAACCTGTTCGGCGCCTCGGGCGCGCAGTTCAGCCTGCTGCCGCCGGACAATGCCACGGGCAACTTCACCAAGGTCGTACAACGGATTCCGGTGAAGCTGACCTTCGCCGCCGACAACCCGCTAAAGGGCAAAATCCGCCCAGGCATGTCGGTGACGGTCAAAGTGAACATCCAAGCCCCGCACGATGGCCGGTGATCAACTGCTGCCGCCGGTCGGCGAACCGACCCGGCGCGACTGGATCGCGGTAATGAGCGTGATGCTCGGCGCCTTTATGGCGGTACTCGACATCCAGATCACCAACTCCTCCCTCAAGGACATCCAGGGCGCGCTCTCGGCCACTCTGGAAGAAGGCTCGTGGATTTCCACCTCCTACCTTGTGGCCGAAATCATCATGATCCCCCTCACCGCCTGGCTGGTGCAGCTGTTGTCGGCGCGCCGCCTGGCGGTGTGGGTGTCCGGTGGGTTCCTGATCGCCTCGCTGATGTGCTCCATGGCCTGGAGCCTGGAAAGCATGATCGTCTTCCGCGCCTTGCAGGGCTTTACCGGCGGCGCGCTGATCCCGCTGGCGTTCACCCTCACCCTGATCAAGTTGCCCGAACACCACCGCGCCAAAGGCATGGCCATGTTCGCCATGACCGCCACTTTCGCCCCGTCCATCGGGCCGACCATCGGCGGCTGGCTCACCGAGAACTGGGGCTGGGAATACATCTTCTACATCAACATCCCGCCGGGCCTGTTGATGATCGCCGGGCTGCTCTACGGCCTGGAGAAAAAGGACTCCAACTGGGACCTGCTCAAAAGCACCGACTACCTCGGCATCGTCACCATGGCCGTGGGCCTTGGGTGTTTGCAGGTGTTTCTGGAGGAAGGCCATCGCAAGGACTGGCTGGAATCGAGCCTGATCGTCAGCCTGGGCACCGTCGCCCTGCTGAGCCTGATCACCTTTGTGATCGTGCAGATGTCCAAGCCCAACCCGCTGATCAACCTGCGCATCCTGGGCAATCGCAATTTCGGGCTGTCGAGTATTTCGAGCCTGGGAATGGGCGTGGGGCTGTACGGCTCGATTTATCTGCTGCCGCTGTACCTGGCGCAGATCCAGAACTACAACGCCCTGCAAATCGGCGAAGTGATCATGTGGATGGGGGTGCCGCAGTTGTTCCTGATTCCGCTGGTGCCCAAACTGATGAAATACGTATCGCCCAAGTGGCTGTGCACCCTGGGGTTCGGGTTGTTTGGGCTGGCGAGCTTTTCGTCGGGGGTACTGAACCCCGACTTTGCCGGCGACCAGTTCAACCGGATCCAGATCATCCGCGCCCTGGGGCAGCCGTTGATCATGGTGACGATTTCGTTGATTGCCACGGCGTACATCCTGCCGAAGGACGCAGGGTCGGCGTCGAGCCTGTTCAATATTTTGCGGAATCTGGGTGGGGCGATCGGGATTGCATTACTGGCGACGCTGCTGGATGCGCGCACCAAGACCTACTTTGATTATTTGCGGGAGGCGATTGTGCCGACCAATCCGCAGGTGGCGGAGCGGATGGCGACGTTGACCGAGAAGTTTGGGAGTGAGACGGCGGCGTTGGGCAAGTTGAGCGAGATAGCGCATCAGCAGGCGCAGATCATGGCCTACAACGATGCGTTTCACTTTGTGGGGTTGGCGCTGGGGATCAGCATGGTGGCGATCTTGTTGACCAAGGCGTTGCCGGCGGGGCTCAAGGCTGGGGAAGCCCACTAAATACCGCTGTACACCAAACCTGTGGCGAGGGGGCTTGTCCCCCGTTGGGCTGCGCAGCAGCCCCTATAAGAATCACCGCAGTCTTTCAGGCAGAACCGGGTAAGCAGGTTTTGGGGCCGCTTCGCAGCCCAGCGGGGGACAAGCCCCCTCGCCACAGAAGCTGCATCGCTGCATCGCTGCACATCAGACAGCCAACAGACGCTCGCGCAACTTGCCAATCTCATCACGCATCTGCGCCGCCGCTTCAAACTCCAGGTCCCGCGCCAACTGGTACATCTTCTCTTCCAACTGGCGAATACGCTTGGTGATCTCGCTCGGCGAACGCAATTCCGCTTCGTACTTGGCGTTCTCCTCGGCGGCCTTGGCCATGCCCTTGCGCTTCTTGCTGCGCGAGCCCGGCACGGTGGCGCCTTCCATGATATCAGCCACGTCCTTGAACACACCCTTAGGCGTAATACCGTGTTCCAGGTTGTAGGCAATCTGCTTGTCGCGACGACGTTCGGTCTCGCCAATCGCCCGCTCCATGGAACCGGTGATCCGGTCCGCATACAGAATCGCCCGGCCATTGAGGTTACGCGCCGCGCGGCCAATGGTCTGGATCAGCGAGCGCTCGGAACGCAGGAAACCTTCCTTGTCCGCATCCAGAATCGCCACCAGGGACACTTCCGGCATATCCAGGCCTTCACGCAGCAGGTTGATCCCCACCAGCACATCAAAGGCCCCCAGGCGCAGGTCGCGGATGATTTCCACGCGTTCCACGGTGTCGATGTCCGAGTGCAAATAGCGCACGCGCACGCCGTGGTCGGCCAGGTAATCGGTCAAGTCTTCGGACATGCGCTTGGTCAGCGTGGTGACCAGCACCCGCTCTTCCAGCGCCACGCGTTTGCCGATCTCTGACAACAGATCGTCGACCTGGGTCAGCGCCGGGCGGATTTCGATTTGCGGGTCTACCAGGCCCGTCGGGCGAACCAGTTGTTCAACCACACGCCCCGCATGTTCGGCTTCGTAATTACCCGGCGTGGCCGAGACAAAAATCGTCTGCGGGCTGATGCCTTCGAACTCGTCGAACCGCATTGGCCGGTTATCCAGTGCCGACGGCAGGCGGAAGCCGTATTCCACCAAGGTTTCTTTACGGGAGCGGTCACCTTTGTACATCGCGCCCACCTGCGGCACGCTGACGTGGGATTCGTCGATCACCAGCAAAGCGTCGTCCGGCAGGTAGTCAAACAGGGTGGGCGGCGCCTGCCCGGATTCGCGGCCCGAGAGGTAGCGCGAGTAGTTTTCGATGCCGTTGCAGTAGCCCAGCTCGAGGATCATCTCCAGGTCGAAGCGGGTGCGTTGCTCCAGGCGCTGGGCTTCCACCAGTTTGTTGTTGGAACGCAGGTATTCCAGGCGCTCCACCAGTTCGCCCTTGATGCCCTCGATGGCGCCCATCAGGGTTTCCCGCGGGGTCACGTAGTGGCTTTTCGGGTAGAAGGTGAAGCGTGGCAGTTTGCGGATCACTTCACCGGTCAACGGGTCGAAGGCCGACAGGCTCTCGACTTCATCATCGAACAGCTCGATGCGGATCGCTTCCAGGTCGGATTCCGCCGGGTAGATGTCGATCACATCGCCGCGCACGCGGAAGCTCGCCCGGGCGAAGTCCATGTCGTTGCGGGTGTATTGCAGGCTGGTCAGGCGACGCAGCAGTTCACGCTGGTCGAGTTTGTCGCCGCGGTCGACGTGCAGCACCATCTTCAAATAGGTTTCCGGGCTGCCCAGGCCGTAGATGCACGACACCGTGGTGACGATGATCGCGTCCTTGCGCTCCAGCAGCGCCTTGGTCGCCGACAGCCGCATCTGCTCGATGTGGTCGTTGATCGAGGCGTCTTTCTCGATAAAGGTGTCGGACGACGGCACGTAGGCTTCCGGCTGGTAGTAGTCGTAGTAGGAAACGAAGTACTCCACCGCGTTATTCGGGAAGAACGCCTTGAACTCGCCGTACAGCTGCGCGGCCAGGGTCTTGTTCGGCGCCAGCACCAGGGTCGGGCGGTTCACCTGGGCGATCACGTTGGCGATGCTGAAGGTCTTGCCGGAGCCGGTCACCCCGAGCAAGGTCTGGTGCGCCAGGCCGGCCTCGATGCCCTCGACCATCAGGCGGATGGCTTCCGGTTGATCGCCGGCGGGCTCGAAGCGGGTGACTAGCTGGAAATCCGACATAACGTACCTCTTGAGTCACCCCGAGGCCGAAAAAAGCAGCGGGGACGAAAAAGACCGCGACCCGCGACGGTTCGGCGCAGGTTGCAGGAAAAAACCATGATAGCTGTAGAAGTGGAGGCGAATGTGACGGGTTTCAAGGCAATCGTCCTACATGCCTTGGGGCGTCAATATTGCAATAAGACTAACGGTCAGTAAATAAACCGAAAAACTTGGCCGAAAAGCCGTTTCGGCTGTCGCCGTGAGCCCTGATGGCCTCTATACTAGCTCCCCGTTTGTGCACCGCTCTAGTGCATTCGGCTGGAGCGCGACACGTCCCTCCACTCTCAATAGAGCTGCCGCAAAAATGAGCCTGTTCTCCGCTGTCGAAATGGCACCACGCGATCCAATCCTGGGCCTCAACGAAGCATTCAACGCCGATACCCGAACCACCAAGGTCAACCTTGGCGTGGGCGTTTATTGCAACGAGGAGGGGAAGATTCCACTCTTGCGTGCCGTTGCCGAAGCGGAAGCCATTCGCGTGGCGCAACACGCCGCCCGTGGCTACTTGCCGATCGACGGTATTGTGGCCTACGACCAGGCCGTGCAAAAGCTGCTGTTCGGCGCGCAATCGCCACTGATCAGCTCCGGCCGCGTCATCACCGCCCAAGCGGTTGGCGGCACCGGCGCCCTGAAAATCGGCGCTGACTTCCTCAAGCAATTGCTGCCCAACGCCGTCGTCGCCATCAGCGACCCGAGCTGGGAAAACCACCAGGCGCTGTTCGAAAAAGCCGGTTTCCCTGTGCAGACCTACCGCTACTACGACGCCGCCACCCACGACGTCAACCGCGCCGGCCTGCTGGAAGACCTCAACGCCCTGCCGCCACAGTCCATCGTGGTGCTGCACGCCTGCTGCCACAACCCGACCGGCGTCGACCTGAGCCCGGCCGACTGGCAACAGGTGCTGGACGTGGTCAAGGCGAAAAACCTCGTGCCGTTCCTCGACATGGCCTACCAGGGCTTTGGCGACGGCATCGACGAAGACGCCGCTGCGGTGCGCCTGTTTGCTGAATCGGGCCTGACCTTCTTTGTGTCCAGCTCGTTCTCCAAGTCGTTCTCGCTGTACGGCGAGCGCGTGGGCGCCCTGTCCATCGTCACCGACTCCAAAGAAGAGAGCGCGCGCATCCTGTCCCAGGTCAAGCGCGTGATCCGCACCAACTACTCCAACCCGCCGACCCACGGCGCGGCGATCGTGGCAGCGGTGCTGAACAACCCTGAGCTGCGCGCCCAGTGGGAAGCGGAACTGGCCGAAATGCGCCTGCGCATTCGCGGCATGCGCGAGCAGATGGTGGCTGACCTGGCCAAGGCAGCTCCCGGCCATGACTTCAGCTTCGTCGGTCGCCAGCGCGGAATGTTCTCCTACTCCGGCCTGAACGTTGAGCAAGTGACCCGCCTGCGCAACGAGTTTGGTATCTACGCGCTGGATACCGGCCGTATCTGTGTGGCGGCGTTGAACCAGAACAACATCGATGCCGTGACCAAGGCCATCGTTCAGGTGCTGTAAGCCTGTTGTGATGCACAAAAAGGGGAAGCCGGTGGCTTCCCCTTTTTCATTCTGAACGCCGCGCCCCATGTGGCGAGGGAGCTTGCTCCCGCTGGGCTGCGAAGCGGCCCCCAAACCTGCCACCGTGAACTTTCTGAATGAATGCGGTGCCTGAATGGGGGCTGCTGCGCAGCCCAACGGGAGCAAGCTCCCTCGCCACAGGGTGGGTGGTTTGCCTTCAAGAGCGGGTGTTCAGCCCTTAAAAATTCGCTGCTTTCAGTCCGCTGCCCCTAGACTGACAGCAAGACAGTCCCTTCCCCATGAGTACCCTATGAGAAACGACGACCTGGACCTGCGTGCCGACCGCGACGAACTGGACCATTTCACCCCGCGCCCACCACCCGCCAAGCGCCAGAAAAGCCTGGTGCTGCAAGTCGCCCTCGGCGTATTCCTCGGCGGTTTGGCCTTGTGGCTGGTGCAACTGGGCGCCGGCGCCCTGATGGCCAAGCTGGCTTTGGGCACCTTCCAGTTCGGCGGCTGATAAAAATCAAATGGGCGAGCCGGCCCCCTGCAATTTGGCGACTGGCAAAGACCAAATGTGGGAGCCAGCGCCCTGCAATTTGACGGCTGGCAAAGACCAAATGTGGGAGCCGTCGAGCTTTAGCGAGGCCGCGATGGCGGTGGGTCAGGCAACATCAATGTCGACTGTACCGACGCCATCGCAGCCTCGCTAAAGCTCGACAGCTCCCACAGAGAACCCGTCAAGCCTTCAGACCGCGCACTTCCAGCAATCGGTTTGGCCTTGTGGCTGGCGGCCAAACTGGCCATGGGCACCCTGCAGCTTGGCGACTGACAAAGATCAAATGTGGG
>NZ_JACARC010000134.1 GCF_013386825.1 Pseudomonas sp. IPO3778
AAGCCCTGCACAACACCGAACCGGTCGAGACCCGGCCTGGTATCGATCGCCACAGCCTGCTGAACGCGTTCAACAACGGAGAGATGCAAGCATGGTTTCAACCCAAGAAAGCCTTGAGCAACGGCAGAATAGTCGCCGCCGAAGCGCTGGTACGGTGGCTCCACCCCGAGCACGGCATGCTGCTCCCTGGCGTGTTCCTCCCGGTGTTGATCAGCTTTAACCTTGAAGAGCACTTGCTGTGGCATATGCTTGAACAGGCCATCATTGCCCAGGCCGCATGGCGTCAACAGGGCTATGACATCCCTGTGTCGATCAACCTGCCCACTCACCTGCTCAACAGCCACGACC
>NZ_JACARC010000135.1 GCF_013386825.1 Pseudomonas sp. IPO3778
GCTTGGCCGCCTTTTTCACGAATTTACTGAATGGCGGTTTGTAATTACGTTGGTGCTTCGCTTGCATGTTTATGACTCCATATTGGTTTATTTTTGAACATATGTCAATCCTCTCTGGGTTGCAGAAATGTGCGCGAGCCGCCTGGAAAATCAGCAAAAATACCGCTCATCAATTGCATCATTCATCAGTTGACACTCACGTCATCTTTTCCTATAGTTTGCCTCGTTGACAGAAAAACCATAGAATCCCCAATTCCGTGCATTTCGAGTGCACAGAATTCAATTATATCAAAAAAGCCTCTTGATAGTCAAGAGG
>NZ_JACARC010000136.1 GCF_013386825.1 Pseudomonas sp. IPO3778
CCTGGACATCGGTTTTGGTGGCCGTGACTTTGGCCTGGTCGGGCCGGCTCATGAATTGCGGCACCACAATCGCGCCGAGGATGCCGATGATGACCACCACCACCATGATTTCGATCAGAGTAAAACCGCGCTGTCGGCACGGCAGGTTATTGGGTTGAGGTTGCATGGGTCAGTTCACCAATTGGTTGAGGCTCAGAATCGGCAGGAGGATGGCCAGTACGATCAGCAGCACCACGCCGCCCATCAGCACCAGCATGAAAGGTTCAAACAGGCTCACCACCAGGGTGATCCGTGCGGCCAGGCTGCTTTCCTGTTGTTCGGCCGCACGGGCAAGCATGGCGTCGAGTTCACCGGCTCGCTCGCCGCTGGCGATCATGTGCAGCATCATCGGCGGGATGTCGCCGCTGAGTTCCAGGCCACGGGTCAGGGTGCCGCCCTCGCGCACCGAGCGGGCCACATCGGCCATGCGCGCGCGGATGGTCAGGTTGCCGATCACCGCGGCGCTGATTTCCAGGGCGTCCACCAGGGGCACGGCGCTTTTGCCGAGAATCGCCAGGGTGCTGGCGAACCGTGCGGCTTCCATCTCCCGCAGCACCTTGCCCACCAGCGGCAGCTGCAACGCCAGGTGATGCCA
>NZ_JACARC010000137.1 GCF_013386825.1 Pseudomonas sp. IPO3778
CGCCCGCAGCAGGTCGGCCATCTGAGGCGCCTCCAACAACGGATTGACCGCCATGACGATGCCTGTCGCCTCGCCGCCCCAGATGGTGAAATGGGTTTCCGGCAAATTCGGCAAAATAAACGCGATGACGTCGTCAGCGCCCAGGCCGAGTTCGTGGAACGCGTTAGCAGCGCGGGTGATGTCGATCAGCAGCTCGGAGTAGGTCCAGTCGTGGGTCTTGCGAAAATTCTGCCCGTCGAGAAAAAAGCGTAGGGCGGGCGTATTCGGGCGCTCTTTTGCACAATTTGCCAAGGCATCATAGGTGCTCGCCGACAGTCCCTGACGACTGAG
>NZ_JACARC010000138.1 GCF_013386825.1 Pseudomonas sp. IPO3778
CGATGGACAGCGTCTGGTTGGCACCGGCCTGGGTCAGCAGCGGGTTGCCGTTTTGCTCGGCGCCATACACCAGCGCGAGGAAGCCTAAGAACATCACCAGGAACGTGCCGAAAAACACCCAGCCCTGACGGCGTTGCAGCAGCATGCTGCCGAAGGTGTAAGTCAGTGCCGACGGGATCAGCAACATGCTGAGGATGTGCAGCGCGTTGGTCAGCGGTGTCGGGTTCTCGAACGGGTGCGCGGCGTTCATGCTGAAGAAGCCGCCGCCGTTGGTGCCGATATGCTTGATTGATTCGAAGCTCGCCACGGCGCCGACAATCAACTGCTGTTGTGCGCCTTCAAGCGTTGTGGCCAGCGCTTGTGAAGCGAAGGTTTGCGGCATGCCTTGCCACACATAGACCAGCGCCATGCCCACGCAC
>NZ_JACARC010000139.1 GCF_013386825.1 Pseudomonas sp. IPO3778
AGAGCATCTGGACCGGGGGTGTTCTCCAGCCTGCGGTAATCACCGTCACCGCTGACCGTCACCTGCGCGCCCTTTGGCAAAAGAGCGATAGACTTGCCCCGATGAGCTTGATTGCGAACATTCAGACCGCGTTCTCCAGCACGCAAGTCGTTAACCGAGTCTTTGACACGCAGAGTGGCGCCCTCAGGCCAGAAGGCTGGTCGGACGATAGTTGAATCCGCCTGATAAACCGTCCAGTCCTGCAAATGCATGTACAGGCTATAGAAAATCAGGATGGGGGGCGTGTCCGTGCAGCCTCGGATTTTCGGCGGCTGAAGACGATGGCGGACCAGCACGAAATTGCGTGAAAACGGTTTGACCACGCACTGTT
>NZ_JACARC010000016.1 GCF_013386825.1 Pseudomonas sp. IPO3778
ACAAAAAATCTGACAGTCCCCTTTCGCGAGCAAGCCCGCTCCCACATTTTTGAGCGCATTGTCAGCCCAGCATTGCCACATGCTTTGGATGACTGGCCACACGCTTCAACCACGCCTGCACGCCCGGATAGGCGCCCAGGTCAAAACCCCCTTCATCCGCCACATGGGTATAGGCGTACAACGCCACATCGGCAATCGAGAACTGGTCGCCCACCAGGTACGGCGTCAACTGCAACTGACGCTCCATCACCTTCAGGGCTTTGTAACCGCCCTTGTGCAGCTTCTTGTACTCCTCCAGGCGGTCTTCCGGCAGCCCCAGGTAAAACTGGATAAACCGCGCTACCGCAATATACGGCTCATGGCTGTACTGCTCGAAAAACTGCCACTGCAGCACTTGGGTGCGCAGGCGCGGTTCGGTCGGCAGGAATTCGCTGCCATCGGCCAGGAAGTTGAGGATTGCATTGGATTCCCACAGGCACGTGCCGTCTTCGAGCTCCAGCACCGGGATCTTGCCGTTGGGGTTCTTGGCCAGGAACTCGGCGGTCTGGGTGTCGCCGTTCAGGATGTCGACATCGATCCACTCATAGTCGATGCCCAGCAGGCTGAGCATGAGTTTGACCTTGTAGCAGTTGCCCGATTTGTAATCGCCGTAGACCTTGTACATAGAGGCTCCCCTTATGCCGCTTGCGCGTGCTGTGCTTGACGGACCACCGCAGCGAGACGCTTGAGACCTTCGTCCAAACGCGCCGGGTCGATATGGCTGAAATTGAGCCGCAAGTGACCGTGATGGTTATCCGGCTCGGAAAAGAACGGTTCACCGGGCATGAACGCGATGTCCTGGTCGAGCGCAGGTGCCAACAAGGTGCGGGTGTCGAGCGGTTGTTTCAAGGTCAGCCAGAAGAATAATCCGCCCTGGGGTATTTGCCAGTCGGCCAGCTCGCTGAAATGCCGCTCCAGTGCAGCCTGGAACGCATCGCGGCGCTCACGGTAGAAGCTGCGCAGTTCCACCAGGTGGCGCTGGTATTTCTCGGTGCCGATCCATTGCATGGCCTGCCACTGGCCAACGCGGTTGGTGTGCAGGTCGGCCGACTGTTTGAGCTTGAGCAGGTGCGGGAACAGGTCGGGGCTGGCGATCAGGTAACCGACACGCAGGCCGGGCAACAAGGTTTTGGACACGGTGCCGGTGTAGATCCAGCTGGCCTTTTTCAGCCGGCTGACGATGGGTTGCGCGCTGCCGCCGTCGAAGGTCAGTTCGCGGTAGGGTTCGTCTTCGATCAGCGTCACGCCGAACTCGTCCAGCAGTGCGGCCACGGCCTCGCGCTTGGCATCGCTGTAGCGCACTGCCGAGGGGTTCTGGAACGTCGGGATCAGGTAGACGAACGACGGCCGATGCTGCTCAAGGCTGTTGCGCAATGCCTTCAGGTCCGGACCATCCGCTTCAAGCTGAACGGTCAGGCAATCGGCGCCGAACAGTTGGAATATCTGCAACGCCGCGAGGTAAGTCGGGCCTTCCAGCAGGATTTTGCTGCCCTTGTCGATGTACAGCTTGGCCGCCAGATCCAGGGTCTGCTGGGAACCGCTGACCACCATCACCTGGCTGGCCTGGCACGCAATGCCCAACCCCCGCGCCTCGGCCGCCAGCAATTCACGCAACTGCGGCTCGCCTTCGCTCATGCCGTATTGGCCCATGCTCAGCGGCATGCCGTCCCAATTCAGGGTGGGCAGCATCACTTCGGCAGGCAGGCCACCGGCAAAGGACATCACTTGCGGCTTTTGCGCCGCCGCAAGGATTTCACGGATCAAAGAGCTTTTAAGGCGCGAAACACGTTCTGAGAAAGCCATAAGGGTCACCGGTAGCAAAGCCTGAGGAAAATACGTCAAACTGGTTGACCGAAATTACGACGACTTGGGCAGATACGTCAATATGCTTGACCTTAAAAACCAGACCAGCCAGCAAACCGCCATGGAAGCCTTCTTCTTCGGCTACCAAGCGTTCACCGCCAAGGCCGACGAAATGCTCGAGCGCCGAGGCCTGAGCCGGGTGCATCAACGCATCGTGTTTTTTATCGCGCGTTACCCGGCCTTGAGCGTCAAGGAGCTGCTGGAGTTGCTCGGGGTGAGCAAGCAGGCGTTGAACATGCCGTTGCGCCAATTGCAGGAGATGCATTTGGTGGACAGCGTGGCCTCGGAGACCGACAAGCGTAAGCGCTTGCTGGAGCTGACCGAGGAAGGCCTGCGTTTTGAACAGTCTCTGCGCCGCGAACAGGTGAAGCTGCTGCAACGGGCGTTTGCCGAGGCCGGCGAGACCGCGGTGGAGGGCTGGCTGGCAGTGAACAAGGCCCTGAGTGGCCAATCCTGAATTGCCTTTCATCCTTTTCGCACACAAAATAGAAAACATTATTTGCTTTATTTGTATACAAAAGCATAATTCGCTTCGTGCGAGTTCCTGACCTATTGGTCAACAAAACCCGCTGGTACCTCAAAGCGCTGCTGCCCACTCATGTGTCCGGCGCTGGAAATAACAATAAAACTCTTGAGGAGTACTTGCTGTGGAAAGCCGCAAATCCGAAGCCCCTACGCTCGACCTCTCGCCAACCCACAACGGTTGGCTGGAACGCCTGTTCAAACTCCGCTTGCATGGCACCACAGTGAAGACCGAGCTGATCGCCGGCCTCACGACCTTCATCACCATGGCCTACATCATTTTCGTCAACCCCAACATCATGGCTGACGCCGGCATCGACCATGGCGCGGCGTTTGTCGCCACCTGCATCGCTGCCGCACTGGGTTGCCTGTTGATGGGCCTGTACGCCAACTGGCCGGTAGGACTGGCGCCAGGCATGGGCCTGAACGCGTTTTTTACCTACACCGTGGTCGGGACCATGGGCTACAACTGGGAAACCGCACTGGGTGCGGTGTTTATCTCCGGTGTGTTGTTCATGATCCTGACGCTCTCACGCATTCGCGAGTGGCTGCTCAACAGCATTCCGGTGAGCCTGCGCCACGCGATGGGCGCGGGTGTGGGACTGTTTCTCGGGGTGATCGGCCTGAAAACCGCCGGCATCATCGTGCAAAGCCCGGCCACCCTGATCAAGCTTGGCTCCCTGCATGAACCCGCCCCGCTGCTGGCGGCCGTCTGCTTCCTGTTGATTGCGATCCTCAGCTACCACCGGGTATTCGGCGCCATCCTGATCAGCATCATCGCCGTGACCCTGGCCGGTTGGGGCCTGGGCCTGGTGGAATACCACGGCATCATGGCCACTCCACCCAGCCTGGCGCCGACCTGGATGGCCATGGACGTGATGGGCGTGTTCAACGTCAGCATGATCAGCGTGGTGTTCGCCTTTCTGTTTGTGCACATGTTCGACACCGCCGGCACCTTGATGGGCGTGGCCCAGCGTGCAGGCCTGGTGAATGCCGACGGCAAGATCGAAAACCTCTCCCGTGCCCTGAAAGCCGACAGTGCTTCCAGCGTGTTCGGCGCAATGGTCGGCGTGCCGCCCGTCACCAGCTACGTGGAAAGCGCCGCCGGCGTGGCCGCCGGGGGCCGTACCGGGTTGACGGCCGTCACCGTGGGCGTGCTGTTTATCGCCGCGATGTTTTTCGCGCCGCTGGCTGGCATGATTCCCGCTTACGCCACCGCCGGCGCATTGATCTATGTGGCGATGCTGATGATGAGTGGCATGGCCCATATCAACTGGGACGACGCCACCGACAGCATTCCGGCGATTGTCACCGCGATCATGATGCCCCTGACGTTTTCGGTCGCCGACGGCATCGCCCTGGGTTTTATCACCTACGTGGCACTGAAGGCCGGTACCGGTAAACACAAGGAAATTTCCATCAGCCTGTGGGTGCTTTGCGCGATCTTTATCGCCAAGTTCGCGTTCCTGTAGGCCAACCCGCTTGACCCTGCCTCACCCCGTCGGGTGGGGCTTTTGTACGAATGGAGGAATGCAATGAGTCTGGAAACCTGGCTGCTGTTCAGCGGCGCCGCGCTGGTGGTGATCCTGATCCCCGGCCCCCTGTCCTTGCTGATGATCAGCAACAGCCTGAACTACGGCCTGCGCCGTTCGTACCCGGCGTTTCTCGGTGGGGTGATTGCTTCAATCTGCCTGTTGAGCGCCTCGGCGCTGGGCCTGGGTGCGTTGTTGCTGGCCTCGGAACAGCTGTTCAGCGCCCTGAAGGTCGTCGGCGCGGTGTACCTGTTCTACCTCGCCTGGCAGAGCTGGCAGCAATCCCGGCAGCCGTCCCAGGGCGCCGACGTACCGCACGTGGCCGCCACCCCGCGTTTTCGCGCGCTGTTCGGCCGGGCCTTTGTGCTGGGCGCCAGCAACCCGAAGGACATCCTGTTTTTCGCCGCCTTCCTGCCGCAGTTTCTCAGCGCCCAGCAGGCCTTTTTGCCGCAATTGCTGATCATGATCGCCACCTGGACCGTGCTCGACCTGCTCTGCAAACTGGCCTACGGCCTCGGCGCCCACGGTGCCGCGCGCTACCTGCGCAGCGGCAAGGGCCAGAGCTGGTTCAACCGGATCAGCGCCGGGCTATTCTCCGGGGCGGGCGCCGCGTCACTGTTAAGCCGCTAGGCATCGCTCATTTTGACAAAAAATACGGTGGTGCGACTCGAACGCCGGCCCCGCTGTATACCGGCGACGATCCGCACCAACCGTCCGTCTTTCAGGGCCTGCAGCACCGCGCTGTGCAGGTGCGGCTCACGCATGATCGATGACCGGGAATTACTGTGCAGCCAGGCGTCGGAGAGTTGCATCATCCCGCCCGACCCCATGGAAACACTCGGGGATTCGGCCCACCGCGTAAGCACGTAATACAGGTTGTTCGACTTGGCATGGGTGCAGACAAAGTTGACCAACCGGGCCGAACTGCCTTTGTGAAGCGGCTGAACCCTGAACCCTTGCCGCTCCAGCACCTGCCTGACAGCGGTTTGCGCCGCCATCGGCCGGGCATGGCTGAGGGACCTCGACGTATTGTTCAGCAGGGAGGGATCAAGGGGCACCGGCAGTTGGAAATCCACGCGCTGCAGGCCCGGCGCCTGCCCGTCATGGCTGATGTTGATACTGATCCGCCCGCCCCTCGGCACCGGCCTGAGCATGCGCAACAAATCATCCGTCTGCCCCGCCGCCGCCGGGGCCGGGGGTAACCAGTCATCCAGTGTCGCGCGGATGTTGAGCAGCCGGGTGGCCGTCATCGAGCGCCCGGCATCCCCCAGTTCCAGCAATCGCTCCGTCACGAAACGATTGCTGGCCTGGGTCAAACCGGGGAACGCCGTCGCCACCGAGGTGGAGAGCGGGCGCCTGAACAACGGTTCCCGCAGTGCCCACGAGCGATCGGCACCAAAGGTTGCCGGGATCGGTTGTTCGCGTATTTCCGGCGTCAACCAGCGCACCAGTTCGTCCCGCCCGACGGGGAGCGGCGGCTCCGGCCCTCTTAGAAAAATCAGGTTGTCGGGCACGGTCGAACCATTGGGTAACAGTTCGTAATAGTGGTCACCCAGCTTCACGGCGTCATAGGCCACCTCACCCTGGACACGATACAACCGGCGGGACGCCGAAATCTCCTGCACGGCATCTTCGTTGAGCTGACGCCCCCACGCCCGCCAATGGCTGGCGGCCAACGGCGGTTGCCGGCCTGCCCGCTCGGCATGGGAGGCGGTGGGGGCCACCCACTCGGTACCGCCGGTGACGGCTTCCCAGGGGCGCCTGATCCCGGAGCTGGTTCCCGCACGCGGCTCGGGCGCATCCGCGCCCAACAACCATTCACGGGGCTGTTCAATGGACAGAAACAACTCGTCCTGTGGGCTGCCATCGGGATGTTTAAGGCGCAAGGTTCGCTCGGTACGACGACGGTGCACCGGATAAACACCGCCGCCCTCGACGATAAACTGCTCACCGGCCTTCACCTGGCTGCCCTGGTTAACCGGCCCGTGCAAGGTCACGGCACCGTCCACCGTCAGGTCTTTACGGTAAACCTCCATCCCCTTCAGCCCCCGGCGAGTGACGGGCAGGCCCAGATGGGCAACCCCGGGTGGCCTGGGCTGGCGCCGAATCTGATTCAGGATCGGCACGATCGACACAGGCCTGACCGGCAGGTGCGGCCTGACCACACCCTTGCCCGGCGGGAACACCGTCAGCGCGATATCGGCAATCAATATCAGGGTGGCAAACCCCGTTGCCAGCCCATCGCGCGCATCACCACTGTGATGAAACCGGCGGGCCGCCAGCAGCACCTCGTACAGGTTCACCCCGACACTCACCCCCGGGATGAACGACAACAGCCCGCGTACCCGCGCCGCCGATTGCTCGCCCAGGCGCAACTCGCGGTAACTCGCCAGTTCCCTGGCCGAGTTGGCGACCGCCCGCACCTCGCGCTCAAGTCCCAGCACCTGGGCATGAGCCAGGATGCGCACCAGGTCGCAACCGGTGGTGCGGGTGACGCCCAGCCATCGTCCGGGGTCGTCCGCCCATTGCTCGCGAAGCTCCTGTTCAATCTCCGGCAACGTCGTCGCCGGTTGCGAACGCCGAGTCCGGAACCACCGCGTCAGCCCACGGATGGCCCACCCGACCAGCCCAAAGGGGCTCGGCAGGATCGACCAACCGCCCTTGAAGGGCTCAAAGCGCCCGTCCATGCGTGAGCCACTGGCCTCCACCGGCACCGGATAACTGGCCAGCGCGGGTTGCTCCCAGCCGGGCGCAATGTGCTGCGCCAGCACCTTGAGGTTGGCGGGCGTGGCCGCCATTTCCAGCAAGGCGCTACGGGCCGCTGCCACGCTGGCGTGCTCGGTGAGCGGCGCAAACCCCTGCACCGCCGGCCAATAAAGCAGGGCCTTGGCCGACGGTTGGTCGTGGATGATCAACACCCCGGCAACGTGCCGAGGTTGCTCCAGGGTCAGCGCCGCCAGGTGCACGCAACACAGTTGCAGGTCATGGCCATTTTTCTTCAAATCTGCCGGGGCCCTGGCCTCAAGCGCGGTCGAAAACACGCTGTGTGCCACCGTACTGAGCCCTTGCTGCGTGGCGCTGAACTGCTCGAGCCGCGCGCGCTGGATCAGCGGGCGCTCCAGCAAGGCCCGGGGCAGCGCCGCCGGCACCTGGGACGACCCCGGGTAGAAACACCGGGTAATCAAGCCCTCGTACTGCCCGGCGAGGTCCAGCTTCGCGATCAACCCGATCAGGCGTTCGGCGGGCAACTGTCGCGCCCACAAGGGCTCAATGTAGCGGCTGTACTGCAGTCGCCAGCGCGTCCAGGGGGCCTCGGGGTCCAGGTTGTGCAACGCCAGTTGAAACAGGCTGTAGGTATGGCGCCCTTCACTGACCACGGTGCGGACCCCGGAATCCCCGGCCGGGCGCTGGGGATGGGACTGCCAATGGGTACTGACGTCGTCGGGCATGTCCAGAAACGGCGTGTCGATATCCAGGGGTTCAGTCAGCCCTTCACGGCTCAAGTGTTCGGTCAACGTGCGACGGGCGAACGCTTCCAGGCCCGGCAGCGCCTGCAACAGTTGCTGCTCAAGTGCAGCGGCACTGGTCAGGTAATGGGTGCGCAAGCGCTGGTAGCGTTTGCGCAACACCCGCGAAGCACCGGGCAGCCACGCAGGCAGCGTCTTGGCCTGGGCAACGCCCAGGCGCAGCACACTGATATTCGCCAGCGCCTGTGCCCGGGCGGCGCTGAGGGGCACCTGCAGGCTGTCGGCCAACTCCCGGGCAAGCAAGGTGCGCGTCAACGCCGGGTCGGTCACCTCGCTGAACGGCCTGCCGCCCTCGGCCACCCAGCGCTCCGTCCGGGCATACCGGTCGATCTGCTCCTTGAAGCTGTCAGACAGTACATTGCCTTCCATCACCTGGTAGTAGACGAGTAGCGGTTCACTGGCGGCCAACGCTCCGACCAGGGTGTACGCCTCGCGCCGCTGGTCGCGCCCGACGCAGTGCCAGAGCGCCGAACCGTCGGGGCTTTTAAAGCTGGCGTCGAGGCTCGTCGAGAGTTCATCCAGCGAGCCAAACGCCTGGAAACCGCCGTCTGTTCCCGGCACATGCAGCACGGCAGGCTGCCGGCGATCGGGGTGGTTGAGCGCCTCAAGGGTGGTGACCACAAACACCCCCAGCAACCGGTAGAGCGGCCGGCCCGAACGGCCGACGCTGACGTGCAGGACACGGGTGCCAGAGGCCGCCCGCCCAGCGGCCAATGGCGTGTTCAGCACCTCCACCAGCAGCGTCAGGTCGGGTTCACTGAGCAAGCCCAGGCGGTATTGCAGGTGGGCGTCCTTGAGCAAGGCCGAGCGCTGGACCTTGAGCCGTTGAACACCGCGGCTGGCGACTGAGCCCGCCGGCTTTTCCAGCCAGAACCCACGCAGGCCCAACCGATGTTCCTGCCCCTCCAGCGAAGCCTGCAGCGCCTGCGCCTGCTCAAGCCACTGTGCCTGGAGCGACTGAAAGGCGCTGTAGGGTGCGTAGTCCTGACTTGAATCGCTCTTGTCCAGCAGCGCCAGCAACCCCTGTTCGTGACGCCGCACCAGGTCCTCGGCGGTGCGCATCGCCAGGCCGGGGTGCAACGCGGCACACACCACCTCCGGTGCCCGGCGCTGGCGGTCCCACTCCAGCAGTTGCTCCAGCGCCACCCGTAACCCCTCGCCGCCCTGCACGAGGCGCCTGCCCCGCTCAACCAGGCGCAGCCGCTGTAACGCGCTCAACGCGCCATTGGCCTGGCCATCAAGCCCGACGCTGGCAGCATGGCGGGCCAACAGGCCGTTCCATTCGTTGTCCCGCTGGGTCTGCACGTACGCCAACGCGCTGTGCCGCAGGGCGTCATCTGTCAGCGGCGGCGCCCGATGCACCGTGAAAGCCAGTGGCGATGCGGGCCGACGGTCCAGGGGCAAACGCGACCAGAGCACCGACCGTTCAGGCCCCAGGAACAAGGCGGGCAACGCGAGCTGCATCTGGGCCAGGCTGGCGAACTCGTGAAAGGGCCGGGCCAGCCCCGGCAGATAAATCACCTGGCGCCTGGCCAGCCCATCGCCCGTGCGATAGAGGTGCAATGCGCCGCCAAGCGGCACATCGCCCCACCTCAACTCGCTGACCTGCAAGCGCTCCCAGGCGCCGCCCGCCTGTGCCCGTGCTTGCGGGGTGGGCGCATCAAGGAGCCCCAGGGCCATGGAAAAACCGTGGTCCGACAAGTCGTACAGTGCGTGGGCGATAAACGCACGCTCGGCAAAAACGCCCTGATACACCTGTACCCAGCGTTCTTCGCGAGACGCCGCACTGGCAAACGCCAACCCTTGCCAATAACCGGACACCGCCGAGCGTATTTTCCCGGGCAAATCCAGGCCATTGACCTTATGCAGCACCTCGCTGGCACTGAAGGGCAACGTGCGTTCGGCGTCACCCTGCACACTGAGCGCGGTGTAGCGATTGAGGTGGATCGCAAACTGCGGATTGTCCAGCAGGCCCAAGGCTCGATCGGTGAGGCTATCGACCACCGGTGGGCCGCCTGGCGTCGACGTCTCGCTGAACAACAGCCTGTCGGGGTCAAGGTCGAAGGCTTCACGCAGTGCCTTGCGCACCAGACGGTGAATGCTCGGTGCCAGCTCCAGCTGCCGGCGCAGTTGCCGGGTCGACTCGCGGCACCGCACTTCGGCAACCTGCAGCGCGTTGATAAACCGGCTGGGTGTGGGGCTGGCGTCCAGGCGCCGGGCCAGCAGGCTGCGCAGCCGCGCCTGGCCGCTCAAGGCGTCGTCGGGGTCAACCGGGGGGGATTGGGGTTCGGTAGTCATGTCGCCATCGGCTCCTGATGAAAAACCGAGGGTAAGCAGGGCCCTGATCCCAAGGGCTTTACATAGTTAGGGCGACCCCCAGGCGAAAAAAAGCCCGCAGTGTGAGCGGGCGAAAAACCAACGAAGAGCTTTGGGGGTGTGAAGCGCGGTGACGACTCAGCTACCGCGATAGGTGGAGTAGCTGTAAGGCGAAATCAGCAGAGGCACATGGTAGTGATCCTGTTCGGCACTGATGCCAAAACGCAGGACGACGACGTCGAGAAACGCAGGTTCGGGCAGTTGCACGCCACGGGCGCGGTAGTAATCGCCGGCGCTGAACTGCAACTGATAGACACCGCTGCGGTAGTCATCGCCTTGCAGCAGGGGTGCATCGCAGCGGCCGTCGTTGTTGGTCAAGGTGCTGGCGACAAGCTCAAGCTGCGTGCCTTCGACACGGTACAACTCCACCTTGATCGCGCTGCCGGGGCAGCCGTGCGCGGCGTCCAATACGTGTGTGGTCAAACGTCCCATAGCGTCTGCGCGCCTCCCGAAGTCAGTAAAGTGAAAGACCGCACCGTTTCAGAGCACTGAAAAAGCCGGCGATGACTGATTAAGACACTTTTCAAAAAAATTGTACACAATAAACTCAACAAAATAGATTTACGGTGCTGAGCCTGATCCTGTAGGAGCGAGCTGGCTCGCGAAAAACGTCAACGATAACGCAGCGCTTCAGAGTGACCGCGGCGCTCTCGGGTTTTTCGCGAGCCAGCTCGCTCCTACAGAGACAAAGTGTTATTTCATTTTAGCTGACCAGTCAGGCAGGTTTCTTGCAATGCTATTCTGCGAAGGCCCTGCGGAAAAAATGCAGAAATACAGGCTTACAAAGTGCGCACCAAGTTGTATACAATCAGTCATCGTCGTGACGCCACCCAGTCTTTTCACTGCCCGGCCGCCACACACACCGCTACCACGAACAAGAAGGAAGACTGCAGTGAGCGCTGACTACCCACGCGACCTGATCGGTTACGGCAGTAACCCTCCTCACCCACACTGGCCAGGCAAGGCTCGTATTGCCCTGTCGTTCGTACTCAACTACGAAGAAGGTGGCGAGCGCAACATCCTGCACGGCGACAAAGAGTCGGAAGCCTTCCTGTCCGAGATGGTCTCGGCGCAGCCGCTGCAAGGCGAGCGCAACATGAGCATGGAGTCGCTGTACGAATACGGCAGCCGTGCCGGCGTGTGGCGCATCCTCAAGCTGTTCAAGGAGTTCGATATCCCGCTGACCATCTTCGCCGTGGCCATGGCCGCTCAGCGCCACCCGGACGTGATCCGCGCGATGGTCGCCGCCGGCCACGAAATCTGCAGCCATGGCTACCGCTGGATCGACTACCAATACATGGACGAGGCCCAGGAACGCGAGCACATGCTCGAAGCGATCCGCATCCTCACCGAACTCACCGGCGAACGCCCGCTGGGCTGGTACACCGGGCGCACCGGCCCCAACACCCGGCGGCTGGTGATGGAGGAAGGCGGCTTCCTCTACGACTGCGACACCTATGACGACGACCTGCCCTACTGGGAACCCAACAACCCCACCGGCAAGCCGCACCTGGTGATCCCCTACACCCTGGACACCAACGACATGCGCTTCACCCAGGTGCAGGGCTTCAACAAGGGCGACGACTTTTTCGAATACCTCAAAGACGCGTTCGACGTGCTGTACGCCGAAGGCGCGGACGCACCGAAAATGCTCTCTATCGGCTTGCACTGCCGCCTGATCGGCCGCCCGGCGCGCCTGGCCGCCCTCAAGCGCTTTATCGAATACGCCAAGGGTCATGATCAGGTGTGGTTCACCCGCCGCGTCGACATCGCCCGTCACTGGCATGACGTACACCCTTTCCAGGGAGCCGCCAAATGACTGCGTTCCAGACCTTGAAACCGTCGACCCTGGGCCGCGACGCATTCGTCGCCGCCTTTGCCGACATCTACGAACATTCGCCATGGGTGGCCGAAAAGGCCTTCGACCTGGGCCAGGACGCGTCGATCGACCAGATCGAAACCCTGCACCAGCGCATGAGCGATATCCTGTTGAGCGCTGATCACGCAAGCCAGCTGGCCCTGATCAACGCTCACCCGGACCTGGCGGGCAAAGCGGCCGTCCAGGGCCAGTTGACCGCAGCCAGCACTGAAGAACAGTCTGGCGCGGGTATTCACCAATGCTCGAGCGACGAGTTTTCGCGCTTCACCGAGCTGAACGATGCCTACAAGGCCAAGTTCAAGTTTCCCTTCATCATGGCGGTAAAAGGCAGCAACCGGCATCAGATCCTCGCCGCGTTTGAAACGCGCATTCACAACTCGGTGGAAGCCGAGTTCAAATGCGCACTGGCCGAGATCAACAAGATCGCGTTGTTCCGATTACTGACTCTTTAAGCAGACCTGGCCCGAGCGATTCATGAACGCCCAGGGCCTCGCGAGCATCCCAAGCCACTTACTTTAAGGCAGACAAGAAGAATGAAAGCTTACGCCGTACCTTTCGAGAAGTTCGTCAACCTGGCCGACGCCCGCCTGGGCACCAAGATCATCTCTGTGACCGATGACTGGTTCGCTGACGCCAACCGCCTGTTCCAGCCGACCCCGGCCGTGTGGAAGGAGGGCGTTTTCGATGACAACGGCAAGTGGATGGACGGCTGGGAGTCGCGCCGCAAGCGCTTCGAAGGCTACGACAGCGCGGTAATCCGCCTGGGCGTACCGGGCTCGATCAAGGGCGTGGACATCGACACTTCATTCTTCACCGGCAACTTCCCGCCCTCGGCGTCCCTGGAAGCCTGCTTCCTGGCGTCCGGCGAGCCGGATGACAACACCCAGTGGGTTGAAGTGCTGTCGGCCGTGGAGCTGCAAGGCAACAGCCATCACTTCCACGAGATCAACAACGACCAGGCCTTCAGCCACCTGCGTTTCAACATTTACCCGGACGGTGGCGTGGCCCGCCTGCGCGTGTACGGCATTCCGTTCCGCGACTGGTCGGCCGTGGGCGACAACGAACAGGTTGACCTGGCTGCGGCCCTGAACGGTGGCCGTGCACTGGCCTGCTCCGATGAACACTTCGGGCGCATGAGCAACATCCTCAACCCGGGCCGTGGCATCAACATGGGCGATGGCTGGGAAACTGCACGTCGTCGTACGCCGGGCAATGACTGGGTGATCGTCGCCTTGGGCCACCCGGGCGAGATCGAGAAAATCGTGGTCGACACCCTGCACTTCAAGGGCAACTACCCGGACACCTGTTCGATCCAGGGCGCCTTCGTGAAGGGCGGCACCGACAGCCAGATCGAAACCCAATCGCTGTTCTGGCGCGAACTGCTGCCGGCGCAGAAGCTGGAAATGCACGCTGAACACACGTTTGCCGAGCAGATCAAGGCGCTGGGCCCGATCACTCACATTCGTCTGAATGTGTTCCCGGATGGTGGTGTGAGCCGCCTGCGGGTTCTCGGTAAGGTCGCCAAATAAGCGGTGAACCCCTGTGGCGAGGAAGCTTGCTCCCGTTGGGTCGCGAAGCGGCCCCAAGAGATGGGACTGCTGCGCAGTCCAACGGGAGCAAGCTCCCTCGCCACAAAAGCAAACAACACAGAATTTGGATAAGAAGACAGCCATGCGCACACTGATGATCGAACCCCTGACCAAAGAAGCCTTCGCCCCTTTCGGAGACGTTATCGAAACCGATGGCAGCGATCACTTCATGATCAACAACGGGTCGACCATGCGCTTTCATAAACTGGCGACGGTGCAAACCGCCACGCCAGAAGACAACGCGATTATCAGCATCTTCCGCGCCGACGCGCAGGACATGCCGCTGACCGTGTGCATGCTGGAACGACACCCGCTGGGCAGCCAGGCTTTCATCCCGCTGCTCGGCAACCCCTTTCTGATCGTGGTCGCGCCCGTTGGCGATGAACCTGTATCGGGCTTGGTCCGCGCCTTCGTTACCAACGGCAGGCAGGGCATTAATTACCATCGCGGCGTCTGGCACCACCCGGTGCTGACGATCGAAAAGCGGGATGACTTCCTGGTGGTTGATCGCAGTGGCACAGGCAATAACTGCGATGAGCATTTTTTCAAAGAGGATGAGCGGTTGATCCTCGCCCCCCACCAATAAGAGAAGGTCTGATCACTCGACGACAGAGTGACAGGCGAGAGGTAAAGACTGTGGAAGCACATTTGATGGAATGGCTGAACCTGAGCGTACGCTGGGTTCACATGATCACCGGCGTCGCCTGGATCGGCGCTTCGTTCTACTTCGTCTGGCTGGAAAACAACCTCAATCGCGTGAACCCCAAGGACGGCCTCGCCGGTGACTTGTGGGCGATCCACGGTGGCGGTATCTACCACCTAGAAAAATACAAACTGGCCCCGCCGACCATGCCGGACAACCTGCACTGGTTCAAATGGGAAGCCTATTTCACCTGGATGTCCGGCATCGCGCTGCTGTGCGTGGTGTTCTACGCCAACCCGACCTTGTACCTGCTGGCCCCGGGCAGCAGCCTCAGCGGTCCGGAAGGTGTGTTGCTGGGCCTCGGCTCGCTGCTGGCCGGCTGGTTCATCTACTCCTTTCTCTGCGACTCGGCACTGGGCAAACGCCCTGCCCTGCTCGGCCTGATCCTGTTCGTGCTGTTGATTGCCGCCGCGTATGGCTTCAGCAAAGTGTTCAGTGGCCGTGGCGCGTACCTGCACGTGGGCGCCGTGATCGGCACCATCATGGTGGGTAACGTGTTCCGCATCATCATGCCCGCCCAGCGCGCATTGGTGGCGGCCATCGCGGAAAACCGCACGCCCGACCCGGCACTGCCGGCCAAGGGTCTGCTGCGTTCACGCCACAACAACTACTTCACCTTGCCGGTGCTGTTCATCATGATCAGCAACCACTTCCCGAGCACCTATGGCAGCCAATACAACTGGCTGATCCTGGCAGGTATCGCGGTGGCAGCGGTGCTGGTCCGTCACTACTTCAACACCCGTCATAACAGCCAGAAATATGCCTGGACCTTGCCCGTAGGTGCACTGGCGATGATTTGCCTGGCCTACGTGACCGGTCCAAAACCGGTGGCAACTGCACCGGAAGTGGCCAAGGCTCCTGCGGCGATCGAGTACCAGCCACTGCCGGAAACAGCGCTGGGTGGCGGGCTTAAACCGGCTGCGCCCGCAGCACCTGCACCGGCTCCCGCCGAAGCGGCGCCGGCCCAGGCATCGATTGATTTTGACAAGGTCCACGGGGTGATTCAGGAGCGCTGTGCGGTGTGCCATTCGGCCAAGCCCACCAGCCCACTGTTCAGCACCGCGCCGGCCGGTGTGATGTTTGATACACCGCAGCAGATCCAGCAAATGGCTCCGCGCATTCAGGCCCAGGCCGTGGCCAGCCAGATCATGCCACTGGGCAACATCACCCAGATGACCCAGCAGGAACGGGACTTGATTGGCACCTGGATCAATCAGGGGGCGCGTACCAACTGAGTGATTAACGCAGGACCCAATGTGGGAGCTGGCTTGCCTGCGATAGCGATGTTGAATTCACCGCCGCTATCGCAGGCAAGCCAGCTCCTACAGTTGAGAGTTGCGGTGTGCTTTGACGAATGAGTTCCACCCGGCAATTGAATGCCGAACAACACAACAATAAAAAGATCCGAGGTGTTGCATGTCCCAGTTAGAACCGCAGACTCTTGCTGCGCCCCCCATGGTGCGGCTGCCCCTCTTGCAACTGATTCTGGTAGGCCTGCAACACGTCTTGCTGATGTACGGTGGCGCCGTCGCCGTGCCTTTGATCATCGGCCAGGCCGCGGGCCTGAGCCGTGAAGAAATCGCCTTCCTGATCAACGCCGACCTGCTGGTGGCCGGCATCGCCACCATGGTCCAGTCATTCGGCATCGGCCCGGTCGGCATTCGCATGCCGGTGATGATGGGCGCCAGTTTTGCCGCGGTGGGCAGCATGGTCGCCATGGCCGGCATGCCCGGCATCGGCCTGCAAGGGATCTTCGGCGCCACCATCGCCGCCGGTTTTTTCGGCATCGTGATTGCGCCGTTCATGTCCAAGGTGGTGCGGTTCTTTCCACCGCTCGTGACCGGCACCGTGATCACCGCCATCGGCCTTTCGCTGTTTCCCGTCGCGGTCAATTGGGCCGGCGGCGGCGCTGCAGCTTCCACGTTTGGCTCACCGATCTACCTGGCCATTGCCGCACTGGTGCTGGCCACCATCCTGTTGATCAACCGTTTCATGCGCGGCTTCTGGGTGAACATCTCGGTGCTGATCGGCATGGCCCTCGGCTACGGGCTGTGCGGGATGATCGGCATGGTCGACCTCAGTGGCCTGGCTCGCGCGCCGTGGGTGCAAGTGGTGACGCCGCTGCATTTCGGCATGCCCAAGTTCGAGTTGGCGCCGATTCTGTCGATGTGCCTGGTGGTGGTGATTATCTTCGTCGAGTCCACCGGGATGTTCCTTGCCCTGGGCAAGATCACCGGCCAGGACGTCACCCCGAAGATGCTGCGTCGCGGCCTGTTGTGTGATGCCGGCGCGTCGTTTTTTGCCGGGTTCTTCAACACCTTTACCCACTCCTCGTTCGCGCAGAACATCGGCCTGGTGCAGATGACCGGCGTGCGCTGCCGCTCGGTAACGATTGTCGCCGGTGCGTTTCTGATTGTGCTGAGCCTGCTGCCCAAGGCCGCGTTCCTGGTGGCCTCGATTCCGCCGGCAGTGCTGGGCGGTGCGGCGATTGCCATGTTCGGCATGGTGGCGGCCACCGGCATCAAAATCCTCCAGGAAGCCGACATCGCCGACCGCCGCAACCAGTTGCTGGTGGCCGTGAGTATCGGCATGGGTTTGATCCCGGTGGTGCGTCCCGAATTCTTCGCGCAACTGCCGCTGTGGATGAGCCCGATCACTCACAGCGGTATCGCCATGGCCACGATCAGTGCGCTGTCGCTGAACCTGCTATTCAACATTCTGGGTGGCGCCGAACGCGCTGCCGCCAGCGAACACGCACACTCACATTGATTCCTGCGTCACAACAAAAACAATAACGATCAGGGAATACACCATGCACGCCATTCACCCGGGGCCGGCCACGCGCCGTGCCCCATTCTCGCCCCGCGCGCTCTGTAACGGCGCACTTGAGCACCAGCCTCGGAGTCAGTATTCTCGGCGCCCGCTCAAATCGACTCAAAAAAAAACAGCGACTGTAAAAGCTGACTGCAAGGCCAACTTATCCAGGCCCCAGGTCCGCAGCCAATGTGTGCAAAAACTCTCCGAATTCGACTGTGTTCATCGCAGCCGACGGGGATTTTTTGGCTTTTTAAACACCTTGGCGCAGCTCTTGCTAAAAGCATTAAAGCTGACCGAACAGACGATTTTTGCGGCAAGCCAAAAGACGCCACACCAGAGCGTCCGCTTAGAAAAAAAACCAGAAACCTTTACCTCGGGAGCAACCGAATGAAACGTACTGTGAACAGCCTGATGCTGGCAGGATCCCTGCTGGCTGGCGGCCAGGCCATGGCCGGTGATCTGCTGCAGTGGCAGAACAACAGCCTGACTTATCTGTGGGGCAAGAACTTCACTATTAACCCGCAGATCCAGCAAACCGTGACCTTCGAACACGCCGATGCGTGGAAGTACGGTGACAACTTCCTGTTTGTCGACCGCATCTTTTACAACGGCAAGGAAGACGGCAACGTCGGCCCAAGTACTTACTACGGTGAGTTCAGCCCACGCTTGTCGTTCGGCAAGATTTTCGACAAGGACTTGTCGTTCGGTCCGATCAAGGACGTGTTGCTGGCGTTCACTTACGAGTTCGGCGAAGGCGATAACGAGTCGTACCTCGTGGGCCCTGGTTTCGACTTGGCGATCCCGGGTTTCGACTACTTCCAGTTGAACTTCTACCAGCGCCAGACCGAGGGCAATCGCCCGGGTGACAACGTATGGCAGATCACACCGGTATGGTCCTACACCATCCCCGTGGGCGACTCCAACGTGCTGATCGATGGCTACATCGACTGGGTGGTGGACAACGACAAGACCTCACGCGGCACCTACCACGCCAACATGCACGTCAACCCACAGATCAAGTATGACTTGGGCAAGGCGCTGCACTGGGGCGAGAAGCAGTTGTATGTCGGTATCGAATACGACTACTGGAAGAACAAGTACGGGATTGAAGACAGCGGCGCCTTCAAGACCAACCAGGACACGGCGAGCTTCCTGGTCAAGTACCACTTCTAAGTAACACCGCACCTCACTTGTGGAAGCGGGGTTCTGTGGGGGCGGGCTTGTGTGGGAGCGGGCTTGCTCGCGAATGCGGAGTGTCAGCCAGTAAATTAGTCACTGACCCACCGCATTCGCGAGCAAGCCCGCTCCTACATTCAGTTCGGTGCCAGGCCCAGAAACCGCTTCAGTTCTTCGCGCTTGGCCAGCGCGTCCCGCCGCCCCAATTCGATCAGCTCGCTGCAATACCCCGCCTCGAACAGCAAGTAACTGAGCACGCCCGCACCACTCGTCTTGGTCGCCCCCGGCCCCCGCAGGAACAGGCGCAACGCCGCCGGCAATTCCTGACGGTGACGTGCCGCGATTTCGTCGATCGGCTGGCTCGGTGCAATCACCAGCACCTCCACCGGCGCCAGGCCCTGTATCGCCGCGTTGGCGGGCAATAGATGACTGAACTGGTTCAGGCGCTCGAGCAATTCGATGTCGCTTTCCAGGCTGTCAATGAACGTGCTGTTGAGCATGTGCCCGCCAATCTGCGCCAACGTCGGCTCCTGGCCGGTGAAGGTGCGTATCGGGTTCGAAGGATCGTTACCGCGCGGGTTGCCGCTGACGCCCACCACCAGTACGCGGCTGGCCCCCAGGTGCAACGCCGGGCTGATCGGCGCCGACTGCCGCACCGCACCGTCACCAAAATATTCCTGACCGAGTTTGACGGGCGCAAACAACAGCGGAATCGCCGAACTGGCCAGCAGGTGTTCCACGGTCAATTGGGTGGGAATGCCAATGCGCCGATGGCGCAGCCAGGCATCAATGGTGCCGCCGCCTTGATAGAAGGTCACCGCTTGCCCGGACTCGTACCCGAAGGCAGTGACCGCCACCGCGTGCAGATGTTTCTCGCGGATCGACTGCCCGATGCCTTCCAGGTGCAGCTTGTCGCGCAACAGGTCCCGCAGCGGCGAACTGTTGAGCAGCGCTACCGGCACCTGTGCACCCAGCCCCAGCAGGCTGTGGGTGAGGAAACGGCTGGCCTGGCTGATTACCCCGGGCCAGTCGCTGCGCAGCACCAGGTGGCTGCGAAAACCCTGCCAGAAGGCGGTCAGGCGCTGGATGGCGGCGGTAAAGTCCATGGCGCCGCTGGCCAGGCTGACCGCATTGATCGCCCCGGCCGAGGTGCCGACAATCACCGGAAACGGATTGGCCGCCCCCGGTGGCAACAGCTCGGCAATCGCTGCCAATACCCCCACCTGATAGGCGGCCCGCGCCCCGCCGCCGGAAAGAATCAAGCCTGTGACCGGTTCAGCTGGACGCATTGCATCACTCCATGGTGCTGGGGGACTTCAGATCAACGACGACGTTTTTCATACAGCTTAGGCTCACCGGGCGGGCGGCTCTTGAAGCGGCGGTGGGTCCACAGGTATTGCTCGGGGCATTCACGCACGGAGGCCTCGACCCACTGGTTGATGCGCAGGCAATCGATCTCGTCGGTTTCGCCCGGGAAGTCGGTCAATGGCGGGTGGATCACCAGGCGGTAGCCGCTGCCGTCGGCCAGACGTTCCTGGGTGAACGGCACCACCAGCGCCTTGCCCAGCCGCGCGAATTTGCTGGTGGCGGTGACGGTGGCGGCCTGAATGCCGAACAATGGCACGAAGATACTTTGCTTGGCGCCGTAGTCCTGGTCCGGTGCGTACCAGATCGCACGGCCGGCGCGCAGCAGCTTGAGCATGCCGCGCACGTCTTCACGCTCGATGGCCAGGGAGTCGAGGTTGTGGCGCTCACGGCCACGGCGCTGGACGAAATCGAACAACGGGTTGCCGTGCTCGCGGTACATGCCGTCGATGGTGTGCTTCTGCCCGAGCAGCGCGGCGCCGACTTCCAGGGTAGTGAAATGCAGGGCCATCAGGATCACGCCCTTGCCTTCCAGCTGCGCTTGCTTGAGGTGCTCCAGCCCTTCGACATGGGCCAGGCGCGCCAGGCGCGGTTTGGTCCACCACCAGCTCATGGCCATCTCGAAGAACGCGATGCCGGTGGAGGCAAAGTTTTCCTTGAGCAAATGTTTACGCTCTTTGGCGGATTTTTCAGGGAAGCACAGTTCCAGGTTTCGCGCGGCGATGCGCCGACGTTCACCGGCCACCCGGTACATTCCCGCGCCCAAGGCACGGCCAATCCCCAGTAAAACCCGGTACGGCAACTGCACAATCAGCCACAGCAAACCGAGTCCCAGCCATAACAGCCAAAAACGCGGGTGAAAAAATTCAGCTCGAAAACGCGGGCGATCCATTAATGATTCCGGCAAAGACAACGGCCGCGCATTCTACAACGGTTCGACCCGGCTTGCGGCTAGCGGATGTTCTCGTTATAAGTCTCGACACTTTTCGTGACAAGCCGCTTTGCCGACCATGAGCCAAACCGAACCGCTAGACCAAGATCCCGTGTTCCAGCTGAAAGGCAGCATGCTCGCCATTACCGTGCTGGAACTGGCCCGCAACGACCTTGATGCCCTGGACCGCCAGCTCGCCGCCAAGGTCGCCCTCGCGCCGAACTTCTTCAACAATGCGCCGCTGGTGCTGGCCCTGGACAAACTCCCGGCCGGCCAGGGTGCTGTGGACCTGCCCGGACTGATGCGCGTGTGCCGCCAGCATGGCCTGCGCACCCTGGCGATTCGCGCCAGCCGCATCGAAGACATTGCTGCAGCAATCGCCATTGAACTGCCAGTACTGCCGCCGTCCGGTGCACGGGAGCGTCCGCTCGACCCGTTGGTCGGCGAAGAGAAGAAAAAACCCGAAAAACCACCCGAGCCGACGATCAAGCCTACGAAGATCATCACCTCTCCCGTACGGGGCGGGCAGCAGATTTACGCCCAGGGTGGCGACCTTGTGGTCATCGCCCCGGTCAGTCCGGGGGCGGAACTTCTCGCCGATGGAAACATCCATGTATACGGTCCCATGCGGGGTCGTGCACTGGCCGGCATAAAAGGTGACACAAAGGCCCGTATTTTTTGCCAGCAGTTGACCGCTGAGCTAGTGTCCATCGCAGGCCAGTACAAGGTTTCGGAAGATTTGCGTCGCGATCCGCTGTGGGGGGCCGGGGTACAAGTCAGCCTGTCGGGCGATGTGTTGAACATCGTTCGTCTTTAACGGATACTGCCGCATTTTCCAATGCATCTCTAGACTCTGATAGCACAGCGAAAACGGCAAAACTTAAGTAGGAATAATTGGCAGGTGACATTTACCGTTGGTAAATCGCACTTTTTTTCATCTTATTCCTACGAAGGCTGTCCGCCTGCAGCGAGTTTCAAGAGATGTTTTTCAGGGGCTAGAAAGTCCTTTTTCCTTAGGGGTGAAACACCTTGGCCAAGATTCTCGTGGTTACATCCGGCAAGGGTGGTGTGGGTAAGACCACCACCAGCGCCGCTATCGGTACCGGCCTCGCTCTGCGCGGCCACAAGACAGTCATCGTCGACTTCGACGTCGGTTTGCGTAACCTCGACCTGATCATGGGCTGCGAACGCCGCGTGGTGTACGACTTCGTCAACGTGGTGAACGGCGAAGCCAACCTGCAGCAGGCCCTGATCAAGGACAAGCGCCTTGAGAACCTGTACGTACTGGCCGCCAGCCAGACCCGCGACAAAGAAGCGCTGACCAAGGAAGGCGTGGGCAAAGTCCTCGCCGAGCTGAAGGAAACCTTCGAATACGTGGTGTGCGATTCCCCGGCGGGTATCGAGACCGGTGCTCACCTGGCCATGTACTTCGCCGACGAAGCCATCGTCGTGACCAACCCTGAAGTATCGTCCGTACGTGACTCGGACCGCATGCTCGGCCTGCTGGCCAGCAAGTCCCAGCGCGCCGAGAAAGGCGAAGAGCCGATCAAGGAACACCTGCTGCTGACCCGCTACAACCCTGAGCGCGTGAGCAAGGGCGAGATGCTTGGCGTTGAAGACGTCAAGGACATCCTGGCCGTGACCCTGCTGGGCGTGATCCCGGAATCCCAGGCCGTGCTCAAGGCGTCCAACCAGGGCGTGCCGGTTATTCTCGACGACCAGAGCGACGCCGGCCAGGCGTACAGCGACGCGGTTGATCGCTTGCTGGGCAAAACCGTGGAACATCGCTTCCTCGATGTTGCGAAGAAGGGATTCTTCGAGCGTATCTTTGGAGGCAACTAAACAATGAAATTTCTCGACTTCTTTCGCGCCAACAAAAAGCCAAGTACCGCGTCGGTAGCGAAAGAGCGTCTACAGATCATCGTGGCGCACGAACGCGGCCAACGCAGCACCCCGGATTACCTGCCGGCCTTGCAGAAGGAACTGGTGGAAGTGATCCGCAAGTACGTCAATATCGGCAACGATGACGTGCATGTCGCCCTGGAAAATGACGGCAGCTGCTCGATTCTGGAACTCAATATCACCCTGCCTGATCGTTGATCGAAAAGGCGGTCGCCACGGCGGCTCGGTTACTGGACTTCTGCAGGAGCGAGCTTGCTCGCGATGGACGTTAACGATAACGCGCTCATCCTGAATGAACGTGTTGTTCTTAAGTTTTTCGCGAGCAAGCTCGCTCCTACAGGAACTTCGGTAACCCAGCCGCCGTTGGCGTTTGTTACGAGGCTGTTTTAATGCCGTTGTCCAATGTCCATATCCTTCATCAGGACGCTGCTGTCCTGGTGGTGAACAAGCCTACCCTGCTGCTCTCCGTGCCCGGTCGCGCCGACGACAACAAGGACTGCCTGATCACCCGCCTGCAGGAAAACGGCTACCCCGAAGCCCGCATCGTTCACCGGCTGGACTGGGAAACGTCCGGCATCATCCTGCTGGCCCGCGACGCAGACAGCCACCGTGAACTGTCCCGTCAGTTCCACGACCGGGAAACCGAAAAGGCCTACACCGCGCTGTGCTGGGGCCAACCGGAACTGGACAGCGGCAGCATCGACTTGCCACTGCGCTACGACCCGCCGACCAAGCCACGGCATGTGGTGGACCATGAGTTCGGCAAGAACGCGCTGACCTTCTGGAAAGTCCTGGAGCGTTGCGGCGACTGGTGCCGGGTTGAGCTGACGCCGATCACCGGCCGCTCACACCAACTGCGGGTGCATATGCTGTCCATTGGTCACCCGTTGCTGGGCGATGGCTTGTACGCCCATGAACAGGCATTGGCCGCCTGGCCACGCCTGTGCCTGCACGCCAGCATGTTGAGCTTCACCCATCCCCAGAGCGGCGAGCGTTTGCGCTTCGAGTGCCCTGCGCCGTTTTAAGCTGCAACCCCGATCAAAGGTGGGAGCTGGCTTGCCTGCGATAACGGTGTGTCAGCCCCATATTGGTGACTGGCAGACCGCTATCGCAGGCAAGCCAGCTCCCACATGGGTTTTGTGCCCGTATCAAGAAAGCAGCTTCCCTCCAAATTCTGAGCCAATACGGTAAACTCGCGCCATTGCTGTCTGGAGCTACTTATGCGCGAAGAGTTGAACCAAGGCCTGATCGACTTCCTCAAGGCCTCCCCTACCCCGTTTCATGCCACTGCCGCCCTCGCACAGCGCCTGGAAGCGGCCGGTTTCCAGCGTCTTGACGAGCGCGAGACCTGGACCACCGAGGCCAACGGGCGCTATTACGTGACCCGCAACGACTCCTCGATCATCGCCTTCAAGCTCGGCCGTCACTCGCCCCTGCAAGGCGGCATTCGCCTGGTGGGCGCCCACACCGACAGCCCATGCCTGCGGGTCAAGCCACAGCCTGAACTGCAACGCCAGGGCTTCTGGCAACTGGGTGTGGAAGTGTACGGCGGTGCGCTGCTGGCACCGTGGTTCGACCGCGACCTGTCCCTGGCTGGCCGCGTGACTTTCCGCCGTGACGGCAAGGTCGAAAGCCAGTTGATCGACTTCAAGCTGCCCATCGCGATCATCCCCAACCTGGCCATTCACCTGAACCGTGAAGCCAACCAGGGTTGGGCGATCAATGCCCAGACCGAACTGCCGCCGATCCTGGCGCAGTTTGCCGGTGACGAGCGTGTGGACTTCCGCGCAGTGCTCACCGAGCAGTTGGCCCGTGAACACGGCCTGAACGCCGATGTGGTGCTCGACTATGAACTGAGCTTCTACGACACCCAGAGCGCCGCAGTGATTGGCCTCAATGGCGACTTTATCGCCGGTGCCCGCCTCGACAACCTGCTGTCGTGCTACGCCGGCCTGCAAGCCTTGCTCACCGCCGAAACCGACGAAACCTGCGTGCTGGTGTGCAACGACCACGAAGAAGTCGGCTCGTGCTCCGCCTGCGGTGCCGACGGCCCGATGCTGGAGCAGACCCTGCGTCGCCTGCTGCCCGAAGGTGATGAATTCGTACGCACCATCCAGAAGTCGCTGCTGGTGTCGGCCGACAACGCCCACGGCGTGCATCCCAACTACGCCGAGAAGCACGACGCCAACCACGGCCCTAAACTCAATGCCGGCCCGGTGATCAAGGTCAACAGCAACCAGCGCTACGCCACCAACAGCGAAACCGCCGGGTTCTTCCGCCATCTGTGCATGGCCGAAGAAGTACCGGTACAAAGCTTTGTGGTGCGCAGCGACATGGGTTGCGGCTCCACCATCGGCCCGATCACCGCCAGCCACCTGGGTGTGCGCACCGTGGATATCGGCTTGCCGACGTTTGCCATGCACTCGATTCGCGAACTGTGCGGCAGCCACGACCTGGCGCACCTGGTGAAGGTGTTGAGTGCGTTTTACGCGAGTCGTGATTTGCCTTAATCATCTGGCCTTCTGTAGGAGCGAGCTTGCTCGCGAAAATCGCCAACGATAACGCGGGCATTCTGGATGCTCGCGGTGTTCTCTGGTTTTTCGCGAGCAAGCTCACTCCTACAGTGGAGAGATCAGTTCAAGACTTCACTCAACGGAATGAAGTTGACCCGATCACCGATCTCCAGCGTCGTCCCTTCCAGCACTTCCACCAAGCCCTCGGCCCATGCCGCACTGCGCAGCACACCCGAACTCTGGTTGCGGTAGATGATCGCCCTGCCCTGCTCCAGCCGACCGCGCAAGTACTCGCGACGATTCCCCGGCTTGGCCCACACAAACCCTACCGGCACTTCAATGCGCAATGGCTGCACGTCCTGCACGCCCTGGCGGCGCAACAGGTAAGGCCGCGCCAGCAAGGCGAAGGTCACCAGCGTCGACGCCGGGTTGCCCGGCAAACCAATCACCGGCACGCCACGGAAATGCCCGAACGTCAGCGGCTTGCCCGGCTTGATCGCCAGCTTCCACAGTGCCAGCTCGCCCTCTTCCCGCAGTGCAATCCCGAGGAAGTCCGCCTCACCCACCGACACACCGCCAGTGGACAGAATCAGGTCAACCGAACCCAGCGCACCCAGGCGCTCACGGGTGTGTTCCAGGTCATCCGGCAGGATCCCCGCGTCCACCACTTCGCAGCCCAGGCGCTCCAGCCAGCTGCACAGCACCCGGCGATTGCTGTTGTAAATCTGCCCGGGGCCCAGCGGCAGGCCCGGCTCGATCAACTCGTCGCCGGTGGACAGCACGGCCACACGGGCGCGACGGATCACCTCCAGGCGATCACGGCCCAAGGATGCGGCCAGCCCCAGTTCGATCGGGCCCAGGCGTGTACCCGCGGGCAGCACCAATTCGCCCACGGTGGTTTCCTGGCCTTGGGGACGGATGTTTTGATCCACCTGCAGCGACTCGGTAAAGCTCACCCGCTGATCGGCATGAACCACGGCGTTTTCCTGCATTTCCACGCAGTCCGCGCCTTCCGGCACCGGGGCACCGGTGAAGATCCGCGCACAGGTGCCGGCGGCCAACGGCTCCGGTGCCGTACCGGCGAAAATCCGCTGGCTGACCACCAGCGGCTCGCCGGCCCAGTCCGCCAGGCGCAGGGCGTAACCGTCCATGGCGCTGTTGGGCCAGGGCGGCAAGTCCAGGGTCGACACCAGCGCCTGCCCCAGCACCCGCCCGTCACACTCGGCCAACGGTAAGGTTTCCAGCTCGCGAATCGGCGCCGCCTCGGCCATCGCCAGCAGTTGTTCGAGGGCGTCTTCCACCGGCATCAACGCGCCGGTCTTGCCCGGCTTATCCACGGGATTCACAGGGCTCGGCCTGCTTCAGATGGGGGACGAAGTTGCACGGGCGGTGCCGGTTATCCAGTTGCTCGGCGAGAATCCCGTCCCAACCGGTGCGCACCGCATTGGTGGAACCCGGCAGACAGCACACCAGAGTGCCATTGGCCAGGCCGGCCAGGGCACGGGATTGCACGGTAGAGGTGCCGATGTCAGCCACGGAGATTTGCCGGAACAGCTCGCCGAAACCATCCACCTGCTTGTCCAGCAGGCAGCTCACGGCTTCCGGGGTGCTGTCACGGCCGGTGAAGCCGGTGCCGCCGGTGATCAACACCACCTGCACCACGTCTTCGGCGATCCAGTGCGCCACTTGCGCACGGATTTTGTACAGATCATCTTTAAGCAACACCCGCTCGGCCAGCAGGTGGCCGGCGGCGGTCAGGCGGTCGACGAAGACCTGGCCCGAGGTGTCGGTTTCCAGGGTGCGGGTGTCACTGACCGTCAATACAGCGATATTCAGGGGTACAAAGGGCGCATCAGCCTTGGCTTTCATGGCTCGGTCCGGTTGTCGAAGGAACAGCCCGATGTTATATCACAGCCCCCCATTTCACTGCCCGCAGGAGCCGTCATGCCCAGCCATTCTTCTTCTCTGCCTTGCTCCGTGCTGCTGCTGGCCGGCGGCCGCGGCCAGCGTATGGGCGGCCTCGACAAAGGCCTGCTCGACTGGCACGGGCAGCCGTTGATCGCGCACCTGCATCGCCTGGTGCGACCGTTGACCGACGACCTGATCATCTCCTGCAATCGCAACCAGGCGCAGTATTTGACCTATGCCGATCAACTGATCGGCGACGAGAGCCCCGACTTTCCCGGCCCCCTGGCCGGGATCCGCGCAGGATTGGCGGCGGCGCGGCATGAGCATCTGCTGGTATTGCCGTGCGATGTGCCACAAGTCGATGCGCAATTACTCGCCGACCTGCGCAACACCGCGCAGCAGCACCCGTTGCTGCCGGTGATGGTGCGCCATGGCAAATTCTGGGAGCCCCTGCTCTGTGTGATCCCCACGCAGCTGCGCGAGGCCTTCGAACAGGCCTGGGAAGCCGGCGAACGCAGCCCGCGCCAGATCATGCAGGCGCTGGGTGCCAAGGCCCTGGATTGCCCCGCCGACGACCCGCGCCTGGCCAACTTCAACACACCGGAGTTGTTGCACGGAACGCCCAGCGTGTCAGAATGAACGTCGAACAAGGAACTTTGCCGGCGTTGTACACGTCACAAGGTCAGTACTCAAAAAAGCATTCTCTCGGAGACAAACTCATGACTCAACGGACCATCGCCGCTCTCATGCTTGCACTGGGCCTCGCTACCCTTGCCGGTTGCGCCTCGCCTACAGTGATCACCCTGAATGACGGTCGCGAAATCCAGGCCGTCGACACTCCTAAATTCGACAAGTCCACCGGCTTCTACGAATTTGAACAGCTGGATGGCAAGCGCACCCAGATCAACAAGGATCAGGTTCGCACCGTTAAAGACCTGTAAGTCTTAACGCCGGATACGAAAAAGCCCGCTTGATGCGGGCTTTTTCGTTCCTGGGGTTTACCAGTCCAAGCGGATCTCGCTGCGGAAACTGCGCTCCTGGCCGGTCACCGGGTCGATAAAACGCACGCCCTGGGCCAGCAGCTTGAGCGGATTGGCGTAGTCGTCCTCGGCATCCTTGATGACGTCAGGGTAGAACGGGTCATTGCAGATACTCGCCCCCAGCGCCGTCATGTGCACCCGCAACTGGTGCTTCTTGCCGGTCACCGGAAACAGGCCATAGCGCCACAAGTCGCCCTGTTTTTCCCGCACCTCGACCGCCGTCTCGGTATTACTCGCCCCCTCGCCTTCCTGCATGCGAAAGAACGGCTCGCCATCCACCAGCCGGCTTTTATGCACCAACGGAAACGTCAGCCCGGGCAATGCCGGGGCAATGGCCTCATAGAACTTGTCGATCTTGCGCGTGGGAAACAGCTGTTGATACGCCGTACGCGTCTGGGGATTGGCCGAAAACAACACCAGCCCCGCGGTATGCCGATCAATGCGATGCAGCGGCACCAGGGCCGGGTTGTCCAGGCGGCGAATCAAGCGCCGCAACAGGGTTTGTTCGACGTACTCACCGGCGGGCGTTACCGGCAGAAAATGCGGCTTGTCGGCCACCACCAAGTGTTCATCGGCGTACAGGATGGTCTCCTGAACCGGGATCACTTTCTCGTTCGGCACTTCGCGGAAATAATAGATGCACAGGCCTTCGCGGTAGGCGAGGTCCTGGTGGATGGGTGCCCCGTTGATGTCCAGCACCCGGCCCCGGGCGATGCGGTCCAGCCATTGCTCACGGCTGATGGCCCGGAAGTGCTCGCACAGGCAATCCAGCACGGTGGCCCAGGCACCCGGCGGCAGGTACAAGGTGCTGGCTTGATGCTGGGCAGCGGAAAAAACAGACATGGTTGGGCTCAACGCGTGGACATACAGGCGGGCATTATCCCGCATGCAACCGGATCAGGCCCAGCACAGATTCAAGCCTTGGCCAGTTCCGCGCGCAACACCGGCGACGCACTGGCCGCCTCTGTGAATTCCTTGAGCCAGCGCAGCACATCCACCGCTTCCCAGCGGCCCGGATCGTAAAGCGCGTACAGCAAGCCCTGATAGCCCACCACATCCAGCTGCTTGTGATAACCGGCACGCTGGAACAGCGCCTCGATCTCGGCAAAGCAGGTATTGAAATGCACTTTGTTAAACGGCGTCTTGCCTTCCGTGACCAGGCCATCGAGGCGCAGCTCGTTCACCGCGTCGCGCACGACGTCGGCGGACATGCGATTGACGCTGCTTTTCAGTTGTTCAACATTCACCACGGGCGTTCCCTCTCATTCAATCGCTGTACAAACATACAGTAACCGAATAATCGGGAACTCGCCATCGCCGAGTGCTAGAGGAGGAAGGCCACCACTTGGGTTTCATCAAACGGCCACTCCAGCTCGGCGCCCGTGTCCACCCGGCGCAGCACCGGAATCCGCAGGCCGTAGGCTTCGAACAAGGCTTCGGAATCGGCGATATCCACCAGCTCCACCAGCAGGCCGTGTTCGACCAACGGCATTATTTCGGCTTCGGCAAACTCGCAAAGATGGCAGCCCAAGGTGCCGAACAACTGACATTCAGGAAGCATTGCACATCAATCCGAAAGGAATGGGCGTCCATTCTAGATCCGCCACGCGTTTGTGACCATGACCCCTCAGTCCTGGCTGACCGCCCCGATCTTGTGGATCGACAAATCCGCGCCGTAATACTCTTCTTCCTGACTCAAGCGCAGGCCGTAGACGCGCTTGATCACCCCATACACCAGGAACCCGCCGGCCAGCGCCACCCCCACACCCAACGCAGTGCCGATCAATTGGCTGATCAAACTGACGCCACCCAAACCGCCCAGGGCGGTCTGGCCGAATATCCCGCAGGCGATCCCGCCCCACACACCACACAGACCGTGCAGTGGCCACACACCCAACACGTCGTCGATCTTCCAGCGGTCCTGGGCGGCGATGAAGCACCAGACAAACAAGCCGCCCGCTACCACGCCCGTCACCAGCGCGCCTACCGGGTGCATCAGGTCGGAACCGGCACAGATCGCCACCAAGCCGGCCAACGGGCCGTTGTGCAAGAAACCAGGGTCGTTGCGCCCGATCACCAACGCCGCGACCGTGCCGCCGACCATGGCCATCAACGAATTGACCGCCACCAGCCCGCTGACCCCGGACAAGGTTTGCGCACTCATCACGTTGAAGCCGAACCAGCCGACGATCAGAATCCACGAGCCCAACGCGAGAAACGGGATGCTCGACGGCGCGAACGCCACCAGGCGCCCTTCCCGATAACGCCCTTGCCGTGGCCCCAGCAACAACACCGCCGCCAGCGCCAGCCAGCCGCCCATGGCGTGCACCACCACGCTGCCGGCAAAGTCATGGAAGCTGGCGCCGAAGGTAGCCAGCAACCAGGCTTGCAGGCCGTAGTTGCCGTTCCACACCATGCCTTCGAAAAACGGGTAGATGAACGCCACGATCAACGCAGTGGCACACAGTTGCGGAACAAAACGTGCACGCTCGGCAATACCCCCGGAAATGATCGCCGGGATCGCCGCAGCGAAGGTCAGCAGGAAGAAGAATTTCACCAGGCCATAGCCGTGGTCGGCGCTGATCACCGCCGCCGGTTGCATGAAGGTCACGCCGTAGGAGATCCAATAGCCTATAAAGAAATAGGCCAGTGTGGAGATGGCGAAATCACTGAGGATTTTCGACAGGGCGTTGACCTGGTTCTTCTGGCGCACGGTGCCAACTTCGAGGAAGGCAAAGCCGGCGTGCATGGCCAGGACCATGACGGCGCCAATCAGAATAAACAGCGTGTTGGAACTGTGGACGAGGGTGTCCACCGCGCTTTGCAAATTTTCCATGGAGAATGGCAGGCCTGCACATGCAGGAAAAAGCACCAAAGCAGTTCATAACCTTTGTGACGCGCACTAAATTGGCACCGACGGTGCCGACCCTCTTTTGAGGCCGTGAACCGCTTTAGCGCAGCGATCATTGATAAAGGCAGCGTCCGACCGGGTTTTTCCGCGAGTTTTAGTTATTTAGGGTAAGGTTTTTCAGGCTTTGAGCCACAACCGCCCGGATTCAGCGCAAGGCCCGAGGCCCGCGCACCAAGGCAAAGCAAAAGCTGTACCAGACAATTGCAGTGAACCTTCACCGATGCCGGTGACTCGAAACGAAAAGTAAACAGACCAGCCACTCACGGAGATAACCATGGCCAGAAAAACGGCAAAGACTGCTCAAGAAATATTGATGGCGGATTTTCAAACTCTGGTCAGCGATACCGAGAAGCTGCTGGACGACACCGCGATCCTCGCCGGTGACCAGGCGGACGAACTGCGCAGCAAGATTCACGAGAGCCTGCTCAAGGCCCGTGAGACCCTGCAACTGACCGAAGACTCTCTGCGCGAACGCGGCCAGGCGGCCGTCACCGCCACCGAAGACTATGTACAGGCCAACCCCTGGCAGTCCGTCGGCATCGCGGCCGGTGTGGGCTTTTTGATCGGCCTGCTGGCTACAAGGCGCTAATCATGTCTATCGGCGAATCCGGCTCGTCCACGGGCCCAAGTTCTTCTTCGCGGCGCCTGGGCGCGGCTGTCCTGGGTTTGCTGCACAGCCACGTCGAGCTGTTCGGCATCGAGTTGCAGGAGCAGAAATCCCGCACCGTGAGCCTGTTGCTGTTCGCCGGCCTGGCGCTGGTGTTTGCCCTGCTGTTGCTGGTGGGCTTGTCGGCGCTGGTGATGATTCTGGTGTGGGACACCTATCGCCTGACCGGGATCATTAGCCTGTGCGTGTTCTACATACTGGCCGCAGGGTTCTGCGGGTTGCGCCTGAAGGCGGCGGTGTTCGATGAGTCCACCCCGTTCCACGCCACCCTCGAAGAGCTGGCCAATGACCGGGAGCGCCTGCTGCCATGAGCCTGACTGAATTGCCGCACAACACGTCCCGGCGGGAGATGCGCAAGGCGTTGATTCGCCTGCGCATGGAAATGCATCGCCAGGAAATTCGTCACGAGTCCCAGCAACTGATGCTGCCGCTGCAAAAGGTCCGCAACATGGGCCAGAGCTGGCAGGACGGTTTTGGCATCAAGCACGCGCCGCTGTGGGGCGTAGGCGTGGTGACACTGCTGGGCTTTCTTACCGGAAAAGGCGCCAAGGGCGGCGGAATCGGCACCATGACCCGCCTGGTGCGGCTTGGCGCCGGCCTGATCCCGCTGATCAAATTGGCCATGCAGGGTGCTTCGCGCAAAAGTTGAGCCGCGCTGGCTGCATTCTTGCAAACAGATCAGGCCCGGCCCTCTCCATCGAGGGCCGGGCCTTTTTCATTTCCGGTCTTTTAAGGAGGCCCTGTGATCGACGGGCAACCGCTCGCCTGCTTCCAGCCATTTATCGACACCGCCACCGGCCGCATCGCCGGCGTGGAAGCCTTGGGCCGACTGCGCCAGGCGGATGGGCAACTGCGCTCGGTGGGTCCGTTGTTTGCCGACCCGCGCACGCCCTCTCCGGCCCTGCGCCGCCTGGACCGGCAGATCCGCGACAACGCCCTGAGCCGCCTGCACGAAGCCCCGGAAGACTGGTTCCTCAGCCTGAACATCTCGCCACGCTGGATCACCCGCCTGCGCCCGGGCCAGGCATTGCCGAGCCTGAAACAATTACAGGTGCATCACGTCGATCCGCGCCGCATCGTGTTCGAGATCACGGAACTGGGGGGCGATATCCTGCGCCTGGCCGAAGTGGTGGAGCGCTACCGCGAGGCCGGGGCGCGGATTGCCATTGATGACTTTGGCGCCGGCTATTCCCAGCTGGACCGGGTATTGGCCCTGCAACCGGACATCCTCAAGCTGGACATGCGCCTGTTCCAGGCCGCAGCCCGGGGCGGCCCCAGCGGAGAAGTGGTGCGGGCGCTGGCGCAAATGGCGGAAAAAACCGGCTGCTGGATCATTGCCGAAGGCGTGGAAACCGAAACACAGCTGAATTTCGCCCTGGAATGCGGTTCGCGTTATGTCCAGGGCTACCTGTTTGCCCAGGCCCAACTGGACTGGTTCGACACTGACGCGTTCGTGCCGCGCTTCGCCCAACTGCGCACCGGCTATGTGCAACAGAAGCTGGCCGAGCGTGGCCGGATCATGCTGCTGCGCCAACAACTGGCCGAGCTGATGCAGATCCTGCAAACCTGGGCGCAGGCCCAGGCGCCCCTGAGCCAACTGCCGCAATTGCCGGCGTTTCCCTGGCTGCTGCGTTTTTACCAGTGTGATCGGCACGGCACGCAACTGACACCCAATTTCGAATGGCACCAGGGCGCCTGGCAAGCCGACAGCCGCTACCTGGGCCACAACTGGTCATGGCGCCCGTACTTTTACCACCTGCTGGCCGAGGGTTGGGAGGAGCGGCGGCTGACCCTGTCGTCGACCTATCGCGATGCCACGACCAACCAATACTGCCTGACGGCCGGACAATTCTTTGATAATGGTCAGCGCCTGCTGTTAATCGATATCGACGCCGCCGGCCTGTAGTTTTTCGCTTGCGAAGGCCTGGCTGAACCGGGAAGCTGGGGGGTGTCATTCACCGCACGGAGAGTACCCGCCTTGGATTGGCCCACCCTGCTTACCCGCGAACGCCTTGGAAAACCCCTGCACAGCCCGGAAGAACTGGGCCGCAGCCCGTTTCACAAAGACCACGACCGCATCATTTTTTCCGGTGCGTTTCGCCGCCTGGGCCGCAAGACCCAAGTGCACCCGGTGTCCAGCAACGACCACATCCACACCCGGCTGACCCACTCCCTGGAGGTCAGTTGCGTCGGGCGGTCCCTGGGCATGCGCGTGGGCGAGACGATCCGCAGCGCCCTGCCCGACTGGTGCGACCCGAGTGACCTGGGCATGGTGGTGCAATCGGCCTGCCTGGCCCATGACATCGGCAACCCGCCTTTCGGACATTCCGGTGAAGACGCGATCCGGCATTGGTTCCAACAGGCTTCGGGGCGTGGCTGGCTGGATGACATGAGCAACGCCGAGCGCAATGATTTCCTCAATTTCGAAGGCAATGCCCAGGGGTTCCGGGTACTCACCCAGCTCGAATACCACCAGTTTGATGGGGGCACCCGGCTGACCTACGCCACCTTGGGCACGTACCTGAAGTACCCTTGGACCGCCCGCCACGCCGACTCCCAGGGCTACAAGAAACACAAGTTCGGCTGCTACCAGAGCGAATTGCCGATTCTCGAACAGATCGCCCAGAAGCTCGGCTTGCCGCAACTGGAAGAACAGCGCTGGGCCCGCCACCCGCTGGTGTACTTGATGGAGGCCGCCGACGATATCTGCTACGCGCTGATCGATCTCGAAGATGGCCTGGAAATGGAGCTGCTGGAATACGCCGAGGTGGAGTCATTGCTGCTGGACCTGGTGGGCGACGACTTGCCGCAAACCTATCGGCAACTCGGGCCCCTGGATTCCCGGCGACGCAAGCTGGCGATCCTGCGGGGCAAGGCCATCGAGCACCTGACCAACGCCGCGGCACGGGCATTCGTTGAACAGCACGACGCATTGCTGGCCGGTACCCTGCCGGGAGACCTTGTCGAACATATGCACGGCCCCGCCAAGCGCTGCGTACTGGATGCCAAGGACATGGCCCGCAAGAAGATCTTCCAGGACAAGCGCAAGACCCTGCATGAAATCGGCGCCTACACGACCCTGGAAATCCTCTTGAACGCGTTCTGCGGCGCCGCCCTGGAACAACATGGCGGGCGTACCCCGTCGTTCAAGAACCGGCGCATCCTTGACCTGCTGGGCAATAGCGCGCCGGACCCGGCGTGGCCATTGCACACCTCCTTCCTGCGCATGATCGATTTCATCGCCGGCATGACCGACAGCTACGCCAGTGAAATGGCCCGCGAAATGACCGGGCGCTCCAGCCCGCAATAAACCCTGGCCCTGGCGTATGGCCAGGGCTACTTTTCAAAAAGAATCGCCCTACGAACGGAACAGAGCGGCCTGATCGAAGTCCTTCCCCGCCGCGATGAATAATCGCGCGCTCTGACCGCAGCCTTCATCCCACGCCTGTACCCGATAGCTGGCGGGGCCATTAACTTCTTGCTACACGCCCTGGCGGAGCGTCTTCAGGGCCCATGTCCTTCTCATGGAAACTCCCATGTTCGAACAACTTCGTATCCTGTTGGTGGAGGATCACCCCTTTCAGTTACTGGCGACCCAGTGCTTGCTGCGAAACTATGGCTACCACGACCTGGCCCTCGCTGAAAATGCCGAACAGGCAATGCGGCTGATGACACAAACCGAAACGCCATTCGATATTCTGCTCTGTGACCAATGCTTGCCAGACCTGCCCGGGCTGGAGTTGATCGAAATCGCCAGCCGCCGTGGCTTTACAAGAAGCGCGATATTACTCAGCAGCCTGCCCGTGAACGAATTGGATAACCTCAAGGCGCAGGCATTGCGCAATAACTTTCCTTTGCTGGGTTACTTGTCGAAGCCGTTGAACCACCTTGAACTGAGCGAACTTGTACGCCAATTCCCGCTCCTTGGGCCAACCGAAAAGTAGGACGTTAAACACCCGACCACGACGAAAACGCCTTATTGTAAAACCGCTCTGCCGCTGCCACTTACATTCAATTTCTTTCCGCGCAGATTCCTTACACCTGAATAATAAAGACCCAGCAAAGCGTAATCCCTTGCTTTTTTTATTGTAGGAATATTCTTGTTTTACGATTGTTCCACGTTAGGTTCATCCTCCTTCATTGCCATGTGAGCTAATGTGCCGACTTTATTTGCGCTTGTATGGGATTTGATCATGAACTCAGTTTTTATTATCGACGACCACCCCGTTATCCGACTTGCCATTCGAATGTTGTTAGAACACGAAGGCTATAAAGTAGTTGGAGAGGCGGATAACGGTTGTGATGCGATACAAATGGTCAAGGAGTGCCAGCCGGACCTGATCATTCTTGATATCGGCATTCCGAAACTCGACGGACTGGAAGTGCTGTGCCGGTTCAACGCCATGAGTACACCGACCAAGACATTGATCCTGACCGCTCAGACACCCAAGCTCTTTGCCACACGGTGCATGCGCTCCGGTGCGGACGGTTATGTCTGCAAGGAAGGTGACTTGAGCGAGTTGCTCAGCGCCATCAGGGCGGTCTTGTCAGGTTACAACTACTTCCCGAGCCAGGCCCTTAATGGCAATAACAATGAAACAGATTGCAATGAAGAGCTTGAGCTTTTCAAAGTAGTCAATGACCGCGAACTCATGGTCTTACAACTCTTCGCCCAAGGCCGGACAAACAAGGAAATAGCCAAGGGCATGTTTCTCAGCAACAAAACGGTAAGCACCTACAAAAAAAGGCTCATGCAAAAACTAAAAGCCAAATCCTTGGTAGAACTTATCGAGATGGCAAAACGTAACGCGCTAGTGTGAGAAACCGGATGCCCAGGCGTATAAAGGACTATCTAATCATATTGAGTATCGGGGTGTGCCTCAGCACTTCCGTGCCTGCCGAACAAGCGGTCCCCGAGCAATACGCACTGCTGGGGCGTGCCGGTGCCGTTCAACTGGACACCCCACTGAACAAGACACAGCGCCAGTGGCTGCAAAACAAGCGCGAATTGATACTGGGTACCTCCGGGCCAGACTATCCGCCCTTCGACATCACTTCCAGCGGGCGTGACTATGAAGGGTTGACCGCCGACTACGCCGGCCTGGTGGCCAGGACCCTGGCAATCCCGCTGAAGGTATTGCGCTACGCCACCCGGGAAGCCGCGATCCAGGCACTGGAAAACGGCGAGATCGACTTTCTTGGGTCCGCCAACGGTTTCGAGGCCAGAAGTTCCACTATCGCCCTGTCATTGCCCTACGCGGTGGATCAGCCGGTACTGGTCACCCGCGAAGGCGAACACCGCAACCTGGGTGACGGTCTGGCGGGCCTGCGCCTGAGCCTTGTCTACCACTACCTGCCCATGGAAGAGGTGCAAGCGCTGTATCCAAAAGCAACCATCCACGCCTACCCGTCCTATCAAAATGCATTGAATGCGGTGGCATTCGACCAGGCCGATGTATTCCTGGGCGACACCATTTCCACTCATTACATGATCAACAAGGGTTACCTGAGAAATATCCGCATGGCCAACTTCGGCAAGCACGAGGCCCATGGATTCAGCTTCGCCTTGCGCAAGGATCAACCCATTCTCCTGAGCATCGTCGATTCAGTGCTCGATGGCGTATCGACCTATGAACGCGACAGCATCGCCAAACGCTGGAGCGCAGGCAGCGATATCCTGCTGACCGACCGCAAGCTGCAACTGACCCTGCGCGAAGAGCGCTGGCTCAAGGAAAATCCGGTGGTGAAGGTCGTCGTCAACGAAACCTTTGCCCCTCTTACATTCTTTGATACCGACGGCAACTTCCGGGGCGTCACTGCCGACCTGCTTGAGCTGATCCGGCTGCGAACCGGCCTGCGCTTCGAGATTGAACATGTGCGTGACGTCGCCAGCATGATTGATCTGGTTCATTCCGGCGCCGCCGACATCATCGGCGCAATCACCCCCAGCACGGGGCGCGAGTCCCTGCTGAACTTCAGCCGGCCCTACCTGGAAAACTCCTACGTACTGCTGACCCGCAAAGAGACGGGTGCGCCCGCAAGCCTTCAACAGATGGCCGGCAAGCGCCTGGCGATCACCCAGGGCAATCCGCTGGAAAAGTTCCTGCGCCAGGAGTTCGCCCAGATCAACCTGGTGGAAACCGGTGATACCTTCAAGGCATCCGAACTCTTGGCGCAGGGCCAGGTGGACGGCGCGGTGAACCCGTTGGTGATCGCCAACTACTTCCTGTCGTCACCGGTTTTCCAGGACAAACTGCAGATCAGTTCCAGCATCGGCACCTTGCCGGCAACGTTTGCCCTGGCGACGTCCCGTCACGCCACCGAACTGAGTTCGATCCTCGACAAGGCGTTGCTCAGCATCGCGCCGGACGAGCTGACGGCAATCAACAGCCGCTGGCGCGGCTACAACGCGGCCTCCGATGGCTACTGGCGCAACTATCACCGCCTGATTGCCCAGATCATCATCGGCACCGGGCTGCTGTTGTTGATTTCCCTGACCTGGAACGGCTACCTGCAGCGCCAGATCAAGCACCGAAAACTGGCCGAGCGCGCCCTCAACGACCAGTTCGAATTCATGCGCGCACTGGTCAATGAAACACCGCATCCGATCTATGTGCGTGACCACAACGGCTTCCTGCAGACCTGCAACGACAGCTACCTGCAGACGTTCGGCGTCAAGCGCGAAGACGTCATCGGCAAGAGCATCACCCAGATGAGCATGGCCCTGGAAACGGAGGCGGTTCAGTACCATGCCGACTATCAACAGGTCGTTGCCGAAGGCAAGCCGCTGATCCTTGATCGCACCCTGCATGTTCAAGGTAAAAAACTCACGATCTACCACTGGATTCTTCCGTACCGTGATTCCATGGGCGAGGTCCAGGGCATCATTGGCGGCTGGATCGATATCAGCGAACGGCGCCAGCTGTTCGATGAGCTTCGCGCGGCCAAGGAGCGCGCCGACGAAGCGAACCGCGCGAAAAGTACCTTTCTGGCCACCATGAGCCACGAAATCCGCACCCCCATGAACGCCGTGATCGGCATGCTGGAGTTGACCCTCAAGCGTGCCGACCAGGGGCACCTGGATCGCCCGGCCATCGAGGTGGCCTACAATTCCGCCAAGGACCTGCTGGAACTGATCGGTGACATTCTGGATATCGCACGCATCGAATCCGGCCGGCTAAGCCTCGCTCCGGAGCGGGTCAACCTGCGCGAGGTGATCGAGTCGGTGGTGCGCGTATTCGATGGCCTGGCGCGCCAGAAAACCCTGAGCCTGGTGCTGGAGTTCACCCCCGACGTCGACGACACCGACGTACTGATCGACCCGTTGCGATTCAAGCAGGTGCTTTCGAACCTGGTGAGCAATGCGATCAAGTTCACCGAACGCGGGCAGGTGAAGATCAAGGTGCAACTGAAGGCCACCGGGCAACCTCAACAGATAGAGATGAAGCTGGTCGTGGAAGACACCGGCATCGGGATCAATCGCGAAGACCAGTTGCGCCTGTTCGAACCGTTTGCCCAAGCCGACAACTCCGGGCACCTGGCCAGGAGCGGTGCCGGCCTCGGCCTGGTGATTTGTCGCAGCCTGTGCGCAATGATGGGCGGGCAATTGAGCCTCAGCAGCGTCCCCATGGTGGGTACCCAGGTCCACGTCAGCCTGAAGATGAGCAGCCTGCAGCCGGTCAAGGCCGTCGACAGGCAGGAGCCTGCCGCGACCACGCCAGCACCGGTTCTCAATGTACTGGTGGTGGACGACCATCCGGCAAACCGCCTGCTCATGTGTCAGCAATTGGGCTTCCTGGGCCATCAGTTCACCGCTGCGCAACACGGCGCAGCAGGCTTTCAAGCCTGGCGCCAGGAGCATTTCGACCTGGTGATTGCCGACTGCAATATGCCCATCATGAATGGCTACGAGTTGAGCCGTTCCATTCGCGAGTACGAACAACGCGAGCAAAAAACACCCTGTGTGATACTCGGTTTCACGGCCAACGCCCAACCAGAGGAGAAACAGCGCTGCTTCGATGCAGGCATGAATGAGTGCCTGTTCAAACCCATCAGCCTCACGGCGCTGGAGCAGCACCTGGCACAGGTCGATCCCCTGCCGACCCATAACGTGTTCACCCTTCAAAGCCTGGACGCGATGACGGGCGGCGATCAAGCGTTGAGCCGGCGCTTGCTTGAAGAGTTGCTCAGCAGCAGCAGGCATGATCGAGTCGAGCTGATGGCCCTGCTGGCTCGACAGGCTGCCCCCCAAGACCTGATCGAGCAGGCACACAAGATCAAGGGCGCCTCACGGATCATCCAGGCAGATAATTTGGCCGGGCAATGCGAAAACCTCGAACAGGCCTGCGGCCAGGGCGAGAATCGACACGTTATCGAAGCGGGCATCAAGGCCATGGAGAAATCCATGCTTGAGCTGGAGAGGATGCTGCAGATGCAACTGGACGCTGTGGACCGCCAATAGTCTGTGGGAGCGGGCTTGAACGCGAACATCGTCAACGATAACGCGGGGCATCCGATGCCCCGCGTTATCCCTGGCTGCTTCGCGAGCAAGCTCGCGCCTACACAGGGTCACCCCATCAGCAATCGGTCAACCGCAGGAAAATCGCCGCCAACTGCTCAATGCCGGCCTGATCCTGCGGGGTAAACCGCGACAGCGATGGACTGTCCAGGTCCAGCACACCAATCAATCGTCCTTCCTTGACCAGCGGGACGACCAGCTCGCTGTTCGACGCGCTGTCACAGGCGATATGCCCCGGGAAGGCGTGCACGTCCTCCACCCGCTGGGTTTGCCGCGAGGCCGCTGCCGCGCCGCACACACCACGACCAAAGGGGATGCGCACACAGGCGATCTGCCCCTGAAAGGGCCCGAGCACCAGCTCCTCATCGCGGTTGAGGTAGAAGCCCGCCCAGTTCAAGTCGTCCAGCTGATTGAACAGGAATGCGGAAAACTGCGCAGCATTGGCAATAAAGTCCCGCTCATCTGCCAGCAACGATTCCAGTTGTGCATGGAGCATGGCGTAACCATCAAGGCCGGTTCCGGCCTCTTGCAAATCGATCATGGCTGACGCTCCAGCAATTTGAGGCCCACCCAATAGCGGGCGAACTGATAGGCACAACGGCCGTTGCGATTGCCACGCCCGGTGGCCCAGCGCACGGCCAGGATGTCCAGCGCTTCGTCACGCTGCCACTGCAAACCGGCCTTGCTCGCCAACTCTCCGATCCAGTGTTCCACCACATCCAGGAAGTGCTCCTGATTGAATGGGTAAAACGACAGCCACAGGCCGAAACGGTCAGACAGGGCGATCTTGTCCTCCACCGCTTCGTTGGGATGCAGCTCGCCGTCCACTGTCTTCCAGTTCTCGTTATCGCTCTGGTTCTCGGGCACCAGGTGGCGACGGTTGGAGGTGGCATACAGCAAGACGTTTTCCGGTGCCTGCTCCAGGGAGCCGTCGAGCACGCTCTTGAGCACGCGGTAATCGCTTTCGCCGGCTTCGAAGGACAGGTCATCGCAGAACAGCACAAAGCGCTGTGGCAATTTGATCAGCTGTTCGACCACCCGCGGCAAGTCCGCCAGGTGATCGCGCTCGATCTCGATCAGGCGCAACCCGGCCTTGGCATGCTGGGCCAGCAAGGCGCGCACCATGGACGACTTGCCGGTACCGCGCGAGCCCCACAGCAACGCATGGTTGGCCGGCAGGCCATCGAGAAACTGCTGGGTATTGCGGGCCAGTTGCTCACGCTGTTTATCCACGCCGATCAAGTCAGACAGGCGCATGTCCAGGCTGACTTCCAGAGGCAACAAAAAGCCGCTGCGGCCTTCGCGCTGCCAGCGGGCAGCCAGGCAATGGTTCCAGTCAACGGCTTCGCGCGGGGCAGGCAACAAGGGTTCCAGGCGGGCAAGTACCGCGTCGGCACGCTCCAGAAAAGCATTCAATCGAGAATCCACGACTATTCCTCTGGCAAGTTCTTGTAAAAGATGGCGTATTGGCAACCCTGAGGCAGACCACACAGGGCTGCACCGAATAAAATCGATTCATGCCGGGCAAGTTTGAGCCTGTGGATGTTCAGCTATGCTTGCCGGGCGAAAGGAAACGTAAAGTGGTACCGCACCCGATGGATATCAAGTTCGCCCACCGCTTGTCTTATAAACAAGCCAGACTGACAGTGCTGGTCGGATTCGTCTTGGGAACCTTGCTCAGCCTGATTCAGATCGGGATTGATTATGCCAGCGAAGACGCTTCCATCAACCGTGAAATACGCGCGCTGATTGAAATCAGTCATAACCCGGCTTCGCGCATCGCCTATAACATCGACGCCGAGCTGGCTCAGGAACTGACCCTGGGCCTGCTGCACTCCCCTGCCATTACCCGCGCACAATTGGTCGACAACAACGGTTTGGTGCTGGCCGACGTCAATCGCCCCCGCAAGGAAAGCCCCTACCGCCCCATCAGCGACTTTCTGTTTGGCGCCAACCGCCAATTCGAAGACCGGCTGTTCCTCGCCCACATGCCCAATGACGCCCTCGGCGTACTGCGCCTGGAGGTTGACCCCTACGCGTTCGGCAGCCGTTTCCTGCGCCGCGCCGAAATCACCTTGCTCAACGGTTTCGCCCGCAGCCTGATCCTCATCGGGATCCTGTTGGCGCTGTTCTACGTGATGCTGACCAAGCCGCTGGTGGGCATTATTCGCGAGCTGAGCTCCCGCAAGCATGAGCGCCTGGACTGCCCGCCGGGACACGAACACGACGAGATCGGCGTGCTGGTCAACGTGGCGAACCAGCAGTTTGAAAACATGGAGACCGAAATCCAGCAACGCCGGCACGCCGAAAATCGCCTGACGGAATACCTCGGGCAACTGGAAGACATCGTTTCCGCGCGTACCACCGAACTCAAGGCCATCAACCAGCGCCTGACCCTGTCGAACGACGAACTGGAAGCGGCGAAGATGACGGCCTTGGGCATGGCTCAGGCACGGGCCGCCTTCCTGGCCAACATGAGCCACGAAATCCGTACCCCCCTCAACGGATTGCTGGGGATGATCGCCCTCTCCCTCGACAGCCCGCTGAATGCCGAGCAGCGCCAGCAGCTGTCGATCGCCCATGACTCGGGCAAAGTGCTGGTAGAGCTGCTCAACGATATCCTCGACCTGTCCAAGTTCGACGCCGGTCAGTTGGAGCTGGAAAGCATCCCGTTCGACCTCGGCTCGCTGGTGGAAGACACCGCCAACCTGCTCTCGCAAAACGCCGCCCCCAGTGTCGAGTTGACGTGCCTGATCGACCCGCTGTTTCCCGCCCAGGTACTGGGCGACCCGACACGGGTACGGCAGATTGTCAGCAATTTGCTGTCCAACGCCCTCAAGTTCACCCGTTTTGGCCGGGTGGACGTGCGCCTCAGCGCGCAGGCCGGCAGGGTCAGGATCGAGGTGTGTGATACCGGTATCGGCATCGCCCAGGACGCTCAGGTCAAGATTTTCCAGCCGTTCACCCAAGCGGGTGCGGGCATCACCCGCCAGTTTGGCGGGACCGGCCTGGGCCTGGCGCTGACCCACAACCTGTGCGAAGCCATGAAGGGACGTCTGAGCATCAGCTCCGAGGCAGGCTTTGGCAGCCAGTTCTGCGCAGACCTGCCACTGCCCACGCATCTGCCGGCTGTGCGCCTGGCGCCGTTGGCCGGGGACGTGATTGCGATCACCAGCACCAGCAGTGGCCTGGCGGAACTGCTCACCAGCCTGTTGCCGAGTTGGAGCCTGGCGCCGCGCTGCTACTCCATCGACGATGACTTGAGCGGGCAGAACCCTGACCTGCTGATCACCGACTGCCCCGAATGCCTGTTTCGCCTGCGCCCGGGGATCACCGCACCGATCCTGGTGGTGACCGCCTACGGCAACTTCATGCCCAGCGAAGAAGTCGCGGCCCTGGCACCCCTGCAGCAACAGGCCCGGCCCCTGAGCCGCACGGCGCTGTATCAGATTCTGCAACGCAACTTGCGCACCGATCCAGACGTGGTCCTCGACCTGACTCAACTGGAAACCGGCCCACTCGCTCACCGGGCGCGCATCCTGCTGGTGGAAGACAATCCGGTCAATCAGTTGGTGGCCAAGGGCATGCTCGGCAAGCTCGGGTGCGAGGTGATCGTCGCCGCCCACGGTGGTGAAGCCCTCAAGCGGCTGGAAGAACAGAGCTTCGACATGGTGTTGATGGACTGCAACATGCCGGTGATGGATGGCTATGAAGCCAGCCGGCAGATCCGTCGCAGCGGGCGCTGGCCGGAACTGCCGATTGTCGCCTTGACTGCCAATGCCATGTCGGAGGAGCGCGAGCGCTGCCGGGCGGCAGGCATGAATGATTACCTGGCCAAGCCGTTTCGCCGTGAAGAGCTCAAGACCCTGCTCGACCTGTGGGTGCCGACTACGACAAGTCTTTGATTTGCCGCAACAGCTGATCCAGGCCGTCACGCAAGGCATCGGCCTGGTTCAGATCAACCCCGCTGTCACACAACAGCCGCGCCTTCAGCGGTAGCACCCGGGCACGCAACTGCTGGCCCCCGGCCGTCAGGCTCAGGTGCATTTCACGCTCATCCAGTGCACTGCGCTGACGCCTGACCAGGGCGAGTTGCTCCAGGCGCTTGAGCAACGGCGTCAGCGTGCCGGAATCCAGCAACAACCGCTCGCCCAAGGCCTTGACCGTGGGCTGTGGCAAGGCTGCATCCTGCCACTCCCACAACACCAGCATCACCAGGTATTGCGGGTACGTCAGGCCCAACTGATCGAGCATTGGCTTGTAGGCCCGGGTCACCGCGCGAGAGGCGGCGTAGAGCTTGAAGCACAGTTGGTCGTCGAGGGCCAGGGACAGGTCGGTCATTTGAGCAGGGCTTCAATCTCTTGGGTCAGGTCCTGGGGCTTGGTGGTCGGAGCAAAACGCTTGACCATCTTGCCGTCACGGCCGATCAGGAACTTGGTGAAGTTCCACTTGATGCCCTTGGAACCCAGCAAACCCGGGGCCTGTTTTTTAAGCTGCACAAACAACGGATGGGCCTCGCTGCCGTTGACGTCGATCTTCTTGAACAACGGGAAGCTCACACCGAAGTTCAGCTCGCAAAATTCGGAGATGGCCCCTTCATTGCCCGGTTCCTGTTTGCCGAACTGGTTGCAGGGAAAGCCCAGCACCACCAGGCCCTGGTCCTTGTAGTGCTGCCAAAGCTCCTCCAGCCCCTTGTATTGCGGGGTGAACCCGCATTTGCTGGCGGTGTTGACCACGAGAATCGCCTTGCCGGCGAAATCGGCCAAGGTCTTTTGCTCACCCTTGATGGTGGTGCAAGGGATGCTCAGCAGGTTGTCGCTCATGGCAATGCCTCGAAAGAGATAGGAAGAACCGAAAGATAGTAGGCAATTCAATTGTGTGCAATTTAATTACCCGGACTTATACCTCGATATAACAGCCCCGGCGGGCGCAAAGGCCCGCAGGAGGTCCAGGGTTTAGCGTGGCACCAGGTCCAGGCACACCGAATTGATGCAATAACGCAAACCGGTCGGCGGCGGACCGTCCGGGAACACGTGCCCCAGGTGCGCATCACACTTGGCGCAGGTGACTTCAGTGCGGACCATGCCGTGGCTGATATCCCGAATCTCGACCATCGCCTGCTCGGCAATCGGCGCGTAGAAGCTGGGCCAGCCGCAGCCGGAGTCAAACTTGGCGTTCGAATCGAACAGCGGCTCATTGCAGCAGATGCAGTGGTAGACGCCATCGGTCTTGGTGCCGTTGTACTTGCCGCTGAACGGTCGTTCGGTGCCCTTGAGGCGGCACACGTTGTACTGCTCCGGATCGAGCATGGCCTTCCATTCATCAACGGTTTTCTGCAACTTTTCCATCGGTACACCTCGGCAACTGAAAAAGCCTGATCTGTGTCTTTTCCATGGATCAGGCGGCACGTATGATTGCGCCTCGTCAAAGCGCCAGTCTGGCACCCGCGTTACCGGCATTCAAACGTATTTATGGGTCAGGCCAACGCAGGATTCTCAGCACGGTAGTCTTCACACCGTCTGGATCGTTCATTTTCAGGATCACATCGCCATGCAGGTCAGCAAATCGAACAAGCTCGCCAACGTCTGCTACGACATTCGCGGCCCGGTGCTCAAGCACGCCAAACGCCTGGAAGAGGAAGGCCATCGCATCCTCAAGCTGAACATTGGCAACCCGGCCCCCTTTGGTTTCGAAGCGCCGGAAGAAATCCTCCAGGACGTGATCCGCAACCTGCCCACTGCCCAAGGCTACAGCGACTCCAAGGGCCTGTTCAGTGCCCGCAAGGCCGTCATGCAGTACTACCAGCAAAAGCAGGTTGAAGGTGTCGGCATCGAAGACATCTACCTGGGCAACGGCGTGTCCGAACTGATCGTGATGTCCATGCAGGCCCTGCTCAACAACGGCGACGAAGTGCTGGTGCCGGCCCCTGACTACCCGCTGTGGACCGCCGCCGTAACACTGGCCGGTGGCCATCCGGTGCATTACCTGTGTGACGAGGGCGCCGACTGGTTCCCGGACCTGGCCGACATCAAGGCCAAGATCACGCCGAACACCAAGGCCCTGGTGATCATCAACCCGAACAACCCCACCGGCGCCGTCTATTCCAAGGAAGTGTTGCTGGGCATGCTCGAACTGGCCCGCCAGCACAACCTGGTGGTGTTCTCCGACGAGATCTACGACAAGATTCTGTACGACGACGCGGTGCACATCTGCACCGCCTCCCTGGCCCCGGACCTGTTGTGCCTGACCTTCAACGGCCTGTCGAAATCCTACCGGGTGGCGGGTTTCCGTTCCGGCTGGATCGCGATTTCCGGGCCCAAGCACAATGCCCAGAGCTATATCGAAGGCATCGACATGCTGGCCAACATGCGCCTGTGTGCCAACGTGCCGAGCCAGCACGCGATCCAGACCGCGCTGGGCGGCTACCAGAGCATCAACGACCTGGTACTGCCGCAAGGCCGCCTGCTGGAGCAGCGCAACCGCACCTGGGAGCTGCTGAACGCGATTCCGGGTGTCAGCTGCGTCAAGCCCATGGGCGCGCTGTATGCCTTCCCGCGCATCGACCCGAAAGTGTGCCCGATCTTCAACGACGAGAAGTTCGTACTCGACCTGCTGCTGTCGGAAAAGCTGCTGGTGGTCCAGGGTACGGCGTTCAACTGGCCGTGGCCGGATCACTTCCGGGTGGTCACCCTGCCGCGGGTGGATGACCTGGAGATGGCCATCGGTCGTATCGGTAACTTCCTGAAGTCCTATCGCCAGTAATGGACATTGCGCTGTACGGCCCGCCAGCGGTCGTACAGCGATTATCTGGCAACACTTCTTTGCCCTGCGCGGGCCGCTTTCGCTTTTACGCTCACCGGCTCCCCCCTGGCTCGGGCACCACCCTATAATTACAGGGCCGCAAGGTCATGGAGCGGGACTCTCGAGCCATCCCAAGCCTCGGAAATTCCCTTCAAGGCTCTACATTCAGGCTGTAGGACACAGTTTGAAATAGTCCCTCGGTTGAATAGCCCCATGCCGCACCTTATATACCCCGCAGTACGCGACATATTAAGCATGAGGAGAATTCTACAACCATGATGCGCATTCTGCTGTTCTTGGCCACTAACCTGGCGGTGGTGCTGATTGCCAGCATCACGCTGAGCCTGTTCGGCTTCAATGGGATCATGGCGGCCAACGGGGTTGATCTGAACCTCAATCAGCTGCTGATCTTCTGTGCAGTCTTTGGTTTTGCCGGTTCGATTTTCTCGCTGTTCATCTCCAAGTGGATGGCGAAGATGAGCACCAGCACCCAGATCATCACCCAGCCACGCACCCGGCATGAGCAATGGCTGCTGCAAACCGTCGAGCAATTGTCCCGCGAAGCCGGGATCAAGATGCCCGAAGTCGGGATTTTCCCGGCCTATGAAGCCAACGCCTTCGCCACCGGCTGGAACAAGAACGACGCGCTGGTAGCCGTCAGTCAGGGCTTGCTGGAGCGGTTCTCGCCCGACGAGATCAAGGCAGTGCTGGCCCACGAGATCGGCCACGTGGCCAACGGTGACATGGTGACCCTGGCTCTGGTGCAGGGCGTGGTGAACACCTTTGTGATGTTCTTTGCACGGATCATCGGCAACTTCGTTGACAAGGTGATCTTCAAGAACGAACAGGGCCAAGGCATGGCCTACTACGTGGCGACCATCTTCGCCGAACTGGTGCTGGGCTTCCTCGCCAGCTCGATCGTGATGTGGTTCTCGCGCAAACGGGAGTTCCGCGCAGACGAAGCCGGCGCACGCCTGGCCGGTACCGGCGCAATGATCAGCGCCCTGCAACACCTGCGCTCCGAACAGGGCTTGCCGGTGCACATGCCGAACACCCTGACGGCCTTTGGCATCAACGGTGGCATCAAGCAGGGCATGGCTCGCCTGTTCATGAGCCACCCACCGCTGGAAGAGCGGATTGACGCGCTGCGTCGTCGCGGCTGATAGCGACTAAAAAAGGGGCGATTCAATCGCCCCTTTTTTGTGGCCGCGATTCAGCCCCAGGCCAACCGGTAAACCCGCTCGTCCAGGCGTGTGACACCGTCCTGAACAAACTTCCAGCTTTCCCCAAGAATGTCCTGTTCCTCCAGTACATCCAGGCGCCAGTGCGGGCCCAGTAGCCACTTCACTTCCTCGTCGCTCACCGCAAACGGCGGGCCAGCCTTCTGCGTCTGTTCATAATCGAGGGTGACCAACAAGCCACGACTGCCTCTCGTCAGGATCCGGTTCAAGTGCGCGGCATACTGCTCCCGCATCAACGGCGGCAAGGCAATCAACGCCGCACGGTCGTAAAGCGCCGCGCCGCCAGCCACCGCGTCGGCATCCAGCGCGAAGAAATCCCCACACCACACCTCGATGGCGCCTGCCTGAAACACCTTGAATGCACCTCGCTGACGGATCTGAGGCGTCAGTTCCTGCTCGCTGAAGAACTCTTCAACGGCCTTTTCCGACAGTTCAACCCCCATCACCCGATGCCCTACACTCGCCAGCCATACCAGGTCCAGGCTCTTGCCGCACAACGGCACCAGCACCTGCGCCCCGCTCGCCACACCCAGGCCGGGCCAATGCCGCAGCAGGTAAGGGTTCACCTCAGGCAGATGGAAGCCCGTCTGATTACGCGCCCAACGCTCATGCCAAAATCCAGGCTCCATAATTCACCCTAAAAATTAGATCAAATAGCGCTAAAACTTATATTAGATTTAGATCAATGATCTGATTGAAGATGGTCCCATCTTAACCCTCAGGACTCGATCATGCTCCCCAGCCTGTTTATCTCCCACGGTTCGCCCATGCTCGCCCTGCAACCCGGCGCCAGCGGCCCGGCACTCAAGCGCCTGGCCGCCGAGCTGCCACGGCCCAAAGCCATTGTGGTGGTCTCGGCACACTGGGAAAGCCAGGGTTTACTCGTGACGGGCAGCGCCGCACCCGAGACCTGGCACGACTTCGGCGGCTTCCCGCGCGAACTGTTTGCAGTGCAGTACCCGGCGCCGGGCGACCCGCAACTGGCCGCTCACATTGTGCAATTGCTCAAGGCTGATGGCCTGGAGGCACGCATTGATGACCAGCGCCCCTTCGACCATGGCACCTGGGTGCCTCTGTCACTGATGTACCCGGCCGCTGATATTCCGGTGGTACAAGTATCGCTGCCAAGCCGCATGGGCCCTGCCCTGCAAACCCGTGTCGGCCACGCACTGGCGAGCCTGCGGGAGCAACGCGTGCTGCTGATCGGTTCCGGCAGCATCACCCATAACCTCGGGGAACTGGACTGGCACGCCGGGCCGGAGAGCATCGAGCCCTGGGCCCGGGATTTTCGCGATTGGATGGTCAGCAAACTGGCCGACAACGACGAAGCGGCCCTGCATGACTATCGCCGCCAGGCACCTCATGCCGTGCGCAGCCATCCCAGCGACGAGCATTTGCTGCCGCTGTATTTCGCCCGGGGCGCCGGTGGTGAGTTCAGCGCCGCCCACCAAGGCTTCACGCTGGGCGCGCTGGGCATGGATATCTATCGTTTCGCTTGATCACAGGCAAAAAAAATCCCCGAACCAGTCGGGGATTTTTTATGTTCGATCAATCAGCCCAGGGGCGGATCAATCTTCGCGGTAGCGACGCAGCTTCAACTGCTTACCGGCAACGCGAGTGTCCTTCAGCTTGGTCAGGAGTTTCTCCAGACCATCTTCCGGCAGCTCCACCAGGGAGAAGCTGTCACGCACCTGGATGCGACCGATCGCTTCACGTGCCAGGCCACCCTCGTTGAGGATAGCGCCCAGCAGGTTCTTGGCAGCGATGCCATCACGCGCGCCCAGCGCGGTACGGCAGCGGGCACGGCCTTCAGCCAATGGAACCGGAGCACGACGCTCACGATCACCACGGTCCGGACGGTCACCGGTACGCTCTGGACGATCACCGCGCGGGGCGTTGTTCGGTACCAGTGGGCGTTCTTTCTCGATGGCAGCCAAGGTCAGGGCCTGACCGTTGGTCGCCTTGCGCAGCAGGGCTGCAGCCAGGGCACGCGGGGTGCAACCGATATCGGCAGTCAGGCGGTCCAGCAGATCACCGTGGGTCGATTCAGCGTCAGCCACCAGCGGCGACAGGCTGTTGGTCAGTTTCTTGATGCGGGCATCGAGAACGGCCTGGGCATCCGGCAGGCGGACTTCGGCAACTTTCTGACCGGTTACACGCTCGATCACTTGCAGCATGCGGCGCTCACGTGGAGTCACCAGCAGCAGTGCACGACCTTCGCGGCCCGCACGGCCGGTACGGCCGATACGGTGAACGTAGGACTCTGGATCGTAAGGCATGTCAACGTTGAACACGTGGGTGATACGTGGAACGTCGAGGCCACGGGCAGCAACGTCGGTCGCCACAACGATGTCCAGACGGCCATCCTTGAGGGAGTCGATGACGCGCTCACGTTGGTTCTGGGCAATGTCACCGTTCAGCGCAGCGGCTTTGTAGCCTTTGGCTTCCAGGGCACTGGCCAGGTCCAGGGTCGCTTGCTTGGTGCGCACGAACATGATCAGGGCGTCGAAGTCTTCGACTTCCAGCAGGCTCAATACAGCCGAGGTCTTCTGGTCAGCGTGAACCAACAGGTGAGCCTGTTCGATCGCGGTAACGGTCTGAGTCTTGGTCTGGATTTTCACGTGTTGCGGATCGCGCAGGTGGCGTTCGGCAATGGCACGGATCGACTGTGGCAGGGTAGCCGAGAACAGTACGGTCTGACGGGTGGCTGGCAGTGCCTTGAAGATGACTTCCAGGTCGTCCATGAAGCCCAGCTTGAGCATTTCGTCAGCTTCGTCCAGAACCAGGTGGTTCACGGTCGACAGGACTTTTTCGTCGCGACGCAGGTGGTCGCACAGACGGCCCGGCGTGGCGACAACGATCTGTGCGCCGTTACGGATTGCTTTCAGTTGTGGGCCCATAGGCGCGCCGCCGTAAACGGCCACAACGGTAACGCCCGGCATTTGCTTGGCGTAGGTTTCGAAAGCGGTTGCTACTTGCAGCGCCAACTCACGGGTTGGCGCCAGGATCAGGGCTTGCGGCTCGCGCTTGGCAGGATCGATGCAGTGCAGGATTGGCAGGGCGAACGCGGCGGTTTTACCGGTACCGGTTTGCGCTTGGCCAATCATGTCTTGGCCGGCCATGATGATCGGGATCGATTGCTGCTGAATAGCCGAAGGTTCTTCGTAGCCAGTCGCGATGACGGCAGCAAGAATATTCGGGTTAAGATTAAAAGCGGCGAAGCCGCCGGTTTCCTGGGTCATGGGTCTGCCTCTAAGTGCATCCGCAAAGACCCATGCTCCAAAGCTGCGCATGCCGTGTTGAGACTCAAGAGTCGCCCTGGCTGCTTTGTCGGCGGGGATTTGCGAAAACGAATGAATGAAAAAGATTCGTCAAGGGAGAGTCCGCTGTGCGGACGTGCAGCCGAAGCTGACTTCGGGGAATTGCGCTACCTAAACGCGGCCCGGTTAAAGGCCGGCGCGCACTATACCGGAAATCGCTGAAAAAGGGAGCTTTTTTTATCGGAAAACACAGGTAAACGGCTCTGCATCAAAGGCTTTGCGCTTCCAGGCAGCAGGGTCTATTTTTCAAAGGCCCGGCCCTGCTGGTCATGACGCTTAAACGGTTCACCCCTAACAGCGGGCCCTTCGGTCCGAAACCTCCTTTGCGCCCGAGGGCACACGCCATGAACCCAGCCACCAGCAGCCGCGTCAGCCGTGAACAGCAGGGCCATATCTTGTTGCTGGGCCTGGATCGCGTGGCCAAGCGCAATGCGTTTGACCTGGAATTGCTCAATGAATTGAGCCTGGCGTATGGCGAATTTGATCGTAATGAGGAGGCGCGGGTAGCCATTGTGTTTGGGCATGGCGACCACTTTACCGCCGGGTTGGACCTGGCCAATGTGGGGCCAACCATGGCGCAGGGCTGGCAGCCGCCGCTGGGTGGCTGTGATCCGTGGGGTGTTTTTGCCGGGCCCCGGGTCAGCAAGCCGGTGATTGTGGCGGCCCAGGGCTACTGCCTGACCATCGGTATAGAGCTGATGCTGGCGGCGGATATCAATCTGTGTGCCAGCAACACTCGCTTTGCGCAGATGGAGGTGCAGCGTGGGATTTTTCCTTTTGGGGGCGCGACGTTGCGGTTTCATCAGGTCGCAGGGTGGGGGAATGCCATGCGCTGGCTGCTCACTGGGGATGAGTTTGATGCCCACGAAGCGCTGCGGTTGGGGTTGGTGCAGGAGGTGATGGCCAGCGAGGATCTGCTGCCCCGGGCGGTGGTCTTGGCGAACCGTATTGCACAGCAGGCGCCGTTGGGGGTGCAGGCGACGCTGATGTCGGCGCGACAGGCGCGCATGGAGGGGGAGACAGCAGCGGCGGCCGGGTTGCCGGTGTTGGTGGAGAAGCTGCTTAACAGTGAAGATGCCAAGGAGGGTGTGCGGGCGATGGTCGAGAAGCGGCCCGGGGTGTTTAGGGGCTGTTGATGCCGGGGTGGGGCCTGGGGTCGGGTTTTATGGTGTACATATCCGTTGCTGCGGTAACGGCCGCTATGGGGGTGTCAGAAATTTTGTG
>NZ_JACARC010000140.1 GCF_013386825.1 Pseudomonas sp. IPO3778
GTTGCGCCGCAGACTTGCTGTCTTTTTCCACCTTGGCCAGTGCTTCACTGATGGCCTTGGCCAACGCCTCGCGCGGCCCCGACTGGCTCAGGGTTTCCAGGCGCGACTGAATATCGCCGGGAACCGGCCTGGCCTGGGAAAGCGCCTTGAGTTGCTCGTGCAGGTGTTTGTTTTCGGTGTAGACGCTTTCCAGGCCCTGGCGACCGGTGAAGTGATGCTGAATGCCCTTGCCCATTTCCTTGAGGCTGTCCAACGGATGAAAGTGCGCGTTCACCCCTGCGAAAAAACCGCGCTTGAGCGGAACACCTTCAGTGGTCTGACCCAGCACGTTACTGGTGGCGGACAGTGCGCCACCGGGAAACTGGGTGCGCATTTGGGCGCCTGCCAGGGTCTCGGTTAATAACTGACCAGGGGCGGACGATGCCGATGGCACCGGCC
>NZ_JACARC010000141.1:0-410 GCF_013386825.1 Pseudomonas sp. IPO3778
GTAAGATTATTTTCACCTGCTTCAGACCGTGGTGCCCTCAGATTTCGAGATCGTGAGTGAGCATGGGTCGGAGCAGGTTTCTTCCTAAACTAGTCCGAACGGTTGCCTGGGCGCAAAGCCCGATTCTGCAAGGTTGGACGTGAGGAAAACGCTATGGACCATGACTCTGCGTTCGTCGGAATTGATGTTTCCAAAAACAAGCTCGACTCATTCGTCAGCACTACTGGCCAAGTCGAACAGTTTTTCAATACTCAAGAAGATATCCAGCGTTTAGCTAAACATCTCAAGGCTCAGGAGCCGGTTTTGGTGGTGCTGGAAGCGACTGGTGGATATGAGCGGCTTGCCGCTGCCGAGCTTTGTGCTGCTGGATTACCCGTTGTTGTTGTCAATCCCCGTCAGGTTCGTGATTT
>NZ_JACARC010000141.1:416-656 GCF_013386825.1 Pseudomonas sp. IPO3778
CTGGCGAAAACCGACGCTCTGGATGCCCAGGTGATTGCGGAGTTTGCCCAGGCGGTCAAACCCGAGATTCGGGAGATGCCAGATGAACACGCTCGCGAACTGGCGGATCTACTGACTCGACGCCGCCAGCTCATCGATATGATCGTGGCGGAAGAGTCTCGATTGAAACAGGCGGTATTCAAGGCGCTTCGACGGGACATCAAGGCACATATCGTCTGGCTTCAAAAGCGCCTTAAAAGC
>NZ_JACARC010000142.1:0-198 GCF_013386825.1 Pseudomonas sp. IPO3778
TCCACCACCTCGATGTTCAGGCGTTCATCGCGGGTGAAGCGGTACCAGATGCCCACATCGGCCAACAGGCGGGTGATGAAGGCCAGATCGCTCTCGCCGTACTGCATGACCTGGTCGCGCTTGGGGTAGTCGCGCACCAGGTTGAAGAAGAAGTCCTGACCTTCAAAGTCGTGGCGGTTGCGCAGGATGCTTTCGACG
>NZ_JACARC010000142.1:285-526 GCF_013386825.1 Pseudomonas sp. IPO3778
AGATGCGGAACTGCTGGCCTCGCCCCAGCAGGGCAAAGTGGGGTTCCAGGGTGATTTCCTAGCGGGCCTCATCAACGGAACCGGAGAGGCGTTTGAAGCCGGTGACCACGCCATGCAGCGTGCGCAACTGCCTGGCAGGCGGCGGGATGAAACCGCGCATCGGCGATTGCTGCGGCGCGCCGTACAAGCTGAACGTGGCGTCCTGGCCGAGCATTTTCTCGGCAGCGATGTCGCGGGCGGT
>NZ_JACARC010000143.1 GCF_013386825.1 Pseudomonas sp. IPO3778
CGTGGGATTAAGCGCGTTGTTCTCGTGCTGGCGATGCTGATTGTCGTGCTGGCAGTGTTAGGGTTCGTGCTGGAAAACCAGCAGGGTGTGTCTCTTTCATTCCTGGGGTTGGTGACCGGGCAGATGCCCGTATCGGTGTTTGTGGTGGTGGCCTTGATAATTGGAATGCTGCTGGGGCCGCTGTTAAGTGTCATCGTTGGATGGAATCGACGTGAAAAGTCTATGACTGCAGGGCGCGGGTAGAGCTTCCATGGGTATTGCAGTGAACTCCTGAACCGTTCGTCGGACGATTCTCGTGCAGTACACATCAGTGCTTGGAGTGATCTGGCAGGTGGTAAATCCGGCGATACCACTGATTATTGTCTCGTTGCTACAAAATTTTCTTTCTTGTCCTTCTCGGACGACCTTTATCAGGGTTGCCCCTAGGTGTTAAGGAAGCGCCCTACGGATAAGTCAAGACTTGTAATATGTCAGCGAGATGGCAGAATGGAATCTGTT
>NZ_JACARC010000144.1 GCF_013386825.1 Pseudomonas sp. IPO3778
TCCCTTCATATGACCCCGGCTTGCCTGGGCCTTCGCAGCTCCGCCGACAAATTTTCTGCTGTCTGCGTAGTCATGGTCAATGTTAAGCAACTGCTAATCAAATCGCAACCACCTGTCGTCCCCTGAGGACATAGCTGTCTCCGACTCCCTGTCTGGATTGACCGCTGCCCCAGCTTACGCCGGCGCAGGGCCAAGTCTCGACCATGCCTCATGCACAGCGCCTACTGCCTATTGGAGCCGCTTCAATAAGTCCTCAGCGGAGCCACACTCCGGCGAAAGCAATACTTGTCGTACTTTTTCATAAGAACATGCAGCCTC
>NZ_JACARC010000145.1 GCF_013386825.1 Pseudomonas sp. IPO3778
TTTTACAGAATGATGGCGGGGAGCAAAATGGGAGTAGATTTGCATTTTATTGCGTTGTAGGGCCATGACTTCATCAGGATATGCATTTTAATGCATAAATATAATCTGCGACAAAGCGGTTTATGCACTATATTGCATTTTTGAGTGACCCAATTCCCCTATAGGTGCATTAAATTGCAGATGGCGACCACCTACCGATTGATGCTTCAGATATTTGCCAACGGCCGTTGGCATGACGCTGTGCGATTGGAATTTACTGAGCCGCAAAAGGGCTTCGACGGGCCTTGTCAGGTTGCTTTTAGGCGG